>NZ_AP024828.1:4346273-5795031 GCF_019668465.1 Mycobacterium senriense | reverse complement strand
AACTCAAACACGTTGGGGTATCAAGGAATTCGTTCGCACTGCCGATCAGCGCAGCATGGTGGCGACGATCCCGGCCAGGTAGCCCAACCGGGCGACCTCCGAGGGCCGGAATTCCGGACCGGGGCGGCCGAGCACCACCGCGGTGTGCGAGTCGCCCAACGGGGCCGCGACCATCGTCACGTCCATGTCGCGCCACGCCTTCGGCACCCAGTCGGCGTTGCTGTCCAGCGTCGCGGCCCGCTCCAGCGGCAGCCACGGGGCCGAGTCCGCGTTGGTCTCCGGCGCGCCCGGACTGCCGGCCAGGCGCTGTAGCTCGCCGCCCGAGCTGCGCAGCACCGTGCACCAACTCACGCGCAGCACCTTGGGCGCCTCATTGGCGAGGACCTGCAGTCGCGCCGCCTTGCCCGCGGCCGCGGCGACGTGGTCGAGGAGCTCGAGCTCACGGTGCGCCTCCAGCAGACCGGTGTGCGGGCGCACGCTGTCCACCCGGACACCGGACAGGGATTCGGCGGCGGTGATCAGCGTGTCCGGCATGGCCCCCGGCGGCAGTTCGATCACCAGGTCGTCGGTCGCGTAACCCGCGCTGCGGTCCACGACGTCGAGCGACAAAATGTCGGCCCCCACCGAACCGAGCGCCACCGCCAGCGACCCCAGGCTGCCTGGCCGATCGACGAGTTCGATGCGCAACAGATAGGAGGGCACGGCCAACACTGTTGCACAGGGATGTGTCAAAGGCATTTCGATCGACCCGGCCGCGCGATGCCAACGGCGTGTAGCGGCGCGAACCTTCGCGGCTAGGCTTTCCGATCGTGTCCCAGATCTCCCGCGACGAGGTAGCGCACCTGGCCCGGCTGTCCCGGCTGGCGCTGACCGACAGCGAACTCGACAGCTTCGCCGGCCAGCTCGGCGCCATCCTGACCCATGTCAGCCAGGTGCAGGCGGTCGATGTCACCGGCGTCGAAGCGACCGGCAACCCGCTCAAGGACGTCAACGTCACCCGCCCGGACGAGTCGACACCGTGCCTCACCCAGTCCGAGGCGCTGGCCGAGGCGCCCGCGGCCGTCGACGGCCGCTTCGCGGTCCCGCAGATCCTGGGGGACAGCGAGTGAACGAGATCATCCGGTCCGACGCCGCCACGCTGGCCGCCCGGATCGCCGCCAAAGAGATGTCGTCGGTCGAGGTCACCCAGGCGTGCCTGGACCAGATTCAGGCGACCGACGACCGCTACCACGCCTTCCTGCACGTGGCGGCGGACGAGGCGCTGGGCGCGGCCGCCGTCGTCGACGAGGCGGTGGCCGCCGGCGAGCGGCTGCCGTCGCCGCTGGCCGGGGTCCCGCTGGCGCTCAAGGACGTCTTCACCACGGTCGACATGCCCACCACCTGCGGGTCCAAGATCCTGGAGGGCTGGCGTTCCCCGTACGACGCCACCGTCACGTCGCGGCTGCGTGCCGCCGGCATCCCGATCCTGGGCAAGACCAACATGGACGAGTTTGCGATGGGCAGCTCGACCGAGAACTCCGCCTACGGCCCCACCCGTAACCCGTGGGACGTCGACCGGGTGCCCGGCGGCTCCGGGGGCGGCAGCGCGGCGGCGCTGGCCGCGTTCCAGGCGCCGCTGGCGATCGGGTCCGACACCGGCGGTTCCATCCGCCAGCCCGCCGCGCTCACCTCGACCGTTGGCGTCAAGCCCACCTACGGCACGGTGTCGCGCTACGGCCTGGTGGCGTGCGCGTCGTCGCTGGATCAGGGCGGCCCGTGCGCGCGCACGGTGCTGGACACCGCGCTGTTGCATCACGTGATCGCCGGGCACGACACCTTGGACTCGACGTCGGTCAAGGCGGCGGTGCCCGACGTCGTCGCCGCCGCCAAGGCCGGCGCGACCGGTGACCTCAAGGGCGTGCGCGTCGGAGTGGTCAAGCAGCTGCGTGGCGAGGGCTACCAGCCCGGGGTGCTGAACGCTTTCGAGGCCGCCGTCGAGCAGCTGACCGCCCTGGGCGCCGAGGTGAGCGAGGTCGACTGCCCGCACTTCGAATATGCGCTGGCCGCCTACTACCTGATCCTGCCGTCGGAGGTGTCGAGCAACCTGGCCCGCTTCGACGCGATGCGCTACGGGCTGCGGGTCGGCGACGACGGCAGCCACAGCGCCGAGGAAGTGATGGCGATGACGCGGGCCGCCGGCTTCGGGCCGGAGGTCAAGCGGCGCATCATGATCGGCACCTACGCGCTGTCGGCCGGCTATTACGACGCGTATTACAACCAGGCCCAGAAGGTGCGCACCCTGATCGCCCGCGACCTGGACGAGGCCTATCGTTCGGTGGATGTGGTGGTGTCGCCCGCGACCCCGACCACGGCGTTCCGGCTGGGCGAGAAGGTCGACGATCCGCTGGCGATGTATCTGTTCGACCTGTGCACGCTGCCGCTGAATCTGGCCGGGCACTGCGGCATGTCGGTGCCGGCCGGTCTGTCGCAGGACGACGACCTGCCGGTCGGTCTGCAGATCATGGCGCCCGCCCTGGCCGACGACCGGCTCTACCGTGTCGGCGCCGCCTACGAGGCGGCGCGCGGATCCCTGCCGTCGGCGATCTAAGACAGCCCACGCCCGGGTTCCCGGGCGATTTTGCGCTTGCTCGCGCCATGGAGCCGCCGCCCCAGGCAAGATGAGGGGATGCGGATCGGAGTGCTCACCGGAGGCGGCGACTGCCCCGGGCTCAACGCGGTCATCCGGGCGGTGGTGCGAACGTGCGACGGGCGGTACGGCTCGTCGGTGGTCGGATTCCAGGACGGGTGGCGCGGGCTGCTGGAGAACCGGCGCATTCAGCTGCACAACGACGACCGCAACGACCGCCTGCTGGCCAAGGGCGGAACCATGCTGGGCACCGCCCGCGTGCACCCCGAAAAGCTGCGCGCTGGGCTGAACCAGATCAAGCAGACCCTGGACGACAACGGGATCGACGTGCTGATCCCCATCGGCGGGGAAGGCACGCTGACGGCCGCGCACTGGCTCTCCGAGGAGAACGTCCCCGTGGTCGGTGTGCCGAAGACCATCGACAACGACATCGATTGCACCGACGTGACTTTCGGCCACGACACCGCGTTGACCGTGGCCACCGACGCCATCGACCGGCTGCACAGCACCGCCGAATCGCATCAGCGGGTGATGCTGGTCGAGGTGATGGGCCGCCACGCCGGCTGGATCGCGTTGAACGCGGGCCTGGCTTCGGGCGCGCACATGACCCTGATCCCCGAGCAACCCTTCGACGTCGAGGAGGTCTGCCGGCTCGTCAAAAGGCGCTTCCAGCGCGGGGATTCGCACTTCATCTGCGTGGTCGCCGAGGGCGCCAAGCCCATCCCCGGCTCGATTGCGTTGCGGGAAGGCGGGATTGACGAGTTCGGCCACGAGAAGTTCACCGGGGTGGCGGCCCAGCTCGGCGCCGAGGTGGAGAAGCGGATCAATAAGGACGTCCGGGTGACCGTGCTGGGCCACGTCCAGCGAGGCGGCACCCCGACGGCCTACGACCGGGTGCTGGCCACCCGATTCGGGGTGAACGCGGCCGACGCCGCGCATGCCGGCGAATACGGCCAGATGGTGTCGCTACGCGGGCAGGACATTGGCCGGGTGCCGCTGGCGGACGCGGTGCGTCAGCTCAAGCTGGTGCCGGAAAGCCGCTACGACGACGCCGCCGCGTTCTTCGGTTAGCCGCGCCGCCGGGCAAACAACGGGTGGATCTGAGTGAACCGCGGCTTGAATTTGCCCGCTAATGATCCAGGTGGTTCGCATTTGCGACATTTTGGTGGTTTCCGGACCGGTCCTGAGGGGTTATACCGGGTGTATGAGCAACCGCGGTGCGATTCGCGGATTCGTTCAGCAATCCGCTGCAGCGGCGAGGCCACCGGGCCCGCCGAATCAGATGCCGGGTCCGCGCGGGCGGCGCGCGAACGGCGGCCCCGCAGCGACCACCGTGCCGCAGTCGCACGGTCCGAAGCAGCCCGCGGCCGGACCGTCACAACCTCCGCCCGCCGCCCCGCCGCCACCCCCGCGGGTGCCACCCCCGGCTCGGCCCGAGCCGATACTCGGCGCGACGGCGCTGGACCGCTTCGACGCGCACGACACGGACGCCGCGGGGTTCAACTGGCGACAGCTGCTCTATCGCCTCACCGGGATCGAGATCGGCCCGGGCAAGAACACGACCTATGAGAACGACCTGCGGCAGCGCATCCGCGCGACCGTGGGCGGCGCCTTCCCGATCGCCGTGCTCAACCTCAAGGGTGGGGTTGGCAAGACGACGGTGGTGGAGGCACTGGGATCGACCTTCGCTGCCGTTCGCCGCGACCGGGTGCTTGCCCTCGATATCGACGCCGGAGACCTGGCGGAGCGCCACGGCCGGCGCAACCCGCACAGCATGGCCGACCTGCTGCACGGCAAACCTGCAGCGCAGTATGAGGACATCCGCGCGCTGACGTATATGAACGGCTTCGGGCTGGAGGTGCTCGGGTTGCCGGACTCCGATTGGCGTCTGGAGCGCCACGACATGCTGCGGGCCTTCTCGATGCTGCGAAACCAGTATTCGTTGGTCCTGGTCGACTGCGTCAAAACGCTCAATTCCGATGTGATGGACGCCGTTCTACCGGAATCGCGCGCCTTGGTGGTGGTCACCAGCCCCGCCATCGATGCTGTACGCAAAACACGGGCGACGCTGGAATGGTTGTGCCACAACGGGTATGCATCATTGATGCAGTGGACGGTGCTGGCCGTCAACCACGTCGAGCCGGCCAAGGTCGACGGTGTGGCGGTCACCGAACTCGACCGGTTGTCCGCTGGCGTCGGCGCCACGGTGGTATTGCCCTTCGACCGGCACGTGCACGATGGGCGAAAGATCGCGCTGGACCGGTTGAGCAAGGAGAGCAGGCGCAGTTATCTGGAGATGGCGGCCGTGCTGGCCGACATGTTCCCGGGCCGGGGAGGGCAGCGCGACCAATTGCCGGTGGCGCGATCACCGCGCACCGGCTGATGTGAATTGACCACTGGGTGACCCGCTTCGCCCGGCTCCGCCGCGCTCGCGATCACCATTAGGATCGAGCGCATGAGTGTTGCCGCCAGCGCCGATCTGATGGACTACGACGACGTCATCGCGCGTTTCGATCCGGTACTCGGCCTCGAGGTGCACGTTGAACTGTCCACCGTCACCAAGATGTTCTGCGGCTGCGCCACCGCTTTCGGCGCCGAGCCCAACACCCAGGTCTGTCCGGTGTGCCTCGGCCTGCCCGGTTCGCTGCCCGTGCTCAACCAGAACGCGGTCGAGTCGGCCATCCGCATCGGGTTGGCGCTGAACTGCGAGATCGTGCCCTGGTGCCGCTTCGCTCGGAAGAACTACTTCTACCCGGACCAGCCGAAGAACTACCAGATTTCGCAGTACGACGAGCCCATCGCCATCAACGGCTACCTCGAGGCACCGCTGGAGGACGGCACCACCTGGCGGGTCGAGATCGAGCGCGCGCACATGGAGGAAGACACCGGCAAGCTCACCCACATCGGCAGCGAGACTGGCCGCATTCACGGCGCGACCACATCGTTGATCGACTACAACCGCGCCGGCGTGCCGTTGATCGAAATCGTCACCAAGCCCATCGAGGGCGCCGGGGCCCGGGCGCCGCAGATCGCCCGCGCCTACGTGACGGCGTTACGAGACCTGTTGCGGGCTCTGGACGTATCCGATGTCCGGATGGACCAGGGATCGATGCGGTGTGATTCCAACGTGTCGCTCAAGCCGACCGGTGCGGCCGAGTTCGGCACCCGGACCGAAACCAAGAACGTCAACTCGCTGAAAAGCGTTGAGGTCGCGGTGCGTTACGAAATGCAACGCCAAGCCGCAGTCTTGGCGTCCGGTGGCCGAATCATCCAGGAAACCAGGCACTTTCACGAGGCCGGCGGCTACACGAGCCCGGGCCGCACCAAAGAGACGGCCGAGGACTACCGGTACTTCCCCGAGCCGGACCTGGAGCCCGTCGCGCCCAGTCGCGAGCTGGTCGAGCGACTTCGTCAGACCATCCCCGAGCTGCCGTGGTTGAGCCGCAAGCGCATTCAGGACGAGTGGGGCATCTCCGACGAGGTGATGCGTGACCTGGTCAACGCCGGGGCGATCGAATTGGTCACCGCGACCATCGAGCACGGCGCATCCAGCGAGCAGGCCCGCGCCTGGTGGGGCAACTTCCTGATGCAGAAGGCCAACGAGGCCAACGTGGCGCTGGACGAGCTGGCCATCACGCCCGCGCAGGTCGCCGCGGTGGTGGCGCTGGTCGACGAGGGCAAGCTGTCCACCAAACTGGCCCGCCAGGTCGTCGAGGGTGTGCTGGCGGGCGAGGGCGAGCCCGAAGAGGTGATGACCGCCCGCGGTCTGGCGCTGGTGCGCGATGACTCGGTGACGCAGGCCGCCGTCGACGAGGCGCTGGCCGCCAATCCCGATGTGGCAGAAAAGATCCGCGGCGGCAAGGTGGCCGCGGCCGGCGCGATCGTCGGCGCGGTGATGAAGGCCACCCGCGGCCAGGCCGACGCCGCCCGGGTGCGCGAATTGGTGTTGGCCGCCTGCGGCCAGGGCTAGCCCCGGGTCAATCGACCGTCATCACGGCGGCGAGTCCGTCAGCTCTTGTCGTCGCTGTTGCGCGGGAAGCCGCCGCCCTGCGGGAAGAGCGGGAACACCACGTCGTCCAGCTTTTCGGCGTCCCCGGCCGTCTTGTTGACCGTTGCGCCCCAGACGTTTCCATCCGGCGACATGCGCAGCGCCCAGGCGTGCGCGTGGGTGTCCTTGCGAACCACATCGGGTTGACCGGTGACCGCCCCCGTGCCCGGCGCCAGCCGGACCGCGACCGTCAGCTTGGTGTTGATCAGGTTGACCAGCACGGTCCCGTCCATCGCCGCGCATCCGGCCACGCCCGGTTTGTCGGGCCAGGTCCACACCGTGGACACCTCCGACGTTTTGGTGATGCGCTGCAACCGATCCGCGGTCGGGGTGCGGTCGGCGACATACAGTGAGCCGTCGACCGGGTCGGTGCACAGGCCGCCGCCGGAACCCACCCCGGACAGCGCGGTCGTCGGCGGCGCCTGCCCCACGGTGGTCGGCTGCTCGATCCGCAGCACCTTGCCGGCCAGCGATTTGGGGTCGGCGGCCGCCGCCGGGTTGCCCGCGTCGCCGGTCATCACCACCAGCGTGGTGGGACTGGTGAAGATCAACGCTCCGGTGTTTCCGGTGGCGCCCTTGGGGATCCCGGTCAGGATGTCCTTGGGGATGTCGCCGTCGGCCACCCGGATGACCCGGTTGTCGGTCGGCGTGCTGATGTAGGCGTACATCAGGCGGTCCTGGGTGTACGTGGGCGACATGACGATGTCCATCAGGCCGCCGTCCCCGGACGAATCCACCGGGATCACCGTCTTCACCTTCGGCTCGGCATTGACGGAGATCTCCTTGACCGCGCCGGTGGTGCGCTCGGCGACGAGCGCGGTTTTGCTGTCGGGGCCCATGATCAGGCCGCTGGTGCTCTCCAGGCAGCCCTGCATCACGCCGGGAGCGGGGCAGGCCTTGGGAAACGGCGTGGGCGGCAGTGGCGGCGGCGGGGGAGGCGTCGAACTGGGTTGCGGCTTCAGTTCGGGGGCGGTGGTGAACGGTTGCGATTGGGCGTCATTGAAGCGTGCGCACCCACTCGTCACCAGCACGAGGGCACACAGCACGGCGAAGCCGCGCCGAACCGACCGCCCCGATCGCCCTAGTCGCATGACCGTCAGGCTACGGACACTGCCAGCGGCGCCGCCACACACGTCCCCGTTGGCCGCCGCCGAAAACTCGACCTCGACCCCTTTCCGCCCCTGCCGCCGCAACCTCCGGCGAACGGGCGATGTCGCGCGGCGGGCCTCCCAAACCGGCTCCGGAGACGATTCGGGGCAAATCCGGGCCGATTTGACGGGCAAACCGCCGATTGCCAGGCGAAAGCGCCGCTCAAATCCCCAATTCAGGGCCGAATGCCCTTACCCTGACACCCGTGACCAGTCAACCGAATGACGCACATTGGCAACGGCCCGGCGAATCCCCGGAGCCGACCCCGGGACGCCCCGCCTCGGCGCGGCTGGTCGATCCCGAAGATGATCTGACGCCAGTCGGCTACCCCGGCGACTTCAACCCGTCGACCGGTACCACCACCGTCATCCCCTACGGCGGCGCCCCCGCGGTCGCCGGCTCCGGGGCCGGGGGCTACAACCTGCTGGAACAGCAGGAGCCCCTG
Source organism: Mycobacterium senriense (assembly GCF_019668465.1). Lineage (NCBI taxonomy): Bacteria > Bacillati > Actinomycetota > Actinomycetes > Mycobacteriales > Mycobacteriaceae > Mycobacterium > Mycobacterium senriense. The sequence goes on along the minus strand of NZ_AP024828.1, from coordinate 5,786,763 downwards.
CCTTACGTCCAGCCGCATGCGGCGTCCCGGCATGCCGTCCCCGAGTCCGCCGACATCGACGACGACGACGATGAACACCACGACCGGTTGCACGACGTCGGCCGGCGCGGAACGCAGCATCTCGGTTTGCTGCTGCTGCGCGTCGGGCTGGGCGTGGTGCTCGGCGCCCACGGGCTGCAGAAGCTGTTCGGCTGGTGGGGCGGCTCCGGCGTGACGGGGTTCAAGAACTCACTGTCCGACGTCGGCTACCAACACGCCGACATCCTCGCCTACGTGAGCGCCGGCGGCGAGGCCGTCGCGGGCGTGCTGCTCATCCTGGGTCTGTTCACGCCGGTGGCCGCGGCCGGTGCGCTGGCGTTTCTGATCAACGGCCTGCTGGCCAGCCTCTCGGTGCGGCCGCACACCCGCAACTTCTCGTTCTTCCTGCCCGAGGGGCACGAATACCAGATCACCCTGATCGTCATGGCCGCCGCGGTCGTCCTGTGCGGACCCGGCCGCTACGGCCTGGACGCGCGCCGCGGTTGGGCGCATCGACCCTTCATCGGGTCCTTCGTCGCCCTGCTGGCAGGCATCGCGGCCGGTGTCGGGGTGTGGGTGGCCCTCAACGGCGTGAATCCGATCGGCTGACCGGCCTTCTCACTGGTAGGGGTTGGGAACCCGCCCCGCGCTGGCCTCGGTCAGCTCGGGCAGCGTGGAGAAGGTGACCGCGGGTAACCGCAGCTCGGCGCCGCTCTTGAGGCGCGCGCGTCCCCACGAACCGCGGTGGAAACGCAGCCCGTCGATCTCGTCCCAGCGCACTCGCCGGCTGCCGAAAAGCGTCCGAACGGTCACGCCCTGTTCGTCGGCGACGGTGCGTAGCCGGACGATCAACGCCGACAGCAGCACCGGAAGGATCAGCAGCGGGAGCGACGGCGGCCACAGCATCACCGGAATCAGCAATCCCAAGGTCAGGAATCCGACGGCCAGATGCGCTATCGGCGACACCTTGATCACGACGGGCGCTGCGGGGGGTGTTTGGGGAGACGAACCGGTAGCCACCCCACCATCATTTCACCCGGCAGCTGGACTCGGTCCCGCGTGCGCTCGCCCGGCGGCGCGGTCGCCGACCTCGCTGGTGACCGGGCCGCCGAAGGTCACGGATTTGACTGCTGAGCTGTGCGAAGGCTACCGTCGGACGCTATGGATACCGCCGGAAAGACCGGGATGCTCGTAGTAATTAGTCAGCGCGTTGGTGGCTGACTTGCTCTTCAGCATTTGAAGCAATCCAGCACCAACGCGCAACCCTCGTGCAGCAGATGAGCTGTCGGGGGTTTTTTGTTGCCCCCAACGAGATTCCCGGAATGAATAGGACTGAACGACAGTGAGCGCTCCTATCAGGCAGCACGCCTCCGCGACACCGGACGCTGCCGACATCGCCACGGATGCGGCCAAGCCCGCCGCCAAGCCTGCGGCCGGCAAGCCGAAACGCATTGGGCCCGAGCAACTTACCGGGGCCCAGGCGGTGATCCGCTCGCTAGAGGAACTCGGCGTAGAGGTCATCTTCGGCATCCCCGGCGGCGCGGTGCTGCCGGTTTATGACCCGCTGTTCGACTCGAAGAAGCTGCGCCACGTGCTGGTCCGCCACGAGCAGGGCGCCGGCCACGCCGCCAGCGGCTACGCGCACGCCACCGGCAAGGTCGGCGTATGCATGGCGACATCGGGGCCCGGCGCCACCAACCTGGTGACCCCGCTGGCCGACGCCCAGATGGACTCGATACCCGTCGTCGCCGTCACCGGCCAGGTCGGGCGCTCGCTGATCGGTACCGATGCCTTCCAGGAAGCCGACATCTCGGGCATCACGATGCCGATCACCAAGCACAACTTCCTGGTCCGCTCGGGCAACGAGATCCCGCAGGTGCTCGCCGAGGCTTTCCACATCGCCGCCTCTGGCCGCCCCGGCGCGGTGCTCGTCGACATCCCCAAGGACGTGCTGCAGGGCCAGTGCACGTTCAGCTGGCCGCCGCGGATCGATCTGCACGGCTACAAGCCGAACACCAAGCCGCACAGCCGGCAGATCCGCGAGGCCGCCAAGCTGATCGCGGCCGCCCGCAAGCCGGTGCTCTACGTGGGTGGCGGGGTCATCCGCGGCGACGCGACCGAGCAGCTGCACGAGCTGGCCGAGCTGACCGGCATCCCCGTGGTGACCACGCTGATGGCGCGCGGCGCGTTCCCGGACAGCCATCCCCAGCACATGGGCATGCCCGGCATGCACGGCACCGTCGCCGCGGTGGCGGCGCTGCAGCGCAGCGACCTACTGATCGCGCTGGGAACGCGCTTCGATGACCGGGTGACCGGGAAGCTGGACACCTTCGCCCCCGAGGCCAAGGTGATTCACGCCGACATCGACCCGGCCGAGATCGGCAAGAACCGCCACGCGGACGTGCCGATCGTCGGCGACGTCAAAGCCGTCATCATCGAGCTGCTCGAGCTGCTGCGCCAGGACGGGATTCCCGGCAAGCTCAACATGACCGAGTGGTGGGCCTACCTGAACGAGGTTCAGTCCACCTACCCGCTGAGCTACGGCCCGCAGAGTGACGGCAGCCTCGGCCCGGAGTACGTCATCGAGAAGCTGGGCCAGATCGCCGGCCCGGACGCCCTGTACGTCGCGGGCGTCGGTCAGCACCAGATGTGGGCGGCCCAATTCATCTCGTACGAGAAGCCGCGCACCTGGCTCAACTCCGGCGGGCTGGGCACCATGGGGTTCGCCATCCCGGCGGCGATGGGCGCCAAGATGGCCCGCCCGGACGCCGAGGTGTGGGCGATCGACGGCGACGGTTGCTTCCAGATGACCAACCAGGAGCTGGCCACCTGCGCGATCGAGGGCGTGCCGATCAAGGTGGCGCTGATCAACAACGGCAACCTGGGCATGGTGCGCCAATGGCAGACGCTGTTCTACCAAGAGCGGTACTCGCAGACCGATCTGGCCACGCACTCGCACCGCATCCCGGATTTCGTGAAGCTGGCGGAGGCGTTGGGTTGCGTCGGATTGCGTTGCGAGCGTGAAGAAGACGTCGAAGACGTGATCAACCAGGCGCGGGCGATCAACGACCGCCCGGTGGTGATCGATTTCATCGTCGGGGCCGACGCGCAGGTCTGGCCGATGGTGGCCGCCGGCACCAGCAATGACGAGATTCAGGCGGCCCAGGGAATCCGCCCGCTGTTCGACGACGAGAGCGAAGGGCACGCCTGATGCACACGCACACCCTGTCGGTGTTGGTCGAGGACAAACCCGGCGTGCTCGCCCGGGTGGCGGCGCTGTTCTCGCGGCGCGGGTTCAACATCGAATCGCTGGCCGTCGGTGCCACCGAGCAGAAGGACATGTCGCGGATGACCATCGTGGTGTCCGCCGAGGAGACCCCGCTCGAGCAGATCACCAAGCAGCTCAACAAGCTGATCAACGTCATCAAGATCGTCGAGCTCGACGACGACAACTCGGTGTCCCGGGAATTGGCGCTGATCAAGGTGCGCGCCGACGCGGGCATCCGCAGTCAGGTGATCGAAGCGGTGAACCTATTCCGCGCCAAGGTGATTGATGTGTCGCCGGAGGCACTGACGATCGAGGCGACGGGTAACCGCGGCAAGATCGAGGCGCTGCTGCGCATCCTGGAACCCTTCGGGATCCGCGAAATCGTCCAATCCGGCGTGGTGTCGCTGGCTCGCGGTCCGCGTGGAATCGGCACGGCCAAGTAATTTTTCAGCTGAAACAAGAAGGAGATAGTGAAGTGGCTAACCCGTCTGGCGAGACATTGCCGATGTTCTACGACGACGACGCAGACCTGACGATCATCCAGGGTCGCAAGGTCGGCGTGATCGGATACGGCAGCCAGGGACATGCGCACTCGCTGAGCCTGCGCGACTCCGGCGTGCAGGTGAAGGTGGGCCTGAAGGAGGGTTCGAAGTCGCGGGCCAAGGTGCAAGAGCAGGGCCTGGACGTCGACACCCCGGCCGAGGTCGCCAAGTGGGCCGACGTCATCATGCTGCTGGCGCCCGACACCGCGCAGGCCGACATCTTCAAGAACGACATCGAACCCAACCTCAAGGACGGGGACGCGTTGTTCTTCGGCCATGGCCTCAACATCCACTTCGACCTGATCAAGCCGCCGGCCAACGTCACCGTCGCGATGGTCGCCCCCAAGGGGCCCGGCCACCTGGTGCGCCGGCAGTTCGTCGACGGCAAGGGTGTGCCCGCGCTGATCGCCGTCGACCAGGACCCGAACGGCGACGGCGAGGCGCTGGCCCTGTCCTACGCGAAGGCCATCGGCGGCACCCGCGCCGGTGTCATCAAGACCACCTTCAAGGACGAGACCGAGACCGACCTGTTCGGTGAGCAGGCCGTGTTGTGCGGTGGCACAGAGGAATTGGTGAAGACCGGATTCGATGTCATGGTCGAGGCGGGCTACCCGCCGGAGATGGCCTACTTCGAGGTGCTGCACGAGCTCAAGCTGATCGTCGACCTGATGTACGAGGGTGGCATCGCCCGGATGAACTACTCGGTGTCCGACACCGCGGAATTCGGCGGCTACCTCTCGGGTCCGCGCGTCATCGACGCCGGCACCAAGGAGCGGATGCGCGAGATCCTGCGCGACATCCAGAGCGGCGACTTCACCAAGAAGCTGGTCGCCAACGTCGAGGGCGGCAACAAGCAACTCGAGCAGCTGCGCAAGGAGAACGCCGAACACCCCATCGAGGTCACCGGCAAGAAGCTGCGCGACCTGATGAGCTGGGTCGACCGGCCGATCACCGAAACGGCCTAGCGTTTTTCGCCGAGCGTGCACTCAGGGCGAGTATTCAGCGATTTCTTCGCCGTGAGTGCACGTTCGGTGGCCCAGGACGCCGTGAGGCGTCCCGCCGTCTGGACCACCCGGCGGGCCAGATGCTCGAGTGCGGTGCCGGTCGGCTCGTCGAATTCCTTGATGTTGTCGTGGGTGGTGACCAGGCTCGCCCCATAGGGATTGCCGTCGACGAATTTGCACGGATCCGTGTATCCCGGCGGCACGATGATGCCGCCGAAGTGCATCAGCGAGATGTAGAGCGAGAGCAGGGTGGTCTCCTGGCCGCCGTGCACGGTGTTGGACGACGTGAAACCCGCGTACACCTTGTCCGCGAGCTTGCCCTGCGCCCACAACCCGCCCAGCGAATCGAGAAACGCGCGCAATTGCGCTGCCGGAGAACCGAACCGGGTCGGTGAACCGAAGATCACCGCATCCGCCCAGACGATGTCGTCGCCGGTGGCCGCCGGAAGGTCTTTGGTGGCCTCATAGTTCGCCGTCCAGGCCGGGTTGTGGGCGAACGATTCGGGATCCTGTGTTTCGGCGACGTGCCTCAGGCGGACTTCGGCCCCCGCCGACTCGGCCGCGGCGGCCACGCGCTGCGCCATCGTGGTGTTATGGCCGGTGGCCGAGTAGTAGATGATCGCAAGTTTCGTCACGGCGTTATCGTAGGCCGCAGATCCGGGATCGTGTCGATGCCGAATTCCCGGCGCAACAACGTGCGGGCCGCGTAGTAGCCGGCCATGCCGTGCACACCGCCGCCCGGCGGTGTGGCCGCGGAGCACAGGTACACCTTGGGAATGGGTGTGCGCCAAGGGTTTAACCGCGGTGTGGGACCGGCGATCGCCCGCCAGGCGGAGTTGCCGCCCATCCCGATGTCGCCGCCGACGTAGTTGGCGTTGTGGTCGCACAACCGGGCGGCCGGCACCGCGCGCGCCGCCAGCACGACGTCGCGGAAGCCGGGGGCGAATCGCTGGACCACCGCGGTCACCGCTTGGGTCGCGTCGAGGGTGGACCCCGCCGGCACGTGGACGTAGGTCCAGAAGGGCCGGCGACCGGCGGCGTCGATGCGGCCGGGGTCGGCGACGTGCGGCGACGCGGCCAGCACCATGGGCCACTGCGCGTGCCGCCCCGCGGCGATGTCGGCTTCGGCGCGGGCCATCTGCTCGCGGGTGCCGCCGAGGTGCAGGGTCGGCGCCTGCCGCAACCGGGGGTCCGACCACGGAATCTCGTCGCTGAGCACGAAGTCGACCTTGGCAACACCGGGACCAAAGGTATAGCGCCGCAACGCTTTAGCGTAGCGCGCGGGCAGGGCTTCGCCGTAGATGCGCAACAGCGCGGTCGGCGCGGTGTCGAATGCGACGACCCCACCCGGCGGCGACGTCACTTCGGTGCCCGCCGTGAGCTCGCCGCCGTGGGCGCGCAGGTCGGCGATGAGGGCGTCGGTGATCGCCTGGCTACCGCCCACCGGAATCGGCCAGCCGACCGAGTGCGCGAGGGTGGCCAGCATCATCCCGGCGCCGGCCGCGGTCAGCGACGGCATTCGCGAAATGATATGCGCGGCAACGCCGGTGAACAGCGCGCGGGCGTCCTCGCCGGCCAGCGTCCCCCACGCCGGGGTGCCTTGGGCCAGCATCCGCAGCCCCAGTTGCAGCGCCGACGGCAGCGAGTTCGGCACCGACCTCTTGTCGCCCAGCAGCAGGGCCACCACGTCGTCGGAACGCTCGACCAGCGGGCCGAGCAGGCGTTTGAAGGACGCGCCGTGCTCGAGTTCGGCACAGGTGCGGTCCAGGTCGCGGTAGGCGATGGCCGCGGGGCGCCCGGGCAGCGGGTTGGCGTAGGAAATCTCGGGCACCGCCAGCTGGACGCCGCGGGCGGGCAGGTCGAACTCTTTGAAGAACGGCGACGCCAGCGCCAACGGGTGCACGGCGGAGCAGATGTCGTGCAAGACTTCCGCAGAATCTGGGTCGGGCGCGGTGCGCGCACCCCCGCCAAAGGTCGGCTGAGCTTCGACGACCTGGACTTTCAGGCCGGCCCGGGCGCAGATTACGGCAGCCGTCAACCCGTTGGGTCCGCTGCCGACGATGGTGACGTCCACGCGTTAATTACAGCCGATAGGCTGGCCGGGTGAATCTGCCTGTTGTACTCATTGCCGACAAGCTCGCCGAATCCACCGTCGCCGCCCTGGGTGACCAGGTCGAGGTGCGCTGGGTAGACGGCCCGGATCGGGAGAAGCTGCTCGCGGCCGTGCCGGAGGCCGATGCGCTGCTGGTGCGTTCGGCCACCACGGTCGATGCCGAGGTGCTGGCGGCCGCGCCCAAGCTGAAGATCGTCGCCCGCGCCGGGGTGGGCCTGGACAACGTCGACGTCAACGCCGCCACCGAGCGCGGTGTGCTGGTGGTCAACGCGCCGACGTCGAACATCCACAGCGCCGCCGAGCACGCGCTGGCGCTGCTGCTGTCCGCGGCCCGCCAGGTTCCGGCCGCCGATGCCTCGCTGCGCGAGCACGCCTGGAAGCGGTCGTCCTTCTCGGGCACCGAGATCTTCGGCAAGACGGTCGGCGTGGTGGGCCTGGGCCGGATCGGGCAGCTGGTCGCCCAGCGGCTCAGCGCTTTCGGCACCCACCTGGTCGCCTACGACCCCTACGTGTCGCCGGCGCGCGCCGCGCAGCTGGGCATCGAACTGCTGACGCTGGACGAACTGCTGGGCCGCGCCGACTTCATCTCCGTGCACCTGCCGAAGACGCCCGAAACCGCGGGCCTGATCGACAAGGACGCGCTGGCCAAGACCAAGCCGGGCGTCATCATCGTCAACGCCGCCCGCGGTGGCCTGGTGGACGAAGCCGCGCTGGCCGACGCGGTGCGCAGCGGCCACGTGCGCGCGGCCGGGCTGGACGTCTTCTCCAAGGAACCGTGCACCGACAGCCCGCTGTTCGAGCTGCCGCAGGTGGTGGTCACACCGCACCTGGGCGCATCGACCGAAGAGGCGCAGGACCGGGCCGGCACCGACGTTGCGGCAAGCGTGAAGCTCGCTCTGGCCGGGGAATTCGTTCCCGACGCGGTCAACGTCGGCGGCGGGGTGGTCAACGAAGAGGTGGCGCCCTGGCTGGACCTGGTGCGCAAGCTCGGGGTGCTGGCCGCCACGCTGTCCGACGGCCCCCCGGTGTCCTTGTCGGTGCAGGTGCGCGGCGAACTTGCCTCCGAAGATGTTGAGGTGCTTAAACTTTCGGCGCTGCGAGGGTTGTTCTCGGCCGTCGTCGAGGGGCCGGTGACCTTCGTCAACGCCCCGGCGCTGGCCGAAGAACGCGGCATCACCGCCGAAATCGGCACCGCGTCGGAGAGCCCGAACCACCGCAGCGTGGTCGACGTCCGCGCGGTTGCGCACGACGGCACCGTCGTCAACGTCGCCGGCACCTTGTCCGGGCCGCAGCTGGTGGAGAAGATCGTGCAGATCAACGGGCGCAACTTCGATCTGCGCGCCCGGGGCACCAACCTGGTGATCAACTACGTCGACCAGCCCGGCGCGCTGGGCAAGATCGGCACCCTGCTGGGTTCGGCCGGGGTGAACATCGAAGCCGCGCAACTCTCCGAGGACGCCGAGGGCCCGGGTGCGACGATCCTGCTGCGCCTGGACCGCGACGTGCCGCGTGACGTGCGGGCCGAAATCGGTGCGGCCGTCGGCGCCAACAAGCTTGAGGTGGTTGATCTGTCGTGAAGTGCGCCGGCGACAAGAAGAATTGGAGCGATGAGGTGGGGGCACCTCCCGCTTGCGGGGGAGAGCGGCGCCGATGAAGTTGGCGGTGATCGAGGGTGACGGGATCGGGCCCGAAGTCGTTTCCGAGGCCATCAAGGTCCTGGATACGGTGCTGCCCGGGGCGGACAAGACCAGCTACGACCTGGGTGCGCGGCGCTATCACGCCACCGGTGAGCTACTGCCGGACTCGGTCGTCGACGAGCTGCGCGCGCACGATGCCATTCTGCTCGGGGCTATTGGTGACCCGTCGGTGCCCAGCGGCGTGCTGGAACGAGGGTTGTTGCTGCGCCTGCGTTTCGAGCTGGACCATCACATCAACCTGCGGCCGGGCCGGCTGTATCCGGGAGTGAACAGCCCGCTGGCCGGCAACCCGGAGATCGACTTCGTGGTGGTGCGCGAGGGAACAGAAGGGCCCTACACCGGCACCGGCGGCGCCATCCGCGTCGGGACGCCCAACGAAGTCGCCACCGAGGTAAGCCAGAACACGGCTTTCGGTGTGCGCCGGGTGGTGGCCGACGCGTTCGAACGGGCCCAGCGACGCCGAAAGCACTTGACACTGGTGCACAAAACCAACGTGCTGACCTTCGCCGGCAGGCTGTGGTCGCGCATCGTGGCCGAAGTCGGACGCGACTATCCCGACGTCGAGGTCGCTTATCAACACGTCGACGCCGCGACCATCTTCATGGTCACCGACCCCGGCCGCTTCGACGTGATCGTCACCGACAACTTGTTCGGCGACATCATCACCGACCTGTCGGCGGCGGTGTGCGGCGGAATTGGCTTGGCGGCCAGTGGAAATATCGACGGCACCCGCACCAATCCCTCGATGTTCGAGCCCGTCCACGGCAGTGCGCCGGACATTGCCGGCCAGGGCATCGCCGACCCGACCGCCGCCATCATGTCGGTGGCGTTGCTGCTCGCCCATCTCGGCGAAGACGCTGCCGCCGCGCGAGTGGACCGGGCCGTGGCGTCCCATCTGGCCAGTCGCCCGACCGGAAAGTTATCCACCGCCGAAGTCGGCGAACGGATTGCGTCCGGGCTCTAGTTTCCAGACCCGGTGGCACCAACCGCGTCGGCACCAGCGGCACCGCCGCCAGCGGGAACAACGCGCACAACATCCACGCCGGTGGGTATTTCGCGGCCGAGATCAACGCACCGAACAGCGGCGGGCCGGCGGCGGCCATCACCCGCTGGGTGGTGTTCTGGATGCCCAGGGCGCGTCCGCTCCAGTACGGGCCGGCGAATTCGGTGATGGCCGTGGCCTCCAGCCCGTTGTCGAGCACCGCGATCACCGAGATGGCGACCATCAGTCCGGCCTGCCACCGCGAGTTCATGTAGTCGGCCCACGCCAGCAGCAGCAAGATCAGCACGGCGGCGGCCGCGATGTAGCGCACCGGCCGCATGCGCGAGCCGAGTCGATCGGACCACCGGCCCACGGCCACGCGGCCGAGCGCACCCAGCAGCTGCGACACAGTGACCAACCCGCCGGCGGCCGCGACCGACCAGTGCAGGTTCTTGATCAGCCACACCAGCATGAACGTCACCGTCACCGTTTGCGGCATCATCATCAGGCCCGCCACCGCGTGAATTCGCCACAGCGTCAACGACCCTCGATACGGGCTGGCGAGTTCCTGATCGCTTGCACTGGCGCGGGGTTTGCGCGGCGGGTCGACTATTCCGACGACGCTCACTACCGCTCCGAACACGCACGCCAGCGCGGTGAACCGGAGGCCGGCCCGTGGCCCGTGTTCGGCGAGCTCGGGAATTATCATCGCGCCCAAGGCGATTCCCAAGGGCTGCGCGGTTTGGCGGATACCCATGGCCAGCCCGCGCTGGTGTGGCGGGAACCAGGCGGACACCAGCCGGCCGCCGGCCGTGTTGCAGCTGGCGGCGGCCATACCGCCGAGGAACAGGTAGACGGCGATCATCACCAGCGAATGCGCCGACGCCGCGGCGTAGGCGGCTATCGCGGTGAGCGCCGAGCCCGTGGTCATCACCACCCGCTCGCCGACCCGGTCGAGCAGGTATCCCCAGAGCACCAGCGTGACCACCATGCCCCAGCTGGGCATCGAGGCGAGCAGACCGGCCTCGTCGAGCCGGATTCCGCGCGCGCTTTGCAGCGACGGGATGAGGAACGCGACGCCGTTGATGAAGAGGAACGAACTCGCCGTTGCCAGCAGCGAAACTATCATGATCGACCAGCGGGCGCCCGCGCCGATTTCGGGCGTCGCGGCCGGGTCGGACTGCATTCTTTATGCTTGCATACCGGCGGGAAACTTAGGTGCAGGACTTGTGCCGTCGCCCGTCATTGCCGCCAATTTCGTCCCGGCTCGTGCCTGCCCGCCACGCCCGGCTACGCCGCGCTCGCGACCGTCACTGGCCCGGATCGTGACGGCCCGCCACGCCCGGCTACGCCGCGCTCGCGACCGTCACTAGCTCGGATGGTGACGGCCCGCCACGCCCGGCTACGCCGCGCTCGCGACCGTCACTAGCTCGGATGGTGACGGCCCGCCACGCCCGGCTACGCCGCGCTCGCGACCGTCACTAGCTCGGATGGTGACGGCCCGCCACGCCCGGCTACGCCGCGCTCGCGACCGTCACTAGGCTCAACCAAATGCGCCTTGGTCGAATCGCCAGCCCGGACGGTGTCGCCTTCGTCAGTATCGAAGGTGACCTCAACGACCCAGCCGAGATGATCGTGCGCGAGATCGCCGAACATCCGTTCGGCACGCCGAACTTCACCGGCCGTTCGTGGCCGCTGGCCGACGTCCGGCTGCTCGCCCCGATTCTGGCCAGCAAGGTGGTGTGTGTCGGGAAGAACTACGCCGATCACATCGCCGAAATGAATGACATGACCGGCCCCGCCCCGGTGGATCCGGTGATCTTCCTCAAGCCCAACACCGCGATCATCGGGCCGAACGTGCCGATTCGGTTGCCGGCCAACGCATCACCGGTGCACTTCGAGGGCGAGCTGGGGGTGGTCATCGGCAGGCCCTGCAAGGACGTCACGGCAGCCCAGGCGGCGGAGAACATCCTCGGCTACACCATCGGCAACGACGTCTCGGCGCGCGATCAACAAAAATCCGATGGACAGTGGACCAGGGCCAAGGGGCATGACACCTTCTGCCCGGTGGGGCCGTGGATCGTCACCGACCTCAAACCGCTGGACCCCGGCGATCTGGAGTTGCGCACCGAGGTCAACGGCGACGTAAAGCAGCACAGCCGTACCTCGCTGCTGATCCACGACATCGGGTCGATCGTCGAGTGGATTTCGGCCGTAATGACCCTGCTGCCCGGCGACATCATCCTCACCGGCACGCCGGCGGGCGTCGGGCCGATCGAGGACGGCGACACCGTCTCCATCACCATCGAGGGCATCGGCACCCTCACCAATCCCGTGGTCCGTAAAGGAAAATCGTGACTGCCCCAGCACAAGTCCGGGTCCGATTCTGTCCCTCGCCCACCGGTACCCCGCACGTCGGAATGGTCCGCACGGCCCTGTTCAATTGGGCGTACGCCCGACACACCGGGGGTACCTTCGTGTTTCGCATCGAGGACACCGATGCGCAGCGCGACACCGAGGAAAGCTATCTGGCGCTGCTGGACGCGCTGCGCTGGCTCGGCCTGGATTGGGACGAGGGACCCGAGGTGGGCGGACCCTATGGCCCGTACCGCCAGTCGCAGCGCAGTGAGATCTATCACGATGTGGTGGCCCGGCTGCTCGAAGCGGGCGAGGCGTACTACGCCTTCTCGACGCCGGAGGAGGTCGAGGCGCGCCACCTCGCCGCGGGCCGTAATCCCAAGCTGGGCTACGACAATTTCGACCGGCAGCTGACCGATTCCCAGCGCGCCGCGTTCCTGGCCGAAGGCCGCCGACCCGTGGTCCGGCTGCGCATGCCGGACGAAGACCTCGCGTGGGACGACCTGGTTCGCGGCACCACCAGCTTCGCGTCCGGATCGGTGCCGGATTTCGCGCTGACCCGCGCCAACGGAGATCCGTTGTACACCTTGGTGAACCCGTGTGACGACGCGCTGATGAAGATCACCCACGTGCTGCGCGGCGAGGACCTGCTGTCGTCGACCCCTCGCCAGCTGGCGTTGTATCAGGCGCTCATCCGCATCGGCGTGGCGGAGCGGACCCCGCAGTTCGCGCACCTGCCAACGGTATTGGGGGAGGGGACCAAGAAACTCTCCAAGCGCGACCCGCAGTCGAACCTGTTCGCCCACCGCGACCGCGGCTTCATCCCCGAAGGCTTGCTCAACTATCTCGCGTTGCTCGGCTGGGCCATCGCCGACGACCACGACGTGTTCAGTCTCGACGAGATGGTGGCCGCGTTCGATGTGGTCAACGTCAACTTTAATCCCGCCCGCTTCGACCAGAAGAAGGCCGACGCGCTCAACGCCGAGCACATCCGGATGCTGGCGCTCGACGACTTCACCGCCAGGCTGCGCGATTATTTCAACGTCCACGGCCATCGCCTCGGATTGGACGACGCCGGCTTCGCCACCGCCGCGAACCTGGTGCAGACCCGGATCGTGGTGCTCGGCGACGCGTGGGATCTGCTGAAGTTCCTCAACGACGACGAATACGCGCTCGACCCCAAGGCCGCCGCCAAGGAGCTGGGAGCCGACGGCGCCGCGGTGCTGGACGCGGCGCTGCCCGCGCTGGACGCCGTGACGGACTGGACGGCGCCGCAGATCGAAGCCGCGCTCAAGGCCGCGCTCATCGACAACCTGGGCCTCAAACCGCGCAAGGCTTTCGGCCCGATCCGGGTGGGGGCCACCGGGACGACGATCAGCCCGCCGTTGTTCGAGTCGCTGGAGCTGTTGGGCCGCGAGCGCAGCATGGGGCGACTGCGGGCGGCGCGCGAGACGGCCGGGCGGGGCCCCGCTTGAGCGGGCCCGGACCACGCGTGCGGAGTGTCCGCCGAGACTTTGGTAGTCTGCACTGCGGTTTACCGAAAGGCCGACAACGGCTGGCGGCGGCGGACTCCAATGAGCTTATGAAGTCCCGCAATCGACGCTGACCAGCGGTTTTAGGCAGCCAATGGGGTATGGTGTAATTGGCAACACAGCTGATTCTGGTTCAGCCATTCTAGGTTCGAGTCCTGGTACCCCAGCCAAACTCTCGCAAAAGTCTCTGGTCTCAAGCGATTAGGTGGGCCTAGCGGGGTGAGCTATGCTGACTGCTCGGATCGTTTCTGGCCCCGTCGTCTAGCGGCCTAGGACGCCGCCCTCTCACGGCGGTAGCGTGGGTTCGAATCCCATCGGGGCTACAAATATCGCAGCTACTGGTCGGTCCCCAGGACCGCCGGTGCTGTCGATCCACCCACCGGCATGGCCGGCAAGCCGAGTTTGCGGTGATCCCACGAACGGGCCCGTCGGGCCACGATGCGAACGCAGACCCGCTTGTTCATCATCTGCTCCACGAACGGCTTCATGTCGTCGCTGTAGGGACCGGTGTAGCGCTCCCAGACGCTGACGCCCACGCGGTGTGAGACGTCGGGATCGTCGACGATCTCGGCCACGCCCTCGAAGGACACCCCGCGCAGTGTGTCGTACGTGTGGCCGTCCTCGATCAGAAAGCTCACCCGCGGGTCGCGCTTGAGGTTGATGGCCTTCTGCGACTTGGCCTTGGTCTCCAGCCAGATCTCGCCGTCGACGACGGCGTACCACATGGCGGTCAGGTGCGGCTGGCCGTCGGCGCCGATGGTGGCCAGCGTGCCGGTGCGGCTTTTCACGACGAAATCAGCGATCTCGTCCTCGGACATGACGATGCTCGCGCGCTGATTGGTTCCCATGCCGGTCAGTCTGTCAGGCGGCCTGCGGGGACTGTGCACTGGTGGCGTTGAGTGTGCACCGAGGGCGGCAATTTTCCCGATTACGCCGCCCTGGACGCACACTCGCCGCCGGAACGGCTCAGAGCCGGCGGGTGAGTGCCTCGGCGGCGGACAGGAGGTCGGCGGCCCAGCGCGCCCCGGGGCGCCGGCCGATCCGGTCGATGGGACCCGACACCGAGATGGCCGCGACGACGGCACCGCGGCCATCGCGCACCGGCGCCGACACACTCGCCACGCCCGGCTCGCGCTCGGCCACGCTCTGGGCCCAGCCCCGCCGCCGCACTTCGGCCAGGGTTCGTTCGGTGAATTTCGCCGTCGCGAGCACCGTTTTCTGGGTGGCCGCGTCGCTATGGGCCAGCAGCACTTTGGCGCCCGATCCGGCAGTCATCGGCAATCGCGCCCCGATCGGAACCGTATCGCGAAGGCCCGCAGCGGGTTCCAGCGCGGCCACGCAGACGCGGTCGGTGCCCTCGCGGCGATACAGCTGGACGCTCTCGCCGGTGGTTTCGCGCAACAGCGGCAGCACCGCGCTGCTGGCGGCCAGCAGCGGATCGTTGACCTGGGCCGCGAGTTCGGTGACGGCCGGACCCAGTAGCCAGCGTCCTTCGTCGTCGCGCGCCAGCAGGCGATGCACTTCGAGGGCGGCGGCCAGCCGGTAGGCCGTCGCGCGGGGCAAGGAGGTCCGCTCGCACAGTTCGGCTAACCCACATGGTGATTGGGAGATCGTGTGGAGAATACCCACGGCTTTGTCCAGGACGCCGATACCGCTATGCTGTCTCACAAGAAGATACTAGCGTCTCGCATTCTGAGATCACAGCCTGAATGATCGGCGAGCCGCCAACGAGGCGAATTGAGGCGAGTTCGATATGGGAATCGATCAAGGGGCGGCGGGGGCCGCCACCAAACCGCGCACTCTGGCCGAAAAAGTTTGGGATGACCACGTTGTGGTATCCGGTGTGGCCAGCGAGCCGGACCTGATCTACATCGATCTGCATCTGGTGCACGAGGTCACCAGTCCGCAGGCCTTCGACGGCCTGCGCCTGGCCGGCCGGCCGGTGCGCCGCCCCGATTTGACGCTGGCCACTGAGGATCACAACGTTCCGACCACCGATATCGACAAGCCGATTGCCGACCCGGTGTCGCGAATCCAGGTCGAGACTCTACGGCGAAATTGTGCCGAATTCGGTGTGCGGCTATATCCAATGGGCGACGTCGAGCAGGGCATCGTGCACGTGGTCGGGCCGCAGCTGGGCCTCACCCAACCCGGAATGACGGTGGTCTGTGGCGATAGTCACACCTCGACGCACGGCGCATTCGGCGCGCTGGCCATGGGAATTGGCACCTCGGAGGTCGAGCACGTGCTGGCCACCCAGACGTTGCCGCTGCGACCGTTCAAGACGATGGCGGTCAATGTCGACGGGCAGCTGCCCGCCGGCGTGACGGCCAAGGACATCATTCTCGCGCTGATCGCCAAAATCGGCACCGGCGGCGGGCAGGGCCACGTCATCGAATATCGCGGCAGCGCCATCGAATCGCTGTCGATGGAAGGCCGGATGACGGTCTGCAATATGAGCATCGAGGCCGGTGCCCGGGCGGGAATGGTGGCTCCGGACGAAACCACGTTCGAGTTCCTGCGCGGCCGCCCGCACGCGCCGCAGGGGGCGCAATGGGATGCGGCGATGAGTTATTGGCAGCAGCTGCACACCGACCCCGGAGCCGAATTCGACACCGAGGTCTACCTCGACGCCGCGTCGCTGAGCCCGTTCGTGACGTGGGGCACCAACCCCGGCCAGGGCGTTCCGCTGGCCGACGCGGTGCCGGATCCCGAGCTGATGACCGACGACGCGCAGCGCCAGGCGGCTGAGAAAGCGTTGGCGTATATGGACCTTCGACCGGGCATGCCGATGCGTGACGTCGCCGTTGACACGGTGTTCGTCGGCTCTTGTACCAACGGTCGTATCGAAGATCTGCGCGTCGTCGCCGACGTGCTGCGCGGCCGCAAGGTCGCGCCCGGGGTGCGGATGCTGGTGGTGCCGGGCTCGATGCGGGTCCGCGCGCAGGCCGAAGCCGAAGGGCTGGGTGAGGTTTTCACGTCCGCGGGCGCCGAATGGCGCCAAGCGGGCTGCTCAATGTGCCTGGGGATGAATCCCGACCAGCTTGCGCCGGGGGAGCGGTGCGCCGCGACGTCCAACCGCAACTTCGAAGGGCGCCAGGGTAAAGGCGGCCGCACGCATTTGGTGTCTCCGGCCGTTGCCGCGGCGACAGCCGTTCGCGGCACATTGTCTGCTCCAGCCGATTTGAGCTGACGTATTTCGACTGTTGAAGGGATGAGCATGGAAGCTTTTCACACCCACACCGGTATCGGTGTGCCGCTGCGGCGCTCCAATGTCGACACCGATCAGATCATTCCAGCGGTGTATTTGAAGCGTGTCACCCGAACCGGTTTCGAGGACGGCTTGTTCGCCAGCTGGCGGTCGGATCCGTCATTCGTGCTCAACCTCAGCCCCTTTGACCGGGGGTCAGTGCTAGTCGCGGGGCCCGATTTCGGGACGGGGTCGTCGCGTGAGCATGCGGTGTGGGCTCTGATGGACTACGGGTTCCGGGTGGTCATCTCGTCTCGGTTCGGTGACATTTTCCGGGGCAACGCCGGCAAGGCGGGGCTGCTGGCGGCCGAAGTTTCTCAGGATGGTGTGGAGCTGCTCTGGAAGCTCATCGAGCAGAGCCCGGGCTTGGAAATCACTGTCAATCTTCAAGATCGAAATATCACCGCAGGAACGACGGTGCTGCCGTTCAAGATTGACGACCACACCGCATGGCGACTACTCGACGGCCTTGACGATATAGCCCTTACGCTGCGGAAACTCGATAAAATCGAGTCATTCGAAGCGGCGTATCCGGAGTGGAAACCGCGTACTCTGCCCACCTCTTGAGTAGTCGGCCGGCGCCGATTTTCTGCTTGATCGACTAACTAAACCGAGCCGATTTTCAACACCCCCCACCGGTCAAGGGCGGCAACCAGATTGCGAAATAAGCGGACGCTTTGCCCTGAAATTGCGCGTGGCTCTTGGAAATTTGCTGGGTGAGGGTTTACCGTGTCCACTAGTCGGTTCAAATCGAGGACCACTAGCGTCGGAGGGATTGATGAACAAGGCAGAGCTCATTGATGTGCTCACAACTAAATTGAACACGGACCGTCGACAGGCGACCGCTGCGGTCGAGAATGTTGTCGACACCATTGTGCGTGCGGTACACAAGGGCGACAGCGTCACTATCACCGGGTTCGGTGTGTTCGAACAGCGGCGCCGCGCAGCACGGGTGGCCCGCAACCCGCGGACCGGTGAGACGGTGAAGGTGAAGCCGACGTCCGTCCCGGCGTTCCGCCCCGGTGCTCAGTTCAAAGCGGTTGTGTCTGGCGCACAGCGCCTCCCGTCGGAAGGCCCGGCCGTGAAGCGCGGTGTGGTATCGGGTGGTGCGGCCAAGAAGACCGCCGCGAAGAAGGCTCCGGCCAAGAAGGCTGCGGCCAAGAAGGCCCCGGCTAAGAAGGCGGCGGCCAAGAAGGCTCCGGCTCGCAAGGCCGCGACCAAGGCGCCGGCCAAGAAGACCGCGACCAAGGCTCCGGTGCGCAAGGCGGCGACCAAGGCTCCGGCCAAGAAGACCGCGGCCAAGAAGGCTCCGGCCAAGAAGGCCGCGACCAAGGCTCCGGCCAAGAAGGCCGCGAGCAAGGCTCCGGCCCGCAAGGCTCCCGCCAAGAAGACGACCGCGCGTCGCGGCCGCAAATAGGCGGAGTCACGTTCTAACACGAATACCCTTCGGGCGGCAGCGGTGCCCCCGAAGGGTATTCGTGCGCTAGCGGCGGGGCGCCGCCATCACGCTAGGCCCGGACGTTTGCGGCCAGCGCACCGCCGATGTGGTCGGCGGCCACCAATCGCCCGTCCAACAGCGACAGCACCCAGGTGCTGCCCTTGTGGTTGCGCGACTTGTCGGGCCGCACGCCGTCGCGCTCACACCACCACGCGATCAAGTCCGGAATCACCTTGCCCTGCGTGCAGACAACGGGAGTGCCTTTCTGCTCGGCGATCTCCAGCATTCGGTGGCGTCCGCGTTTCGGGTTCTTGGCATAGGCCTCTTCGGTGAGGGTGGGCTCGTTGTGCACTTGCACGCCCAAGTCCTCGGCGAGCGGTTCCACGGTCTGGTGGCAGCGGACCCGGTCGGCCGCATACACCTCCGAGGCGCCGAAGGCGAGGAGCTGTGGGACCAGCGCCTCGGCCTGGGCGCGGCCCCGTTTGTCCAGCGGCCGCATGGCGTCATCGCCGTGAAAACGCGATTTGCGGCCGGCCGTGCCGTGCCGGACCACCAACACGGTTTTCGTGTCGGCCGGCTTTTTATTGAAGTGCCGCAACACTTTTCGGTCTTGCGCGTAGTCGAGCCTCTGCATCGCCTCGGCGAGCGGGAGCCACAGCAGCCGGTCCACCTCGTTGCCCGGCACGAATTCGCCGCCGGTGGCGCGGGCCGCCCAGTAGTAGACCTTTTTGACGCCCTGGTCGATTGGATAGCTCACCAAGTCGAGCCGCCTGCCGAGGACGGCGTGCTGACCCGTCTCCTCGTGCACCTCGCGCACGGCGGCCACCGGGGCCGTCTCGCCCGGGTCCACTTTGCCCTTGGGCAGTGACCAGTCGTCATACCGGGGACGGTGAATGACGGCTATCTCGACGTCGTGGTCGTCCGCGTCCGCACTGCCCGGTCGCCACAGCACCGCGCCGGCGGCGTAGACGACTCGGCTTCCGGAGCGCCGAGCGGTGGACGAATTCTGGGTCGGCACCTCAACTCCTGCAGATCAATTCACCTCAGAGCCGCACACTTGATCACGGTGCGGCCCGGAGAAACAACCGGAAATCACGGCACAGAGCTAAGGACTGCGATGGCGCTCCATCAAGGATACTTGGTGGTCACGTACGGTATGGCCCTCCTGTGGCGCGGGGGTCCACTGCCCGTCGGGCCCCAGTTCCCAGCACCGGGTCGACGGATCCAGTGCGGATTCGAACAATTCGTCGAGTTGCGCGGTGAGCTTGGGGTCCTTGACCTGAGCCAGCACCTCCACGCGCCGATCGAGATTGCGGTGCATCATGTCCGCGCTGCCGATCCAGAACTCGTTGATGTTGCGGAAATGGATGATCCGCGAGTGCTCCAGGAAGCGGCCGAGAATGGAGCGGACGAAAATGTTTTCGGAGAAACCCTCGGCGCCCGGGCGCAGTGCGCAGATGCCGCGCACCACGACCTCGACGCGGACCCCCGCCTGCGAGGCCCGGTACAGCGCGTCGATCACCTGCTCGTCGACAAGCGCATTCATCTTCAGGCGGATGCGCCCGTTGCCGCGTTCGCGGTGCGCTTCGATCTCGCGTTCGACGCGTTCGATGATGCCGGCGCGAATTCCGTGCGGCGCCACCAGCAGATTGCGGTAGGAGACCTTACGCGAATAGCCAGTAAGCGAATTGAACAAATCGGTGAGGTCCGCGCCGATGTCGGGGTTCGCCGTCAGCAGTCCGACATCTTCATATAGGCGGGCGGTCTTGCTGTTGTAGTTGCCGGTTCCGATGTGGCAGTAGCGTCGGATCGCCGAACCCTCGCGACGCACCACCAAGCAGGTCTTGCAGTGTGTCTTGAGGCCGACGAGCCCGTAGACCACATGTACGCCCGCCTGCTCGAGTGCACGCGCCCAACGGATGTTGGCCTGTTCGTCGAAGCGCGCCTTGATCTCGACGAGTGCCACGGCCTGCTTTCCGGCCTCGGCCGCTTCGATCAACGCCCGCACGATCGGCGAATCACCGGAGGTGCGGTACAGCGTTTGTTTGATCGCCAGCACGTTGGGGTCTGCGGCGGCCTGCTGGATGAAGCGCTGCACGCTGGTGGAGAAGGAGTCGTACGGGTGGTGCACCAGGACGTCGCCCTCGCGCAGCGTCGCGAAGATGCTCTTGGGAGATTCGCGGTCGGCGAAGGCGGGATGGGTGTCCGGCACGAACGCCGGGTCCTTGAGCGCCGGCCGGTCCAGGTCGTAGATCTGCCACAGCGACGAAAGGTCGAGCAGGCCCGGCACTTCGATGACGTCACCGGGATGCACGTCGAGTTCGCGCAGCAACAATTCCAGCATGCCCTCGGTCATGTCGTCGGCGATCTCGAGTCGCACCGGCGGGCCGAACCGGCGTCGCGCCAATTCCCGTTCCAGCGCCTGCAACAGATCCTCGTCGCGGTCTTCTTCGACCTCCATGTCGGCGTTGCGGGTGATGCGGAAAGCGTGATGCTCCACGATTTCCATGCCCGGGAACAGAAGAGGAAGGAAGGCGGCGATCAGTTCTTCCATCGGCAGGTAGCGGACGACGGTGCGCCCCGAGCCGTCCGCGCTCTCGATGGCGGCGAGTTCGACGAAGCGATCCACGTTGTTGGGCACCTTGACTCGCGCGAAGTGCTGCCCGCCGTCCTCGGGCTGGCGCACCATGACCGCCAGGTTCAGGCTCAGCCCGCTGACGAACGGGAACGGGTGCGCGGGATCGACGGCCAGCGGTGTCAGGACGGGGAAGACCTGCTCGGTGAAATAGGTCGACAGTTCGTCGCGCTCGGCCTGATCGAGATCGGCCCACGTGACGATGTGGATGCCTTCTTCGGCGAGGGCCGGCCGCACCGAATCGAGGAAGACCCGTGCGTGCCGGGTGGCGATCCGCTGAGTCTGTTCCCCGATAAGGGCGAGTTGCTTGCGCGGCGTCAACCCATCGGCGGAGCGGACCGATAATCCCATCTCGTCCCGGCGTTTGAGGCCGGCGACGCGCACCATATAGAACTCGTCGAGGTTGGAGGCGAAGATCGCCAGGAACTTGGCACGTTCCAGCAGCGGCAACGAGTTATCGTCGGCCAGCGCCAGCACGCGGGCGTTGAAGTCGAGCCAGCTCAGTTCCCGGTTGAGGTAACGGTCCTCCGGCAGATCGGTCAGCGCGGATTGGGTCGCAGCCGGTGGCGCCGCCACGGCCGAGTCGCCTGAATGCCACGAATTCTCATCGGGTCGCGCCTCAGCTTCGATTTCAGTCACCCTGCGATCATTGCTCATCACGCGCGGGTGCTGCTAGCGCTCGAGGGACATCCATTCGCCGTTGGGACGGCGTTAACCCGTCGGACAGATTCGCTCAGGGTGAGCGAAATCAGTGCGGCGCGATGGCCCGGGCGGTCGCCGCCCCCACCCCGAGGCGGCGGGCGGCGGCGAGGTCGGTGGGAGTGTCGACGTCGCACCGCAGGCCGGGCCAGGCGCCGGTCAGCTCGATCGCGCCCGAACTGCGGTGCCGCGCCGAGGAATCGGACCCGAACCGGGGGTCAAGCGGGCTGCCGAACGCGAACAGTGCGGCGGTGCCCGTCGCCAGCCGGTCGGCCACGAAGCTGCGCCGGTGCTGGCGTGCGGCGGCGATCGCCTCGTTCAGCTCCTGAGTCTGCAGCGCCGGTAAATCCCCTTGCAGCGCAACGACATTGGCGAATGAACTGCCCACCGCGCGCTCCGCGGTGGCGATGGCGTTGTTCAGCGGATCGGGGTGACCCTCGGGCGTCGGATCGGCGAGCACGTCGGCGCCCAGCTCGGTGGCCGCGGCCGCCGCGGCTTCGTCGGGCGTGATCACGGTGATCGAGCCAAGCGATCGGACGCGTCCGGCGGCGGCCAGCGTGTCCATCAACATCGCGAGCACCACGCTTTCCCGGGTGCGTGCCGAGAAGACCGGCGCCAGCCTGGTCTTGGCCGCGGCCAACCTCTTGACGGCGATGATCAACGCCACGTCGCCTGCGCCGTCGGCCGCGCGGTCGGCCCGTATGCCGCTCATGAGATGTCATCCTGCCAGCGCCGCGCCGCGGATCGCTCGCGAGCCGGGGCCGGCCCGCCCCCGCGCGCGGGACATGCCGGCTCGCGTGACGCCCGGTCCGTCGCTGATCTAGGGTGTAGCGGCTGCGCGTGCCGCGTGAGCAACACCGACCGCGGACAGGGGGTGGTAGATGACCAGCGCATCGTCGGGTGCCGTCGCGGTCATGGGTGCCGGGGCGTGGGGGACGGCGCTGGCCAAGGTGCTGGTCGAGGCCGGGGGACCGGAGGCCAGGGTCACGCTGTGGACCCGCAGGCCCGAGCTCGCCGAGCAGATCAATTCCACCCGGTCCAACCCCGACTACCTGCCCGGCACGGCGCTGCCGCCGGGCATCCGCGCCACCGCCGACGCCGCCGAAGCGCTGCGCGACGCCTCGACGGTGTTGCTGGGCGTGCCGGCGCAGACAATGCGCGGCAACCTCGAGCGCTGGGCGCCGCTGCTTCGCCAGGGCGCGACCCTGGTCAGCCTGGCCAAGGGCATCGAGCTGGGCACGCTGATGCGGATGAGCCAGGTCATCGTCTCGGTCACCGGCGTCGACCCGTCTCAGGTCGCGGTGATCTCGGGGCCGAACCTGGCCAGCGAGATCGCCGCATGCCAGCCCGCCGCCACCGTCATCGCGTGCAGCGACTCCGGCCGGGCCGTCGCCCTGCAGCGCATGCTGAACAGCGGATACTTCCGCCCGTACACCAACAGCGACGTGGTCGGCACCGAGATCGGCGGGGCCTGCAAGAACGTCATCGCCCTCGCGTGCGGCATGGCCGTCGGCGTCGGACTCGGGGAGAACACCGCGGCGGCGATCATCACCCGCGGCCTGGCCGAGATCATGCGGCTGGGCATTGCGCTCGGCGCCAAGGGCGCGACACTGGCCGGGCTGGCCGGCGTGGGCGACCTGGTGGCCACCTGCAGCTCACCGCGTTCCCGCAACCGCTCCCTGGGCGAACGGCTCGGCCGGGGCGCGACCATTCAGTCGCTGCTGGGCGGCACTCCCGACGGCGGTGACGGGCACGTCGTCGAGGGTGTGACGTCCTGCGAGTCGGTGCTGGCACTGGCCGCCAGTTACGACGTCGAGATGCCCCTCACCGACGCCGTGCACCGCGTGTGCCACAAAGGGCTGTCGGTCGACGAGGCGGTGGCCCTGCTCCTGGGCCGCAGCACCAAGCCCGAATAAAAGGCCGCGCAAAGGCCCGCCACCCGACCGGACCGAGTGTCACCCGGTAGCCTCTTGACATTGTGAATGCCAGCGAGCGGTCGACGCCGCACCCCGGCTCACGGGGTGTCGATCGGGTACGCGTCGCCGTCGTCTTCGGCGGCCGCAGCAGCGAGCACGCGATCTCGTGCGTCTCGGCGGGCAGCATTCTGCGCAACCTGGACCCGGCGCGGTTCGACGTGGTCGCGATCGGCATCACCCCGGAAGGCTCGTGGGTGCTCACCGACGGCGACCCCGCCGCGCTGGCGATCACCAACCGCCAACTGCCCGAGGTGACCGCCGAATCCGGCACCGAATTGGCGCTGCCGGCCGATCCCCGGCGCGGCGGCCAGCTGGTGTCGCTGGCACCGGGCGCCAGTGAGGTGCTGACGTCGGTCGACGTGGTCTTTCCGGTGCTGCATGGTCCCTACGGCGAGGACGGCACCATTCAGGGTCTGCTGGAACTCGCCGGTGTGCCGTACGTGGGGGCCGGCGTGCTGGCCAGCGCCGCCGGCATGGACAAGGAGTTCACCAAGAAGCTTTTCACCGCCGAAGGTTTGCCGGTCGGCGACTACGCCGTGCTGCGCCCGTCGCGGTCGAGGCTGCGCCCCGAGGAGTGCAAGCGGCTGGGCCTGCCGGTGTTCGTCAAACCCGCGCGGGGCGGCTCCTCGATCGGTGTGAGCCGGGTATCGAGCTGGGATCAGCTGGACGGCGCGATCGCCGCCGCACGCCACCACGACCCCAAGGTCATTGTCGAGGCCGCGATCGTCGGCCGCGAGCTGGAATGCGGTGTGCTCGAAATGCCAAACGGCACAGTCGAACCCAGCACGCTGGGCGAGATCCGGGTGGCCGGGGTGCGCGGTCGCGAGGATTCGTTCTACGACTTCTCCACCAAATACCTCGACGACGCGGCCGAATTGGATGTGCCCGCCAAGGTGGACGACGAAATCGCCGACACGATACGCCAATTGGCGGTCCGGGCGTTCCGGGCCATCGACTGCCAGGGGCTGGCCCGGGTGGACTTCTTCCTCACCGACGGCGGGCCGGTGCTCAACGAGATCAACACCATGCCGGGATTCACCACGATCTCGATGTACCCGAGGATGTGGGCGGCCAGCGGCGTGGATTATGCGACCCTGCTGGCGACGATGGTCGAGACCGCACTGGCCCGCGGCGTCGGCCTGCGCTAACGGGGCTGGCCCGGGTCGATGGGCGCCGCCGGGATGCTGTGGTCGATCACCTCGGACAGCCGCTGGATCGGCGTCGGGCCCGATCCGGTCGGCAGCGTAAGCGCCACATAGGTTCCGCGGTCCACCGCGTACCAGGTGGATCGGCCCACGTCGCCGGCGGACTGCTGTTCGGCACGCACCTGGAACCACTGCACCCGGTCGACGACCTGAATCGGGGAGCCGAGGACGAACTCGGCCGGGCGGTCCAGCCCGCAGCGCAACACCACCGGGTCACTGTCCGGCCCGCTGCGCCAGGCGGCGGCGCCCGGCGGGGCCGGCTGCTCGAGGGGCGCACGCTGGTAGTCCCCGAGCCGCTGGGGCAGCGCGCCCATCAGCGCCCGGCACGCGGAGCCGTCGGCCTGCGGCGCCGGGACCGCGGGAACGGCCACCGCACGCGGGGGGGCCTCGCGGGTGGCCGCGATGGCCAGGATCACGCCGATGGTCACGACGGCCACTGCGATCGCGGCGATGATCAGCGCGCGCGGCGGCCCGGCATCGGCGTCCGATTCGGCTGCCACCGCGCGTACCTCCTTTATCCCGCTAACCACTATCGCCTTCGTTTACCCGGGTGCCAATTTATTCTCGGGACGAAACCGGCCCGATGGGCGGCCGGCGCCCGCCGGCGCGGTGCGCGCCGCGAAGAGCCCTATCGTGGGTGGCGTGCAAGACGAATCGGGCGAGTCGCTGCGGCAACTCGGCGAGTTCGCCGTGATCGATCGCCTGGTGCGGGGCCGCGAGCAGCCCGCCGCGGTCGTGCTCGGGCCGGGGGACGACGCGGCGCTGGTGTCGTCGGGTGACGGCGGCGTCCTGGTGTCGACCGACATGCTGGTGCAGGACCGGCACTTCCGGCTGGACTGGTCGACGCCGCACGACATCGGGCGCAAGGCGATCGCGCAGAACGCCGCGGATATCGAGGCGATGGGCGGGCGGCCGACGGCCTTCGTGGTTGCCTTCGGCGCGCCCGGGGACACGCCGGCGGCGCAGGTGGACGCCCTGGTCGACGGGATGTGGGACGAGGCGCGGCGGATCGGTGCCGGGATCGCCGGTGGTGACCTGGTCCATTGCCCGCAATGGGTCGTCTCGGTCACGGT
The DNA here is from genome assembly GCF_019668465.1 of Mycobacterium senriense. Taxonomy (NCBI): domain Bacteria; kingdom Bacillati; phylum Actinomycetota; class Actinomycetes; order Mycobacteriales; family Mycobacteriaceae; genus Mycobacterium; species Mycobacterium senriense. The sequence goes on along the minus strand of NZ_AP024828.1, from coordinate 5,760,973 downwards.
GCTGGGTGACCCGGAAGGGCGCGCACCGGTGCGGCGCTCGGGCGCGAAGGCTGGTGCGTTGATCGCCGTCAGCGGGGAGCTGGGCCGCTCGGCCGCGGGATTCGACCTGTGGGGCAACGGCATTGACGGCTTCGATGAGCTGCGGCGCCGGCACGCGGTGCCTCGGCCGCCCTACGGTCAGGGCGCGGTGGCCGCGGCCGGGGGTGCGCAGGCGATGATCGACATCTCCGACGGCCTGATCGCCGACCTGCGTCATGTCGCCGAGGCATCGGAGGTGGGCATGGATCTGTCCACGGCGGCGCTGGCCGCGGACCGCGACGCGCTTGCCGCCGCCGCGGCCGCCGTCGGCGCCGATCCCTGGCATTGGGTGCTCGGCGGCGGGGAGGACCACGCCCTGGTGGCGTGTTTCGCCGGTCCGGCCCCGGCCGGATGGCGCATCATCGGGCGGGTTCTCGACGGGCCGGCCCGGGTGCTGGTCGACGATCAGGAGTGGAGCGGCTACGCCGGCTGGCAGTCGTATTAGGGTGACGCGGTGACCGTTTTCGCGATCGCGCAGAGCCGATGATGACCGCGCGTCCGTTGGGTGAACTGGTCGAGCCGGGCTGGGCGAGTGCGCTGCAGCCGGTGGCCGACCAGGTGGCCGAGATGGGGCAATTCCTGCGGGCCGAGATCGCGGCCGGGCGCAGGTATCTGCCGGCGGGGCCGAATGTGTTGCGCGCCTTCACCTATCCCTTCGACGACGTCAGGGTGTTGATTGTCGGGCAAGACCCGTATCCGACGCCCGGACACGCTGTGGGGCTGAGCTTTTCGGTGGCACCCGAGGTACGGCCGCTGCCGCGCAGTCTGGCCAACATCTTTCAGGAGTACACCGCGGACCTGGGCCATCCGCCGCCCTCGTGCGGTGACCTGACACCCTGGGCGCAGCGCGGCGTGCTGCTGCTGAACAGGGTGCTCACGGTGCGACCCAGTAATCCCGCCTCGCATCGCGGCAAGGGCTGGGAGGCGGTGACCGAATGCGCCATCCGGGCGCTGACGGAGCGATCGCGTCCGCTGGTGGCGATCCTGTGGGGTCGCGACGCATCGACACTCAAACCGATTCTCGCCCAAGGAAATTGCGTAGCCATCGAGTCGCCGCATCCGTCGCCGCTGTCGGCGTCGCGCGGGTTCTTCGGTTCGCGCCCGTTCAGCCGCGCCAACGAACTGCTGACCGGGATGGGCGCCGACGCGATCGATTGGCGCCTGCCGTGACCGAGATGACCGCGCTGCGGGCGCACCGGCGGGGCGGCCCGGAGCAGCTGGTGCTCGAGCGGGCGCCGATCCCGGTGCCGGCAGCGGGCGAGGTGTTGGTGGCCGTGCACGCGGCCGGGATCACCTTCGACGAGCTGACGTGGGACGAGACCTGGATCCGCGACGGGGCCAGCCGTGTCCCGGTGATCCCGTCACACGAGATGTCGGGCGTCGTCAAGTCGGTTGCCGCCGACGTCACGGACTTCGCGCCCGGCGCCGAGGTGTACGGCTTGATCGGGTTCGATCGAGACGGTGCCGCGGCCGATTTCGTCGCGGTGCCCGCGGCCGACCTGGCCACCAAGCCGTCGACGGTGTCGCACGCCGTCGCGGCCGCGCTGCCGCTGGCCGGCCTGACCGCCGTGCAGGCGTTGGTCGACCACGCCGAGGTGCAACCGGGAGAGACCGTCCTGGTGACCGGAGGCGCCGGGGGAGTGGGGCTGCTGACGGTTCAGCTGGCCGCGCTGCTGGGTGCCCGGGTCACCGCGACCGTGCGCAGCGACACCGCCAATCTGCTGCGCGGGTGCGGCGCGCAGCGCGTGATCGACGTGCGCACCGAGGCATTCGACGAAACCGGCGCCGGTTACGACGTCGTCATCGACACGGTGGGCGGCCAGACGTTGGAGCGGTCGTTCGGCGTGCTGCGGCGCGGCGGCCGGCTGGTCACCTTGTCGGCACCGCCGCCGGCCGGCAGGGCCGACGAGTTGGGCGTCACCGCAACCTTCTTCGTCGTCACGCCGAATCGCGATCAGCTCGACGAACTCGCCGCGCTGGTGGACAACGACCGGCTGCACGTCGCGATCGCCCAGACGTTCGGCCTCGACGACGGCCGGGCAGCTTATGAAAGCCGCGACCACGGCAGGCGCGCCGGCAAGACGGTCCTCATCGTGCGGGACTGACAACCGCCGCGGAGTCGGCCGGTAAGCGGCGTCATGAGTCCGGGAAATTGACGTCCTTGGTGACCGACTTCCACTCCTCGATCGACGCCGACATCGCGGTGATCTTGTCCCGCATGGCCTTCAGCACGTCACGGCCGAGCAGCAGCCGCAGCGGCGGCTCGTCGAGCGTGGTCACCATGAGCACCGCGTCGGCCACCTTCTTCGGGTCGCCGGGCAGGTGATCGGCGAACTGCTTGATCAGGTCCTTGCGCGCGGCCACGTCGGCGTAATCGGGGATCGGGCTGCCGGATTCCTTCATCGATCGCGTCGCCCAATCCGTGCGGAACGCGCCCGGCTCGATCGCGGTCACCTTGATGCCCAGCGGGCGCACCTCGGCGGCCAGCGCTTCGGTCACCGCCTCCAGCGCGAACTTGGTCGACGAGTAGTAGGCGTTGGGCGGGTTGGCCACCAGACCGGTCATCGAGGAGATGTTGATGATGTGGCCCGACCCGCGGGCGCGCATGGCCGGCAGCACCGCCTTGATCATGTCGATGGCCCCGAAGTAGTTGACATCGAACAACTTTCGGACCTCGGCGTCCTCGCCCTCTTCAACCGAGGACAGGTAGCCGTGGCCGGCGTTGTTGACCAGGACGTCGATTCCGCCGAATGCCCGGTCGGCCGCCGACACCGCCGCCGCGACCTGGGCGGCATCGGTCACGTCGAGGGCCACCGCGACGGCCCGATCCCCGAACTCGTCGGCGATGTCGGCCACCGCCTCGGCCCGCCGCGCGGTCACCACCACGCTGTGGCCGGCATGCAGCGCGGCGCGGGCGATCTCGCGTCCAAAGCCGGTGGAGCAGCCCGTGATCAGCCAGCGCGCCATCGTCAGATCGTCCCTTCCGGCAGGCGCCGTAGATAGGCCTTGCGTCGCTGCGCCAATTGAGTCGCGCGCTCCTGGCCGCTCACCCGGGGCAGGTGCGGCACCTCGGCGTCGAGCCGGTCCAGCGTGACCACCCGCCCACGCGCGCCGAGATTTTCGTTTGGGCCCCCCGCGCCGAACTCGGCCATGCGCAGGGTCAAGATGGCCTCTCGCAGACCGTCGGAGTCAATCCAGTTCGCGACGCCGGGATCGACGGGTGAGATCACATAGGTGTACGAGCCGTCCTCGTTGGGCACCGACTGGGCCTTGTTGAGGCTGCCGGTGCGGTCGACGAGATCGAGCGTGGTGCCCCAGATGTTGCTCAGCGGCACCGTGAAGTATTCGGCGCCACCGTCGTTCAAGTCGACGACGAAAGCCTCGTCGGGGGCGAGGTCGAACCGGCCCATGACGTAAACCTGGTTGCGCATTGCGCCGACCTTGTCGGCCGACCAGGCCAGGTTGAAGTGGTTGGCCGGCATCTTGTAGACGCCGTGGCTGAGCTTGCCGGTGAAGTTCGCGAAGTAGCCCATCATCGCCGCGGTGGCCTCGGCCTGCTCGTCGAGCGTGCGCGCCGGGGTGGCCGGAGGACCGCCGAGCCGTTGCACCTCAATGTGATTGGGGTCGTCGCGGCCCCAGTCCAGCAGCACGTCGCGGATGTAGAACTCGTGGGCTTCCGCCGTGGTCTGCACGTGGTTGGGCCGGCCGTTGGCGGGGTCGGCGTCGACCGTGATGGTGTAGCCGCCATCGGAGTCGACCTGCATGGTGCGGCCGTTGAGCAAGGCGACGGTGCCCATCTGCGCGTCCCACAGCGTGAAGTAGTTCTCGGTCATGCGGTTTTCACCCACCCGGCCGCGGATCTCGTAGCGCTCGTCGCCCGAGATCGGGATAACCCGGTACACGCTGTCGGGATTGTCGATGCCCCAACGCGATCCCGGGATGCGGCGCCCGTCCACCGGGTGCGCAAGCCGGGTGATGCAGCTGACCTTCGGCCGCAGCTTGTCCTGATTGGACGACCACACCGCCGCCGAGAACATCACCTCGGCGAACGCGTCGTCGAACCGTTCGCGCATCGCGTCCGACGCCTTGGCCCGGCCCAGCCAGGTCTCGGCGACGGTGCGGTAGGCGGCCTTGACGGTCGGGTGCTCGATCAGGTCGAGGGCCGCCAGCTCCTGTTCGTGCTGGGACGCCGTCGCGACGGGGTCATCAGGCATGTGCTGTTCCTCCGATGTGCTGTCCGAAACGCCTGTTGTACAACATGAATCGCTCGTCGACCTGCTCGGGCCGCAGGCCGTAGTTCTCCAGCCCATAGGGCGGGCGCGGCATTTCCCGCGGGCGGTGCGCCAGCCAGCGCCGCATCGCGTCCTCGGCGTCTGCCGTCAGCGCCACCCCGATGGCGTCGTAGACACGCGCCACCTGACCGATCGGGTCGGTCACCGCCTCGTCGAATCCGATGTCGGTGACCACGGCACCCTCATCGGTCCAGCCGTCGCGGACTGCCATGGCCCGATCATTGGTCCAGCCCATCCGCTGCAGCCATTGCGCGCCGACCCGGCCCGCGTCGACGGTATCGGCGTGCATCGCGTGCAGGGTCGCGTTGAGGCCGGCCCCCGAGGCAATCGTGGTGCGCGGGTCGCGATGCATGTGCACGATGTGCAGGTCGGGAAACCGCGCCCGCAGCAGATCCAGATAACCCAGGTGCGCAGGCGATTTGAGCACCCAGCGCAGGCCGTGCACGCCACGCTGGCGTTTCTGCCACTGCAGGAACTGCAGCATGCGGTGCAGATAGCCGTAGGCGGGGGAGAAGTCCTGCTCGTCGAGCCAGGCTCGGTACCGCGGCAGGTGCGCACCCGATTCCGGGACGTGCGACAGGAATGCGTCGGCCAGAAAGACGATCTCCTCCTCGGCCTCCCGCGCGTACATCGGGTGGATGGCGAACAACTCGGGCGCAAGTTCGCGTGTCTTCGCTTCGCGCGCTTCGCTGATCGCGATCCGTGGATCGGCGGCCTGGGTGAACCGATGGTCCAGCCGCGGCGCGACCTCGACCACCTCCCAGCCGTAGGCGCAGACGAAGCGCGGGTCGGCGGCCAGCAGCCGCTGCAACAACGTGGTGCCGCTGCGCATCATTCCGACGACGACGATCGGCGCGGCCACGCGCTCGTCGAGGATCTCCGGGTGCCCGCGGATCCACTCCTGCGCGCGCAGCCGCATCCGCAGGCTGTGCAGCAGGCCCGACCGCAGGATGTGCACGCCGATGGCGTTGAGGTCGGCGCGGGCATAGTCGGCCAGCAACACGGCCACCGGGCCCTCGAATTCGCCGGGGCCCCAATCGGTGAGGCCTTCTTTGCGTTGCGCATCGGCCAGCACGGCGGCCGGGTCGAACGGGCCGTCGGACGCGCTCGGGGCTGCCACGGATCAGAACTTCAGATGCCGGCTGACGTCGCCGACCTGGTCGACGAACATGGTGCGGCTTTCGAAGCACCAGGCCCCGTCGACGCGGTGAAACGTGTCCTGGTAATGCCCGGTCACGATGACCTGCAGCGGCAGCTCCGGGGTGGCCTGCGTGACGCAGTAATACGAGGTGCTCCGCGCGGTCCCGGCCGCCTCGTCGATGTAGAGCTGCACGTTGGTCGTGTTGTGTTTGGTCTTCGGGGTGCCGTCTTCGTAGATCCGAGTGGCCATGTCATACATCTCCCGCACCCGCGCGGAACCCGCGAACACCGTCTCAGGCGGGCCGTTCTCCATGCCACAGATGCGGCCGTGCTCGAAGAGCCGGGCCACCCCGTCCAGGTCGCCGCCGTCGAGAAGCTGCGCATAGGTGTAGATGAGGTTGGTGATCTCGGTGGCGCTGTCACTCATCGTCGAACCGCCTCGGGGGTCTGCCGCTGTGTTCCGCAACAATGTTGGCAGAACCGGTCCAACTTACATAGAACCGACCATTACTCTTGATCGCCGTGACCTCACCGTGGACGCCGAGCAGACTCGGCAACCTCACCGGCAAACGCGTGATCGTGACCGGAGCGACCAACGGCGTCGGGCTCGGCACCGCGCGTGCGCTCGCCAAAGCCGGTGCGCACGTGATCCTGGCCGTGCGCAACACCCAACTCGGCGAGCAACGCGCCACCGAAATTGCTGCGATGGGCGGCTCAACCGCCGTGGTCAAGCTGGACCTCGCCGACCTGTCGTCGGTGCGCGCGTTCGCGGGCCTGATCGACGAGCCGGTGGACATCCTGGTCAACAACGCGGGGGCCCTGACCGACCGGCGCACCGAGACGGTCGACGGCTTCGAGATGACGCTCGGCACCAACCTGCTCGGGCCCTTCGCCCTGACCAATCTGCTGCTCGGAAGGGTGCGCTCGCAGATCATCAACGTCGGCTCCGATGCGCACCGTTCGGCGACGCTGCGGCTCGACGACCCGCACCTGCGTCAGCACAAGTGGACGCGGTTGGGCGCGTACGCGCAGTCCAAGCTCGCGGTCATGCTGTGGGGGCTGGAGTTGGACCGCAGGCTGCGCGCGGCCGGATCGCCGATCGTCACGCAGCTCACCCACCCCGGCTGGGTGGCCTCCAACCTGTCGAACCTGGGCGACTCGCCGCTGATGTCGCTGGCCCACAAGGGGGTCAAGGCGGTGGCCGACCGGTTGGCCAACGACATCGACGAAGGTGCGGCGCCCACGCTCTACTGCATCAGCGAGCCGATTCCGCCGGGCAGCTACGTCGGGGTCAGCGGCAGGTTCGGGCTGCGCGGCGGCCCGGTGCTCACCGGCCGCACGGCGCTGGCGTGCGATTACGACACCGCCGGACGCTTGGTGGCCTTCGCCGAGCGCGAGACCGGCACGACGATGGAGGTGTAGTCATGGGCGAATTCGACAACACGGTTGCCGTGATCACCGGCGCCGCGCGCGGCCAGGGCCGCAGCCACGCCGTGGCGCTGGCCGAGCAGGGCGCCGACATCATCGCCGTCGACATCTGCGCCGATCTCGAGGCGATTCCGTACTCGTTGGGAACCAAGGCCGATCTCGACGAGACCGTACGACTGGTCGAAGCCGCCGGGCGCAAAGCCGTGCCCGTCGTCGCCGACGTCCGCGACCTGGCACAGCTGGAGGCCGGGGTGCAGGGCGCGATCGATGCCATCGGAGAGGTGGACATCGTCATCGCCAACGCGGGAGTGGTCGCGATCGGTGACACCGACGCCCATTCCGAGCCGGTGTTCAACTCGATCGTGGATACGAATCTCAAGGGGGTCTGGCACACGCTGCTCGCGACGGTGCCGTCGATCATCCGCAAGGGCCGGGGCGGCTCGATCGTGATGATCAGCTCGTCGCAGGGTCTGACTGGGCGCGGCGGCGACGGCAGTTCCGCGATGTTCGCCTACGCCGCATCCAAGCACGGCGTGGTGGGGTTGATGCGTTCGGCCGCCAATGCCTATGCGCCGCACAAGATCCGGGTCAACGCTATCCACCCGGCCGGTGTCACGACGCCGATGATCCTCAACGACTTCGTCGTCAACCGAATGCTGGAGAACCCGAATCCTGCCGTCTCCCAGATGCTGCTGCCGGACGTGCCGCTGGTCGAACCGCAGGACGTGACTGAGGCGGTGCTGTGGCTGGCCGGCCCGAAAGCACGTTATGTGACGGGCGTGTCGGTGCCCGTCGACGCCGGCCACGTCGTCATGTGAACGACGGCTGCTCTGCGCCCCAATGGCGGCGACCCGCTTCGACCGGTCCCCCGCCCTTGCGATCGGCGCTAGCCTGAATGGCGGCGACCCGCTTCGCCCGGCTACGCCGCCCTCGCGATCGCCGCTAGCCCCGGACGACCTTGCCGGCCTTGATGCAGGACGTGCAGACGTTCAGGCGCTGCTTGTTGCCGCCCGGACGGGTGACGACGTGCACGGTCTGGACGTTGGGGTCCCACCGGCGGCTGGTGCGGCGGTGGGAGTGTGACACCGACTTACCGAAGCCGGGGCCTTTCCCGCAGATCTCGCACACAGCGGCCATTGTTCAAGCTCCTCAAATCTCGGGGGTCCGGCAATCTGGCCGGGACAGCCCGGGTTCGCCCGGGCTCAACCAGAATACCGACTGTGGTGGCAACCACCAAAACGGTCGCCAACGGTCTGACCCTGCGGCTATGTGGGGTCACGCCGGGTCAACTGTGTGCTGGAACCCCCCGCGCCGTCGACATGTAGTCGATCACAGTTGCCGGTCGCATCGGGGTTGCCGGGCGAACCGCCGCTAGGATGGCGTCGCCGCCGATGGTCGGTGCGGTCCCGTGTCAGGCGTGGACGGCGCGCCGCCCGTGGCTGAAGTCTTCTTCCCGGTGGTGCCGGCCCGCGCGGAGCTGCGGATGGGGCTGGGAAGCAATATCGGCAGGCTTTGAGGGGAGTGCGCGGAGTGGTTGCGCGCGCCGAAAACACCGCTGGTTCCGCCCGCGTCGAAAACCGACGCGGCTGTCCGGCGGGCGTACGACGGTTGGCATCGCGGTTGCGACGGGTCGCGGCGGCTTATCTGGTGGTCACGGCGCTGGGCAGCGTCGCTATGGGTGGTACCTCGGGCAACAGCCCGGCCGGCGGCTTCGGGCCGGGCCCGAAAGCGTCGTGGTCCGGCCGGGCCGGTGCCGCAGCTCTTTGGTGGCAGCCCGACGGCGCTCGTGCCGCGGTGCACGAGCCTGCCGCCGCCCCGCGCGGGATAGACCTGAGGCAGGTTGTTTTCGACGGTCGGGGAGCCTGGCCGGACGGACCGGACGCTGTCCGCGGCTACCTGGAAGAGGCGCTGACGCGGATAGGCATCACCGAGGCGCCGGCCCGCGGCCATTGGATCGAGGGAATGATGACCATCGCCGATCACGAAGCCCAGTTCCACTCGAATGCCATCAACCTGTCGGACAGCAATGCCTACGGGCCGCCCCAGCTCGACGGAGGCCCGCTGCACGCGACCCGGGGCCCGTGGCAGGTGATGCCCGATACCTTCGCGGCTTTTCACCAGGCGGGGACGTCGAACTCGGCATGGGATCCGGTGGCCGCCGCATGCGCGTCGATCAACTATCAGATGAGTCGCTACGGGGTGAGCCGCGACGGCAGCAATCAGCGCATGCTCGTGGGGCAGGCCAATCCCGGTATCAGGCAGGGCTATTAGGTCGGGCCGCGGTTTATTCTTGCGATGGTGAATGGCGTCGAGGACCACCTCGATCAGATGGATCTGGTGCTCGCTGCTCGGGCTTTCGCAACGGCGGCGAGCAACTGAACGCAGCGGCTCCATCGCACGGCTACGCTGGCGCCCACCCCAAAATTGGTGCGGAGGAGGTGGGTCACCCTGGGCACTGCTGACACGTCGCAGGATCGTCTCCTGGACGCGATCACCCTGCGCGACTGGGCGCACACCGCCGTCAGCGACCTGATCACGCACATCGACGAGATCAACCGGCTCAACGTCTTCCCCGTCGCCGACTCCGACACCGGCGCCAACATGCTGTTCACCATGCGTTCGGCCTTGGCCGAAGCCAAGGCGTGTGCCGTCGCCGAGGGCTCGACCTGCGCGGCGCGGGCCGCGGCGGCGCTGTCGACCGGCGCGCTGAACGGCGCGCGCGGCAATTCCGGGGTGATCCTGTCGCAGATCCTGCGCGGCATCGCCGACGCCACCGCGACGGCCGCGGCCGACGCCGGGGGCGAACTGGCCCACATCGACGCCGTCGTCCTCGGCGGGGCGCTGCAGCGCGGCGTGGAGCTGGTGATCAGCTCGATGGGCGGTGAGGAGGTCCCCGGGACCGTCGTGTCTGTGCTGCGGGCGGCCGCCGGTGCGGTTGCGCGGTGCGCCGAGGCCGGGGACGGGCTGGTGCCGGCGGTCATCGCCGCCGGTGACGCGGCGGTGGTGGCGCTGGAAAAGACCCCCGAACAGCTTGACGTACTGGCCGACGCCGGCGCCGTGGACGCCGGCGGGCGCGGTCTGCTGGTTCTGCTGGACGCGTTGCGATCCACCATCACCGGGCAAGCGCCCGCCCGCACGGTGTACGAGCTGTCGCCGCGAGCGCCGCAGCCGGAGGCGGCCGCGCAGCGCCCGGCATTCCAGTTCGAGGTGATGTACCGGCTGGACGGCTGCGAGCCCGCGGCGGCGGACACGCTGCGCGACCGGCTGGAGGAGCTGGGTGATTCGGTGGGCATCGCCTCGGCGCCGTCGTCGGCGCAGCGCACGTACTCGGTGCACGTGCACACCGACGACGCCGGCGCCGCCGTGGAGGCGGGGCTGGCGACCGGGCGGCTCAGCCGGATCGTCATCTCGGCGCTGAGCTCCGGCACGCCCGGCCTCCCCGCCGGGGGCTGGACGCGGGAGCGGGCGGTGCTTGCCGTGGTCGACGGCGACGGCGCGGCCGACCTGTTCGCCGGCGAGGGCGCCTGCGTGTTGCAGCGCGACCCGGCCGGGCACGATCCCGTCACCAACATCAGCGCGCACCAGCTGATGCGGGCCGTCGTCGACACCGGCGCCGCCCAGGTGATGGTGCTGCCGAACGGCTACGTGGCGGCCGAGGAACTGGTGGCCGGCTGCACCGCGGCCATCGGCTGGGGGATCGACGTGGTGCCGATCCCGACCGGGTCGATGGTGCAGGGGCTGGCCGCGCTGGCCGTGCACGAAACCGACCGGCAGGCGGTGGACGACGGCTACACCATGGCCCGCGCCGCCGGTGCGGCACGGCACGGCTCGGTGCGCATCGCCACCGAGAGCGCGTTGACCTGGGCGGGGCGCTGCCGCCCCGGCGACGGCCTGGGCATCGCGGGCGACGAGGTGCTGATCGTGGCCGCCGACGCGGTCGGGGCCGCGATCGGCCTGCTCGACCTTCTGCTGGCCTCCGGCGGCGACCTTGTGACGGTGCTGCTGGGCGCCGGCATCGACACCGACGGCGACGCCGGCGCCGTCGGCGACATCCTGGAAGAGCACATGCACGACCACCACCCCGGAACCGAACTGGTCACCTACCGCACCGGCCACCACGGCGACGCGCTGCTGATCGGGGTCGAGTAGCGATGGTGTCGCTGAGCGACCGGCTGGACTTCGTCGTGGGCGCCAAGGCCGCCGACTCCCTCGACGAGGTGTTCGGCATCCGGACCGTCGACGACCTGCTGCGCCACTACCCGCGCAGCTACACGGAGGGCGCCAGTCGCTGGGAAGCCGACGGCGAGCGACCCGAAACGGGCGAGCACATCACCATCATCGACACGATCGCCGAAACCAAGACGTTCCCGATGAAGAAGACCCCGAAGAAACTGTGCCACCGCATCACGCTGGGCGCCGGGCGCAGCAAGGTGACCGCGACGTTCTTCAACGCGAATTACTTGAAGAAGGACCTGGTTAAGGGCGCCAAGGTGATGCTTTCCGGCGAGGTCGGATTCTTCAACAACGTGATGCAGTTGACGCACCCGGCGTTCCTCATCCTCGACTCCCCGGACGGACGCAACCGCGGAACCCGATCCCTGAAGAACATCGCCGACGCCTCGGGCGCGACCAGCGGCGAAGAATTGCTGGACGTCTACGAACGCCACTTCTTCCCGATCTATCCGGCGAGCACCAAACTGCAGAGCTGGGACATCTTTTCGTGCGTGCGCCAGGTGCTCGATGTGCTCGATCCGGTGCCGGATCCACTGCCCGAGGGGCTGCGCGCGAAGCTCGGCCTGGTCTCCGAGGACGAGGCGTTGCGCGACATCCACCTGGCCGAGAGCGAGCCGCGGCGGCAGCGGGCCCGGGAGCGCCTCACCTTCGACGAAGCCGTCGGCCTGCAGTGGGCGTTGGTGGCCCGCCGGCACGGCGAGCTGTCGGAGTCGGGTCCGCCGGCACCGCCGCGTCCGGACGGTTTGGCCGCAGAACTGTTGGGGCGCTTACCCTTCGAGCTCACCGCGGGGCAGCGCGAAGTGCTCGGCGTGCTGTCCGACGGGCTCGCGGCGACCCGGCCGCTGAACCGCCTGCTGCAGGGCGAGGTGGGTTCGGGTAAGACAATCGTCTCGGTGCTGGCGATGCTGCAGATGGTCGACGCCGGCTACCAGTGTGCGCTGCTGGCGCCGACGGAAGTGCTTGCCGCGCAACATCTCCGGTCGATTCGTGACGTGCTCGGTCCGTTGGCGATGGCGGGGCAGCTCGGTGGCGCCGACAACGGGACCCGGCTGGCGCTGCTGACCGGTTCGATGACGGCCGCGCAGAAGAAGCAGATCCGCGCCGAGATCGCCGGCGGCGAGGTCGGCATCGTCATCGGCACCCATGCGCTGCTGCAGGACGCGGTGGAATTCGACAACCTGGGCATGGTGGTGGTCGACGAACAGCACCGCTTCGGCGTCGAGCAGCGAGATCAGTTGCGCGCCAAGGCCCGTCCCGGCGTGACACCGCACCTGCTGGTGATGACGGCGACGCCGATCCCGCGCACCGTCGCGCTCACCGTGTACGGCGATCTGGAAACCTCGACGCTGCGCGAACTTCCGCGCGGCCGCCAACCCATCACCAGCAACGTCATTTTCGTCAAGGACAAGCCCGCGTGGCTGGACCGGGCCTGGCAGCGCATCACCGAGGAGGTCGCGGCCGGCCGCCAGGCCTACGTGGTGGCGCCGCGCATCGACGAGAGCGACGACCCGGGTAACGAGGAGCAGAACGCCAAGGCCCCGGAGACCGCCGAGGGACTGTATGCCCGGCTGCGCTCGGGGGTGCTGGCCAGCCTGCGGCTGGGCCTGATGCACGGGAGGCTGTCGCCCGAGGAGAAGGACGCCGCGATGGCGGCCTTTCGGGCCGGCGAGGTCGACGTGCTGGTGTGCACCACCGTCATCGAGGTGGGCGTCGATGTGCCCAACGCCACCCTCATGCTGGTGATGGACGCCGACCGGTTCGGGATCAGTCAATTGCATCAGCTGCGCGGCCGGATCGGTCGCGGCCGGCACCCGAGCCTGTGCCTGTTCGCCAGCTGGTCCGCGCCGGGTTCGTCGGCCGGCCGGCGGCTGACCGCGGTGGCCGGGACGCTGGACGGGTTCGCCCTGGCCGACCTCGACCTCAAGGAGCGTCGCGAGGGAGATGTGTTGGGCCGCAACCAGTCCGGCAAGGCGATCACACTGCGGCTGCTGTCCCTGGCCGACCATCAGGAATTCATCGAGGCGGCCCGGGACTTCTGCGTTCAGGCCTACACCGACGACCGCTCCAACCGCGGCTTGGCCGTCCTGGCGGCGCGATTCACGGACACCGACCGCATCGAGTATCTGGACAAAGCGTGAACCGCAAAGTGCTGCTGTGGCTGGCCGCGGCGGCGGCGCTCGCACTGCTGGTGGCCTACCAGACCGTGGGCTCCTCGACGGACCGGCGTTCGGCCGAATACGCCGCGCGCGCCGACGTTCCGACGGTGCAGCCCGGCACCGACGTGCTCGCGGGCGTCGCCGTCGTGCCGCTGCGCCAACACCGCTACGACTACCTGCGGTCGGCGTTCGGCGACGCCTGGGACGACGACAACGATGCGCCGATGGGGCACAACGGATGCGACACCCGCGACGATATCCTCAACCGCGATCTCGTCGACAAGACCTACGTCTCGATCAAGCGGTGTCCGGACGCGGTGGCCACCGGCACGCTGCACGACCCGTACACCAACAAGACCATCGCGTTTGCGCGCGGGCCCAAAGTCGGCGAATCCGTCCAGATCGACCACATCGTCCCGCTGGCCTACGCCTGGGACATGGGCGCCAGCGGCTGGCCCGCCCCCGAGCGGCGGCGTTTCGCCAACGACCCGGCCAACCTGCTGGCCGTCGACGGGCAGGCCAATCAGGACAAGGGCGATTCGCCGCCGGCGCAATGGATGCCGCCGAACGCGGCGTTCGCTTGCCAGTACGCCATGCAGTTCATCGCGGTGCTGCGCGGCTATGCGCTGCCGGTGGACCTGGCGTCGACCGGCGTGCTGCGGCAGGCCGCGACGACCTGCCCGACGGGATAGCGGGCTACGAGCCCGTGTAGGTCTCCGGGTCCGGGCGCAGCCGGGTGCCGTCGTTGAGCGCGTTGAGCGCATCCATGTGCTCGGCGGCCAGCTCGAAGTCGAACACGTCCAAGTTGGAGGCGATGTGCTCGGCGTTGGCTGACCGGAAGACGACCGCGTTGCCCAGCTGCAGGTTCCACCGCAGCAGCACCTGCGAGGCGGTCTTGCCGTATTCATCGGCGACCGAATTCACCGTCGCGTTGTCGTTCAATTTGCCCAGCGCCAGCGGCGTGTAGGACTGCGTGAGCACGTTGTGCTCGGCGTTCGTCTTGCGCAGCGCTTCCTGGTTGAGCAGCGGGTGCAGCTCGATCTGGTTGACCGCGGGGGTGACGAAGGTGAGGTCGATGACTGTCGTCAGGTGCTCGTCGGTGAAGTTGGAGACCCCGATCGAGCGGGCCTGACCGTTGCCGCGCGACTGGATCAGGCCGCCGAAGGAGTTGACGTAGGTCCCCAGGCTCGGGGCGGGCCAGTGGATCAGGTAGAGGTCGACGTAGTCCAGGCCGAGGCGCTCGAGGCTGGCGCTGCAGGCGTCCATCGCTTTCTGGAAACCCTGGTCGGCCGTCGCCAGTTTGGTGGTGACGAACAACTCGGCGCGGGGAATGCCGGAAGCGGCGATGGCGCGTCCGACGGCGGCTTCGTTCCCGTAGGCCGCGGCGGTGTCGATCAGCCGGCAGCCGATTTCCAGCGCCGCGGACACTGCGCGTTCGGTCTCGTCATCCGACAATTCCGCGACGCCAAGGCCCAGGGCCGGGATCGTGTTTTCGTCGTTGAGAGCAATGGAGGGTAAGGCGGAGCCCGACTCGCCGGCCAAATTCATTCACCTGCCTGTGAAATTGAAGGTTCGAGATTGTGCACCGAGCCGGGTTCCGTCATCAACGAGAGACCAACGCCGTTCGGCGCCGAGTTCGAGGCGCTCAGTTCGATATCGAACACGTCGAAGTTGCTCGCAGTCTGATGACAGCTCACCGACTTGGGGATCACGATATTACCGAGCCAGTAAAAGCAACCTAATCAACACCTGGGCAGGTGTCCATCCGCGCCTTCTGCATCGAGTACGCCACCCCGTACAGTTAGTCGCGCGGCACACCGGAATCGGCAGCCGTTCGGCCGGTCCTGCGTAGGACGCGGGGGCGGCGGCGATGTCGATTTGCCGGTAACCGACGACGGCGGCGCTGATCGCGCGTTTGGTGGCCGCCGGGGCCGGCAAGCCTTGAGGCGATTGGGTAGCGGTAACCGAATCACCGTTCGTCGTCGAGCGTTAGCACGTGTTGTTTAAGGGGGTTGCCCATGACCAGGCCTCTGTCAGGCGCACCGGAGCTCGAGTTCGGCGCCGCCCGCGCCTCGATGCCGCTGGCCAGTCGCATCCAGGGCGCCGTCACCGGCGTCGGGGCCAAGGTCATCCCGTGGATCCCGACCGCCATCAGACGAGGGCTGGTCCGTGGCCGTTCGGTCATCATCGACGGCAACACGCTGGATCCGACGTTGCAGCTGATGCTTTCGGGCCTGCGCGCCGTCGGCATCGACGGGCTGGTCGTGGATGACGACGCGCAGGCGTCGCGCGCGCAGATGCGCGAGTCGACCGTCGGGTTCCCCGGCCCGCAGATCCACGTCGACGTGGACGAGCTGTCGCTGCCCGGCCCGGCCGGCGACATCCCGGCCCGCCACTACCGCCCGGCGGGCGGGGAGGCGGCGCCGCTGCTGGTCTTCTATCACGGCGGGGGTTGGTCGATCGGCGACCTGGACACCCACGACGCCCTGTGCCGGCTGACCTGCCGCGACGCCGGCATCCACGTCTTGTCGATCGACTACCGGCTGGCCCCCGAGCACCCGGCGCCGGCCGCCATCGAGGACGCCTACGCGGCCTTCACCTGGGCCTACCGGCACGCCGGCGAGCTGGGTGCGACGCCGGGTCGCGTCGCGGTCGGCGGCGACAGTGCCGGCGGCAACCTGGCCGCGGTCGTCAGCCAGATGGCGCGCGACGAGGGCGCCCCGGCACCGGTGCTGCAATGGCTGATCTATCCGCGCACCGACTTCACCGCGCAGAACCGGT
This sequence comes from Mycobacterium senriense, assembly GCF_019668465.1. Classification (NCBI taxonomy): domain Bacteria; kingdom Bacillati; phylum Actinomycetota; class Actinomycetes; order Mycobacteriales; family Mycobacteriaceae; genus Mycobacterium; species Mycobacterium senriense. The sequence continues at coordinate 5,744,865 of NZ_AP024828.1, read as the reverse complement.
CGCTGACCTTGTTCTCGCGCGGCTTCCTGCTGACCAAGCGGGACATCGACTGGTTCGAATCGCAGTACCTGCGGCGCTCGGAACTCGACCGCACCGATCCGCGGGTATCCCCGGCGCTGGCCGAATCGCTGACCGGCCTGGCTCCCGCGCTGATCGCGGTCGCCGGCTTCGACCCGCTGCGCGACGAGGGCGAGAGCTACGCCGAGGCGCTGCGGGCCGCCGGGGTCGCGGTGGACCTGCGGTACCTGGGTTCGCTGACCCACGGCTTCGCCAATCTCTTCCCTCTGGGAGGCGACAGCATGGTCGCGACCAGCGAGCTGATTTCGGCCCTGCGCGCACACCTGAGCCGGGTCTGATTCCTCGAGCGGCCGGCGCCGGTAATCTAGAGGCGCTTTGTCCGATCGCTTTGTCCGCAACCGGGCAGACCGACAACTCGTACCGAAAGATCAGGGAACCTGTGGCCGACAAACCCAAACGTCCCCCTCGATTCGACATGAAGTCGGCATCCGGCGGTAAGTCGAACCGGCTGGTTCAAATCGGCGGCACCGCATTCGTGGTGATCTTCGCGGTCGCCCTCGTCTTCTACATCGTGACGTCGCACCACAAGAAGACCGGTCCCACCGGCGCCGGCGACACCGTCCGGGTGACGTCGAGCAAGCTGGTCACCCAGCCGGGCAGCAGCAACCCCAAGGCCGTGGTGACGTTCTACGAGGACTTCCTGTGCCCGGCGTGCGGCAACTTCGAGCGCACCTTCGGCCCGACGGTGTCCAGGCTCATCGACCTCGGCGCCATCGCCGCCGACTACTCCATGGTGTCGATCCTGGACAGTTCGCGGAACCAGAACTATTCGTCGCGCGCGGGGGCCGCGGCCCTGTGCGTCGCCGACGAGTCCCAGGACGCGTTCCGGCGCTTCCACTCCGCGTTGTTCAGCACCGACATCCAGCCGAGTGAAACCGCCAAGACGTTCCCGGACAACGCGCGGCTCATCGAACTCGCCCGCGAGGCCGGAGCGGCGGGCAAGGTTCCGGACTGCATCAACAGCGGCAAGTACCTGTCCAAGGTCACCGGCGAAGCGGCGACCGCGCACATCAACGCGACGCCGACCATCAAGATCAACGGTGACGACTACGACCCGTCGACGCCCGATGCGCTGGTCAACAAGATCAAAGAGATCGTGGGCAACATCCCGGGCATCGACGGCGCGGTCGCGCCGGCATCCATGTGACCGGTGCGGTGTCCACGGCAGCCGCTGACCCCACGGGCGACCTGACCGCGGATATGTCGCCGGCGCCGCGAGTGCCGGCGCTCAGCGCCTGGTGGGTGCTGATCGCCGGTCTGATCGGCCTGGCGGCGTCGATGACGCTGACGATCGAGAAGATCGACATCCTGGAAAACCCGTCGTACGTGCCGTCGTGCAACATCAACCCGATCCTGTCCTGCGGCTCGGTGATGATCACGCCGCAGGCGTCGCTGCTGGGCTTCCCCAACCCGCTGCTGGGTCTGGTGGCCTTCACCGTCGTGGTCGTCACCGGGCTGCTGGCGCTGACGAAAGTGGCTCTGCCGCAATGGTATTGGGTGGGGTTGACGGTCGGGGTGCTGGTCGGTGCGGTGTTCGTGCACTGGCTGATCTTCCAGAGCCTGTACCGCATCAACGCGCTGTGCCCGTACTGCATGGTGGTCTGGGCGGTCACCATGTCGCTGCTGGTGGTGGTCGCCTCCATCGCCTATCGCCCGGCGCTGCAAGACCGCCAGACCGGTCCGGCGTGGGTCCTCTTCCAATGGCGGTGGTCGGTCGCCGCGCTCTGGTTCACCGCGGTGTTCCTGCTGATCATGGCGCGGTTCTGGGACTACTGGTCGACGCTGCTGTAGGTAGCTGCAGGTGACCCGGATCATTGGCGGCGCGGCCGGGGGCCGTCGCATCGCGGTCCCGCCGCGCGGCACCAGGCCCACCACCGACCGGGTGCGCGAGTCGCTGTTCAACATCCTGACCGCGCGCCTGGAGCTGACCGGGCTCAGCGTGCTGGATCTCTACGCCGGCTCGGGCGCACTGGGATTGGAGGCGCTTTCCCGCGGCGCCGCCGCCGCGCTCTTCGTGGAGTCCGACTCGCGCACCGGCTCCGTCATCGCGCGCAACATCGAAACCCTGGGCCTGCCCGGCGCGACGCTGCGCCGGGGAGCGGTGGCGACCGTGCTGGCGGCCGGGACCGCGGCCGCATTCGATCTGGTGTTGGCCGACCCGCCCTACGACGTCGACGCCGCCGAGGTCGAGGCCGTACTGGCCGCGTTGGCCGCACACGGCTGGGTGCGTGCGGGCAGCGTCGCGGTGGTGGAGCGGGCGGCCGGCGGCGCGCCACTGAATTGGCCGGCCGGGTGGTCGGTGTGGCCGCATCGGGTTTACGGCGACACCCGTCTGGAGCTGGCCGAGCGTCAGTGAGGCGGGCGTGTACCGTCATTCGTCATGATCGCCGATGGACGGAGACCACCCCTTCACATCGGAGCGCCCGCATGACCGGCGCGGTGTGCCCGGGTTCGTTCGACCCGGTGACGTTGGGCCACATCGACGTATTCGAGCGCGCGTCGGCTCAGTTCGACGAGGTGGTGGTGGCGATCCTCACCAACCCCGCCAAAAAGGGCATGTTCGACCTGGACGAGCGGATCGCGATGATCAACGAATCGACGACGCACCTGGCCAACCTGCGGGTGGAAGCCGGGCAGGGCCTGGTGGTGGACTTCGTCCGGTCGCTCGGCATGACCGCCATCGTGAAGGGGCTGCGCACCGGCACCGACTTCGAATACGAGCTGCAGATGGCGCAGATGAACAAGCACGTCGCCGGCGTGGACACCTTCTTCGTCGCCACCGCCCCGCGCTATTCGTTTGTGTCGTCCTCGCTGGCCAAAGAGGTTGCGATGCTTGGCGGTGACGTGTCGGAACTGCTGCCCGAACCGGTCAATCGTCGCCTGCGCCAAAGGATTTCGGATAAGTCCTGACGCTGTTGCCCGACGCCGAAAGCCCTGCGCGGCAATTGGATTGACGGGCCGGGCCGAGGGGCTGGAGTACCCGGGCGCGCAGCGGGTACCCGATGGTTTCGAGTTCTCCGTCGATTACCCACGAGTCCCTCGCAAGGGGCAGTCGACGGGTTCGAGCGCGCCACGCGGTCGCCGACGTCGATAGGAGAACGGCAGCCATGACGGTAGACAATCCATTCGACGTACCCGAGGCCGCGGCCGATCTGATCGCGCTGCTCGCCGACGAGGGAGTCGCGCACTTCTTCATCAACCCCGGAACGGATTCCGCGCCGATCCAGGAGGCACTGGCGGCGGCGCGCGCCGCAGGCACGCCGAGCCCGCAGGCGGTGTTGTGCGTGCACGAGAGCATCGCGCTGGCGGCGGCCATCGGCCATCACATGGCCAGCGGCCGCCCGCAGGCGGTCATGGTCCACGTCGACGCCGGGACGCTGAACCTGGGCTGCCAGCTGCACAACGCGCAGCGCAACGGAACTCCGGTGGTGATGTTCGCCGGGCGCACCCCCTACAGTTCGGCGCCGCAGGTGCGCGGTCATCGCGATACCTACATCCATTGGCAGCAGGAGCAACTCGACCAGCCGGGCGTGGTGCGCAACTACGTCAAGTGGCACATGGAGGTGCCCCGCGGCCGCGAGCTGGCCCCGATCGTGCGTCGGGCGTTTCAGGTCGCCCAATCCTGCCCGTCCGGTCCCGCCTACGTCATGCTGCCGCGAGAAGCGTTGATGGAACCCGGCATCGGTGCGTTGCCGCGCCGGTTGCCGCCGGCCGTACCGCCCGGTCCTGAGCCGGGCGCGCTCGGACGGTTGGCGGGAATCCTGGTGGCGGGCAAGCGGGTTGTCATCGTCACGTCTCGGACCGCCGCCGACCCGGGGACTGCGACCGTGCTGGGCCGCATCGCCGAGCTGCTCGGCGCGCCGGTGATCGATCAGGGTGACCGCGCCAACCTGCCGCCGGGGCATCCGCTGCACGTGGTGGGCGAGGCCGCCCCGCTCGAAAGCGCCGACACCGTGCTGGTGTTGGACTCCGAGGTGCCCTGGGTGCCGTCGGAGCTGGCGCCGCCCGCGGACGCCCGCGTGGTGCAGATCGACGGGGATCCGGTCAAACCGAGCATGCCGCTGTGGTCGTATCCGGTCGAGGTCGCGTTGACCGCCGACACCCGCGTGGCGTTGCTGCTGCTCGAGCAGACCCTGCTGCGGTTGGCCACCGACGAGATGCGGGAGAAGTGGGCCGCGCGTCGGCAGGCGGCGGAGGCCGAGACCGCCGAACGCGGCCGCGAAGCGATCCGCCGGGCCGCTTCCGACCAGCCCGCGGATGTCCCCGATGCGATGCTGGCCGCGCTGGGTCGCGCCCTACCCGACGACGCGGTGGTGGTCCAGGAGGCCGTGACCAACCGGGCCGCCGTGGCCCGGCAGGTGCGCCGGGCGCCCGGGCACCTGTTCGATACGGGCGCACCGGCTTTGGGGTGGGCGCTGGGCGGCGCCTTCGGGGTCAAACTCGCCCGGCCGGAGGCGCCCGTCGTCGCCATCTGTGGTGACGGATCGTTTCACTTCGGCGTGCCCACGGCCGCGTTGTGGTCGGCGCATCGCCACGGTGCGCCGTTCGTGACGGTCGTCTTGAACAATCGGTCTTATCTGGCTTCCAGACTGCCGGTGATGGGGTTGTACCCGGGCGGAGTATCGGTGCGGGAGAACAACTTCGACGAAACGTGGCTCACCCCGGACACCGATTATGCCGCCCTCGCCAGGGCATGCGGCGGCAGCGGACGCAGCGTGCACACGCCGGCGGAGATGAGCGAGGCCATCGGCTGGGCGCTCGGCGAGGCCGACCAAGGGCGTTGCGTGGTGCTCGACGTGCGGTTGCCAGAACAATGACCCCGGTCAGTGGTGATGTTGGGATTCGCCGGCGTCGGGGGAACCGCCCATCATGCGCACCATCGGCAGGCCCCCGGAGGTGAGGAACCGGGCGACCAGGATGGCCGCGAGCGCCAGGAACGCGATGTTGAGCCAGGTCGTGTAGTTCCACGAGATCGAGGCTTCAATTACCGTCGCGTTGCGTTGCGGGGGAATGAGATGGGTTGTGCCGAAGATCAATTCGACCAGATACCCGGCGGCGACCATCGCGGCGTAGAAGGTGCCCAGCAGGGTCAGCATCATCTTGGTGCCGTAGTACTTGCGGTAGATGTTGAGGATCGGAAGGATCAGCAGGTCGGCGTAGATGAACGCGATGACGCCGCCGAAGCTGATGCCGCCGTTCCACAGCACCGCGGCCAGCGGGACATTGCCGATGGAGCATACGAAGGACACGATCGCCGCGACGGGCCCCACGATCGGCCCCCATATCGCGGAGAGGCCCGGGTGGTCGGCCAAAAAGAAGACCTGCCAGAACTTTTCGGGCACCCAGGCCCCGATGGCGCCCGCGATCAGCAGGCCCAGGACGAGGTCGCGCAGGATCGCCAGCCACTCCATCACGAACACGTGCGAGACCGAGGTCAGGCCCGCGGGGGAGAACAGCCGTCGCCAGAACGAGCCTTCCCCCTGGATGGACATGTCCATGGCGGCGTGGCCTTCCATGGAGCCGGCGATTCCCCGCTCGGCCTGCTCGCGGGCGGCGTCGACGAGGCGCGCCCGGATGAACAGCCGGAACAACACGGCCAGCACCACGATCATCAGCGGGCCGCCGACGAACTCGGCGGCGGTGAACTGCCAGCCCATCAGCAGCGCCAGGATGATGCCCAACTCCACCACCAGGTTGGTGGATCCGATTTCGAACGCCATCGCGGCGGTGAAGTCGGCGCCCTTGCGGAACAGCGATCGCGCCAACGCCACCGCGGCGTACGAGCACGACGACGACGCCGCTCCCAGTCCGGCCGCGACGGCCAGGGTGCGCGGTCGGTCGTCACCCATCAGCGACACGATCGTGGCGCGGCGCACGACGGCCTGCACCACCGCGGAGAGCGCAAAGCCCAGGATCAGCGCCCACAGGATTTCCCACGTCATCGAGCCCGCGAGCGTCAGGGCGTGCCCGACCGCTGATAGCACCGTCACTGTGTCCTCCTGCCGGAAACGAGTCGCTTCGAGGGCCGCCGCGCCCAACGTGGAGTATACCCCTCGGGGGTATAGGTCACGGGCGGGATGTCGCCATGTTTGCCGTCCGCGACCTAGAATCGCTGCACATAGCCGGGCCCCGGCGCGTCGACGCAACTGCCGGGACAGTGGTCCACCCGCATCACCGGGACCCGGCAACGAATATGGATGAATCACCCCGCGCGGCCGTGACGGCCGCGCAAACAGCGTGAATGGGCGCTTCCTGATGACACTGACTTCCCACCGCCGGGCCGGAAACACCGGACCAGGGCGTTTGAGGCGCACCGAACGGGCTAATACCCGACACACCGGTGTCGCCACCGCAGTCACAGGGACAACACCAGGCACACTAGTAACAACAGGATCTTTGCAGACGCCAGGAGGGTGTGGCCGTGTATCGAGTCTTTGAGGCGCTGGACGAACTCAGCGCCATCGTGGAAGAAGCCCGTGGCGTTCCGATGACGGCCGGCTGCGTGGTGCCTCGCGGCGACGTGCTGGAGTTGATCGACGACATCAAGGATGCGATCCCGGGCGAACTGGACGACGCCCAGGACGTCCTGGATGCGCGCGACTCGATGCTGCAGGACGCCAAGGCACACTCCGAGTCCATGGTGTCCTCGGCGACCACCGAGTCCGAGTCGATGCTCAACCACGCCCGCTCGGAGGCCGACCGGCTGCTGTCCGACGCCAAGGCGCAGGCCGACCGGATGGTGAGCGAAGCGCGCCAGCACAGCGAGCGGATGGTCGGCGAGGCCCGCGAAGAGTCGATGCGCATCGCCACGGCGGCCAAGCGCGAGTACGAGGCCAGCGTCGGGCGCGCCCAGGCCGAAGCCGACCGGTTGCTCGAAAACGGCAACATTTCCTACGAGAAGGCCGTGCAAGAGGGCATCAAGGAGCAGCAGCGCCTGGTCTCGCAGAACAGCGTGGTGGAGGCGGCCAACGCCGAGGCCACCCGGCTCATCGACTCGGCGCACGCCGAGGCCGACCGGCTGCGCGGCGAATGCGACATCTATGTCGACAACAAGCTCGCCGAGTTCGAGGAATTCCTCAACGGCACCCTGCGGTCGGTGGGGCGCGGGCGTCACCAACTGCGGACGGCCGCCGGGACCCACGACTACGCGGTGCGCTAGCCCTTCGCGGCCGTTTGCTGGGCGGGCGGGCCCTGGAAATATGCGGTCAGCGCCGTAGGATTTCCGATATGACGCGGCAGCACAGCACACCATCGACTCGGTCACGCCTGGCCGCACCGATGGTGTTCGACATCATCCGGCTCGGGCGCCGCCCCGGGGCGATGGTGACGTGGCAGAAAACCGTGCCCAGTCCGTCGCGCATCGGGCTGGACATGATCGCGATCGAGGCGGACGCCCCACTCGAGCTGGATTTACAGATCCAATCGGTGTCCGAGGGCGTCCTGGTGACCGGGACGGTCACCGCGCCCACCGCCGGCGAGTGTTCGCGCTGCCTGACCAAGCTCGAGGGGCAGGTGCACGTGCGGCTCACCGAGCTGTTCGCCTACCCGGACAGCACCACCGAGGCGACCACCGAGGAAGACGAGGTGGGCCACATCGTCGACGACACCATCGACCTCGAGCAGGCGATCGTCGACGCCGTCGGACTGGAACTTCCGTTCTCGCCCGTCTGCACGCCGGACTGCCCCGGGCTGTGTCCCGAGTGCGGTGTTTCGCTGGCCGCCGAGCCGGACCATCAGCACGATCGCATCGATCCGCGCTGGGCCAAGCTCGCGGGCATGTTCACCGCGGAGTCGGACGAGCCGCGGGGTGAGCGGTGAGTTCACGCCAACAGCTGCTCGACGCCCTCGGGGTTGAGCTGTCCGAGGAACTGCTGTCCCTGGCCCTCACGCATCGCAGTTATGCCTACGAACACGGCGGCCTGCCGACCAACGAACGCCTGGAATTCCTGGGCGATGCCGTGCTGGGACTGACCGTCACCGACGAGCTGTACCACCGGCACCCCGACCGCACCGAGGGTGATCTGGCCAAATTGCGCGCCAGCGTGGTCAACACCCAGGCGCTGGCCGACGTCGCGCGCAAGCTGTGCGACGGGGGCCTCGGCGTCCACCTGATGCTGGGGCGCGGGGAAGCCAACACCGGCGGCGCCGACAAATCCAGCATCCTGGCCGACGGCATGGAATCGCTGCTGGGCGCGATCTACCTCGATCACGGCATCGACGTTGCGCGCGAGGTGATTCTGCGGTTGTTCGGCCCGCTGCTGGACGCCGCGCCGACGCTGGGGGCCGGCCTGGACTGGAAGACCAGCCTGCAGGAACTGACTGCGGCCCGCGGCATGGGTGCGCCCTCCTACGTCGTCACCTCCACCGGGCCCGACCACGACAAGGAATTCACCGCGGTCGTCGTCGTGGCGGAGATCGAATACGGCACAGGGGTGGGCCGTTCCAAGAAGGAAGCCGAGCAGAAGGCCGCGGCGGCCACCTGGAAGACGCTCGACGTGCTGGACCCCGCGGGGAAAACCAGCGTCTAGATGCCCGAACTGCCCGAAGTCGAGGTGGTGCGCCGCGGCCTGCACGCCCACGTCGTCGGCAAGACGATGACGGCCGTGCGAGTGCATCACCCGCGCGCGGTGCGTCGTCACGAAGCCGGGCCCGCGGACCTCACCGCACGGCTGCTGAACGCGCGGATCACCGGCACCGATCGGCGCGGCAAGTACCTGTGGTTGCTGCTCGACACGGAACCCGCTGGGCAGGAATCGGATACGGCGCTGGTGGTGCACCTCGGCATGAGTGGGCAGATGCTACTGGGCGAGGTGCCGCGCGCCGACCACGTCCGGATCTCCGCGCTGCTCGACGACGGGACCGTGCTGAGCTTCGCCGATCAGCGCACCTTCGGTGGGTGGATGCTCGCCGATCTGGTCGAGGTGGACGGCAGCGTGCTGCCGGAGCCCGTCGCACATCTGGCGCGTGACCCGCTGGACCCGCGTTTCGATGCGGATGCGGTAGTAAAAGTGTTGCGGCGCAAGCATTCCGAGATCAAGCGGCAGCTTCTCGATCAGCAGGTGGTGTCCGGCATCGGCAACATCTACGCCGACGAGGCGCTGTGGCGCGCCAAGCTGAACGGCGCCCGGATCGCCGACACGCTGAGCCGCAAGCAGTTGATCGCCGTGCTGGACGCGGCGGCCGAGGTGATGCGCGATGCGCTGGCCCAGGGCGGGACCTCGTTCGATTCGCTGTACGTCAACGTCAACGGCGAATCCGGATACTTCGACCGATCGCTGGACGCCTACGGCCGCGATGGCCAAGCCTGCCGTCGTTGCGGAACGGTGATGCGCCGGGAGAAGTTCATGAACCGCTCCTCGTTCTACTGCCCGAAATGCCAACCGCGACCTCGTGTTTGAGTGTGTCCCCTCAATCGAAGATGTCGCGGCGCAGCGTCCCAGTGGGCAACGCCGGGTCCACGAACCACTCGTGGCTGAACAGCGCACCGAACACCGGGGGCGGCAACCGGAGCAGCAGCCCGAACACCTTCGCGGCCAGGCGCGAAGCGCCGATCTGAGAGCGGTGCGCGGCGAATGCGTCGCGCTTCTGGCGCGCGAAGCGAAAGACGTTGACGCGATGGGTGATTGCTGCGCGTGGCGCGTACGCACCACGAACGATGTCACGCTCGTACGGCCCGGGCAGCCGCAACAGGTGGGCGACATCGCTGACGCGGAGCAGCATTTCGCGCGGCATGGTCACCTCGAGCACCCGCTGGATGGCGGCGAGTTCGGCGGCCCGCTTGCCGACGTGGTGCACCTGAACGTGGTCGCGGTGGCCGTAGCCGCCGTTGGGCTGGTAGCTGAGCAGCAGATCGGCACGTTCGTCGCGCAGGATGCCGGCCAGCCGCCCGGCGGCCTCGTCGAGATCGGCCCGCCCGAACCGGGTGCGCCCGGGCGGATCCGGATAGAACAACGGGCCGTAGCCGCTGTCGGCGTACCCGAGGCACTCCACCCGGTGCGCCCCGAGAATGTTTGCGCTTCGGCGTAATTCGTCGAGCCGGTAGTTGCCGTCCTCGTTGTGGACGCGCCCGTCGGTGGCCGTGACCACGACCACCCGGTGCCCGGCCGCGGCCGCCCGCGCCAGGGTGCCGCCGGTGAGCACGACCTCGTCGTCGGGGTGGGCGTGGAAAGCGACGACGGTGGCCATGCTTAGCAGTATGCCCGCGCATCCGAGTTCGGCGCGCCCGGTAGAAATAGGCCATGGCCGAACTATGGGTGGAACGCAGCGGAACTCGCCGCTACACCGGGTACAGCTCGCGCGGCGCGCAGGTGCTGATCGGTTCCGAGGACGTCGAGGGCGTGTTCACGCCCGGTGAGCTGCTCAAGATCGCGCTCGCGGCGTGCAGCGGGATGTCCAGCGACCTGCCGCTGGCCCGCCGGCTGGGCGACGACTACATGGCGGTGATCAGGGTCTCCGGTGCCGCCGACCGCGAGCAGGAGCGCTATCCGCTGCTGGAGGAGTCCCTGGAACTGGACCTGTCGAGCCTGGCCGACGACGAGAAGGAGCGCCTGCTGGTCGTGGTCAACCGGGCCATCGATCAGATCTGCACCGTCGGTCGCACGCTCAAGTCCGGTACCACGGTCAACTTCGAGGTCAGCTCCGAGGCGAAAGATGCCGGAGCCTGACACCCAACTCACCGCCTGGGTGCACGGCCGGGTCCAGGGGGTGGGTTTCCGCTGGTGGACGCGCTGCCGTGCGCTGGAGCTGGGCCTCACCGGTTACGCGGCCAACCAGGCCGACGGCCGCGTCCTGGTGGTCGCCCAGGGTCCGCGGGCGGCCGGCGAGCGGCTGCTGCACCTGCTGGAAGGCGGCACGGCCTGGCCGTCGCGGCCCGGTCACGTCGACAAGGTGGTCGCAGAGTGGTCGCAGCCGCAGGAGCGATTCGAGGGTTTCGTCGAGCGCTGACGACACGTCCGGGCCCGCGGCGGCCTTCCGTCCGTCACATCTGTCACACCGGCACCACCTGGAGCACCGATGGTCGAGTGTGAAACGCGCTAGCGCCGGCGCTAGCGTGATTCGGAAGGTCATAATCACCCGCTCTCCGTGGCGGATGTGACCACTGTGACCAGTGCGCCGACCGCTCGAAGCGCGACGATATTTCGGACCCTGCCGACACCCTCGGTGCAGCCGTCCGGGGTGATTTGAGCGGTAGTCTGGCTCGCCGTGTACCTCAAGAGTCTGACGCTGAAGGGCTTCAAGTCCTTCGCCTCGCCGACGACTCTGCGCTTCGAGCCGGGCATCACCGCCGTCGTCGGGCCCAACGGCTCCGGCAAATCCAACGTCGTCGACGCGCTGGCCTGGGTCATGGGGGAGCAGGGCGCAAAGACGCTGCGCGGCGGGAAGATGGAAGACGTCATCTTCGCCGGGACCTCGTCGCGAGCCCCGCTGGGCCGCGCCGAGGTCACCGTCACCATCGATAACTCCGACAACGCGCTGCCCATCGAATACTCCGAGGTGTCGATCACGCGGCGGATGTTCCGCGACGGCGCCAGCGAGTACGAAATCAACGGCAGCAGTTGCCGTTTGATGGATGTTCAGGAATTGCTGAGCGACTCCGGGATCGGCCGGGAGATGCACGTCATCGTCGGGCAGGGCAAGCTCGACGAGATCCTGCAGTCGCGGCCGGAGGACCGTCGCGCGTTCATCGAAGAGGCCGCCGGTGTGCTCAAGCACCGCAAGCGCAAGGAAAAGGCGCTCCGCAAACTCGACGCGATGTCGGCGAACCTGGCCCGCCTCACCGACCTGACCACCGAACTGCGCCGCCAGCTCAAGCCGCTGGGCCGCCAGGCCGAGGTGGCCCGTCGCGCCCAGACCATCCAGGCCGACCTGCGTGACGCCCGGCTGCGGCTGGCCGCCGACGACCTGGTCAACCGGCAGGGCGAGCGCGAGGCCATCTTCGAGGCCGAGGCCGCCATGCGCCGCGACTACGACCAGGCCTCGTCGCGGCTGGCCGTGGCGTCCGAGGAGCTGACCACCCACGAGGCCGCCGTCGGCGAACTGTCGAGCCGGGCCGAGTCGGTGCAGCACACCTGGTTCGCGCTGTCCGCGCTGGCCGAGCGGGTCGCCGCGACGGTGCGCATCGCCAGCGAGCGGGCCCACCACCTCGATGTGGAGCCGATCGCCCCCAGCGACACCGACCCCGACGCGCTGGAAGCCGAGGCCGAGCAGGTCGCGGTCGCCGAGCGGCAGCTGCTCGCCGAACTGGCCGGGGCGCGCACCCGTCTGGACGGCGCCCGTGCCGAATTGGCCGAGCGCGAGCGCGAAGCCGCCGAGGCCGACCGGGCCCACATGGCGGCGGTGCGCGCCGAGGCGGATCGCCGAGAAGGCTTGGCGCGCTTGGCCGGTCAGGTGGAGACGATGCGGGCGCGCGTCGAATCGATCGACGACAGCGTGGCGCGCCTGTCCGAACGCATCGAACAGGCCGCCGCCCGCGCGCAGCAGGCCAAGGTGGAATTCGAGACCGTGCAGGGCCGGGTCGGTGAACTTGATCAGGGCGAGGTCGGTCTGGACGAACACCACGAGCGCACCGTCGCCGCGCTGCGGCTGGCCGACGAGCGGGTGGCCGAGCTGCAGTCCGCCGAGCGGGACGCCGAACGCCAGGTGGCGTCGTTGCGGGCCCGCATCGACGCGCTCGCGATCGGGCTCGACCGCAAGGACGGCGCGGCGTGGCTCACCCAAAACCACGGCGGCACAGGGCTTTTGGGGCCGATGGCCAAGCTGGTCAAGGTTCGCCCCGGCTACGAGGCGGCGCTGGCCGCGGTGCTGGGATCGGCGGCCGACGCGCTGGCCGCCGAAAGCTTCGGCGCGGCCCGTTCGGCCGTCGCCGCCCTCAAGGAGGCGGACGGTGGCCGCGCCGCACTGGTGCTGGGCGACTGGCCCGCCGATCAGCCCCCGCCGCAGCCCGCCCCGGCGGGCGCGCGGTGGGCGCTCGACCTCATCGACGCTCCGGCGCGGCTGCGCGGCGCGATCACTGCCATGCTCTCCGGCGTCGCGGTGGTCGACGACCTGGACCAGGCGCTGGCCCTGGTGGCGGCGCACCCCCGGCTGCGCGCCGTCACGCTCGACGGTGACCTGGTGGGCGCCGGCTGGGTGACCGGCGGCTCGGACCGCAAGCTGTCCACGCTCGAGGTGACCTCGGAGATCGACAAGGCCGGCGACGAGCTGACCGCCGCGGAGGCCCGGGTCGCCCAGCTGACCGCGGCGCTGTCCGGGGCGCTGACCGAGCAGGCTGCCCGTCAGGACTCGGCCGAGCAGGCGCTGGCCGCGCTCAACGAGTCCGACAGCGAGATCTCCGGGATGTACGAGCAGCTGGGCCGGCTCGGCCAGGAGGCCCGGAGGTCCGAGGACGAGTGGAGCAGGCTGCTGCGGCAGCGGGAAGAGCTCGAGGCGGGCCGGACCCAGACCGTCGCCGAAGTCACCGAGCTGGAAACCCGGCTGCGCAACGCTCAGGAGAGCCAGGACGCGCCGACCGAAGAACCCGTGAACCGTCAGGAGATCGCTGCGGCGACCGAAACCGCCCGCAGCGTCGAGGTGGAGGCCCGGCTGGCGGTGCGGACCGCCGAGGAGCGTGCGAATGCGGTTCGCGGGCGGGCGGATTCGTTGCGCCGCGCGGCCGCGGCCGAACGCGACGCCCGGTTGCGGGCCCAGCAGGCGAGGGAGGCACGGCTGCGTGCCGCCGCGGTGGCGGCGGCGGTGGCCGACTCGGGGCGGCAGCTGGCGCAGCGCCTGAACGGGGTCGTCGATGCCGCCTCCAAGATCCGCGACGCCCTGACCGCCGAACGCCAGCAGCGGGCGACCGCGATGGCCGCGGTGCGCGACGAGGTGAACGCGTTGAACGCCCGGGTGGCCGCCCTGACCGATTCGCTGCACCGCGACGAGGTGGCCAACGCCCAGGCGGCCATGCGGATCGAGCAGCTCGAACAGATGGTGCTCGAGCAGTTCGGCATGGCGCCGGCCGACCTGATCGCCGAGTACGGCCCGGAGAATCAGCTGCCGCCCTCCGAGCTGGAGATGGCCGAATACGAGCAGGCCAAGGACCGCGGCGAACAGGTATTCGCTCCCGCGCCGATTCCCTACGACCGGCCCACCCAGGAGCGGCGGGCCAAGCGGGCCGAGCGTGAGCTGGCCGAACTGGGCCGGGTCAACCCACTGGCGCTGGAGGAGTTCGCCGCGCTCGAGGAGCGCTACAACTTCCTGTCCACCCAGCTCGAAGACGTCAAGGCCGCCCGCAGGGACCTGCTCGGGGTGGTCGACGAGGTCGATGCCCGCATCCTGCAGGTGTTCAGCGAGGCCTACACCGACGTCGAACGCGAGTTCACCGAGGTCTTCACCGTGCTGTTCCCCGGCGGTGAGGGCCGACTGCGGCTGACCAACCCCGACGACATGCTCACCACCGGCATCGAGGTCGAGGCCCGCCCGCCGGGCAAGAAGGTCACCCGGCTGTCGCTGCTGTCCGGCGGCGAGAAGGCGCTGACGGCGGTGGCGATGCTGGTCGCGATCTTCCGCGCCCGCCCGTCGCCGTTCTACATCATGGACGAGGTGGAGGCCGCCCTCGACGACACCAACCTGCGGCGACTGATCTCGCTGTTCGAGCTGTTGCGGGCGCGCTCGCAGCTCCTCATCATCACGCACCAGAAGCCGACGATGGAGGTCGCGGACGCGCTCTACGGCGTGACCATGCAGGGCGATGGCATCACCGCCGTCATCTCGCAGCGGATGCGTGGCCAGCAGGTGGACCAGCTGGTCACCAGTTCGTCGTAGCCGCGCGACGCGGGCCGGCGCCATCCGATTAGCGCGCCCGAGGTGGTGGCTGCCGGGCGGCCACGCTGCCCCTGAAACAATGTCAGCGTGTCACAAGGTCTTTGGATCGCCATCGCGGTCGTCGCTGCCCTGGTCGTCATCACCGCGCTGGTCCTGGGCCTGCTGCGGTATCGGCGGCGCCGCATCAGCTTCTCGACCCGGACCGAGCCCGGGGCGATCGACCGGTCCGGCGGCTACACCGCGTCCTCGGGCATCACCTTCAGCCAGACCACGACGGCCGACCGGCTCGACACCACCGGTCTGCCCTCAGTAGGCGACGACGCGGCCATTCCGCGCGACGCGCCGCGGCGGACCATCTCCGAGGTCGAACTCCCCGAACCCGCGCCCGCGCCCGAGGCCCCGGCTGCCCCGCCACCACCGACCGTTCAGGCCCCGCCCGCGCCGGAGGCCCCGCCCGCCCCGGAGGCACCGGCGCCCGAAGCCCCGGCGGGCCCCCAGATCGAGGAGATCGCGCCCACCGAGGGCCGGCTGGAGCGGCTGCGCGGCCGGCTGGCCAGGTCGCAGAACGCGCTCGGCCGCAGCATGCTGGGCCTGATCGGCGGCGGCGACCTCGACGAAGACGCCTGGCAGGACGTCGAGGACACGCTGCTGGTCGCCGACCTGGGCCCGGTGGTTGCCGAATCGGTGATCTCCCAGCTGCGCAGCCGGCTGGCCAGCAGCGACGTGCGCACCGAGGCCGACGCCAAGGCCGTGCTGCGCGACGTGCTGATCAAGGAGTTGCAGCCCGGCATGGACCGGTCGATCCGGGCGCTGCCGCACGACGACCATCCCTCGGTGTTACTGATCGTGGGCGTGAACGGCACCGGAAAGACCACGACCGTCGGCAAGCTGGCCCGGGTCCTGGTGGCCGACGGGCGGCGCGTCGTGCTGGGCGCCGCCGACACGTTCCGCGCCGCCGCCGCCGATCAGCTGCAGACCTGGGCGTCGCGGGTGGGCGCGGAAGTGGTGCGCGGGCCCGAAGGCGCCGACCCGGCCTCGGTGGCCTTCGACGCCGTCGACAAGGGCATCGTCGCGGGCGCCGACGTGGTGCTCATCGACACCGCAGGGCGGCTGCACACCAAGGTTGGGCTGATGGACGAGCTCGACAAAGTTAAGCGGGTCGTAACCCGGCGTGCCGCGGTCGACGAGGTGCTGCTGGTGCTCGACGCCACCATCGGGCAGAACGGGCTGGCCCAGGCCCGGGTGTTCGCCGAGGTGGTCGAGATCACCGGTGCGGTGCTGACCAAGCTGGACGGAACGGCCAAGGGCGGCATCGTCTTTCGGGTTCAGCAGGAACTCGGCGTGCCGGTCAAACTCGTCGGGCTCGGGGAAGGCCCGGACGATCTCGCGCCGTTCGAACCGGCCGCTTTCGTCGACGCGCTGCTGGGCTGAAACCCCTTACACCGGGAGCGGGACGTTAATCCCGCTGAAACACGGCGGCACCATCGCCGAAACAACAATCTCGCAATGTTCTGGACAGGTCATCAGACGCATGTCTGGCGGCCAGTTTGTGGGCCGACCGGAGGAGATTGCGAGTGACATACCCGATACTGGGCCAGCCCAATACCGGCGATACCGCCTGGATGTTGGCCAGTTCCGCGCTGGTGCTGTTGATGACGCCGGGCCTGGCGTTTTTCTACGGCGGTATGGTGCGCGCCCGAAGCGTGCTGAACATGCTCATGATGAGCATCAGCGCGATGGGCGTGGTCACCGTGCTGTGGGTGCTCTATGGCTATTCGCTCGCCTTCGGCGACGACGCCGGCGGCGTCGTAGGAAAGCCGACCTCTTTTTGGGGCCTCAAGGGCCTCATCGGGGTCAACGCGGTGGCCGCCGACCCGAGCAAAGGCGTTGCGGCAACGGATATCCCGCTGGCGGGCACCCTGCCCGCCACCGTGTTCGTGGCGTTCCAGCTGATGTTCGCGATCATCACCGTCGCCCTGATCTCGGGTGCGGTGTCCGATCGGCTGAAGTTCGGTGCGTGGCTGGTGTTCGCCGGCCTGTGGGCGACGTTCGTCTATTTCCCGGTCGCCCACTGGGTTTTCGCGTTCGACGGCTTCGCCTCCGAGAAGGGTGGCTGGATCGCGAACAAGCTGCACGCCATCGACTTCGCCGGGGGCACCGCGGTCCACATCAATTCCGGTGTGGCGGGCCTGATGCTGGCGATCGTGCTGGGCAAGCGGCGCGGTTGGCCCACCACCTTGTTCCGGCCGCACAACCTGCCGTTCGTGATGCTCGGTGCCGGACTGCTGTGGTTCGGTTGGTACGGGTTCAACGCCGGATCGGCCACCAGCTCAAACGGTGTCGCCGGGTCGACCTTCATCACCACCACGGTCGCGACGGCCACCGCGATGCTCGGCTGGATGCTCACCGAGCGCATCCGCGACGGAAAGGCGACGACGCTGGGCGCGGCGTCCGGCATCGTCGCGGGCCTGGTCGCCATAACCCCGTCGTGCTCGTCGGTCAACGTGCTGGGCGCGCTGGTGGTGGGCCTGGTGGCGGGCGTGGTGTGCGCGCTGGCTGTCGGCCTGAAGTTCAAGCTGGGCTTCGACGACTCGCTCGACGTGGTCGGGGTGCACCTGGTCGGCGGTCTGGCCGGCACCCTGCTGGTGGGGCTGCTCGCCGCTCCGGAGAGCCCGGCCATCAACGGCGTCACCGGGGTGTCCAAGGGACTGTTCTACGGCGGCGGCTGGGCCCAGCTCGAACGGCAGGCAGTCGGCGCGTTCAGTGTTCTCATCTACTCTGGGGTGGTTACGCTGATCCTGGCGTTGATCCTGAAGTACACCATCGGGCTTCGTCTCAACCCAGAAGCGGAAGCCACGGGTATCGATGAGGCCGAGCATGCCGAGAGTGGATACGATTTCGCCGTGGCTACCGGTTCGGTTCTCCCGCCCCGGGTCGCGGTGGCGGATACCCGCAACGGCCTGGAGGAGGAGCGAGTGGGCGACAAAGTGGAGGCAGAGCAGTCATGAAGCTGATCACCGCGATCGTAAAGCCGTTCACGCTCGATGACGTGAAGACCAGTCTCGAGGACGCGGGCGTCCTGGGGATGACGGTCAGCGAAATCCAGGGCTACGGACGGCAGAAGGGCCACACCGAGGTCTACCGGGGCGCCGAATACTCGGTCGACTTCGTGCCCAAGGTGCGCATCGAGGTCGTCGTCGACGACTCCATTGTCGACAAGGTCGTGGACAGCATCGTCCGGGCCGCGCGCACCGGCAAGATCGGCGACGGCAAAGTGTGGGTAAGCCCCGTGGAGACCATTGTGCGGGTGCGCACCGGCGAGCGTGGGACCGATGCGCTATGACATCCGCTGTCAATTGCTGATTCAACCCGGGCGGGCCGGGAGGGCATGACCCCGAACGACCCTGACTCGTCCGGGTACCTGAGCGGGACAGAAAGCGCCTGCGGGGCAGTCGATCTGGCTGCCTCGCGGCGCCAACTGCTGTCTGAGGGCAGCAAGCTGCATGCCGCCGAACTGCGGCATGCCTGGCTGGATCTGCACGAATCATGGTTGATGGCCAAGGCCGCCGAGATCGGGATCACCGACGGCAGCGGCTTTGCGGTCGTCGGGATCGGCGGCCTGGGTCGCCATGAGCTGTTGCCGTATTCCGACCTTGATTTAATGCTGTTGCACGACAACAAGTCCGACGACGTGCTGGGCAAGGTCGCCGACAAGTTGTGGTATCCGTTGTGGGACGCCAACGTTCGGCTCGACCACAGCGTGCGAACCGTGTCCGGGGCCCTCGGCGTCGCCAATGCCGACATGATCGCGGCGCTGGGCATGCTGGACGCCCGCCACATCGCCGGCGACGCGCGGCTGTCCGATGAGTTGATCGCCGGCGCACGCCGCCAGTGGCGCAGCGCAATTCGCTCCCGCATGAACGAGCTCGTCGAAATGACGCAGGCCCGCTGGGACCGGTGTGGCCGCATCGCGCAGCGCGCCGAGCCGGACCTGAAGTCGGGTCGCGGCGGCCTTCGCGATGTCCAACTGCTCGACGCGCTGGGCGTGGCTCAGCTGATCGACCGCCACGGCATGGCGCGCCCGGAATCGCCCGGGGGGTCCCTCGACGATGCCCACCTGACAATGCTCGACGTGCGCACCGAGCTGCACCGGGTGTCGGGACGCGGACGTGATCAGCTGCAGGCCCAATACGCCGACGAGATCAGCGCCGCCCTGCACAGCGGGGACCGATTTGACTTGGCGCGCAAGCTATCTGATGCCGGGCGCACCATCGCCTACCACACCGAGACGGGCATTCGGACCGCCGAGAACGCCCTACCGCGCCGCGGGGTGACGGCCCTGGTGCGGCGCCCCAAGCGGCGTCCGCTGGACGAGGGCGTCGTCGAATATGCCGGAGAGATCGTGCTTGCCCGCGACGCACGCCCCGATACCGACGTGGGTCTGGTGTTGCGGGTGGCAGCCGCATCGGCCGATACCGGGTTGCCGATCGGCGCCGCCACGTTGAGCCGGCTGGCCGCCAACGCGCCCGAGATGCCGGTGCCGTGGCCGCGAGAGGCGTTGGACGACTTGCTGGTTGTGCTGTCCGCCGGCCCGACCACGGTGGCGACGATCGAGGCGCTGGACCGCACCGGGCTGTGGGGCCGGCTGCTACCCGAATGGGATGCCATCCGCGACCTGCCGCCCCGCGACGTCGCGCACAAGTGGACGGTGGACCGCCACGTCATCGAGACGGCCGTCAACGCCGCACCGCTGTCCACCCGGGTGGCGCGACCCGACCTGCTCGCGCTGGGCGCGCTGCTGCACGACATCGGCAAGGGCCGCGGCGTCGATCACAGCGTGCTCGGTGCGGGCCTGGCGCTCGAGATCGGGCCCAGGCTGGGCATGCCGCCGGTCGAGGTCGAGCTGCTGGCACAACTGGTCCGCCACCATTTGCTGCTGCCGATTGTGGCCACCCGCAGCGACCTCAATGACCCCAAAACCATTGAGCGCGTGGTGAAATCGCTGAGCGGGGACGCGCTGCTGCTCGAAGTTCTGCACGCGCTGACCGAGGCGGATTCGAAGGCCACCGGTCCCGGGGTGTGGAGCGAATGGAAGGCGTCGCTGATCGAGGACCTGGTCCGGCGCTGCCGGCTGGTGATGGCGGGGGAGTCACTTCCCGAGGTAGAACCCGCTGCACCGCAATATCTTTCGCTGACCGGCGATCGCGGGGTGCAGGTAAACATCACGCCCAGCGGTGGTGAGCGCCTCGATGTGGTGATGGCGGCACCGGACCAGCGGGGGCTGGTATCGAAGGCCGCCGCGGTGCTGGCGTTGAACTCGCTGCGCATCCATTCGGCCTCGGCCAGCACCCACGAGGGGTTCGCGATCGTCGAATTCGTGGTGTCGCCGCTGTTCGGTTCGCCGCCCGAAGCGGGCCTGCTGCGCCAGCAGTTCACCGGCGCGCTGGCCGGCGACGTCGACGTGCTGGGCACGCTGGAGAAGCGTGACAGCGACGCCGTCAGCGCGGCGACCAGCCGGGCCGGCGAGGTTCAGGTCGGGGTGCCCGTCACCCGGTCCAGCGCGCCGCCTCGCATCCTGTGGGTCGACTCGGCCTCGCCCGACCAGTTGATCGTCGAGGTCCGCGCCATGGACCGGCTCGGACTGCTCGCGCTGCTGACCCGCGCGCTGGAACGGGCGGGCACCGACATCGTCTGGGCGAAGGTCAACACCTTCGGGTCGACGGCGGCCGACGTGTTCTGCGTGACGGTGTCGGCCGAGGCGGCCGACGCGGCCGGCGACGCCGAGCACGGCGCGCGGGACGTGGTCGAGCAGAGCCTGCTGGCGGTGCTGGGTGGGCCCGCGGTCGAGGTGCTCGAGGAACCCGTCGGCGACTAGGCCTGCTTACTTGCGGGCGGTCACGAATGCTCGGCGATGAGCTGCCGCACGGCGTCGATGCGCGCGCGCAGCTGTTCGCGGGTCGCCGCGGCGATCGGGGGGCCGCCGCAGCGGCGCCGCAGTTCGTTGTGGATCCAGCCGTGCGGCTTGCCGGTGCGGTGATGGGCGATCGACACGAGCGTGTTCAGCTCGCGGCGCAGTTCCCGGAGCTGGCCGTGCACGGTGGCCGGCGGAGCCTCGACCGCCGACAGCCTCCCGCCTTCCTTTTGCAGTTGGGCCCGCTTCTGCAGTTGCTCCTCCTGGCGCTGGTGCAGCAGCGCGCGCATCTGGTCGGCATCGAGCAGGCCCGGGATGCCGAGGTAGTCGGCCTCCTCGTCGCTGCCGGCCGCAGCGGCGGTGCCGAACGATGATCCGTCGAAGATGAGTTGATCGAGTTCGGCGTCGGCACCCAACGAGGTGAACCCCTTGTCGAGGTCGCTCTTCTCGTCCTGTGTCTTGGTGGCGGGATCGTCCTCCAGCGGGTCGCCCTCGGAGACGCGGTGCGGCTCGCCGAGCACGTGGTTGCGCTGGGCCTCCAGCTCGCTGGCCAGCTGCAGCAGGTTGGGGACCGACGGCACGAAGATGCTGGCGATCTCGCCCGGGCGGCGCGACCGCACGAACCGGCCGATGGCCTGGGCGAAGAACAGCGGTGTCGAGGCGCTGGTGGCGTAGATCCCGACCGACAGCCGCGGCACGTCGACACCCTCGGAGACCATGCGCACCGCGACCAGCCAGCGGCTGGTGCTCGCGGCGAAGTCGCTGATGCGCGCCGACGAGCCGGGGTCATCGGAGAGCACCAGCGTCGGCGCCTCGCCGGCCAGCTTGGTCAGCAGGACGGCGTAGGCGCGGGCCGCGGTCTGATCCGAGGCGATGATCATGCCGCCCGCATCGGGTATGTGCGTGCGCAGCTGGCGCAGCCGCAGATCCGCGGCGGTGATCACCGCAGGCATCCATTCGCCGGCGGGGTCGAGCGCCGTACGCCAGGCGCGGGCGGTCTGCTCGGCCGACAGCGGCTCGCCGAGGCGGGCCGCGTGCTCCTCGCCGGCGCTGTCGCGCCACCGGGCCTCCCCGGAGTAGGCGAGGAAGACCACCGGCCGGACCACGCCGTCGGCGAGAGCGTCGGTATAGCCGTAGGTGTGGTCGGCCTGCGAACGCCGTATCCCGTCGGGACCGGCCTCGTACGTCACGAACGGGATCGGGCTGTCATCGCTGCGAAAGGGCGTCCCCGTCAGGGCGAGCCGGCGGGTCGCGTCGCCGAACGCCTCGCGGATCGCGTCGCCCCACGTCTTGGCGTCGCCGCCGTGGTGGATCTCGTCGAAGATGACCAGGGTCTTGCGCTGCTCGGTGCGCACCCGGTGCAACGTCGGATGCGCGGCGACCTGGGCGTAGGTGACCATCACGCCGTGATACTCCGGGGCGATCCGCGCGTTGCTGTTGGAGAACTTCGGATCCAGGGCGAGGCCGTAGCGCTGCGCGGCCTGCGCCCACTGCACCTTCAGGTGCTCGGTGGGCACCACGACGGTGATGTGCTCGACGGCGCGCTGGCCGAGCAGTTCGGCCGCCACCCGCAGGGCGAAGGTCGTTTTCCCCGAGCCCGGGGTGGCCACCGCCAGGAAATCGCGCGGCCGGGCGGCGAGGTACTTGACCAGCGCCCTGCGCTGCCAACCACGCAGCACGCCGGTGTCGCTGGTGTCGCTGGGTGCGCTGTCGGCCTGCGCCTGGATGCTGCTGAGCGGCACCGACACAGGCCCCCCGTTCGTTACTCGTCGACGCGGCTGACTCGATTGAGTCGCGGCTGTGAAATCTAGCACGCCAACGCTTTTCGGCGCAGTAACGACTCGACTGGCTATCGTGTCGGGCTCTTCGTCTCGCGGGTCTGCAGCCATTCATGGATGCGTCCGGCAACGTCGGCCCAGCCCGGTTCGAGCATCATGTTGTGGCCCATCGAAAAGAATTCCGGTTCGGTCCGGTAGGCGCGCGCCGTGTTGCGCACCTCGCGGACGCTGACGAAGCCGTCGTACTCGGCGCCCAGCACCAGCATCGGCGTGGTCACCCGTCTGGTCCGCACGCGGCGGACGATCGGGTCGGTCATGGCGGCGCGAACGCTCTCGGCCCCGGCGCGCTGCCGGCAGGATTCGACGACGGCCTCGGGCGTGTCGGCGCAGAACAGGTACTCGCGGGCCAGCGCGGGCGTGGCGAGGAATCTCAGCAGCGTGGGATCGCTCCACGATTCCACCGTCATCGACGGCCGGCGGCGCCACACCCGCAACGCCAGGGTGAGCACGCCCTGCGGCGGCACCGAGCCCACCAGCACTGCGGCCGGAGCGCGGCGGTCTTCGAGGTAGCGCTGAATCACGAAGCCGCCCAGGGAATGGCCGACCAGCACCGGCGCGCCGCCCAGGTCGTCGGCCACCGAACGGACGTCGTCGATGTAGTCGGCGATCGACACCTTCGGCAGCGGCTTGGCCGTGGGGCTGGCGCCGTGCCCGCGCAGGCTCATCGCGACCGCGCGGTAGCCGGCGTCGGCGAAGAAGTCCAGGAAGTGTTCCCAGCACCATGCGCCATGCCAGCCGCCGTGCACGAAGAGCAGCGGCACCGGATGCTCGGCGGTGCAGGACCCCTTGTCGATCACCTCGAGCATCAGCCTGGCCCCTTCGTCATCTTCTTGGCGAAACATAAGCCACGGCGACGTTGCCCGGCCGGTCTTCTGCTTGATTTATGTGTCGCGGAGCCTGCGCCCGGCAAGCAGCCTGCGAACGACCACTAGGCTGGCGGGGTGTTTGAATCGCTGTCCGACCGTTTGACCGGTGCCCTTGCCGGGCTGCGCGGCAAGGGTCGATTGACCGACGCCGATATCGAGGCCACCACCCGCGAGATCCGGCTGGCGCTGCTGGAAGCCGACGTATCGCTGCCCGTGGTGCGGGCCTTCGTCACCCGGATCAAGGACCGCGCCAAGGGCGCCGAGGTCTCTGGGGCCCTCAACCCGGCGCAGCAGGTCGTCAAGATCGTCAACGAAGAACTCATCGGCATCCTGGGCGGACAGACCCGGCAGCTGGCGTTCGCCAAGACGCCGCCGACCGTGGTGATGCTCGCCGGTCTGCAGGGTTCCGGTAAGACGTCGCTGGCCGGCAAGTTGGCCTCCTGGCTGCGCGGCCAGGGGCACACCCCGCTGCTGGTGGCGTGTGACCTGCAGCGCCCGGCCGCGGTGAACCAGCTGCAGGTCGTCGGTGAGCGCGCCGGCGTATCGGTGTTCGCGCCGCATCCCGGCGAGTCGCCCGGATCCGGGCCCGGCGACCCGGTCGCGGTCGCGGCGGCCGGCCTCGCCGAGGCCCGGGCCAAGCACTTCGACGTCGTGATCGTCGACACCGCCGGCCGGCTGGGCATCGACGACGAGCTGATGTCGCAGGCCGCGGCGATCCGTGACGCGATCAATCCCGACGAAGTCCTGTTCGTGCTGGACGCGATGATCGGTCAGGACGCCGTCATCACCGCGGAGGCGTTCCGCGAGGGCGTCGGCTTCACCGGTGTGGTGCTGACCAAGCTGGACGGTGACGCCCGCGGTGGCGCGGCGCTCTCGGTTCGCGAGGTGACCGGCGTCCCAATCCTTTTCGCCTCCACCGGCGAGAAGCTGGAGGACTTCGACGTCTTCCACCCCGACCGGATGTCCAGCCGCATCCTGGGCATGGGCGACGTGCTGAGCCTGATCGAGCAGGCCGAGCAGGTCTTCGACGCCGAACAGGCCGAGGCCGCCGCCGTCAAGATCGGCAGCGGCGAGCTCACGCTCGAGGACTTCCTGGAACAGATGCTGGCCATCCGCAAGATGGGCCCGATCGGCAATCTGTTGGGCATGCTGCCCGGCGCCGGGCAGATGAAGGACGCGCTGGCCCAGGTCGACGACCGCCAGCTCGACCGCCTGCAGGCCATCATCCGCGGCATGACCCCCGCCGAGCGCGCCGACCCGAAGATCATCAACGCGTCGCGGCGGCTGCGCATCGCCAACGGGTCGGGCGTCACGGTGTCGGAGGTCAACCAGCTGGTGGACCGCTTCTTCGAGGCCCGCAAGATGATGTCGTCGATGCTGGGCGGCATGGGCATCCCCGGTCTGGGCCGCAAGTCGGCGACGCGAAAGTCCAAGGCGGCGAAGGGTAAGGCGGGCAAGAAGGGCAAGAAGGGCGGACGCGGCCCCACGCCGCCGAAGGCCCGCAACCCGCTCATGCAGGGCATGCCGGGCGGGTTCCCGGACCTGTCGCAGATGCCCGAAGGTCTCAACGAGCTGCCGCCCGGTCTGGCCGACTTCGATCTGTCCAAGCTGAAGTTCCCGGGCAAGTCGTGACGATCGCGAGCGCGGCGGAGCCGGGCGAAGCGGGTCGTCACCATTGGACCGGAAGCCGGTAGCCGCCCGGTGCGCATGCACGTACGGGGCGTTGGCCTGCCCGACGAAACCGAGATCGAACTGTGGATCGTCGACGGCCGCATCAGCGCCGAACCGGTCGCAGGCGCCGACACCGTCTTCGACGGCGGCTGGATCGTGCCCGGGCTGGTCGACGCGCATTGCCACGTCGGCCTCGGCGATCACGGCGAGATCCCACTGGACGAGGCGATCGCCCAGGCCGAGATCGAGCGCGATGTCGGCGCGCTGTTGTTGCGCGACTGCGGCTCGCCCACCGACACCCGCAGCCTCGACGACCGCGACGATCTGCCCCGCATCATCCGCGCCGGAAAGCATCTGGCCAGGCCCAAACGGTATGCGGCGGGCTTCTCGCGTGAGCTGGAAGACGAATGGCAACTGCCTGACGCGGTCGCGCAGGAGGCCAAGCGCGGCGACGGCTGGATCAAGCTGGTCGGCGACTGGATCGACCGCAGCGTGGGCGATCTGGCCCCGTTGTGGTCCGACGACGTGCTCAAGGCCGCGATCGAGACCGCGCACGCCCACGGTGCCCGGGTCACCGCGCACGTCTTCAGCGAGGACGCGCTGCCCGGCCTGATCAACGCCGGCATCGACTGCATCGAACACGGCACCGGACTTACCGACGACACCATCGAGCTGATGGTCGAGCACGGCACCGTGCTGGTTCCGACGCTGGTCAACATCGTGGAGAACTTCCCCGGGATCGCCGACGCCGCCGCGAAGTATCCGGCATATTCGGCGCACATGCGCGACCTGCACGCGCGCGGCCTGTCCCGCATCGCCGCGGCCCGCGACGCGGGCGTGCCGATCTACGCCGGCAGCGACGCCGGCACCATGGTGGCGCCCGGCCGCATCGCCGACGAGGTCGAGGCGCTCAAGAGCATCGGGATGAGTCCAACCGAGGCGCTGGGCGCGGCGTGCTGGGACGCGCGTCGCTGGCTCGGCCGGCCCGGGCTCGATCACGGCGCCTCGGCGGACTTGCTGTGCTACTCGCAGGACCCTCGCACGGGTTCGGCCGTGCTGAATCGACCCGATCTGGTGATCCTGCGCGGCAAGACGTTTCGCCCGGCCGCTTAGCCGCGCGCCGCTGCGCGCGGACGGATAGGATCGCCGAATGTCGTTGCCCAGCGGCGCGAGCTTCGCCGGCTACCTGGTGTCGCGAGGGCTGGGTTCAGGAGTGACGGGTGAGGTCTACCTCGTCCAGGAGCCCCGGTCGATGCGCCGGCAGGCGTTGAAGGTGCTGTCCCGCGAACTGTCGGCGGACGGCGACTTCACCGCGCGGTTCCGGGAGGAAACCCCGATCGTCGCCAACCTGCGCTACCGCAACATCGTCGAGGTGCACGAGCGCGGCCAGTTCGACGGCCGGCTCTACATCGCGATGGAATACATCGAAGGCACCAGCGCGGCTCAGCTCATCACCGACCGGTTCCCGGCCGTTTCGCCGGCGGTCGAGGTGCTGGCCATGCTCACGGCGATCGCCGGCGCCCTCGACTACGCCCACCTACGCGGGCTGGTGCATGGCGATGTGAAACCGGCCAACATCCTGCTGACCGATCGTGACGGCGGGAAAGAACGAATCCTGTTGACCGACTTCGGCATAGCCCGGCAACGCGCGCAGGCAGCTGAGCACGCGACGCACGTCACTGTTGCGTACGCGGCACCGGAACAGTTGAGCGGCGACGACGTCGACGGGCGCGCCGACCAATACGCGTTGGCGGCCACCGCATTTCACCTGTTGACCGGCGCGCCGCCGGTTGCGCTTGCCGACCCCGTGGCCGCGCTGCGCCGGCACCGCGACGGCAAGCTGGCGCGGCTGAGCGACCAGCGTCCCGAGCTGGCGCACCTGGACAGCGTCTTCGCCAAGGCGCTCGCCGAACGACCCGAGGATCGATTCGAAACCTGTCACGACTTCGCCTTGGCGGCAAGCGAACTGGCGGGCCTGTCGACGGGTGAACGCCCCGAATCCGAACCCGATCGTGAGCCCGGCCCCGATCCCGAGCCCGACGCCGACGTGCAGGACACGGCGGCAGGGCCGCAGGACGTCGCGGCCACGACAGAGGACGAACCGGACGTGCCCCGCAAACGCAGGCCGCGAAAGGTCTTGTTGGGCGCCGCGGCGGTGGCCCTCGTCGCCGGGGCGCTGGTTGCGGGCTTCGCCATCGGGCGCCACACTGGCACCACACCGAACCAGGTCGCCGCTCCGACGCCGACCACCCCGGCGCCCCCGCCGGCCCCACTCGACGGCAGCTACCGCATCGAGGCCGAGCGCACCAGGCAGACCTATAACTACGCCGCCGATCCGCAGCCGCCGGACGTCAGAACGTGGTGGGCGTTCCGGTCGTCGTGCAAGCCGGAAGGCTGCTCCGCCGCTGCGATGCAGCTCGACGACGACGACCACACGCAGGGGATGTCACCCGGCGGAGGATCCCTCTTCATGAAATTCACGGACGGCGAGTGGCAGTCCGCGCCGGTGGATCTCAACTTCCCGTGCGTCGGGCCGGACGGATCGCAGTCCACGCAGGGCACCACCATGGTGCTCGCGCTGCGGCCGCAGCCCAACGGCGAGTTCGTCGGCGAGCAGGTCGTCACCGTGCGAACGGATGAGTGCGGCCAGCAGTCGGCCGTGATCAGGGTGCCCACGGTGGCGAGCCGAATGGGCGAGGTGCCGCCGGCCGTGGCGGTGCCGGAGCCCGGCTCGGGTCCGCAGAGCCCGGCGCGGCACGCGCCCAGCGCCGCGCCGACGGCGGCGCCGTTTCGGCCGCAGAGCTGATTCGTTGACCTGGAGTAGCCAGCAGCGTTAATGCGTCGGCGTGTCTCCCGCGAAAAGATTGTGAGTGATCGCTATCTATGTTAGCGTTCCGGGCATCGACGACATGGAGGAAACCATGGCCTACGACGTGATCATTCGCGACGGATTGTGGTTCGACGGCACCGGCAGCGCCCCGCTGACGCGCACGCTCGGCATCCGCGACGGCGTCGTGGCCACGGTCTCCACCGAGCCGCTGGACGAGACGGGGTGCCCCGAGGTGATCGACGCGGCCGGCAAATGGGTGGTGCCCGGCTTCCTCGACGTGCACACCCACTACGACGCCGAGGTGCTGCTGGATCCCGGGCTGCGCGAGTCGGTACGCCACGGTGTCACCACGGTGCTGCTGGGCAACTGTTCGTTGTCGACGGTCTATGCCGATTCCCAGGATGCCGCCGACCTGTTCAGCCGGGTGGAGGCGGTGCCGCGCGAATACGTTTTCGGCGCGCTGGATTCCAACCGGACCTGGTCGACGGCCGCGGAATACGTCAAGGCGATCGACGCCCTGCCGCTGGGGCCCAATATCGGTTCGCTGCTTGGTCATTCGGACCTGCGGACCGCGGTGCTCGGACTGGATCGGGCCACCGACGCCATGGCGCGGCCCACCGAGGCCGAGCTGGCGAAGATGGCCGACCTGCTGGACGAGGCCCTCGACGCCGGTGTGCTCGGCATGTCCGGGATGGACGCGCCCATCGACAAACTCGACGGCGACCGGTTCCGCTCGCGCGCCCTGCCGTCCACTTTCGCGACATGGCGGGAACGGCGCCGGCTGATCAAGGTGCTGCGCAAGCGCGCCCGGATTCTGCAGAGCGCCCCCAACGTGGCCAAGCCGTCAACCGGAATGCTCTTCTTCCTGGCCAGCAGCCGGATACTCAACTGGGGCAAGGGCGTTCGGATGAGCATGCTGGTGTCCGCCGACGCCAAGTCGATGCCGCTGTCGGTATACGTGTTCGGCCCGGGCACTCGACTGCTGAACAAGCTCCTGGGTGCCAGCGTGAAATTCCAGCACCTGCCGGTGCCCTTCGAGTTGTACTCGGACGGAATCGACCTGCCGGTCTTCGAGGAGTTCGGAGCCGGAACGGCGGCCCTGCACCTGCGGGACCAGTTGGAGCGCAACGAGTTACTGGCGGACAAGGAATACCGCCGCAAATTCCGGCGCGAGTTCGATCGCATCAAGCTGGGACCGTCGCTGTGGCACCGTGACTTCCACGACGCGGTCATCGTCGAATGCCCCGATAACTCGTTGATCGGCAAGAGCTTCGGCGCCATCGCCGACGAGCGCAAGCTGCACCCGCTCGACGCGTTCCTGGACGTGCTCGTCGAAAACGGTGAGCGCAACGTCCGGTGGACGACCGTCGTCGCCAACCACCGCCCCAAGCTGCTGGATGCGCTCGCCACCGAAGACAGCGTGCACATGGGTTTCTCGGATGCCGGTGCGCACCTGCGCAACATGGCCTTCTACAACTTCGGGCTGCGGATGCTCAAGCGCACCCGGGACGCCTACCGGGCCGGCGCGCCGTTCATGTCGATCGAGCACGCCGTGCACCGGCTCACCGGTGAACTGGCCGAGTGGTTCGGCATCGACGCCGGCACGCTACGGCAGGGCGACCGCGCGGACTTCGTGGTGATCGACCCGGCCGGACTCAACGAATCCGTCGACGGCTACCACGAGGAGGCGGTGCCGTTCTACGGTGGCCTGCGGCGCATGGTCAACCGCAACGACGACGCCGTGGTCGCCACCGGTGTGGGTGGCGTGGTCGTCTTCGGCGGAAACCACGCCAAAGGCGAATTCCGGGACGGCTACGGCAAATCCGTGCGGTCGGGCCGCTACCTGCGGGCGGGGGAGCGCGCCCGCCGGGGGCGCAGCGCGATGAGCGTCACCCTCTGACATGGCCAGAACCCAGCAGCAGCGCCGCGAGGAGACCGTAGGGCGGCTCATCGACGCCTGCATCGCCACCATCATCGAGGTCGGCTACGCCCGGGCGTCGGCTGCGGTCATTGCCAAGCGGGCCGGGGTGTCGGTGGGTGCGCTGTTCCGGCACTTCGACACCATGGGCGATTTCATGGCCGCGACGGCCTCGGAGGTGTTGCGCCGTCAGCTGGAGTCGTTCACCAAGGGAGTCGCCGAAATACCGGCCGACCGCCCGGCGCTCGAAGCGGTGCTGGGGATCCTGGGGGACGTCACCAGCGGCCCGACCAACGCCGTGATCTACGAATTGACGGTCGCCGCTCGCACCGACGAAAAGCTCAGGGAGACTTTGCAACACGAGCTGGCACAGTACGCCGCGAAGATCGACGACGTGGCCCGCGCGCTGCCCGGCATCGAGGTGTTCCCCGAGGACACCTTCCCGGTCCTTGTGGCGCTGATGCGCAACGTCTTCGACGGAGCCGCGGTGGTGGAAGGCGTTCTGCCGCAACCGGAAATCGCGGCCCAGCGGATCCCGGTGCTGATGGCGCTGCTGACCGCGGCGCTGCCGGAATCCTGACGAACAGTTACAACGAGCCGATGCTGGACTGCGGGCTCTGCGCGAATCCCCAGTCGAACAGCGTCGCCGCCTGATCCCAGTACGTCGGCCCGCCCGCTTTGATCAGCCCGTACATCATGGCGATCACCAGCCGGCGGCCCCCGCGCGCGGCGGCCCCGACGAAGGTCTTGCGGGCGGCGTCGGTGAAGCCGGTCTTGCCGCCGATCGCGCCGGGATAGCGCTGCAACAGCTCGTCCTGATTTTCGATCGGGTGATCGCCGTTGTCGCCGGGGAACATCGCCGACGGCTCGGCGGTGATCTGCGCGAACACCGGGTTGGCCATCGCCGCGCGGAAGATGACCGCCAGGTCGTGCGCCGTCGACGCGCCCGAACCGCCGGGCCCGTCCAGACCGGACGGTGTCGCGGCGTGCGTGTTCGTGGCGCCCAGCGAGGCCGCCTTGGCGTTCATCTTGGCCACCGTGACGTCCGGGCCGCCCAGCATGTGCGCCAGCGTGTTGGCGGCGTCGTTACCCGAGACCAGCAGCAGGCCGTCCAGCAGTTGGCGCGCGGTGTAGGTGCGGCCCGGTTTGATCCCGACGCAGTTGCACTCCACCTGGGTGTCGGCGACGTCGGCGACCACGGTCGAGTCCAGGCTCACCGAGTCCAGCACCACCTGGGCCAGCAGCGTCTTGATGGTGCTCGCCGGCGGGTGGGCGACATCCTGGTCGCGGCCGGCCAGTACCTGACCGCTGTCGAGGTCGGCGATGATCCAGGTTCGGGCCGGCCCGTCGGGAATGGGGATCGAGCCGACCGGTTGCGAGTTATCCGCCCAGGCGGTGGACATGGTGACGGTGGCGGTGCAGGTACCGAGCGCGAGCAGGGTAGCGGCTGCGGCCGTGAGCTTCCGCATGGCCGCAAAGTCTAACTTCCGACTCTGTTCACGGCGGATCTTCAGTACTGTCCGATGCATGTTGAGCCTGGAAGAGATCTCGGATCGACTCGAGATCCAGCAGCTTCTGGTGGATTACTCCACCGCCATCGACAACCGGCGATTCGACGACCTGGACAAGGTCTTCACTCCGGACGCCTACATCGACTACACGGCGTTGGGCG
Organism: Mycobacterium senriense; assembly: GCF_019668465.1. Lineage (NCBI taxonomy): Bacteria > Bacillati > Actinomycetota > Actinomycetes > Mycobacteriales > Mycobacteriaceae > Mycobacterium > Mycobacterium senriense. The sequence continues at coordinate 5,713,282 of NZ_AP024828.1, read as the reverse complement.
GCATCGAGGGTCAGTACCCGGAGGTGAAGAAGTGGCTGGCCGAGGTGCTGCCCAACTTCCCGGTGTACGCACACATGCTGGGTAACTTCTCGGTCCGGATCGACGGGGACAAGGCCGCGTCACGGGTCATCTGCTTCAACCCGATGGTGCTGGGCGGTGACAAGGACCAGGTGCTGTTCTGCGGATTGTGGTACGACGACGAGTTCGTGCGCACGCCCGACGGCTGGCGCATGACCCGGCGGGCGGAGACCAAGGTCTTTCAGAAAGTGATGTGATCCCCGCGTGTCCGATGGCGGCGACCCGCCGCGCCCGGCTGCGCCGCGCTTGCGATCCCCGCGTGTCCGATGGCGGCGACCCGCCGCGCCCGGCTGCGCCGCGCTTGCGATCCCCGCGTCGCGCGATTTCTGATGATCGCGCCCGTTCTGGCACAATAGGCGGCTGTCCGCCGAGCGATCACGCGTCGCCGACCGGTCATACACGCGAGGCAAAACCGGATCCGGGCATCCCGCCCCGATCGCTGAATTGCAGCGTGACACACACAGGAGAATTCGCTTAACCATGGCTGTCAAGATCAAGCTCACCCGGCTTGGCAAGATCCGCAACCCCCAGTACCGCATCTCCGTCGCCGACGCCCGCACCCGCCGCGACGGCCGCTCCATCGAGGTCATCGGCCGCTACCACCCGAAGGAAGACCCGAGCCTCATCGAGATCGACTCCGAGCGCGCCCAGTACTGGCTGTCCGTGGGGGCTCAGCCCACCGAGCCGGTCCGCAAGCTGCTGCAGATCACCGGTGACTGGCAGAAGTTCAAGGGCCTGCCCGGCGCCGAGGGCCGCCTGAAGACCGCCCCGGCCAAGCCCAGCAAGCTGGAGCTGTTCAACGCCGCGCTGGCCGACGCCGAGGGCGGACCCACCACCGAGGCCGCGAAGCCGAAGAAGAAGGCCCCGGCCAAGAAGGCCGCCAAGGGCGCTGATGAGGCCGCCGAGCCGGAGGCCGCCGCCGAGACTCCGGCGGAGACCGCCGCTGCGGCCGAGGCGCCCGCCGAGGGCGGCGAGCAGGCCGAGCCGACCACCGAAAGCTGACCGCGGCGATGAGTACGGTTGTCGTTGACGCAGTTGAGCACCTGGTTCGCGGGATTGTCGACAACCCCGACGACGTCCGGGTCGACATGGTGACCAGCCGCCGCGGGCGGACGGTCGAGGTCCACGTCCATCCCGACGACCTGGGCAAGGTGATCGGTCGCGGCGGTCGCACCGCGACCGCGCTGCGCACCCTGGTCGCCGGCATCGGCGGTCGCGGCATCCGCGTCGACGTGGTGGACACCGACCAGTAGGCCAACGCTGCTCATGGAACTCCCTTGGAGTTGACCGTCGGGCGCGTGGTGAAAGCCCACGGCGTCACCGGCGAGGTCGTCGTCGAGGTTCGCACCGACGACCCCGACGCCCGCTTCGCAGCGGGTAACGCGTTGCGCGCCAAGCATTCCCGTGCCGGGTGGGAGCGTGAGCTCACCGTCGAGAGCGCGCGCGAACACGGCGGGCGGCTGCTGGTGCGGCTGGCCGGCGTCACCGACCGTGACGCGGCCGACGCGCTGCGCGGCACCCTGTTCGTCGTCGATTCCGGGGACTTGCCCGACATCGACGAGGCGGACACCTACTACGACCATCAGCTCGAAGGCCTGCGCGTGCGTACCACCGCGGGCGAGCAGATCGGTGTGGTGGCCGAGGTGTTGCACACCGCGGCCGGTGAACTGCTGGCGGTGCTGCGCGAGGAGGGCGACGAGAAGCGGGAAGTGTTGGTGCCGTTCGTGTCTGCGATCGTCACGTCGGTGTCGCTGGACGACGGCACCGTCGAGATCGATCCGCCCGAAGGCCTGCTGGACCTGTAGGCCTTCGAAATGAGAATCGACGTCGTCACGATCTTTCCGGCCTATCTGGACCCGCTGCGGCAATCGTTGCCCGGCAAGGCGATCCAGTCCGGCCTGGTCGATCTGCGGGTGCACGACCTGCGGCGCTGGACGTACGACGTGCACCGCTCGGTCGACGATTCCCCCTACGGCGGCGGCCCCGGGATGGTGATGAAGGCGCCGGTGTGGGGTGAGGCGCTGGATGAGATCGCCTCCGAGGAAACACTTTTGGTTGTCCCGACCCCCGCCGGGCGGTTGTTCACGCAGGCGACGGCCGCGCGCTGGAGCGCCGAGGCCCACCTGGTGTTCGCGTGCGGCCGCTACGAGGGCATCGACCAGCGGGTCATCGAGGACGCCGCGGGGCGGATGCGGGTCGAGGAGGTCTCGATCGGCGACTACGTGCTGCCGGGCGGCGAGTCGGCGGCCGTGGTGATGATCGAGGCCGTGCTGCGCCTGCTCGACGGGGTGCTCGGCAATCCCGCGTCGCACCGCGAGGATTCGCACTCGCCGGAGCTGGACCGGCGCCTGGAGGGGCCCAGCTACACCCGGCCGCCGAGTTGGCGCGGCCTCGACGTGCCCGAGGTGCTGCTGTCGGGTGACCACGCGCGAATCGCCGCCTGGCGCCGGGAGATCTCGCTGCAGCGCACCCGCGAACGCCGACCCGAACTGCTTGAGCCCGAAGGGGATTGAGCCCGTCAGAGCCCGCGACGGGGCGCCTCGATGCGGCCCTCGGGAAATATCGTCTTGACCGCCCGGGTGATGGTGTCGCGGGCGGTGGCGTCATCGGCGGGCTGCAGGGACTGGACCACCATGATGTAGCGGTGGTCGGCCCCGATCACGCCGGTGGACAGATGCATCCAGTCGCTGCCGATGCAGCACATCCAGCCCTGCTTGACCGCGACCGGCTCGGCGTACAGACCGTCCGGGATGCCGAACCGCTGCGGGTAGCCGTCGAGTCCGTTGGGGGTGGACTGCGCCAGGTCGTTCACGATGAGCTTGGCGTCATCGGCCGGCAGGCCGCCCGATCCGTCCAGCAGCATCTCGTAGTAGCGGATCAGGTCGGTCACCGAGCTCATCGTGTTCCACCACCGCCCGTCGCTGGGCGGGGTGGTGGAGGACAGGCCGTAGCGGGACGCGACCTCGGTGATGATCGCGGCTCCGCCGCCCTGCCCCCAGAACCTCTCGGCCGCGCCGTCGTCGGATGACTGCAGCATGATGTCCAGGGCCTGACGGTCGTCAGCGCTCAGCGGCGCCTTGCCTTCGGACTCGTGCAGCAGCAGATCGTCGGCGATGAACAGCTTGGCCACCGACGCGGTGCCGATGACCTGGCTGTTGCCGTTGGAGATCAGCTGATGGGTGGCGCGATCGAGGATGGCCACCGACAGGGCGGCGCCGCTGCCGGCGGCATCGTCGGCGGCCTGCTGGATGCGGGCCTGCAACTGGCCGAACCCCGGGCCCGGTAGCGCCTGGGCCGGCTGCGGGGGTGTGGCCGCCTCGAGCATCAGCGTGGTCGACTGTGCGGGAGTGGAGGTCGGCGGCGCGGGGACGACCCGGACGGGGGCGGTGACCGGCAGGCTGTAGACCTTCGCCTGGACCAGCGCCTCGGAACCGGCGGCAACCACCAACGTCACCGCCGCGGTGGCGGTGAGCAGCGTCAGGGGACGTACCCGCATGCCTCTCCTCCGGCGTGACCTCGACACAGCGCAACAGCGGGATCCTCGCGCCACCTGCACCGGCCATCACGCTCCCGCGCGGGCAGCGCGTTCTGACCCCAGTCATATGTACCATTTACCAGGGCGTTTGGCGCGTTACGAACCGCCGACGCGCTGTGATTTTCGCAGCACGCGCCCCGTCTGGCACAATTGACCAGTTGTCTCCAGCGGTTGCAGGCCGGTTGGGCCGATTTCCGCCCGCTGCGAGATACGCCAGAAAGCCCGAAACCATCGGCTGGGCGGCCGCCTCACACCTCGCGTGTGGGTAGCTGCCGTCGGCCGCGACCGCAAGGAAGTGTCTCGCATGAACCGGCTGGACTTCGTCGATCAGGCGTCGCTGCGCGACGATATCCCGGTGTTCGGCCCGGGCGACACCATCAACGTGCACGTCAAGGTCATCGAAGGCGCCAAGGAGCGTATCCAGGTGTTCAAGGGTGTGGTGATCCGTCGTCAGGGCGGCGGCATCCGCGAGACCTTCACCGTGCGCAAGGAAAGCTATGGCGTCGGCGTCGAGCGGACCTTCCCGGTGCACTCGCCCAACATCGACCACATCCAGGTGGTGACCCGCGGTGACGTCCGCCGCGCGAAGCTGTACTACCTGCGTGAGCTGCGCGGCAAGAAGGCCAAGATCAAGGAGAAGCGCTGAGCCGGGACGCCTTGGTGGCGCTGCAGATTCGTCCCGCCGTTTCTCCGGTGCGCCGGTTTGGGCGGCCCCAACGGGCGCTGGCTACGCTGATCTCGTGACCGATACCGCGGATTCATCGAAGCCCGAGCCCCACGCCGGCGAGTCAGATCCGAAGGTCTCTACCCGCAACCCGGAGACGCGCCCCGAGGACGCCGCGACGACGGCCGGAGCGGACCCCGAACCGGGGCCGGTGGCCGAGGCGCCCGACGAGGGCGAGCCGGAGGACCCCAAGCGGTCGACCTTGCGCGAATTCGCGCTCCTGGCGGTGATCGCCGTCGTCCTCTACTACGTCATGTTGACGTTCGTGGCGCGGCCCTACCTGATCCCGTCGGAATCCATGGAGCCCACGCTGCACGGCTGCACGGGCTGCGTCGGCGACCGGATCATGGTCGACAAGGTCAGCTACCGCTTCAGCACGCCGCACCCCGGTGACGTCATCGTCTTCAAGGGCCCGCCGCCGTGGAACCTCGGCTACAAGTCGATCCGGTCCAACAACACCGTGCTGCGCTGGGTGCAGAACGCGCTGTCCTTCGTCGGCTTCGTGCCGCCCGACGAGAACGACCTGGTCAAGCGGGTCATCGCGGTCGGCGGGCAGACGGTGCAGTGCCGGGCCGATACCGGGCTGACGGTCGACGGCAAGCCGCTGAAGGAGCCGTACCTGGATCGCAACACGATGGCCGCCGACCCGTCGGTGTACCCCTGCCTGGGCAGCGAGTTCGGGCCGGTTCACGTCCCGGCCGGACGGCTGTGGGTGATGGGCGACAACCGCACACACTCGGCGGACTCCCGCGCCCACTGCACCAGCGTGCCGACCGAGGCGCTCAAGGGTGTGCTGTGCACCGGCGACCCCACGTCGGGAACCGTGCCGGTGTCCAACGTGATCGGAAAAGCCAGGTTCATCGTGTGGCCGCCGTCCCGCTGGGGCGGCGTGGGATCGGTGAACCCGCAGCAGAATCGGTAGCCATGGCCACGACGTGGCCGCCGCGGACGGTGATCCGTAAAGCTGGAGGTCCGCGGGGACTGCGCACCTTCGAATCGGCGCTGTACCGCAACGGGTTGGGGCCGGTGGCCGGCGTCGACGAGGTGGGCCGCGGCGCCTGCGCCGGACCGCTGGTGGTGGCGGCCTGCGTACTCGGCCCGGGGCGAATGGAAAGCCTTGCCGCACTTGATGATTCCAAGAAGCTCACCGAGGCCGCCCGGGAGAAGTTGTTCCCGCTGATCCGCCGTTACGCGCTGGCCTACCACGTGGTGTTCATCCCGCCGGCCGAGGTGGACCGGCGCGGCGTACACGTCGCCAACATCGAGGGGATGCGCCGCGCCGTCGCCGGGCTGTCGGTGCGGCCCGGCTACGTGCTGAGCGACGGCTTCCGGGTGCCCGGGCTGGCCGTCCCGTCGCTGCCGGTCATCGGGGGCGACGCGGTCGCGGCGTGCATCGCGGCGGCCAGCGTGCTGGCGAAGGTCAGCCGGGACCGGTTGATGGTCGCCATGGAGGCCGACCATCCCGGCTACGGCTTCGCCCTGCACAAGGGCTACAGCACGCCAGCGCACAGCACGGCGCTGGCGCAGCTGGGCCCGTGTCCCGAGCATCGCTATTCGTTCATCAACGTGCGGCGCGTGGCCAACGGGTCGGGCAGCCGGCTGGTGGCCGACTGCCAACCGGACCCACCGCTGCAGCGCGACGGATACCGGTGAGGAAAGATGGGATCAGGATTCCCGCCCCGGCGAACGGCAGCTAGCGCCGGGATGCCCGGGGAAAGCTGTCTGGGAGAAGGACGTCTGAGCAGATGAGTGCAGAAGATCTCGAAAAGTATGAAACCGAGATGGAGCTCTCGCTGTACCGCGAATACAAGGACATCGTCGGCCAGTTCAGCTACGTCGTGGAGACCGAACGCCGCTTCTACCTGGCCAACAGCGTGGAGATGACGCCGCGCAACGCCGAGGGCGAGGTCTACTTCGAGCTGCGGCTGTCCGACGCCTGGGTGTGGGACATGTACCGGCCGGCGCGGTTCGTCAAGCAGGTCCGGGTGGTCACCTTCAAGGACGTCAACATCGAAGAGGTCGAGAAGCCGGAGCTGCGGCTTCCCGAGTAGCCTCCGCTACGTGTTCGGCGGAAGCTGGTTGTTGTCGCCGGGCACGGGCAGCTGACCGCGCTGCTCGATGACCTCGCGTGCGACGTCGGCCAGCTTGATGTTTACCGCCTGGGAGTGGCGCCGCAACAGGTCGAACGCGTCGTCCTCGCTCATCTCGTGCAGCATCATCAGCATGCCGACGGCCTTGCCGATTTCACGGTTGCTTATCAGCCCGCGGCGCAGGCTCGCCGCGTCCTCGCCCTTGTTGACGGCGTTGATCGCCACGCTGGCGAACGCGGCCAGCACCGCCGCCCGCCCGGCGGACTCAGCGTCGAACATGTTCGGCGCGTCGCTGAACAGGTTCAGCGCGGCCCCTTTGCGTTTGTCGACGAGCAGCCGAAATCCCATCGCGCCACGCACCGGGGTCTCGGCGACCAGGACGGCGGCCAGCTTGGGCCACAGCGACGGCGTGGTCAGGTCGGTGTCGATCTGTGGCGTCTCTTCCTCGATGGCGTCGATGCACGGGCCGTCGCCGGCGCGCCGTTCGAGCTCGTCGATGGCCTGGGCCAGCCGGTCACTGGCGCCGACGGTGACGTATTTATCGTTCTCGCGCACCAACAGGCTGGCGTGGTCGCAGCCGCGGACGGTGAGGGTTGCGGCGACGCAGATGGCGGCATACATCTGGTTGGCGTCCGAGCCCTGATAGATGATCTCGGCGAGGGCGGCGAAAACCGTCCCGGGGTCGGCCTTCTCCCCGCCAGTCGCGGACGCGGCCGCGCCGGTCCTCGATTCGTCGCCCATGTTGCGCCTCGTTTTCCTGCGGTGTCGGCGGTGTGACCGCTTCGATCGCCGTAGATTATCGGTCGCCGAGACCAGCCTTACACCCGGTTTCGTCTGGTTGCGGCTAATCAGCGGGCATCTGGCTGGTCACCGTCGACCGCCAAGCTACCGCTGACGAAGCGGGATGCCCGCACGTCCAGCCGCTCACGAATCGCGAGACGCTGGAAAGATGGTTCTATTATGCGGCGATCGCGCGCGCCGGGGGACTCGGTGAGGTTCGCACGCCGGGGTTTCGGCAGGCCGCGGGAGGGAAGGACGTTCTGATGGGAGTGACCGTCGCGGTGACCGGACCGACCGGGGAGATCGGCCTCTCCGCGGTGACGTCGCTGGAACGCGAACCCGCCGTCGACGCGATCATCGGGATGGCTCGCCGGCCGTTTGACCCGCCGTCACGCGGCTGGCTGAAGACCACCTATCAGCAGGGCGACATCCTGGACCGCGACGCCGTCGACGCCCTGGTCGCGCAGGCCGACGTGGTGATCCACCTGGCCTTCATGATCATGGGTTCGCGCGACGAGAGCGCCCGGGTGAATCTCGAAGGCTCCCGCAACGTGTTCGAGGCGACGGTGGCCGCCGAGCGGCCCCGGCGCCTGGTCTACACCTCGTCGGTGGCGGCATACGGCTACCACTCCGACAACCCCTCCCCGCTGACCGAGGACGTGCCGGCCCGCGGGTCCGCCGAGCACTACTACTCGGCGCAGAACGCGGCGTCCGAGGCGCTGCTCGCCGAGATCACCACGGACTCGCCGCTCGAGGTGTTCGTACTGCGGCCCTGCATCGTCGCCGGGCCCAAAGCCACCGCGCTGGCCGACGCGATGCCGTGGAATCAGCTACCCGGCCCGATGCGTGCCGTGGTCAAAGCCGTCCCGGCGCTGAAGCCGGTTGTGCCGGATCCGGGCTTTCCGCTGCAACTGGTTCACCACGACGACGTCGCGGCGGCGATCGCGCTGGCGGCCACCGCCCCGGCCCCGCCGGGGGTGTACAACATCGCCGGCGACGGGGTCGTGACGGTGGGCGACGTGGCCAGGGCGCTGGGCGGGCGCCCGGTGCGGGTTCCCGCCGTCGCCGCCACAGCGGCCTCCGCGGCAATCTCGCGGGTACCGCTGGTGCCGTCCATGCTGGAGTGGCTGCACACCGCGCGGACGTCGATGGTGATGGATACCACCAAGGCCAAGACCCAGCTGGGCTGGCGTCCGCTGCACTCGTCGGCCGAGACGCTGGAAGCGCTGGCCGAGGGACTGTGAGAGCGTTGTCCTGCTCGGCGGCCGGGCGCCGGCCGGGGTAGTTTGATCCGGTGGGTCTCCAGCGTTCCGCAACTTCTCGCGACGTCTCCGCCGGCGGTGAAATCGCCTAGTGGGGCACGTAACGTCGCGCCGGCGGGTCACGCATCTGACCGCCGAGAAGGCGATCACCCGACCGGAGACCCTGGTCGTCGAGGAACCGTTGGAGATCCGGGTCGACGGCTCGGCGATCACGGTGACGATGCGCACGCCGGGGTCGGATATCGAACTCGCCCAGGGCTTTCTGCTCACCGAAGGCGTCATCGCGGGCCGCGACGACGTGCACAGCATCCGGTACTGCGCCGGGCGCGACGACGAGGGCGCGAACACCTACAACGTGCTGGACGTGACGCTGGCCCCGGGCGTGGAGAAACCCGGCCTCGACGTCACCCGCAACTTCTACACCACATCGTCGTGCGGGGTCTGCGGCAAGGCGTCGCTGGATGCGGTGCGGCTGATCAGCCGCTTTTCGCCGGGCACCGATCACGCGACCGTCGCGGCCGCCACCCTCAAGGCGATGCCCGGCCAATTGCGTTCGGCGCAAAAGGTTTTCGACAGCACCGGCGGCCTGCATGCCGCCGCGCTGTTCGGGATGGACGGCGCGATGCTGGTGGTGCGTGAGGACGTCGGGCGACACAACGCGGTCGACAAAGTGATCGGCTGGGCGCTGGAACACGGGCGGATACCGCTACAGGCCTCGGTGTTGCTGGTCAGTGGGCGGGCATCGTTCGAGCTGACGCAGAAAGCCGTGATGGCCGGCACCCCGGTGCTGGCGGCGGTGTCCGCGCCGTCGTCGCTGGCGGTGTCGCTGGCCGAGGAGTCCGGCATCACGCTGGTGGCGTTCTTGCGCGAGGACTCGATGAACATCTACACCCGGGCAGACCGGATCACCTAGCCCGATGGCGGCGACCCGCCGCGCCCGGCCGCCGCGCTTGCGATCGCCGCAGCCCGAGGGCGGCGACTCGCCGGCTGTGGAGGGGCGCCGCACTGGGGATAGCCGGCCGTTGCGGGTGGCCGCGGGCCGCGATGGTGGCCCGTCCCGTCGGGGGCGCCGGGCACGGTGCCCCCATGACGACCGAAACGACGATGACCCGGATCCAGCTCGGGGCGATGGGCGAGGCGCTCGCCGTGGATTACCTGATGCGGATGGGATTGCGGATCCTGCAGCGCAACTGGCGCTGCCGCTATGGCGAACTCGACATCATCGCCCGCGACGACGCCACCTCGACGGTGGTGTTCGTGGAGGTGAAGACCCGGACCGGCGACGGATACGGGGGACTGGCCCATGCCGTCACCCCGCGCAAGGTGCTGCGGCTGCGCAGGCTGGCCGGCCTGTGGCTGGCAGGCCAGGAGCAGCGCTGCGCGGCGATCCGCATCGACGTGATCGGCGTGCGGGTCGGGCGCCGCCGCACCCCCGAGATCACCCACCTGCAAGGGGTCGGCTGATGGCGCTGGGACGGGCGTTCTCCGTCGCGGTGCGCGGTGTGGACGGACAGAGCGTGGAGATCGAGGCCGACATCACCTCCGGACTCCCCGGCGTGCACCTGGTCGGCCTACCCGACGCGGCCCTGCAGGAGTCGCGCGACCGCGTCCGTGCTGCAGTCACCAACTGCGGCAACACCTGGCCCATGGCGCGGCTCACCCTGGCGCTGTCGCCGGCGACGCTGCCCAAGATGGGGTCGGTCTACGACATCGCCCTGGCCGCCGCGGTGTTGTCGGCGCAGCGCAGGAACCCGTGGGACCGGCTGGAGAAAACGGTGCTGCTGGGTGAGCTGTCCCTGGACGGGCGGGTCCGGCCGGTGCGCGGGGTGCTGCCGGCCGTGCTGGCCGCCAAGCGCGACGGCTGGCCTGCCGTGGTGGTGCCGGTGGACAACCTCGCCGAGGCCAGCCTGGTCGACGGGATCGACGTGTGGGGAGTGCGCACCCTGGGGCAACTGCAGAAGTGGCTCAGCGGCTCCGGCGCCCTGGACGGCAGGATCGACGCGAAACCCCCCGACGGGGAGCCCGAGGCGGATCTGGTCGACGTGGTGGGGCAGACGCAGGCGCGGTTCGCGGTGGAAGTGGCCGCCGCCGGAGCGCACCACCTCATGCTGACCGGGCCGCCGGGGGTGGGTAAAACGATGCTCGCGCAACGCCTTCCGGCGTTGCTGCCGCCGTTGACGGATGCCGAGTCCCTGGAAGTCACCGCGATCCACTCGGTTGCCGGGTTGCTGTCGGGCGACACGCCCCTGATCACCAGACCGCCGTTCGTGGCGCCCCATCACAGCTCGAGCGTCGCCGCGCTGGTCGGCGGCGGGTCGGGGATGGCGCGCCCCGGCGCCGTCAGCCGGGCGCATCGCGGGGTGCTCTTCCTCGACGAGTGCGCCGAGATCCGGGTCAGCGCGCTGGAAGCGCTACGAACACCGTTGGAGGACGGCGAGATTCGGCTTGCCCGTCGCGACGGGGTGGCGTGCTATCCCGCCCGGTTCCAGCTGGTGCTGGCCGCCAACCTGTGCCCGTGCGCGCCGGCCGACCCGCAGGACTGTATCTGCGCGGCGGCCGCCAAACGCCGCTACCTGGGCAAGCTGTCCGGCCCGCTGCTGGACCGCGTGGACCTGCGCGTGCAGATGCATCAGGTCAAGGCCGGGGCGTTCGCGGGCCGAGCCGGTGAATCGACGGCGCAGGTCCGCCAGCGGGTGGCGCGGGCCCGCGCGGCCGCCGCCGAGCGCTGGTCATCGCACGGATTTCACACCAACGGCGAGGTCAGCGGGACACTGCTGCGCCGAAAGTTCCGTCCGAGCAACGCGGCGATGGAGCCGCTACAACGGGCGCTGGACGGCGGCCTGCTCAGCATCCGCGGCCTCGACCGCACGTTGCGGGTCGCGTGGAGCCTGGCCGACTTGGCCGGTCGCACCTCGCCCGGGACCGACGAAGTCGCCGCAGCACTCAGCTTCCGCCAGCCCGGGGCGCAGCGATGAGCGACGCAACGGAGCTGCCGGGCGCGCTACCGGCGCGCCATGGTCAGCCAATCGGTGTGCCCGCCCCGCACCGCTATCGCGACGGTCACCAGGATCGCGAACGCGCGTGCGAATTGGGCCAGGGCCCGGCCGCTTTCACCCCGCTGTTCCATCTCGCGCAACCCGATGCAGGCAAGGCCGATGCTGATGATCGGGATGGGAAACCCGATCCAGCTGACCAGGCTGAGCGCGAACGCCGCGACGGCCCACGGGTTCTTGGGACGCTCGGACACGCTGTCCACCATCGGCAGGTCGAGGATCATGGGTCGTTCCGTTCGTTGCGGGCCGGCGTGCGGCGGGCGGCTGACAACACCACGTTCGCGCGCGGGGCTGGAAGGATCCTTGGTGGCTTCTTGAAGCCGGGGGCACGGCGATGACGACGGCGCTCGACGATCCCGCGCTGCGCGCGTGGGCCTATCTGTCCCGGGTGGCCGAGCCGCCCTGCGCCGAACTCGCCGCCCTGGTGCGGCACGTCGGTCCGGTGGAGGCGGCGGAGCGGGTCCGCCGCGGACTGGTCGATGGCGACGTGGCGCGGCGCACCGAGGCCCGGCGCGAGATCGACCGCGGTGCGGCCGATCTCGAGATGCTCGCCCGTCGTGGCGGGAGGTTGATCACCCCGGACGACGACGAGTGGCCACGGCTGGCGTTCGCGGCCTTTCGCGGTGCCGCACCGCGACCCGGCGGCGGTGCGGCGATGGTTGCGCCGATGGCGTTGTGGGCGCACGGGCCCGTGCGGCTCGACGAGATCGCGCACCGGGCGGCCGCCGTGGTGGGGACGCGCGCGTCGACCACGTATGGCGAACACGTCGCCGGCGAACTGGCGGCCGGGCTGGCGCAGCGCGACGTCGCGGTGGTCTCGGGCGGCGCCTACGGCATCGACGGCGCGGCGCACCGCGCCGTGCTGGACTGCGACGGCGTCACCGTGGCCGTCCTGGCCGGCGGGCTCGACGTTCCCTACCCGAGCGGTCACACCGCGCTGCTGCACCGCATCGGCCAGCAGGGGCTGCTGTTCACCGAATACGCTCCGGGCATTCGCCCGGCCCGCCACCGGTTCCTGACCCGCAACCGGCTGGTGGCCGCCGTAGTGGGGGCCGCCGTCGTGGTGGAAGCCGGTCTGCGCAGCGGCGCGGCCAACACCGCGGCCTGGGCGCGGGCGTTGGGGCGGGTGGTGGCCGCGGTGCCCGGGCCCGTCACGTCGTCGGCGTCGGCGGGCTGCCACGCCCTGCTGCGCAACGGCGCCGAACTGGTCACCCGCGCCGACCACGTCATCGAGCTCGTCGGCCACATCGGCGAACTGGCGCGCGACGAGCCGCACCCGGCGACGCCGCTCGACGGTCTCAGCGACGCCGAACGCCGGATCTACGAGGCCTTGCCGGGCCGCGGCGCCGCCACGGTCGACGAGATCGCCGTCGCATCGGGCATGGTGCCCGAGCTCGCGCTGGGCCCGCTGGCGATGCTCGAGCTGGCCGGGTTGGTACAGCGACAGGACGGGCGGTGGCGAATCGTCCGCGCTAGCCGGGCTGTGACGGCGCCGCCGCCTCCGTGAACAGGATCAGGCGGAGAGCCGCTCACGGCCCCGGGGAAGGCGCAACGGAGGCGCGCGGTCACTATGCGCGATGGTCCGGCCGATTGCCGATCAGACCGCGGGAACGCTGCGGCTCGTGTGGTCGACGGGGGCCGGGAGTCGGCAGAAGAATAACTGTCTACCGGTCAAGCCGCCTGTTCAACCATTCGGTGCGGGAGGCGACGCTGAACGGTCTCGTCGACGCTGACGGTGAAGAGATACCAGCCCAGCTTGTCCAACCGAAGTACCGGAACGTTGACTGCCAAGGCAACTGACTGGGTTTCGTCGGCCTCATGACGGCCCAACTTGCCAATGTTGAATTTAAATTGAGCGCGGAACGGTTCACGTTTGCTCAACCGCTTCTGAACCTCAACCGCACGCCCGTCCGAGTCCAGTAGTTCAATGTCGACCGTGTGCTCTTGGTCGACCAGCCGTCCGCGGCACTTCGACGATAATTCCGAGGTCCACCGAGACGGTACATGGCTCCGAGTGTCCGGCCGGAATGATGACCTGATCTATGCCTCCCGCCGCGAGGTACAACAAGTTGTTTTGCGCCTCCGCGTGGTTACACAAAATTGCCGTCAACTGCATGTCGAGGCCAGTACGCAGAAAGCCTTACGGCAGTGAGTATTTGGCAGAACCGATCGCTATGCCGCCCCAGGACTGAACGAAGATGGGACTCAACGGAGTTCGCTGATTGGTCCTTTTCCGCTGCTCAGAAGTCTGTTGCCGATCCGCGGTCAAGGTTGACTGCGGCAGTGGTGATTGGGGCGGGCGGCGCCGCACCGGCGCGTTTGGCTCACTGACCGTAACGCGGCGAAAGACGTTTGAATGCATCGACTTCCGCCGATGTCTCATGCCACCCGGTAGTGCGGCGAGGTCGGGCCCGGCGCTTAGCTGGACCTCTTCGCCGATCAGGACAAAAGCCGAGCTGGCCCCGAAGTCCCGGCAGCCGTCGCGCGTTGGCAGTTCACCGAACGTCCGCCTCCGGTCACTTTGCGATACCGGTTTGCTTCCCGCAGCTAGTCCGCGAAACAAATCGCGCGGTTGACGCGCCAGCAAAATTTTGTTAAAGCTTAGGGAAACTATGCTACACGCGCACAATAGGAGCCATTGAGGTCAAAGGTCGAACCGGCGCAGTTGCAATCTTCTGACTTTGGGTCGTCACCCAATTAACTCAGTGAGAGAAGGCTATGGACTTTGCCGTGCAGCCCCCAGAAGTCAATTCCGCGCGCATGTACAGCGGCCCTGGGTCAGGGCCGCTTCTGGCGGCCGCGGCTGCTTGGGACGTGCTGGCCGCCTCGCTGGCCTCCACCGCCAGCGGCTACGCCACGGTGCTCTCGGAGCTGACCGGTCAGGCGTGGCTGGGTCCGGCTTCGCTGGCGATGCTGGCCGCGGCGGCCCCCTATGTTGAGTGGCTGGCTGCCACTGGCAGTCAGGCCGCGCAGACCGCCGCCCAGGCGTATGCGGCGGCGGCGGCCTACGAGGCGGCGTTTGTCGCCACGGTGCCCCCGCCGGCGATCGCCGAGAATCGGGCGCAGCTGGCGGCGTTGGTAGCGACAAATTTTCTGGGTCAGAACACTCCGGCGATCATGGCCACCGAAGCCCTCTACATGGAGATGTGGGCTCAAGACGCCGCCGCCATGTATGGATATGAGGCTGCTTCGACGGCTGCCAGTACCCTGACGCCGTTCGCCGAGCCTCCCCGCACGACCAACCCCGCCGGGCAGGGGGCTCGCGCGGGCGCGCTGGCTCGGGCCGCCGGCGACTCCACCAGCGCTCGAATCCAATCTCTGACGAAACTCAGCTCGCATCCATTCACGCAGCAGCTGGGCTCGCCGACCGCGTCTCAGCAACTGAACTCGACGACGGCCTCCCAGCAATTGGCCTCGGCCGCGGTGTCTCAGCAGCTCAGTTCGCCTGCCGCCACTCAGCAGCTGGCCTCAACGACGGCCTCCCAGCAGTTGACCTCGGCCGCGGTGTCTCAGCAGGTCGGTTCGCCTGCGACCACTCAGCAGCTGGCCTCCACGACGGCCTCCCAGCAGGTCGGTTCGAGCGCGGTGTCGCAGCAGGTCGGCTCTAGCGCGGTGTCACAGCCGGTTGGTTCGTCCGCTGTCTCGCCGCAGTCGAGCTCCACCACGGCCTACCAGGCGGCCGCGCCCGCCGCGTCCCACCAGCCGGTAATGACCGCCGCCTCTCAGCAGCTCGGCTCTACCACCGCGTCCCAACAGTTGGCCTCGCCCGCCGTGTCGCAGCAGTCGGCGTCGACGGCGGTCACTCAACAATCCGCGTCGGCGGCGGTGTCGCAGCAGTCCGCATCGACCGCAGTCTCCGAACAGGTCAGCACGACCGCCGCCTCCCAAGGGCTCACCGAAACCCACGTCATCATCAACGGCGTCGATCCGATTGCCCTTTCCGGTGACGTCACCGGCACCACGCATCTCACGGCCGGCAACAGCTACGTCGTCCTCGCCGGCAACACCGTCACTATCGACCCGGGCGCCAGCCTGATCGCCGACTCGGGCAGCACCCTCACCGTGGACGGCACCATCACCATCGACGGCGGAACGCTCGGCTCCGGCGGCACCCTGGTCGACAGCGGCGCCATCACCGTCGCGAACGGCGGGGCCGTCACCATCAACGGCGGAGCGCTTCTCGCCGACGGCGGCACTCTCACCGTCAGCAACGCCTTCACCGTCGCGAGCGGCGGTTCTGTCACCGTCAACGGCGGAGCTGTTGCCGGAGCAGGCGGCAGCGTGACAGTCGGCTCCGGCGGCGTCCTCACCGACGCCGGCAGCATCACCGTCAGCAGCGGAGGAGTTCTCGGCGCGGGTGGCACCGTGACCGACGGCGGCACGTTGACCGTCAGTGCCGGCGGAGTGCTCGCCGACGGCGGCACCGTAACCGTGAGCTCGGGTGGCACGTTGGCCGATGGTGGCACCGTGACCATCAGCTCCGGAAGCACGTTGACCGTCAGCTCGGGTGGCGCGTTGACCGACGGCGGCGCCTTGACCATCAGCTCGGGTGGCACGCTGACCGATGGCGGCACCGTCACCGTCACCGGGGGCGGCGTGCTCACCGACGGCGGCACTCTGACGAACGCGGGCGGGACCGTCATTGTCAGCACCGGTGGCGCTGATAGCGGCACGTTGACGGTCGGCTCCGGCGTGACCTTCACCGACAGTGGCACCGTGACCGTCGGTTCGGGTGGCACCCTGACCGACGGGGGGACTGTGTCCGTCGCCGGCGGTGGCACATTGACTGACGGCGGCACGGTCACCGTCGCCAGCGGTGCCACGTTGACGGATTCTGGTGCACTGACTGTCAATTCGGGTGGCGTGTTCACGGATAGCGGCTCGTTCACCGTGGGCGCCGGTGTCACGGTTGTCGATAACGGCACGCTCAACCTCAACAACGCTGTCACCCTCACCGGCAGCGCGATCAACGTGGGCCCCACTGGCGCGCTCAACGTGAATAGCGGCGGCACGCTCGCCACCAATCTGGGTGGCACGTTGACCGATAGCGGTGCTGTCACCATCAATTCGGGTGGCACCCTGACGGACGGCGGCACCGTGACCATCACTGGCGGTGGCACATTGACCGACGGTGGCACCCTGACCAATACGGGCGGGACCGTCATTGTCAGTACTGGCGGTACCGATAGCGGCACCCTGACCGTGAGCTCCGGCGTGACCTTCACCGACAGCGGCACCGTGACCGTCAACACCGGGGGCAACCTGACTGTCAACGGAGCGCTCACCGTCGGTCCGACTGGCACGTTGACCGACGGCGGTGCGGTCACGGTGAATTCGGGTGGCACTCTGACTGATAGCGGTGCGTTGACCGTCAATTCCGCTGGCACTCTGACTGATAGCGGCACCCTGGCCGTCAGCTCGGGCCATACCCTCACCGACAGCGGCACCGTGACCGTCAGCTCGGGTGGCACCCTTGCCGATAGCGGAACCCTCGCCGTGAACACCGGTGGCAGCCTGACGGACAGCGGGACCGTCACCATCGCCAGCGGTGGCACGTTGACCGACAGCGGAACGGTCACGGTGAATTCGGGTGGCGTGCTGACGGATAGCGGTGGGCTGACGGTGAATTCGGGCGGGGTGTTGACGGATAGCGGCTCGTTCACGATGAATTCCGGTGTCACCGTGGTCGATAACGGCACGCTGAATATCAACAGTGGTGTGAGTCTGACGGGCAGCACGATCAACGTGGGCTCCACTGGCGCGCTCAACGTCGATAACGGCGGGACGCTGACTGTGGGTGCCTCCGGCACGTTGACCGACGGCGGTGCGGTCACGATCAATGCGGGTGGCGCGTTGACGGATAGCGGCACCGTCACCGTCAACGGGGGAGCGGTTCTCGGCTCCGGCGCCACACTGACGGACAGCGGCACTGTCACCGTGGCGAACGGCGGTACCCTCTCCGTCAGCGGTGGAACGGTTCTCGGCTCCGGCGGCCTCCTCACTGACAGCGGCAGTCTCACCGTGGCGAACGGCGGCACCTTGTCCGCCAACGGGGGAGCGGTTGTCGGCTCCGGGGGCACCGTGACGATCAGTTCCGGTGGCACGTTGACCGATGGCGGCACCGTCACTGTCAGCAGCGGAGGGCTTCTCGGCTCAGGCGGAACCCTGACTGACGGCGGGACTGTGACGGTCAGCGCCGGTGGCACCCTGACGGACGGCGGCACCGTGACAGTCAGCGCCGGCGGCACCCTTACCGACAGCGGCACCGTGACCGTGGGCTCCAGCGCCACCCTGACCGACAGCGGCACGGTGACCCTCAGCTCGGGTGGCGCGCTGACCGATAGTGGCGCGATGACCGTTGGTTCGAGTGGCGTGTTCACCGATAGCGGTTCGTTCACGGTGGGTTCCGGTGTCACGGTGGTGGACAACGGGACGCTCAATATCAACAGCGGCGTGAGCCTGACCGGCAGCACGATCAACGTGGGTTCCACTGGTGCCCTCAACGTCAATAGTGGTGGCACGCTGAGCGTTGGTTCCTCCGGCACGTTGACCGATGGTGGTGTGGTTACGGTCAATGCGGGTGGGGTGTTGGCGGATAATGGTGCGCTGACGGTTGATTCGGGTGGGGTGTTGACGAATAGTGGTTCGTTGACTGTGGGTTCTGGTGTGACCCTTGTCGATGACGGCACGCTTGATATCAACAGCGGCGCCAGTGTCGCGGGGACGCTCGATGTGAGTTCCACGGGTGCGGTGAATGTCAATAGTGGCACGTTGACTGTGGGTGCCTCTGGCACGTTGACCGACGGCGGTGCGGTCACGGTCAATGCGGGTGGTGCGTTGAGTGATAGCGGTAGTGTCGCGGTCAACGGCGGTGCGGTGCTGGGTTCTGGTGGCACGCTGACTGACAGCGGCACCGTGACGGTGGCGAACGGTGGCACTCTTTCCGTGGACGGCGGAACGGTTCTCGGGTCCGGCGGCCTTCTCACGGATAGCGGCACACTGACCGTGGCGGATGGCGGTGCCCTTTCGGTCGACGGGGGGTCGGTTGTCGGTTCTGGTGGCACCGTGACGGTCAGTTCCGGTGGTGTGCTCACCGATGGCGGCACGGTGACCGTCAGCGGTGGAGGGGTTCTGGGGTCGGGTGGCACCCTGACCGATGGCGGGACTCTGACCATCAGCTCCACCGGGACGTTGACGGATGGCGGGACCGTGACCGTTACTGGCGGCGGCGCGTTGACCGATGGTGGCACCCTGACCAATACGGGTGGGTCCCTGGTGGTCAGTGCTGGTGGTAGCGATAGCGGCACCTTGACCGTGAGTCCTGGCGTGACCTTCACCGACAGCGGCGCGGTGACCGTCAACACCGGTGGCACCCTGTCGGATAGCGGAACCGTCACTGTCTCCAGTGGTGGGACGTTGACCGACGGCGGTGCGGTGACGGTGAATTCGGGTGGCGTGCTGACGGATAGTGGTGCGCTGACGGTGAATTCGGGTGGCACTGTGACCGACGGCGGCACGTTGACTGTCGACTCTGGGATCACGCTCACCGATAGCGGCACGGTGACGGTCGGGCAGGGCGGTGCTGTGACGGACAGCGGGACGCTGACCGTGAGCTCGGGTGGCAGCTTGTCGGACAGCGGGACGGTGACGGTCGCCAGTGGCGGCACGTTGACCGATGGTGGTGTGGTTACGGTCAATGCGGGTGGGGTGATGGCGGATAATGGTGCGCTGACGGTTGATTCGGGTGGGGTGTTGACGAATAGTGGTTCGTTGACTGTGGGTTCTGGTGTGACCCTTGTCGATGACGGCACGCTTGATATCAACAGCGGCGCCAGTGTCGCGGGGACGCTCGATGTGAGTTCCACGGGTGCGGTGAATGTCAATAGTGGCACGTTGACTGTGGGTGCCTCTGGCACGTTGACCGACGGCGGTGCGGTCACGGTCAATGCGGGTGGTGCGTTGAGTGATAGCGGTAGTGTCACGGTCAACGGCGGTGCGGTGCTGGGTTCTGGTGGCACGCTGACTGACAGCGGCACCGTGACGGTGGCGAACGGTGGCACTCTTTCCGTGGACGGCGGGTCGGTGCTGGGCTCGGGTGGTGTCGTCACGGACAGCGGCAGTCTCACCGTGGCGAATGGCGGTGCCCTTTCGGTCGACGGGGGGTCGGTTGTCGGTTCTGGTGGCACCGTGACGGTCAGTTCCGGTGGTGTGCTCACCGATGGCGGCACGGTGACCGTCAGCGGTGGAGGGGTTCTGGGGTCGGGTGGCACCCTGACCGATGGCGGGACCGTGACGGTCAGCGCCGGTGGCACTTTGACGGATAGCGGCGCGGTGACCATCCGTTCCACCGGCACTTTGACCGATGGCGGGACCGTCACGGTCGGCTCGGGTGGCACTTTGTCGGATAGCGGCGCGGTGACCATCGGTTCCACCGGCACTTTGGCAGACGGCGGGACTGTGACCGTTACCGGCGGCGGTACGTTGACCGATGGTGGCGCCCTGACCAATACGGGTGGGTCCCTGGTGGTCAGTGCTGGTGGTAGCGATAGCGGCACCTTGACGGTGAGTCCTGGCGTCACGTTCACCGACAGCGGCACGCTGACTGTCAATGCTGGTGGCGCCTTGTCGGATAGTGGAACCGTCACTGTCTCCAGCGGGGGGACGTTGACCGACAGCGGTGCGGTGACGGTGAATTCGGGTGGCGTGTTGACGGATAGTGGTGCGTTGACGGTGAATTCGGGTGGCACTGTGACCGACGGCGGCACGTTGACTGTCGACTCTGGGATCACGCTCACCGATAGCGGCACGGTGACGGTCGGGCAGGGCGGTGCTGTGACGGACAGCGGGACGCTGACCGTGAGCTCGGGTGGCAGCTTGTCGGACAGCGGGACGGTGACGGTCGCCAGTGGTGGCACGTTGACCGACGGCGGTGCGGTCACGGTCAATGCGGGTGGTGCGTTGAGTGATAGCGGTAGTGTCACGGTCAACGGCGGTGCGGTGCTGGGTTCCGGTGGCACCCTCACTAACAGCGGCAGTCTCACCGTGGCGAACGGCGGCGCCCTCAACGTCGATGCCGGAACGGTTCTCGGCTCCGGCGGAACGCTCAGTAACAGCGGCACCCTCACCGTCGGCAACGGCGCTACCCTCTCCGCAAACGGCGGCACAATCCTCGGCTCCGGCGGCGCCATCACCGACAGCGGCACCCTCACCGTCGCGAACGGCGGCGCCGTCTCCGTCAACGGCGGGGCGGTTGTCGGTTCCGGTGGCACCGTGACCATCAGCTCCGGCGGCACCCTCACCGATGGGGGCACCCTGACCGTCGGCAGCGGAGGGATTCTCGGCTCGGGCGGCACCCTGACCGACAGCGGCACTCTGACGATCAGCGCCAGTGGCACCTTGGCCGACGGCGGCACGTTGACCGTGGGCTCGGGTGGCACGCTGACCGACGGCGGCGCCCTGACCGTGGGCTCCGGCGGCGCCCTGACCGTCGACACCGGTGGCGCCCTGACGGACAGCGGCGCATTGACTGTGAGCTCGGGTGGCACCCTGACGGACGCTGGGACCGTCACCGTCACCGGGGGCGGGATGCTTACCGACGGCGGCACTGTGACCAATACGGGCGGGACCATCATTGTCAGTACCGGTGGCACCGATAGCGGCACGTTGACCGTCGGCTCCGGTGGCACCCTCACCGATAGCGGCACAGTGGCCGTGGGTTCGGGTGGCACCCTGACGGACAGCGGGACCGTCACCGTTGCCAGCGGGGGGACGTTGACCGACAGCGGGACCGTGACGGTCACCAGCGGCGGCACGTTGGCGGATAGTGGTGCGCTGACGATCAATTCGGGCGGCACGTTGACTGATGGCGGGACGCTCACCGTCGGTTCCGGTGTCACTCTGACAGACGACGGCACGCTCGACATCAACAGCGGCGTCAGCCTCAGTGGCACGATCGACGTGGGTTCCACAGGTTCGCTCAACGTGAATAGCGGCGGGGCCCTGGCCGTCGGCCCGGGCGCCACGCTCACTGACAGCGGCACCGTCACGATCAATTCGGGTGGCACGCTGACGGATAGCGGCACTGTCACCGTCGCCAACGGTGGCAGCCTGACTGATAGTGGTGCGCTGACGGTTGATTCGGGTGGGGTGTTGACGGACAGTGGCTCGTTTACTGTGGATTCTGGTGTGACTGTGGTGGATAACGGCACGCTGAATGTCAATGGTGGTGCCGTAGTTGCGGGCACGATTGATGTGGGTTCCACGGGTGTGGTGAACGTGAACGGCGGGGGCACGCTGAGTGTGGGTTCTACGGGTGTGTTGACCGATGGTGGTGTGGTGACGGTCCATTCGGGTGGCGCGTTGACCGATGGTGGGACTGTCACCGTCAACGGTGGGTCGGTTCTGGGGTCCGGTGGCACCTTCACGGACGGCGGCGCCGTCAGCGTCACGAATGGCGGAACTCTTTCCGTTGACGGGGGTTCGGTCCTGGGATCGGGCGGGATCCTCACTGACAGTGGCGATCTCACCGTGGCGAACGGCGGTGCTCTTTCTGTCAATGGTGGGTCGGTCCTCGGGTCTGGGGGGACGGTGACGGTGGGTTCGGGTGGCACGTTGACCGATGGCGGTACCGTGACGGTCGGCGGTGGAGGGCTTCTGGGCTCGGGTGGCAGCCTGACTGATGGCGGCACCGTGACGGTCAGCGCCGGTGGCACGTTGACCGATGGCGGGACGGTGACGGTCAGCTCGGGTGGCTTGTTGACTGACGGCGGGACGGTGACGGTCAGCTCGGGTGGCACGTTGACCGATAGCGGCGCCGTGGCGGTCAGCCCCAGTGGCATCCTGACCGATGGCGGCACGCTGACCATCAATGCCGGCAACACGCTGACGGATAGCGGGACCGTCACTGTCACCAGTGGCGGCGTCTTGACCGATGGCGGCACGTTCACGGTCAGCGCGGGCGGCACGCTCACGGACAGCGGCACGTTCACGGTCAGTTCGGGCGGCGCGCTGACCAACGGTGGCACCGTCACGGTCGGGGCCACCCTGGCCGACAGCGGCATCGTCACCGTCGGCTCTGGCAGCACCTTCACCGTCGATCCCGGCGGCGTCGTCCCCATCCTCACTGGCGGAAGCATCACCGTCGGACCCGGCGAGGTCATCACCATTGGCCCCGGCGGGAGTTACACCTCCACCGGCGTGATCGGCCCGGTCACCATCGCCCCCGGTGCGCCGGTGCCGCCCGTGCCGCCGGTCCCGTCGCCTGTGGTGGTCGGCATCTCTCCGAGCGGGCTTGCCGCCCCGGGCCTGTCGGGTCTCGCGGGGCTCTCCGGAATCCAAGGCCCGCAAGATGATTCGACGTTGGCCGCGTCTGGATCGGACGGTAGATCTTGTTGTCGATATATAGAGCTCAATGGAGGTCGGTGCTGCTGGGATCTCGACACGTCTGAGGTTGACTGATGGGTCCGGTTCACACAGGCGAGATCGCGGAAAGTGTTGGGCGAGGCGACGACTGGAACCCCAGGGCACCCGAGCCGGTGCAGTCCCCGTCGGGCGAGGCCTCCGGACGGCGCGGCAAGGCGATCTCGCGCGGGCCGTTATCGGTGCCGCTGAGCTGGTCCACGGCGGCCCCGCGGATCGAGACGGCTTCGCTGTTGTCCGTTGCTGCCAGCCGTAACGCCACCGCTCGGCACACCGCAGCGATCCCGATGGCAAGCACGTTCCTCAAGGGACTGATGGCAATGCTTGCCGGGCCGGGTGCGGTAACCGCAGCGACCCGTTCACCGGACTACCACAAGAGTGATGGAGAAAACGCCGAAGTTCGGCACGCCGAAACACGGGTCCAAGACGACGCCACCGCGGAAGCGGACGGCGCTGCCGTTGATTCCGCGTCCACGAGCGCCCCGATCCTGGGCGGCGAACCATCGCAGACCAATGATGCCCACGGGCAGGGCGCCCTTGCTCGTGCGGTGGCCCGGGCCGCAGCCAACACCACCGTCCGGAATGCAGGCCCCGCCATCGGCATCCGCATCCTGCAAGGTCAAACCGTCACCCTCCCGTATGGCAGCACCATCGCTCTCGCCGAAGGCACCAGCATGCTCGTCAACAGCGGCTCCATCACCGTGGAAGGCGCCGGGACCTGCGTAATGAACGTCCCCGTCACCATCAACGACGGCAGCACTGTCACCACCCTTGGTAGGTGTTACGCGGGCGGCGCCGTAATCCCTTCCAACACTCGACTACACGCCGGCAGCTACGGTCCGTTCACCCTCACCCAGTACCGCCGCGCCAAGGTCGAAATCGAGCTCTTCAGCGGCTCCGCCACCACGGGTGCCGGCCCACACGTGGGTGAGGTCATAACCCCCGCGCACCGAACCGCCACCGCCACCGTCGGCGCAGAGGGCGCCACCATCACCAACACCGAAGGTGCGATCACCGTCACCACCCGTCGGTATCCGCAACTCGGGTACTGCAACGGCGCGTCTTCGTCGGGTCGCGTACGCGCATAGCGCGGGGCGTGCTTCGACGCCTGGATGGCTCGCACCGGGCCGGGTGGCAGTCACGCGGATAGGGCATTGGCGCCGCCGCGTCGCCGCAGGCCAAGCCGCATCCACGACGCGACTCGTATAGTCGACCGGGGGTCGGGGTTTGACGAGGAGGACAAGTGGCAGGTCGACCACTGCAATGCTTCGAAGTTGTAGGTACCGAACAACTCACACCGCACATGGTGCGGATAGTGCTCGGGAGCAAGGACTTTGACGCTTTCGTGCCCAGCAAGTTCACCGACTCCTACGTCAAGCTGGTGTTCGTCGCCGACGACGTGGACGTGGCCGGCTTGCCCGAGCCGCTGACCCTCGACAGCTTCGCCGACCTGCCCCCGGAGAAAAAGCCCTCGGTGCGGACCCTCACCGTTCGCCACGTCGACATCGAGAATCGCCGCATCACGCTGGACATCGTCGTGCACGGTGAGCACGGCATGGCGGGTCAGTGGGCCTCGACCGCCCAACCCGGCCAAACGATCCACCTGATGGGCCCCGGCGGCGCCTACACGCCCGACCCGGCCGCCGACTGGCACCTGCTGGCCGGCGACGAATCGGCGCTGCCGGCCATCGCCGCGGCGCTCGAGGCGCTGCCCCCCAGCGCGGTCGGCAAGGCGTTCATCGAGGTCGCGGGCCCAGAGGACGAGCTCCCGCTGACCGCACCCGACGGCGTCGAGGTGCACTGGGTCTACCGCGGCGGCCGCGCCGACCTGGTTCCCGAGGATCGCGCCGGCGACCACGCGCCGCTGATCGAGGCCGTCACCAGCGCGCCCTGGCTGCCGGGACGGGTGCACGTCTTCATCCACGGCGAGGCCCAGGCCGTCATGCACAATCTGCGCCCCTACATCCGCAAGGAGCGGGGCGTGGACGCCAAATGGGCGTCGTCGATCTCGGGGTATTGGCGCCGCGGCCGCACCGAAGAGACCTTCCGGCAATGGAAGAAAGAACTGGCGCAGGCGGAGTCGGCGAACTCGTCAGCCTGACGGCCGCCTGGCATTGTCTATCGCATGGCTTTCGGCGACTACCAGAACGAGATCTACTTCAAGGGCCTGGGCGGGGTGGCGCCCGCGCTGCCGATGGCCTTCGCGGAGCTGGAGGCACGCGCCGAGCGGGCCATGTCGCCGTCGGTGTGGTCCTACGTCACCGGTGGCGCCGGAGACGAACGCACGCAGCGGGCCAACCGGGAGGCATTCGATCGCTGGGGCCTGATACCGCGCATGTTCGTCGGCGCCGCCGCCCGCGACCTGTCGGTGCAGATGTTCGGCCTGACGCTGCCGTCGCCGGTGTTCATGGCCCCGATCGGCGTCATCGGCATCTGCGCCCAAGACGGCCACGGCGACCTGGCCACCGCGCGTGCGGCCGCGGCCACCGGCGTCCCGATGGTCGTGTCCACCCTGACCGCCGACCCGATGGAAGACGTCGCCGCGCAATTCGGTGACACCCCCGGCTTCTTCCAGCTGTACACGCCGAGGGATCGCGACCTGGCCGCCAGCCTCGTCCAGCGGGCCGAAGCCGCCGGCTACCAGGGCATCGTCGTCACCCTCGACACCTGGATTCCCGGGTGGCGTCCGCGCGACCTCAGCACGGCCAACTTCCCCCAGCTACGGGGGCTCTGCCTGAGCAACTACACCAGCGATCCGGTCTTCCGCGCCAAACTGCAACGCCCTCCGGAGGAGGACCCGCGGGGCACCGTGCTGCAGTGGGTGACGACGTTCGGAAATCCCCTGACCTGGGACGATCTGGCCTGGCTGCGATCGCTGACCGACCTGCCGCTGATCATCAAGGGCATCTGCCACCCCGACGACGCGCGGCGCGCCAGGGACGGCGGCGTCGACGGCATCTACTGCTCCACCCATGGCGGCCGTCAGGCCAACGGGGGCCTGCCCGCCCTCGCGTGCCTGCCCGGAGTCGTCGAGGCGGCCGACGGGCTGCCGGTCCTGTTCGATTCGGGGATCCGCAGCGGCGCCGACATCGTCAAGGCGCTCGCGCTGGGCGCCACCGCCGTGGGCATCGGCCGGCCGTACGCCTACGGCCTGGCGCTCGGCGGCGCCGACGGCATCGTGCACGTGCTGCGCTCGATCCTGGCCGAAGCCGACCTCATCATGGCCGTCGACGGCTACCCGACGCTCAAAGATCTCACCCCGGACACGCTTCGGCGCGTCGACTAGAGCGCGCCGGGCCGTGCCTGCGACCGTGGGGGAGTGCAGGCGATCCTCGACGAGTTCGACGAGTACCTGGACTTGCAGTGCGGCCGTTCCGCGCACACCCGTCGGGCCTACCTCAGCGACCTGCGCTCGCTGCTCGCCTTCCTCGCCGACCGCGGCGTCGGCCTGGACGGGCTGAGCCTGCCCCTGCTGCGCTCCTGGCTGTCCACGGCGGCCGCGGCCGGTGTCGCCCGCACGACGCTGGCCCGCCGCACCTCGGCGGTCAAGGCCTTCACCGCCTGGGCGGTGCGGCGCGGCCTGCTCACCGCAGACCCGGCCGCGCGGCTGCAGGTTCCCAAGGCGCACCGCATCCTGCCCGCGGTGCTGCGCCAGGACCAGGCCGCCAATGCCATGGCCGCCGCCAAATCCGGTGCGCAGCAGGGTGACCCGATGGCGTTGCGGGACCGGCTGATCGTGGAGATGTTGTATGCCACCGGGATCCGGGTCAGCGAGCTGTGCGGCCTGGACATCGACGACGTCGACACCCATCACCGGCTCGTCAGAGTTCTCGGCAAGGGCAACAAGCAGCGCAGCGTGCCGTTCGGCCGGCCCGCCGGCGAGGCGCTCGGCGCGTGGCTGGCCGACGGGCGCCCGGCGCTGGTGAACGCCGAGTCGGGCCCGGCGCTGCTGCTGGGCGCGCGGGGCCGCCGGCTCGACGTCCGGCAGGCGCGCACGGTGGTGCATCAGACCGTCGCCGCGGTGGACGGCGCGCCGGACATGGGGCCGCACGGCCTGCGGCACAGCGCGGCGACACACCTGCTCGAAGGCGGCGCTGACCTGCGCATTGTCCAGGAGCTGCTCGGGCATTCCAGCCTGGCGACCACCCAGCTCTACACCCACGTCGCGGTGTCCCGGTTGCGCGCGGTGCACGACCAGGCCCACCCGAGGGCCTGACGCCCGCTCAGCGGTTCAGCGGTTTGAGCCGCACCGGCGTGGACTGCAGCAGGCCCAGCGGATCGACATAGTCCGCACCCGACGCCGGCCCCCACATCGCGCCCCAGTGCAAACACGCAACGGCCGGGCAGCCGCCATGCCCGCGCATCAACCCGCCGATCACGGTCGAAGCCGTCACGTGCTGGCCGACCCGGACGGTCGCCCGGACCGGCTCGTAACTGGTGTGCAAGCCACCGGGATGGGCCAGCGACACCACCGGCCGCCCGGCCAGCAGCCCGGCGAACACGACGGTCCCGTCGCCCGCCGCATACACCGACTGACCGGCGGCTCCGGCCAGGTCCACGCCCCGATGTCCGGGATTCCAGTTGGGCGACGGGGCGTCGAACCCCCGGGCGACGGCCGGCGGCGGGCGCAGCGGCCACTCCAGCCGATCCTCGGCGGCGCCCGCCGGCACCGCGCTGACCAGGCCCGCACACAACAGCAGCGCTGTCCACCGCATCCCGGCAGTTCAGCGCGCCGGCGGCCGGCCCCGCCAGCCGGTCGCGCCGGTTTTGTGGACGCGCGGCCCTGTTGGGGAAGCATGGCAAAAACCACCTGCTGAGTCGGTGTAAACTGCTGGTCGCAGCTCGTTCGCGGGCTGACTTCGCGCGTCTGCATCGCGTCTCCGGTTCCACCAGGAGAACGCAATCGCATGCCGGGCGGTCCCGTCCACGACGGGTCCGGCATCGCAGCAGCCGCCAGGGCCCGGCCTCAACCCGATGCCAGGCGACAACCGACACAGGTAAGGCACAACCATGGCCGTCGTAACCATGAAGCAGCTGCTCGACAGCGGCACCCACTTCGGGCACCAGACCCGTCGCTGGAATCCCAAGATGAAGCGGTTCATCTTCACCGACCGCAACGGCATCTACATCATCGACCTGCAGCAGACCCTGACCTTCATCGATCAGGCGTATGAGTTCGTCAAGGAGACCGTCGCCCACGGCGGCAGCGTGCTGTTCGTCGGCACCAAGAAGCAGGCGCAGGAGTCCGTCGCTGCCGAGGCGACCCGCGTCGGCATGCCGTACGTGAACCAGCGCTGGCTGGGCGGCATGCTGACCAACTTCTCCACCGTGCACAAGCGCCTGCAGCGCCTCAAGGAGCTCGAGGCGATGGAGCAGACCGGTGGCTTCGAGGGCCGCACCAAGAAGGAAATCTTGATGCTGACCCGCGAGAAGAACAAGCTCGAGCGCAGCCTCGGCGGTATCCGCGACATGGCCAAGGTGCCGTCGGCCATCTGGGTCGTCGACACCAACAAGGAGCACCTCGCGGTCGCGGAGGCGCGCAAACTGAACATCCCGATCATCGCGATCCTGGACACCAACTGCGACCCCGACGAGGTCGACTACCCGATCCCGGGCAACGACGACGCGATCCGTTCGGCCGCGTTGCTCACCAAGGTGATCGCCTCGGCGGTCGCCGAGGGCCTGCAGGCCCGCGCCGGAGTCGGCCGCGGCGACAAGCCCGAGGCCGAGGCCGCCGAGCCGCTCGCCGAATGGGAGCAGGAGCTGTTGGCCTCCGCTACCGCCACCGCCCCCACCGAAGCCGCTGCGGGCACCCCCGAACCAACCCCCACGGAAGGCTGATATGGCGAACTTCACCGCTGCCGACGTCAAGCGGCTTCGGGAACTCACCGGTGCCGGCATGCTCGACTGCAAGAACGCGCTGGCCGAGAACGACGGCGACTTCGACAAGGCCGTCGAGGCGCTGCGCATCAAAGGCGCCAAGGATGTCGGCAAGCGCGCCGAGCGCGCGACGGCCGAAGGTCTGGTTGCGGCCCAGGGCGGCGCGCTGATCGAGCTGAACAGCGAGACCGACTTCGTCGCGAAGAACGCCGAGTTCCAGGCGCTGGCCGACCAGATCGTGGCCGCGGCCGTGTCGTCGAAGGCCAAGGACGTCGACGAGCTCAAGGGCGCCAGCGTCGGTGACAAGACCGTCGAGCAGGCGATCGCGGAGCTGTCGGCCAAGATCGGCGAGAAGTTGGAGTTGCGCCGCGTCGCGAACTTCGACGGCACCGTCGAGACCTACCTGCACCGGCGAGCGGCCGACCTGCCCCCCGCGGTCGGCGTGCTGGTCGAGTACCAGGGCTCGGACACCGAGGCGGCCCACGCGGTCGCGCTGCAGATCGCCGCGCTCAAGGCTCGCTACCTGTCCCGCGACGACGTGCCCGAGGACGTGGTGGCCAGCGAGCGCCGCATCGCCGAGGAGACCGCCAAGGCGGAGGGCAAGCCGGAGCAGGCGCTGCCCAAGATCGTCGAGGGCCGGCTGAACGGCTTCTTCAAGGACGCGGTGCTGCTCGAGCAGCCGTCGGTGTCCGACAGCAAGAAGACGGTCAAGGCGCTGCTCGACGACGCCGGCGTCACCGTGACGCGGTTCGTCCGCTTCGAGGTGGGTCAGGCCTGATTCAGGCCTGACCGCCCGGCGCCGATGCGGCCCGGGCCGCGCACGAGGCGGGAAACCTCCCGGTGGCAGGCGTCCGCGGGTTAGCGTCAGTGCCATGCGACACGTGCACGCGTTCGGCGACGACGCCCTTGGCGACCTGGACGCGGTCGGCCTGGCCGATGCGCTGAAGTCGGGCCGGATCGGCAGGGCCGAGGTGGTCGAGGCCGCGATCGCCCGCACCGAGGCCGTCGACCCGCTGCTGAACGGGTTGGCGTACGCCGCCTTCGAGCAAGCGCGGGCGGCCGCGGCGGCCCCTTCGGGCGGTTACTTCGCCGGCGTCCCCACGTTCATCAAGGACAACGTCGACGTCGCCGGGCAGCCCACCATGCACGGCACCGACGCGTGGACGAGCTGGAATGCCGTCGCGGACAGCGTCTTCACCGAGCTGTTCCTGGCGACGGGGCTGACGTCGGTGGGCAAGACGCAGTTGTCCGAGTTCGGGTTCAGCGCGGCGGCCGAGCATCCGCGGTTGGGCCCGGTCCGCAACCCGTGGGACACCGACTACACCGCCGGTGCGTCGTCGTCGGGGTCGGGCGCTTTCGTCGCCGCCGGTGTGGTGCCCATGGCGCACGCCAACGACGGCGGCGGTTCAATCCGGATTCCGGCCGCCTGCAACGGGTTGGTCGGGCTCAAACCCTCGCGGGGGCGGCTGCCGCTGGACCCGACGCTGCGCCGGATGCCGGTCGGCGTGGTCGCCAACGGGGTGGTGAGCCGTTCGGTGCGCGACACCGCGGCCTTCTACCGCGAGGCCGAGCGGATCTGGCGCAACCCCAAACTGGCGCCCGTCGGGGACGTCACCGCGCCCGGCCGGCAGCGGCTGCGGATCGCGGTGCTGACCAGGTCGATACAACGCGAAAGCAGTCCTCAGACGCGGGAGTTGACGCTGAAGTCCGCCGGCCTGCTCGAGGAGCTGGGCCACCGCGTCGAACACCTCGACGAGCCCCCGGTCGCGGCCAGTTTCGTCGACGACTTCGTCATGTACTGGGGATTTCTGGCGCTGGCCCAGGTGCGCGGCGGGCGGCACATGTTCGGCGCCACGTTCGATCGCAGCAAGCTGGACAGCCTGACCCTGGGCCTGCTGCGGCACACCAGCCGCAACCTCCACCGCCTTCCGACGGCGATCGTGCGCCTGCGCCGCGCGCGCGGGCGCACCGCGCGGTTCTTCCGCACCTACGATGCCGTGCTCACCCCGACCGTCGCCGACGAGACGCCCCGCATCGGAGTCCTGGCGCCCACCGATTACCAGCAGGTGATCAGCCGGCTGATCGACTGGGTCTCGTTCACTCCGCTGCACAACGTCACCGGCGAGCCCGCCATCTCGCTGCCGCTGGCGCAGTCCGCCGACGGCATGCCGGTGGGCATGATGCTGTCGGCCGATGTGGGCCAGGAGACGCTGCTGCTCGAATTGGCCTATGAGCTCGAAGAAGCCCAGCCGTGGCCGCGCATCCACACCGCCGGGTGATCAGACTGATCGCGGCACGCGCGCTCGCGGCTAGTCGGAGCCGAGTTTCTCGAGCATCCTTTTGAATTCGCGCTGCTGAGGTTCGGTGAGCTTGGCCAGGATGCGGGCGTCGGCGCCGCGGACCGCTCCTTCGGCGCGCTTGAGCAGGGCGCGGCCCTGGCCGGTCAGGTTGGCCGGGAGCGCGCGCCCCGAGGACACCGACGACGGGCGTGCCACCGCCCCGACCTCTTCCAGCTTGCGCAGCACCGTGTTCATCGCCTGCGGGGTGACGTTGGTGTGGCGGGACAATTCCGCGCTCGACATCCCCGGGAACATCGAAAGTATGCGCAGGCAAACGAATTCGGGCAGCGTCAGGCCCAGCGGGCCCAGCGCGGCGGCAACTTCCGGGCGCAGCACCGCCCCCACCCGATAGAGCAGGTAACCCAGCGGAGCATCGTCGGCCTGAATCATGTCAACGATATTGACATATTTCCGCCGGGCCGTTGCGCACATCGTTCAGACGATTGTCCGCGCCGCGACGGGGTAACCGACCGGTTACCCGCCGCGTTTGCGGCACACGAGGAGGTTCGATGCCGAAGACGACGAAAGGCGGCGCGGCGAAGAAGAGCGAATTGCCCAGCACTCTGCAACGTTCCAGCGCCAAGGCCCAACGCACGTTCGCGAAAGCGCACGACGCCGCCGCCGAAGAGTACGGCAGCGAGGAGCGCGCCCACCGGGTGGCGTACGCCGCCGTCAAGCACAGTTTCGAAAAGGTCGGCGACCATTGGGAGGCCAAGGACGAGAAGGGCCCATCCGATGAGCGGGCCGAGCGCGGCGGCCTGCGGCCGACCGGGGAGTCGGCCGAGGGCGTCGACGCCAACGCCAGCAAGAAGCACCTGCTGGACCTGGCCCGCCGCCTCGACATCGCCGGCCGGTCCACCATGAACAAGGCGGAGTTGGTCGACGCGATCAAGAAGCACAACCGCCGGGTGCGGGGTCGCTGAGGCCATAGCACGACGAAACCGCTGCCGGCCGCGCAGCTTTCGGCTCGCCGGCCGCTTTCGTTACAGGATCGGTCGTCCGCCGGTCACCGCGACCCGTGCCCCGGAGATGTAACTCGCGTCGTCGGAGGCCAACAGCACGTAGATCGGCGCGAGTTCGGCCGGCTGCCCGGCGCGTCCCAGCGGCACGTTGTCGCCGAAGGATTCCACGCTATCGGGCGGCATGGTCGACGGGATCAACGGCGTCCATATCGGCCCGGGTGCCACGCTGTTGACGCGAATACCCTTGTCGCCCAACAGCTGGGCCAGGCTGGCCGAGAAATTGGCGATGGCCGCCTTCGTCGCCGCATACGGCGCCAGGGTCGGATTGGGCGTGTCGGAGTTGACCGACGAGCTGCCGATGATCGACGAGCCGGGTCCCATGTGCGGCACGGCAGCCTTCGCGAGGTAGAAGTACGCGCCGATGTTGAGGCGGAAGGTGTACTCCCACTCCTCGTCGCTGATCTCGTCGAGGCTTTTGCGCATCATCTGGTAGGCGGAGTTGCTGACCAGGATGTCCAGCCCACCCAAGTCCTGCACCGCCCGGTCGACGACCGCGCGGCAGTGCGCAGGCTCGGAAAGGTCGCCGGGCACGAGTACGCATTTGCGGCCGGCATTGGTGACGTAGCGGGCGACCTCGCGTGCGTCGTCGTCCTCGTTGAGATACGCGATCAGGACATCGGCGCCCTCCCGTGCGAACGCGATCGCGACCGCGCGCCCGATGCCGCTGTCCCCGCCGGTGATGATCGCCTTTTTGCCCAGCAGTTTTCCCGAGCCCTGGTAACTGTTTTCGCCACAGTCCGGAATCGGGTCCATCTGCGCCTGCACGCCGGGGACGGATTGTTGTTGCGCCACAAAGCCCATGCGATTTCCTCTACGGATTGTTCGGGTAATTCATAATCCGGACGAGCCGGGCAAGTGGCCCGCTTTTACCGGCCACCGCTTTACGATTCGCGCGGTGCCGGGCCGGCCGTCGGGACATCCGGGTCGTCGTCGGCGGGCGGTTCCGGGTCGCGCCATTCCTCGCTGCGGCTGGAACGATTACCGCGAATCGTGCCTTCCAATTCTTCCTTGAGAGCGTCGTCCTCGCGCGCCCCGTGCTTGGAGTTTCCGCGTTCCACCTGACTGCCCCCTTTTTTGCGGCTGTCTCGGTTTGCCCACGCTGACATGTCGATTGCCAGCTGAAGGCCTCAGCGCACCGATTACCCGTCAGCGCACGACCTAATCGCGATGGGCCACTGTGAGTATTGGTGCAATTGTTATCCACTGTTGCGAAAGATGCTGTCCAAGAATGCAACCCATTTCCGGTGGCTAACCGGGCGATATGCGCCTGACGAGGGCGCAGATGTTTAAAGCGGTAGTCGGATGGCTATTTGCTGCGTATATCCGCATGCCCTTCTGGGGGGCAATTGTTCGACACGAAAGGAATGAACAATGAGGGTCACCAAGATTGCTGCGACAGCTGCCGCTGCCGGGGGTATTGCGGCGGCAAGCGTTTTCGCGGCGACGCCCGCTTCCGCCGCGCCCAACATTCAGGGCTTCGGCACCAGCGAACAGCTGGTCGACGGGCCGCTCATCACCAACTACACGGTGAGCAACCTGCAGCCCAGCAACGTCGCCATCCCCGGCTACACGCCGAAGGGAACGCTGTACCAGGCTGACATCAGCGCCAGGTCGGACGGCGGGCTTGTCACCCCGATGGTCAACGACTTCATCGCCCGCGGGCCCAACGGCCAGAACTACCGGGTGATTGACAAGGTGGGCGTCCCGAACGGGCTGAACCCGGCGCCCATCGCCCAGGGCAACGAGTCGACCGGCACGCTGTACTTCGACGTGACGGGCGCGCCGCCTAACGGTGTCGTCTATAACGACGGGACGCAGGACGTCTTGATGTGGACGTCCAACGTGCAGGGTGGTTCGGCGCCGGCCGCGCCGAACAGCCCGGCGCCGGGCGCTCCGCCTGCGCCTGCCCCGGCTCACACCTAAGTCGGTTGTGAAATCTCCCCGCGCCACGCCACGTGACGCGGGGAGATTTGCGTCTGGGCGAATCGTGGGCGCCCGAATCGGGTATGCGATAAATCATGAGTAATCCGGATCACCGGCCGGCGCCGGTACGCGCCCAAGCGCAGCGGCACGCCGAAGAGGCCCGCGAGGCAATGGAAGAACGCCGCAGCAAGCAGAGCGGCGGGTTGAGCGGCTGGGTGGCCGAGCGCGCCGCCAGGTGGGATCTCTCCGGCCAGGACGAGACCGCCCTGCAGCGACAGAAGTATCTGTGGAATGTGCTGGTGGACTACTGGTTTCGGATGGAGATCGACGGCTGGGAGAACATCCCGGAGTCACCACCCGCGCTGCTGGTGGGGATCCACTCCGGGGCTCCGTTCGTCTGGGATGCCTGGACCGTCGGCCTGCAATGGTGGCGTCGGTTCGGCCAGGAGCGCACGTTGCACGGCACCGCGCACGATGCGCTGATGGCAATTCCGTTGTTCGGAAGGTACTTCCGGTCGATGGGGGTGCTGCCGGCGGCCCCCGACGCGATTGCCACCGCGCTGGCCGAAGGGCGTGACGTGGCGCTGTGGCCCGGTGGGGAAGTGGACTCTCTGCGCCCGTGGATGGAGCGGGATCAGGCCAACCTGGCGGGGCGGACCGGTTTCGTCAAGATGGCGATTCGTGCCGGCGTGCCGATCGTGCCGATCGCCACGGTCGGCGGCGCCGACGCGATGCCGGTGTTGATCCGCGGCGACCGGCTGTCGAAAGCGCTACGCCTGGACCGCATCCTGCGGCTCAAGGTGTTTCCGTTGGCTGTTTCGTTGCCGTGGGGGATCGCACCGGCGGCGCTGCCGCAGCTGCCCCTGCCGGCCAAGATCAGAACCCGGTTCATGCCCCCCGTCGAACTCGACAACGATCCCGCGCGGGCCGACGACGACCAATACATCGACCGCAAATACCACGAGGTGCAAGACGCCATCCAGGAAGGAATGGATGCGCTCGCCCGCAAGCGCGCGTTCCCGCTCTTCGGCTAGCGGCCCACCAAAACGATGCCGCTAAAAGCGTTAGGGCTCCAAGACCTCCGGGTTCGGGCGCCTTGGCGCGGACGCGGTGGTCGAGGTCCAGATCGGAGTCAGCGTCGAGCCGGCAACGACCCATTCCGGTTGCGGCGGCGTCGCCGCCCGGTAGCCGACGCCCCGGACGGTGTCGACCAGGAACTGGTGGCGGGTGCCCAGCTTGGCGCGTAGCCGCCGGATGTGCACGTCGACCGTACGGACCTTGCCGGTGCTGTCGTAACCCCACGCCTCCCGCATCAATCGCGTCCGGGTGAACGCCTGACCGGCATGCTGCACAAGGAAATTCAGCAATCTGAACTCGGTGAGGGTCAGGCCCAGGTCGTGGCCGTCCAGCGTCGCGGTGAAGCTGGCCGGGTGCAGCAGCAGGTCACCGAACTTCAGCGTGCCGTCGACCGCGCTGCGCCGGCGGCCGACGGCAAGGCGCATCCGTGCCTGCAATTCTTCGGCACCGGTGCCGGGCAGCATCACGTCGTCGAAGTTGCTGTCGACGTCGACGGCCGCACAATCCGCCGGGGCAACCAGGGCCACCACCGCGGTGCCGGGATTGTCGGTCGTCAGTCGATGGCTGACGGCCTGGGCCACGGCCATATTGCTGCGCGCGTCGATGATCGCGATGTCGGCCGTGGCGAAACGCCCGTCGGTTTCGGCCGCCAGGGTGATGCGGCGCATCGGCCGCGCGAACGTCGCCAGATCCGGTAGGGCCGATTCGAAATCGTCCTCATCGGTGAGCACCACCACGTCCAACGACCATCTCCAAAACTCGTGACGTCCCGGCTTCCCCCCGGTCCGTAGGCACCTCTGCGGAGATGTCTTACAGCGCTACGCCTGAATACCCGCCCCGCTTAAAACTAAGCAATCTCGTGCCGACGCGGCCCCTGAAAAACCTGAGAAAAGCGATGGGCCCGGCCCGTTTCCACGGACCGGGCCCATCGACTGAACAGCGTGCTACTGGTTCTTCTTCTGGCGCTCCTCGGCCGCCTCCGCGCCGCCGCGCGCGGCTTCGGCTTCGGCTTCCTTCTTTGCCGCGTCGCGCTGCGCCTCGGCCTTGTCCTGCTGCGCCTGGCCTTCGCGGGTGAGGTCATCACGACCGGCCACCGCGCCTACGGCCTCCTTCGCCTTACCTTTGGCGTCCTCGACGACGCCCTTGACGGCTTCGGCAGGTCCCGACTTGTTTTCTTCAGCCATGGAAATAGTCCTCCTCGTTGGCGTACTGCGAGCGATTTACGCTCGACGACGGCGATCGCGATCGATCGTCCGCTCATACGGCGAGGCTGGTCCTTATTGCTTAAGACCGCATGTTTCTGCCGCGTTGGTGCGGGTTCCCATGGCACCCGCCGCTCAAACGCCCGCCCGGCGAAACCACACAGGCGCCGGCCCATTCCGGTACCACGAGACTCGAAAATGGTCCGGTCGCCAACTATGCGCATAATGCACCCCGCCGACGCCGCATTGTGCTGCGATGAGGCAGGATGTGAAATGCCGTTCCGGGATAGAGATCGCCCGGGATGGCACTCTCATGCGAGGAGTCTGATGACGGAGTCCAGGGAGCCCCACGTCGCCGGCTCGGCGGCTCCGAGCCCGGAGCCGACACCCACCACCAGCAACGGCGTACCCGGCCAGGCACCGAGCCGGGCCAGGTATTCGCGAGTGTTGCTCAAGCTGGGCGGCGAGATGTTCGGCGGCGGCCAGGTCGGCCTGGATCCCGACGTCGTGTCGCGGGTAGCCCGGCAGATCGCCGAGGTGGTCCGCGGCGGTGTCCAGGTCGCCGTGGTGATCGGCGGGGGCAACTTCTTCCGGGGCGCGCAGCTTCAGCAGCGCGGCATGGAACGCACCCGGTCGGACTACATGGGCATGCTGGGCACCGTGATGAACAGCCTCGCGCTGCAAGACTTTCTGGAGAAGGAAGGCATCGTCACCCGGGTCCAGACCGCGATCACCATGGGCCAGGTCGCCGAGCCCTACCTGCCGTTGCGCGCCGTGCGCCACCTGGAGAAGGGCCGGGTGGTGATCTTCGGGGCCGGCATGGGGCTGCCCTACTTCTCCACCGACACCACCGCCGCGCAGCGCGCCCTGGAGATCGGTGCCGAGGTGGTCTTGATGGCCAAGGCGGTCGACGGCGTGTTCGACGCGGATCCGCGGCAGCACCCCGACGCGGAATTGATCGCCGCGATCAGTCACCGTGAGGTGATCGACCGCGGACTACGAGTGGCCGATGCCACCGCGTTCAGCCTGTGCATGGACAATGGCATGCCGATCCTGGTCTTCAACCTACTGACCAATGGCAATATCGCCCGGGCGGTCGCTGGTGAGAAGATCGGGACTCTGGTCACCACCTGAGGGGAAAACGCGATGACTTGCGCGTGCGAGGATGCGCAGCACAAGAGCAATGTGGGGGTACATCCCGCTTGCGGGGGAGAGGAGCGGCGCACATGATCGACGAGGCTCTCTTCGACGCAGAAGAGAAAATGGAGAAGGCCGTGGCGGTCGCCCGCGACGACTTGTCGACCATCCGGACCGGGCGCGCCAACCCCGGCATGTTCTCGCGGATCGTGATCGACTACTACGGCACGGCCACGCCCATCACGCAGCTGGCCAGCATCAACGTGCCCGAGGCGCGCCTTGTCGTCATCAAGCCCTACGAAGCCAGCCAGGTGGGCGCGATCGAGACGGCAATCCGCAACTCCGACCTCGGCGTCAACCCCACCAACGACGGCACCCTGATCCGCGTGGCCGTGCCGCAGCTCACCGAGGAACGCCGCCGGGAGCTGGTCAAGCAGGCCAAGAGCAAGGGTGAGGACGCCAAGGTCTCGGTGCGCAACATCCGCCGCAAGGCGATGGAGGAGCTGCATCGCATCCGCAAGGACGGCGAGGCCGGCGAGGACGAGGTCGGCCGGGCCGAAAAGGACCTGGACAAGACCACGCATCAATACACCACCCAGATCGAAGAGCTGGTCAAGCACAAAGAAGGCGAACTGCTGGAGGTCTAGCGACCTCAGCAGCTAAGTCCATTCAGGCCAGTGGCAACTCCAGAACCCGGCGCAGGCGATCCGCCTGACAATCCGCCGCGCGCCGCCAAGGGGACGATCCAGCAGCCGGCCAAGAAGACCTCGCGCGCCGGACGTAACCTGGGCGCCGCCATCGCGGTGGGGGCCGGTATCGGCGGCGTCCTGGTCGTGACGCTGGTGTTCGCGCCGCGCTTCTGGGTTCCCATCGTCGCCCTGGCCATCGTGGTGGCCACCCACGAAGTGGTCCGGCGGTTGCGCGAAGCCGGCTACGTCATCCCCGTCATCCCGCTGTTGGCCGGGGGCCAGCTCACCGTCTGGCTGACCTGGCCGTTCCACGCCGCGGGCGCACTGGCCGGGTTCGGCGTCACCGTGGTGGTCTGCAACATGTGGCGGCTGTTCATGCAGGACAACAGCAAAAGGCCCGAGCCGTTCGACGGCTCGCCGTCGGCCAACTACCTCCGGGACGCCTCGGCCACTGTGTTCCTGGCCGCGTGGGTACCGCTGTTCGCGTCCTTCGGCGTGCTGCTGGTCTACCCGCACGACGGCGCCGGGCGGGTGTTCTGCCTGATGATCACCGTCGTCGCCTCCGATACCGGCGGATATGCGGTGGGGGCGCTGCTCGGCAAGCACCCGATGGTCCCGGCAATCAGTCCGAAGAAGTCCTGGGAGGGCTTCGCCGGGTCCCTGGTGTTGGGAATCACCGCGGCGACGCTGACGGCGACCTTCCTGGCCCACAAGCCGTGGTGGATCGGCGCGCTGCTGGGCGTCGTCCTGGTGCTGACCAGCACGCTCGGCGACCTGGTGGAATCCCAGGTCAAGCGTGACCTCGGGATCAAGGACATGGGCAGGCTGCTGCCCGGCCATGGCGGCCTGATGGATCGGCTCGACGGCGTCCTGCCGTCGGCGGTCGCGGCCTGGACGGTGCTGACACTCGTTCCCTAGGTTCACCCCAACGTGACCGATACTGGACAGGTCATGGTTCAACAATTGGTGTTCTCCGAGCCGCGGCCCGGCAAGCCGCCGCGGCACCTGGCTGACCTCGATGAGGACGGCCGGGCGTCGGCCGTCGCGGAGCTGGGCCTGCCGGCGTTTCGCGCCAAGCAGCTGGCGCAGCAGTACTACGGCCGGCTGATCGCCGATCCGCGGCAGATGACCGACCTGCCGGCCGGCTTGCGCGAAGCCATCGCCGAGACGATGTTCCCGATCCTGCTCACCGCGGCCTCCGACGTGACCTGCGATGCGGGCCAGACCCGAAAGACGTTGTGGCGCGCGCTCGATGGGGTCACCGTCGAGTCGGTGCTGATGCGCTATCCGCAACGCAACACCGTGTGCATCTCGTCGCAGGCGGGC
This sequence comes from Mycobacterium senriense, assembly GCF_019668465.1. NCBI lineage: Bacteria > Bacillati > Actinomycetota > Actinomycetes > Mycobacteriales > Mycobacteriaceae > Mycobacterium > Mycobacterium senriense. The sequence goes on along the minus strand of NZ_AP024828.1, from coordinate 5,673,747 downwards.
TGCGGCATGGCCTGTCCGTTCTGCGCGACGGGCCAGGGCGGGCTGACCCGCAACCTGTCGACGGCCGAGATCCTCGAGCAGGTGCGCGCCGGCGCCGCGGCCCTGCGCGACGACTTCGGGGACCGGCTGTCCAACGTGGTGTTCATGGGCATGGGGGAGCCGCTGGCCAACTACGCCCGGGTGGTCGCCGCGGTGCGGCGCATCATCGCCGCGCCGCCACACGGTTTCGGCATCTCGGCCCGTTCGGTGACGGTGTCGACGGTGGGCCTTGCCCCCGCCATCCGCAAACTCGCCGACGAACGGCTCGGCGTCACACTCGCGCTGTCGCTGCACGCGCCCGACGACGAAGTGCGCGACACGCTGGTGCCGGTCAACAATCGGTGGAAGATCACCGAGGCCCTCGGCGCCGCACGGTATTACGCCGACGTCACCGGGCGGCGGGTGTCGGTGGAGTACGCATTGATCCGTGATGTCAACGATCAGCCTTGGCGCGCAGACCTTTTGGGGCAGCGGCTGCATCGTGCGCTCGGGCCGCTGGTGCATGTCAACCTTATTCCGCTCAACCCGACCCCGGGCAGTGAGTGGGACGCCAGCCCCAAGGCGGTCGAGCGCGAGTTCGTCCGGCGGGTCCGCGGCAAGGGGGTGTCCTGCACGGTGCGCGACACCCGCGGCCGCGAGATCAGCGCCGCCTGCGGTCAGCTGGCCGCCGAGCGTGGCTGAACCGGGCGGCCGACGCGCACGTCTTTAAGGCATAACGCCAGCAAACGGGGGTGCGCCATGATTCGCTTGTTCTCTCCGCTCAGGTTGGTTGCCGCGGCGGTTTTGGCCGTGGCACTGATCGTCGTGCTGGGCGGCGCGCCACGCGCGCAGGCCGCCGACGACCGGCTGCAATTCACCGGGACGACGCTCAGCGGTGCGCCGTTCAACGGCGCCGGTTTGCAGGGCAAGCCCGCGGTGCTGTGGTTCTGGGCGCCGTTCTGCCCGTTCTGCAACGCCGAAGCCCCCGGCGTCAGCCGGGTGGCGGCGGCCAATCCCGGCGTCACCTTCGTCGGGGTGGCCGGGCACTCGGACGTCGGCGCGGAACAGACCTTCGTCGCCAAATACGGCCTGAACTTCACCAACCTCAACGACGCCGACGGATCCATCTGGGCCCGTTACAACGTCCCCTGGCAGCCCGCGTACGTGTTCTACCGCGCGGACGGCAGCTCGACGTTCGTCAACAACCCGACCTCGGCGATGTCGCAGCAGGAGCTCGCCGACCGGGTCTCCGCCCTGAGGTCCTGACTTGGCGGACCAGGGTCTGGTCGGTCTGGCCTTCGCCGCCGGGCTGGTGGCCGCGCTGAACCCATGCGGCTTCGCCATGCTGCCCGCCTACCTGCTGCTGGTGGTGCGCGGCCAGCGCGCCGGGGCCTCGTCGGGTGTGACGGCGGCCGGGCGGGCGCTGGCGGCCACCGTCGGGATGGCGCTGGGCTTCCTGACGGTGTTCGGCGTGTTCGGTGCGCTGACCGTCTCGGCGGCCACGACCGTACAGCGATATCTGCCGTACGCCACCGTGGTCGTGGGCGTGGTGCTGATCGGGCTCGGGGTGTGGCTCCTGTCGGGCCGGGCGCTGTCGGCCCTGACCCCGCGGCCGCTGGGGCCACGGTGGGCCCCCACCGCCCGGCTGGGCTCCATGTACGGGTATGGCGTCAGCTACGCGATCGCCTCGTTGTCGTGCACCGTCGGGCCGTTTCTGGCCGTCACCGCCGCCGGTCTGCGCGGGGGATCGATCGCCACCGGCGTGGCGATCTACCTCGCCTACAGCGCGGGGCTGACCCTGGTGGTCGGGGTGCTGGCGGTCGCGGCGGCGACGGCGAGCTCGGCGATGGTGGACCGGTTGCGCCGCATGCTGCCGTTCGTCAACCGGATCTGCGGCGCGTTGCTGGTGCTGGTCGGCCTGTACGTGGCCTATTACGGCGGCTATGAGGTGCGCCTGTTCGGCGCGAACGGCAACCCGCAGGACGCGGTGATCAGCGCGGCCGGGCGGCTGCAGGGCACGGTGGCCGGCTGGGTGCATCAGCACGGCGGGTGGCCGTGGGTGATCGCGGTGGTCGGGCTGGCGGTGGTCGTGATCGGCGGCGCCTGGCATCGCCGGGCGCATCGCTAGGGCGAACGGGGTGGCCGCTACCTGATCCAGCCGCGGCGGCGGCCCCACAGGTCGCGGATCAGCGCGACGAGGATCAGCGCCGCGAACGCGATCAGGAACCAGTTCTCGATGTGGCCGACGTGGTTGCCGCGCAGCATCGCCAGCAGGAATCCGAAGCCGATCAGGCCGGCAATGTGCCAGGTGCGGTGGTTGATCCTGCTCCAACCCCACGCTGCCGACGGCACCTCCACGTCGTCGACGCCGTTGAAGCGCTCCACCTCGGTACTGGCCACGGCAATCCCCTTCGGATCGGATTGGCTTGTCGAACCCAAATTCTGGCATACCCGCCGGCGGGCCTGCGGGGCGTGGCCCGCGTGGGCGCCGGGCGGCACAATGAATGGGTGACCAACCCGACGACCGATGGGCAAACGCGGGACCGCCTGCGTGTGCTGGTGCTGGGCAGCACCGGCTCCATCGGCACCCAGGCGCTGGACGTCATCGCCGCCAACCCGGACCGCTTCGAGGTGGTCGGTCTGGCCGCGGGCGGCGCCCACCTGGACACGCTGTTGCGGCAGCGCGCCGAGACCGGTGTGACCAACATCGCGGTCGCCGACGAGGGCGCGGCACAGCGGGCCGGCGACATCCCGTTCTCCGGCCCCGAAGCGGCAACCCGGCTGGTGCAGGAGACCGAGGCCGATGTCGTGCTCAACGCGCTGGTGGGGGCGTTGGGGCTGCGGCCCACGCTGGCCGCGCTGGAATCGGGCGCCCGGCTGGCGCTGGCCAACAAGGAATCGCTGATCGCCGGCGGTCCGCTGGTGCTGCGGGCCGCCCAGCCGGGGCAGATCGTGCCGGTGGACTCCGAACATTCCGCGCTGGCGCAGTGCCTGCGCGGCGGGGGCCCCGACGAAGTCGCCAAGCTGGTGCTGACCGCCTCCGGCGGCCCGTTCCGTGGCTGGACGGCCGCCCAGCTCGAGGACGTCACTCCGGAGCAGGCGGGCGCCCATCCGACGTGGTCCATGGGCCCGATGAACACGCTGAACTCGGCCTCGCTGGTCAACAAGGGGCTGGAGCTGATCGAGACCCACCTGCTGTTCGGCATCCCGTACGACCGGATCGAGGTGGTCGTGCACCCTCAGTCGATTGTTCATTCGATGGTCACGTTCGTGGACGGCTCGACGCTTGCCCAGGCCAGCCCGCCGGACATGAAACTGCCGATCTCGCTGGCCCTGGGCTGGCCGCAGCGGGTCCCCGGCGCGGCCGCCAGCTGTGACTTCAGCACGGCGTCTAGCTGGGAATTCGAGCCGCTGGACGAGGACGTTTTCCCGGCCGTCGAGCTGGCCCGGCACGCCGGGCAGACCGGTGGCTGCATGACCGCCGTCTACAACGCGGCCAACGAGGAGGCGGCGGAGGCCTTCCTCGCGGGCCGGGTCGGGTTCCCCGCGATTGTCAAAACCATCGCCGACGTGCTGCACGCCGCCGACCAATGGGCCGTTTCACCCGCTAACGTGGATGAGGTACTCGACGCGCAGCGCTGGGCACGGGAGAAGGCGCGGCGTGCCGTCGCGCAAGCCCAGCCCGCCAAGGTGTCAGCAAAAGCCTCCGGAGTGGCGTGAGAAAGGTCCTCGCAGCCAAATGATGTTCGTCATCGGCATTGTGTTGTTCGCACTGGCCATCCTGATCTCGGTGGCCCTGCACGAGTGCGGGCACATGTGGGTTGCGCGCGCGACCGGCATGAAGGTGCGGCGCTACTTCGTCGGCTTCGGTCCCACCCTGTGGTCGACCCGGCGCGGTGAAACCGAGTACGGCCTCAAGGCGGTTCCGCTGGGCGGCTTCTGCGACATCGCCGGCATGACCTCGGTGGAGGAGCTGGCGCCCGACGAGACCGACCGCGCCATGTTCAAGCAGAAGGTCTGGAAGCGAGTCGCGGTGCTGTTCGCCGGGCCCGCCGCCAACTTCATCATCTGCCTGGTGCTGCTCTACGTCATCGCGCTGATCTGGGGGCTGCCGAACCTGCATCCGCCGACCCAGGCGGTCGTCGGCGAAACCGCTTGTGTGGCGCCGGAAGTGGCGCCCGGCAAGATCGCGAACTGCACCGGGCCCGGGCCGGCGGCGCTCGCCGGAATCCGGCCCGGCGACGTCATCGTCAAGGTGGGCGACACCCCGGTGTCGACCTTCGACGACATGGCCGCCGCCATCCGCAAGGCGCACGGCAATGTCCCGATCGTCGCCGAGCGCAACGGCACCCCGATCACCACCTACGTGGACGTCACCACCACCCAGCGCTACCTGCCCACCGGGACCAACGGGCAGGGCGGCCAGCAGCAGCCCTCGACGGTCGGCGCCATCGGCGTCGGCGCCGTCAAGGTCGCGCCCACGCACTACGGGGTGTTCACGGCGATCCCGGCCACCGTCGCCTTCGCCGGTGACCTCACCGGCGAGGTGGGCAAGGCGCTGGTCGCGATCCCCACCAAGGTCGGCGCGCTGGTGCATGCCATCGGCGGCGGGCAGCGCGACCCGCAGACGCCGATGAGTGTCGTCGGGGCCAGCATCATCGGCGGCGACACCGTCGACCACGGGTTGTGGGTGGCGTTCTGGTTCTTCCTGGCCCAGCTGAACCTCATCCTGGGCGCGATCAACCTGGTGCCGCTGCTGCCGTTCGACGGCGGCCACATCGCCATCGCGGTGTTCGAGAAGGTCCGCAACCTGGTCCGGTCGGCCCGCGGCATGGTCGCGGCCGCGCCGGTGAACTACCTCAAACTCATGCCCGCGACGTACGTCGTGCTGGTGTTCGTGGTCGGCTACATGCTGCTGACCGTGACCGCCGATCTGGTCAACCCGATCAGGCTTTTCCAATAACGAAACCGAAGGAATCAACACAGTGACCACTGGCCTGGGCATGCCGCAGACTCCGGCGCCCACGCTCGCTCCCCGGCGTCCCACGCGCCAATTGATGGTCCGTGACGTCGGGGTCGGCAGCGACTATCCGATTTCGGTGCAGTCGATGTGCACCACGAAGACGCATGACGTCAACACGACGCTGCAGCAGATCGCCGAACTGACCGCGGCCGGCTGCGACATCGTCCGGGTCGCCTGCCCGCGTCAGGAGGACGCCGACGCGCTGGCCGAGATCGCCCGGCACAGCCAGATCCCGGTCATCGCCGACATCCACTTCCAGCCCAAGTACATCTTCGCCGCCATCGACGCGGGGTGCGCCGCGGTACGGGTGAACCCCGGCAACATCAAGGAATTCGACGGCCGGGTCGGCGAGGTCGCCAAAGCGGCTGCAGCGGCGAACATCCCGATCCGCATCGGCGTCAACGCCGGCTCGCTGGACAGGCGGTTCATGGAGAAGTACGGCAAGGCCACCCCCGAGGCGCTGGTCGAGTCCGCGCTGTGGGAGGCCTCGTTGTTCGAGGAGCACGGCTTTGGCGACATCAAGATCAGCGTCAAGCACAACGACCCCGTGGTGATGGTCGCCGCCTACGAGCAGCTGGCCGAGCAGTGCGATTACCCGCTGCATCTCGGGGTCACCGAGGCCGGACCGGCCTTCCAGGGCACCATCAAGTCCGCGGTCGCCTTCGGCGCGCTGCTGTCGCGCGGCATCGGCGACACCATCCGGGTGTCGCTGTCGGCGCCCCCGGTCGAGGAGGTCAAGGTCGGCATCCAGATCCTCGAGTCGCTGAACCTGCGGCCGCGGGGGCTGGAGATCGTGTCGTGCCCGTCCTGCGGTCGAGCCCAGGTCGACGTGTACACGTTGGCCAACGCGGTGAGCGCCGGCCTGGACGGTCTGGACGTGCCGCTGCGCGTCGCAGTGATGGGCTGCGTCGTCAACGGCCCGGGCGAGGCCCGCGAGGCCGACCTCGGCGTCGCGTCGGGAAATGGCAAGGGCCAGATCTTCGTTCGCGGCGAAGTCATCAAGACCGTGCCGGAAGCGCAGATTGTCGAGACGTTGATTGAAGAGGCAATGCGGATCGCCTCGGAGATGAACAGCGGTGACGATCCGGAAACAACATCCAGCGGTTCACCTGTCGTCACCGTAAGCTGATAACGCCAGCGCCGGTCTAAGAGTTCGCACCACGGAGAGTTCGCCCCATGTCGGCTCCGCCCCTGTTCCGCCTTGTCGGTGAGCGACGGGTGGCCCTGGTGCGCGACGCGGCCGCGGTCTGGCGGGTGCTCGACGATGATCCCGTCGCGTCGTGCATGGTCGCGGCCCGGGTGGCCGACCACGGCATCGACCCCAATTCGATCGGCGGCGAACTGTGGACGCTGCGTGGTGCCGACGAATCCCTGTGCTTCGCCGGCGCCAACCTGATCCCGCTGCGCGGCGCGCCCGCCGACCTGAGCGCGTTCGCCGACGAGGCCATGCGCGGAACGCGGCGCTGCTCGTCGCTGGTCGGCAGGGCCGATTTGGTGATGCCGATGTGGGAGCGGCTCGAGGCGGCCTGGGGCCCGGCCCGTGATGTGCGCGACCACCAGCCGCTGCTGGCCTTGTCCAACCACCCCAGCTGCGAGCTGGATCCCGGTGTGCGGCAGGTCCGGCCCGAGGAGCTGGACGCCTACCTGGTGGCCGCCGTCGACATGTTCATCGGCGAAGTGGGCGTCGACCCGCGGCTCGGCGATGGCGGCCGCGGCTACCGGCGGCGGGTGGCCAGTCTGATCACGGCCGGGCGGGCCTGGGCGCGGTTCGAGCACGGCCAGGTCGTCTTCAAGGCCGAGGTGGGCTCGCAGTCCCCGGGGGTGGGCCAGATCCAGGGGGTGTGGGTGCACCCGGAGTGGCGCGGGCTGGGCCTGGGCACCGCCGGTACCGCGACGGTCGCCGCGGTGATCGTCGGCACCGGGCGCACGGCCAGCCTCTACGTCAACGACTTCAACACGGTGGCCCGCGCCGCCTACGCCCGAGTGGGCTTCGCCGAGATCGGCACCTTCGCGACGGTGCTGCTCGACTAGCCGCCGCCTGGCGGAGCACGGCGGGGCCGCCCTCAATCCACGCATAACGGTTGGGTCTCGGTGTGTCGGCGCCCCTGTTCAGGCCGCAGTTCATAACATTTGCACCGATGGCAACTAGAACAACAATGGCCTCATCCGCCTCAGGCTTGCTGCTGCTGGCGGTCATCGTCCTGTCCGGATGCACGCCCCGGCCCGACGGCCCGGGGCCGGCGGCGGAGAAGTTCTTCCGCGCCCTGGCCGTCGGCGACACCGCGACCGCGGCGCAGCTCAGCGACAGCCCCAACGAGGCCCGCGAGGCGCTCAACGCGGCCTGGTCCGGCCTGCAGGCATCACACCTCGACGCGCAGATCCTCAACGCCAAGTACGCCGAGGACAGCGGCACCGTCGGCTACCGCTTCACCTGGCACCTACCCAAGAACCGGACCTGGACCTACGACGGCCAGCTACGGATGGCGCGCGACGAGGGGCACTGGGCGGTCCGGTGGACCACCACCGCGCTGCACGCCAAGCTGGGCGAGCACCAGACGTTCGCGCTGCGGGCCGACCGGCCGCATCGCGCCTCGGTGAACGAGCTCGGCGGCAGCGACGTGCTGGTGCCCGGCTACCTGTACCACTACACGCTGGACGCCACCCAGGCCGGACCCGCACTGTCCGGCACGGCCCACGCGATCGTCGACGTGCTGCACCCCTTCAACGGGGCCCTCAACGACCCGCAGCTGCTCGCCGAGCAGGCCAGCTCGACGCCACACCCGGTGGACCTGGGCGTCACGCTGCACCCCGACGACAACGACAAGGTGTCCCCGCTGGTCGGGCATCTGCCCGGCGTCGTGGTCACCCCCCAACCCGAAATGCTGCCCACCGACCCGCATTTCGCGCCCGCGGTCATCTCCGCGGTGAAGAAGGCCGTGGTCGACCAACTCGACGGCCAGGCGGGCTGGCGGGTGGTCAGCGTCAACCAGAACGGCGTCGAGGTCGAGGTGCTGCACGAGGTCGAAGGATCGCCGGCGCCGTCGGTGTCGATCACCCTGGACCGGGTCGTACAGAACGCCGCCCAGCGCGCGGTCGACAACAAGGGCGGCAAGGCGATGATCGTGGTGATCAAGCCGTCGACGGGGGAGATCCTCGCGATCGCGCAGAACGGCGGGGCCGACGCGGACGGTCTGCCCGCCACCAACGGCCTGTACCCGCCGGGCTCGACGTTCAAGATGATCACCGCCGGCGCGGCCGTCGACCGCGACATGGCCACGCCCAACTCGATGCTCGGCTGCCCGGGCCACCTCGACATCGGGCACCGCACGGTGCCCAACTACGGCGGCTTCGACCTCGGCGTGGTGTCGCTGTCGCGCGCGTTCGCCAGCTCGTGCAACACCACCTTCGCGGAGTTGAGCAGCCGGATGCCCCCGCGCGGCCTGACCCAGACGGCCGCCCAGTATGGGATCGGCCTCGACTACGCGGTGGACGGCGTCACCACCGTGACGGGGTCGGTGCCCCCGACGGTGGACCTGGCCGAACGCACGGAGGACGGTTTCGGCCAGGGCAAGGTGCTGGCCAGCCCGTTCGGCATGGCCCTGGTGGCGGCCACGGTCGCCGCCGGCAAGACACCCGTGCCCCAACTGATCGCGGGTCGGCAGACGGCGGTCCAGGGGGACACCACGCCGATCAGCCCGAAGATGATCGATGCGCTGCGGCCGATGATGCGTCTGGTGGTGACCAACGGGACCGCCAAGGAGATCGCCGGCTGCGGCGAGATCTACGGAAAGACCGGTGAGGCCGAGTTCCCGGGTGGGTCGCATTCATGGTTCGCCGGGTACCGGGGCGACCTGGCCTTCGCCTCGCTGATCGTGGGAGGCGGCAGCTCCGAGTGGGCGGTTCGGATGACCAAGTTCATGTTCGAAGCGCTGCCGCCGAACTTCCTGGCCTAGCGCCGGTCGCAAGGCGCGGCGCGAGCGCCGGGCGCAGCGGGGCGGCGCCATCTTGCCTAGCACCGGTCGCAAGCCGCGGCGCGAGCGCCGGGCGCAGCCGGGCGGCGCCATCTTGCCTAGCGCCCCCGGGCCGCATCAGCGGTAAATTGCGAACATGACCGATACCGGCGGCGACATGGTGGCCCTGCGGGTCTCCGACGCCGACCGCAACGGCACGATGCGGCGACTGCACAACGCCGTCGCGCTCGGGCTGATCGACATCGACGAGTTCGAGCAGCGCTCGTCGCAGGTGTCCTACGCGCGCACCCGCGGCGAGCTGGACGGTCTGGTCGGCGACCTGCCGGGACCGGGCGCCATCGTCACCTCCGCGGCCGACCGGGTGGAACTGCGCGGCTGGGCGGGTTCGCTGCGGCGTCACGGCGAATGGACGGTGCCCACCCGCCTGGCCCTGGTCCGTCGGCTGGGTTCGGTGGAACTCGACCTCACCAAGGCGCGGTTCGCGGGCCCAGTGGTGGTCATCGAACTCGACATGAGGTTCGGCTCGGTGGAGATTCGGCTGCCCGACGGGGCCAGCGCGTCGATCGACGACGTCGAGGTCTACGTGGGCAGCGCCAGCGACCGGCGCAAAGACCCGCCCGGTGAGGGCAGGCCGCACGTGGTGCTGACCGGTCGGGTGGTGTGCGGCTCGGTGAACATCCGGGGACCGCGCCGTTCGCTGCTGCGCCGCCCGCGGCCCTGATCGCTAAGCCCGTCGCCGAGCCGCGCCCGTCGAGTGTGCGTCGCGGGCGGGAAAACCTGCGAATTCCCGCCCGACGGACACACTCACGGCCGCTGGAGCGCACTCAATGCCGGGCCGCCCTGCCATTAAGCTGGTCGCATGCCTGCTCGCACCGCGCTTTCCCCCGGAGAGTCGTCCCCGACTCTGCCGGTGCCCGGCCGTATCCCGCGCCCCGAATACGTCGGCAAGCCCACGGCCCAAGAGGGCAGCGAACCGTGGGTGCAGACACCCGAGGTGATCGAGAAGATGCGCGTCGCCGGCCAGATCGCGGCCGCGGCGCTGGTCGAGGCGGGCAAGACCGTCGCACCCGGGGTGACCACCGACGAACTGGACCGCATCGCCCACGAGTACATGGTCGACCACGGCGCCTACCCCTCCACGCTGGGCTACAAAGGCTACCCGAAGTCGTGCTGCACGTCGCTCAACGAGGTGATCTGCCACGGGATCCCCGACTCGACGGTGATCGAGGACGGTGACATCGTCAACATCGACGTCACCGCCTACATCGACGGCGTGCACGGCGACACCAACGCGACCTTTCTGGCCGGCGATGTCTCCGAGGAACACCGGCTGCTGGTGGAGCGCACCCGGGAGGCGACGATGCGCGCCATCAACGCCGTCAAGCCCGGACGTGCGCTCTCGGTCGTCGGCCGAGTCATCGAGTCGTACGCAAACCGGTTCGGCTACAACGTCGTTCGTGACTTCACCGGCCACGGCATCGGCACCACGTTCCACAACGGCCTGGTCGTCCTGCACTACGACCAGCCGTCGGTGTCCACCGTCATGCAACCGGGGATGACGTTCACCATCGAACCGATGATCAACCTCGGCGGCCTGGACTACGAGATCTGGGACGACGGCTGGACCGTGGTCACCCGCGACCGCAAGTGGACCGCGCAGTTCGAGCACACCCTGCTGGTCACCGACACCGGCGTCGAAATCCTCACCCTGCCATGACGTTTGCCGGATGACCGGAGCGCTGCTGGTCGCGGGCACCAGCTCCGACGCCGGGAAATCGGTGGTGGTGGCGGGCCTGTGCCGGTTGTTGGCCCGCCGCGGGGTGCGGGTCGCCCCGTTCAAGGCGCAGAACATGTCCAACAACTCGGTGGTGACCGTCGAGGGCGGTGAGATCGGCCGCGCCCAAGCGATCCAGGCGCGCGCGGCCGGGCTGGAGCCCAGCGTGCGGTTCAACCCGATCCTGCTCAAGCCGGGCAGTGACCGCACCTCGCAGCTGGTGATCAAGGGTCAGGTCGCCGACTCGGTCAGCGCCAAAAGCTATGTGCGACATCGTGATCGGCTGGCCTCCGTAGTACTCGACGAATTGACCTGTCTGCGTGACGAATTCGATGCGGTGATCTGCGAGGGGGCCGGCTCACCGGCCGAGATCAATCTGCGCGCCACCGATCTGGCCAACATGGGACTGGCCCGGGCCGCGCAGTTGCCGGTGCTCCTGGTCGGCGACATCGACCGCGGCGGCCTGCTGGCACACCTGTTCGGGACGGTCGCGGTGCTCGAGCCCGACGACCAGGCCCTGATCGCCGGCTTCATCGTCAACAAATTCCGCGGCGACCCCGCGCTGCTCGAGCCCGGGTTGCGCCAGCTGCATGACATGACGGGTCGCCCGACCTACGGGGTGCTGCCGTATGCCGACCAGCTGTGGCTGGACGCCGAGGACTCGCTGTCGGTGGTCGCGCACCGTGCCATCGGCACGCCGGCACCTCCGCTCGGCGAACAGTGGCTGCGGGTGGCCGCCATCCGGCTACCCCGGATCTCCAACTCCACCGACGTCGAGGCACTCGCCTGCGAGCCCGGTGTGCTGGTGCGCTGGGTCGCCGACCCCGCCGACGTCACCGACGCCGATCTGATCGTCATCCCCGGCAGCAAAGCCACTGTCTCCGACCTGTCTTGGCTGCGCGATCGGGGCCTGGCCGACGCGATCAGCGCGCACGCCGGCGCCGGCAAGCCGGTGCTGGGAATCTGCGGGGGATTTCAAATGCTGTGCAGTCGCCTGGACGATCCGGTGGAATCCGGGGCCGCGGGCGTGCCCGGCCTGGGTCTGCTCGACGTCGACATCACCTTTGCTCCCGAGAAGACTTTGCGCCGCTGGCAGCGGCCCCTCACCGGCTACGAGATCCATCACGGGCGGGTCGCCCGCTGTGCCGAGCAGGGCTGGTTCGCGGTCGATGCGGACCAGGGTCCGCAGGGTGTAGTGCGCGGCGCGGTCTTCGGGACCCATTGGCACGGCCTGCTCGACAACGACGATTTCCGGCGCGGGTGGCTGCGCCGGGTCGCCGATGCGGCCGGGCGCGGCGGTTTCGTGGTCGGCGATGTCAACGTCGCCGCGCGCCGCGATACCCAGCTCGATCTCGCCGCCGACCTGCTGGCGTCTCATCTGGACGTCGGGGGTGTTCTCAGCCTGCTTGATGGTCCGCCGCGGCGGCCGGTGCTCTCAAGTCGCTTGTCGCCGTAGGGCATTCGCTGAACCAGCGGCATGAGCGCTGCTATTGACGGCATGGTAAAAATACCTCATTTGCGTACCAGATGCCCAGAATCGTCGCGCTCGCATGCCGATTGGCTGTAGCGTGCTTGGGTGTCCTCGATGATGACCACTCTGGACGGGTTCCCCGTCCCGGTGGTCGTGGGCGGTCCGGAGAACGGCGTCGTCGTCGTCATATTGGGCGACGAGGACCGCGTCCCGGCGGCCTACGATGCCGTGTGCGAGCGGCTGCACACCGCGTCGCTTCGAACGGTCGTGGTCGGTTTCGATCCGCGCCTGACCCCCAAGTCGGTGATCGGCATCCTCGATGCGCTGGGCATCGGGTGGGCCGTGGTGATGGGTGATCGCGCCGGCGGCGAACTCGCCTGGGAACTGACCGCGACCCGGCTGGGCCGGTTCGTCGGGCTGGTGGTGATCGATCGCGGCCATCCGCGGGCCGCCAATTACGAGGGCGCCATCACCGACGGGCACTGCCCGCCGGTCGAGATCGGCACCACCGTGTTGGTCAGCTCGCCGGCCACCCGGGCGGTGGCCCAGGAGAGCCAGCGCTACGTCTACGCCGACTACCGGGTGGTGCACCTGGGGCGGCGGACCGTGCAGGAGTCGACGGCGCAGCTGGCGGCCGAGATCATTTTGCGCACCAGCGGCTGGTAGCGCCTGGTTGACTGACGGTCATGGCCAGTGAAGAAAGTGCTGTGACCGACCCGAACGCCGCCAGGTTGCCGTTGGCCGCGCTCGAACGACTCGTGGGCACCGGCGAGGTGGACACCGTCATCGTGGCATTCGCCGACATGCAGGGCCGGCTGGTCGGGAAGCGGATCGACGCGCGGCTGTTCGTCGACGACGTGGCCGCCCACGGCGCCGAGTGCTGCGGCTACCTGCTCGCCGTCGACGTCGACATGAACACCGTGGGCGGGTATGCGATGTCGAGCTGGGACACCGGGTACGGCGACACGGTGGCCAGGCCCGACCTGTCCACCATGCGCCGCATTCCCTGGCTGCCCGGTACGGCCTTGGTGATCGCCGACGTGGGCTGGGCCGACGGCAGCCCGGTCGCCGTGGCGCCGCGGGCAATCCTGCGCCGCCAGCTGGACCGGCTGGCCGACCGGGGCCTGGCCGCCAACGTCGCCACCGAGCTGGAATTCATCGTGTTCGACGAGACCTACCGCCAGGCCTGGGCCAACGGCTACCGCGGGCTGACCCCGGCCAGCGACTACAACATCGACTACGCGATCTCGGCGTCGTCGCGCATGGAGCCGCTGCTGCGCGACATCCGCCAGGGAATGATCGGCGCCGGCCTGCGATTCGAGGCCGTCAAGGGCGAATGCAACAGGGGGCAGCAGGAAATCGGCTTCCGGTACGCCGATGCCCTGGTCACCTGCGACAACCACGTCATCTACAAGAACGGTGCCAAGGAGATCGCCGACCAGCACGGAAAGAGTCTGACGTTCATGGCCAAATACGATGAGCGAGAAGGGAACAGCTGTCACGTTCACCTCTCGCTGCGCGATCCACAGGGCGGCGCGGTGTTCGCCGACCCCAGCCGCCCGCGCGGCATGTCGTCGGTGTTCTGCGGTTTTCTGGCCGGCCTGCTGGCCACCCTGCGCGACCTCACACTCTTTTATGCGCCGAACATCAACTCCTACAAGCGATTCGCCGACGGTAGTTTCGCGCCCACCGCGCTGGCGTGGGGATTGGACAATCGCACCTGTGCGCTGCGGGTGGTCGGCCACGGGCCCAACACCCGGGTCGAGTGCCGGGTCCCCGGCGGCGACGTCAACCCGTATCTGGCGGTGGCGGCGATGGTCGCCGGCGGGCTGTACGGTATCGAACGGGGCCTCGAGCTACCGGAGCCCTGCGCGGGAAACGCTTACCAGGCTCCCGGCGTCGAGCGGTTGCCCGTCACGCTGGCCGAGGCGGCCTCGGTGTTCGAGCACTCGACGCTCGCGCGGGACGTGTTCGGCGACGACGTGGTCGCCCACTACCTGAACAACGCCCGGGTGGAGCTGGCGGCGTTCAACGCGGCGGTCACCGACTGGGAGAGGATACGTGGGTTTGAACGCCTCTAGACCGCTGATCGGCCTGACGACGTATCTGGAACAGGTGCAGACCGGCATCTGGGACATCCGCGCCGGGTACCTACCGTCCGACTACTTCGAAGGCGTCCTGCTGGCCGGCGGGATCGCGGTGCTGCTGCCGCCGCAGCCGGTGGACGCCGAGATCGTCGACGCGGTACTGGACGGCCTGCACGGACTGGTGATCACCGGGGGATACGATCTGGACCCCGCGAGCTACGGCCAGCAACCGCACCCGACCACGGACGCGCCCCGCACCGACCGCGACGCCTGGGAATTCGCGCTGTTGCAGGGCGCCCTGCGGCGGGGCCTGCCGGTGCTGGGAATCTGCCGCGGCGCACAGGTGCTCAACGTCGCGCTGGGCGGCACGCTGCACCAGCACCTGCCCGACGTGCTCGGGCACAGCGGGCACCGGGCGGGCAACGGGGTGTTCACCAGGCTGCCGGTGCGCACGGTGGCGGGCACCCGGCTGGCCGCGCTGGTCGGGGAGTCCGCCGATGCGCCGAGCTATCACCACCAGGCCGTCGACCGGGTGGGGGACGGCCTGGTGGTCAGCGCGCGGGACGCCGACGGCGTCGTCGAGGCGCTGGAGCTGCCGGGCGACAGGTTTGTGCTTGCGGTGCAATGGCATCCCGAACAGTCGCTGGAAGACCTGCGGTTGTTCGCCGCGATCGTCGACGCGGCCCGGTCCTACGCGGGGCGCGCGAGTTGAGCGCCGCGCGGCTGATCAACCCCGCGACCGAGGAAGTGCTGCGCTCGGTCGAACACGCCGACGCCGCCGCGGTCGACGACGCGGTGGACCGGGCGCGGGCGGCCCAGCGACGGTGGGCGCGGGTGTCCCCGGCCGAGCGGGCCGCCGGCCTGCGGGACTTCGCCGGCGCCGTCGACGCCCATCTCGGCGAGCTGGCCGCACTCGAGGTCGCCAACTCCGGGCATCCCATCGCGTCCGCCGAATGGGAGGCCGGTCACGTCCGCGACGTGTTGAACTTCTACGCGGCCAGCCCGGAACGCTTGTCCGGCAAGCAAATTCCCGTTGCCGGTGGCCTGGACGTCACGTTCAACGAGCCGATGGGCGTCGTCGGTGTGATCACGCCGTGGAACTTCCCGATGCCCATCGCGTCGTGGGGTTTCGCACCGGCGTTGGCCGCGGGCAACGCCGTGCTGATCAAACCCGCCGAGGCGACGCCGCTGACCACCATCCGGCTCGGTGAGCTCGCGGTGCAGGCCGGACTCGACGCGGACCTGCTCCAGGTGCTGCCGGGCCGGGGCGCGGTGGTCGGGGAGCGGTTCGTCACCCACCCCGGCATCCGCAAGATCGTGTTCACCGGGTCCACCGACGTCGGCAAGCGGGTAATGTCCGGCGCGGCCGCTCACGTGAAGCGGGTGACCCTGGAACTGGGCGGCAAGAGCGCCAACATCGTGTTCGCCGACTGCGACCTCGAGCGCGCCGCGGCGACCGCACCGGCCGGGGTGTTCGACAACGCGGGACAGGACTGCTGCGCGCGGAGCCGAATGCTGGTGCAGCGCAGCGTCTATGACCGGTTCATGGAGCTGCTCGAGCCCGCCGTCACCGGCGTCGTCGTCGGCGATCCGGCGTCCCGGGACACCGAAATGGGTCCGCTGGTGTCGGCCGCACACCGCGACAAGGTCGCGTCGTATGTGCCCGACGACGCCCCCGTCGCGTTCCGCGGCACCGCGCCGGCTGGCCGCGGATTCTGGTTCCCGCCAACGGTTCTGACTCCGCAGCGCACCGACCGCAGCGTCACCGACGAGATCTTCGGCCCGGTCGTTACGGTGCTGGCCTTCGACGACGAGCAGGACGCCGTCGGGTTGGCCAACGACACCAGCTACGGACTGTCCGGATCGATCTGGACCAACGACCTGTCCCGCGCGCTGCGCGTGTCCCGGGCGATCGAATCCGGCAATCTGTCCGTGAATTCGCACTCGTCGGTGCGGTACAGCACGCCGTTCGGCGGATTCAAGCAGTCCGGGCTGGGCCGTGAGCTGGGCCCGGACGCGCCGCTGCACTTCACCGAGACCAAGAACGTGTTCATCGCGATCAGAGAGGACTAGGCGGTGGCGGTCGATCTCACCCGACGATTGGCGGGCCGCGTGGCCGTCGTCACCGGCGCCGGCGGCGGCATCGGGCTGGCCGCGGCGCGGCGGATGCATGCCGAGGGCGCGACCATCGTGGTCGCTGACATCGATGCCGACGCGGGCGGCGCGGCGGCGGACGAACTGTCCGGCTTGTTCGTGCCCACCGACGTCTCCGACGAGGCCGCGGTCAACGGGCTCTTCGACACCGCGGCGCGCGCCCACGGGCGCATCGACATCGCGTTCAACAACGCCGGCATCTCGCCCCCCGACGACGACGTCATCGAGGACACCGAACTGCCCGCGTGGCAACGCGTCCAGGACGTCAACCTGAAGTCGGTGTACCTGTGCTGCCGGGCGGCGTTGCGGCACATGGTTCCCGCGCAGCAGGGCTCCATCATCAACACGGCGTCATTCGTCGCCGTCCTGGGGTCGGCGACCTCGCAGATCTCCTACACCGCCGCCAAGGGCGGGGTGCTGGCCATGTCGCGCGAACTGGGTGTGCAGTTCGCCCGGCAGGGCATCCGGGTCAACGCGCTGTGCCCCGGGCCCGTGAACACCCCGCTGCTGCAAGAGCTTTTCGCCAAGGATCCCGAGCGGGCCGCCCGCCGGCTGGTGCACGTCCCGGTGGGCCGGTTCGCCCACCCCGACGAAATCGCCGCGGCGGTAGCCTTTTTGGCCAGCGATGACGCGTCATTCATCACCGCTTCGACGTTCATGGTCGACGGCGGCATCAGCGCCGCCTATGTCACCCCGCTGTAACCGCCGCGATCGTCGGCGGCATGTCACCCGGGATGCTCGCTGATCGCGACCAGGCGGATGGGCTCGCGGACCCGGTCCTCGCGCAGCCGCTCCGTCATGGGGGCGGCGGCCGCCCAGGCGCGCGGCACCGACAGCACACCGACCGGCGTCCCGCGGCCCAGGCCCGCATTCACGCCGTTGCTGACAGCGGGCTTGGGGAACAGCGATTGCAGGGCCGCCGTCTTGTTCATCGAATTGAGGTGGCCGATCGCGAAGTCCGACGGCGCGGTCACCGAATTCAATTTCGAGAGCGACGGGGTGACCGCGGCGAGGGACGCTTCGAGCGTGGTCAGCGGCGACGAGGACAGCCCTTTGAGGGCGTCGGGTATCGCCGACATCAGTTCGCAGCCGGCGGTTATGACGTCCGGCGCCGACTGCAGGGCCCAATGACGTTTCGTCACAGCGGGATTGCCCGGCGGGGCGGGGAACGGGGTCATCGCCACGGCACCGGCCGCGGCCTCGGCGTAGGCGTGCATGGCGTCGGCGTTTCGCGCCCACATCGCGTCGTACTCGGCATCGGCGTTCGCGATCGCCGCGCTGCGCTGGCCCAGACAATTCGCCGAAACCAGTGACATTCGGTGCGTCCGGTTGCGGGCGATCTCCGCTGGCGGCACCGTCGCCGTGAAGGCCGACTGATGCGCGCCGGCCGCCGCCGTGAGCTGGGTGGCCGCATGCTCGCTGCCGGCCGCGACGGCGTCGAGCCAGTCGACGTACCGTGCCGCGGCTTGGCGCAGCGCCGCGCCATCGCCGTTGGTCGCCAGCCGCGCGGTCACCGTCCGGTAGTCGGCCGCGGCGCTGAAGAGCCGTGCGGCCAACGCTTCCCACGCCGCCGCGGCGCGCATCATCGATCCCGCGCCGGGACCCGAATACATCAGCCCGGAGCTGATCTCCGGAGGTAGCGTCGCAAAATTCATTACAACCTCCGCCTGCCTGTGGCGGTACAAGTGGTGCCCGAGAACATGAGGGTCTTCTTTCACGAGATAGACACGGGGGTTACAAGCCGCGGGGCGCTCACGTGTCGCGCGCACACACCTGCGTCGGCGAAACACGCCTGGCCCGGGCGCAACGATCAGCGGCGGGCGATGCAGATCCGGGTCAAGATATCTCGGTCGGGCGCGGTGGCCGCGGGTGCGCGGGGCTGGGTGCCGGCGCACGTAAACCCTGTGGGGGTCAACGACAATGGCGCCGGCATCAGCACCGATTGCGGTGACAACCGATTCCACGTCAGGGGCCGTTCTTTCGTCATCCATGCGCTGCGGAACGGCTTGTGGTTGGTCTTGTTCGCCGGTGCCGAAGACCGCTCAGCGGTCAGGGCGACCCGGCTGAGGGCGACGGGATGCTGATGCATCGGCCCGGGGTGCGGGGTGACGGTCGCCGCTGACCACGCCGCCGGCTCCGGCGGCGCCGCGGCGGCGAAATTGGGCCGCACCCACGAGCCCGTGACCAGGGCGATGAACACCCCTAGCGCCGCGGTAATCGCGATGGCCGACTGCCATCGCCGAGTTACGCCAACGCCCCGGAAAACCACAGTGCACCGAATGTACCGCGCGAAGATTTCCTGAACGGTTCCAGCGAGCTGTGAACTCGATCCGAGTCCGATGTGTGTTTGCCCAGGTGGTGCGGCTGGCACCGACCCGTCAGCGATCGGACCCGCGGGGATCGATGAGCTCGTTGAAGTCGGCGACGCTGTGGATGCCGTCGACATACTCGAACGAGCCGTGGTCGAGCACTTCCCGTGCGGCACGGACGACTGCGGTAAGGCCGGTGCGGCAGAAGGAGGTGCCGATCGACACCCTGCGCACCCCGAATTCCTTGAGCTGGACGAGCGTGAAACGGGCCGGCCCGAACCCGGCGACGTAGTTGAACGGCCGGGTGACGCTGCCGCACACCCGGCGCAGCGCCGCCTCGTCGGGCAGGCCGGGTGCGTACAAGACATCGGCGCCGGCCGCCTCGAATGCCTGCAGCCGCGACACCGTGTCGTCGAGGTCCGGACGGCCGCGGATGAAATTCTCCGAGCGCGCGGTCAGGGTGAACGGATGCCGCAGCGCCCGCGCGGCCTCGACGGCGGCGTGGATGCGCTCGATTGCCAGCGCGCGGGGAAAGATCGGCGCGTCGGCGTCATACGTGGCGTCCTCGATCGAGGCCCCGGCCAGCCCGGCCTCGCCCGCCAGGCGCACCGTTTCGGCCACCGTCTCGGGGGCGTCGCCGAACCCGTTCTCCAGATCCGCGGTCACCGGAAGCGGGGTTGCCCCGACGATGGCGCGCGCGTGTCCGAGGGCTTCGTCCCTGCTGACCGCGCCGTCGCCATCGCGGCGGCCCAACGAGAACGCCAGGCCGGCGCTGGTGGTCGCCAATGCGCGATACCCGAGGTTGGCGAACAACCGGGCGGTGCCGATGTCCCAGGGATTGGGGAGCACGAGAATCTCGTCGCCGGTGTGCAGGCGGCGGAATTCGTCGCCACGACGGGTCCGTTCGGTGTCATCCATGGCCGGTCCGATCGGGGGGGTCTGCATGCAGGTGTAGCACCGGCCACCGACACACGCTACGGCCGGAAAGCGAGGAGCGGGATCGCCATCTCCGCCACGGTGGCTCCGCCGTGAAAGCCGATCAGGCGAGCCGTTTCCGGGGGTTCGTGTGCGCTGGCCAGCACCGCGGCTTCGCCGGAACAGACGACCACCACGTCGCCGAGCCGCTCGGTGTGTGGCGCGGCGACCGGCCCGAACATGCCGGTGGCCACCGCCTGCTCGCGGCTGTACACGGTGGCGCAGCCGTCCAGCAGCTCGCCCCACACGGCCTGCACGTCGGCGGCGGCGCCCGGCTCGGTGTGCAGATACCGCACCCGCGGCTCGCCGGCCACCACCCGGATTCCCGCGGCCAACCGGGGGTCGGCGTCGAGATCGATGCGCGCCTCGGGCGGGACGTTGATGCCGCCGTGGTCGGCGGTCACCAGCACCGCCGCGTTCGCCGGCAGCGCGTCGAGCAGGCGAGACAGCAGCGCGTCGATGTCGCTCGCCGCGGCATGCCACTGTTCGGAGCCGATGCCGAAGACGTGGGCGGCGGTGTCGAGCTGCGCGGTGTAGCCGTAGACCAGCCCGGGCCCCGCGCGCAGCTCGTCGGCCACCAGCCACGCGTAATCGTCGGCGGGACCGGCCGGGTGGAATTCGGCGCCGCGATACGCGGCCTGGGTCAGTCCGCTGTCCATGAACGCGGCCGGCAGCGCCACGCGTGCGCTCACGCCGGCGTTTTTGAGCCGTTCGAACCAGGTCGGCACCGGCTGCCAGATGGTGGGGGGCGGGTCGTCGCGCCACCGGACGTGGTTGAGCACCCGGTCGGTGCCGGGCACCCTGAGCGTGAAGCCCAGGATTCCGTGTTCGCCCGGGAGCACACCGGTGCCCAGTGACACCAGGCTGGTCGGCGTGGTCGACGGGAACGTGCAGTCCAGCCGGGTCAGCCGGCCGGTGGCACCGGCCAGCACGGACGCGAGCAGCGGCGCGCTGCCGGCCAGCTGCGGAAGCAGGTGCCAGCCCAGCCCGTCGACCAGCACGACGAGCACCCGGTCGATCCGGTCGGCGCCCGCCCAGTCCGCCACCGCCAGGTTGTCAACCGCATCCGGGACCTCGAGCAGGGCGGCCGCGGCGGGCAGCACATCGCACAGAGAACCGGGCACGGGGCCAGTCTGGCGATGAAGTCAGACGCGCGCCAGTCGCAGGCCGGTCGCCAGCAGCTGCCGATTCGTGCTGTCGGTCAGCGCACAGAGCTGCGCCGGCGACAGCCGGCCGCACAACCGCCCCCAGTGCACCGCCACCACATCACCGGCGGCCACGTCGGGCACGGCGCTGTACCCGTCGGCCCACACCTCGAGCACGCGCGCCGCCGGTTCCGACAGCGCCAGCGCCCGACCGTCCCAGGCCAGCCTGCGGCACAACACCTCGACTCGGTCGGCGTCGCGGGAAAGCACTGTCCCAGAGGTGATTCGGCAGTTATCCAGCACGCTCAGCGGCTGCTCGTCGGTACCCCGACCCAAGAACCGCGTCCACGGATACACCCCGAACACGTGGAAGCAGTGGTTGCCGGCGGCCTCGCACGCCAGATCCGCGGTCAGGTGCGACCAGTAGTGGCCTGCCTGCGGGCCGATGATCGCGAGCAGCGCGTCGAAGAATTCCTGCGGGTCCAGGCCGGCTGCGACGCCACCGCCGAGCCAATACGACTCGACCAGACGGTAATCCAGTGGGTCGGCGATGCCGGTCAGTCTCGACAGCACCCGCAGATACGGCCACGCGCCGGAGAACTTGGTCGCCGCCCTGCGCACGTCGGCGACCGACCCGTCGCGCAGGGTGGCCCCCAACGGCGGCCCGCAATAGCCGAGCGCGTTGGGCGCGTAGGCGTAGCGGGCGAACATTTCGGCGCCCTCGTCGCGGCTGTCCGGATCGGCCAACGATCACCCCCGACCGGCCTGGCCCACCAGCTTGACGGCGTCGCGGTGCATGCGGCCGAAGTTGTAGTAGGCCGCGCAGGCGCCCTCCGGGGACACCATGCACGTACCGATCGGTGTCTCCGGTGTGCAGGCGGTGCCGAAAACCTTGCATTCCCAAGGCTTGAGCACCCCCTTGAGCACCTCACCGCACTGGCAGGCCTTCGGGTCGGCGACCCGCACGCCGGGCATCGCGAACCGCAGCTCGGCGTCGAACTCGGCGAAATCGTCGTGCAGCCGCAGCGCGCTCTGCGAGATGAAGCCCAGGCCGCGCCATTCGAAGTGCGGACGCAGCGCGAACACCTTGCCCATCAACGCCAGCGCCGCGGGGTTGCCGTGCTCGGGTACCACGCGCTTGTACTGGTTCTCCACCTCGCAGCGTCCCTCACGGATCTGACGCAGCAGCATCGCGACCGATGCCAGGATGTCCAGCGGCTCGAAACCGGCTACCACCAACGGCTTTCGATACACCTCCGGGACGAACCGGTAGGGGCGGTTGCCCACCACGGTGGACACGTGCCCGGGGCCGATGAAACCCGACAGTCGCAGGTCCGGTGATTCCAGGATGGCCCTGATCGGGGGCACGATGGTGACGTGGTTGCAGAAGACACTGAAGTTGGGCAGGCCCAATTCGCGGGCCCGCACCAGCGTCACCGCGGTCGAGGGCGCGGTGGTCTCGAAACCGATGGCGAAGAACACCACTTGCTTGCCGGGGTTGTCGACCGCGATCTTCAGCGCGTCCAGCGGCGAATAGACGAACCGCACGTCGGCCCCGCGGGCCTTGGCGTCGAGCAGGCTGCCGTGCGAGCCGGGCACCCGCATCATGTCCCCGAAGCAGGTGAAGATCACGTCGGGTTGGCCGGCCAGCCACATCGCGTCGTCGATGCGGCCCATCGGGATCACGCAGACCGGGCAGCCCGGGCCGTGCACCAACTCGACGTTGTCGGGCAACAGGTGTTCGATGCCGTGCCGGTAGATGGTGTGCGTGTGCCCGCCGCACACCTCCATGAACTTGAAGTCCTCGCCGCCGGTCCCGGCCAGGTGCTCGATGGCCGTCAGCAGCTTGCGCGCCGCGGCCGGGTCGCGGAACTCGTCAACGAATTTCATTGCCGCTCCTTGGGTCAGATGATGGCCGACGAATCGAAGGCCTGCATTTCGACTGCGTAGGTGTCGCCGAGCTTCTTGATGGCGGCCAGGGTCAGCAGCGCCTCGGTCTCGTCGATCTTGGCCATCGCGAACCCGACGTGCACCAGCACCCAGTCGTCCGGTGCGGGCATGTCGTTCTCCAGCAGCCGGACGCTGATGGCCCGCTGCACGCCGCTGACGTCAACCTTGGCCAGACAATTGGCGGGATCGGTGATCTCCACGATCCGGCCCGGAATTCCCAGACACATGTCGGCGCATCTCCTTTCTGATCAGCAGATCCGGGGCAGTGGGTCGCCGACCAGCATGTCGACGATCCGGGTTCCGCCGAATCCGGTGCGCAGGACCACGCTTTCCGCGGGTTCGGTGACGATTTCCCCGACCTCGGCCGCCTGCGAGCCCAGGGGGTGCGACCTTAGGGCGGCCAGTCCGGCCTCGGCCTCCTCCGGTGCGACGACGGCGACGAACTTGCCCTCGTTGGCG
This sequence comes from Mycobacterium senriense, assembly GCF_019668465.1. Classification (NCBI taxonomy): domain Bacteria; kingdom Bacillati; phylum Actinomycetota; class Actinomycetes; order Mycobacteriales; family Mycobacteriaceae; genus Mycobacterium; species Mycobacterium senriense. The sequence goes on along the minus strand of NZ_AP024828.1, from coordinate 5,650,411 downwards.
ACATAGAGCGGGTCGATGCCGAGCAATTCGCAGGCGCCATTCACCATGGGCGCCACCGGAAGTCGTTCCTCTTCGAGCAGCACCCCGAGGCCGCAGGCCTGGGCCAACTCGTTGCACACCGTGCCGACCCCGCCGCGGGTCGCGTCGCGCATCCACCGGGTGGACGGGGCGGCGGCCATCAACAACTCCACCAACGGGCTGACCGACGCGGTGTCGGAGGCGATGTCGGCCTCGATGGCCAGATCGCCCCGGGCGAGCATCACCGCCATGCCGTGATCGCCCATCGACCCGGACAGCAGCACCTTGTCTCCGGCGCGGACCGACTGCGCCGACAGCGCGCGGCCCGCGGGGATGACGCCGGTTCCTGCGGTGGTGATGAACAGGCCGTCGGCCGCGCCCTTGGGTACCACCTTGGTGTCACCGGTGACGACCTGCACGCCGGCGGCCGCGGCCGCGGCGGCCATGTCGGCGACGATCTCTTTCAATTCGGCGATTCCGAAGCCCTCTTCGAGCACGAACGCCGCCGAGATCCAGGACGGCACAGCGCCGGACACCGCGAGGTCGTTGCAGGTGCCGTGGATCGCGAGTTGGCCGATGGAGCCGCCGGGGAACCGGCGAGGTTGCACCACAAAGGAATCCGTCGACATCGCGACCCGCTCGCCGCTGGGTAGAGCCAAGACGGCGCCGTCGCCCAGCGACTCGAGCAGCGGGTTGCGGAACGCCTCCACGAACACGGCGTCCACCAGCGCCGCCGACGCCTTGCCGCCCGCCCCGTGCGCCAGGGTCACATGATCGTCGAGCAGCCTGGGGCGACGCCGGCGGAACGACTCGATCCGTTCGATCACGTCGCCTTCGCCGAACCGCGGGCCCGACGACAGATAGTCGCCGGCTGACTTGTTTGTCATGCCGCCCCCCGATCTTGAGCTAGGCCATCGTGGACGGCCAGCCACAACTGGTAGCCGACCAGCGCCTGGGATTCCTGAATGCGGTGCACGCTCTGCGAACGAACGACGATGCAGGCGTCCACGTTCGGGTTGTTCACGAAGGCGCCACCGTCGTAGCCGGCGAAACCGATGGTGTACAGGCCGCGCTTGTGCGCTTCGGCCAGCGCCGCCAGCAGGTTGGGCGAATTGCCGCTGGTCGACATCGCGATCGCGATGTCGCCGTCGCGCGCGCGGGCGATCAGCTGCCGGGCGAACACCAGCTCGAATCCGACGTCGTTGCCCAGTGCGGTCAGGATCGCCTGGTCGGCGGTCAGCGACCACGCCGGCAGGGGATTGCCGAGCGGCGGGCGCGCGAACAGTCCGGCCAGCGTGGTGCAGTCGGTGCAGCTGCCGCCGTTGCCGAAGGTGAACATCCTTCCGCCGGCGGCGAATCGGCGCGCCAGCTCGGCGCCGGCGGCCGCCAGCAGGTCGGCGTTGGCTTCCAGCGTGGAGCGGCGCAGCGCGAGGCTTTCGGACGCCTTGGCCTGCGCGGAGGCGGCGAGGTCGGCGAGCAGCGCGGCGGGGTCGTCCTCTTCGGCGTCGATGAACGGGTACAAGAAGTTGGTGGGCTCGTCGGTGGGACTCATGAATCGTCCTCCTCATCCACGCGGCTGATCGCCGTTCCGGCGTGCACCAGGACCAACTCGCCGGGAGCGACCGGGTCGACGAGCGTGGTGACCACGTCCTCGGTCCCCCGCGCGGTGCGCACCCTGGCCTGCCCGTTGACCGACGCGCTCACCACTTCCCCGAGCCGGCCCTCGTCGCTGCACGTGACACAGACCTCGTCGTCGGGTTCGGGTTTGAGCAGCCCGGAGTGTTCAAAGCACACGTGGGTCAGCTCCCACAGCAGGTGATAGAACAGCACGAAGCCACCGGTGGCGGGCACGCGCGGGTCGGGATCGTCGAGCCACAGCACGTGATCGGCCGCGGCGGCCGGGGGTGCGTCGCTGCTGCCGATCCAGATCGTGGTGGCGCCCCAGGCCGGGGCGCGGCGCATCACCGAGCGCACGTCCGCGTTGTCCGCACCGGAGATCGCGACCACGATGTCGCCGGGGCGCACCGACACCCGCACCAGGTCCACCAGATCGGAGCCGGTCAACGCCACGGCAGGCAAGGCGCGCTTGCCCATGATCACCGGGTGGACGAATTCGACCGCGATGTGCAGCGCATGGGGTTCCCACGACGGCGCGATGGACCACATGGTGGCGCCCGCGGCGAATCGCTTGGCCAGTGTCAGGGCGGTGGCGGCGAGGTCTTCGGCCAGTTCGGCGCTCAGCCCACGATCGATTGCGGTGGTGATCATCGCATCAACCCCTCCTCCTGCGCGGTCAGCACCGAGACCGCGGCCTGTCCAAGGGCCAGCCCGCCGTCGTTCGGCGGCACGATGTGATGCGTGAGGACTTCAAACCCGTTCTGTCGCAACCGCGTACGGCAGGCGTCCAGCAACAGGACGTTCTGGAACACCCCGCCGGTGAGGCCCACCAGCGTGGTGCCGCCCGCCACCTGGGTGACGACTTGGGCGACGCCGTCGGCGACGGCCTGGTGAAACGCCGCGGCCAGCAACGCCGGTCGCGTTCCGGCGTACAGCGCCGCCACGATGGTCTGCACCATCGGGGCCGGATCGATCACCCCGTCCGGTCCCACGGTCAGAGGCAACGACGGCCGCATGCAGGTTTCGCCGGCCGACTGCGCCAGCGCCTCGAGTTCGATCGCGGCTTGTCCTTCGTAGTCGATGCGGTGCCGCACCCCGAGCAGGGAGGCGACCGCGTCGAACAGGCGGCCCATGCTTGAACAGGGCACGCAGCCCGCTCCGGTCTCCAATTGCGAACGGGTGAGCCGCAGTTCGTCGGCGGACGCGGCCGCCACCGGCGCCAGGTCGGGGGTCCAGTCGATGTCGGCCGTCCACAGCTGGGACAGCGCCATCCGGCACGGATTGCGCACCGCCGCGTCGCCACCGGGCAGCGGCACCGCCGACAGGTGGCCGGCCCGAACGAAACGATGGCTCCGGGCGTCGAGGGTGAGAATCTCGCCGCCCCAGATGGTTTCGTCGCAGCCATAACCGGTGCCGTCGAACGAGACCCCCACGATGGGTTCGCCGAGGCGCCCGTGTTCGGCCAGCAGCGACACCACATGGGCGTGATGGTGCTGGACCAGGTCCAGCGGGCGCTCGTCCGCATGACGCTCCGCCCAGCTCCGCGTGTGGTAGCCGGGATGCAGGTCGGCGGCCAGACGCCCCGGCCTGCCCCGGATTTCGCTGAGCTGGCTGACCGCCCGCTCGAACGCGCGCAGCGTCTCCCAGGTGGCCATGTCGCCGATGTGTCCGGACAGGTAGGCCCGGCGGCCGTCGGTGAGACAGAACGTGTTCTTCAATTCGCCGCCCACGGCCAGCACGGCCGGGCCCTCGAGCTTCAAGTCGATCGGCAGCGGCGCGTAGCCGCGGGATCGACGGATCGGCAGCTCGTGGGCCCCCCGTTCGTCGTGGACGACACGCACCACCGAGTCGTCGCACGGCACGTGGATCGGCCGGTCGTGATCCAGCACCGCATCGCACAGCGACGGAAGTCGTTGTGCGGAATCGTCGTCGGTGAAGCAGATGGGCTCATCGGAGCGGTTGGCACTGGTCAGCACCAGCGCGTCGGGTGCCGGTCCGGGGCTGCCGGGTGCCGGCGCCAGCAGCAGGTGATGAATGGGGGAGTACGGCAGCATCAGCCCCAGCAGCGGGCTGCCGGGCGCGACGGTCCCGGCGACCGGTGCGCCGGCGCGCCGCCGCAGCAACACGATCGGACGGGCCGGACTGCACAGCACCGCGGCCTCGGCGGTGTCGAGGTGGGCGTAGCGGCGCGCCACGTCGAGGTCACGCACCAGCATGGCAAAGGGCTTGGCGCCGCGCGCTTTCCGTGTCCGCAACGCCCCGACCGCCGTCGCGTCGTCGACGGCGCAGGCCAGGTGGTAGCCGCCGACTCCCTTGATGGCCACCACGGCGCCGGATGCCAGGGCGTCCTGGGCGGCGGTCAGCGCCGCGTCCGAGCCGCTCACCCGCCCGGCCGGCGATGCGAACCACAGGCTCGGCCCGCAGTCCGGGCACGCGATCGGCTGCGCGTGGAATCGGCGATCCGCCGGGTCATGGTATTCGGTGGCGCAGCGCGCACACATGTCGAATCGCGACATCGTGGTGGCCGGCCGGTCGTAGGGCAGCCCGGTGATGATGGTGAACCGCGGCCCGCAGTTGGTGCACGTCACGAACGGGTGCCGGTAACGCCGGTCGAGCGGGTCGAACAGTTCGGTGACGCAGTCGTCGCACACCGCGATGTCGGGCGGTATGGGGGTGCTCGTGCCGGCCGCCAATCGGCTTGGCACGATGCGGAATTCGGGCGGGCACGTGGGATCGGCGGCGACGTCGGCGAACCGTACCTCGGCGATCCGCGCCAGGGGCGGCGCCTCGGCGCACAGCCGGCGCCCGAATTCCGCCACCGGGCCGGGCCGGCCCTGCACCTCGAGGAAGACCGCACCCGAGTCGTTACCGACGAATCCGGCCAGTCCCAGCTCGGTTGCGATCCGATGCACGAACGGACGGAAGCCGACCCCCTGTACCACCCCGGTCACCGTGACACGCTGCCGCACCTGGGTGTCAGGGGGGCCGGGGCGCAACAGCAGGGAGGTGTCGGTCATGTCAGCCGGCCTCCGGGTGAGGTGTCAGGTCAGTGCGGCCGCGTCCCATCAACTCCAGGCCGGCCATGGCCTGTTCGGCCCCGGCCTGATCCGTCTTCTCGACGACGAAGCCCATGTGGATGATCACCCAGTCGCCGGGGGCGAACGTCTCCTCCGGCAACATGCCGACGTTGACCTTGCGTTGTTCACCGGTGACGTCGACGAGTGCGAGCTGGCCCTCGTAACCGTCCAGCATTGTGATGACCTGGCCCGGTATACCCAAACACATGGTTCAGCACCCCTTTTCGGTTGCCGAGGGTGTGACGCCGTGCAACACCGCGACGATCTCCTCCACCGCGCGTGCCGCCCGTGGGACGGCCTGTGCGACGGGTTCGGTCAGCCCAATGCCCTCCTGGACGCTGCCCGCCTCGCACCCGACGACCACGGTGTAGGGCGGATGGCCGCCCAGCGCCCGCAGGCTGGCGAAGACCGCGGCGGGATCCATGCTGTGTCCGTCGAGGCCGTTCGACTCGGGCGACGAATCGTGGTCGGCCTGAAAGACGTGCAACGTGCCGGGATGGCCCCGGCTGGGCACGGCGTCGACCAGCACCAGCGTGTCCCACTCTTCGAGCAGGTCGTAGGCCAGGTGCATGCCCCGGATTCCGTAGTCGATGACCTGGACCGTCGGATCGTCCTGGGGCAGTTCGGCGTTGCGGACCACCTCGGAGCCGAACCCGTCGTCGCCCAGGAAGATGTTGCCGATCCCGGCTACCAGGATGCGCGTCGTCATGGTGGCACTCGCGTCGGCTACATCCGCCTCAACTTGAGGTAGCGGCGGGCGTCCGGCACCGATATCGCGCCGAGCACCAGCCCGATCACGGCCACCAGCGCGACGAGGGCGATGAAGATCCAACCTAGGACTTCCATGGTGAACTCCTCTCAGAGATTTGTGCTGTGCTGTGCTGCGATTGCAGCGGTTCGACTTCGTCGGGGGAGAAGTACAGGTAGCGGCCGTACCAGTCGTGCAGCTCCGCGGCCGGGTCGTCGTCGACGACGACGCCGACGTGCTTGTTGCCCTCGACGTCCTCGTGCACCGAGGTGACGCGAGCGGTCTTGCCGGCGACGAAGATGTCCTGCGCGTCGGCGTTGCGCCGCGGCCGCAGCCGGACCTTGCTGCCCCGCGCTAACCGGACCCCGTTGACCAGCACCGCGTCGATCTCGGGCCGGACGGCGTTGTCGGCCAGTGGATCCCACCAATCCACGCCGTCGGGGATCTCGGGCACCAGGCCGGCGGAGACGTTGAGCCCGTGCGGGTCGCGCAGCACGCCGTGCAGTCGTGCCATGGCCTCGGGCGACATGGCGTCGCATTCGTCGATGATTCGCGCGGCCCGCGGGTCGGTCGCCCGGGCCTGCGCCTTCTCGTCGTCGGTCATGGTCATTACACGCAGGGTGAGGATCTCGTCGATCTCCGTGCAGTCGTACATTGCGGTGTCGCTCTGTTCGGCGACATCGGGGTGGTCGTAGAGGATGATCGGTGAGATCAGCAGTATGTCGTCGGTGCCCGGGGGCCCGGCCAGCACCGGGAAGCAGCGGTGCCGTGCGCAGCGGGACGCCGCGTCGGTCGCGGCCTGCGGCGGCTCGAGCAACGAGATGAACCGGCCGCCAACCACTTCGGCTATGAGGTGCGTTCCGATCATGGATCGCGCGATCGCGTCGCCCTTGTCGCTTGCGGGTGCACCGGTGTTGGTGACCCGCACCGAGACCCGGCGCAGGTCGCCGTCGGGCTCGCTGCTGACGGTCAGTTCGCCCCGAATCTCGTGTCGTTCGCGAACCAGCCTGCCGCCGTCCAGGGTTTCGATGTCGGTTGCCGCGCCGGCCGTCACCGGCAGCGACCAAGGTTGATCGCCGAACGCCAGGGGGCCGAAGGAGATTTCGCATTCCACGGCTTCGTCCCAGGTCAGCCACGACCCGGCCGGGGTGCGGAGCTCGTCGACCGCAATCAAATCGCCGTCGCCGGTGGCCCGTTCGGCCCGCCGGTGCTGCAACTGCAGGAAGCGCACCACCAGGGTCAGCGCCCGGGCGTCGTCGACCAGGAACTCCGCGGACAGAGTGTCGTCTTCGCCCAGGCCGGCCTCCGCCGCGCCGGTCGGGCCCAAAACACCGAACTGCCAACGTGATTGGTTCTTGCTCGACGTCCCCCGATACGGGTACAGCAGATAGCCCTCGTACAGCACCGCGTCGGCGACGGCGCGGGCCCGATCCCAGCTCGATGTCATCGCGTCACCTCCTGATCGACGGTGGCATCCAGCAACGAGGTGACCGCGTGGTCGAAGTCGAGCATTCCGTGGGCCGACTTGTAACCGGCCAGTTCCGCGATGGTCTCGTGGCTCAGCCGAATCCACCCGCTGTTGGGGTAGTGCTGTGCGATCAGGTCGCGCCAGACCGTGACCGGCATGGCGTAGTTGTCCTCGCAGTCCCACGACACCTGCTGAACCGAGAACCCGCGCTCGGAGTTGACGAAAATCGTTCCGCTGAACAGGAACTGCAGGGGTACCGCCCCGTCGCGCAGCGCATGCAGATATTTGGCGGCGGCGACCTCGAAGTCGTAGGTGCAATCCAGCGGCAGGGTCGCCGTCGTGTGGCCGGTGAAGCCCGGCACCATCGCGGTGCAGTGCTGCCACAGGAAGGTGCGTTGGGTGCTGGCCCAGCGTTCGCGGCCGCCGAACAAATCCGTCAGCCCGGCCGCTTCGTCGTCGGAGTAGGCACGGCGCAGCGGCTCGATGCGGACCTGGCAGCGCAGAGCGATCGCGTGCACCGGGTCGTGGCGGTCGGCGGTGACGCCGACGCGGGCGGTGAGCACCGGGCTGACGGTGTACGGTTCGGCGGTCACGTCCAGGACCTCGAAGCTCACGTTCATCGGCGGGGCGTTCATCGCGGTGTCTTGGTGGCGCGGGTGGCGAGCCGGTTGAAGAAGTCGTCGATGAATTCGCGGGCCTGCTGGCCCCCGTCGAAGCCGCGCCACACCATCCGCAGGTGTCCGACGAATTCGTAGCAGGTGTCGATGGGCACCAGATAGGTTTGCGGCTGCGACAATTCGCCGTCCTGGGTGCTGTCGACCACCCGGACGAGCAGCGCCTCCACGTCGTCGGCCAGCAGGCTCACCCGCGGGTCGGCGCCGCGAATGGTGTCCCAGACCTCCATGTCCAGCTCGGATTCGCATGCCCCGGCCGGCCCCGGGTAGAAGGCGACGGTATGGCCGAGGGCGGAGTTGGTGAAGAAGAAGGCGACCCCCACCGGGATCTGCAGCGCCTCCCACACCAGGCGGTCCAGTGCGAAGTCGGGAAACGCCAGATACCGGTCCGGCACCGCGCGGTATCGCAGGTCGGCTTCGGTGTCGGTGAACAGCAGATAGCAGGCGCGGCAGACGCACATGAGCTGGCGGCCGGCCACATTGACCACGTGCTGGTGCTCGTCGGCGATCGACTCCGCGCACATCTCGCAGCGCTCACCCGCCGGCTCGGGGGCGCGACGGTCGCTCCTGATACGGGCCAGGACATCGAACGGGGTGCTCATGCCGTCGCCCCCAGCGCGTCGGCCCGCAACGCCACCGACAGCACGCCGTCGCGGGTCAGCAGCGGCATCGGATCCAGATGGCCGGCCGAACCCTCGGCCGCGGCGGCTCCGGCACCGACGACGTCGAAATCCGTGCGGCAGACCGCGCAGCGCAACATTCGGCCGTGCAGGTGCGAACCCGCCAGCGAGTCGTCACACACCGGGCAGTGATCCCGGTACGCGAAGGTCTCGTCGCCGACCCGGCAGGCCAGCACCCTCACCCCGTCGATCATGAATCCCGCGACCTCGCCCGGTGTCAACTCGCCCAGCTCGGGCGCCGGGTGCCAGGCGGTCGGCCCGTGGTCGTTCGAATGCAGGTGCGCCAGAAGTGATTCCGCCGGAATGACGCTCGCCGGAGCGGTCGTCGCCTCGGCCGTCACCACCTCGATCGAGGAGATCTCCGGTGCGGCCGCGCGGACCGCGTCCTGCACGGCCAGTTCCAGCGTCACCGCGGACGACGGGCAGCTCTTGCAGCTGCCGGTGAAGGCCAGCCGGGCGGTGAGTTCTTCCGGGTGCCCGCCCGGAACGACCTCGAGCAGGTCGACGTCTCCGCCGTGCGAACCCAGGTAGGGCCGAACCCGATCCAGGGCGTCGGAGACCCTGCGGTGCACGCCGTGCGGATGCAGGCCGTGCACCAGGAGCAGGCTGGCCACCAGGTCGTCGGTGGCCAGCCGCTCGACCAGCCCCCCATCCGGTTCGGGATCGCCGGCCATCCGCATGATCCGCTCCAGCCCGGCGCCGTAGAGCCCGACCACCTCGCGAACCAGTTGCTGCGCACGGTCATACGCGGCGGTCCCACTTGCTGCGCAGGAATCGAGCAGTGTCTGGATCCGATCGCCCGCCTCACGCCACTGCGCGTCGTTCGCGGACTTGCCCGGGCGATCCGCCATGTGTCACTCCCCGGCGGGTGACTGGGTTGGCGTGTGCAGTCTGTCCAGGGATTTGCCCTTCCCCAGGTACATGTGCACGCCACACGGCAGGCACGGATCGAAGCTGCGCACCGTGCGCATGACGTCGATGCCCTTGAAGTTGTCCCGGCCGTTCTCCTCGAAGATCGGCTGGCCCTGCACCGCGTCCTCGTAGGGACCCGGTGTGCCATAGCTGTCGCGCGGGTTGGCATTCCACGGCGTCGGCGGGTACGGGTGATAGTTGGCGATCTTGCCGTCCCGGATCACCATGTGGTGGCTGAGCACGCCGCGCACCGCCTCGGTGAAGCCACAGCCGATGGCCTCGTCGGGCACGTCGAACTTCTCCCACGTCTTGGTGCGCCCGGCGCGAATCTCCTCGAGCGCCTTCTCGGCGAAGTGCAGGGCGCACGCCGCCGCGTAGGCCTGGAAGTAGGTGCGCGCCCGGTCGCGTTCGAGCGTGTTGCTGCCGTACGTCGGGATCTTCCACTCCAGCTCGACGGGTCCCTTCAGGGCCGTCTTGGGCAGGTTGATCTTCACGCTCGAACCGGTCGCCTTGACGTAGCCGATGTCGACCAGGCCGGCCAGCGCGGTCGACCACAGACGGGCCAGCGGGCCACCGCCGGTGTCCAGCGCCAGGTGGTCCTTGCCGTCGAACCAGCGTGGCGACATCACCCAGCTGTACTTGCCGCCCTCGATGTCCCGCTTCTGCGGGTGCGGGTTGGTGTGCTGGTTCCACGGGTGGCGCCGGTCGATTGCGTTGCCCAGCGGATCGGTCTTGACGAACATCTCCTGGTCGGTCCAGTCGTCGTAATACGAACTGCCCAGAAGAATTCGGATGCCGAGGTTGATGTCCACCAGCGAGTGGGTGACCAGCTTGCCGTCGACCACCACGCCCGGGGTGACGAACATCGCGTTACCCCAGCGCTCCATGTCCTTGTATTCGAAGTTGCACACCTCGGGATCCTGGAAGGAGCCCCAGCAGCCCAGCAGGGTGCGGCGCAGTCCGACGTTCTCGTAGCCGGGCAGCGCGGTGTAGAAGAAGTCGAACAGGTCGTCGTGCATGGGCACGACCTTCTTCATGAACTCGACGTAGCGCATCAACCGCGTCATGTAGTCGGTCATCAGCTGGATGGTCGCCACGGTGCCGACCCCGCCGGGGTACAGCGTGGAGGGGTGCACGTGGCGTCCCTCCATGAGGCAGAACATCTCTCGCGTCCACCGGCTGACCACGAGCGCCTCGCGGTAGAACTCACCGCTGAACGGGTTGAGCGAGCGCATGATGTCCGCGACCGTCTTGTACCCGTGGGCGTCCGCGTGCGGGGCGGGCGTCTTCTCGGCCAGCGAGAGCACACTCGGGTTGGTCTCGGCGACCATCTTCTCGCAGAAGTCCACGCCGACCAGGTTCTCCTGGAAGATGTTGTGGTCGAACATGTATTCCGCGGCCTCGCCGAGGTTGACGATCCACTCGCCCAGGTGCGGCGGCTTGACGCCGTAGGCCATGTTCTGCGTGTAGCACGAACAGGTGGCGTGGTTGTCGCCGCAGATTCCGCAGATGCGGCTGGTGATGAAGTGGGCGTCGCGGGGATCCTTGCCCTTCATGAAGATCGAGTAGCCGCGGAAGATCGACGAGGTGCTGTGGCACTCGACGACCTCTCGGTTCTCGAAGTCGATCTTGGTGTAGATGCCCAGGCTGCCCACGATCCTGGTGATGGGATCCCAGGCCATGTCGACCAGTTGGCCGGGCTCCCGCTGCGCATGGGTGGGTTCAGGAATGATGGTTGTCATCGCGCTACTTCTTCCCGCTTAGGCTGCTGTCAGCATTGGCTGATGCGGCGACGGCTCTTCGTCTTTGACTGTGCGAGGGAGTGCGCCGACCGGGTAGGTGACCTACCAGGTGCGGCGCGCTCCAGTGGTGAGTTGGTCGCCGTTGTGGCGCCACCGCGGTTCTTTGTCGACGGTGCGTTCCGTGATACCCCTCAGACTGCGAATCACGGCTCCGTACAGACCCGACGCGGTGCTCGAGATCTTGCCGCCCGGCGGCTCGTCCATGAACGGCATGAACTTGTCCGGGAACCCCGGCATCGTGCAACCAATGCAGATCCCACCGACGTTGGGGCAGCCCCCGACGCCGTTGATCCACCCGCGCTTGGGCACGTTGCATTTGACGACGGGCCCCCAGCAGCCGAGTTTCACAATGCATTTCGGCGACCCGTACTCGGTGGCGAAGTCACCCTGCTCGTAGTAGCCGGCCCGGTCGCAACCCTCGTGCACGGTCTTGCCGAACAGCCACTGTGGGCGCAGCGCGTCGTCGAGCGGGATCATCGGTGCCTGGCCGGTCGCCATGTAGAGCAGGTAGGTCAGTGTCTCCGACAGGTTGTCCGGCTGGATCGGGCAGCCGGGCACGCACACGATCGGGATGCCCGCCTTGCTCTGCCAGTCCCAGCCCAGGTAGTCCGGCACGCCCATGGCCCCCGTCGGGTTGCCGGCCATCGCGTGGATTCCGCCGTAGGTGGCACAGGTCCCGACCGCCACGATGGCGGTGGCCTTGGGCGCCAACCGGTCGAGCCACTCACTGGTGGTCATCGGCTGCCCGGTGGCCGGGTTGTTCCCGAAACCGCACCAGTAGCCCTCGTCCTTGATCTTCTCGTTCGGAATCGACCCCTCGACCACGAGCACGAACGGTTCCAACTCGCCGCGGTCGGCTTTGAAGAACCACTCCAAGAAGTCGTCGGCCCCTCCGTTCGGGCCGCATTCGAAGTCGATCAGGGGCCAGTGCACGGCGACCTGGGGGAGTCCGGGCAGGGCTCCCAGGGCGATCTCCTCGACGCTGGGCTGGGTGGCAGCAGTCAACGCCACCGAATCACCGTCACAACTGAGGCCCGCGTTAATCCATAGAACATGGATCAATGTTTGTTCTGCCTTGACTGCTGCTTCTGTTGGCATGCTGCAGCTTTCCGGAGCCGGGCTGGGGCTCCTGCGCCGCCGGAGTCGACCGTCGGCCCACTTGCGCAGCGCTATTTTTTGGGTCTACTCCCGCTATCGAGCGTTGTCAACGGTTCGCCATCGCTCGCTGGTACACACGTGTTGCATAACGCCGAAGGCCATGGCGCGCCTTGATGATTCGTCGAGTCCGTTAACCATCGCGCGCCGGCGTCATCCTGCGAATCTTTCGCAGGACCGTGGCCGCCGTCGGGCAGGATTCAGGCGCCGTCGGTGGCGAAGCGACGCAGCCAGCCGAACCAGGCCGCCATCCCGTCGCCGGTGCGCGCACTGACCGGCAAAATCGTGGCTGCCGCATTGACTTCGCGGACGTGGCCGATGTAGGTGTCGACGTCCACGTCGAGGTGGGGCACCAGGTCGATCTTGTTGAGCAGCACCACATCGACCGACCGGAACATCACCGGATACTTCAGCGGCTTGTCCTCGCCCTCGGTCACCGAATACACCATGGCCTTGGCGTGCTCGCCGACGTCGAACTCGGCCGGACAGACCAGATTTCCGACGTTCTCGATAATGACCAGGTCCAGCGCGGTGAGGTCGAGCCCGGGCAGCGCGCGATTGATCATGGGCGCGTCGAGGTGGCATTCGCCGCCAAATCCGTTGCTGGTATTGAGCAGCGACACCTGGGCGCCTCGGCCGCTGAGCTTGGCCGCGTCCAGGTCGGTGGCGATATCGCCCTCGATCACCCCGATTCCCAGCTCCCCGGCGAGTTCGTCCAGCGTTGCCTGCAGGATGGTGGTCTTGCCCGAGCCCGGCGAGCTCATCAGGTTGAGGGTGCGCACCCCGTTGGTCTCGAAGGCCGCCCGGTTGGCGTCGGCGAGCAGGTCGTTCTCGGCGAAGATCGCCTCCAGCACGTCGATGCGCTGGCTGCCGGTCCGATAGCGGCTGTGATCGCCGTGGTCATGATCGTGGGCGTGATCGTGCGGAAGGTGATCGTGGGAGTGGGTGTGCACGGTTCCGTCGTCGTGCCGATGAAATCTACCCATCGCCAACGCCTTTCACGAGACATCCAATGACGTCACCAAGAATTCGTTGCCGTGCAGCACTTCGACGTCGGAGCTGTCGCAGCGGGGACACCAGATCGACCACGGCGAGGTGATCTCGGACTGCCCGCCACACGCACGGCACCGGACCTCGGCGTCGACGCACTCGAGTTCCAGCTCGGCATCCGGCATGTCCTCGGCGTCACGGACCAGCGTCCAGCAGAAGGACAGCGACTCGGGCACCACCTGACGCAGCGCGCCCACCCGCACCCGCACCACGTCGACGTGCCTGCCGTCGGCGTGATCCTTGACCACACCGGCGATCGCTTCGCACAGCGACAGCTCATGCACCGCCGATCACCGCCGATCCGCGAGCTGGGCGCAGGCCGAAAAGCCCATGAGCACTGTTCTACACCCGAACGGCCGGTTGCGGTCAGTCTCGTGCCGCTCGGCTCAGGAGGTCCACTTCTCCTCGATGCGCCCGTAGCGCCAGACGAGCAGGGCCACCGCCCACGTGACGACGAACATGCCGACGACGAGGTAGCCGATCGTGTTCAGGTCCAGCCCGCCGATCCAGCTCCAGAACGCGCCGCGCCAACCGAACTGGTCTGCGAACAGGGCGAGGAGTTCGATGCTGCCGATCAGCAGCGCGACAGCCACCGACAGCGCGGTGATGGTGAGGTTGTAGTAGATCTTGCGCACCGGGTTGGAAAAGGCCCAGCCGTAGGCGAAATTCATGAACGAGCCGTCGATGGTGTCCAGCAGGCACATGCCGGCGGTGAACAGCACCGGCAGGCACATGATGGCGTACCAGGGCAGCCCGGCAGCGGCGCTCGTACCGGCCAGCACCAGCAGCGCGATCTCGGTGGCGGTGTCGAAGCCGAGCCCGAACAACAATCCGACGGGATAGCAGTGCCAGGACTTGGTGATCGACTTGGTGACGCGGCCGAGTAACCGGTTCATCAATCCGCGGTTGCCCAGGTGCCGCTCCAGTTCGGCGGCGTCGGTGTCGGGATCGTATTCCCCGCGGCGCAGCCGGGCGAAGACGCGCAGGATGCCGACCAGGACCATGACGTTGAGAAGCGCGATCGCGTAGAGGAAGACACCCGAGACGCTGGTGCCGATCAGTCCGGTGTAGTGGTGCAGCGTCGAGGAGTCGTCGCGGACCGGTCCCACCGCCGCTTTCACCCCGCATGCCAGCAGCACCGCCAGCCCGAAGACCACCGTGGAGTGGCCCAGCGAGAAGAAGAAGCCCACGGCCAGCGGGCGCCGGCCGTCGTTCATCAGCTTGCGGGTGGTGTTGTCGATGGCGGCGATGTGGTCGGCGTCGAAGGCGTGACGCATGCCCAGGGTGTAGGCCGTCAATCCGACACCGACGCCAAACGCTTTGCCGCCCAAGCTGTATTGGGCCGGAGCGACGAAGAGGACCATGGTGAACCAGCCGAGCAGGTGCAGCGCGATGATCACCGCCAGCATCGATCCCAGTCGCCACCACTCCGCCGGCGATAGGGCGCCGAGAAACCTCGTCGTGCGTGACGGCCGGCAGTCGATCTCGGTGCTGGCCACTGGGGTCCTTCCGGCGCGTCCTTGCGGTATCGGCTGAGAACAACCGGCACGACTGTAAGTACCGCGCCTCGCCAGATGCAAGTGAGTCGCAGGAATCAAGGTGTCTTGATCGCGCCGAAGACTGGCGATCCCGCCGCTGCGGCGCGACACTGAACCGGTGGCACCCAAGCCGCCGGTACTCGATGCGTCGGTCACCGAGAGGATCGGCGATTTTCTGCGCGCCCGCGGGTTGCGGCGGATGGCCTCGCGGATCCAGGTGCTGGCGGTGCTCGAGCCCGTCAACGGTCACCTGCCGGTCGCCGAGATCGACAAGCGGCTGCGGGAGTGCCTGCCGCCCGGCACTCACGCACCGGATGTGGCGACCGTCTATCGCACGGTGACGACGCTGGTCGATCAGGGGGTGTTGCATGCGTTGACGCTCGACGGCGGCGTGACGACCTACGGTCTGGCCACCGCGCCGCACCATCACGCCGTATGTACGAGATGTTCCACCATCATCGAGGTGCCCGCCCGCAAGCTGAGTTCGGCGCTCGAACACGCGATGGCGGGCAGTTCGTTCGCGCTGTCGGAGGCGGCCGGGCTGACGCTGCACGGTCTGTGCCCGCGGTGCCAGGAGGACAAGCCCGGGCCGCGGCCACGCCGGCGCTGAGGTCAGCGCAGGCCCAGTAGCGCGTTCTCCACCACCTCGGGCAGCGCCGGGTGGATCCAGTACTGCCCACGGGCCATCTGGGGGGCGGTGAGGCCGAAACTCATTGCCTGGATCAGCGGCTGGATGATCGACGAGGCCTGATGGCCCATGATGTGCGCGCCCAGCAGCCGCCCGGTGCCGCGCTCGGCGATCAGTTTCACGATTCCGGTGGTGTCCTCCATCGCCCAGCCGTAGGCGACGTCGCCGTAGTCCTGAATCTTCACCGAGATTTTGAAACCTTGTGCGATGGCTTCGTTTTCGGTCAAACCGACGAATGCTATCTGCGGATCGGTGAACACCGCCGACGGTACGTAGCGATGATCGGTGACGGCCATCCCCTCGGTGTCGTCCCAGTCGCAGAGCAGATTGTGTTGCACGACGCGCGCCTCGTGGTTGGCGACGTGCTTGAGCTGATACGGCGAGGAAACGTCGCCGAGGGCGAAAACCCCACGCGCCGTGGTGCGTTGGTACTCGTCGACGGCCACCAGGCCGTCTTCGACCGCGATACCGGCCTGCTCGAGGTCGAGTTGATCGGCGTTGGACACCCGGCCGGTCGCCACCAGCATCGCGTCGGCGTGCACCGTGTGGCCGTTGTCGAGTTGCACCGCGACGCAAGAACCCCGGTTCTCGGCGCCCACCACATTGCAGTGGTTATGCAGTTCCCACTTGCTCGACGCGATGCGGGTAAAGCGTTCGCCGATGATGTCGTCGCAGTGCCGTAACAGTGTGGCGCCCCGAATCACCAGGGTGACCCGGCAGCCCAGCGCGGAGAAGATGTGCGCGAATTCGGCCGACACGAAACCGCCCCCGACGATCACCAGATGTTCCGGTAGCTCGGGGATCCGCATGATCGTGTCGCTGGTGTAGTAGCGGGCGCCGCATTCGAGGATCGCCGGGGGCACCACGGCCCGGGCCCCCGCGGCGATCACCACCTGGTCGGCCGAAAACTCGTCGCCCGCATCGGTGCGCAGCAGATAGCGCCCGTCGGCCTGGACCGGGCCGAATCGAGTGTGCTGCTTGTACACGTCGATGTTGGGGGCGGCGCAGCGATAGTCCTCACCGCCGACGCCGATCGGATCGATGCGCCCGAAGACGCGTGAGACGATGTCGTCCCAGCGCACCCGGTCGATGCGCGCGTCGATGCCGTAGCGCGCCGCGCTCCGGATCGAATCGGCGACCCCGGCGGCGTAGACGAACATCTTGGTCGGGACGCACCCGACGTTGAGGCAGGTGCCGCCGAATGTGCCCTGTTCGCAGATCGCCACCCGCTTGTCGGCAAAGCTGTCGTCGAGAATGCTGTTGCCCGAACCGGTTCCGATGATCGCGACGTCGTAGGTCTCCAAGCCGTCACCCCTTCCGCAGCGATGCCGAAGCATCATCGTCGGCGCGCAGGTAGCCGTCCAGCCAGAGATCCAGTTCCCGATAGGCGACTTCGCGCGGCCCCGGCAGCGATAAGAACACGTCGTGCTTGGCGTCGGCCACCGGAACCACGGCGGTGCGGTTGCCGATGCAGCCCGCCCAGCGGGCGATCTGGGTGACGTCGAGAACCGCGTCGCCGCACTGCATCGACGCGGAATCGGCGCTTTCGGGCACGCTGTGATCCGATCGCAGAATCAGATTCGGCACGCCGACGTCGAGACCGCGATGCAGCCGGGCCTGGCCGCGGCGGATGGCGTGCAGCCAGCCGAAGGTGATGGGGAAGCCGCCCACCGGTTTCCACTGCAGGTCGTAGTCGAAGTCGCCGCCATAGTCGCGGTGCAGGGTGGTGCCGTAGCCGCCCTCACCCGGTGACCGGGCCACGCCCTTGGACCGCACCCGGGACAGGCCCGCGATCAGCGCCACGGTCACGGAATGCCGCAGGACGGGTGGGCCGGGCACCTCCAGGAACGGGCTGTTGAGCACCAGCCCGCCAACGCGGGCGTGCGCGGCCGGATTTCGCCGGCGCAACCGGTCCAACCACAGCGACACGATGAGCCCGCCTGCGGAATGCGCGTACAGCAGCACCTTGCCGCGTTCCGGGATGCCGGCCAGCGCCTGGTCGAGTTCGGCCTCGTAGTTGGTGAGGTCGGTGATGAAGTGCGGCGTCTGGCCGTCGCGCCGTGACCGGCCGCACTTATGGAGGTCCAGCGCGTAGAAGGTGAAGCCGCGGGCGGCGAAACGATCGGCCAGCTCGGTGTGGAAGAAGTAGTCGGTGTAGCCGTGCACCGCCAGCACCGCGGGCCCGGCGGGCGCCGTTTCGCGGTGCGCCTGGTGCGGTTCGGCTCCGCGCCGTATCAGCGTCGCGACGATGTCGCCCTCACCAGCGGGATCGGACCCGAGCGCGATGGTGCGCTGCTGATAACCGGGGAGGACGTCGGGCACCCAGCCGGTCGTGTCGCCGGTCACCCTGCCAGTCACGTGGCCAGCTTAGAGCTTTTGCTGGGCACCGGGTGGCGCACGTCGTTCGCGGCCATTTTGCCTCGGGATAACCTGGGATCGGCCCAGTCGAGGGAAGGACCAGCAAGCCGGTGTCATCGCTAGCCAGAACCACGTCGACGGACGTCGTGCTGGTGGGCGCGGGCATCATGAGCGCGACGCTGGGAGCGTTGCTGCGTCGGTTGCAGCCGGACTGGTCGATGACCTTCGTGGAGCGTCTGGACGCCGTTGCCGCGGAGAGCAGCAGCCCGTGGAACAACGCGGGCACCGGCCATTCGGCGCTGTGCGAGCTGAACTACACCCCGCAGCGCGCCGACGGCTCGATCGACATCGCCAAAGCGGTGCGCATCAACGAGCAATTCCAGGTGACCCGCCAGTTCTGGGCCTACGCCGTGGAGAACGGGATCCTGACCGATCGCCGCTTCCTCACCGCGATCCCGCACGCGAGCTTCGTGCGTGGCGCGCAAGGCGTCGACTATCTGCGGCGCCGGCAGCGGGCCCTGGCGCCCAATCCGCTGTTCGCCGGCATCGAATTGATCGAGGACGCGGGGGAGTTCGCCCGCCGATTGCCGTTCATGGCGGCCGGGCGCGACTTCTCCGAACCGACCGCGCTCAACTGGGCCCCCCACGGCACCGACGTCGACTTCGGCGCCCTGACTCGACAGCTCGTCGGGTTCTGCGTGCGCGGCGGCGCGACGGCACTGTTCGGCCACGAGGTGCGCAACCTGTCCCGGCAGTCCGACGGCGGCTGGACGTTGTCGATCCGCAACCGACGCACCGGCGAAAAGCGCCGTCTGAAGACCAAATTCGTGTTCGTCGGGGCCGGCGGTGATGCGCTGCCGCTGTTGCAGAAGTCCGGCATCGGCGAGGTCAGGGGTTTCGCCGGATTCCCGATCGGCGGCCGGTTCCTGCGCGCCGCCAACCCGGCGCTCACCGCCGCCCACCGGGCCAAGGTCTACGGCGCGCCGGCGCCGGGCGCGCCGCCGCTGGGCGCGCTGCATCTGGATCTGCGCTACGTCAACGGCAAGCCGTGGCTGGTGTTCGGTCCCTACGCCGGCTGGTCACCGAAGTTCTTGAAACATGGGCACGTCACCGATCTGCCCCGCTCGGTGCGGCCGGACAACCTGGCCTCGCTGCTCGGTGTCGGTGTCAGCCAGCTGAAGCTGCTCGGATACCTGCTGGGTCAACTGCGGCTGTCCGAACCGGACCGACTGCGCATGCTGCGCGAATTCGCGCCCACCGCAACGAGTTCGGACTGGGAATTGACGGTGGCCGGTCAGCGGGTGCAGGTGATCCGGCGCGACAAGCGCAAGGGCGGGGTGCTCGACTTCGACACCACCGTGGTGGGCGACGCCGATGGAAGCATCGCGGGGCTGCTCGGCGGCTCCCCGGGGGCGTCGACGGCGGTGCCGATCATGCTCGGGGTGCTGGAACGCTGCTTTGCCAACCGCTTTCCATCGTGGCTGCCCGCGCTCAAGGAGATGGTTCCGTCGCTGGGGGCGACGCTGTCGGATGAGCCGGCGCTCTACGACGAAATTTTTTCCTGGGGAACGAAGGCGCTGGGGTTGGACGTCTCATGACCCGCACCGACAAGGGGAGCGATGTGGAGGAGCGGCGCCAGTGACCGAAGCACTGCGACGTACTTGGGCCAAAGATCTTGACGCCCAGACACTGTACGAGCTACTCAAGCTGCGGGTGGAGGTGTTCGTCGTCGAACAGGCGATTCCGTATCCGGAGCTGGACGGGCGCGACCTGCTCGCCGAGACCCGGCACTTCTGGCTGGAAACGCCCGGCGGCGAGGTGATCTCGACGCTGCGGCTGATGGAGGAGCACGCAGGCGGCGAGAAGGTTTTCCGGATCGGGCGGCTGTGCACCAAACGCAATGCGCGCGGCCAGGGTCACACCACCCGGCTGTTGCGCGCGGCGCTGGCCGAGGTGGGTGACTACCCGTGCCGGATCAACGCGCAGACCTATCTGGCGGACATGTACGCCCAGCACGGATTCGTTCGCGACGGCGACGATTTCCTGGACGACGGCGTTCCGCACGTGCCTATGCTGCGCCCCGGATCGGGTTTGGCGGGGAAGCCGTGAAGCCGTACCCGTTCAGCGCCATCGTCGGGCACGACCAGCTGCGCCTGGCGCTGCTGCTGTGTGCCGTGCGCCCGGAGATCGGCGGCGCGCTCATCCGCGGCGAGAAGGGCACCGCGAAGTCGACGGCCGTGCGCGGCCTTGCGGCGTTGTTGTCCGAGGCCACCGGCAGCGACGCCGGCCTGGTCGAAATGCCGCTCGGGGCAACCGAAGACCGGGTGATCGGCTCGCTGGACCTGCAGCGGGTGTTGCGCGACGGCGAGCACGCGTTCTCGCCGGGCCTGCTGGCCCGCGCGCACGGCGGTGTGCTCTACGTCGACGAGGTCAACCTGCTGCACGATCACCTGGTCGATGTGTTGCTCGACGCCGCAGCGATGGGACGGGTGCACATCGAACGCGACGGCATCTCGCACTCGCACGAGGCCCGGTTCGTATTGATCGGCACCATGAATCCCGAAGAGGGCGAACTGCGTCCGCAGCTGCTGGACCGGTTCGGGCTCACCGTCGACGTCCACGCGTCGCGCGACGTAGACGTGCGGGTGCAGGTGATCCGGCAGCGGATGGCATACGAGGCCGATCCGGATGGTTTCGCCGAGCGCTATGCGGACGCCGACGCTGAGCTGGCCCGGCGGATCGCCACCGCGCGTGCGCTGATCGGCGATGTGGTGTTGCCCGACAACGAATTACGCCGGATCGCGGCGCTGTGCGCGGCGTTCGACGTCGATGGCATGCGCGCCGACCTGGTGGTGGCCCGCACCGCGGTCGCGCACGCAGCCTGGCGCGGCGCACACACCGTCGAGGAAGAAGACATCAGGGTGGCCGCCGAACTGGCGCTGCCGCACCGGCGCCGCCGCGATCCGTTTGACGACCCGGGCATCGACCGCGATCAGCTCGACGAGGCCTTGGCGCAGGCGGGTAACGACCCGGACCCCGATCCCGACCCGCCCGGTGGTGGCGAGAACGCCCACACCGAACAGGATGCGCCGCAACAGAATTCATCCGAAGGCGCTGCGCCGCAGCCGCCGAAGACCAGGCCCAGCGCGCCGCCGGCGAAAACCTTCCGCACCCGCGCGCTGCGGGTTCCGGGGGTCGGGGAAGGCGCGCCCGGACGGCGGTCGCGGGCCCGCAACGCCGGCGGCAGCGTCATCGCCGCCGCCGACGCGGACGACACGGGTTGCGCCGGGCACGGACTGCACCTGTTCGCCACCCTGCTGTCGGCCGCGGAGCGCGCCGGCGCCGGGCCGTTGCGGCCGCAGCCCGACGACGTGCGCCGCGCCGTGCGCGAAGGGCGCGAGGGCAATCTGGTGATCTTCGTGGTGGACGCGTCGGGTTCGATGGCCGCACGCGATCGCATGTCCGCGGTCAGCGGCGCGGCGCTGTCGCTGCTGCGCGACGCATACCAGCGGCGCGACAAGGTCGCCGTGATCACGTTCCGGCAACAGGAGGCGCGGTTGTTGTTGCCGCCGACGTCGTCGGCGCACATCGCCGGTCGGCGGCTGGCGCGGTTCGACACCGGCGGCAAAACCCCGCTGGCCGAAGGCCTACTGGCCGCGCGAGAACTCATCGTGCGGGAGAAGGCGCGTGACCGGGCGCGGCGTTCGCTGGTGGTGGTGCTGACCGACGGCCGGGCCACCGGCGGTCCGGATCCGTTGGGCCGCACTCGAACCGCGGCGGCCCGGCTGGTCGCCGAGGGTGCCGCCGCGGTGGTCGTCGACTGCGAAACGTCCTTTGTGCGGCTGGGCCTGGCAGGGCAACTCGCCCGCCAGCTCGGCGCCCCGGCGATCCGGCTCGAGCAGCTGCACGCGGACTCCTTGACGCGTGCGGTGCGCGACGCGGCCTGAGTGGAAAGGGTAGACGCTGATGCCACAGGGCGTTCCACTGCAAGTTCCCGACGACGGCCTGACGACGCGGGCTCGTCGGCACACGCCGGTGCTGGCCGTGCACACCGGGCCCGGAAAAGGTAAGTCCACGGCGGCATTCGGCATGGCGCTGCGCGCGTGGAATGCTGGACTGTCCGTCGCGGTGTTCCAGTTCGTCAAGAGCGCCAAGTGGAAGGTGGGCGAGGAGGCGGTCTTCGCCCAGCTGGGCCGCCTGCACGACCAGCACCAGGTCGGCGCCCCCGTCGAATGGCACAAGATGGGCGCGGGCTGGTCGTGGACCCGCAAGTCAGGCAGCGACGTCGATCACGCGGCGGCCGCGGCCGACGGCTGGGCGGAGATCGCGCACCGGCTGGCCGATCAGCGTCACGACTTCTACGTGCTGGACGAGTTCACCTATCCGCTGAAGTGGGGTTGGGTGGACGTCGACGACGTGGTAGCTGCGTTGGCCGCCCGACCCGGTCATCAGCACGTGGTCATCACCGGACGCGACGCGCCGCAGCGCCTGATCGACGCGGCCGACCTGGTGACCGAGATGGCCAAGGTCAAGCACCCGATGGACGCCGGGCGTAAGGGACAGAAGGGCATCGAGTGGTGAGCGTTCCCGCCGTCGTCGTCGCCGCTCCCGCATCCGGCAGCGGAAAGACCACGGTGGCAACGGGTTTGATCGGCGCTCTGCGGCAGGCGGGCCACACCGTCGCGCCGTTCAAGGTCGGCCCGGACTTCATCGATCCCGGCTACCACGGCCTGGCCGCCGGCCGGCCGGGCCGCAACCTCGATCCGGTGTTGGTGGGGGAGAACCTGATCGGCCCGCTGTACGCCCACGGCGCCAGCGGCGCCGACATCGCCGTGGTCGAAGGGGTGATGGGGTTGTTCGACGGGCGGATCGGGCCCGCCGCCACGACTCCCGCTGCCGGATCGACGGCCCATGTCGCCGGCCTGCTGGGCGCCCCGGTCGTCCTGGTCGTCGATGCGCGCGGGCAGAGCCAGAGCATCGCCGCACTGCTGCATGGCTTTTCGACGTTCGATACCGCGACCCGCGTCGCCGGTGCGATCCTCAACCGGGTCGGGTCGGCCCGGCACGAGCAGGTGCTGCGCCAAGCCTGTGAACAGGCCGGTGTCCCGGTGTTGGGCGCGATCCCACGGGTGGCTGAATTAGAGTTGCCGACAAGGTATTTGGGGCTGGTCACCGCAGTGGAGTATGGGCAGCGGGCGCGGCTGGCGGTGCAGGCGATGACCGAATTGGTTGCCCGGCACGTCGACTTGTCGGCGTTCGTCGCGGTGGCCGGCGCCCGGGTCGCGGAGCCGGCGTGGGATCCGGCGGCGGCAGTGGGGGAGGCGCCCGGGCGCGCCGGCGCGACCGTCGCGGTGGCGGCCGGCAAGGCATTCAGTTTCGGTTACGCCGAACACGCGGAGCTGCTGGCGGTCGCCGGCGCCGACGTCGTCGAATTCGATCCGCTCGTCGACGCCTTGCCCGACGGCACCGATGCGGTGTTGCTGCCCGGCGGGTTTCCCGAACAGTTCACCGCGGAGCTCTCGGCGAATGCGGTCGTGCGCCGGCAGATCAGCGAACTGGCCGCCGCCGGGGCGCCGATTCACGCCGAGTGCGCCGGACTGATCTATCTGGTGTCCGAGCTCGACGGCCATCCGATGTGCGGTGTGCTGGCGGGTCAGGCGCGGTTCACGCCGCACCTGACCCTGGCGTATCGCGACGCCGTCGCCGTCGCGGATTCGTCGTTGTATGCCGCCGGCCAGCGCGCGGTGGGGCATGAATTCCACCGCACCACAGTCACATTCACCGAGGAATATCAGCCCGCCTGGATGTATTCGGCCCACGACGGCGGCGGGCAGGGCCGCCCCGTGCGCGACGGCGTCGTGCACGCCGGTGTGCATGCGTCGTATCTGCACACCCATCCTGTCGCGGCGCCGGAGGCGGTGGCGCGCTTCGTCGCACACGCGATCACCCGGCGAGCCGGTCTGCGAGCGTAACGCCACGGCGAAAAATCCGGCTGGAAGTCGCCGTGGCGTTACGCTCGCGGCACCAACAGCGACCCGCGGCGCCCGGCTCCGCCGCGCCGGCGGTCGCCACTAGGCTTGCCGGGTGACCGAGAGCGCCTACCTCGCTGGGCTGCGGCTGACCGGCAAAAAGGTCGTCGTGGTCGGCGGCGGCACCGTCGCCCAGCGCCGGCTGCCATTGCTCATCGCCAGCGGCGCCGACGTCCACGTCATCTCCCGCAGCGCCACGCGGTCGGTCGAGGCGATGACGGGAATCACCCTGGCATTGCGCGAATACCGCGACGGCGACCTCGACGGAGCCTGGTACGCGATCGCGGCCACCGACGACGCGCAAGTCAACGAGGCGGTGGTCGCCGAGGCCGAGAGCCGCCGCATCTTCTGCGTCCGGGCGGACATCGCTGTCGAGGGGACCGCGGTCACCCCAGCGTCTTTCGACTACGCGGGGCTGTCCGTCGGAGTCCTGGCCGGCGGCGAGCACCGCCGCTCGGCGGCGATCCGCTCGGCGATCCGCGAGGCGCTGCAGACCGGACTCATCACGCCCGACAGTCCGGTGAGCTCCGACGTCGTCAAGGGCGGCGTCGCACTGGTCGGCGGAGGGCCCGGTGACCCGGAACTGATCACCGTGCGCGGCCGGCGCCTGCTGGCCCAGGCCGACGTCGTGGTCGCCGACCGTCTCGCACCACCGGAACTCCTCGCCGAGCTGCCCCCGCACGTCGAGGTCATCGACGCCGCAAAGATCCCGTACGGGCGGGCCATGGCCCAGGACGCCATCAACGACGTCATGATCGAACGTGCCCGCGCCGGCAGCTTCGTGGTGCGCCTCAAGGGCGGCGACCCCTTCGTGTTCGCCCGCGGCTACGAAGAGGTGCAGGCGTGCGTCGAGGCCGGGATACCCGTGACGGTGGTGCCAGGTGTGACAAGTGCCATAGGAGTGCCCGCTTTGGCGGGCGTTCCGGTCACGCATCGGGCGATAAATCACGAGTTTGTGGTGGTCAGCGGCCATCTGCCACCCGGCCATCCCGAATCGTTAGTGAATTGGGATGCGCTGGCCGCAATGTCGGGCACGATTGTTTTGCTGATGGCGGTCGAGCGCATCGAGCTTTTCGCCGAAGCACTGCTTAAAGGCGGCCGACCTGCGGATACCCCGGTGCTGGTGGTTCAGCATGGAACGACCGCCGCTCAACACACTTTGCGGGCCACCCTCGCCGACACGCCCGAAAAGATTCGCGCCGAGGGTATCCGAGCTCCCGCGATCATCGTGATCGGCGCCGTGGCGGGCTTCGGGCTTTAAACGATTCTTAAGATTACTGTAAGGTAACCCTTTATGACGGCTCTCAACGATGCAGAGCGCGCGGTGCAGCAACTGGCCTCGGCGCGCCCCGATCGTCCGGCCCCGGTGAGCGCTGCGCTTCCGGCGGAGACCGCCTCCGAGCCCGCGGCGGAGACCGCCTTGAAGCGCACCAGCAAGTACTACCCGGCGTGGATGCCCTCCCGACGCTTCATCGCGGCCGTGATCGCCATCGGCGGTATGCAGCTGCTCGCAACCATGGACAGCACCGTCGCCATCGTCGCGCTCCCCAAGATCCAGAACGATCTCAGCTTGTCCGACGCCGGACGCAGCTGGGTCATCACCGCCTACGTGCTGACGTTCGGCGGCCTGATGCTGCTGGGCGGTCGCCTCGGCGACACGATCGGGCGCAAGCGCACCTTCATCGTCGGTGTCGCGCTGTTCACCATCTCTTCCGTGCTGTGCGCGGTCGCCTGGGACGAGGCCACCATGGTGATCGCCCGGCTGTCGCAGGGCGTCGGCTCGGCCATCGCCTCGCCGACCGGTCTGGCCCTGGTGGCGACCACCTTCCCCAAGGGCCCGGCCCGCAACTTCGCGACGGCGGTGTTCGCCGCGATGACGGCGGTCGGTTCGGTGATGGGCCTCGTCGTCGGCGGAGCGCTCACCGAGGTGTCGTGGCGGCTGGCGTTCTTGGTGAACGTGCCGATCGGCCTGGTGATGATGTACCTGGCCCGCACCGCGCTGCGCGAGACCAACCGCGAGCGGATGAAGCTCGACGCGACCGGGGCCATGCTGGCCACATTGACCTGCACTGCGGCCGTGTTCGCGTTCTCGATGGGCCCGGAAAGGGGCTGGGTGTCGATCACCACCATCGGCTCGGGCGTGGTGGCTATGGGTGCCGCTCTTGCCTTCATCATCGTGGAGCGCACCGCCGAGAATCCCGTCGTCCCTTTTGAACTGTTCCGCGACCGCAACCGGCTGGTCACCTTCGCCGCGGTCTTGCTGGCCGGCGGACTCATGTTCAGCCTGACGGTCTGCATCGGTCTGTACGTGCAGGACATCCTGGGCTACAGCGCACTGCGCGCAGGTGTCGGCTTCATCCCGTTCGTGATCGGGGTGGGCATCGGCCTCGGGGTCTCCTCGCAACTGGTGTCACGGTTCTCGCCGCGGGTGCTGACCATCGGCGGCGGCTGGCTGCTGCTGGGCGCGATGCTGTACGGCTCGGCGTACATGCACCGGGGCGTGTCTTACTTCCCCAACCTGGTGATGCCGATCGTCATCGGCGGCATCGGCATCGGCATCGTCGGTGTGCCGCTGACCCTGTCGGCGATCGCCGGGGTGGGTTTCGATCAGATCGGTCCGGTGTCGGCGATCGCCCTGATGCTGCAGAGCCTGGGTGGGCCGCTGGTGCTGGCCGTGATCCAGGCCGTGATCACCTCGCGCACGCTGTATCTGGGCGGCACCACCGGTCCGGTGAAGTTCATGAACGACGCGCAGTTGTCCGCGCTGGACCACGGCTACACCTACGGGCTGCTGTGGGTGGCCGGCGTGGCCGTCATCGTCGGCGCCGCGGCGCTGTTGATCGGCTACACGCCCGAGCAAGTCGCGCACGCGCAAGAGGTCAAGGAAGCGATCGACGCCGGGGAGCTTTAGCTCACTGCGGACCCGGCGCGGCCCGCATCGTCGCCAGGCCCCTGGTCACCGCTAGGCTGGCCCGCTGTGATCACCCGGATGTCCCAGTTGTTTTTGCGCACCTTGCGCGACGATCCCGCCGACGCCGAAGTCGCCAGCCACAAGCTTTTGATCCGGGCCGGCTACATCCGCCCCGTCGCGCCCGGGCTGTACAGCTGGCTGCCGCTGGGATTGCGGGTGCTGCGCCGCATCGAGCGGATCGTCCGCGAGGAGATGAACGCCATTGGCGGGCAAGAGATCTTGTTGCCCGCGTTGCTCCCGCGCGCACCGTACGAGACGACGAACCGGTGGACCGAATACGGCGACTCGGTGTTCCGGCTGCAGGACCGCCGCGGCAACGACTACCTGCTGGGCCCCACCCACGAAGAACTGTTCACCCTGACCGTCAAGGGCGAATACAGCTCGTACAAGGACTTCCCGGTCCTGCTGTATCAGATCCAGAACAAATACCGTGACGAGGCGCGGCCGCGGGCCGGCATCCTGCGCGTGCGGGAGTTTGTGATGAAGGACTCCTACTCGTTCGACATCGACGACGCCGGACTCAAGGCCGCCTACCACGCGCATCGCGAGGCCTATCAGCGCATCTTCGCGCGCCTGCAGGTGCGCTACGTCATCGTGTCCGCGGTGTCGGGCGCCATGGGCGGCAGCGCCTCCGAGGAGTTCCTGGCCGAGAGCGCGGTCGGAGAGGACACCTTCGTGCGGTGCCTGGAATCCGGCTACGCGGCCAACGTCGAGGCCGTCGTCACCGCCCGCCCGGAGGCGCAGCCCACCGAGGGGCTGCCCGAAGCGGTGGTCCACGACACCGGCAACACCCCGACCATCGCCACCCTGGTGGACTGGGCCAACCAGGCGAACCTGGGCCGCACCGTCACCGCGGCCGACACGTTGAAGAACGTCCTGCTCAAGGTGCGCCAGCCCGGCGGGGAGTGGGAGCTGCTGGCCATCGGGGTGCCGGGGGACCGCGAGGTCGACGACAAACGGCTGGGTGCGGCGCTGGAACCGGCCGAATACGCCCTGCTCGATGACGCCGACTTCGCCAAGTACCCCTTCTTGGTGAAGGGGTACATCGGACCGAAAGCGTTGCAGGGCAACGGTATTCGCTACCTGGTCGATCCGCGGGTGGTGGACGGCACCAGCTGGATCACCGGGGCCGACGAGGCCGGGCGGCACGTCGTCGGGCTGGTCGCCGGCCGGGACTTCACCGCAGACGGCACCATCGAGGCCGCCGAGGTGCGCGACGGTGACCCCGCACCGGATGGCGCGGGCCCGCTGGTCTCGGCGCGCGGTATCGAAGTCGCGCACATCTTCCAGCTCGGCCGCAAATACACCGACGCCTTCACGGTCGACGTGCTCGGTGAGGACGGCAAGCCGGTGCGCCTGACCATGGGCTCCTACGGCCTCGGGGTGTCGCGGATGGTGGCCGTCATCGCCGAGCAGCACCACGACGAGCTCGGGCTGCGCTGGCCGTCCGCGGTCGCGCCGTTCGACGTCCATCTGGTGATCGCCAACAAGGACGCGCAAGCCCGCACCGGGGCCGTCGAGCTGGCCGGCGAGCTGGACCGGCTGGGCGTCGAAGTGCTGCTCGACGACCGCCAAGCCTCACCCGGCGTGAAGTTCAAGGACGCCGAGTTGCTCGGTGTGCCCTGGATCGTCGTGGTGGGACGGGGCTGGGCGGACGGCGTGGTGGAGCTGCGCGACCGGTTCGGCGGGCAAACCCGCGAACTGGCGACCGGGCCGTCGCTGGCCGCCGACGTCGCGGCCGCCCTGCGCTAGGCCGATGGTGGCGACCCGCTTCGCCCGGCTACGCCGCGCTTGCGATCGCCACGGGTTAGTCGTTGCCGCCGGGGAAGCTCGTCGTGATGGGCCACGCGCCCAGCACCCGGCTCCACCGGGCGGCCATCACCGCGCTCTGCACCAGGGCCGTCGCGGCGAACGCGCGGTCCGCGCCTGTCTCCGCGTGCTCGGCGACCACCCGCCAAGCGCCGGCGCCATCGTTCTCCATCCGTGCGGCCAGCCGCGCCGCGTCGGCCGGGCCGCCGACCACCAGGGGCAGCTGGTAGCCGGCCGCGGCGACCGGGGCGGTCACCTTGCGGGCGGTCAGCATCGCGATGACGTCGTCGCGGCGCTGGCGATGCTGCGCGAGCGCCTCCACCACCATGTCGTTCACGCTGGGCGGCGACAGCGCGGACACGATGCCGTAGCCGTAGATCGTCGAGTGCTCGATGGCCAGCGCGTCGCACAGCGCCTGGTTGTCGGCGTCCTTGCCGGAGGTCATATGGACGGACCCCCGGGCACCAGCGCAACCGTGTACGACGCCGTGCAGGACGCCGCGATCGAGGCGAGCAGCCCGGCCCGGTAACCCGATTCGGTGCCCACCAGCCGGCTCGCGCTGTCGGCCGAGGCGCGCAGGGCATCGATCACGTCGGACACCGGCGGCGGGGGCGGCGGCGGGCCGGCCGGTTGGGCCTGGCCCGGGCTGGGCGCTTCGCTCGTCGGCGACGTGGCGAGCTTGCCCGTCGCGCGCGAAATCTCCGCGGCCAGCGCGCGGGCATGTGCGGCGCGCTGGCTGGCCACCACCGTCAGCGCGGCGGCGACCTGCGGTGGGTTCCCGACGGCCGCGGCGGCGGCGGCCGCCAGCGTGCTGTCGTGCCGCGCCTGATCCAACGGCCCCAGCAGTTGCTCGACGGGCGGGGGCTTGGGCGCGGGCTTGCTACAGGCGGTCACGACCGCCCCGAGCGCAGCGAAAGCCACACCACCGGCGAGGACATCTCGCCTGTTGACGAACGGAACTGCGCTAGCCACAAAGACATCCTGCCATCGGCGCGAAGGCGGGCACGATGCCAGGACGCGATCACGCCGTCAGAGGCGAATCCTGGCGTATCGTGGATAGCTGGTTCTCGCAGAGGGCAGCCACCGACAGCAACTGTCGACACGGATGTTTCTTTGCCGGGACGCCGGAAGTCGCCTGCGAAGTTATCGGGGTGCCGACATCCGCCAGATGACCGGACAACTCAAGATGAGGAGCTCGCCGTGACCACCGGGCTACCGTCGCAGACGCAGGTGATCGCGCTACTCGGTGGAGAGTTTGCGCGCGCCGGATTCGAGATCGAAGACGTGGTCATCGACGCCCGGACCCGCCCACCGCGAATCCTGGTGATCGCCGACGGCGACAACGGCCTCGATCTGGACACGGCGGCCACGCTGTCCCGCTCGGCATCGGCACTGCTCGACGGCCTGGACACGATCGGCGACCACTACGTGCTCGAGGTTTCCTCGCCCGGCGTCGACCGCCCGCTGACCAGCGCGAAGCACTTCCGTCGGGCCCGCGGCCGCAAGGTCGACGTCGTCCTGTTGGACGGATCGAAGCTGACCGGCCGGGTCGGCGAGACGACCGACGACGCGGTCGCGCTGGTGGTCCGCGCCGGCCGGGACTGGTCGGTGCGCGAGATCCCACTCGGTGACATCGCGAAAGCGGTTGTGCAGGTAGAGTTTTCGCCCCCTAACCAAGCGGAGCTGGAACTGGCGAGTATGGGTCAGGCCCGGAGGACGGAGACCGGAGCATGAACATCGACATGGCCGCGCTGCACGCCATCGAGGTGGATCGGGGCATCTCGGTCAACGAGCTGCTCGACACCATCAAGTCGGCGCTGCTCACCGCCTACCGGCACACCGAAGGCCACCAGAACGACGCGCGGATCGAGATCGACCGCAAGACCGGTGTCGTGCGGGTGATGGCCCGGGAGACCGACGAAGACGACAACGTCATCAGTGAATGGGACGACACCCCCGAGGGTTTCGGCCGCATCGCCGCCACCACCGCGCGCCAGGTCATGCTGCAGCGCTTCCGGGACGCCGAAAACGAGCGGACCTACGGCGAGTTCTCCACCCGCGAGGGCGAGATCGTGGCGGGCGTCATCCAGCGGGACAGCCGGGCCAACGCGCGGGGACTGGTCGTGGTCCGGATGGGCACCGAGACGAAGGCCTCCGAGGGCGTGATCCCGGCGGCCGAGCAGGTTCCCGGCGAAAGCTACGAGCACGGCAACCGCGTGCGCTGCTACGTGATCGGGGTGACCCGCGGCGCCCGGGAACCGCTGATCACCCTGTCCAGGACCCACCCCAACCTGGTCCGCAGGTTGTTCTCGCTGGAAGTCCCCGAGATCGCCGACGAATCGGTGGAGATCGTCGCCGTAGCCCGCGAGGCCGGCCATCGCTCCAAGATCGCGGTGAAGTCCAACCTTCCCGGCCTCAACGCCAAAGGCGCCTGCATCGGCCCGATGGGGCAGCGGGTCCGCAACGTGATGAGCGAGCTCTCCGGCGAGAAAATCGACATCATCGACTACGACGAGGACCCCGCGCGCTTCGTCGCCAACGCGCTGTCACCGGCGAAGGTGGTATCGGTCTCGATCATCGACCAGGCGGCCCGCGCCGCCCGCGTGGTGGTGCCCGACTTCCAGTTGTCGCTGGCCATCGGCAAGGAAGGCCAGAACGCGCGCCTGGCCGCCCGGCTCACCGGGTGGCGCATCGACATCCGCGGGGACTCGCCCGGCGGCTCCGGTGGCCATTCGGAGAGCCAGTCCGAACACGGTGCCAGCCACGGAATGGCCCACGACCGCTAGGCGGCGCCCGCACATCCTCGGGTGGTTCTGACCATCTATTCGGTAACGCTAGACTGAGCCGTGATCCAGCGCGATCTTTCGGCTCCCGAAACCAGAGAGTCGCCCCGTCATGCGGGTGGACCCGTACGGACATGTGTCGGGTGCCGGAAGCGAGAGCTGGCCGTCGAGCTGCTTCGAGTGGTGGCTGTGCCGAACGGGAACGGCGAATACGCCGTGATCGTTGACACAGGCAATAGCCTGCCGGGGCGGGGTGCGTGGCTGCATCCCGGACCGCAGTGCGCGCAACAGGCAATCCGGCGGCGGGCTTTCACCAAAGCGCTGCGCATCACCGGTTCACCGGACACATCCGCGGTGATCGAGCACATAGAGTCTCTCTGTGCGCCCGAGCGCCCGGCAACAGAACAGGTAGCAAAGAACATGAGCACACCGTGAAGTCCCGATGACAATGCGTCATAGCTAAACCCGAGGCGCGGCCCCACGACTGTCGCCTCATAGACAGGAGATGTAGTGGCAGGTAAGGCCCGCGTACACGAGTTGGCTAAGGAACTCGGTGTCACCAGCAAGGAAGTCCTCGCCCGACTGAATGATCAGGGCGAATTCGTTAAATCCGCATCGTCGACGGTAGAAGCGCCGGTGGCTCGCCGGCTGCGCGAGTCCTTCGGCGGCGGCAAGGCCGTCGCGAAGGCCCCCGCGAAGGCCGCTGCACAAGGAGGGGCCAAGGCGCCCGCCGCCAAGGCCCCTGACAAATCGCTCGACCAGGCCCTCGACAACGCCATCGGCAGCGCCGGCGGCAACGGCGAGGCCACGGCGGCGCCCCCCACGCCCGCCGCCCCGCAGGTCTCCGCCGCGGCGCCCGCCGAGGCCCCGGCCCGCCCCGGCCCGGATCCCGCCCAGCCAGCCGCGCCGTCCCCCCGGCCAGCCGAAACCGCCCGCACCCGGGCAGGCGCCCGGCCAGGCGCCGCGCCCCGGCGTGACGCCCGGCCCGCGTCCGGGCCCGATGCCCAAGCCCCGCGCCCCGCGCGTCGGCAACAACCCCTTCTCGTCGGCGCAGCCCGTCGACCGGCCCATCCCGCGTCCGCAGGCGCCGCGTCCCGGAGCGCCCCGCCCGGGCGCCCCGCGTCCCGGCGGCGCTTCGCCGGGCAACATGCCGCCCCGGCCCGCCGGTGCCGGTGGGCCCGGTCGCCCGGCCCGGCCCGGCGCTCCGCGTCCCGGCGGCGGCCGTCCCGGCGGTCCCGGCGGCCGCGACGGAGGCGGCGGCAACTACCGCGGCGGCGGTGGCGGCGGAGTCGGCGCCCCCGCCCGGGGGTGGCGGCGGTTTCCGTGGCCGTCCCGGTGGTGGTGGCGGCGGTGGCCGTCCCGGCCAGCGCGGCGGTGCGGCCGGCGCGTTCGGCCGTCCCGGCGGTGCGCCGCGACGCGGTCGCAAGTCGAAGCGGGCGAAACGCGCCGAATACGAGAACATGCAGGCGCCCGTCGTCGGTGGCGTGCGGTTGCCGCACGGCAACGGCGAGACGATCCGGCTGGCCCGCGGCGCGTCGCTCTCCGACTTCGCCGACAAGATCAACGCCAACCCGGCCTCGTTGGTGCAGGCGCTGTTCAACCTCGGTGAGATGGTCACCGCCACCCAGTCGGTCGGCGACGAGACGCTCGAGTTGCTCGGCAGCGAGATGAACTACGTCGTCCAGGTCGTCAGCCCCGAGGACGAGGACCGCGAGCTGCTGGAGTCCTTCGACCTGACCTACGGCGAGGACGAGGGCGGCGAGGAAGACCTGCAGACCCGTCCGCCGGTGGTGACCGTGATGGGTCACGTCGACCACGGTAAGACCCGACTGCTGGACACCATCCGGAACGCCAGCGTCCGCGAGGCCGAGGCGGGCGGCATCACCCAGCACATCGGTGCCTACCAGGTGACCGTGGAACACGACGGACAAGAACGTCCGATCACCTTCATCGACACCCCGGGTCACGAGGCGTTCACCGCCATGCGTGCCCGCGGTGCGAAGGCCACCGACATCGCCATCCTGGTGGTTGCCGCCGACGACGGCGTGATGCCGCAGACGGTGGAGGCCGTCAACCACGCCCAGGCGGCCGACGTGCCGATTGTGGTGGCGGTCAACAAGATTGACGTCGAGGGTGCCGACCCGGCCAAGATCCGCGGCCAGCTCACCGAATACGGTTTGGTGGCAGAGGATTTCGGTGGCGACACCATGTTCGTCGACATCTCCGCCAAGCAGGGCACCAACATCGAGCAACTGCTCGAGGCGGTGCTGCTGACCGCTGATGCGGCCCTGGACCTGCGGGCCAACCCCGACATGGAGGCCCAGGGTGTGGCGATCGAGGCGCACCTGGACCGCGGTCGCGGGCCGGTCGCAACGGTCCTGGTGCAGCGCGGCACGCTGCGCGTCGGCGACTCGGTGGTGGCCGGCGACGCCTATGGTCGCGTCCGCCGCATGGTCGACGAGCACGGCGAGGACGTCGAAGAGGCGCTGCCGTCGCGGCCGGTTCAGGTCATCGGTTTCACCTCGGTGCCCGGCGCCGGCGACAACCTGCTGGTCGTCGACGAGGACCGCATCGCCCGCCAGATCGCCGACAAGCGCAGCGCCCGCAAGCGCAACGCGCTGGCGGCCCGGTCCCGCAAGCGGATCAGCCTGGAGGACCTGGACTCGGCGCTGAAGGAAACCAGCCAGCTGAACCTGATCCTCAAGGGCGACAACGCCGGTACGGTCGAGGCCCTCGAAGAGGCCCTGATGGGCATCCAGATCGACGACGAGGTGGAGCTGCGCGTGATCGACCGCGGTGTCGGTGGCATCACCGAAACCAACGTCAACCTGGCGTCGGCCTCGGACGCGGTGATCATCGGCTTCAACGTGCGCGCCGAAGGCAAGGCCACCGAGCTGGCCAACCGCGAGGGTGTGGAGATCCGCTACTACTCGGTGATCTACCAGGCGATCGACGAGATCGAGAAGGCCCTGCGCGGCATGCTCAAGCCGATCTACGAGGAGAACACGCTCGGTCGCGCCGAGATCCGGGCGATCTTCCGGTCCTCCAAGGTCGGCATCATCGCGGGCTGCATGATCAGCAGTGGCATCGTGCGCCGCAACGCCAAGGCGCGGTTGCTGCGGGACAACATCGTGGTCACCGACAACCTCTCGATCACCTCGCTGCGACGGGAGAAGGACGACGTGACCGAGGTCCGCGAGGGCTTCGAGTGCGGTATGACGCTGGGGTACTCCGACCTCAAGGAAGGCGACATCATCGAGTCCTACGAGTTGGTCCAGAAGGAACGCACCTGATGGCCGACCCGGCTCGGGCGCGCCGTCTGGCCAAGCGGATCAACACGATCGTCGCCTCGGCGATCGAGTTCGAGATCAAGGACCCCGGGTTGGACGGGGTCACCATCGTCGACGCGAAGGTGACCGCCGATCTGCACGATGCGACGGTGTTCTACACGGTGATGGGACGCACGCTGGACGACGAGCCGGATTACGCGGTCGCCGCGGCCGCCCTGGAACGGGCCAAGGGCGCGCTGCGCACCCTGGTCGGGGCCGGCACCGGCGTGCGTTTCACGCCCACGCTGACGTTCACGCGCGACACCACGTCGGACAACGTGCAGCGGATGGAAGAGTTGCTGGCGCGGGCACGCGCCGCGGACGCTGATCTGGCCCGGGTTCGTTCGGGCGCCAAGCCGGCTGGGGAGGCCGATCCATACCGGGATAGCGGAACGGGCGCGGAGCCCGGCCTCGACGGGAGCATCGGTGACGACGACCAACACGAATACTGACCTGGATGGCCCCCGGGTGGGGGCACGCGTCGACGCCGCGGGTGCGGTCGGTCTGCTGTCGGACGCCGACACGGTCGCGGTGATCGCGCACGTGCACCCCGACGCCGACACCATCGGCGCCGGGCTGGCGCTGGGGCTGGTGCTGGACAAGTGCGGCAAGCGGGTCGAGGTCGGTTTCGCCGAGCCGGCGGCGTTGCCCGAGTCGCTGGCGTCGCTGCCCGGCTGCCGGCTGCTGGTAAGCCCGGATGCGATGCGCCGTGACGTCGATCTGGTTGTCACCGTTGATGTTCCGAGCGTTAAACGGTTGGGCGCGTTGAGCGACTTGGCCGTCGAGGCCGACGAGGTGTTGGTCATCGATCACCACGCCTCCAACGACGTGTTCGGTACCGCCAATTTCGTTGACGTGACGGCCGATTCGACCACGATGATGGTCGCCGACATCCTGGACGCCTGGGGCAAGCCCATCGATCCCGACGTCGCGCACTGCATCTACGCCGGCCTGACGACCGACACCGGATCGTTCCGCTGGGCCAGCGCGCGCGCCCTGCGGCTGGCGGCACGGCTGGTCGACAGCGGCGTGGACAACGCCGCGATCAGCCGCACCCTGATGGACAGCCACCCCTTTGGCTGGCTCCCGCTGCTGTCGCGGGTGCTGGCGTCGGCCCGGCTGCTGCCGGACGCCGCGGGCGGCCGGGGGCTGGTGTATGCCGTTGTCGGCAACCAGGATTGGGACAGTTCCCGCCCCGAGGAAGTCGAGAGCATCGTCGACATCGTGCGGACCACGCAGCAGGCCGAGGTGGCCGCGGTGTTCAAGGAGATCGCGCCGCAACAGTGGTCGGTGTCGATGCGGGCCAAGGCCGCGGTGGACCTGGCATCGGTCGCGTCCGTGTTCGGCGGCGGTGGCCACCGGCTGGCGGCCGGCTACTCGACCACCGGAACGATCGACGACGCGGTGGCGTCGCTGCGCACCGCCCTGGACTAGAACGCCCAGCTTCCCGAGCGCTGCAGCACGAATCCGTGGTCGCCGCTGGTGGTGTCCAGGCAAGCGACCAGGTTGTCGGCTCCCACCGCGCAGGTGACGTTGAGATAGGTCAGCTTCTGGCCCGACTCCAGCGCTTTGCCGCCGGTCGGCAGCGGGGGCGCGTTGCCGTCGCAGCCGCCGTAGGACATCCGGCTCAACTGATACCCCGGTCCCTTGAAGTCCACCGAACCCACCACGCAGTCCCCGGGCCGTGGGCGGCCGCCGGGGAAGGGCACGTCGTCCATCCCGAGCATGTCGCCCTTGCACTTGATGTCCTGCGACGGTTGCGGCACCGGCGGCGGCCCGCCGTAGAAGTCGCAGACCAGGGCGGAACCGGCGGAGAAACCGACCCGCGGCGGGCCGCCCGGCGCGCCAGCGCCCTGATAGCCGTCGGCCGGGACGGCGGTGAAGGCGTCCAGGTTGGGAAACCCCGGCGGCGGCAGCGCGGCCGCGTGCGGCGCGGACACCGCGATCGCCGACGCGGCAGCCAGCGTCAGGCCGCCGAGCATCCGCACGATGACACCGCCGACCGCGTTCATCAGCTGATCGTATGGCGTGGGCCCGATCGGGGGGAACGGACCGGCGCAGATCGCGACGTCAGCGCACCTGCGAGCGCCCGCGTTGCAGCACGGCCTCCCGGTTGGCGGCGATGTCGTCGCCGCTGGTCCGGAACTGCCGGGCCGCCGTCGCCTCCTGCCACAGCGCCGCGCTGGTCTGCGCGTCGTCGATGCGGTGATAGGACGCCAGCAGTGCCCGCACCGCGTCCTGATTGTTCCCGACGATCGACGCCGCGACGGCGCGGGCAGCGGGAAGCAGCTGGTCGTGCGGCACCACCTCGGTCACCAGCCCGGCGCGCAGCGCGTCGGCGGCGGACAGATAATCCCCGGTCATGCTCATCCGCCGGGCCAGCCCGACCCCCACCTTCTGCGGCAACCGCACGCTCAGGCCCCAGGTGGGCAGCAGCCCCACCCGGGCGTGCGTGTCGGCGAAGCGGCCGTTCTCCGACGCGATCAGGATGTCGCAATACAGCGCGAGCTCCAGCCCGCCGGTCACCGCGGCGCCGTTGATCGCGCCGATCACCGGCTTGGTCAGCGCCGGCCACCGCGGCGAGATGTCCGGGAGCGCCGTCGAGCCGCCCAGCTCCTTGAGGTCCAGCCCCGCGCAGAACACCGGGTCGGCGCCCGTGACGATGATGACGTCGACGTCATCGTCGGTTTCGGCGTCGGCCAGCGCGCCGAAGAAGCGGTCCCGCAACGCCGACGACAGCGCGTTGCGCGACTGGGGTCGGTTGAGGGTCAGCGTGCGCACGCGCTCGTCGGTGTCGATCAGCAGGATCTCGTCGGTCATGACATCACCGTAGCCAGTCGCCCGGCGCGGCCGGTCGGCCGCCTTGCCGCCGGCCCATCCGTCGAAAAGCGGCGGCGCCCAGCAGCGCTTATCGTGGGAAAGATGTGCCGGAACATCACCGAACTACGCGGCCTGCAGCCCGCGGCCACCGCCGAGGAGATCGCTGCGGCCGCCCGGCAGTACGTGCGCAAAGTCAGCGGCATCACCCACCCCTCGGCGGCCAATGTCGACGCGTTCGAGGCGGCGGTTGCCGAGGTCACCGAGACGACGACGCGGTTGCTGGGGCTGCTGCCGCCGCGGCGCCAGCCACCCAAGACGGTCCCGCCGCTGCGGCGGCCCGAGGTGATCGCGCGGATGGCGGGCGCGAAATGACCGTCACCACAACGATGCCCGCGCTCAAGGAGTGGAGCGCGGCGGTGCACGCCCTGCTGGACGGCCGCCAGCGGGTTCTGCTGCGCAAGGGCGGCATCGGGGAGAAGCGATTCGAACTGGCCGCCCGCGAATTCCTGTTGTTCCCGACGGTCGCGCACAGCCACGCCGAGCGGGTGCGTCCCGAGCATCAAGACCTGCTGGCACCCGCCGCCGCCGACAGCACCGACGACGAGCTGGTGATTCGGGCCGCCGCGAAAGTCGTTGCGGCGGTGCCGGTTGAGCGCCCGGACGGCCTTTCGGCCATCGAGGACCTGCACATCTGGACGCCGGAGTCGGTGCGCGCCGACCGGCTCGACTTTCGTCCCAAGCACAAGCTGGCCGTGCTGGTGGTGTCGGTGACCCTGCTGGTCGAGCCGGTGCGCCTGAATCGGACTGCGGAGTATGGCGGCTGCAAGAGCTGGGTGGAGTTGCCGGTGCGGGCGCCGGTGCACGACCCCGTTCATGACCAAGCGGCGCTAGCCGCGGTGGCCGCCCGGGTCCGCGCCGCCGTTGGCTGACAGCTCGGCCGGCCCGACCGGCAACAGCAGCCGGGAGCGCCCGTAGCGCACGGTATGGGTGACCGGCGTCGACTGCCGGCCGGTCAGCACCGGTTCGCCGGAGCCGAGGTTGTGCGCGTAGCGCGGGGACCAGCTGCCGGCGATCAGCACCCGGATGCGTGAGCCGGCCCGGAAGCGGTGGGCCATGCCGTCGAGGTCGAGGCGAACGATCTTCTCCGACTTGGGTTTTGCCGCGGCGTGCAGCCGGCGATACGCCTCGCTGACGTTGCGCGACCGGCCCTTGGTGTCGACCTCGCTCACCCGCACGAACAGGTCGGCGTGCCGACCGTCCGCGCCGTGGGCGAGCTCGACGACCGGGCTGCCGTAGACGTACACGTCCTCGGTGAGGGTCGCGCTGGTGAACGCCAGCACGTCGTCACGCGATGCCAACCGGCTGTCGTCGCGGTAGCCGCCGTTGGCGGACAGCAACGGGCCGCCGGTCGTCGGCGTCGGATTGGCCGGGTCGTGACGAAAGGTGGCCGGGGCCAACCCCTTCAGGGCCGGTGCGGTCTCGCCCAGGTAGCCGCCGGGCCGCAGGTACAGGGCGCGTTCGGTGGTGGCAGGCGGCCAGTCGGGCAGGCTGCGCCAGCCCCCGCCCGCGCCACCGCCGGTGACGTAGACCCGGACCCGGCTGGGCCGGCGCGACGTGGTCGCATCGCCCAGATGGGTGCCCAGCCAATCCAGCGCCTCCCGGGCGCAGGTGGCGAACCCGGTGGTGAGCAACTGGGTGTGCGTCCAGGGACCGACGGTGAGCGCGACGTCGATGCCGCGGCCGCGCAGGTGTGCGTACTGCTGCAGCGTCTGCCTGATGAAGATGTCTTGCCAGCCGCCCACCAACAGCACCGGTACCTGCACGCGGTCCAACGCGTCGTTGCACCGCAACGCATCCCAGAACGGGTCGTCGGGTTCGCTGTGCTCGACCCAGGATTCGAACCAGGGGGCACCCGTGCCGAGTAGGCTGCGCGCGGCGTCGCCCAGCGGCACCGCGGCCGCCGCCCGCGCCAGCCTGCGGCGGGTCTGCAGCTGGCGCAGCGCGGCGCGGACACGCACCGGGTCCTCCTGGTGCGCCACCATGTCGCTCCAGCCCAGAAAGTCGTTGACCGCGAACGCTCCTGTGCCCCAGGTTGATTCGTTGAAATCGTGCGGGCCCACCATGATGACGGCGGTGGCCAGCTCCGGTGAGGGATCCTGCAGCAGCGCCCACTGGGTGAACCCCAGGTAGGACATGCCGATGGTGGCGAACCGGCCGGTGAACCATGGCTGCTCGCGCAACCAGGCGACGGTGTCGGCGCCGTCGTCGGCCTCGTTGGCCATCGGCTCGAACACCCCGCCCGATCCGAACGTGCCGCGCACGCTCTGCAGCACCACGTGGTAGCCGCGCGAGGCGTACAACGCGCCGAAGATCAGCGTGAACGGGAATCCGCGCCCGTAGGGCCCGCGGACCAGCAAGATACCCCTGGCCGACGCGGTGGTCGGCGCGTAGTGGTCGGCCACCAGCTGCACGCCGTCGCGCATCGGCACAACGACGCGCTCCACGGTGTAGTCGGTGGTCAACGGCGGCAGGCCGAGCAGGCGGCCGGCGGCTTTGCCGCCCAAGTGTCGCAGGGCGTGCAGCGCCGGCTGCGCGGGTTGGATCGAGGTGGTACTCACGGTCCTCACATTAAGACCCGGTCAACCGCCGGCGACTCAACCCCGCTGAAAATCAGAACTTGTAATACGGTGCGAGGTCGTTGGCGCGCTGCAGATTGGTCTGCATGCAATCGACCTCGGGATTGGAGTAGACGGTCGAGTAGTACAGCGCCTGCTGCAGCACGCCGTAGCTGGTCTTGAACACGACCATGCAGGAGTAGAACCAGTAGCTGTTGTGGTAGGTCGGCTTGAGCACCCAGTACTGCGCGGCGCGGTGGCCCGCGATCGTCGTCTCGACGGCGTCGGCGGGCAGCGACTGCTCGTAGGTGCGCCAGATGATCGGCTCGACGGCGACCTGATAGTTCCCGGCGTCGAAGTGGCAGCGCAGCCCGTCTTCGTGTTCGGGCGGTGTGAAGCCCAAACCGAGCCCCTGGATGACGTCGAACGGGATGTCCTCGCACGCGTCGAAGGGGCGCGGATCGGTGGTCG
This sequence comes from Mycobacterium senriense, assembly GCF_019668465.1. Lineage (NCBI taxonomy): Bacteria > Bacillati > Actinomycetota > Actinomycetes > Mycobacteriales > Mycobacteriaceae > Mycobacterium > Mycobacterium senriense. The sequence goes on along the minus strand of NZ_AP024828.1, from coordinate 5,609,799 downwards.
CCACGATCGGGCTCTTCATGGTGGTTTCCATCGGCTGGGCGGTCGACCTCAGCTCGACGGACCGGTCGCCGCCACCCGGCGCGGCCGGGGCGGTCAACAAGCCCACCGTGCCCCCGATGGCCGCTGTGAGCAGCGCACCCAGCGCCCCCATCAGACGAACATTGGCGAACACGACACCCCCCGACGCCTCAGCGGTCCTTTGGGGGGAGTGTACAAGTCCCCCGCGCGGCGTCACAGGCAAACCTGAACTTGTTCTAACTCGCCCGCTCCAGGGCCGAAATGACGCCCGCGAACGGGTCTTGCCGGGTTCGGGTCGTTAGGGTGGTTAATCGTGGCTGGGCATTCAGCAGGGCAGGAATCGACCAACGGTGGGCAACCGACGCTGTGGGCGGTGTCCGACCTGCACACCGGTCACTTGGGCAACAAGCCGGTCACCGAGTCGCTGCACCCTTCCTCGCCGGATGACTGGCTGATCGTGGCCGGCGACGTCGCCGAACGCACCGACGAGATCCGTTGGGCCCTCGACCTGCTGCGACGGCGCTTCGCCAAGGTGATCTGGGTGCCGGGCAACCACGAGCTGTGGACCACCACCCGCGATCCGGTGCAGATCTTCGGTAAGGCGCGCTACGAGTACCTGGTCAACATGTGCGACGAGATGGGCGTGGTCACGCCCGAGCATCCGTTCCCGGTCTGGACCGAGCGCGGTGGCCCGGCCACGATCGTCCCGATGTTCCTGCTCTACGACTACAGCTTCTTGCCCGATGGTGCCACGAGCAAAGCCGAAGGCCTGACCATCGCACGCGAGCGCAACGTGGTGGCCACCGACGAGTTCCTGCTCTCCCCGGAGCCCTACGCCACCCGTGAGGCGTGGTGCCGCGAGCGCCTGCAGATCACCCGTGCCCGCCTCGAAGAGCTGGACTGGATGACCCCGACGGTTCTGGTGAATCACTTCCCGCTGGTCCGCGACCCCTGCGACGCGCTGTTCTACCCGGAGTTCTCGCTGTGGTGCGGAACCACCAAGACGGCCGACTGGCATACCCGCTACAACGCCGTGTGTTCGGTCTACGGCCACCTGCACATCCCGCGGACCACCTGGTACGACGACGTGCGCTTCGAGGAAGTGTCGGTGGGCTATCCGCGGGAGTGGCGCCGCCGCAAGCCGCCCAGCTGGCTGCGCCAGGTGCTGCCGGATCCGCAGTACGCGCCGGGCGACCTCAATGACTTCGGCGGCCACTTCGAGATCACCCCCGAGATGAAGGCGCAGGCCGCGCAGTTCCGGGAACGGTTGCGGCAGCGGCAATCACGATGACCGGGGACATGCTGGTTTCCTTGGTGCTGCCGGTGGCCGACGGCCTGGCCTACTCGGAGGTGTATAACGATCCGCCCGATCTCGCGCCGCTGCCCGAAGAGGAGCCGCTGATCGCCCGGTCGGTGGCCAAGCGGCGCAACGAGTTCATCACCGTCCGGCACTGCGCCCGGATCGCGCTGGGCGAGCTCGGCCTGCCGCCGGTGCCGATCCTCAAGGGCGAGAAGGGTGAACCCTGCTGGCCCGACGGCGTGGTGGGCAGCCTCACCCACTGCACGGGCTACCGGGGTGCGGTGGTGGGCCGCTCCGACGCGGTGCGCTCGGTGGGCATCGACGCCGAACCGCACGACGTGCTGCCCGACGGCGTGCTCAACGCGATCAGCCTGCCGGCCGAACGCGACGAAATCCCCGCCATCCTGACGGGGGATCTGCATTGGGACCGAATCCTGTTCTGCGCCAAGGAGGCGACGTACAAGGCCTGGTTCCCGCTGACCAAACGGTGGCTGGGCTTCGAGGACGCGCACATCGTGTTCGAGGCCGACGGCCCCGGGGCGGCGACGGGCGGGTTCGTGTCGCGGATCCTGATCGATCCCGAAGCGCTGTCCGGTCCGCCGCTGACCGAGCTGCGCGGCCGGTGGTCGGTCGAGCGCGGGCTGGTGCTGACCGCCATCGTGCTATGAGCCAAAGCCCCACCGGGCCAGGGATAGTCGTCGTCGACAAGCCGCCCGGAATGACCAGTCACGACGTGGTCGGTCGCTGCCGGCGGATCTTCTCCACCCGCAGGGTGGGGCACGCGGGGACGCTGGACCCGATGGCCACCGGTGTGCTGGTGATCGGCGTCGAGCGCGCCACCAAGATCCTCGGCCTGCTGACGGCGACCGCCAAGTCCTACACGGCCACCATCCGGCTGGGCCAGAGCACGTCCACCGACGACGCCGACGGCGAACCGGTGCACAGCGTCTCGGCGCGGCACCTGACCGGCGAGGTGATCGAATCCGCCGTGGCCGGCCTGCGCGGCGACATCGAACAGGTGCCGTCGACGGTCAGCGCCATCAAGGTCGACGGCAAGCGCGCCTACCGGTTGGCGCGCGAGGGCCAGACCGTCGAGCTGAAGGCCCGCCCGGTGCGCATCGACCGGTTCGAGGTGTACGACATCCGGCCCGGACCCGGCGGCCACGACGTCGTCGACCTGGACGTCGAGGTCGACTGCTCGTCGGGAACCTACATCCGCGCCCTGGCCCGCGACCTCGGCGACGCCCTGGGGGTGGGCGGGCACCTGACGGCGTTGCGGCGCACCAGCGTCGGGTGCTTCGGGCTGGATCAGGCCTACCCGCTCGACGAGCTGGCGGAGCATCCGCGGCTCAGCTACAGCCTGGACGAGGCCTGCCTGCTGATCTTCCCGCGCCGCGACCTGTCCGGCGAGGAGGCCGAGGCGACCGGCAACGGCCGGTCGCTCGAGCCGGCGGGCATCGGCGGCATCTACGCCGCCTGCGATGCCGACGGCCGGGTGATGGCGCTGCTGCGCGACGAGGGCTCGCGGACCAAGCCGGTGGTGGTGATCCGCCCGGCGACGCTGTAACGGCCCCGGCCGAACGGTTGGTTGGGCTACGTTGCACACTGAAGGCCTAGACCGCCCACGGTTCGGAAGGGGACAACGATGTCCAGCAAGGTTTATGTCGTCGGCGTCGGGATGACGAAATTCGAGAAGCCGGGCCGCCGCGAGGGCTGGGACTATCCGGACATGGCCCGCGAATCGGGAACCAACGCCCTGACGGATGCCGGCATCGACTACCGCGAGGTGCAGCAGGGCTACGTCGGCTACTGCTCGGGCGACTCCACCTCCGGGCAGCGCGCCCTCTACGAGCTCGGCATGACCGGCATTCCGATCGTCAACGTCAACAACAACTGCTCCACCGGCTCGACGGCGCTGTTCCTGGCCGCCCAGGCCATCCGCGGCGGCATCGTCGACTGCGCGATCGCGCTCGGCTTCGAGAAGATGCAGCCGGGTTCGCTGGGCGGCGGCGCCCAGGACCGCGAATCGCCGATGGGCAAGCACGTCAAGGCGATGGCCGCGATCGACGAGTTCGCGATGCCCGTCGCGCCGTGGATGTTCGGCGCCGCCGGACGCGAGCACATGAAGCAATACGGCAGCACCGCAGAGCATTTCGCCAAGATCGGCTACAAGAACCACAAGCACTCGGTCAACAACCCTTTTGCCCAGTTCCAGGAGTCCTACACGCTCGACGACATCCTGGCGGCGCGGATGATCTCCGACCCGCTGACCAAGCTGCAGTGTTCGCCCACCTCGGACGGCTCGGGTGCGGCCATCCTGGCCTCGGAAAGCTTCGTCGACAGCCACGGTCTGGCCGGCCAGGCGGTGGAGATCGTCGGGCAGGCCATGACCACCGACTTCGCGTCGACGTTCGACGGGAGCGCGAAGAACCTGATCGGCTACGACATGAATGTCCAAGCCGCGCAACAGGTCTACGACCAGTCCGGGCTGGGGCCGCAAGACTTCCAGGTGATCGAGCTGCACGACTGCTTCTCGGCCAACGAACTGCTGCTGTATGAGGCGCTCGGCTTGTGCGGTCCCGGTGAGGCACCGAAGCTGATCGACAACAACGACACCACCTACGGCGGCCGCTGGGTGGTCAACCCGTCCGGCGGCCTGATCTCCAAGGGGCACCCGCTGGGCGCGACCGGCCTGGCGCAATGCGCGGAGCTGACCTGGCAGCTGCGCGGGACCGCCGACAAGCGTCAGGTCGACAACGTCAGCGCCGCACTGCAACACAACATCGGACTGGGCGGCGCCGCCGTCGTCACCGCCTACCAGCGCGCCGAGCGTTAAGGACGCCATGATCGAGTGGTCCGACACCGACCTGATGGTCCGGGATGCGGTTCGCCAGTTCGTCGACAAAGAGATCCGCCCGCACGTCGACGAACTGGAGACCGGCGAAATGTCGCCGTATCCGATCGCGCGCAAGCTGTTCAGCCAGTTCGGCCTCGACGCCATGGCCGCCGAGTCGGTCAAGAAGATGCTGGACCGGGAGCGGGCCAGGCTCGACGGCGCCCGGGCGCCTGTGGATGAAAAGCCCGACGAGTCAGGCGGTTTCGGCGGTGGCGCGCAGGGGTCGATGATCGCGGTGCTGGTGTCCGAAATCGCGAGGGTCAGCATCGGGTTGCTCAGCACCGCGTCGGTTAGCCTCGGCCTGGGCGCGGCGACGATCATGAGCCGCGGCACACTGGCGCAGAAGGAACGCTGGCTGCCCGAGCTGATGACGCTGGAAAAGATTGCGGCATGGGCGATTACCGAGCCAGACTCGGGCTCGGACGCGTTCGGCGGCATGAAGACCTACGTCAAGCGCGACGGCCAGGACTACATCCTCAACGGGCAGAAGACCTTCATCACCAACGGGCCCTGTGCCGACGTCCTGGTCGTGTACGCCAAACTCGACGAGGGCGATGCGAGCGCGGACAAGCGCAACCGGCCGGTGCTGGTCTTCGTGCTCGACGCGGGCATGCCGGGCCTCACGCAGGGCAAGCCGTTCAAGAAGATGGGCATGATGTCCTCGCCGACCGGCGAGCTGTTCTTCGACAACGTGCGGCTGAGCCCGGACCGGCTGCTCGGCGAGAGCGAACAGCACACCGACGGCGACGGCCGCGACAGCGCCCGCGCCAACTTCGCCGCCGAGCGGATCGGGATCGCGATGATGGCGTTGGGCATCATCGACGAATGCCACCGGCTGTGCGTGGATTACGCCAAGAGCCGGACCTTGTGGGGCAAGAACATCGGGCAATTCCAGCTGATCCAGCTCAAGCTGGCCAAGATGGAGATCGCCCGAATGAACGTGCAGAACATGGTCTTTCACACCATCGAGCGCCAGCAGGCGGGTAAGCCGCTGACGCTGGCCGAGGCGTCGGCGATCAAGCTGTACTCGTCGGAGGCGGCCACCGACGTGGCGATGGAGGCCGTACAGCTGTTCGGCGGCAACGGCTACATGGCCGAATACCGGGTGGAGCAGCTGGCCCGCGACGCCAAGTCGCTGATGATCTACGCCGGCAGCAACGAGGTTCAGGTCACCCACATCGCCAAGGGCCTGCTGGCCGACTGAGCGGCTACCCGACTGCGCGGGATGGCGGCGACCCGCTGCGCCCGGCTGCGCCGTGCTTGCGATCGCCGCTAGGCCGTCACCCAGATGGCGCGGGCGGCCGGGCTGCCCAGGTCGACGGTCGTCTCGGCGCCGGCGCCGGAGTCGATCGCGACCGAGATCATGCCGGCGAATTCACGTCGGGTCAGGACCCGCAGCCGGGAGTCGAGGTTGATGCCGACGTCGGTGAAGTAGCGCAGCATCTCGGGGTCGGCGTCGGAGATGCGCGCCACCGTCGCGGTGTCCCCGTCGTCGCATGCCCACAGCTGGCGGGCCGGCGGGGTGGGCACCTGCCCGTCCGAGGCCGGGATCGGGTCACCGTGCGGGTCGCGCTGCGGGAACCCCAGCTTGGCGTCGATGCGCGCCACCAGCCGATCGGACACCGCGTGCTCGAGCACCTCGGCCTCGTCGTGCACCTCGTCCCAGGCGTAGCCGAGTTCGTTGACCAGGAAGGTCTCCAGCAGCCGGTGCCGGCGCACCATCTCCAGCGCTGCGCGCCGGCCCGCCTCGGTCAGCGTCACCGCACCGTACTTCTCGTGGTCGACGAGCCCCTGCTCGGCGAGCTTGCGGATGGACTCCGAGGCCGTGCTGGCCGACACCCCGATCTTTTCGGCCAGCATCTTGGTGCTGACCTTCTGTAGCGCGTCTTTGGGGGACCATTCCTGGGCATTCCAGATGGCCTTGAGGTAGTCCTGGCCGACCGCGGTGATGCCGCCACGCTCTTCGTCAGCCTTCACACCGAGAAAGTTTAGGCAACCCACGCCTGATTCGGGGTGTTCCCCGACACCATGGCGGGGGTTTGCCCCTCTGGATCTCCCGGCAGACCACTCGGCGCCGTAGGCTTGCGGGCGTGCAGCGGTGGCGCGGCCAAGACGAGATTCCCACGGACTGGGGCAGGTGTGTACTCACCATCGGTGTATTCGACGGTGTGCATCGCGGTCACGCCGAGCTGATCGCGCATGCGGTCAAGGCGGCGCGGGCCCGCAACGTCCCGACGGTGCTGATGACGTTCGACCCGCACCCGATGGAAGTGGTCTTCCCCGGCAGCCATCCCGCCCAGCTGACGACGCTGACCCGGCGCGCCGAGCTGGTCGAGGAGCTGGGCATCGACGTCTTCCTGGTGATGCCGTTCACCACCGACTTCATGAAGCTCACCCCGGAGCGCTACGTGCACGAACTTCTGGTGGAGAACCTGCACGTCGTCGAGGTCGTGGTGGGGGAGAACTTCACCTTCGGCAAGAAGGCGGCCGGCACCGTCGACACCCTGCGCAAGGCGGGGGAGCGGTTCGGCTTCTCGGTCGAGTCGATGTCGCTGCTGTCCGAGCATCACAGCAACGAGACCGTGACGTTCTCGTCCACCTACATCCGGTCCTGCGTGGACGCCGGCGACATGGTGGCGGCCACCGAGGCGCTGGGCCGCCCACACCGCGTCGAGGGTGTGGTGGTGCGCGGCCACGGGCGCGGCATCGAGCTGGGCTACCCGACCGCCAACGTGGCGCCGCCGATGTACTCGGCCATCCCGGCCGACGGCGTGTACGCCGCATGGTTCACCGTGCTCGGGCACGGACCGGCCACCGGCAGCGTCATCCCCGGCGAGCGCTATCAGGCGGCGGTGTCCGTCGGCACCAACCCGACCTTCTCCGGGCGCACCCGCACCGTCGAGGCGTTCGTCCTGGACACCACCGCCGACCTCTACGGTCAGCACGTCGCCCTCGATTTCGTCGCCCGCATCCGCGGTCAGCACAAGTTCGACTCGGTCAAGGAACTCGTCGTCGCGATGGGCAAGGACACCGAGAAGGCGCGCAGCCTGCTCTCTGCGGGTTGAGCACCTGGTGACAAAGCGCGAGCCTCGGCGTTTAGGCCCGCGATCACAGCGCTGCTAAACTGCCGGACGACATCGGCGCGTGCTGCGGTTCGCGGTGGCCGCGCCTTGAACATTCACCTTTCGCGGACCGATTGATGGAGATAGTTTCGTGGCGCTGACAGCCGAGCAGAAAAAAGAAATCCTGGGCAACTACGGCCTGCATGGCACCGACACCGGTTCCCCCGAGGCGCAGGTCGCGCTGCTGACCAAGCGGATCGCCGACCTGACCGAGCACCTGAAGGTGCACAAGCACGACCACCACTCGCGGCGCGGGCTGCTGCTGCTGGTCGGACGCCGTCGCCGGCTGCTCAAGTACGTCGCGCAGATCGATGTCGAGCGGTACCGCTCGCTGGTCGAGCGGCTGGGCCTGCGTCGCTGACGCCACCCCCACCGGGGCGGTAGCCGCCCCGCAAACTCCGAGCAATATGGCGGGCAGAGGTCGCCCGTGTAGAGTGAGGACGTTCTGGGCCGGTTCGGCCCGAGCAAACGGTGCGGTCACGCAGATCCGCGTGTGCCGTTCCAGCGTGTCACTACGCACGTTCGAGGGAGCAGCCAGTCTGCATCGGGCGGTCTTCGGTAGTGGCTGCCGGGCTCTCCGGATCTGGGGCAGGTCGGCCGCTTCGATCGATGGCCGTAGCCGTATTCAGACTCAGCGCCTCCCGCGGGTGACCCGCGGCCGTCAGGCCTGCGGTTCGCGCGTGGCCACGCGAAAAAGCTGAATACAAGAGAGGCCGTACGGACGTCCATGTCTGTCGCTGAAATTGAAGAGGGCGTGTTCGAGGCGACCGCCACCATCGACAACGGGAGCTTCGGCACCCGCACCATCCGTTTCGAGACCGGCCGGTTGGCCCAGCAGGCAGCTGGCGCCGTGGTCGCGTACCTCGATGACGAGAACATGCTGTTGTCGGCGACCACCGCCAGCAAGAGCCCCAAGGAGCATTTCGACTTCTTCCCGCTGACCGTCGACGTCGAGGAGCGGATGTATGCCGCCGGTCGCATCCCCGGTTCGTTCTTCCGCCGCGAGGGCCGTCCCTCCACGGACGCGATCCTGACCTGCCGGCTCATCGACCGGCCGCTGCGCCCGTCGTTCGTCTCCGGGCTGCGCAACGAGATTCAGGTCGTGGTCACGGTCATGAGCCTGGATCCCAACGACCTGTACGACGTGCTGGCGATCAACGCCGCATCGGCGTCCACCCAGCTGAGCGGGTTGCCGTTCTCGGGTCCGATCGGGGGCGTGCGGGTCGCGCTCATCGACGGCCAGTGGGTGGCGTTCCCGACCGTCGAGCAGCTCGAGCGCGCCGTGTTCGACATGGTCATCGCCGGCCGCAAGGTCGAGGGTGACGTGGCCATCATGATGGTCGAGGCCGAGGCCACCGAGAAGGTCATCGAGCTCGTCGAGGGCGGCGCCCAGGCGCCGACGGAAACCGTTGTGGCCGAAGGACTCGAGGCCGCCAAGCCGTTCATCGCCGCGCTGTGCACCGCACAGGAGGAGCTGGCCGGGGCCGCCGCCAAGCCGGTCGGCGAGTTCCCGACGTTCCCGGACTACCAGGAAGACGTCTACTACTCGGTCGCCTCGCTGGCCACCGACGAGCTGGCCAAGGCGCTGACCATCGGCGGCAAGGCCGAGCGCGACGCGCGCACCGACGAGCTGAAAGCGGAAGTGTTGGCGCGGCTCACGGGGAACTCTGCGACCTACGAGGGCCGCGAGAAGGAGGTCAGCGCCGCCTACCGGTCGCTGACCAAGAAGCTGGTGCGTCAGCGGATCCTGACCGATCACTTCCGCATCGACGGCCGCGGCATCACCGACATCCGCGCGTTGTCGGCCGAGGTCGCCGTGGTGCCGCGGGCGCACGGCAGCGCGCTGTTCCAGCGCGGCGAGACCCAGATCCTGGGTGTCACCACGCTCGACATGGTCAAGATGGCCCAGCAGATCGACTCGCTGGGACCCGAGACCTCCAAGCGCTACATGCACCACTACAACTTCCCGCCGTTCTCCACCGGCGAGACCGGCCGCGTGGGCTCGCCCAAGCGGCGCGAGATCGGGCACGGCGCGCTCGCCGAGCGCGCGCTGATCCCGGTGCTGCCGGGCGTCGAGGAGTTCCCTTACGCCATCCGTCAGGTCTCCGAGGCGCTGAGCTCCAACGGCTCGACGTCGATGGGTTCGGTCTGTGCTTCCACCCTTTCGCTGCTGAACGCCGGTGTGCCGCTCAAGGCGCCGGTGGCCGGCATCGCGATGGGCCTGGTCTCCGATGACGTCGAGGTCGACGGCAAGACCGAGCGCCGCTTCGTCACCCTGACCGACATCCTGGGCGCCGAGGACGCGTTCGGCGACATGGACTTCAAGTGCGCCGGCACCAAGGACTTCGTCACCGCGCTGCAGCTGGACACCAAGCTCGACGGCATTCCGTCGCAGGTGCTGGCGGGCGCGCTGGGGCAGGCCAAGGACGCGCGGCTGACCATCCTGGAGGTCATGGCCGAGGCGATCGACGAGCCCGACGAGATGAGCCCGTATGCGCCTCGGGTCACCACCATCAAGGTTCCGGTGGACAAGATCGGTGAGGTGATCGGGCCCAAGGGCAAGGTCATCAACGCGATCACCGAGGAGACCGGCGCGCAGATCTCCATCGAGGACGACGGCACCGTGTTCGTCGGCGCCACCGACGGACCCTCGGCGCAGGCCGCGATCGACCGGATCAACGCCATCGCCAACCCGCAGTTGCCGACCGTCGGCGAGCGGTTCCTCGGAACCGTGGTCAAGACAACGGATTTCGGTGCGTTCGTGTCGCTGCTGCCCGGCCGTGACGGCCTGGTGCACATCTCCAAGCTCGGCAAGGGCAAGCGGATCGCGAAGGTCGAGGACGTGGTCAACGTCGGCGACAAGCTGCGCGTCGAGATCGCCGACATCGACAAGCGGGGCAAGATCTCGCTGGTTCTGGTGGAGGAAGACAACTCGGCTCCTGCCGATGCCCCGGCGGCCGCTCCTGCCGATGCCGCGACGGCGAGCAGCTGACTCATCGACCGGGACGCGTCCCGGTCGGTCCGGCGCGCTGCGCCGGAGCAAGGTCGCTGACGAATCGGCACCCGAAGCCGCGTTGCGGCGCACCACGCTGCCAGGCGGCTTGCGGGTGGTCACCGAGTACCTGCCCGCGGTGCGTTCCGCCTCGGTCGGGGTCTGGGTCGGGGTCGGCTCGCGCGACGAGGGTGCCACCGTGGCCGGCGCCGCGCACTTCCTCGAGCATCTGCTGTTCAAGTCGACGCCCAGTCGCACGGCGGTGGACATCGCGCAGGCGATGGACGCCGTCGGGGGAGAGCTGAACGCGTTCACCGCGAAGGAGCACACCTGCTACTACGCGCACGTGCTCGACAGCGATCTGGCGCTGGCCGTCGACCTGGTCGCCGACGTGGTGCTCAACGGGTGCTGCGCGGCCAACGACGTCGAGCTGGAACGCGACGTGGTCCTCGAAGAGATCGCGATGCGCGACGACGACCCCGAGGACGCACTCGGCGACATGTTCCTGAGCGCGCTCTTCGGTGACCACCCGGTGGGTCGCCCCGTCATCGGCACCGCGCGGTCGGTGACGTCGATGACGCGCAACCAGCTGCACTCGTTTCACGTTCGGCGCTACACGCCGGAGCGGATGGTGGTGGCGGTGGCCGGCAACGTCGACCACGACGAGGTGGTCGCGTTGGTGCGCCGGCACTTCGGGCCGCATCTGGTCCGCGGCCGCGAGCCGATCGCGCCGCGCAAGGGCGCCGGACGGGTCGGCGGCCGGCCCGGTCTGCTGCTGGGCACCCGGGACGCCGAGCAGGCGCACGTGTCGCTGGGCGTCCGCACGCCGGGGCGCGGCTGGGACCATCGCTGGGCGCTGTCGGTGCTCAACACCGCGCTGGGCGGCGGCCTGAGCTCCCGGTTGTTTCAGCAGGTTCGAGAACTGCGCGGGCTGGCCTACTCGGTGTACTCGACTGTCGACGTCTTCGCCGACAGTGGCGCGCTGTCGGTGTATGCCGCATGCCAGCCCGAACGCTTCGCCGAGGTGATGGCGGTGACCAGCGACGTGCTCGAGTCGGTGGCGCGCGACGGCATCACCGAGTCGGAATGCCGCATCGCCAAGGGATCGTTGCGCGGCGGTCTGGTGCTCGGCCTGGAGGATTCCAGCTCGCGGATGAGCCGGCTGGGCCGCAGCGAGCTCAACTACGGCATGCACCGCAGCATCGAGCACACCCTGCAGCAGATCGACGAGGTGACCCTCGACGAGGTCAACGCCGTGGCGCACCGGTTGCTCGGGCAGCGGTACGGCGCCGCGGTTCTGGGTCCCTACGCCGCCAAACGGTCACTGCCCCAACAACTTCGGGCGATGGTAAATTAGCCGAATGGTACTGGGCTTCTGGGACATCATGGTGCCCATCGTGGGCGCACCCATGGCCGGAGGGCCCGGGACTCCCGCGTTGGCCGCGGCGGTGTCCAATGCGGGTGGGCTCGGTTTCGTCCCCGGCGGGCACCGCAGCGCCGAGCAGTTCGCCGACGACATCGCCGCGGCGCGCAAGGCCACCACCGGCCCGCTCGGGGTCAACTTGTTTGTGCCCCAACCCAGCGTCGCCGACTGGGTGGCCCTGCACTATTACGCGGCCGAACTCGAGGAAATCGCCGAGCATTACCAGGTCGAGGTCGGTCACCCGCAGCACGGCGACGACGACGAGTGGGAGCGGAAGCTCGAGGTGGTGGCCGACGTCCGGCCCGAGCTGGTGTCCTTCACCTTCGGCGTGCCGCCGCCCGATGTGATCCGGCGGCTGGGCGCGCTGGGCCTGTTGGTGATGGTCACCGTCACCTCGGCCTACGAGGCGGGAATCGCCGTCGCGGCCGGTGCCGACAGCCTGGTGGTCCAGGGGCCCGCCGCCGGCGGGCACCGCGGCACCTTCGCGCCGGACATGGAGCCCGCCAACGAGTCGCTGCACCAGCTCATCGACCGCATCCGCAACGCGCATGACGTCCCGATCATCGCGGCGGGCGGGTTGGGCACCGCCGACGAGGTCGGGGCCGCGCTGCGCAGGGGAGCGGTGGCGGCCCAGGTCGGCACCGCGCTGCTGCTGGCCGACGAGGCGGGTACCAACTCCGCGCACCGCGTCGCGCTGAAGAACCCGTTGTTCGCCACGACCGTTGTGACGCGGGCGTTCTCGGGCCGCTACGCGCGGGGTCTAGAGAACGACTTCACCCGGACGCTCGACCACGTCGCGCCGCTGGGCTACCCCGAGGTCAACCAGATGACCTCGCCGATCCGGGAGGCCGCCGCCGCCATCGAGGATCCCAACGGTATGCCGCTGTGGGCCGGGACGTCGTTCAAGAACGCGTGCGCCGGCCCCGCGGCCGACATCATCGCCAATCTCGCGGCCACCAGTTAGCCGCGCGCACCGTCAGCCCAGAACAGCGGCCGGGTCGGTGAACTGCAAGCCGAGGTCGGTAGCCACCTGCTCGGACAGCAGCCCGCCGTCGTGGGTCGAAAGGCCTTTGGCCAGAGCATGATCCGAGCGGCATGCCGCCTGCCAGCCGCGATCGGCGAGCGCGAGCACGTACGGCATGGTCGCGTTGGTCAGCGCCACCGTCGACGTCTTGGGCACCGCACTGGGCATGTTCGCCACGCAGTAGAACACGGTGTCGTGCACCGCGAAGGTGGGATCGTCATGCGTGGTGGGCCGCGAGTCCTCGAAGCAACCGCCCTGATCGATGGAGATGTCTACCAGCACGGCGCCCGGTTTCATCTGCGAGACAAGGGAATTCGAGACCAAGTTGGGCGCCTTCGCGCCCGGCAGCAACACCGCGCCGATCACCAGGTCGGCGCGCTTGACGGTGCCCTCCAGGTCGTAGGCCGACGAGTAGCGGGTGCGCACCTGGCCGCCGAACTCCGCGTCGAGCAGCCGAAGCTTGGTGATGTTGACGTCGAGCACCGTGACCGAGGCCCCCATGCCGCCGGCGACCCGGGCCGCGTTGTAGCCGGCCGTCCCCGCACCCACCACCACCACGTCGGCGGGTTTGACGCCCGGCACCCCGCCCATCAACACGCCGCGCCCACCGTGGGTGCGCATCAGGTGGTAGGCGCCCACCTGAGCCGACAGCCGGCCGGCGACCTCACTCATCGGGGCTAGCAACGGCAGTGTGCCGTCGGCGCCCTGGACCGTCTCGTACGCGATCGACGTCGTTCCGGACGCCAGCAGCGCCTCGGTGCACGCACGTGAGGCGGCCAGATGCAGATAGGTGAACAGGATCTGGTTGCGCCGCAACAGGTTGTACTCGGCCGGCATCGGTTCTTTGACCTTGAGCAGCAGGTCCGCGTCGGCCCAGACCTGGTCGGCGGTGTCGGCCAGCTGGGCGCCCGCCGCTTTGAACTCCGAATCGGTGATCGCCGACCCTTCCCCGGCGCCGGCCTGCACGAACACGTCATGGCCGCGGCGGGTCAGCTCGGCGACGCCGGCCGGGGTGATGGCAACCCGGAACTCGTTGGTCTTGGTCTCGGTCGGTACGCCGACTCGCATGATCGCCCCTTGATTGCCGGTTCGCCTTCAAGTGTGAAGAAAGTTCGCGAGGGCCGCAAAAGCTCAGTGTTTGCTGGCTATGATCGGCGGATGACCGACCGGTGCGTGCAGGCCACCGTGCAGATCGACGCCCGGCCCGACGTGGTGTACCGGCTCATCACCGACCTGCCCACGCTGGCAGAACTGGCCGAGGAGGCGGTGGCGATGGAGTGGCGAAAGGGCGACGCGGTGAGCCCGGGCGCGGTGTTCACCGGCCACAACCGCAGCGGCAGCCGGCGCTGGAGCACCAAGTGCACGGTCACCGACGCCGAACCGGGCCGTCGGTTCGCGTTCGACGTGAGCCACACCATGATTCCGGTGGCCCGCTGGCAATACGACATCGCCGCGGCCGGCGGCGGGTGCGAGGTCACCGAAAGCACCTGGGACCGCAGGCCCGGCTGGTTCCGCAAGGTCGCCGGCAAAGCCACCGGCATCAGCGACCGGGCCACCGCCAACACCGAGCACATCCGGCTCACCCTGCAGCGCCTCAAGCAGCGCGCCGAGACCGAGTAGCCGAAGAACCGGGAGTTCCGATGACGCGACGCGATCCCGCCGTAGCCGTCATTGGAGCCGGCATGTCGGGGCTGTGCGTCGCAATTGCCTTGCTGCGCAGCGGTATCCGCGATGTGACGGTGTACGAGAAGGCCGACGAGGTGGGCGGCACCTGGCGGGACAACACGTATCCCGGGCTGGTCTGCGACATCCCGTCGCGCATCTATCAGTACAGCTTCGCCCGAAACCCGGACTGGTCGCACCTGTTCTCGCCCGGCGGCGAAATTCAGGCCTATTTCCGCGACATCGCCGACCGCTACGCGCTGCGCGACCGGATTCGTTTCGGCACCGAGATCTCCCATGCGCGCTTCGAGGACGGCCGCTGGGTGCTGCGCACCGCTGCCGGGGAGGAATCGACGGTCGACTTCTTGATCTCGGCCACCGGCGTGCTGCATCACCCGCGAGTGCCGTCGATCCCGGGCCTGGATGACTTCGGGGGCAACGTTTTTCACTCGGCGCGCTGGGATCACGGCGTCGACGTGCGGGGGCGGCGCGTCGCCGTCGTCGGCAACGGGTCGACGGGCGTGCAGCTGGTGTGCGGTCTGGCCGGGGTGGCCGGCCACGTCGCGCTGTTCCAGCGCACCGCGCAGTGGGTGCTGCGCCTGGCGAATCCGCGGTACAGCGGCTTCACCGGGATCACCCGGCGCAAGTTGCCGTGGCTGGACGGGTTGGCGTATCGCATCTACAGCCTCGGATACGACTATTTTGCGGTCGGCCTGACCAAGCCGGGCCTGCGCCGCAAGATCATGGCGGCGCTGTGCCGGGCCAGCCTCTGGGAGATCCACGAACCCGAGTTGCGGCGGTCCCTGACTCCCGACTACACGCCGGCGTGCAAACGCCTGGTGATGTCGAACGGTTTTTACCGGGCGATGCAGCGCGACGACGTCGACCTGGTGACCGCGAGCATCGACCATGTGGAACGGCGCGGCATCGTCACGGCCGACGGCGTCCTGCACGACATGGACATCATCGTGCTCGCGACCGGATTCGACACGCACGCGTTCTTCCGGCCGATGGAGCTGATCGGCCGCGACGGCATCTGCGCCAACGACGTCTGGCGTGACGGACCGCGCGCCTACCAAACCGTCGCGCTGTCCGGCTTCCCCAATTTCTTCATGATGCTGGGGCCGCACAGCCCGGTGGGGAACCTGGCGCTGACGACGGTGGCGGAATCGCAGGCCGACCACATCGTGGGCTGGATCGAGCGCTGGCGCCGCCACGAGTTCGACACGATCGAGCCGACGGCCGCGGCGACCGAGCGGTTCAACGCGAAGCTGCGCGCCGCGATGCCGGACACCGTGTGGACCACCGGCTGTAACAGCTGGTACCTCAACAAGGACGGCGTGCCGGAGGTGTGGCCCCTCACGCCGGCCGAACACCGCCGGATGCTGGCGAACCCTGACCCCGGCCAGTACGACCTGCGCCGGCACGTCACCGCCGGCTGACGGCAATCGCGGAAGAACCCGGTACCGGCGGTTTCGCATATCTGGCCGACGTACCTATACTTGGGACGCGCGACGACCAGCCCGAAACCTTGATCGAGGGCTGAATGCAGAGGTAGGGGGCATGATGCTGACCGTCGACAACCAGGCAGCGGGTCCACACGACGCCTCGCTGGACCACGAGCGACTGGTGCTCGAGGCCCGCGATGTGGACTTCGACTGGACGCGGCTGCCGTTCCACTACGTGCCCGGTGAGCCGTTTGCCACCCACGTCCTCAACGTGCTGCACCTGCTGCTGCCCGCCGGGGAAGAGTTCTTCGTCGAGGTGTTCAAGCAAACCCTGCCGCTGATCAAGGACGACCAGCTGCGCCTGGACGTCCAGGGCTTCATCGGCCAGGAGGCCGTGCATTCGCAGGCACACGCGAACGTGCTCGCGCACTTCGCCGCCCGCGACATCGACCTGACCCCCTACACCGGCCAGATCAAGTGGCTGTTCGACAAGCTGCTCGGGCCCCGGCCCGATTGGAGCCGGCGTCGCCAGCAGGGCTGGCTTCTCGAGCAGGTTTCGATCGTCTCCGCGATCGAGCACTACACCGCCATTCTCGGGGAGTGGATTCTCGACTCGCCGGCCCACGACACGATCGGCACCGATCCGGTGATGCTGGACATGCTGCGCTGGCACGGCGCCGAAGAGGTCGAGCACAAGGCGGTGGCCTTCGACACCATGAAGCATCTGCAGGCCGGCTACTGGCGGCAGGTGCGCGCCCAGCTGGTGGTGACGCCCGCCATGCTGCTGTTGTGGATCCGCGGCGTGCGGTTCATGTACTCGTTGGATCCCCACCTGCCGCCGCGCACCAAGCCACGCTGGCGCGACTACTTCTCCGCCGCGCGCCGCGGCCTGGTGCCCGGGCCGCTGCGCTTCATCCGGGCGATCGGCAACTACTACCGGCCGGGCTTTCACCCCTCGCAGCTCGGTGGACTGGAACGAGCCGTCGACTACCTGGCCATCTCACCCGCCGCGCGCGCCTCGCACTGATGACCGTCACTTCAACCATCACCGCCAGCGACGGCGTCACGCTGGCCGTGCACCGGTACACCGACATCGACCCGGCGCGCCCAACCATCTTGGCAATTCACGGCTTTCCGGATAATCACCACGTCTGGGACGGCCTGGCCGACGAGCTGACCGGCAAGCCCTACAACGTCGTCGCGTACGACGTGCGCGGCGCCGGTGAATCCACCCGTCCCGCAAAAAGATCCGGGTACCTCTTCGCGCAGCTGGTCTCCGACATCGGTGCGGTGATCGATAGCCTGGGCGTCGGGCGGGTGCACCTGCTGGCCCACGACTGGGGATCGATTCAGGCATGGGCGGCGGTCACCGACGACTCGGTGATGAACAAGGTCGCGTCGTTCACCTCGATCTCGGGCCCGCACCTGAACTACGCCGGTGCGTTTCTGCGGTCGGCGCGCACGCCGCGGGCGGTGGCGCAGGTCATCAGGCAACTGATCTCGTCGGGCTACATCAGCTTCTTTCTGTGCCCGGGCGTGCCGGAACTGTCGTTTCGCTCGCACGTCGGTGTGAAAGTCGTCGAGGCGCTTGAGCGCATCGGCCGGTCGAGCACGCGCAGCCAGCGTCACGACACCCTGCGCTCGGTCACCGACTATGTGTACGGGCTCAACCTGTACCGGCAGAACATGCCCGCCCCAATGCTGGCGCCGGGACGCCAACTCCCCGAGACCACCGTCGCGGTGCAGACCCTGGTGCCACGCCGCGACATCTTCGTCACGCCCGCGCTGCAACGGTTCGCCGGCGCAATTCCGAACGGCGGCAGGGTGATCGAGATCGAGGGCGGCCACTGGGTGGTGACGTCGCGTCCCGACGTCATCGCCCGGCTGACCGCCGAGTGGGTCGACCGCAACGTCGCCGGCGTGCCCCCCGCCGGGGCGGCCGAGGTGCGCGGCGAGCGCCGCGAGGTGCGCGGCAAACTCGCCCTGGTCACCGGCGCCGGCGCCGGGATCGGCCGGGCCACCGCGGTGGAGCTGGCCCGGCACGGCGCCCGCAAGGTCGTGCTTGTCGATCGTGACCTGGCCGCCGCCAACGACACCGCCGACGCAGTGCGCGCCGCGTGCGCCGAGGCCGCGGCCTACCAGGTCGACGTGAGCGACGAGGCCGCCATGAACGAGCTTGCGGCGCAGGTGCGCGACGAGCACGGCGTGGTCGACATCCTGGTGAACAACGCCGGCATCGGGATGGCGGGCCGGTTCCTGGAGACGAGCTCGGCGAACTGGGAAGACATCATGGGTGTCAACGTCGGCGGCGTCATCTCGGGCAGCCGGGCGTTCGGGGCGCAGATGGTCGAGCGCGGCGAGGGCGGAACGATCATCAACGTGGCGTCGGCGTCGGCGTTCCTGCCGTCGAAGTCCATGGTCGCCTACAGCACCACCAAGGCGGCCGTGCTGGCGCTCAGCGAATCGCTGCGGGCCGACTTCGCCGACGAGGGCATCGGCGTGACGGCGGTGTGCCCGGGATTCGTCAACACCAACATCGCGAAGAACACAATCTACGCCGGGATGAGCGCGGATCAGCAGGAGCGGGCGCGGGGCAAGGCCGACGCCGCCTACCGGCGCCGCAACTTCACCCCCGAAGCCACCGCCAAGGCGATCGTCAAGGCCGTCAAGACCGGTCCGGCCGTGTTGCCGATCGCCGCGGAGTCGCGGATCGGCTATGCAATGCGGCGCATCAGCCCGGGGATGGTCCGGCTGTTCGCGCGCCTGGACATTCGTCAGAAGTAGGAGGCGGATTCGGTGCCGGAGAGCATTTGGGCCAGCAGACCCGCCGACCTGTACGGACGGCGCGACCACGACCGCTTCGGGTCGCTGCTGTGGGGCGTTCGGGCGGTGTTCGAGGGCTTCGCCACGGTGTCACGATGGTCACCGGCGCGGGTGAAGCCGGTGCAGCGCAAGCTGACCGCGGTGGTGACCAATCGTGAGCTCGTCGCCCCGGACGTCGTCGCGCTGACCCTGGCCGACCCCGACGGCGGGTTGCTTCCGTCCTGGACGCCCGGCGGCCACATCGATGTCCTGTTGCCCTCGGGCCGGCGCCGGCAGTATTCGCTGTGCGGTGCGCCCGGGCGGCGCACCGACTACCGCATCGCCGTTCGCCGGATCGCCGACGGCGGAGGCGGATCCATCGAAATGCATGAGACGTTCGCGGTGGGCGACACGCTCCAGTTGGAAGGTCCACGCAACGCGTTCTACCTCGGCACCGCCGAGCGCGAGGTGCTGTTCGTCATCGGCGGCATCGGGGTGACACCCATCCTGCCGATGATCCAGGTAGCCGCGCAGCGCGGAATCGATTGGCGTGCAATCTATACGGGGCGCAGCCGCGAATACATGCCGCTACTCGACGAGGTCGTGTCGCTGGGTCCGGACCGGGTGACGGTATGGGCCGACGACGAGCGAGGCCGCTTCGCCACCGTGACGGAACTCCTGGACGGAGCGGGACCGTCGACCGCCGTCTACGTATGCGGGCCGAGCTCGATGCTGGAGGCCGTCCGCATCGCCCGCAACGAGCATTCCGGTGCGCCACTGCATTACGAACGGTTCAGCCCGGCGCCCGTCGTCGACGGTGCGCCGTTCGAGTTGGAGCTCGCGCGATCACGGCAGGTGCTCGCGGTGCCGGCGAATCGGACCGCACTCGAGGTCATGCTCGACCGGGACCCGACCACGCCGTACTCGTGCCGGCAGGGATTCTGCGGAACGTGCAGGGTCAAAGTGCTTGCCGGACAGGTGGATCACCGCGGCCGCGCCGCGCCGGGCTCGAAAGATACCCAGGACGGCATGCTGGTGTGTGTCTCGCGCGCCGACGGCGAGCGAGTCGTCATCGACGCCTGAGGCGATAGCCCAGGTGGGGCACCTTCACGCCCGGCACCGGCTCCCAGTCGAGGGTGCGACCGTCGGGGTGAAAGTCGTTCTTCTCGTAGAAGCTTCGCGCCACGCTATTGGCCTGCGCGCACCACAACACGACGTCACCGCGCGGGTCGGAGTTCAGGGCCTTCGCGAGAAGCAGGCCGCCGACGCCATGCCGCTGGCTCGCCCGCGAGATGTAGAGCGCATCGAGTTCGAGTCGCTCGGGGTCGTCGGGGTCCGGCCCGAACATCGTCATGCCGAGCAGCTGCCCGCCTGCCTCGGCGACCCACATCCGCCAGCCGGGCCGGCTGAGGTCGCGAGGATACCGCAGCACGGCCCAGCGCTTCGGCGACGTGAGCGTGTCGAGTACCGCATCCGGCAGCACGCCGGACCAGGACTGCCGCCAGACCGGATAGTGCATCGCGGCCACATCGGCGAAATCGCTTGGCGTGGCTTCGCGGATCGTGATGTCGGCCATTACGGCCGGGACTGCTCGAGGTAGGCGGCCAGAGCGTTGGTCAGGCCGCGGCGCGCCATGTCCAGGTCGGCGTAGGAACCCAGCTGTCGCTCCGACACTAGGCCGCGCATCGCGCCGGGGATCAGGGCCGCGACCTCGCGGACCCGGTCCGGATCGACGGCCAGACCGGCGAACGCGTGCTGGCAGGTCTCCAGCCAGCTTTTGCCCCAGGAGAACAGCTCGGCCGCGGTGCGCGGGTAGAGCCGCTCGAGCTCGTCGGGATCGCGCGGCAGCGCGGCCCGCAGGTTTTCGATCGCCCGCGAGTCCGGGGACGCCAGGCCGCGGTAGAGGGTTTCGATGATCGCGCCGACCCGCTCGCGCAGCGGCGCGTCCGGCGAGATGGGCGTCGACAGCGTGGAGAACGTCGCTGCGCGCCGCTCGGCGGTGCGGTGCAGCACCGCTGCCCAGAATCCGTCGGTGTCACCAAACTGGTACTGCACCGCGCCCCACGTGGCACCGATGTCCTTGGCGATGCGGTTGGCCGATACCGAGCCCGGCTCGCCGGAGGCCAGCGAGCGCAACGCCGCCTCGAGCATGCTTTCGCGTGTCGCATTGCCCCGCCGATTCGGGCGCCGGCCCGCGACGCCGGCCGCGCTGCTCTGACGGGTCATTCGCCGATCTTATCCATTGGCGGCCGGCCGAACGATTGTTTTCATAGAGGGTACTTTGATTTCATGACGGCGGGGCCTATTATTCGTACGCGAAGGAGGGCAGCTCACATGGCAGGGCTCGATGGCTAAGCCACCGTTGTCGATGAAACCGACCGGCTGGTTCCAGGTCGCCTGGTCCGACGAGATCGGCGTCGGCGACGTGCACAGGATGAAGTACTTCGACCAAGAGCTGGTCGCCTGGCGCGCCGAATCGGGCGAGCTGACCGTGATGAACGCCTATTGCGAGCACCTGGGCGCGCACCTGGGGTATGGCGGCAAGGTCGTCGGCGAGGTGCTGCAGTGCCCGTTCCACGGGTGGCAGTGGAGCCAGGAAGGCCGCAACGTCTGCATCCCGTACCAGGATCGACCCAACCGCGGCCGCCGCATCCGCACCTACCCGGTGGTCGAGCGCAACGCGTCGGTGTACATCTGGCACGACCTGGACGGCCGCGAACCCTACTTCGACGCGCCAGATGTGTTCGCCGCGTTCGGGGACGGCAGCAGCGCCGACGACTACTACCCGCAGCAGCGGCTGTACCGCGAGACCCTGGAACTGCACCCGCAATACGTGCTGGAAAACGGGGTGGACTTCGCGCACTTCAAGTTCGTGCACAACACCCCGATCGTGCCGGTGTTCACCCGCCACGACTTCGCCGAGCCGGTGTCCTACGTCGACTTCACCATCACCTTCGAAGGCGACGACGGGCAGAAGATCGAGGACGTCAACAGCGGCGTGCAGGCCATCAACGGCGGTCTGGGCATCGCGGTGACCAAGAGCTGGGGCATGATCGACAACCGGACCATCTCGGCGATCACGCCGATCGACGAGTTCACCTCCGATGTGCGCTTCATGGTCTACATCGGCCGGACGCCGCACAAAGACACCGACCGCGCCGCCGCCAAGGCGGACGAATTCGGGCGCGAAGTCATCCGCCAGTTCGAACAGGACATCGAGATCTGGCAGCACCAGCGCTATTCGGATCCGCCGGCCCTGGCCCCTGACGAGTACGAAGGCTTCACCGCAATTCGCAAGTGGGCCAAGCAGTTCTATCCCGAGGCGCTCGCATCGCAGGAAGGCTCAAGGCAATGAGTACAGCACCGGTTCGCGTCTTTCAGGTCGGAAGCGGAAACGTCGGCACCGAGATGATCAAGCGGATCGCCACCCAGCCCGACATCGAACTCATTGGCGTGCATTGTTATTCGCCGGAGAAGGTCGGCAAGGACACCGGGGAGTTCGCCGGCGTGGGGCCCAACGGGGTGGCCTTCACCGGGACGATCGAGGAGATCATCGCCGCCAAGCCGGACGTGCTGACGTTCCACGGCGTGTTTCCCGACGAGGACCTTTACTTACAGGTGCTCGAGGCGGGCATCAACATCGTCACCACCGCGGACTGGATCACCGGCTGGCACCGCGACAAGAACCACCCGCACCCGTCGGGCAGGCCGGTCAGCCAGCTGTTGGCCGAGGCCGCCGAGTTGGGTGGCGCGACGTTCTACGGCACCGGGATGAACCCAGGGCTGAACCAGATCCTGGGCGTGGTGTGCTCGGCCGACGTCGCCGACATCGAGAACGTCACCACCATCGAATCGGTCGACGTGTCGTGCCACCATTCCAAGGACACCTGGATCGAGGTGGGTTACGGCCAGCCCGTCGACGACCCCGAAATCCCCGCGAAGCTCGAGAAGTACACCCGCGTCTTCGCCGACAGCGTGTACATGATGGCCGACTGCTTCGACCTGCGCCTCGATGAGGTCAAGTTCAGCTACGAGCTGGGCGCGTGCACCAAGGATGTCGACCTGGGCTGGTACACCCTGCCCAAAGGTTCGCTGGGCGGTAACTACATCAAGTACCAGGGCATGGTCGACGGCGTGCCGCGGGTCGAGACGCACCTGGAATGGCAGATGACCCCGCACACCGACCCCAGCTGGAACATCAAGGGCTGCTACATCACTCAGATCCAGGGCGACCCCTGCATCTACAACAAGCACATGATCTTCCCCAAGCCCGGCGTGGATTTGTCCAACCCGGACAACTTCGCCTCGATCGGCATGACCGTCACCGGCATGCCCGCGCTCGCCTCGATCAAGTCGGTGGTCGCCGCGCCGCCGGGACTCATCACCAGCGCCGACCTACCGCTGCGTGGATTCGCCGGGCGGTTCAAGACCTAGACGTTCGGGGTGGTGAAAGTCGTTGGTGCGCGCGCCGCGGTTTAACTGCGGCGGCGGTATCCACTCGGTGTCGCCCTGGCGCGTTTTCCTCGTCCGCCAGCCCTTTTCGGTCAGCTTATGGTGTGGCACGCAGGCGAAGGTGAGATTATCCGCGTCGGTCGCGCCGCCGGCCGCCCACTCGTCGAGGTGGTGCACCTCGCACCAGTAGCCGGGTGCGTCGCAGCCGGGGTGAGTGCAGCCGCGGTCGTGCGCGTACAACACGATGCGTTGATCCGGTGTGGCAATTCTCCGCGACCGGCCGAGATACAGTGGGCGGCTGGTGTGCTCGTCGAACACGGCGAGGTAGTGGTAGGCGTGGCGGGCCATCCGGATCACATCGCGTATCGGCAGCAGCGTTCCGCCGCCGGTCACCGCGCGCCCTATGCCTGACGTCAATTCCTGCAGCGTCGTCGACACGATGACCGTGACCGGTAACCCGTTGTGCCGGCCGAGTTTCGGGTCGCCCAGCTGACCGCGCACCAGGGCGTTGAGTGCGTCGTGCTGGCGCTGGGCGGGGCTGCGCCGATCGCCGCGCGCGAGCTCATCGTCGGGTTCGCCCCCAGCACAGGGTGTTTGATCGTCGGGATTGCACATCCCGGGGGCCGCGAACCGGGAGAGCCAGGCGTCGAGGTTGGCGCGCAGCTCCGGGGAGGCGATCAGCTTCGCGACGCTCATCCCGTCGGGCCGTTGACCGCACCAGGTGAAGCCGCGCTGGCGCGCACGGTCGGCGTCAGAGAACTTTCCGTCGGGATTGATCCGCAGCGCGCACTGGTGCGCGAGCTTCTGCAACTGATCCGGCCGCAACGTCCGCGCCTGCTGGGCCAGGAATTGCTCGGCGTTTTCCACCGTCGCGGCCGATACGGACTCCGGGAGATCCCGGACGAAGGCCTGGATCACGCGCAGGTGGTGACCGTCGAGGGCACCTTCGCGCCACGCCACCGCGGTGGCGGGCAACTGCGGCGCCAGCTCCTGGCCGGTGAGGGTCAGGCGCGCAGACAACTCTTTGGCGTCGCGAAGCCGGCGGCAAGCCTCGGCACAACTGATCCGCAGCCAGTCGGCGACGACCTTGTGCACCGGGCCGCCGATGTCGGCGGGATCCTCCGCCGCCAGGCCGGCGATGACGTCGTGGCTCACCGCGATCTGTCGCCGGCGCGAGGCCTCCATCCGTTCGAGCACGTGCAGCCGGACGACGGGGCTCAGCGCATCGAAGTTCAGGGCTTGGATCGCCGCGTCGGCGGCGTCCTGCGCGGCCAGGGCGGCGGACACCTCCGCCGGAACCTCGATCGAATACATGTTCGAATCTTAGGCCTGCGGCACGACGAAGTGAGACGGACCGAGCCGCAGCTGTGCATAAACCCCGAACTGTGCACAACGCAAATGCGGCCCAGGGGTGACTCATGCGGTCCCGTCGGGCACCGCGACGCTGATCGCGAAGCCGCCAAAAGGGTTGCTGCTCAACCCCCGATGCCAACGAACTGTTCGTCACGGTGCGCGCCGAAGTCAAGGACTACCCCGACGATCGGCGGCGCTGGCACCGGCTGGCCCGCGCGTATGACTAGGCGGCGAATCGCCTCGCGCCCGCGAGGTGAGTAAGACGGTGGCCATCCTGCAGGGCCAATTTTTAGCGCGATTCGGGTTCAGCCGCAACGGGATTCGCTGTTCGACGTCCAACCCGGCACCACCGGAGGCGGCAGGCCGCCTCGCTGAACGTGCTGCTGCCACTTCAGCAAATGGGCCACGCCAGGAGCGGCTTGACGCGGGCATCAGACAGTCCCGCGTTTTCCGTGGCAGCGCTGCGGGTAACCTCCCGTGGTGCGCGCGGGATTTGTAATTGCCGCAGCCGCGGTCGCCGTGGTCATTGCCGCATGCTCGTGTCCCACCGGCTTGGCCGACTCCACGCCGGAGAATCCACCGTTCCCGATCGGTCAAATCGGCGTGCCCGTGCATGCCCAGGCGGCCAGCGGGGCGACGGCCGACATCACTGTCAACAGTGCAACGTGGTCACCGCCGGGGTGCGCCTCTCATTTTGCGAATCCGACGCCTGGCTCCTCATGCAACGTGGTGGAACTGACTGTCACCGCGACGTCCCACCGATTCTTCAAGTTCGACTACCGCTATACATTCGCCGGATACGGCGGCGGCAGTCAGCCATGGACCCATCCCGACGACGCGCCCCAGCCTGCAACGCTTGCGGTCGACTTCAAGAGGCTCGACAAGATGCCCCCGCTGCAATCGGGCGGCCTTCACGACGGGCAGACCGCACATGGATTCGTCGGCTACGTTATGCCGACCGCAGGCGACCTGTACATCACGATTAACGATCCCGAGCAGCACGCTCCCTACGCCGAAGCGGGCTTTATCGTCCACACCTGATCGGCGAAAACCCACGCTCGAGTCGTCATGAAATAACTCGACGCACGCCGCGGCGCAGAATCGGCCCGGTCTAGGGTGAAGGCCATGCGGGTAGGAGTGCTGGGAGCCAAGGGCAAGGTCGGATCGGCGATGGTGGCGGGGGTGCAGGCCGCCGAGGATCTGAGCCTGTCGGCCGAAGTGGACGCCGGCGACCCGATGAGCCTGCTGACCGAGGGCAACACCGAGGTCGTCATCGACTTCACCCATCCCGACGTGGTGATGGACAACCTGAAGTTCGTCATCCACAACGGAATTCACGCCGTCGTGGGGACCACGGGCTTCACCGCCGAGCGGCTGCAACAGGTGCAGGATTGGCTCGCCGGCGGCGCAGCCACGTCGGTGCTGATCGCGCCGAACTTCGCCATCGGGGCGGTGCTGTCGATGCACTTCGCCAAGCAGGCCGCGCCCTTCTTCGACTCGGCGGAAGTGATCGAGCTGCATCACCCGCACAAGGCCGACGCCCCGTCGGGCACCGCGACGCGCACCGCGAAGCTGATCGCCGAGTCGCGAAAAGGCTCGCCGCCCAACCCCGATGCCACCAGTACCAGCCTGCCCGGCGCCCGCGGCGCCGACGTCGACGGCATCCCGGTGCACTCGGTGCGGCTGGCCGGGCTGGTCGCCCATCAAGAGATCCTGTTCGGCACGGAGGGGGAGACGCTGACCATCCGGCACGACAGCATCGACCGGACCTCGTTTGTGCCCGGCGTGCTGCTGGCCGTGCGCCGGATCAAGGAACACCCCGGCCTGACGGTGGGTCTCGAGGCGCTGCTCAACCTGCAATGACCAAAGCGCTGCGCACCCAACTGCTCGTCGCCTTCATGTGCGTCGCGCTGTTGGTGTACTTCGTGCTGCTGGGGCACGTGGCCGTCGCGATGATCGGCTCCGGCCGGGCCGCCGCCGTCGGCCTCGGACTCGCGGTGCTGATCCTGCCCGTGATCGGGCTGTGGGCGATGATCGCCACCCTGCGCGCCGGATTCGCGCACCAGAAGCTGGCCCGGCTGATCGCGTCCGACGGAATGGAACTGGACACCAGCGCGCTGCCGCGCCGCCCGTCAGGTCGCATCCAGCGCGACGCGGCCGACGAACTGTTCGCCACGGTGCGTGCCGAGGTGGAGGACCACCCCGACGACTGGCGGCGCTGGTACCGGCTGGCCCGCGCCTATGACTACGCGGGCGATCGCCGCCGCGCCCGCGAGGCCATGAAGACCGCCGTCAACCTGCAGGGCCGCCCGTGAGCAAGACGCTGCTGATCGTGCATCACACGCCGTCGCCGCACACCCACGAGATGTTCGAGGCCGTGGTCTCCGGCGCCACCGATCCCGACATCGAGGGTGTGGAGGTGCTGCGGCGCCCGGCGCTGACGGTCTCGCCGGCCGAGATGCTGGCCGCCGACGGCTATTTGCTGGGCACGCCGGCCAACCTCGGCTACATCTCGGGGGCTCTCAAGCACGCGTTCGACTGCGCCTACTACCAGCTGCTCGACTCCACTCGCGGGCGACCATTCGGGCTGTACCTGCACGGCAACGAGGGCACCGAGGGCGCCGAGCGCGCCGTCGACACCATCACGACGGGCCTGGGCTGGGCGAAAGTCGCAGAGACCGTGGTGGTTTCGGGCAAGCCGAGCAAGGGCGACGTCGAGGCATGCTGGAACCTCGGGGCGACGGTCGCCGCGCAGCTGATGGAGTGAGTTCGTCCAAAACCGGTCAGGGCGAGTGTGTTTCACCGTGTTCGAGGAAGCTTGTCGAAGCGCCCGGGGTGGAGAACAGCGATCTCGGCTCGACCTGCGGCACTGCAGTGGGCTCGACGTGAGACATTGTGCTGAGAAAGGCCGAACCCACTTCGGGGTGCGCGGCTCCTTCCGAAATGGGGTGCGAGGTTATGGGCCGAGCCGCTAAGACGGCCGGGTCCGCCATCTGGAATGGCAAGCCGGGACTGCTGATTCGCTCGCCGGGACGGTCGAACGGAGTTGCCAGCGGGTCGAGCTTGGGCGCGGCGATTTGGCTCTGGCCAGGTATGACGGGCGGCCGGTCGATCACCTTCGGCGGTATCGCGTCCGATCTGCTGGTGTCGTCGCTCTGGGGCACGCCCGTTCTCGCGCCGGGGGTTTCGGGTGGATTCGGCCCGTTCGGCGGGCGGTTCGGACCGCTGTCGCCGCCGTCGCCGGCAGGACCCGCGGTCGATGGCTGCGGCCACGCCGTACTCGCGCCCGTCGCCTGCTCGAGGTACCGTCGCCACGCCTGGAGGTAGCTGAACAGCTGCTGGGTGTAGTCGGCCGGCGCGGGCGGCGCCGGTGACCCCGCAGCGGTGGGCGGCCCCAACGGCATCGGCGGCATGAACGGCATGAAGGGCATGAAGGGCATGAAGGGTGCCATGTTCTGCCCTCCCGCCGGCGCGGTGGGCAGCACAGGCGGCGCGGTCAGGAATGGTGACCCGGCCGCCATGGCCGCCCACTGCTCCAGGAGCTGTCGCCAATTCTGCAGATAGCAGAGCAACTGCTGGTTGTAATCCGTTGCGGGCATGGACATTTGTTGACCTCCAGCTAGTGCGGGACAGGGGACGGAGGGGTGCCGAACGAAAGCCCGGCCGGTGCGTCCAACGGATGCGGTAGCGAGCGCTCGCAGAAACTCGCGTCGAGCATGCGCAGCGCGCGGGTGTCGGCCGGCTCGCGGTTTTCGATGTCGAACACGTAGCAGTAGTCACCGGCCGGCGTCGGCATCCGAATCGGACTCGACAGACCTTGATCGAGGAAGCCGTACGGGAACTCCCAGTAGAGCGCCGGGCTCTTCTCGCGGCGATCGCGACCACCCGATTCGACCCAGATGTAGTGGTCGAGAATGGCATTGACGGCATGTCGCCCCGACTCGCACGCAGACTCCATCGACGTCACCCGGGTGAACGTCTTGTTCCACGTGCCCGCGAAGACCACCGAATTGTTGTGCACCTGGTAGCCACCATGGCGGGCCTGCCAGACATTGTGCTGCGTGAGATCTTCGAGCCACCCGTCCTCATCCGGGGTGGTCGTCCACGACGTTCCGTGCGGGTTCCACGGGTCGCTGCCGGGCCGGTTGTTCCAGTCTCCGACGATGGGAACGAGGTACGGTGACTCGTTGCGAATTACGCGGCCCCGGCCCTGGCCGGGTCCGGTTGCCATGACCAGCCCGCGATCGAGCGCATACCACGCGGGCCACGGCATCACCTCTTCCCCGGCGGATCCCGGGCAGCTGGTGAGCGCGGAGATGATCTGGCGCCACACCTCCGCGGCGATTTCGTCGGGTGTGCAGTCGCGGGCCGCCTTACCCCGCCCGGCTGCGTCGACCAGGTGAGAAGAGGGGGTGTTGAAATCCCCGATGTCGACCGAGAGCACCGAGACGCAGCCGTCGCGGTCAAGAATCGGTCGCTTCTCCCACAATCCAGACTGGTTGATCGACGACAGCGCCCACTCCGTGCCGGTGAGCAGGATGTGCCCGCGGAGCAACTGAAATTGCGTGTCGAAGTAGTACTGGATGCCGCACAGCGTTTGGAACCGATCCCATGGCACCCGTCCCATCTCGTCCATCGAGTACGGATTCCGTCGGTGCTGCGGCCTCGTGGTCCGGGGCTGCAGCGGACCGTCGGGTGGGGGAGGGATGGTGGTGAAACCGTCCAGCCTGGCCACGGTTCCGCCGGTGCCCGCCGAGCGCAGCGCTGTGGTGATGTATTCGGCTGCCGGGGCGTCGACGGCGACGACCGTGTAATCGGGAGCCACCCCGGTGCCGTCGGCGAACGTGATCCGCGCGCGGGGCCGCAGATGGGGTGGCTGAGCCGGGTCGAAGGCCGGAGGGTCGAGGCGATTGGCCGTGTTGTGGACGAAGCTCACGCCGAGTGTGACGAGGTGGCGGTACCAGTGGTCCAGCCACGACTCGGTGGTGGGACCGTTGAGCACCCCGTCGGCCTTGTTGTCGCGGCGGTCCATATTCAGGTAGAGCTGCAGATAGGTGCTCATGTTGGTGCGCGCGTCGCCCCAGACTGAATCGAGAGCGACCAGGATCCTTGGCATTTGACGCAGCAGCATGTCGCAAGTCGGCGAATAGGAGTACTTGTTGATCCCGGTCGCGGGGTCGTGTCCGACCAGGAAGTCGTAGGCGGACACGTTCTGCAGTTCCCGCCCGCGACGCAAAGGGCTGGTGGACAGGTAGTGGAGCAGCCTGCCCAGGTAAGTCCCGACGTCGCTGGGGGTGAAGCCCAATGTTGCGAGTTCGCAGAGGATTCCGAGAAACTCGGCGGGGCTGCGTGGGAGTTCGCTCGGGAAGACGAGGGACGGCCGGTCATGCACAGTCGTGCCCTTGGTGATGACCCGCCGAACGTTGTCGTAGACAGTGCGTGAAGTCGGTGTCCAGCTGGCCTGGCCGCGGGCCGTCGGCGTGAGCTGATAGAGCGGGATGCGCTGGAACAGGTCCCAGATATGTAGGTAGAACGCCGGGAAGAAGCGAAAGCCATGTTCGCCCGCAACCGCTCGCTGCGGGTTGCGCGGCCGACCCCGGCGGCCCGGGAAGGGACGCAGCTCGGCCTGGCTCCCGTCTTGCGTGCCCACCGTCGAATATTGAGAGGCGGCGAGACCGCCGAGCTTGACGGGTGGGTAGGTTCCTGCCGGCTCGGATCCCAGTCCGTTGCGTTCATCCTGTCGGGACTCGTACACCGTGACGACGAAACCGCGCTCGGCGAGTTCGTGAGCGGCGGTCAGGCCGGCGATGCCGGCACCGAGTACCGCCACCGTGGGGCGTCGGTGCTGTGACGCCGGCGTCGTTATGCGCTCGGACATGGTGCCCCCGCGCGAAGTTCGGACAGGAGTGTGGGCTGCGAGGGGGCCCGGACCGCGGCGTGGACGTACGCCAGCAGCGAGTCGTGCGCACGCTGGACGTCATCGAGCGGACCGCGTACGCGCACCCTGCCGTTCTCCACGGCCTGGCCAAGCCCCACCCTGGCATCGAGCAGGTCGAGGATGGTGACTCGCGAGGTGGCGATCCGGGCGCCGGCCGGCTGCGCCGCCCCGTCCGACACCCGAAGTCGAGGACCACCGCTCAGCGAAAACGTCTCGCCGTCGACGTCGAGTTCGACCGCCATCGGGCCGAGCGCTGCGACCAGCAATCGGTAGCTGTCGGGCACCTCGTCCTCCAGGTGCTCGAGTGAGCGCCGCAATAGCGCCGAAATCCGTTCAGCCATAGAGGAACTCGAATACACCGGTGCCGATGAAGTCGAAGGGCTCGCCGTTGATCGTGCCGCTGGCCCGGGTGGTGCCGCCCGTTTCACAGAGCACGGTCGATCGGTCGAGGAACGCCTCGCTCGGCTGCGCCAGGCGGGCATAGGAAAGCGAGCGGAACTCGGCATGCACCCGGTCGCCCGCCCGTGTCGCGGTGATATCCATCCGTGCCGGAACGGCCGGAACCTCTCCGTCCAGCAGCATCCGCATCGGGGGCGGCAGGGTGCAATCGGCCGCGCGGGCGAGCCTGCCGTCCGAGCGCGTCCGCACCGCCGCGTGCCGGAATATCGCGGCGGGCTCGTCGTGGTGCCAGACGTACAGCGCTTGGGACAGACAGCGCAGCCGGCTCCGGTCGGTCGTCTGCAGGAACACCATCGACCACGGGTTCCCGGGTTCGGTGGGCAAAATGGTGCCCCACGTCCAGCCGAAGTCGTCGCCCCACCGGAACCGGCCCCAGTTGTGGTCGTGATAGGCGAGGTCGCCGTCCACCCGGTGTTCGCGACCGCTGATACATAGCGATCCGTCTGCGCGCAGCCGCGGGACGAAGAGCCAGTTGATCCGGCCGTCGCCGAGCGGTTGGTTGCGGACCACGAACGGGCGGCTCGCCGAGGTGAAGCGCAATTCACCCCGAATGTCCTTGTCGGGCAGGTTGATTGTCACGCGGTAGCCATCGGGTAGCACGGTCATCCGGTTGTCGCCGATGGTCAGTTCACCCAGATCGGCCGAGACGTTCAGGGCGCGCTCGTCGAACCGCTCGATGGCGCCGGTCCAGTTCTCGTCGTGAGCGATCACGATGACGCGCGGCGCAAGCCGGACCTCATTCGCGCCGAACTCTTCATTGTTGAGGCTGAAGTTGATCAAGAGCCGCCAGTCGCGTCCGTGGACCACGAAGTGGTGCCACTCCTTGAAACCTGTGGGGCGGGCGGCGGCGAGCACCGGCGCGCGGAGGAAGTCGTTGCGGCCCAGGAGCGCGGTCATCGTAGCCACCGCGTGGTCGGTATGACCGGTGAGACAGCCGGATTCTGCTGTGCCACGGTCGGATTGGCGATCCGCTCGATCGCCGCACCGAGGCTGGCCAGCCCGAGCAGGACGTGCACGAAGTCATCTGGGCCGCGGCACGTGTCGGATCGGCGGTCGTCGTCGGCCAGGGTGTGGACCATCCGGGCCACGCCGACGAGGCCGACCAGGTAGCCGATGAAATTGCTCTGGTCGGCGAGAGCCTCGCGAGGATCGGTGAGCGTCATGCGAACCCCTCGGGCCGCAGGCGGGCCAGGATGGAGTCGTCGAGGTCATGCCCGATGACAACGTCGGCCAGCAGATCCGCCCAGGCATCTGGCGCGGCGTTGGGTGCGGCGGGGCCGTCAAGAACGTTGAGGCTCACCACCTCCCAGACCCGTCGCAGGTTTTCGACGGCTTCGGAGGCGACCAATGCGTCGCGCAGCCGCGCCCCTCGCGGGGTGGCTGCGTAGCGGCGGCCTTCGGCGACGAGTAGGTCGTGCAGCCTGCGGGCGGCCGCGGGGTTGCCCAGCACCGCGCGGCGCGCGCCGACCAGCAACTCGAACGCGGTCCGCTCCGTCCCGCCGGCGTCCTCCGGCGGCGCCGGGCGCAATTGCGGTGCCTCCCGGTCGATGAGGTCGAGAGTGAGCTCACGGATCCGTTCGAGCTCCGCGAGCATGCCGATCATGGATTCGGGGTTCATCGGGTCCGCCCGTGCACGTAGTCCACCAGGTCGGCCAGCATGTCTCGATGGCGGCTGCGGGGGAACCAGTCGAGACCGGCAAGCACTGCTGCCGCCTCCTTGGCATGCTCGGCGGCGACATTCCGGGCGTGTTTAAGCGAACCGGTTCGGTGCATCAGCTCGTAGACCCATCGAATGTCGTTGAGGCTCTTCGCCTCCGAGGGCTGGCGCACCTGCAGCCGAGCCTGGATTTGGGCCCGGCCCGACTGAGACAGTTGCCCGCAGACGGTAAGTCGATCCAGCAACTGGGCCAGCTCCAGCTCGCCGTCGGGTCCCGGTCGGCGCTTGGCCAGGATCGCCACGGCGCGTTCCTGGTCTTTCGGCTCGGCGGATCGCAAGGTGTGCAACAGCATCAGGGTCCGCTTGCCCTCCCAGATGTCGCCGCCGATCTCCTTGCCGTACTCCTCGGGATCCGCTCGCAAGTTCAGTAGGTCGTCGGTGATCTGAAAGGCCGCGCCGAGGTGCCGGCCGAGGGACTCCAGGGGGGCCATTCGCTCGGGTCCGGCGCCGGCCGCGATCGCACCCGCCTGCAGCGGGGTGATGAACGTATACCAGCTGGTCTTGAGCTCCACCATGGTGAGGTAGTCGGCGTCGTCGAGCCGCCAGGTGTTGGACCGTACCCACTCGAGTTCCAGCCCCTGGCCGTCGACGGTCATTCGGGTCATCTTGGCGACGGCTCGCAGGATGCGCAGGGCGGGCCCGAGCCCGACCCGCTCGACGTTGTCCAGCAGCGGTTGCAGCGACAGCGACAACATCGCGTCGCCGACGTTGACGGCGATCGGCACCCCGTGGTCGATGTGCAGCGTGGGTTTTCCGCGCCGCCACCATGATTCGTCCTCGATGTCGTCGTGGATGAGGAACGCGTTGTGGTACAGCTCGAGCGTCGCGGCGGTGGGAAGTATTGCCTCGAGATGGCCGCCGAGGCCGAGGCAGGTGGCGATGCTCAGCGCTGGCCGCAGCGCCTTCCCGCCGCGCAGCGGGTAGTCGAGGATCAGGTCGTAGAGGCCGTTGGATCCGCGCTCCCCGGGGCCGTACAGCCGGTCGATCTCGCCGTCACAGGCCTCCTTGCACAGGGCGAGATAGTCGTCGAGCGGGTTGCAGGCTATCGGGTAGGTGCCGCTGTCACGTGATTCACCCTTTGAGAGCGACGAGGCCTGTGGCATCGGTGATCCTTGTCGCGTAACGGATCCGGGGGGAGAGCTGGATTGCGCCCCCGCTGGTTTCGCCGTCGACCTCCGCGCTGGGGAGGACACTGAATGCAAGGTCGACCGGCTCCTCGCCGGGCGACGCCTCCGGCGCCGCGCCTTGCGCGATCCGCCGGCGACGGCCGATCAAGACCATCCGGGCCGTCGTCTGGGCAGTGCCGTCGAGCGGCTCGAATCGGTACAGCGAGTTGATGTTCGCCGCGGCCAGTATCTGCTCGGCGATGTTGTAATAGCCACTGACCAACTGGTTGAGCTTTTGGAACCCCACGGTATTGGTGACCAGGCAGGACGGCGCCCGATACCCCGCGTTCTCGACGAGGACGCGGGCGCCAATCAGCGAGTCCTGTAGGTCCTGGACGCCGGTTGTTGGGAAGGTGATGATATTGGGCGCTTTTGCGGCCCCAAAGCACTGCTTGAGGACATCGGTGTCGAAGAGGTTGGCGAGGGTCTTGGTCGCTGCCATCGCTGCAGTGAGCAGCGCATCGGGGGTCGGCGCAATCGCCTCCGCGACTGTCAGCTGGATCGTTGGCGGCCCCGCAGCCGGAGGCGGTGGTGGGGCGAGGGGCAGAAAGCCCGCGTTCGTACCCAGCAGGCCATTGGCGACATTGATCTGACCCGGGTCACGGGTATCCCAGTGCGGAATCGCTTGCCAGGCAATGCTGCACTGCCCGAACGCCTCTTTGACTGCTTGGTTGGCATGGGCCAACCGCTCTGCACTCAGGTACATGGCTAGTGCTCCTTGACCGCCCCGGCTGTCGGTACAAATCATGAGACAATTACCACACTCGCGCAATCACTTCAGCAAAGTTTTAAAAGTGGAGTAGTGCACTACTTGTTCAGGAGTGCTACCTCTTGACCGGGGGTCATCTCACCGCGCGCCACCGCGTCACAGTGCGCCAGATGCAGCGGTGCCACGGGGTCGTCGGGCAGCAGCTCGCGGCATCGTTCGAAGGCCGCACGTGCCCCATCGACGTCGCCCGCGTCGAAAAGTGCAAAGGCCTCGTCGAACGCGGGCTGGGCCGCGCGCTTCGCGGCGCGAAGCGGAGCCGAATCCTCGTCGTACACTTCATAAATCGTCACCGGCCGACGTCGATTGACCACCATGACCCGTTCCATGCGCCGCACGTTGAACCGCTCCGACGCAGCGAGGCGCTTGTACGTGTTGTCGGAGATGAGCAAGGCGGATCCGTAGCGCTTGTTGGTGCTCTCGATGCGCGCGGCCAAGTTCACCGCGTCGCCGATGATGGTGAGCACCATGCGGTTCACCCCGCCGACGAGCCCAACTCCGACCATCCCGGTATTGATGCCGATTCCCGCCCGCAGTTCTTCGGATCCGGCCGCTGTTCGCTCCCGGTTGTGTGCGCGCAAAGAGCGCAGCATCGCCAGTCCCGCCCGCACGGCGTCGGGCTCCGACTCGAAGACGGCGACGATCTCGTCCCCGCGTACGTCTTGAATCATGCCGTTGTAGCCGATGATTGGGAGCTCGACGGCACGTAGAAAACCCATCGCCAGGTTGCTCGCCTCGCCGACATTCATGTCCTCGATCATGGTCGTGTAGCCACGGATGTCGCTGATGAGCACCGTCATCTCGCGCTCGACCCGGTAGCCGTTGCGGACGCGGCGAAGGTCGTCGATGTCGAGGATGCGCAGCAGTTCGTTGGGAACGAATCTCGATTGCGCGTCCATCAGGGACTGTCGGTGCTCGTCGGCGGCCCGTAGTCGCGCCTCGAGTTGGAAGTTCCACAGGGGAGCGGCGGCCTGGGCGCACAGGAAGGTGGCCGCCTGCTCGTGGTCGGCGCCGAAGTGTCTGCCGGGCTCGTCCTGCTCGGCGTAGATGACGCCAATTGTCCTGTTATGCACCCTGATCGGAGCGGCGAGTATGGACGGCGCCTGATGCTCGGCGGCGACGATGACCGGCGAGGCGCCATCCAGCACGCGACGCACAACGTCCCTGTCGTAGGCAACCTCGGTCCACGGGCCCTCGACGATCGAGATGTCGCCGTGATCCTGGATGGCCCGGACCGACAGATTCTCGGCTTCGCCGGTGAGGAGCAGGACGCGGCCCGCCCCCGTGGTGTCCGCGACCGACCCCAGAATGATGTTGGCCAAGCCTTCCTGATTCGGCGCCCCCGACAGCGCGCGCACCAGCTGATGCGCGCCGACCGGGTCGATCCCGGTCGAACCCGTCGTAAGGTCGCGTCTGAGTAGCCAAGGGTGCTCCCGCGCGAGCCGGTCCGTACGCACCGCGAAACCCAAATTCAGCCAACGCTGGAACGCCGACCGCAGCATGTGTTCGCGCAGCCTCGTTCGCCCGAGGTCGGAGTAGAGCGCGGCGGCCTCCTCATGAGCGTATGCACTGATCATGGGAAGCTGGCTTTCCTCGGCGAGCTCGATCGCCTGGTGCAGGTAGCGCTCGGCCTTGACGTGTTGTCCGCGCGCTCGTGCCCACGCTCCCTGGATCAGTTCGTGCGGCGCCGCGTAATTTTCCGGTGCGCCCGCGGCCCACTTGCGATGCAGCGCCAACGCCTGGTGTACGAAGTGGGCGGTCGCGCGATCCCGGGGTGCCTGGTGGATCATGCTCAGCGCGCCGATCAGGTAGATCAATTGTGAGATCGCGGTGCCGGCGAGACCGCCGAGATGCTCGATCGCCTCTGGCGTGGCGGCGAGCGCGCCGGCGTAGTCGCCGCACCAGAAGTGCAGGCCCTGCCTCCTGGCCGCGGCCGCGCTCAGCGCCACCTCGTCGCCCTCACGGCGGGCGGCCTCCAGCACGACTCGCTCGTCGTAACCGCTCTCGCCCGCGAGGAGAAAGGGATCGGCGCTGCGGCCCAGCAGGTTGAGGCAGAACTGATGCGTGGCCTGGCACAGGGCACTGGGCACGGGCTGGGAACGGACGTGCGGGATCAGCGAGCTGGCAAGGGCGTCGATCTCCGCGAGCGGACGGCCGGCCCAGAATGACTGGGAGAGCAGGACCGCGACCAGGTATCCGGCGTATTCCTGGTCGCCCTGGTCGAGTGCCTCTACCGCGCTGTCGCGAAGCTCGCCCAAGCCGTCGCGGAGGGGGTGTCGCCAGTGGTGGATGTAGCCCAGGTGCATGAAGACCGTTTGCGGCCGGGTCTCCCTGAACTCCGGGCGCTCGGCGAGCAGCATGCCTACCTCGCCGAAGCGCTGCCCGCCCGCGTGGTCACCGGCCAGCACGAGAACAATCCCATAAGCGGCAACGACCAGCGGCGAGGACAGTGTGTGCCCGTGGGCCAACGTGAGATCGAGCTGCTTGCGCACCAGCAAGGGCAAGAGGTTGGGCCGAACGAGGACCGCCATGCTGCACAGTTCGACAAGAATCCGGTGCAGTGCGATGACCTTCTGGTCATCGCACTGCGGCAATGCCAGCAGCCGCTCGGTACTCCAGCGGCGCATCGTCAGCCTCATCCGGACGATCGCGTTGCCCATGCGTGGCTTGCCTGCGTCCGTCGGCACCCGTTCGCCGAGCTCGGCGAGCGCTTGCAGACCGATCTCGAGCGCCTCCTGCAGACGGTTCTCCGCGACGCGCCCTTTGAGCCGGAGATAAGCGATGCGCGCACGGTCCGGCGGGTCGCGCAGTACCTCCTCGGCCTCGTCGAGTAGCGAATTCAGCGCCGGCACGTCACCCACCAGCAGCGCGGCGTCAGCGGCGTCGAGCTGCAGCTGCCGGGTCAGCTCGAAGTGAGCGGTCCAACGCTGCCCGCCGAGCAGGTTCAGCGCGTCCCGGCAGTAGTCGAGCGCCAAGGGGAACGAAGCCTGGGCCCTTGCTTTTTGTGCCGCACGCCGCAGTACGTCGACATAGCTGACGCGCTCGGCGCTGTCGGTCAGCAGACGCCCGCCGATGCCGAGGTGGCGCGCGGCCTCGAACAACCGGTCGTCCTTCTGCTCGACCAGCCAGCGACCGATTCGCAGGTGTGTCTCGCGGATCTCGTCGTCGGACAGGCCGACTCGCGCCGCCTCGGTCACCCGGTCATGGCTGAAGCGGTACCGGGCGTCGCGGCTGATCGCGTTGGTGATCCGTCTGCCGCCGCTGTCGATTGCCTCGAGCAGACGAAGCTCGAGGCACGCCCAGAGCGCCCTGGCCACCACATCGGGGGGCTGCGCGGCCGCCGCCGTGGCGTCGTTCAGGTCGAACTCGCCACCGAAGCATGACAGCGAACTCAACACCGACCGATCCTGCGGACTCAGCTGACCGAGGTAGCGGCCGAGGAACTCGGCGGCGGTCGCGGTGACCTCGAGCGATGCCAGGACGCGCAGGTCCCAACCGGGGCGCCCGCCCGGCCCCACCGGGAGCAGCGCGCCTTCGCGTTGGGCGCGGTACAGCAGCTGACGGACCTGCAGTGGGTTGCCGCCGGTGCGATGGTGGAACTCGGCGGCCACGTCGCCCAACTCCACGCTCTGGCCGCACACGTCGGCCAGCAGCTCCTTGACGTCTTCGGGGGCCAGCGGTTGAAGTTCGATGGTGCTGAGATTTTCCGACTTGATCCCCCCGGCGTCCGGGTCGAACTCACCCGCGCGGTGCCCGCCGACAACCAGGACGTTGCGAAGCGACACCGTCAACAGTTCGGACAACAGCAGGAGCGTGTCTCGGTCGGCCCACTGCAGGTCATCGATCGCCAGCACCACCGGACGGTAGGACGCGGTGGTCGACACCAGCAGGATGGCAGCGCGGTGCAAACGATGGCGAGCGTCCGCCGCGTCGAGATCGGCATGGCTCGAGGACTCGCCGAGCACCGCCGCCAATCCGGGCACGAGTGGCGAGAGCACGCCCGCAAATCCCGACATCTCGCTGACGAGGTCGGCACGCCAACGATCACGCTCGGCCGGGCCGGTGGCCTCCATGGTGCGGACAACTGAGCTCAGTGCGTCGGCCAACGCCGAGTAGGGAGCCGGCCCGCCGTCTCGACACCTTCCGTAGGCAAATACGCAGTTGCGACGGGAGATTTCGACGCCGAACGCCTGGATGAGCGTCGACTTTCCCACCCCTGGGACCCCGCTGAGCAGGACGCACCCTCCGCTGACCCGTTCGGACGTCGCCACTGCGGTCCGGAGTTCACTGAGCTCCTGCCGTCGGTCGGCCACCCGGCCGTCGAGATCCAGTACCGGAGTCGTCACGGTCCGGGGCACTCCGTGCTGAGCGCCGTCCGCCGGATGGCGCTGCTAGGGGATCGCGAGTCGGAGCGCATATGCATGGCGGTTCCCCTCCACGGGAAATGTCCACGGCGGGTAGTGCAGAGCAGCATAGCCCAATACCAGGCGCTTTCCGAGATAACAGCCTGACGGCAGGGGCGCCGCCCAGCAAATGGAGTGACCGCCTAGGCCTAGGTCGGCTTGAAGGCGTCCGCGGGTTGGGCCAGCGCCAGCGCCGAGCTGGTGCCCAGCGGTCCGTGCCGGTCGAACAGCGTCGCGGCGCCGGTGGCGACCCCGGCTGTGCTGTAGTGGCTCTGGGCGGCCAGACCGAGAAATTCACCGTCGGGCAACCGGCTCGCGGTGACGGTGTAGTCGGCGTTGATGTAGCGCAATCCGCCGGTGCCCCAATGGGTGAGCGAGCTGGTGATGTCGCCGACGAAGGCCAGGCGGGTGAACGGCGTGAGTGGGTGGCCGTGCACCATCGGGCGAAACAGCCGGGCCCAGGCGAACTTCTGGGAATGGGTCTGTGCCCATTCGCCGGCGGCGATTCCGGGGCTGCCTTCCAGTGTGGCGCCATACCCCCAGATGAGAAACGGCATCTCGGCTGCGAAGCCGTCCGAGGACGTTGGGAGCGGCGGCATCTGCGCGGGCGACGACCACACCCGCCCGTCGGGATGATCACCGCGGCGCAGGAACAGCGCGCTGGCCCGTGCGACGAGGATGCCGTTCTGCACCATGCTGCCGTCGACCAGCTTGATGCGCCGGCCCTCCCGCTGCACCGAGGTCTGGATCTGCACCGGCTCCATCAGGGCCGGGCGCAACAGGTCGACGGTGAACCGGGCCGGCTGCAGGTCCGCGTCGATGCCGGATTGCTCTATGCCCCAACCCAACAGGCCGCCGACGATCTGGCCGCCCATGGCCGCGCCCCACGGGCCCCGCGTCATCTGGCCCGGAACGTAGGAGTCGCCGTCTACAGTGAAAAACGCCTCGGGCATGATGGCGGAATCCTCGATCGTCACCGCTATCACGATAGGGCAGCAGGATAGTAAGGACCGGGCATGCCTCCAGTGATCGAAATTCCGCGCGGCCACAACCCGTTCCCGCTGACCGGAGTCTCACGCGGCTGCGATGGCATTCCGCGCTATGACGAGCTGCCCGCCACCCTGCTGGACATGCTCGCCGAACAGGTTGACGCTCGTCCGGACGCCGAAGCCCTGGTCGAGCTGGGCGCGGACCGGCTGACGTACCGGCAGCTCTGGGACCGGGCGGCGCGCGTGGCCGGCGGGCTGCGCGCCGGCGGCCTGAAGCCGGGCGACCGCGTCGCGGTGCGTTATCCCGCCGGAATCGACTGGGCGCTGGCGTTCTGGGGCATCGTGATGGCCGGTGGCGTTGTGGTGGCGGTCAATACGCGATCGGCGCAACCCGAGGTCGAGTTCGTCCTGTCCGACTCCGGTGCGCAGGTGGATCTGGCGCCCGGCGCTGCGCTGCCCGACGGGCAGCCCTACGTCACCGAGCAACTCGGTCGCAACGACACGGCCGCGCTCTTCTACACCTCGGGCACCACCGGCCATCCCAAGGGCGTGCCTACCACGCACGAGGCATTCCTGACCAACACCGAGAACGCGATTCGCTGTCTGCAGCAGCCGCGGGATCTCGGTGAGGCGATGCGCACGCTCATCTCGGTTCCGCTGTTCCATGTGACCGGTTGCAACACGCAGCTGCTGGCCGCGGCCCGGCTCGGCGGAGCCTCGGTCATCATGCCCACGCTCAACCTGGACGCGGTGCTCACCGCGCTGACCGCCGAGCGCGTTTCGGTGATGGTCACCGTCCCGGCGATCTACTCGTTGCTGTTGCGGCACAGCGGTTTTGCCGAACTCGATGTGTCGAACGTGCGGTGGGTGGGCTACGGCGGTGCCCCGATCGCCCCGTCGCTGGTGCGCTCGGTGAAGGACGCGTTCGGCCACGCCACGGTGTTCAACGGCTATGGCATGACGGAGACGGCATCGCTGATGACGGTGCTGCCCGACCGCGAGGCCGTCGAGCACGCCGACTCGGTCGGTTACGCCGTCCCGTCGGTGGACCTCGGGGTAATCCCGTTCGGGGATGATCCCGGAGTGGGTGAGTTGGTGGCGCGGGGCGCCAATGTGACTGCCGGCTACTGGAATCGGCCGGAGGCCACCGCCGGCACCTTCGCGGACGGCTGGCTGCACACCGGTGACGTGGTGCGCGTCGACGACGCCGGCCGGGTGCACATCGTCGACCGGCTCAAGGACATCATCAACCGCGGTGGCGAGAACGTCTCCAGCGTCGAGGTGGAGGCCGTGCTGCTGGCGGCGCCCCACGTGGCTGACGCCTGCGTGCTCGGGGTTCCCGACGACATCATGGGGGAGAAGGTAGGGGCGGTGTTGTTCGGCGGTGACGATGAGATCGACGTGCCCGCGGTGCTCGACCACTGCCGCGGCCAGCTGGCCGACTTCAAAGTGCCGCAATACGTCACGGTGGTCGACCGCGCCCTGCCGCGCAACGCCGGCGGCAAACTGCTCAAGGCCAGGCTCCGCGAGCAGGTCCAATGGGGCGAGCCGCTGCGATGAACGCGAGCCTGCTGGTCGCCAACCGCGGCGAGATCGCACTTCGAATCATCCGCACCGCAATCGAATTGGGCATGCGGACGGTCGCGGTCTACGCCGAGGACGATGCGGACAGCCCGCATGTGCACGCGGCCGACGAGGCGATCGGCCTGCCGGGCGGGGGCCCGCGGGCCTACCTGGACCAGGCCGCCGTGCTGGCGGCGGCGAAAAGCTCCGGCGCGAGCCTGATCCACCCCGGTTACGGGTTCCTCAGCGAGAACGCCGAATTCGCCGACGCCTGCGCGGCGGGCGGTTACACATTCGTGGGTCCCGACGCCCGGGTGCTCGAGCTGCTCGGCAACAAGACGTCGGCCCGGGGCGCCGCGATGGCCGCCGGGGTGCCGGTGCTGCCCGCGACCGAGGGACCGAGCAGCGTCGAGGACATCAAGGCATTCTTCGCCGCGCACGCCGGCGGCATCATGATCAAGGCCCTCGCCGGCGGCGGCGGGCGTGGAATGCGCAAGGTGCACAGCGCCGATCAGGTCGACGATGCCTACCAGCGCTGCGCCGCCGAAGCGCAGCTGGGCTTCGGCGACCCCGCGCTGTTCGCCGAGGCGCTGCTGACCGACGCCCGCCACATCGAGGTGCAGGTCGTCGCCGCGCCGGCCGGCCATCAGACGCACGCACACGCCGTCGGCGACCGCGACTGCAGCATCCAGCGGCGCTACCAGAAACTGATCGAAACCGCTCCCGCCCAAGGCCTTTCGGGCGAGCTGCGGCGTGCCCTGCACCGTGCGGCGGTGCGGCTGTGCGCCCGCGTCGGCCTGCGCGGGCTGGCCACCGTCGAATTCCTGGTCACCGGCGAGGAATTCGTCTTCCTCGAGGTCAACCCACGCATCCAGGTCGAGCACACCGTCACCGAGGAAACCACCGGGCTCGACCTGGTGGCCGTCCAGCTGGCCATCGCCGGCGGTGCGTCCTTCTACCAGCTGGGGCTGGCGTCCGGAATCGCCTCCGACGGTATGGAAGTCATCGGCGAGCCGGCCGCTCGCCGCGGCGTCGCCATTCAGCTCAGGGTCAACACGGAGACCTTCGGGCCCGACTTCTCCGTCGTCGGATCGGCGGGCACGCTCACGGCGTTCTCCCCGCCCAGCGGACCCGGCGTGCGCGTCGACACGTACGGCCGGGCGGGACTGGTGATAAGTCCCCAGTACGATTCGCTGCTGGCCAAGCTCATTGTGAGCGTGCACGGCTCATCGTGGCAGGCGGCGGTGCGCAAGGCGCGCACCGCGCTGGCCGAATTCGACATCGAGGGCGTCCACACCAACATCGGATTCCTGCGCGCGCTGCTGACCGATGACCGGATCGAATCCGGTTGGGTGAGCACAGGTTTCCTCGATGAGAGGCTGCCCGAACTGGCCCGGGCCGCGCAGTCTCACGAGCAAGGACCGCGGGTGGCGGCGGTCGAGCTCTATCCCGGCGAGGACGCGCTGCGCGCGCAGATGGCCGGCACCGTGGTCGAGGTGGCGGCCGAGGGAGCCGAATACGCCGCGGGCGGTCAGCTGGTTGTCCTGGAAGCGATGAAAATGCAGCACGTGCTCGTCGCGCCGGACGAGCTGCGAACCGTCCGGGTTCTGGTCAGGCCCGGGCAGGTGGTCGGGACCGGAGACCCGCTGCTGGTCTTCACCCGGACGGAGGCGGCCGGGGACGACGAGTCCGTCTCGGCCGCAATGGATCTCGACCGCCCGCGCGCCGATCTGGACGAGGTCGTGCACCGGCATTCCCTGACCCTGGACGAGGGCCGCCAGG
Source organism: Mycobacterium senriense (assembly GCF_019668465.1). NCBI lineage: Bacteria > Bacillati > Actinomycetota > Actinomycetes > Mycobacteriales > Mycobacteriaceae > Mycobacterium > Mycobacterium senriense. The sequence goes on along the minus strand of NZ_AP024828.1, from coordinate 5,566,524 downwards.
CCGCGGTCGCCAAGCGGCACAGCCGAGGTCGGCGCACCGCGCGGGAGAACATCGCCGACCTCATCGATCCCGACAGCTTCGTCGAATACGGTGCGCTGGCCATTGCGGCGCAGCGCAGCCGCCGCTCCGACGAGGACCTGATCGCCAACACCCCGGCCGACGGACTGGTCGCCGGCCTGGCCACCATCGGCGCGGACCGGTTCGGGCGGGCCGCGGCGCAGGCCGTCGTGGCGTCCTACGACTACACCGTGCTGGCCGGTACGCAGGGCATGCGCAACCACGCCAAGACCGACCGCGTGTTCGACCTCGCCGCGCGAAAGCGGTTGCCGGTTGTGCTGTTCGCCGAGGGCGGCGGGGGCAGGCCGGGGGACACCGACGTCGGCGGTGCCGCCGGGCTGGACGTTCCGACCTTCCGGATGCTGGCGGCACTGAGTGGGAAGGTGCCGCTGGTGTCGGTCGTGTCGGGCCGGTGCTTCGCCGGCAACGCCGCGCTGGCCGGCGTGTGCGACGTGATCATCGCAACACCGGACGCGAACATCGGGATGGGCGGCCCGGCGATGATCGAGGGTGGCGGGCTGGGCGTGTATCCGCCGGAGGCGATCGGGCCGATCGGGGTGCAGCGCCGCAACGGCGTGGTCGGCCTGGTCGCCAGGGACGAGTCGCACGCGGTCGCGCTGGCCAAGCAATACCTCTCGTATTTTCAGGGCACTTTGAGCGACTGGACGGTGCCCGACCCGCGGCTGGCCCGGCATGTGGTGCCGCAGAACCGGTTACGCGCCTACGACGTGCATCGGGCCATCGAGGCGATCGTCGACGTCGGTTCCGTGCTGGAACTGCGGGCGGACTACGGCGTAGGCATCGTCACCGCGCTGGTGCGCGTCGAGGGAGTGCCGTACGGGTTGATCGCCAACAGCACCGACCATTTGGGCGGCGCGATCGATGCCGAGGCGGCCGACAAGACGGGCGACTTCCTCACCCTCTGCGAATCGTTTGGGCTGCCGGTGATCTCGTTGTGCGACACCCCGGGATTCATGGTCGGGCCCGACGCAGAGATCCAGGCGGCGGTTCGCCGGTTCGGCCGGATGTTCGTCCTGGGTGCCCGGCTGACGGTGCCGCTGGGAATGATCATCTTGCGCAAAGGTTATGGGCTCGGCGCGATGGCGATGGCCGGCGGTTCATTCCGCGCGCCGCACTTCACCGTGGCGTGGCCCACGGGCGAGATCGGTGGCATGGGCCTGGAGGGCGCTGTGCGCCTCGGGTTCAGCAAAGAGCTGGCCGCGGTTGAGGATCCCGCCGAGCGGCAGGCCCTGTTCGATCGCCTGGTGGCCGCGGCATACGAGCACGGCAAGGCGCTGCGGGCGGCCACCACGTTCGAACTGGACGACGTCATAGACCCAGCAGCCTCCCGGGCCTGGATCACCAGGCTCCCGGGTGGCTGAAGGGTTCAGCGATTATGCGTGGCCGGAGCCGCAGCCGACGCCCGGCAGACAGCCCTGCCCGCCCGGAATGCCGCCGGGGCCCGCGTTCTGCCCGCCGGAGCCGCAGCCGACGCCCGGCACGCAGCCCTGGCCGCCCGGACCGCCGCCGGGACCGTTGAACTGGCCACCGGACCCGCAGTTTCCATTGGGGTCGCAGCCGCCGCCGCCCGGGTCGTCCTTGAAGATCACGTGGGTAGGCGCGGGGGAGTTGGCGGCCGGTCCCGCGACGTAGACATCAGCAGCCGCAGCAGGCGCGGCAGCGATGGCCGCAGCGACAGCCCCGGCAACAACCAGCGGTTTCATGAGTGTCAATTTCGATAGCATGCGCGTGGCATACCACCTCAACACATGTTCAAAACATCGCGAATAAAATTCGACGGCAAACAATGTTCCCGCTGCTCAACGGCGGCTCTCAGCGCGACGGAAGGCCCAACACCATGACCTCACAAGATCTGACCGGCCGCACCGCGATCATCACCGGCGCGTCGCGCGGAATCGGGCTGTCGATCGCCCAGCAGCTGGCGGCCGCGGGGGCCAACGTGGTGCTCACCGCGCGCAAGCAGGAGGCCGCCGACGAGGCCGCCGCCCAGGTGGGGAAGCAGGCCCTCGGGGTGGGCGCCCACGCGGTTGACGAGGACGCGGCGCGCCGCTGCGTCGAGCTCACGCTGCAGCGCTTCGGCAGCGTCGACATCCTGATCAACAACGCCGGAACCAACCCGGCATACGGTCCGCTGATCGACCAGGATCACGCCCGCTTCACCAAGATCTTCGACGTCAACCTGTGGGCACCGCTGCTGTGGACCTCGCTCGTGGTCAGGTCGTGGATGGGTGAGCACGGCGGGACGATCGTCAACACGGCCTCCATCGGCGGCATGCATCAATCGCCGGCGATGGGCATGTACAACGCCACCAAGGCCGCGCTGATCCACGTCACCAAGCAACTGGCGCTGGAACTTTCGCCGCGCATCAGGGTCAATGCGATATGCCCGGGTGTGGTCCGCACCAGGCTCGCCGAGGCGCTGTGGAAGGACCACGAGGACCCGCTGGCGTCGTCGATCGCGCTGGGCCGCATCGGGGAGCCGATCGACGTGGCCGCGGCCGTCGCCTTTCTGGTGTCCGACGCCGCGAGCTGGATCACCGGCGAGACCATGGTGATCGACGGTGGCCTGCTGCTGGGTGCCGCACAGGGATTTCAGTCCGCACCGGGCGGCGGGCAATGACCGCCGTCGATACGACCGACCTGGACGCACGGGTGCAGGCCCTGCTCGACGAGCACGACCCGGTGACCAGCGACCCACGCGATTTCCTTGGCGCACAATACGATGCGGGGCTGGCGTGGGTGCATCTACCGCACGGTTTCGGCGGCCTGGATCTGCCGCGCACCGCTCAGGAGCGCGTCAATGCGCGGCTGGCCGCCGCCGGCGCGCCGGTGGGCGGCACCCGCAAGAACTACATCGGCATGGGCATGGCGGCGCCGACGATCGCGGCCTTCGGCACGGACGAACAGAAGCGAAAGTTCCTGCGCCCGTTGTTCACCGGTGAACAGATCTACTGCCAGCTGTTCAGCGAGCCAGGCGCCGGATCCGACCTGGCCGGGGTGGCCACCCGTGCGGTGCGAGACGGCGACGACTGGATTGTCAACGGCCAGAAGGTGTGGACCTCGCAGGCGCAGCACGCGCAAATGGCCATCCTGGTCGCGCGGACCGATCCGGCCGTGCCGAAGCATCACGGTCTGACCTACTTTCTCTGCGACCTGACCCAACCGGGGGTCGATATCCGGCCGCTGCGCCAGATCACCGGCGAGGCGGAATTCAACGAGGTGTTCCTCACCGACGTCCGGGTGCCCGATGCCAATCGGCTCGGCCCGGAGGGCGGCGGCTGGCGGGTCGCGACCACCACGCTCAACAACGAACGCGTCGCCATCGGGTCGCGTGCCGGCGTCCCGCGGGAAGGCGGCCACATCGGCAAGGTCACCGCGGCCTGGCGCGACGAGCCCGCACTGCGCAACCCCGCGATGCACGACCAGTTGATGCGGCTGTGGGTCGAGGCGGAGGTTCTTCGGCTCGCCGGTGAACGGTTGCGGCAACAGGCGGCCACCGGCCAGCCCGGCCCCGAGGGCGCCGGCATGAAGGTGGCTTTCGCCAAACTGGCGCAAGCGATTTCGGGATTCGAGATCGAATTGCACGGCGAATCCGGGTTGTACTACGACGACTGGACCATGCGCAGGCCCGAGACGGTCGACCTGGTCGGTCGCGGGCCCGGCTACCGCTACCTGCGGGCGCGCGGCAACTCGATCGAGGGCGGCACGTCAGAAATCCTGCGCAACACCATCTCCGAGCGCATCCTCGGCCTGCCGGGTGAACATCGTGTCGACAAGGACGTCGCGTGGAAGGACCTGCCGCGATGAGCGAGCACACCGCCGACCTGCTGTACTCCGACACCGAAGAGGCATTGCGGTCCGGCGTCCGTCAGCTGTTCGCCGAGCGGTGCCCGCCCGAAACGGTCACGCGCGCCTATGACCCTCAACCGCAAGACTTTTCGGGAGTGTGGCGCACGCTGGCCACCGAGCTGGGCGTGGCCGGCCTGCTGGTTCCGGAGTCGCTGGGCGGCGCCGACGCCAGCGCCCGCGAGGCCGCCGTGGTCATGGAGGAGATCGGCCGGGCCGTCGCCCCGGTGCCGTTCCTGTCCAGCGCGGTCCTCGCCACGATCGCGCTGCTGCGTGCCGGTGACACCGAGACCGTCTCGGCGCTGGCCCAGGGCGAGCTGACGGCGGCGTTGGTGGTGCCGCTGTCGAGCGCACCGGGCGACCCGATCACGTGCGTCAGCGGCGGCGCCGACGGGCTGAGCGGGTCGGTCACCAGCGTGGCCGGGGCCGACGCGGCCGACGTGCTGGTGGTCCCGGTCGCCGGGAGCGACGGGCTCCAGCTGCACACCGTCGCCCGCGACGCTGCGGGCGTGCAGATCTCCCCGGCGCTCACGCTGGACATGACCAGACCCCTTGCCGCCGTGTCGTTTTCTGGATCTCCGTCGTCCCAGGTCGGGGCGGGCGGCGCGCCGATCACCGAAGCCATCCGGACCGGGGCGGCCCTGCTGGCGTCCGAGCAACTCGGGGTCGCCCAATGGTGCTTCGAGACCACGCTGGAGTACGCCAGGCAGCGCAGGCAGTTCGGCCGCACAATCGGCTCCTACCAGGCGATCAAGCACCGGCTGGCCGACCTGTGGTTCGAGGTCGGTGCGGCGACGGCCGCGGGCCGCTACGCGGCCGACGCCTGCGCCGGAGGCGGCACCGACGCGGACGCGGCGGCGGCCATCGCCCAGGCCTACTGCAGCGATGTCGCCGTGCACGCCGCCGAGGAGTGCGTGCAACTGCATGGCGGCATTGGGATGACCTGGGAATATCCGGCCCACCTGTACCTCAAGCGGGCCAAGAGCGACCAGTTGGCATTCGGCACCGCCTACCGTCACCGCGCCCGCCTGGCCGAATTGGTGGACCTGCCGGCGTTCTGAGGTTCGGCGCCGCCGCATGCTTGAGCTCGCGGTGATTTTTACGCGTGCGCTGGCGAAAGCCGGCCGCGGCGCCGGAATTTGCTGCGAGGCTCGCGCCCCGGCGCCCGGCCGGCGATAGGGTTTGCCGACCAGGCAGGTGGGAGTGGCGCGAATGCGGGTGTTGCTGTCGGCGTACGACTCGCGCGGCGGCGTCGAGCCGCTCGCCGCGCTCGCGGTGCAGCTGCGGGCTCTCGGCGTCGACGCGCGGGTGAGCGCGCCGCCGGACGCCGAATTCGTCGAGCTACTGGGCCGTGTCGGGGTGCCGCTGCTGCCGTTCGGCGATTCACTGCGGGCGATGAAGACCGGGGCGATGCCGTCGGAGGCGGACCTGCGCCGGCACCTGGACGGGCTGATCGCCGTGCAATTCGACGCCGTGGCCGCCGCGGCCGAGGGCTGCGACGCGCTGGTGGTGGCCGGCTTCCCGCCGGCCGCCGCGGCCGCCCGATCGGTCGCCGAGAGCCTGGGGATCCGCTACATCTACGTCAGTTACCAGCCCACCATCCTGCCGTCGCCGCACCACCCCCCGCCGACGTACGCCAACGGGCCCTTCCCGCCGGGCACGGTCGACAACCGGCTGCTGTGGCAACTCGACGCCCTGCACATGCAGGAGCCGTTCGGCGCGACGCTCAACGGTCACCGGGCGGCTATCGGACTGCCCGCGCTGGACAACCTGCGCGACTATGCGCTGACCGACCGCCCTTGGCTGGCGACCGATCCGATCCTCGACCCGTGGCAGCCCGCCGACCTCGACGTCGTCCAGACCGGCGCCTGGCTGCTGCGCGACGAACGCCCGCTGCCGGCCGAGTTGGTCCAATTCCTCGACGCCGGCGCACCGCCGGTCTATGTGGGCTTCGGCAGCATGCCGATGCGCGCCTCGCGAGACGTCGCGCGGACGGCCATCGAGGCGATCCGCGCGCAGGGCCGCCGGGCCGTGGTCTCGCGCGGCTGGGCCGACCTGGCCCCGGTCGACGACCGGGACGACTGCCTGGCCGTCGGCGAGGTCAACCACCAGGCGCTGTTCGGGAGGGTCGCCGCCGTCGTGCACCACGGCGGGGCGGGCACCACGACGACGGCCGCCCGCGCCGGCGCGCCGCAGGTGGTGGTGCCCCAGGGGGCCGACCAGCCCTACTGGGCGACCCGCGTGCGCGACCTGGGCATCGGCACCGCCCATGACGGCCCCGCCCCGACCACCGAGTCGCTGTCGGCCGCGCTCGAGGCGGTCCTGACCGACCAGACCTGCGCGCGGGCGAGATCCGTGGCCGCCACGATCCGCACCGACGGCACCGCGGTGGCCGCGACGCTGCTGATGACCGCGCTAACGCGGTAGCGCCGACGCGAACAGCTCCGTCATCGCGTCCCAATGCCGCTCGGCCGCGGCGGCGTTGTACGGCGCGTTATCCGGAACCGCGAACCCGTGGCCGGCCGAATACCACTCGATGGTGTGCTCGACACCGGCCGCCGTCAGCGCCTTGTCGAGCTGCTCGGCGTGACCGGCGGTGAACGACGCGTCGTTCTCTGCGCCGCCCACGTACACCGTGGCGCTCATCCGGTCGGCCAGCAGGTGCGGGGTGTCCTCGGTGTCGGTCACCAGGCCGCCGCCGTGGAAGGACGCCGCCGCGGCCACCCGGTCGGGCAGCCGCCCGGCCACCATCAGCGACGTCCGGCCGCCCATGCAGTAGCCGCACACCCCGAATCGCTCGCCGACCACCTCCGGGCGCGCGGCCAGATAGTCGAAGAACGCGCCGGCGTCGGCGGCCATCCGGTCGGGGGTCACGCTGCCGATCATCGAGAACAGGCGCCCGCGCTCCTTCTTGTCGCTGAAGACGGTCGCCATGTCGAACGGCGCCCAGTCCGCGGTGCGGTAGTAGACGTCGGGAAGCAGCACGGCGTAGCCGAAGCCGGCCAGCTTGGCGGCCATCTGCTGGAACGTGTCGCGCACGCCGCCGGCGTCGGGATACATGACCACACCGGGCCACGGGACTTGGGATTCCGGGCCGTCGGGGGTGAACAAGTGCACCGTGCAGGTGCCATCGGGGGTGGTGACGACGTCGATGATCTTCGGCATGGCACCCGTTCTACTCCGTGGGCCCAGACCCGAATTAATCGGCGCCGACCCGCCGCGCCCGGCCATGCCGCGCTTGCGATCGCCGCTAAGCTTGCGGCGTGCCGATCCCGACCCCCTACGAGGACCTGCTCCGCCTGGTGCTCGATCAGGGCACGGCCAAGTCCGACCGCACCGGCACCGGGACCCGCAGCCTGTTCGGTCAGCAGCTGCGTTATGACCTGGCGGCCGGCTTCCCGCTGCTCACCACCAAGAAGGTGCACCTCAAGTCGGTGATCTACGAATTGCTGTGGTTTCTGCGCGGCGACTCCAACGTCGCCTGGCTGCACGAGCATGGCGTCACCATCTGGGACGAATGGGCAAGCAGCACAGGCGATCTCGGGCCGATCTACGGTGTGCAGTGGCGGTCCTGGCCGACCCCGTCGGGCGAGCACGTCGATCAGATCAGCGCTGCCCTCGACCTGCTGCGCACCGACCCCGACTCGCGGCGCATCATCGTGTCGGCCTGGAACGTCGGCGAAATCCCGCGGATGGCGCTGCCGCCGTGTCACGCGTTCTTCCAGTTCTACGTGGCCGACGGGCGGCTGAGCTGCCAGCTCTACCAGCGCAGCGCCGACCTGTTCTTGGGTGTGCCGTTCAACATCGCCAGCTATGCGCTGCTGACGCACATGATGGCCGCCCAGTCCGGTCTCGCGGTCGGCGAGTTCGTGTGGACGGGCGGGGACTGCCACATCTACGACAACCACGTCGAGCAGGTGCGGCTGCAGCTGAGCCGCGACCCCCGGCCGTACCCGGAACTCGTTCTGGGCGAACGGGATTCGATCTTCGATTACACCTACGACGACGTCGTCGTAAAGAGCTACGACCCACATCCGGCGATCAAAGCCCCAGTCGCGGTATGAAGCGCGCCGGCCACGAGGCCGGCTCGGGCGGCTCGCAAGCCGGGATCAAGGAGTAGCGCGTATGACCGAGGTGGGCCTGGTGTGGGCTCAGTCGACCTCCGGCGTCATCGGGCGTGGTGGCGACATCCCCTGGAACGTGCCGGAAGACCTTTCCAGGTTCAAAGAGGTGACAGTGGGACACCCGGTGATCATGGGCCGGCGGACCTGGGACTCGTTACCGGCGAAGGTGCGCCCCCTGCCGGGCCGGCACAATGTCGTCCTGTCCCGCGACACCGGCTTCGTCGCCGACGGCGCGCAGGTGGCCGGCACCCTGGAGGAGGCCCTCGCCCACGGCGCGGGCGGCGCCGAGACGTGGGTGATCGGCGGCGAGCAGATTTATTTGCTGGCGCTGCCGTACGCCACCCGCTGCGAGGTCACCGAGATCGAAATCGATTTGCGACGCGACGACGACGATGCGCTGGCGCCGACGCTGGACGACACTTGGGTGGGTGAAACGGGGCAGTGGCTGGCCAGCCGCTCGGGGCTGCGGTATCGCTTCCACAGCTATCGGCGGCCCTCCGCGCACCCGTTCGCGCCCACGGCCTGACCTGACATACTCGGACTCGGGGGCCGGGTCGCACAGCGTCAACCACGCGTTTGGAGAGAAGGGGGAATTGGCAGTGAAAACCGAACCCGTGAAGACGTTCTCTCGAAAATTCATGGGCTACGACGCCGCCGCGGTTGATGCCCACATCGAGATGCTCACCACCAAGCAGCAGCTGCTGCTCGACGACGTCGAGAGCCTACGGGCGCGGCTGCAGGAAGCCGGCGATCAGACCGCCGCGCTGCGCAAAGAGGTGGCCGTGCTCACGGACACCTCGCCGTCGCCGCACGCGGTGCAGCAGCGGATGGCGAAAATGCTGAGCCGCGCGGTCGACGAGGTGGCCGAGATGCAGGCCGAGGCGCGGGCCGAAGCCGATGCGCTGATCGCGGCGGCCGAGGCCGAGGCCGAAGCCGCGGAGCGAAAGCGCGACGAGGTGCTCGCCGACATGGCCGCGCAGCAGAAGGCTCTGGAATCCGAGTACGAGGAGACCAAGGAGAAGCTGGACGCCGAGCTGGCCGAGATGCGCGCCGAAACGCAATCGGCGATCGAGAAGGCGCGCCAGGACGCCGAGCGGGAGTGCGAGCAGCTCCTCGGCGACGCGAAAAAGGGTGCCGACCACTACCGGGACAAGGCCCGGCGTGCGGTGGACGAGGCGACGGCCCAGCGCATCAAGATCCTCGAGCAGCTGATGGGCGTGTACCGCGACCTCGACGAGGTTCCCAAGGCCCTCGAGGCGGCCTACGAGGAACGAAACGACTCGGACGACGAGGGTGTGTTGAAGCCGCTGGACCGCAAGGTCGCCGCGGGCTGAGCCCACGCCGGCCCGCCCGCCACGGGTTGTCGCACCCACGAGGTATTCTCGGCGCCGTGACAACCCGCAGGCTGTCGGCCGCCCAAGCCCGGCGGATAGCCGTTGCGGCCCAAGGATTTACCGATCCCCGGCCCGGTGGCGAGATCACCCGCGCGCACCTGAAGCGGCTGATCTCCAGAATCCAAGTGCTGCAATTGGATTCGGTCTCGGTGGCGGTGCGCGCGCACTATGCCCCGGTGTTCAGCCGGCTTGGCCCCTACGATCGGGACGTGCTCGACCGCGCCGCCTGGGGCCCGCGGTCGTCGCGGCTGCTGGCGGAGTACTGGGCGCACGAGGCCGCGCTGATGGCCGTCAAGGACTGGCCGCTGTTGCGCTGGCGGATGCGCCAGTACCGGCACGGCCGGTGGGGCACCCACATCGTCAAGGCCAACCCGCGGCTGGCCGACGAGATCGTCGCCGCCATCGCCGAGCTCGGACCCAGCACGGCGGGGCAGATCGAAGCGCATCTGGCCGCCGAGCCACGCCGGAAGAAGGGCACCTGGTGGACGCGCAGCGACACCAAGTGGGTGGCCGAGGCGCTGTTTTCCGCCGGAGTGCTCACCACGGCCACCCGGGTGGGCTTCGCTCGCCACTACGACCTGGTGGAGCGGGTGCTGCCGGCCGCCGTGCTGGCCCGCGAGGTCGACGACGACGAGGCGATCCGCGAACTCACGCTGCGGGCCGCCACCGCGCTGGGCGTGGGGACCCAGGCCGACATCCGCGACTACTTTCGGCTGTCGGCCCAGCAGGTCAAGCCTGCGATCGCCGCGTTGATGGCCGCCGGCGACATCGAGCCCGTCGAGGTCGACGGGTGGTCGGCACCGGCCTACCTGCGGGCGGGCCGCACCGTGCCCCGCGCCGACCGCGGCACCGCGCTGCTGTGCCCGTTCGACCCGCTCATCTTCTTCCGCCCGCGTGTCGAGAGATTGTTCGAATTCCATTACCGCATAGAGATTTACACCCCCGCCGCCAAGCGGCAGTACGGCTACTACGTGTGGCCGCTGCTGATGGACGGGCGGCTGGTGGCGCGGGTCGATCTCAAGGCCGACCGCGCCACCAACTCGCTGCGGGTCCTCGGCGCGTTCGGCGAGCCCGACGCGCCTGCGCCCCGGGTCGCCGCGGCGCTGGCCGGTGAACTCGAGTCCATGGCGTCCTGGCTCGGCCTGGGCAGATTCAGCGTCGCCGGGCGCGGCGATCTGTCGGGCGATTTGCGCGTGGCGGCCAAGCGGGTCAGCTGATGCCGGCGTCGACGTCCAAGGAGCTCAGGGCCACGCTGTGGAAGGCGGCCGAGAAGCTGCGGGGCGCGCTGTCGGCCGGCGAGTACAAGGATGTGATCCTGGGGTTGGTGTTCCTCGAGCACACCTCCGAACCGCACTGGAAAGCGTTGGTGGACAACGTCACATTTGATGGCCTCGGCCGCTTGGCCGACGACGCGATGGACGCCGTCATGACGGCGAACCCGGCGCTGGCCGGGACGCTGCCCCGGCTGTACGAAAACCTCGACCCGCGTCGCCTCGCCGAGCTGGTGACCGTGCTCGACGGCGCACGAATCGGCGACGACGGCGGGCGGGCCGGGGACCTGATGGGCGAGGTGTACGAGTACTTCCTGGGCAATTTCGCCCGGGCGGAAGGGCGCCGGGGCGGCGAATTCTTCACCCCGCCCAGCGTGGTGCGGCTGCTCGTCGAGGTGCTCGAACCGACCGGCGGGCGGGTCTATGACCCGTGCTGCGGCTCGGGCGGGATGTTCGTGCAGACCGAACACTTCATCGCCGAACGCGACGGCGATCCCGCGAAAGTCGCCGTCTACGGGCAGGAAAGCGTCGAGCAGACCTGGCGGATGGCGAAGATGAACCTCGCCGTGCACGGCATCGACAACTCGGGCCTGGGCGTGCGGTGCGCCGACACGCTCGCCACCGATCTGCACGCCGGCGTGCAGATGGACTACGTGCTGGCCAATCCGCCCTTCAACATCAAGGATTGGGCCCGCGATGAAAACGACCCGCGCTGGCGCTTCGGCGTTCCGCCCGCGACCAACGCGAATTACGCCTGGATTCAGCACGTTCTGTCCAAGCTGGCCCCGGGCGGCACGGCCGGCGTGGTGATGGTCAACGGCTCGATGTCGTCCAACGCGATGGGCGAGGGCGACATCCGAGCCCGGATCATCGATGCGGACCTGGTGTCGTGCATGGTAGCGCTGCCCACGCAGCTGTTCCGCAGCACCGGAATACCGGTGTGCCTGTGGTTTTTCGCCATGGACAAGGCGCACCGGTCGGGGCAGGTGCTGTTCATCGATGCACGCGGCCTGGGCTACCTGGTGGATCGGACCGAGCGCGCCCTGACCCGCGAGGAGATCACCCGGATCGCTGACACCTACCACGCGTGGTCGGGCGCGGCGTCCGCAAACATCAAAGGTATTGCCTACCAAGATGTTCCGGGCTTTTGCCAGTCCGTGCCGCCGGATGTCATCAGGGCCGCGGGCTACCCGCTGACGCCGGGACGCTACGTGCAGGCACCCACCACTCCGGGCGACGGAGAACCCGTCGACGCCAAGATCGCGCGGTTGACCGACGACCTGCTGGCCGCGCTGGACGAGTCGGCCCGCGCGGAAAACGTGGTGCGTCAACAGGTGAAGCGGCTGCGGTGAAGACCGTCCTGGGTGAGCACCTCGATTTCAGCACCGGAAGCAGCGCCCCGCCGCGAGACTCCGACGGGCGCGTCCCCGTCTATGGCGCCAACGGCGCGATCGGTTACGCCGCCGCCCACAACGCCACCGGTCCCTTGATCGTGCTCGGCCGCGTCGGCTCGTACTGCGGCAGCCTGCGCTACTGCGAGTCCGATGTCTGGGTCACCGAGAACGCGCTGGTGTGCCGCGCCAAAGACCGGCAAGAGACCCGGTATTGGTATTACGCCCTGCAGACCTGCCGGCTGGCCGATCATCGATCCGGATCGGGGCAACCCCTGCTCAACCAGAGAATCCTGAACGAGGTTCCGGTGTGGACCGTACCCGCGCGCGATCGGCGGCGGATCGCCGAACTGCTGGGCGCGTTCGACGACAAGATCGCCGCCAACGACCGGGTGATCGAGGCGTCCGAGCGCCTGATGGTCGCCGTCGCCGAATCGGCACCGGATCGGGTGCGGCTGTCGAGCCTGGCCACCCGGTCGACGGCGACCCGCAACGTCAGCGACTTCGACGCCCGCATCGCCCACTTCAGCCTCCCCGCGTTCGACGACGGGGCGAAACCCCGCCTGGTCGGCGCGGCGCAAGTGCGCAGCGCCAAGCTGCTCCTCACCCAGCCGTGCGTCCTGTTCGCCAAGCTGAACCCGCGGATCCCGCGGATCTGGCACGTGGTGGGCCTGCCGTCGGACATGGCGGTGGCCAGCACGGAGTTCGTCGTGCTGCTGCCGGTCGGCATCGATTCCTCCGCCCTGTGGTCGGCGCTGCGGCAACCCGGCGTCTCACAACGGCTGCAGCGGTGCGCCGCGGGAACCTCGGGCAGCCATCAGCGAATTCAGCCCCGCGATCTGCTGGACGTGTCGGTCCCCGACGTGCGCCGGTTGAGCCCCGAGGCGCTGCGGACGCTCACCGGCCTGGGTGCGCTGTGTCACGCGCGCCGCACCGAAAGCGCGCGGCTGGCGGGGCTCCGCGACGCGCTGCTGCCGTCGCTGGTGTCCGGCACGGTGCGGATCCAGTAAGGCCAGCTAAGGTGAGCGCCGTGGCCGAGATCGCGCCGCTGCGCGTGCAACTGATCGCCAAGACCGACTTCTTGGCGCCCCCGGACGTGCCGTGGAGCACCGACGCCGACGGCGGCCCCGCGCTGGTCGAGTTCGCCGGCCGGGCCTGCTATCAAAGCTGGTCGAAACCCAACCCCAAGACCGCGACCAACGCCGGCTACATCAAGCACATCATCGACGTCGGCCACTTTTCGGTGCTCGAACACGCGAGCGTGTCGTTCTACATCACCGGCATCTCGCGATCGTGCACCCACGAGCTGATCCGGCACCGGCACTTCTCCTATTCGCAGCTGTCCCAGCGCTACGTCCCCGAGAAGGACTCGCACGTGGTCGTGCCGCCGGGGATGGAAGACGATCCGGAATTGCGGCAGATCCTGGCCGCGGCCGCCGACGCCGGCCGCGCCACCTACACCGAATTGCTGGCGAAACTCGAAGCGAAATTCGCCGACCAACCGAATGCGGTGCTGCGGCGCAAGCAGGCGCGCCAGGCCGCCCGCGCCGTGCTGCCCAACGCGACCGAAGCCCGCATCGTCGTGACCGGCAACTACCGGGCCTGGCGCCACTTCATCGCCATGCGCGCCAGCGAGCACGCCGACGTGGAAATCCGGCGGCTCGCGATCGAGTGCCTGCGCCAGCTGGCGGGTGTGGCACCCGCGGTGTTCGCCGACTTCGAGATCTCCACGCTGGCCGACGGCACGGAGGTCGCGACCAGCCCATTGGTGACCGAAGCCTGACGCGTCGACGCGCAACGGCGCGCGTCCACGCGGGTGCTAAATACCTTGCCGGCGCCAGGTAACCTGAACACCGTGAGCACGGTCGGATTTGACGCCCCAGCGCGGTTGGGAACCGTGCTGACCGCGATGGTCACACCGTTTCGCCCCGACGGCTCCGTTGACACCGCCGCGGCCGCCCAGCTGGCCAATCACCTGGTCGACGCGGGCTGCGACGGGCTGGTGATCTCCGGAACCACCGGCGAGTCCCCGACCACCACGGACGACGAGAAGCGGGAGCTGCTGCGCGTCGTGCTGGAGGCGGTCGGCGACCGGGCCCGCGTCATCGCCGGCGCGGGCACCTATGACACCGCCCACAGCGTCCGGCTGGCCAAGGCCGCCGCGGCCGAGGGCGCGCACGGGCTGCTGGTGGTCACCCCGTATTACTCGAAGCCGCCGCAGAGCGGGCTGATCGCCCACTTCACCACCGTCGCCGACGCGACCGCGTTGCCGGTGCTGCTCTACGACATACCGCCGCGTTCGGTGATACCGATCCAGCCCGAAACCATCCGCGCGCTGGCCGCTCACCCGAACATCGTCGGAATCAAGGACGCGAAGGCCGACCTGCACAGCGGTGGCCAGATCATCGCCGAGACCGGCCTGGTCTACTACTCCGGCGACGACGCGCTGAACCTGCCGTGGCTGGCCATGGGCGCCACCGGATTCATCAGCGTTATCTCTCACGTGGCGGCGGGGCAGCTGCGGGAAATGTTGTCCGCCTTCAGCTCCGGAGACATCGCCACCGCCCGCAAGATCAACGCCACCGTCGCCCCGCTGTGCGACGCGATGGCCCGCCTGGGCGGCGTGACGATGTCCAAGGCGGGCCTGCGCCTGCAGGGCATCGACGTCGGCGATCCACGGTTGCCGCAAATGCCCGCAACGCCAGAACAACTCGACGCGTTGGCCGCCGATATGCGCGCGGCCTCGGTGCTGCGTTGACCCGAGGAGTTTCCGAGAAGTGGACGTAGACCTCGCCCCGCCAGGCCCCTTGGCCGTGGGAGGGTTGCGGGTCACCGCTCTCGGCGGCATCAGCGAAATCGGCCGCAACATGACGGTTTTCGAACACCTGGGCCGGCTGTTGATCATCGACTGCGGCGTGATGTTCCCCACCCACGACGAGCCCGGCGTCGACCTGATCCTGCCGGATCTGCGCCACATCTCCGACCGGCTCGACGACATCGAGGCCCTGGTGCTCACCCACGCGCACGAGGACCACATCGGGGGCATCCCGTTTCTGCTCAAGCTGCGCCCCGACATCCCGGTGGTCGGTTCGAAGTTCACCCTCGCACTGGTCGCCGCGAAGTGCCGCGAACACCGCCTCAAGCCGGTCTTCGTCGAGGTGGCCGAGGGGCAGAAGAGCACACACGGCGTATTTGAATGCCAGTACTTCGCCGTCAACCACTCCATCCCCGACGCGCTGGCGATCGCCGTGCACACCGGCGCGGGAACCATCCTGCACACCGGCGATATCAAGCTCGACCAGCTTCCGCTGGACGGCCGGCCGACCGACCTGCCCGGCATGTCCCGGCTCGGCGACGCGGGTGTGGACCTGTTCCTATGCGACTCAACCAATTCCGAGCACCCAGGCGTCGGGCCATCGGAAAGCGAAGTGGGCCCGACGTTGCACCGCCTGATTCGCGGCGCCGACGGCCGCGTCATCGTGGCGTGTTTCGCCTCCAACGTGGACCGGGTTCAGCAAATCATCGATGCCGCAGTAGCTTTGGGTCGGCGGGTATCGTTCGTCGGCCGATCCATGGTGCGCAACATGGGCATTGCCCGCGAACTCGGTTTCCTGCGGGTTGCCGACTCGGACGTGATCGACATCGGCGCCGCCGAGATGATGCCGGCGGACCGGGTGGTGCTGATCACCACCGGCACCCAGGGCGAACCGATGTCGGCGCTGTCGCGGATGTCGCGCGGCGAGCACCGCAGCATCACGCTGACCGCGGGTGACCTGGTGGTTTTGGCGTCTTCGCTGATCCCGGGCAACGAGGAAGCGGTCTACGGCGTCATCGACGAGCTCGCCAAGATCGGGGCCCGCGTCGTCACCAACGCCCAAGCGCGCGTGCATGTTTCGGGCCACGCGTACGCCGGGGAACTGTTGTTCCTGTACAACGGGATTCGGCCGCGCAACGTCATGCCCGTGCACGGGACGTGGCGCATGCTGCGCGCCAACGCCAAACTGGCGGCCCGCACCGGCGTGCCGGAGGAGTCGATCCTGCTGGCCGAGAACGGGGTGAGCGTCGACCTGGTCGCGGGTAAGGCCTCGATCGCCGGCGCGGTGCCGGTCGGCAAGATGTTCGTCGACGGCCTGATCGACGGCGACGTCGGCGATATCACCTTGGGCGAGCGGCTCATTCTGTCGTCGGGTTTCGTGGCGGTGACCGTGGTGGTCGCGCGCGGCACCGGGCGTCCGGTCTCCCCGCCGCACCTGCAGTCGCGCGGATTCTCCGAGGATCCCAAGGCGCTCGAGCCCGCCGTGCGCAGGGTGGAGGCCGAGCTGGAAGCGCTGCTGGCCGAGAACATCACCGATCCGAGCCGCATCGCCCAGGGCGTGCGGCGCACCGTCGGCAAATGGGTGGGCGAAACCTACCGCCGGCAGCCGATGATCGTGCCGACCGTCATCGAAGTCTGACCGGCTAGATCTTTTCGGCGTAGGCCGACCACTCCAATTGCGAGGTTTTGAGTTTGCGGCCGGTGGGCTCGACGTAGCGCTGCGCGAGCTCGTCGGGGCCGGCCTGCTCCACCAGCCGCCAGCCGTACTCGCCGAGGAAGGTGGCGACCTCGTCGGGCTGCAGGCCGAAATGCCACAGCTGCCGCCGCTGGCGCACGGTGCGGTACAGCGTGCGGGTGCCATACCGGTTGGTGCCGTCGATGAAATCCCTACGGATGTAGGTGAACACGAAACGGCTGCCGGGTGCGGTCGCGCGCAGGCCGTCCAGCGTGCGCCGCACCGTCGCCTCGGTGAGGTATTGGGTGACGCCTTCGCAGATGAAGAACACCCGGTAGTCGGTGCGATAACCGTGTTCGGCGAGCGCGGTGAGCAGGTCGTCATGCTCGAGGTTCAACGCCACCAACCGCACCGACAGTGGCGGCTCGCCGAGCACCCGGCGCACCGTCTTGAACTTCCTGGCTACGTTCACCGGCAGATCGACCTCGAACACCGGGATGCGCACCCGCCGCGTCAAAAGGTAGGCGCGGGTGTCCAGCCCCGCCCCGAGGATGACGACGGCGTTGATGTCGTCGAGCGACTCCTTGAGCTTGTCGGCGATAAAGCGCTTGCGGCAGGCCAGATTCGCCCACAATCCCGGACCGGTGAACTCCGAGCCGCGAATCATCAGCCGGCGAACCGGCGCGAACCGGGTCGCGTTGACGAGCCACCGCAGCGGCCCGGGCAGGAAGAGCTCGGCGAAGTCGTCGTCGACCAGGCGGCGTCCGGGCGGCTCGTTCTGCTCGACGGCGGCCAGCACCATCGGGCCAAATGCAGTCTGCGCAACCGGGTTTCGTGCCATGGCGGCTACTTGTTCAGGAATCCCGCGTCGACCGGCAAGGTCACACCGGTGATGTAACGCGCCTGGTCGGACACCAGCCACGCCACCGCGTTCGCGATATCCTCGACGTCCAGCACCTCCACCGGCATGGCGTTGCCCATGGCTCCCGGCGTGTCCGTCGCGGCGGCCATCTTGGCCAGCCACTCGCGGGTGAACTCGTTGTTGATCATCGGCGTCTCGACGCCGGACGGATGGATGGAGTTGACCCGGATCATCTGCCCGGCAAGCAGATTCGCGTAGATCCGCATCAGCCCGACCACCCCGTGCTTGGCTGCGGCGTAGCCGACGGAACCGGCGTCCGGGCTGCCGACCCCGGCCAGCCCCGCGCTCGAACTGATCAGCACGATCGACCCGCCGGTGCCCTGCTTGACCATCGTGGGTATCGCGACCTTGATGGTGTGGTAGACGCCGGTCAGGTTGACGTTGATGACGTCGTGCCAGCCGTCGTCGCCGGATTGCATGGGGGCGATCCCGGCGTTGGCCACCACGATGTCCAGGCGGCCGAACTCGTCCAGCCCCGCCTGCAGCGCCGCAGCGAGCGAGTCGCGGTCGCGGACGTCGCCCTGCCGGGCCACGATGCGGGCGCCGGTGTCTTCCACCAGCTTGACGGTGGCCGCCAGGTCGTCGGCGGTGGCCAGCGAGTAGGGGACGCTGGCGATCTGGTCGCACAGGTCGACGGCGATGATGTCCGCGCCGTCGGCGGCCAGCCGCACCGCGTGCGCGCGGCCCTGGCCGCGCGCCGCGCCGGTGATGAAGGCGACCTTGCCCTTCAGGGGCCCTTGCGACGAGTGGGCCATCAGGGCCGCAACTGTCCTTTGGCCGGGTCGCCCGCCGGGACCGGCTGCAGCATCTTGATGTCGGGGGGGCCGTCCAGGTGCTCGCCGGCCGCGGTGAACATCTTGGTGACCGCGGGCGCGGTGCTGTGCGCCTTGAGCGCCTCGGCGTCGGCCCACTGCTCGACGAAGACGAAGGTCTCGCCCGACTGGTGCAGCGAGTAGATCTGGCAGCCCGGCTCGTCGTGCACTTCTTCGACCGCCCGCGTCAGGATGTCGCGAACGGTGTCGACCGACTCAGGCTTGACAGTCATGGTGGCGACGACGACAACGGGCATTGATGGCCTCCTGGGGCGCGGTGAGGGTAGGTGACGAGCACGACTTCTCGCAACCGAATGTCACCCTACTCACGCGATTTGACGGCCGATTGGCCCCATGCCCGACAAGCCGGATCGTTACCAGTGTGGCGGGTGGTGTAGATGATGCCGTTGCGACTACGCTTGCCGTCATGCCCAGTAAGACCGCCGCCCGCTCCGGAAGCCGAACGAGCAGGTCAAAGGCCACTTCGCGCGCCAGCGGGTCCCGGGGTGGGCGTCCGGCGGCGCCCCGCAAGAAGGTCAGCAAGCCCGCCAGACGGCGTAATCACGCGCCGCTGGTCGGCGCCGGGCTGACCTGCGGCCGCGCCGCGCGCGCCGTCTGGTTGATGGCCGCCCGGGGTACCGGCACCGCGGCCCGGTCGATCGGTCGCGCGCACGACATCGATCCCGGGCATCGCCGCGACGGCATCGCGCTGCTGTTGCTGGGATTTTCCGTGGTGGTCGCAGCGAGCTCGTGGTTCCACGCCGCAGGCCCGGTCGGCACATGGGTCGACACGCTGCTGCGGACCTTCATCGGTGCGGGCGTGCTGGCGTTGCCGGTCGCCACCGCCGCGGTGGCGGTGACCCTGATGCGCACCGAGCCCAACCCGGACGTGCGTCCCCGGCTGATCCTGGGCGCCAGCCTGATCACGCTGTCGGTGCTCGGTTTGCGCCACCTGTGGTCCGGCTCGCCGGGAGACCCCGAAGCGCGCCGCCGCGCGGCCGGTTTCATCGGCTTCGCGATCGGCGGGCCGCTTTCGGACGGGCTGACGCCCTGGATCGCCGCGCCGTTGTTGTTCATCGGCTTCATGTTCGGCCTGTTGCTGCTGACCGGCACCACCATCCGAGAGCTGCCCGTGGTGATGCGCAACCTGTTCCACACCCGCTTCGTCGACGAGGACTACGACGACGAGCCCTACGACTACGCGGACGAGTTCGACGACGACGCCGAGGCGGAGCCCGCCGGCTATCACGACGACGCGTCCTCCGTCCCGGACGAGGCGCCACCGGCATGGTCGCCGGACGACGATGCCCAGGCCGCGCTGCAGGACGACATTCCCAC
Organism: Mycobacterium senriense; assembly: GCF_019668465.1. NCBI lineage: Bacteria > Bacillati > Actinomycetota > Actinomycetes > Mycobacteriales > Mycobacteriaceae > Mycobacterium > Mycobacterium senriense. Next base: position 5,546,858 of record NZ_AP024828.1, on the reverse strand, counting down.
CGTGCCCGAGCCCGCAATCCAGCCCGCCGCGACGCGGGGCCGCAAGCGCGGGCGGTCGGCGGACAAGCACGACACCGTCGAACTGGACCGGGTCGTCGAGGGCCCCTACACGCTGCCCTCGCTGAGCCTGCTGGTGGCGGGGGATCCGCCCAAGAAGCGCAGCGCCGCCAACAACGTGATGGCCGACGCCATCACCGAGGTGCTGACCCAGTTCAAGGTGGACGCCGCCGTCACCGGCTGCACCCGCGGGCCGACCGTCACCCGCTACGAGGTCGAGCTGGGGCCGGGCGTGAAGGTCGAGAAGATCACCGCGCTGCAGAAGAACATCGCGTACGCGGTGGCCACTGAGAGCGTGCGCATGCTGGCCCCGATCCCGGGCAAGTCGGCCGTGGGCATCGAGGTGCCCAACACCGACCGGGAAATGGTGCGGCTGGCCGATGTGCTCACCGCCCCGTCGACCCGGCGCGACCACCACCCGCTGATCATCGGGCTCGGCAAGGACATCGAGGGCGACTTCATCTCGGCCAACCTGGCCAAGATGCCGCACCTGCTGGTCGCCGGCTCGACCGGATCCGGTAAGTCCAGCTTCGTCAACTCGATGCTGGTGTCGCTGCTGGCGCGGGCCACCCCGGAAGAGGTCAGGATGATCCTGATCGACCCGAAGATGGTGGAACTCACACCGTACGAAGGCATTCCGCATCTGATCACCCCGATCATCACCCAGCCCAAGAAGGCGGCGGCCGCGCTGGCGTGGTTGGTGGAGGAGATGGAGCAGCGCTACCAGGACATGCAGGCGTCCCGGGTGCGTCACATCGACGACTTCAACGAGAAGGTCCGCTCCGGTGCCATCACCGCGCCGCTGGGCAGCCAGCGCGAGTACCGCCCCTACCCGTATGTGGTGGCGATCGTCGACGAGTTGGCCGACCTGATGATGACGGCGCCGCGCGATGTCGAGGACGCCATCGTGCGGATCACCCAGAAGGCGCGCGCCGCGGGCATTCACCTGGTGCTGGCCACCCAGCGCCCGTCGGTGGACGTGGTCACCGGTCTGATCAAGACCAACGTGCCGTCGCGGCTGGCGTTCGCCACGTCGTCGCTGACCGACAGCCGCGTCATCCTGGACCAGGCCGGCGCCGAGAAGCTGATCGGCATGGGCGACGGCCTGTTCCTGCCGATGGGCGCGGGCAAGCCGATCCGGCTGCAGGGCGCCTACATCACCGACGAGGAGATTCAGGCCGTCGTGGCCGCCTGCAAGGACCAGGCCGAGCCCGAGTACACCGAGGGCGTCACCACCGCCAAGCCCACCGGCGAGCGCACTGACGTCGACCCGGACATCGGCGACGACATGGACGTGTTCCTGCAGGCCGTGGAGCTGGTGGTGTCCAGCCAGTTCGGGTCGACGTCGATGCTGCAGCGCAAGCTGCGCGTCGGCTTCGCCAAGGCCGGCCGGCTGATGGACCTGATGGAGACCCGCGGCATCGTCGGGCCGTCGGAGGGCTCGAAGGCGCGCGAGGTGCTGGTCAAGCCCGACGAGCTGGCCGGCACGCTGGCGCTGATCCGCGGTGGCGCCAACGCCGACGGGGGAGACCCCGAGGACTAGCGCGCGCGGTCGTCGCTACTCCGATGGCGGCGACCCGCTGCGCCCGGCTACGCCGCGCTTGCGATCGCCGCTACTCCGATGGCGGCGACCCGCTGCGCCCGGCTACGCCGCGCTTGCGATCGCCGCTACTCCGATGGCGGCGACCCGCTGCGCCCGGCTACGCCGCGCTTGCGATCGCCGCTAGAGCCTCAGCAGCATCCGTGAGTTGCCGAGGATGTTCGGCTTGACGTAGCTCAGGTCCAGGAACTCCGCGACGCCGATGTCGTAGGAGCGGCACATCTCCTCGAACACCTCGGCGGTGACCGGCGTGCCCTCGATCTCGGTGAATCCATGCCGTGCGAAGAACTCGGTCTCGAACGTCAGCACGAACAGCCGCTTCAACTGCAGCTCGCGGGCGACCTCGAGCAGCCGGTCGACGATCGCGTGGCCGATGCCGTGTCCGGTCAGCGCCGGGGTGACCGCCACGGTGCGGACCTCGCCCAGGTCCGACCACATCACGTGCAGCGCGCCGCAACCGACCACCTGGCCCGGAACATCCGGGTGCTCGGCCACCCAAAACTCCTGGACAGCCTCGTAGAGCGTCACGAGGTTCTTCTCCAGCAGGATCTTTCCCGCGTACGTGTCGACCAGGTGCTTGATCGCCGGCACGTCGGACGTTCGCGCGCGCCGAACCAGCGGCCGAGGGCGCTGCGGACTTCTGCTCACGGCTAACAGTATCGACATCTCGGACGGGCGCGCTGGTCAACCGTTATTCTGTTGCCGTGTCGGGGCAGCCGCAGACGGGTCCGCTAACTGGACCGCCAGGCCGCGCGAACATCGCCAATCTCGCCAACACGCTGACCCTGTTGCGGCTCGTGCTGGTGCCCATCTTCCTGCTCGCCCTCTTCGGCGGCGACGGCCACCAAAACGGTTTCCGCGTCGTGGCTTTCGTCATCTTCGCGGCCGCCTGCATCACCGATCGGCTGGACGGCCTGCTGGCCCGCAACTACGGCATGGCGACCGAGTTCGGCGCGTTCGTCGATCCGATCGCGGACAAGACCCTGGTGGGGTCGGCGCTGATCGGGCTCTCGATGCTCGGTGAACTGCCGTGGTGGGTCACGGTGCTGATCCTGACCCGCGAGTTCGGGGTCACCGTGCTGCGGCTGGCCGTGATCCGCCGCGGCGTCATTCCGGCCAGCTGGGGCGGCAAGGTCAAGACCGTGGTGCAGGTGCTGGCAATCGGATTGTTCGTGCTGCCCTGGGCGGCAACACCGGGGCCGTTCCGGGTGATCGCGGCGGTGGTGATGGGCGCGGCGATCGTGCTGACGGTGATCACCGGGATCGACTACGTCGTGTCGACCGTCCGGGAAGTGCGCCGCACGCCCGGCTGATTTCGGCGGCACCCGGCGGGAACCAGACCCCCGCCGTCGGCGTTCACCTAATGAGCACCTGCCGGAGGCAAGCTGAGTACGTGCCGCGCAGGGCCGACTGGACGAAGGAGGGCGGGATGCCGCCATTGGTGCGAGAGGTCATCGGCGACGTGCTGCGCGAGGCCCGCACGACACAAGGCCGGACGCTGCGTGAGGTGTCCGATTCGGCGCGGGTGAGCCTCGGTTACCTGTCCGAGGTGGAGCGCGGCCGCAAGGAGCCGTCCAGCGAGCTGCTGAACGCGATCTGCGACGCGCTGGACATCCCGCTGTCGTCGGTTCTCACCCATGCAGGCGAGCGGATGGCCAGCGAGGAGCAGGCGGCCGTCGGCGCTGCCGCGGACGGGGCGAGCGGCACCAGCATCAAGGTCGTCATCCCGCCGGTGGCGTCGTTGGCGCTGGCCTGAGTGCCGGTACCGATCCCGCGTAAGGGGTGGGGCGATCGGCGCCGACCCATTAAATTGAGCGACAGGCGCGGAGCCCCTCAGGCCCCTCCGGGGACCATCCGGATCCTCAAGTAGCGAAGGTGGAGCTAACTCATGGCCAATCCGTTCGTCAAGGCGTGGAAGTACCTCACGGCGCTGTTCAACGCCAAGATCGACGAGCACGCAGACCCCAAGGTGCAGATCCAGCAGGCCATCGAGGAAGCGCAACGCGCGCACCAGGCGCTGACCCAGCAGGCCGCCCAGGTGATCGGCAACCAGCGCCAACTCGAGATGCGGCTCAATCGCCAGCTGGCGGACGTGGAGAAGCTGCAGGTCAACGTGCGTCAGGCGGTGACGCTGGCCGACCAGGCCACCGCGGCCGGTGACGCCGCGAAGGCCACCGAGTACAACAACGCCGCCGAGGCGTTCGCCGCCCAGCTGGTGACCGCCGAGCAGAGCGTCGAAGACCTCAAGACGCTGCACGACCAGGCGCTGGGCGCGGCCGCGCAGGCCAAGAAGGCCGTCGAGCAGAACGCGATGGTGCTGCAGCAGAAGATCGCCGAGCGCACCAAGCTGCTCAGCCAGCTCGAGCAGGCCAAGATGCAGGAGCAGGTGAGCGCCTCGCTGCGGTCGATGAGCGATCTGGCCGCCCCCGGCAACGTCCCCAGCCTCGACGAGGTGCGCGACAAGATCGAGCGGCGATACGCCAACGCGATCGGGGCCGCCGAGCTCGCGCAGGGTTCGGTGCAGGGCCGGATGCTCGAGGTCGAGCAGGCCGGCGTGCAGATGGCCGGCCACTCCCGCCTGGAGCAGATTCGCGCCTCGATGCGTGGTGAGGCCCTGCCGACGGGCGGGACGCCGGCCGCCGGGACGACGTCCGCCGAGAGCGCCGGCGCCCCGGTCCCCGAGAAGCCACTTGGTCAGTAACCGAAGTGTCATGGCGCTGAACGCAACCCAGCACGGGCCTTGGCGCGCGTTGCTGCACCACGGATTGGCCACCGCTGCTGACCTTTCTGACCTGGTGGCCCGCAAGATCAGCGCGGCCGCAGACCCCCGCGCACGGCAGCTGCGCCGCCGTCGCCGTGCACTGCGCTGGGGCGTGATATTTGCAGCCGGGTGTTTGTTCTGGGCTGTGGTGACGATGCTGCTGGCGGCCTGGGGCTGGTTCGCGTTGCTGCTGGAGATCACCGGCGCCATCGCGGTCGCACAGGCCTTTTTGGGAACGCTGTTGCTGGCTCGCTACCTGAGTCTGCGGTCGGAGCCGCTGCCGGCGAGCCGGCCCGCCAATGTCCGCCGGCTGCCGCCGCCGGGTTCGGCCGCGCGACCCGCGATGTATGCGCTGGGCGCCTCGGAACGAGGATTTTCTTCGTTGATGGCCGTGATGGAGCGGGGGGCGATGTTGCCGGCCGCAGAGCTCCGTGACTTGACCGCGGCCGCCAGCAAGTCCTCGGCGGCGATGGCGTCCACCGCCGCGCAGGTGGTGTCGCTGGAGCGGGCGGCACAGACCGCCGAAGCATCGCGATCGTATCTGGTGCCCACCATCAACGCGTTCACCGCTCAGCTTGGTGAAGGCGTCCGTCAGTACAACGAAATGGTCACCGCGGCAGCGCAACTGGTGTCGTCGGCGAATGGTGACGGATCGGCCGCAGCGCAGCACTACCGCACCGAGCTGGCCGGGGCGACCGATCGCCTGGTCGGTTGGGCGCAGGCGTTCGACGAACTCGGCGGATTGCGCGGGACCGGGTAGGCGCCGGGGTCAGAAGGTCGCCTTGAGCGACGGCAGCACCAGCGCCGCCAGGCCGCGCGCGGTGGCTTTGAGCATGTCGAAGAAGTCGAAGTAGTCCCGCCACAACGTGATTCGCCCGTTCTGGACCTCGAACACGCCGCACACCCAGAACTGCAGCCGCAGCGGGCCGAAGATCAGCGCGTCGGTGCGTTCGGTGAGCACCGCGCCGCCGTCGGCCGCGATGCGGTGGATCTTCACCTCGAAGGCGGCGCGGCCCTCCATCTGGCGAAACAGCTTGATGGCCCTGGCCCGGCCGTGGATGGTGGGCAGGCCGACGTTTTCGTAGACGAGATCGTCGGCCAGCGCGGCGTCGGCGGCGTCGTAATCCGCGTCCTGCAGGGCGTTCAGAAATCCTTCGACCGTGCGGGTGTTCGCAACGGTTGTCCCAGTCAGCTCGGTCATCTTGCCAGCGTAGGCGCGTGGCAACCGGGCGCTGTGGCAGGGTAAGCACGATGCGCGTCGCCGTGGTCGCCGGGCCGGATCCCGGGCACTCGTTCCCGGCGATCGCGCTGTGCCGGCGCTTCGCCGAAGCCGGCGACGAGCCAATCCTGTTCACCGGCGCCGAATGGCTGGACACCGCCCGCGGCGCCGGGATCGACGCCGCCGCGCTGGACGGGTTGGCGGCCACCGACGACGACGTCGACGCCGGGGCCAGGATCCACCGCCGCGCCGCGCGGATGGCCGTGCTCAACGTGCCCGCGCTGCGCGAGTTGGCGCCTGACCTGGTGGTGTCCGACGTCATCACCGCAGGCGGCGGCATGGCCGCCGAGCTGCTGGGCATCCCGTGGATCGAACTCAACCCGCACCCGCTCTACCTGCCGTCGAAAGGACTGCCGCCGATCGGCAGCGGGCTGGCGCCGGGCACCGGCATCCGGGGCCGGCTGCGCGACGCCATGATGCGGGCGCTGACCGCGCGATCCGTGCGCACCGGCCTGCAGCAGCGGGCGAACTCGCGCGTCGAGATCGGCTTGCCGGCGCGCGATCCCGGGCCGTTGCGCCGGCTGATCGCGACGCTGCCCGCGCTGGAGGTTCCCCGCCCGGACTGGCCCGCCGAGGCCGTCGTCGTCGGGCCGTTGCACTTCGAACCGACCGACCGGATCCTCGAGATCCCGGCCGGCTCCGGGCCGGTGGTGGTCATCGCGCCGTCGACCGCCTTGATCGGCACCGAGGGCCTCGCCGAGGTCGCACTCGGGTGCCTGACGCCGGGGAAGACCCTGCCGGTCCAGTCGCGGCTGCTGGTGTCGCGGCTGGACGGACCGGAACTGACGGTGCCGCCGTGGGCGACGGTCGGGCTGGGACGCCAGGACGAGCTGTTGGCGCATGCCGACCTGGTCATCTGCGGCGGCGGCCACGGCATGGTGGCCAAGACGCTGCTGGCCGGCGTGCCGTTGGTGGTGGTGCCCGGCGGCGGCGACCAATGGGAGATCGCCAATCGGGTGCAGCGCCAGGGCAGCGCTCGGCTGATCCGGCCGCTGACCGCCGACGCGCTGGTGGCCGCGGTCGACGAGGTGCTGTCGTCGCCGGGCTACCGCGCGTCGGCGCAGGGGGCGGCCGCCGGCATCGCCGACGTCGCCGACCCGGTCCGGGTGTGCCACGACGCGCTGGCGGTGGCCGGATGATCCGCAGCGCGCCGCCCGGGTCGCCTTATGCTTCGGCGGGAGGCACCCGATGAGGATCACCACGACAATCGCCGCCGGCGCCCTGCTGGCGGGCGCGCTGGCCGGCGCGGCCGTCGCGCACGCCGACAGTCCCGAGGAACAGCAGGCCTGCCAGCTGATGGACGATCCGGCCGCCACCCAACAGGGACTCGCGCCGGCCGAATACGCCTTCATGCAGTTGCGCGCCACCATGTCGGCCCAACGCGCGCGCGACGTGATGTCCATTGCGGTCCAAGAGGACTGCCCGAACCACATCATCGATCTGCCGGCCAGCTGGCGGTAGCGCTTCGCGCTCAGGTGTCCGATGCCTGTGGGCTGGGTATGTTGACTGGCGTGCGGCTAACGGAGTTTCACGAGCGGGTAGTCCTGCGCTTTGGCACCACCTACGGGTCCTCGGTCCTGGTGGATCACGTGCTGACCGGCTTCGACGGACGCACGGCGGCCCAGGCCATCGAGGCCGGGATCGAGCCCCGCGACGTCTGGCGGGCGTTGTGCGTGGACTTCGACGTGCCTGCCGAACAGTGGTGATCCCGGCGCACTATTCGTATGCGGGGTACGTGTTCTGCCGCAACACCGTGGCCAGGTGTACGGCGTTGCGGACCGCATTGCCGGTGGCGGATGCGACAGCTTCCGGCACGTCGTCGAGGTCGGTGTAGTCCGTGCCCTGCATGGCCTCGCCGTTCCAATAGGTGCAGCCCTGCGCGGCGATCGAGAATCCAATGTCATTGAGCGCCTGAAACAGGTCGGCGACGATCTTGTGCGCGCCGTCCTCGTTGCCCACGACCGCGGCCAGGGCCACCTTGCCCACCATCGCCGGCCGTCCCGCGTCGTCAGTGTCGGACAGTTCGGCGTCGAGGCGCTCCAGGACGCGCTGCGCCACGCTGGACATGTGACCGACCCAGGTGGGTGTTGACAGGACGAGGATGTCGGCCGCCTTGATCTTGTTCAACAGCGCCGGCCACTCATCGCCCGGCCCCATGTCGGCTTCGACGCCGGGCAGCAGGGTCAGGTCGACGCATCGCACCGTCTCACCCTCGACGCCCGCGCTTCGCAGCTGGTCGAGCACCTGCTCGGCGAGCAGTTCGCTGCTGGACGGCGCCGGGCGCTTCTTCAACGAGCAGACCAGGGCGATGGCGCGCAAAGGTTGCGCTGCGGCTGAGGACATGTGGGCCAGATACCCTGACGCGCCGACGGCAAACGACGCCCGCTTCGTCTGCCCTACCACCGTGTCCGATGCAGCCCGCAGTCGCCGCACAGCGAGCCCGCGGGCAGCCGGTAAAAAAGGCAGCAGCTGCGACGCCGGAAGACCAGCTGCGGCCCGCGCAGGACACCGGATCCGGCCATCATCCCGGTGTCCAGCAGCAACCGGGTCGTCTGCACAATCGCCGACCGCAGGTCGGGCCGCGCCGAAAGCAGCGCCTGCGCGGCTCCGACCAGCGCGGATGCGATGTTGCCCGCGAGCAGGGCGGGTGCCAGCCTGACCGGTAGGCCGGCGGCGAGCGGCCGCATGTGTTCGGTCACCACGATGCGATACAGCACCTCGGGCGCGGGCGAGGTGATGGATTCTCCGAGCGGTTGGGGCAGCCGTAGCTGTGCGCCGCCATCGGCGCGTTGCAGGTTTTCGAGGTCGGGCACGACGCCGTGACCGATCGCGCATGCGAGCACCGGTGACCACAGCCGGGTGGCGTGGCCGAGGTGAACCAGTGAGGCGCCGATCCGCAGGTCGTTCGTGCGGTAGCGCCGGACGGTGGCGTCGATCAGGTCGGCGCAGCCATCGGTGTAGGACCGTCCAACCGGATGCCATCCCGTCGCGTCACCACCCACGGTTAGCGCGAAAAAGCCCCCATAGGAAGCGATTTCGGCTAGCTCGGCGGAGATGTCCATTGTTTTGCGACCGCCTCTTGACCGAAATCCGCCCCGATTGCCGTGAGGACGCGTCGGTGGCGCCTTGCGGTAGCCGATGCTGCCACAGAGGTTGCGCATCCGGCGTGTCGAACTTGAATCGAACACCTGTTCGGCTACTGTGGGGAACGTTCGGCCAGTCAACTTGTCGGTGGGCTTCTCTAGTGTCACCGACAACCGACCGATACCGGTCAGACGAATACCGACTATAGGAGAGACACCATGGCGCAAGCCCCCGACCGCGAGAAGGCTCTCGAACTGGCGATGGCCCAGATCGAAAAGAGCTACGGAAAAGGCTCGGTGATGCGTCTCGGCGACGAGACGCGTCAGCCGATTTCGATCATCCCGACCGGGTCCATCGCACTGGACGTGGCCTTGGGCATCGGCGGGCTGCCCCGCGGCCGGGTCGTGGAGATCTACGGCCCGGAATCCTCGGGTAAGACCACCGTCGCCCTGCACGCGGTGGCCAACGCCCAGGCCGCCGGCGGCGTCGCCGCCTTCATCGACGCCGAGCACGCCCTGGACCCCGACTACGCCAAGAAGCTCGGGGTGGACACCGATTCCCTGCTGGTCAGCCAGCCCGACACGGGGGAGCAGGCCCTCGAGATCGCCGACATGCTGATCCGCTCCGGCGCCCTGGACATCCTGGTCATCGACTCGGTGGCCGCGCTGGTGCCGCGCGCCGAGCTCGAAGGCGAGATGGGCGACAGCCACGTCGGGCTGCAGGCCCGGCTGATGAGCCAGGCCCTGCGGAAAATGACTGGCGCGCTGAACAATTCGGGCACCACCGCGATCTTCATCAACCAGCTGCGCGAGAAGATCGGCGTGATGTTCGGCAGCCCCGAAACCACCACGGGTGGAAAGGCTTTGAAGTTCTACGCGTCGGTGCGCATGGACGTGCGCCGGATCGAGACGCTCAAGGACGGCACCAACGCGGTCGGTAACCGCACCCGGGTCAAGATCGTCAAGAACAAGGTGGCGCCGCCCTTCAAGCAGGCCGAGTTCGACATCCTCTACGGCCACGGGGTCAGCCGGGAAGGCTCGCTGATCGACATGGGTGTGGAGCAGGGCTTCATCCGCAAGTCCGGCTCCTGGTTCACCTATGAGGGCGAGCAGCTCGGCCAGGGCAAAGAGAACGCCCGCACCTTCCTGAAGGAAAACGACGAAGTCGCCAACGAGATCGAGAAGAAGATCAAGGAAAAGCTCGGCATTGGCGCGGTCGTGACCGATGACGACGTCCTGCCCGCCCCCGTCGACTTCTGAGCCCTCCCGCGAAGAGCAGGCACGGGCGCTGTGCCTGCGCCTGCTCACCGCGAGAGCGCGCACCCGGGCCGAGCTGCACGGCCGGCTGGCCAAACGCGGCTATCCCGACGACGTCAGCGAACGGGTGCTCGACCGGCTGGACGCCGTCGGCCTGATCGACGACGCCGACTTCGCCCAGCAGTGGGTGCAGTCCCGCCGGGCGCACGCCGGGAAAAGCAAGCGCGCCTTGGCCGCCGAGCTGCACACCAAGGGTGTCGACAACGACGTGATCACCGCGGCGCTGGCCGGGATCGACGCCGGCGCCGAGCGGGACCGGGCGGAACAGTTGGTCCGGTCCAAGCTGCGCCGCGAGACGCTGAACGACGACGACGCGCGGGTGACCCGCAGGCTGGTGGGGATGCTGGCGCGGCGGGGTTACAGCCAGAACATGGCGTGCGAGGTGGTGTTCGCCGAGTTGGCCGCCGAGCGGGAGCGCCGCCGGGTCTAGGCCGGTGACGTGCGGTTTCTCACGCGCCGACCGGTCGCCGTACCATGGCCCCGTGACTTCGATGGTGCGAGAGACCGTGGCGGCGGACACCGCGCCGGCGCGCACCTACCAGGTCCGCACCTACGGCTGCCAGATGAACGTCCACGACTCGGAGCGGTTGGCGGGTCTGCTGGAAGCGGCCGGGTACCGGCGTGCGCCCGAGGGCGCCGACGCCGACGTGGTGGTGTTCAACACCTGCGCCGTGCGCGAGAACGCCGACAACAAGCTGTACGGCAACCTCAGCCACCTCGCGCCGCGCAAGCGCGGCAATCCCGAGATGCAGATCGCCGTCGGCGGTTGCCTGGCCCAAAAGGACCGGGACGCGTTGCTGCACAAGGCGCCCTGGGTCGACGTCATCTTCGGCACCCACAACATCGGGTCGCTGCCCACGCTGCTGGAGCGCGCCCGGCACAACAAGGTCGCCCAGGTGGAAATCGCCGAGGCGCTGCAGGAGTTTCCGTCGTCGCTGCCCAGCGCACGCGAATCCGCTTACGCCGCTTGGGTTTCCATCTCAGTCGGGTGCAACAACAGCTGCACGTTCTGCATCGTCCCGTCGCTGCGCGGCAAAGAGGTCGACCGCAGCCCCGACGACATCCTGGCCGAGGTCGCCTCGCTGGCCGACGACGGCGTGCTCGAGGTCACGCTGCTCGGGCAGAACGTCAACGCCTACGGGGTGTCCTTCGCCGACCCGGCCCTGCCCCGCGACCGCGGCGCCTTCGCCCGCCTGCTGCGAGCCTGCGGCGACATCGACGGCCTGGAGCGGGTGCGGTTCACCTCGCCGCATCCGGCGGAATTCACCGACGACGTCATCGAGGCCATGGCGCAGACGCCGAATGTCTGCCCCGCCCTGCACATGCCGCTGCAGTCCGGGTCCGACCGGGTGCTGCGCGCGATGCGACGGTCCTACCGCGCCGAGCGCTACCTCGGGATCATCGACCGCGTCCGGACCGCCATGCCGCACGCCGCGATCACCACCGACCTGATCGTCGGGTTCCCCGGTGAGACCGAAGAGGACTTCGCCGCCACGCTGGACGTGGTACGCCAGGCCCGGTTCTCGGCCGCGTTCACCTTCCAGTACTCCAAGCGGCCCGGTACCCCGGCCGCTGAGCTCGACGGGCAGATCCCGAAAGCCGTTGTGCAGGAACGCTATGACCGGCTGATCGAGCTGCAGGAGGGGATCTCGCTGGAGGGCAACCGGGCCCTGATCGGCCAGACCGTCGAATTGTTGGTCGCCACCGGCGAAGGGCGCAAGGACAGCCGCACCGCCCGCATGACCGGGCGGGCCCGGGACGGCCGGCTGGTGCACTTTGCCGTCGACACCCCCGGGGACGTCAGGCCCGGCGACATCATCACCACGGTGATCACCGGGGCCGCACCCCACCACCTCATCGCCGACGCGGGCGTCGTCACGCATCGCCGCACCCGGGCGGGTGACGCGCAGGCCGCCGGGCAGCGCCCTCGCGGTATCGGCCTTGGCATGCCCGCCGTCGGGCCGCCCGCCGGCCCGGCCGAACCCCTTGGATGTGCGCTGTGAAAAAAGAGACGAACAACGACGACGTACAACTCGGCGCCCTGCGGAGCGAGATCGAGGCCGCCGAACGCCGTGTGGCCCGCGGAATCGACCCCGGCCCGCGGGCCTTCTTCGTGTCGATCCTGGTGTTCGTGCTGCTGGCGTCGTTCGTTTTGCCGCACACCGGTGACGTGCGCGGCTGGGACGTGTTGTTCGGCAGCCACGGTGCCGGCGCGGCCGCCGTCGGCCTGCCGTCGCGGGTGTTCGCCTGGCTGGCGCTGGTGTTCGGTGTGGGCTTCTCGATGCTGGCGCTGGTGACGCGGCGCTGGGCGCTGGCCTGGGTTGCGTTGGCGGGCACGGCCATCGCGGGCGCCGCGGGCATGCTGGCGATCTGGTCGCGTCAGACCGTGGCCGCGGGGCACCCGGGGCCGGGCTGGGGCCTGATCATCGCCTGGCTCACCGTGCTGGTGCTCACCTACCACTGGGCCCGCGTGGTCTGGTCGCGCACCATCGTGCAGCTTGCCGCCGAGGAGCAGCGGCGCCGCGTCGCGGCGGCGCAGCAGTCGGTCACCCTGCTGGACAGCCTGGACGATCCGGCCACGCCCACCACCGCGGAGACCCGCGACGACCCAGGGACAACGGGGTCTGACGGGCGCTAGGGCTTGCGGGTCAGCGCCTCAACGGCCGCCTGCGCCCACTGTCGCCACTGCTCGGCGTTGGCCTTGGCCTCTTCGGCTTCCTTGGTGCGGCCCGCCGCCGCGGCCTTCTGCGCCTGCTGTTCGTATTGCTCGGCGCGGGCCTGGAACTGCTCGGCCCGGGCCTGCGCCTGCGGGTCCGACCAGCCCGTGTCGCCGGCGTCGCGCACTTTTTTCTCGACCGCGCGCAGCCGGCGCTCCAACTCGGCGGACCGCTCCCGCGGAACCTTGCCGATCGCGTCCCACTTGTCGGTGATCGTGCGCAGCGCCGCGCGGGCGGCGTCGTGGTTGCTGGTGTCCAGCTTCTCCGCCTCGGCCAGCAGCGCCTCTTTGGCGGTCGCGTTGGCCCGGAACTCCGCGTCCTTCTCCGCCGTCACCGCGTTGCGGGCGGCGAAGAACACGTCCTGGGCCGCCTTGAAACGCCGCCACAGGGCGTCGTCGACCTCCCGGGTCGCCCGGCCGGCCGTCTTCCACTCGGTGAGCAGCTTGCGGAATTCGGCGCTGGTGGCGGCCCAGTCGGTCGAGTCGGACAGCGCTTCGGCCCGCTCGCACAGCCGTTCCTTGGCCTGGCGAATCCCCGAGCGCTCCCGGTCCAGCTCCGCGAAGTGCGCTCCCCGCCGCCGGTTGAAGGCCTCCCGGGCCGCGGAGTAGCGCTTCCACAGCGCGTCGTCGACCTTGCGGTCCACCCCGCTGATCGTCTTCCACTCGTCGAGGATCGCGCGGAACCTGTCACCGGCCGCCTTCCACTGCGTCGAGTTGGCGGCCAACTCCTCGGCCTCCGCGGCCAGCGCCTCCTTGCGGGCGGTCTGGGCGGCGCGATGCTCCTCGCGCCGGGAGCGCTCCGCGGCGACGGCCGCTTCGGCGTGCTCGGCGATGGTGGTCAAGCGTCCCGCCAGCGCATCGACATCGCCCAGCACGGCCGCCGTCGGCAGCGACTCGGCCAGCTCGGCCGCGTGCGCCTTGATCTTGCGCGCGTCACCGGACCCGGAGGTCAGGCGCTCCTCCATCAGGGTGACCTCGGTGGCCAGGTCGTCGAAGCGCCGGCCAAAGTGGGCGAACGCCGCGTCGCGATCGCCGGCCTGCCAGGAGCCGACGATGCGCTCCCCGGCGGAGCTGATCAGCCACACCGTGCCGTCGTCGTCCACGCGCCCGAACCGGTGCGGATTGCTGGGCGGCGGCACCACCAGCGGGTGCGCGGTGGGGGGCCGCGGTGTCGGCCGGGGACCGGGCCGCGGTCCCGGACGCGGCGCGGGCCGAGCTGAATCGTCGCGAGGCTCGTCAGCCGTCATGCGCTCGTCACTACCCTTTCACAACCCTTCCGCGCGGTCCGTGCCCCGCGCGCCTGCCGCGCGTAGCGGCACCGTCTCCTGCCTCTGCTGGATGCCCCGGGCAGGGTTCTTCCAACAGCTGCTTAACCAGTATTCAAGCAGCTTGCTCCGGCATGCGCCGCCACCTTGCCATTCCGACCAACCCGGCGCCCGCGCGGCACCCCGCGCCGTCTCCGCGTCGGCGGGTACCGTCGTGCTAATCGCGTCACCGCATCGGAGTTCGTCGAACCCTGGTGAGCGTTATCTTCGGCTCTCGTCGGGGTCGCACGTCGATGGGAGGTCACCATCGCCAAGGTGGATATTGCTGCGCTCCTCGCGGTGATCGCCGCGCTGATGTCGGGCGTCGGCGACGTGATCCGGCAGCGCTCGGCGCAGGAGATCACCGACCAACAGGTGGGCCACCTCGAGCTGTTGCGAATGTCGTTGCGCGACGTCCGGTGGTGGCTGGGCGGGATCGCGGCGGTGGCCAGCTTCACGCTGCAGGCGGTGGCGCTGAGCCTTGGTTCGGTGGTGCTGGTGCAGGCCCTGCAGGTGACCGCGCTGCTCTTCGCCCTGCCGGTGTATGCCTGGCTGACCAGGCACCGATTGAGCCGGCGGGAGTGGGTGTGGGCGGTCCTGCTGGCGGGCGCGGTGGCGGTCTTCGTCATCGTCGGCGAGCCGGCCGCCGGTTACCAGCGGGCGTCGCTGGATTCCTGGGCGGTGGTCGCGATGGTGATCGGCCCGGCGATGGCGTTCTGCGTGCTGGGCGCGCGCCTCTGGTCGGGCCCGCTGGCCGCGGTGCTGCTGGCGCTGGTGTCGGCGTCGTCGTGGGCGTTGTTCGCTGTGCTGACCAAGGCGGTCGTCGACGTGCTGCCGGACGGGCCGGGGGCCCTCCTGCGCGCCCCGGAACTGTACGGCTGGTTGCTGGTCGCGGTGCTGGGGACGATCTTCCAGCAGTCGGCGTTTCGGGCCAGCGCGCTCACCGCGTCGTTGCCGACGATGACGGTGGCCGAGCCGCTGGTCGCCTCGGTGCTGGGCGTCACCGTGCTCGGTGAGACGCTCGGCGCCAAGGGCCCCGCGGTCATCGTCTTGGTCGCCGCGGTGGTGGTGGTCGTCGTCGCGACCACCGCCCTGGCCCGCGGAGAGGCCGCATCCCTGAACGCGGCCGACGACGCGCCGGACCATCAAAGCGATGTTGTGACGCTGATCCCATCGCGCGCGGCGGGCGAGGCGTGAAAAGGGCTGGCAGCGAACGGCCTTAGTTGTCGCGCGCCCCTGCCTGTGTAGTTCTCTTAGAGTTATCCCACGCGTTACATAGATTGCTGAAGTACTAGTTGAACGGTTACCTGCGGCGCAGTTAGCAACGTGTGGAACGTCATAAATTTGTAGTTGAACTGAACGCAAATTGTGCGTGTATTTGCCTGCGCCTCGGGGAAAGCTTGGTCGAACGGTCGTGAGGCGGAGGGGTCGAAAATGTCGAAAGTTGATGTCGCAGCGTTACTAGCCTTGTGCGCGGCGCTGGCATCGGCGGTCGGCGACGTCGTCCGGCAGCGCTCCGCGCACGAGGTCACCGACAAGCAGGTCGGCCACCTCGAGCTGTTCCGCATGTCGCTCCGGGACACCCGGTGGTGGCTGGGCGGCCTGGCCGCGATCACCAACTACAGCCTGCAGGCCGCCGCCCTGGCGTGGGGCTCGGTCGTCATGGTGACCTCGCTGCAGGTCACGGCGCTGCTGTTCGCGCTGCCCATCTACGCTCGGCTCGCCGGTCACCGGGTGAAGGCCCGCGAGTGGATGTGGGCGCTCATCCTGGCCGCCGGGCTGGCGGTCGTCATCATCGTCGGCGACCCGACGGCCGGGGAACAGCGCGGGCTGCTGCAGACCTGGCTCATCGTCGCCATGGTCATGATCCCGCTGCTGGTGGCCTGCGTGGTGGCGGCGCGGCGCTGGTCCGGCAGACCCTTCTCGGCCGTGCTGCTCGCGGTGGTGGCGGGTTCCTCGCTGGCGCTGTTCGCGGTGCTGACCAAGGGCGTCGTCGAGATGTCAGAGAACGGGCCGATGGCCGTGCTGACGTCGCCGGAGTTCGTGCCCTGGCTGCTGGCGGCCCTCGCCGGGATGATCTTCCAGCAGTCGGCTTTCCGCGCCGGCGGGCTGACCGCGTCGCTGCCGACCATGACGGTGGCCAAGCCGGTGGTCGCCGGCCTGCTCGGGGTTCTGGTGCTGGGCGAGACGATGAACACCAGCGGCCCTAGGGCGTTCGTGCTGATCGGGGCGGTGGCCGTGGTCATCATCGCGACGATCGCGCTGGCGCGCGGCGAAGCGGCCACCATCGACCAGGCCGAGCGGGGGTCAGGTGGTGCCCCGCGAGAAATCCAGACCCGAGAGATGACCGAAGACAACGACTTCGGTCCCTTCAGTAACCGTCTGGTCGTGGCGGACAGCTTCCGCCGGTGACGTCAGATCCCGGCACGCCGCACTAGTGCCGGGCCGCCGCGTTAGTTTGGTGGCGTGCTGAGCGCCATTGCGATCGTCCCGTCGGCGCCGGTCCTTGTCCCCGAACTCGCCGGGACGGCCGTCGCCGAATTGGCCGACCTGGCCGCGGCGACGCTTGCCGCGGCCGCGCTGCTACCGGACCGCTGGGTGGCGATCGGGGCGGGACTCGACGACGACGTGCTGGGTCCCGACGCGGTGGGCACCTTCGCGGGCTTCGGTGCGGACGTCCGCGTCCGGCTCTCCCCGCAGGCCGACGAGGCGGCCCCGTCGGCGGCACTGCCGATCTGCGCGCTGCTGGCCGGGTGGGTGCGCGGCCAGGCGCAGCCGCACGCCAGCGCGCAGGTCCGCGTCTACCGCGCCGACCACGACGCCGACACCGCGCTGACCCAGGGCAGACACCTGCGCGCCGAGATCGACCGGCTGGCCGAGCCGGTCGGGGTGCTGGTCGTCGCCGACGGCGCGAACACGCTGACACCGGCCGCCCCCGGCGGATACGACCCGGACAACGCCGAAGCCCAGCAGGCCTTGGACGACGCGCTGGCCGGCGGCGACATCGCCGCGCTGCGCCGCCTGCCGCAGCAGATCCACGGCCGAGTCGCATTTCAGGTGCTGGCCGGCCTGGCCGAGCCCGGGCCCCGATCGGCCAAGGAGCTGTACCGCGGAGCGCCCTACGGGGTGGGCTACTTCGCCGGTGCCTGGCAGCCGTGACGGCCGCCGTGCGCCCGTTGGCGATCATCGGCCCCACCGGCACCGGCAAGTCGCAGTTGGCCCTCGACTTCGCGGAACGGGTCGAGCGGCTCGGCGTCCGCGCCGAGATCGTCAACGCCGACGCGATGCAGCTCTACCGCGGCATGGATATCGGCACCGCCAAGCTGCCCGTCGGCGCCCGCCGCGGCATCCCGCATCACCAGCTCGACGTCCTCGACGTCACCGAGACCGCGACCGTCGCGCGCTATCAGGGCGCCGCCGCGGCCGACGTCGAAGCGATCGCGGACCGGGGCGCGGTGCCGATCATCGTGGGCGGCTCCATGCTCTACATCCAGTCGCTGCTCGACGACTGGTCGTTTCCGGCCACCGATCCCACGGTGCGCGCGCGCTGGGAACAGCGGCTCGCCGAGTGCGGGGTCGGCGAACTGCACGCCGAGCTGGCCCGCCGCGATCCCGCCGCGGCCGCGTCCATCCTGCCCACCGACGCCCGGCGCACGGTGCGGGCCCTGGAAGTCGTCGAGCTGACCGGTCAGCCGTTCGCGGCCTCCGCGCCGCGGATCGGTGCCCCCAGATGGGACACCGCCATTGTCGGACTGGACTGCGACACGACGCTTCTTGACGAGCGGCTGGCCCGGCGCACCGACGCCATGTTCGACATGGGTCTGGTCGGCGAGGTGATCGCGCTGCTGGACAGGGGTCTGCGCGACGGGGTCACCGCGTCGCGTGCGCTGGGCTACGCGCAGGTGCTGACGGCGCTGGACGAAAGCGGTCCGGCGGGCCCGGGCGCCGATCAACTGCGGGACGCGCGCGAGCAGACCTTCGTCGGCACCCGGCGCTACGTCCGGCGCCAGCGATCCTGGTTCCGCCGAGATCACCGGGTGCAATGGCTCGACGTCGGCGCCGCGACCCCGGCCGCGGGCGGCGCGGTCGTCGACGCCACCGTGCGGGCCTGGCGCCAAGTACCCTGAACAGGTGATCCGCGCCGACGACGATGATGTTGGCGCAGCCAG
Source organism: Mycobacterium senriense (assembly GCF_019668465.1). Lineage (NCBI taxonomy): Bacteria > Bacillati > Actinomycetota > Actinomycetes > Mycobacteriales > Mycobacteriaceae > Mycobacterium > Mycobacterium senriense. The sequence goes on along the minus strand of NZ_AP024828.1, from coordinate 5,528,572 downwards.
GATCGAGGAGTGGCGCACATGATCTTCGCCAAGGGCCACGGCACCCAGAACGACTTCGTGGTGCTGCCGGACCCGCAGGCCGAGCTGAGCCTCACCGAGGCACGGGTGGCCGCGCTGTGCGACCGGCGCCGCGGGCTGGGCGCCGACGGGGTGCTGCGGGTCACCACCGCCAGCGCGGCGCTGGCGGCCGGCGTGCTCGAACGGGTGCCCGACGGCGTGGGCCCCGACGACTGGTACATGGACTACCGCAACGCCGACGGGTCCGTCGCCCAGATGTGCGGCAACGGCGTGCGGGTCTTCGCGCACTACCTGCGCGTCAGCGGCCTGGAATCCCGCGACCAATTCGTGGTCGGATCGCTGGCCGGTCCGCGGCCGGTCGCGGTGCATCGCGCCGACGCGACCACCGCCGACATCAGCGTCGACATGGGCAAGGGCAACACGCTGGGACCCGGCGACGCGGTCGTGGGCGGCCGGCGGTTCTCCGGCCTGGCGGTCGACGTGGGCAATCCGCACCTGGCCTGTGTCGACCCACAACTGACGGCCGACGCGCTGGCCGCGCTGGACGTGGCCGCGCCGGTGAGCTTCGATGCCGCCCAGTTTCCGGACGGGGTGAACGTCGAGATCGTCACCGCACCGGCCGACGGGACGGTGCACATGCGCGTGCACGAGCGCGGAGTCGGCGAGACGCGCTCGTGTGGCACCGGAACCGTCGCGGCCGCGGTGGCCGCGCTGGCTAGTGCCGGTGCGACCACCGGCGCCCTGACCGTTCGCGTGCCCGGCGGCGAGGTCGTCGTCACCATCACCGACGCCACCAGCTTCCTGCGAGGACCGTCCGTACTGGTAGCCCAAGGAGAACTCAGCGAGGAATGGTGGCGCGCACAGCAACGTTAATTCAGGTGCACGACGCCGTTTTCGCGTGCATCATCGTTTATTGCCTATGACAGAACCAGAATTTCGTGATCACGCTCCGGCAATCCCGGAGCCCAGCACGGGCGAACTCGCCCTCGAAGATCGGTCGGCGCTGCGCCGTGTCGCCGGCCTGTCGACCGAACTCACCGACATCTCCGAAGTCGAATACCGCCAGCTCCGGCTCGAGCGGGTCGTCCTGGTGGGTGTGTGGACCGACGGCACCGCCGCGGACAGCGAGGCCAGCATGGCCGAGCTGGCCGCCCTGGCCGAGACCGCCGGCTCCGAGGTGCTCGAAGGGCTGATCCAGCGCCGCGACAAGCCCGATCCGTCGACCTACATCGGCTCGGGCAAGGCGCAGGAACTGCGGGAGGTGGTGCTGGCGACCGGAGCCGACACCGTCATCTGCGACGGTGAGCTGTCCCCGGCGCAGCTGACCGCCCTGGAAAAGGCCGTCAAGGTCAAGGTCATCGACCGCACCGCGCTGATCCTGGACATCTTCGCCCAGCACGCCACCAGCCGGGAGGGCAAGGCGCAGGTCGCGCTGGCCCAGATGGAATACATGCTGCCGCGGCTGCGCGGCTGGGGTGAATCGATGTCCCGGCAGGCCGGTGGCCGGGCCGGCGGCAGCGGGGGAGGCGTGGGCCTGCGCGGTCCGGGTGAAACCAAGATCGAGACCGACCGGCGGCGCATCCGCGAGCGGATGGCGAAGCTGCGCCGCGAGATCAAAGACATGAAGCAGGTCCGCGACACCCAGCGCAGCCGGCGGGTGCACAGCGACCTTCCCGCGATCGCCATCGTCGGCTATACCAACGCCGGCAAGTCGAGCCTGCTCAACGCGCTGACCGGTGCCGGGGTGCTGGTACAGGACGCCTTGTTCGCCACGCTGGAGCCCACCACCCGGCGCGCCGAGTTCGAGGACGGCCGTCCGTTCGTGCTCACCGACACCGTCGGATTCGTCCGGCACCTGCCCACCCAGCTGGTCGAGGCCTTCCGCTCCACGCTGGAAGAGGTCGTCGACGCCGATCTGCTGGTGCACGTCGTCGACGGTTCCGACGTCAACCCGCTGGCGCAGATCAACGCGGTCCGCCAGGTCATCTCCGAAGTCGTCGCCGACTACCGGACCCACCACGACGGCGCCGCGCCGCCGGAGCTGGTGGTGGTGAACAAGGTCGACGCCGCAAGCGATCTGACGCTGGCCAAGCTTCGTCACGCCCTGCCGGGCGCCATGTTCGTGTCCGCGCGCACCGGCGACGGCATCGACGCCCTGCGCCGCCGGATCGCCGAGCTCGCCGTCCCGGCCGACACCGCCGTCGACGTGGTGATCCCGTATCACCGCGGCGACCTGGTGGCCCGCATGCACGCCGACGGGCGCGTCCAGCAGGAGGAGCACAACGCCGAGGGCACCCGCATCCGGGCCCGGGTCCCGGTGTCGCTGGCCGGCCGGCTGCGCGAGTTCTCGGCCGACTGACCGCGCGTCCGCCCCGGGTATCTCGGGCGATCCGTGCAGCGCAGGCCCCGTCCCACCCCCTCGAGGCGAGGGTAGGCGACCCCGCCGTCTGCCTACCAACCGTCCGGTTGGTATATCTTGGGCTGCAGAATCCCCAGTCGCCGGAGGTCTTTCCATGAGCAGCGCCATCAAATACCAGCGCACGCTTTTCGAGCCAGAGCACGACCTGTTCCGTGAGTCCTACCGGGGCTTCCTGGAGCGCCACGTCGCGCCCTATCACGACGAGTGGGAGAAGGCGAAGATCGTCGACCGCGGTGTGTGGCTCGAGGCCGGCAAGCAAGGCTTCCTCGGCATGGCGGTGCCCGAAGAGTACGGCGGCGGCGGAAACCCGGACTTCCGGTACAACACGATCATCACCGAGGAGACCACCGCCGGCCGCTACAGCGGCATCGGTTTCGGCCTGCACAACGACATCGTCGCGCCGTACCTGCTGGCCTTGGCGACCGAGGAGCAGAAGCAGCGCTGGCTGCCGAAATTCTGCACCGGAGAGCTGATTACGGCGATCGCGATGACCGAGCCGGGCACCGGTAGCGACCTGCAGGGCATCAAGACCCGTGCGGTCAAGCAGGACGACCACTACGTGCTCAACGGCTCAAAGACGTTCATCACCAATGGAATCAACTCCGATCTGGTGATCGTGGTCGCGCAGACCGACCCGGAAAAGGGCGCCCAGGGCTTCTCGCTGCTCGCCGTCGAACGCGGCATGGAGGGCTTCGAGCGCGGTCGTCACCTGGACAAGATCGGGCTGGACGCCCAGGACACCGCCGAACTGTCCTTCACCGACGTCAAGGTGCCCGCCGAAAACCTGCTGGGCCAGGAGGGCATGGGATTCATCTACCTCATGCAGAACCTGCCGCAGGAACGCATCTCGATCGCCATCATGGCGGCCGCGGCCATGGAGCAGGTCCTGGAGCAGACCCTGGAATACACCAAGGAGCGCAAGGCATTTGGGAAGCCGATCGGCAGCTTCCAGAACAGCCGCTTCGTGCTCGCCGAGCTGGCGACGGAGGCGACCGTGGTCCGCATGATGGTCGACGAATTCGTCCGCCTGCACCTGGACCACAAGCTGACCGCCGAACAGGCCGCGATGGCCAAGTGGTACTGCACCGAAAAGCAGGTGCACCTGATCGACCGCTGCCTGCAACTGCACGGTGGTTACGGCTACATGCGCGAATACCCCGTTGCCCGTGCCTATCTGGACGCCCGGGTACAAACCATCTACGGCGGCACGACCGAGATCATGAAGGAAATCATCGGCCGCAGCCTCGGCGTATAGCGTTTCGTTTGCTGGATAGCGGGCGGGAAAAGGGCGCGACGAACATTCGGGCGGTCAACTCGCGCTGCGCTATTGCCGGTGAACTGACCGATGCGTGATCGGTCCGTCGCGGCGGGGTAGAGCGCGCGAATGCCTTCGATGGCTCGCGTACCGTCGGCGCATGTGTTTCCGCTGTGCCGACCGCGTCATCACACGTGGCCAGGCCCATCACCGCGGCGCCGGCGACGGCTCATGCGCCCTGCGCGGGCGTATCCGATGCAATTCCGCTGTGCGAGTCGGCAGTCCGGCGGTGTTAGTCGCTTCCGCGTTCCCGCCGCCTTTCGGTGCGTTATCCGCAACACCGCGCGAACGTTGCCGCAGTGGGTCGCGATTGGGCCGTGGGCAGGCATCATTTCGACATCGGTGTGGTATCCGTTTTTGTAAAATTCGTGATTTGACTTCGCATTTCTTGTTGGCTGGAGCAAAGTTGTGCGAGCCCGGCGATAAGGCCGATCGTGCGTGGGTCGATTTTCCGCGCAAGAACCGCTCACTCGCCGGTTATGCAGGTAAGGGCATAGCCGCAGATAGAGCCATATCCGCCGGCTGGGAGGCTTGGTGAAGGTGCAGAGAGGTCACATGCGCAACCTGATCGGGAGCGCGCTGGTCAGCTTGACGACCACAGCACTGGCCGCCGTGTTGCTGGCCCCCACCGCGGTAGCGAGTCCGATTGGTGACGCCGAGGCGGCGATGATGGCCGCATGGGACAAGGCCGGCGGCGACACCTCACCGCTGGGCGCCCGCAAGGGCGATGTGTACCCCGTCGGGGACGGTTTCGTCCTGGACTTCGACGGCGGCAAGATGTTCTTCACCCCGGCCACCGGGGCCAAATTCGCCTACGGGCCCGTATTGGACAAGTACGAGCAGCTCGGCGGGCCGGCCGGCAGCGATCTGGGCTTCCCGGCCATCAACGAGGTGCCCGGTTTGTCCGGCCCGGACAGCCGGGTGATCACGTTCTCGGCCAGCGACAAGCCGGTGATCTTCTGGACGCCCGAGCACGGCCCGTTCGTGGTGCGCGGCGCCCTGAACACCGCATGGGACAAGCTGGGCAGCTCGGGCGGCGTTCTCGGCGTGCCGGTGGGTGACGAGACCTACAACGGCGAGGTGTCCTCGCAGAAGTTCAGCGGCGGGCAGGTCTCGTGGAACCGGCAGACGAAGCAGTTCACCACCGAACCGCCCGCGCTGGCCGACCAGTTGAAGGGCCTGCAGGTGGCGATCGATCCCACCGCCGCGATCAACACGGCCTGGCGCGCGGCCGGCGGACCCACGGGACCCTTGGGCGCCAAGCAGGGCGGGCAATATCCCGTCGGCGGTGACGGAATCGCCCAGAACTTCGCCGGTGGCAAGGTCTTCTTCACCCCGGCCACCGGCGCAAACGCCGTCGAGAGCGACATTCTCGCCAAATACGAGTCGCTGGGCGGACCTGTCGGCAGCGACTTGGGATTCCCCACCACCAACGAAACCGACGGCGGCATCGGTCCTTCCAGCCGCATCGTCACCTTCTCGGCGGCCGACAAGCCGGTCATCTTCTGGACGTCCGACCGCGGCGCGTTCGTCGTGCGCGGGGCGATGAAGGCCGCGTGGGACAAGCTGCGCGCCCCCGCCGGCAAACTCGGCGCACCCGTCGGTGACCAGGCCGTCAACGGCGACGTGATTTCGCAGCAGTTCACCGGCGGCAAGATCTCGTGGAACCGCGCGAAGAACACGTTCAGCACGGAACCGGCCAACCTGGCGCCGCTGCTGTCCGGGCTGCAGGTGTCCGGTCAGAACCAGCCGAGCAATTCGGCCATGCCGGCGCACCCGAACAAGTTCACCTGGCACTGGTGGTGGCTGATGGTCGCCATTCCGGTGCTCGCGTCGCTCGTGCTGCTGGTGTGGATGCTGTTCGGCCGGCGCCGGCCCGAGCACGAGGATGGCGCGCACTACGCGCCCGACCACCGCGGCGACTTCGCCTACGACGCCGACGAACGCTGGGGACACGACGAATCCGACCACGACGCCGAGGCGTACGCACTCAGCCCGCCGCGCCAACCCGAACCCGAACCCGGCGCCGGGCGGGTCAGCTGGCAACGCCAGGTTCCCGCCGAAAGCGACTACGGGTTCACCGACGATGACCCCGACGCCGTCGACACCGACTCCATCCCAGTGGTCTCCGACGAGATGCTGTCGGAGGCAGAGTATTCCGACGCCGGAGCCGACTACACCGACTACACCGACGCCGTTCCCGACGTCGCAGAACCCGAGACGGCGGACGACGCCGCCTACGTCGACGCCGAGGACCCTGACGCCGGCTACGCCGAAGAGGTGGATTCGGAGGACGAGTATCCCGACGTCGCCGTTCCGCACACCCCGCCGGACAGCGACGCCGTGAGCGGCGCCCTGGAAGCCGCAGAGCCCGAGGACGAATACGCCGACCTCGCGGCGCCGGAGCCGGACGTCGAGCCCGCGGCGGACACACCGGCGGCAGCGGACGTGGCAGAGGCGGCCGTCGTCGCGGGCGCGGTCGCGGCCGGGACGCAGGCACGAGGCGGTCGCCACGCCGCCGCGGACGCCGCGGACGCGTCGGAGAACGGCCTGGCGGGCCCGGACGGGCGACCCACGATCCACCTGCCGCTCGACGACCCGTACCAGGCGCCCGACGGATACCCGATCAAGGCGAGCGCGCGCTACGGCCTGTATTACACGCCGGGCAGCGACCTGTACAAGGACACGCTCGCCGAAATCTGGCTGTCGAGTGAAGAAGTCGCTCAGGCCAACGGATTCACCCGGGCCGACTGACTCGGCCTGCTGTCGGGTCAGACCTTGCGGATGACCGTGACGACCTTGCCCAGCACGCTCGCGTCGTTGCCGGGGATGGGATCGAACGCCGGATTATGCGGCATCAGCCACACCTGACCGCCGGCGCGTTTGAACGTCTTGACGGTGGCCTCTCCGTCCAGCATCGCCGCGACGATGTCGCCGTTGTCCGCGACGTTCTGCTGACGCACCACCACCCAGTCGCCGTCACAGATCGCGGCCTCGACCATCGAGTCGCCGACCACCCTGAGCAGGAAAAGCGTTCCCTCGCCGACCAATTCGCGCGGCAGGGGAAAGACGTCTTCGACGGCCTCTTCGGCGAGGATGGGCCCACCGGCCGCGATGCGCCCGAGCACCGGGACGAACGTGGGCTCCGGCAGGGCGTCCGAGCCGGCCACCTCGGTGGCGGGCACCGTCACGTCGTCGTCGGCCCCGCGGACATCGACGGCCCGCGGGCGGTTGGGGTCGCGGCGCAGAAATCCCTTGCGCTCCAGGGTGCGCAGCTGATGCGCGACCGACGACGTCGACGTCAGACCTACGGCATCGCCGATCTCTCGGATGCTCGGCGGGTAGCCGCGGCTGGTGACCGAGGCGCGGATGACATTCAGAATGGTGCGCTGCCGTTCGGTCAGCGAGGAGGCCACGGAGTGCAGCCGACCGTCGGGGCCGGCCGATGAGATGTCGTTGCTGTCGCCCATGGCAATGAATGTAGCCGCACCGCGAACCAGAATCAAACATGTGTTCGAGTAGCGTGTCGCGCCGCCCGATCGCCCCCGGGATAGGCCCAAAGTCGGGTGAATCACAAATGTGTAACTCTTCGGGATACCGGGTATTTGTGCCTCATGACAGTGGTAGGGGCCGACGAACTTGTCGGTGGTGTGATCTAGCGTTTGCTCGTGCGACACGCTTCGCTCAAATGTTCGGTTTTCGAACATACAAGCGATTAGAGTCGAACACACGAGCGAGAGTTAGTTGACCGGAGGAACGAAGATGACAGTCATCCACACGCCTGCGCCGCGTACCAGCAGTCTTCGGCGCCCGATCAACGGACCCGTCCAGGGCGTTCGCTACGGGCGCGACGGCCTGGCCAGGTCCCGCAGGCCCGCGCCGGCACGGCCGGCGGGTGCGCCGACGCGCTATTACGGCACCGGGGTGGCAATGTCGGTCGCCCCGCACCGCAGGCGCGCCACCACCTGGGCGTCCACCATCGGGTTGGCGCTGGCCGCCGGGGCGATCACGCTGTGGCTGGGTCTCGTCGCGAACGTCGGTCAGGCACTCAACGGCGACTCCACCAGCTCCGCGGCCCACGTTCCGGACCGGCTCGCCGTCGTCCGCGTGGATGCGGGGGAGTCGCTTCAGGACTTTGCCCACCGGGTGGCGCCCGACGCGCCGAGCACCCAGGTCGCCGACCGGATCCGCGAACTCAACGATCTGCACTCGCCCAACCTGATGGCGGGCCAGACCCTGATCGCGCCGGTCGGCTGACAACCGTTGTGCGAGCACGACTCTGGACCGACGGACCCCGGCCGCCAGTGGTGTGTCCGTACGCCCGGCGGCTCCATTAGCCGTGCAGGTCAGCGCGCGGGTACGCTCAAAGTCCAGCGGTACCTTGTCGGCGCGATGAAGGAGCGGTCATGCACTGTCCGTTCTGCCGCCATCCCGACTCCCGGGTGATCGACTCGCGCGAAACCGATGAAGGGCAGGCCATCCGGCGCCGCCGATCCTGTCCCGAGTGCGGACGGCGTTTCACCACCGTGGAGACCGCGGTCCTGGCGGTGGTCAAGCGCAGTGGCGTCACCGAACCGTTCAGCAGGGAGAAGGTCATCAGTGGCGTCCGCCGGGCCTGCCAGGGTCGTCAGGTCGACGACGATGCGCTGAACCTGCTGGCCCAGCAGGTCGAAGACACCGTGCGCGCCGCGGGCTCGCCCGAAATCCCCAGCCACGAGGTGGGCCTTGCCATCCTGGGGCCGCTGCGCGACCTCGACGAGGTGGCCTACTTGCGGTTTGCCTCCGTGTATCGGTCGTTTGAGTCCGCGGACGATTTCGAGCGCGAGATCCAGGCGCTGCGCGATCACCGCGGAGTAGCAACCCCGGGCTGACGGAACCCGACGAGCCGTCCCGGCCTAGGCTCGGTTTCATGCCCCCTGACTTGCATCCCGACCTTGCGGCGCTGGCCCCGCTCCTCGGGACCTGGGCCGGGCGCGGCTCGGGTAAGTATCCGACGATCCCGCCCTTCGACTATCTCGAAGAAGTGGTGTTCGCCCACGTCGGTAAGCCGTTTCTGTCCTACGGGCAGAAGACCAAGGCCGTAGCCGACGGCAAGCCCTTGCACGCCGAAACCGGCTATCTTCGGGTGCCTCAACCGGGTCACGTCGAACTGGTGCTGGCGCATCCCAGCGGCATCACCGAGATCGAGGTCGGCACCTATTCGATCACCGGCGACCTCATCGACATGCGGATGTCGACGACGACGGTCGGGCTGACTCCCAGCGCGAAACAGGTGACGGAGCTTGGGCGTTCCTTCCGCATCGACGGGGACGAGCTCGCCTACACGGTGCAGATGGGTGCGGTCGGGCAACCGCTGCAGGACCACCTCGCCGCGGTGCTGCACCGGCAGCGCTGAACGCGGGGGCCTCGGCCGTCCTCAGTTCAGGTGTCTCACACCGTCATTGACGACTCGCCCGGCCACGCCGACCCAGCCTTCGGCGCTCCACGTCGTGTCGATGACGGAGCCCTTGCCCTGGGTGATCCGCAGGCTCTGGCTCAGGTAATCGGTGATCCGCATCGCCGCCGAACCGGTCGCCTCGTCCTCGACCACACCGAGGCTGGCGGCGAACGTGCGCGACCGCAACGACCCGGCCGCCCGATCGGTCCAGGCCCACAGGTAGTGCGCGGTGTCGTCGGGATAGTCCGACGGGTCGGCGGCGAGAACCTCGTCGGCCGAAGCGAATTCGTGCAGGGCGAATTCGGGTGCCCAGTCCGAGCGGGCGTTGATGCTGGCGCGGTGTTCGTCGTGACCCACCTGCACGAGCCCGGCCGGCACCTGCAGCGTGTTGATCGGCGAACCGTTCTCGCGCAGCCACCAGGTCGCGCCGACGGTCGGGTGCCCGGCGAACGGCAGTTCGGTTCGCGGCGTGTAGATGGTGGCGTGCGCGGTGGCGGAGCCGGGGGCCGGAGGAACGACGAAAACGGTTTCGCTGTAGCCCAATTGGGTTGCCAGCCGCTGTCGGGCCGCGACCTCGACCTGGCCGGCGTCCACCACACCCAGCGGGTTACCGAAATTGCCGTCCGAATCGGTGAACACCCGCAGCACCGTCACGTCGATCCCCATGGCCCGACTGTACGACGCGGCACCCGGCCGCATCGATCAAGGTGATCAGGTGGCGCTGCGCTCGTCGGACCCCATGGCGTTCAGCACCGCGACGCGAGTGGGCGCGGAGCCCGAGACGGCCTGCTCGCCGCCGCCGGTGCGGAGCAGGCCGCGAAGGCGGGCCTGGTCGTATTCGGCGGGTTCGGTGGAGTCGATGAAGCGCTCGACGACGTCGATGAACCGCGCCGGGTCGTCGTGGAAGGGGAAGTGGCCGGAACCTTCGAAGATTTCCAGCCGCGAGCCCGGCATCGCCGCATGCGCCATCCACGCATGCCGGACGGGAACCACCACATCCTTTGTGCCCCAGATGATCTGCACCGGAATGGCTTCGGTCAAATAACATCGGTCGAGCATGGTGACGATCTGCCCACGCCAATCCACCACCGCCCGCAGCGTCCTGCTGAACGCCGCGGAGGCCGTCGGTTCGGGCAGGTCGTCGAGGATTCGCAACACGTTGGGCAGGTCGCGGCCCAGCCCGGTGCTGCCCAACGCCAGGCCCAGGACGCGGCCCATGGCCTGAACCGCGGGCAGCACCAGCGGCAACCGCAGCAGCGCGATCGCCTCGCTGCCCATCGGCAGTGAAGCCCAGCGCAGCACGAAGTTGACGTCCTTGGTGACGCCGCCGGCGCCGACCAGGATGAGCCGTTCCACCAAATGCGGGAATTGGTAGGCGAATTGCATGGCCACGCCGCCACCGAGCGAGTGGCCGATGATGGTTACCCGCTCGATGTCGAGCACGCTGAGCAGGTCACGCATCCCGTTTGCGTACGCCGCGATCGAGTAGTCGGCGCGCGGCTTGTCGGATCGTCCGTGGCCCAGCAGATCCGGAGCGATCACCGTGAAACGCTGGGCGAGCTTGGCCTGCACGGCATTCCACGTGGTGGAGTTGTCGCCGATGCCGTGGATCAGCAGAATCGCCGGCCCGGAGCCGGCAATGCGGTAGGCCCGCTTGTAACCGTGAATGGTGCGGAACTCGAGTTTGGGTGCGGTCACTTCACGCACCGGGCGGAGCGTGCTCTTGCGCTTCCGCTCGGTCATATCGCCAACCTAGGTGTCGGGCCGGGCTAAGGGCGGCCTGGCCGGGGCGTGGTGCTGAGTGGGTCAGGCCTTGTCGTCGTCGTCGAACTTCTTCTCCGCCTGCTGGGCCAGAAATCGCTCGAACTCTGCGCCCAGCTCGTCGCCGCTAGGCAGATCCTCGTCGCGAGCCAGTAACGATCTGTTCTCCTGAGCGTCGATGAAGGCATCGTACTGGCGCTCCAGAGCGGCCACCACTTGAGCGACCTCCGCGCTCGCTTCGACCTGTTCGTCGATCTTGGCCCGGATCACCTCGGCCGCTTCGGTCAACGCCGTCAGCGGCAGCTCCAGCGACGCGGTCTTGGCGACCTGCTCGAGCAACGCCTGCGCGGCGGCCGGGTAATCGGTCTGGGTGAGGTAGTGCGGGACGTGCACGGTGTAGCCGACGACCTCGTGACCGTGCTGGCCCATCCGGTACTCCAGCAAATTGGACGCGCTGCCGGGAACCTGGATCTCCGAGATCCACGGCTGGAAGTTGGCGATCAGCTCCGGGTTGTTGGAGTGTGCGGTCATGGTGGTCGGCCGAGTGTGGGGGACCGCCATCGGGACCGTGCCGAGGCCGATGGTCTGGCGCACGTTGAGGCGCTCGGCCAGCAGCCGGACGGCGGTGATGAAGCGCTCCCACTTGAGGTCCGGTTCCATGCCGGCCAGCAACAGGAACGGCGTGCCGATCGTGTCGCGCATCGCGTACAGGCTCAGCTCGGGATCCTCGTAGTGGGTGAAGTGATCGGTCTTGAACGTCATCAGCGGACGCCGTGAGCGGTAGTCCAGTAATTCGTCGATCGCGAAGGACGCGACCAGCTCGGTGTCCAGCACCGCCTTCAGGTGCGCGGCTGCCAGTTTGATGGCATGACCGGCGTCGGAAAAGCCCTCCAAGGCGTGCACCAATACCGGACCGCGGCCGTCGGACGTCGACAATTGCGGTGCCGGCAGCTCGAGCTCGTACATCCCAGCCTGCCCTGGCTGGTACTGATCACCTGGGTCTCGGTGGTGAGACATCTGCGATCGCCTCCTCTCGGGGGTCTCTTCAGGGTGCCCTACCAAGTGTCCCCCGAATCAGGCGGCACCCGACATCTATCAGCGAACTTCGTAGTCACGCTGTGAGCTGAAACGCGATAGTCCTCAGGCGTAATCCGCGAACGGCACCCGGGCGCCGGTGGCGCGCTCGCCGGCAAACCCTGTGGCGCACCGCGATGTGCGGAAGTCGGCTTGTCGACCACCGGTCAGGCATGATGAAGGCGATGCGCATTCGGATCCTGATGCTCTGCTTGGCGGTGGGGGTGGCAACGTCGCTGGCGGCCTGTCGTCCTCCCGTCCAGCATGCGTCGGGCGCTCCTGTTTCCGCCCCGCGCGTCGGCGGCCCGGTGCAACGGCTCAGCCAGCCCGAGCAGAAGGCCGTCGCGGGCCCGGTCGAGCCGGATCGGCGTATCGGGGCGATTTTCATCGACGGCGGCCCGCTGCACGTCTGCACGGGCTCGGTGGTGCATTCCGCGGGCGGCAACCTGATGATGACCGCCGCACACTGCCTGGCCGGCGCCTCCCTGATCACCTTCGTCCCCGGTTTCGCCGGGGACGCCGCACCCGGTCCCGCCGATGTGTGGAAGGCCGACGCGGTCTACCTCGATCCACGCTGGATGGCCAGCAAGGACCCGCACGCCGACTACGCGATCGCGCGAGTCAGCAACGAGGCCGGCGTTCCCGTCGAGTCGCGGGTCGGCCTGGCGCTGACGCTGGGCGTGACGCCCCCGCCGGGCAGCCGCGTCACGGTGCTCGGCTATCCGGCGGGCGTGGGTGGCTCGCCCATCGGGTGTCAGGCCAGCACGTCCGTCACCGACACCGGGTTCCCCGCGCTGGCCTGCGAGGGCCTGGTGGACGGCACCAGCGGCGCGCCCTGGGTCAGCGGCACGACGCTGATCGGGCTGATCGGTGGTCTCGAGCGGGGCGGCTGCGCCGCGAGCATGTCGTATTCGGCGCCGTTCGACGCGCAGACCGCGGAGCTGCTGCATCGGGCAGAGGTCGGTGGGCCCGGCGATCCGGTCCCGAACGACCTCTCCGACGCCTGCTAGTTGTGATCGTCAGCGCGGCGGGTCGCCACCACCGGGTTAGTGGCGGAACTGGTTGAGCGCCCGGACTTTGTTCATCACGTCGAGCGCCGCGACCTTGTAGGCCTCGGAGAACGTGGGGTAGTTGAACACCGCGTCCACCAGGTACTCAACCGTGCCCCCGCAGCCCATCACGGCCTGGCCGATGTGCACCATCTCGGTGGCGCTGGTGCCGAAGATGTGCACGCCCAGCAGCTTGAGGTCCTCGGTGGACACCAACAGTTTGAGCATCCCGTAGGAGTCGCCGGCGATCTGGCCGCGGGCAAGCTCGCGGTACCTGGCCACGCCGACCTCGTAGGGCACTGAGTTCTTCGTCAGCTCCACCTCGGTGGCGCCGACGTAGGAGACCTCGGGGATGGAGTAGATGCCGATCGGCTGCAGTTCGGTGATGCCGTCGGTCGGCTCCCCGAACGCGTGGTAGGCGGCCACCCGGCCCTGCTCCATCGACGTCGCGGCCAGCGCCGGGAAGCCGATGACGTCACCGACGGCGTAGATGTGCGGCACCTTGGTCCGGAAGAAGTCGTCGACGAAGATCCGGCCGCGGTTGTCGGCCTCGAGTTCCGCGTTGTGCAGGTCGAGGTGGTCGGTCTGGCCCTGCCGCCCGGCCGAGTACATCACCGTCTCGGCGGGGATCTGCTTGCCACTGGCCAGGGTGGTGACGGTGCCCGCCGAGCCGACGTCGACCGCGGTCACCTCCTCACCGAACCGGAACGTCACCGCCAGGTCGCGCAGGTGGAACTTCAGCGCCTCGACGACTTCGGGGTCACAGAAGTCGAGCATGTCGTCGCGCTTCTCTACGACGGTGACCTTGGTGCCCAGCGCGGCGAACATCGAGGCGTACTCGATGCCGATGACGCCCGCGCCGACCACCACCATCGAGGTGGGCAGCGACTTGAGATCGAGGATCCCGTCGGAGTCGAGCACGCGGTGCTCGTCGAACTCGACGCCGGAGGGCCGGGCCGGCCGGGTGCCGGTGGCGATGACGACGTATTTGCCTGTGATGGTTATCTTTTCGCGCCGCGACGGATCCTCGACCTCGATGGTGTGTGCGTCGACGAAACGCCCGTGGCCAATCAGCAGGTCGATGCGGTTGCGCATCAGCTGGTTGCGGACCACGTCGACTTCCTTGCCGATCACGTGCTGGGTTCGGGCCAGCAGGTCGGCCGGGGTGATCTTCTCCTTCACGCGGTAGCTCGCACCGTAGAGCTCGCGCTGGCTCATCCCGGTGAGATAGAGGACCGCCTCGCGCAATGTCTTTGACGGAATGGTGCCGGTCTGGACGCACACACCGCCGAGCATCTGGCCGCGCTCGACGACGGCGACCGACTTACCGAGCTTGGCCGAGGCGATGGCGGCCTTCTGTCCGCCGGGGCCGGACCCGATGACCACCATGTCGTACTCTTGCGCCGAACTCATGGCTTAAACAGTAAGGCAGCACAACGCACAGTGCTGGGTTCATCCACAGGTCCGCTGCCGCACCCGCGCACGCGCGCACCGGTTGACGGTGGCGGCCGTCAGCGTTGGTCCTCATGACGACGCCTCGAGAAGACTTCGAACTTTCCCGCCCCGGTGCACTCATCGCCGCGCTGCCGGCCGTTCTCGGCTTCGTTCCCGAAAATTCATTGGTATTAGTGTCTTTGGGCGACGGGGAACTCGGTTCGGTGATGCGCGTCGACCTCTCCGAGGAGCTTGCCGATCGGGTTGAGCATTTGGCGGAGGTCGCCGCCGCGGCGGCCCCCGAGGCTGTCATCGCGGTGATCGTCGACGCGGACGGGGCCTACTGTCCCAGCTGCAACGAGGAATACCGGCAGCTGGCGGCGGCGCTGGCAGAAGCCTTGTCGCAGCACCACATTGAGCTGTGGGCCACGCACGTCGTCGACCAGGTGGCCCTCGGCGGCCGCTGGCACTGCGCCGAGGGCTGCGGGTCGAGCGGCCTGGTCGACGATCCCGCGGCCTCCCCGCTGGCCGCCGCGGCGGTGTTGGAGGGCAGGCGGCTCTATCCGCGGCGTGCCGACCTGCAGGCGGTCATCGCGCCCGACGACCCGGCGCGCACCGCCACGCTGGCCGACGCGGTCCGGCAGCAGGCCGCCCGGCGCCGGGCGGCACATCGTGCGCATCCGGTCCGCTGCACCCGCGGCGACGTGGAGACGGCGATGGCCGCCGCCGCCCGGGTCGCGGCCGGGGAGCCGCTGTCCGACACCGAGATGGCGACGCTGGGCTGTGCGCTGACCGACGCGCAGGTGCGCGACATCTTGTATGCGCTCGCGGTCGGGGTGAGCGCCGGCGAGGTCGAGTCGCTGTGGGCGCTGCTGGCGCGCACGCTGCCGCCGCCGTGGCGGGTCGAGGCGCTGGTGCTGATCGCGTTCAGTGCGTACGCCCGCGGCGACGGCCCGCTCGCCGGGGTGTCGCTGCAGGAGGCGCTGCGCTGTGCGCCCGACCATCGCATGGCGGGCATGCTGGACACCGCATTGCAGTCGGGGCTGCGGCCCGAGGACATCCGGGACCTGGCGCTGACGGGCTACCGGCTGGCCAAGCGGTTCGGCGTGCAGCTACCGCCGCGACGGCCGTTCGGCCGCAGGGCGGGATAGTGGCGATCGCAAGCGCGGCGCAGCCGGGAGAAGCGGGTCGCCACAATCGGGCTAGGCGGGCACGAACGGCCCGGGTCAGACCTTCTCGACCTTGACCGCGTGCGCCATCTCGTGCGGCAGGGTGACGTTCTCGTGGCCCGGAATGACGATGGTCACCCCGGCGGAGCCGTTCTCGACGGTGACGCGTGCGTTCGGGACGACGCCGGCGTCTTTCAGGCGTGAGATCAGGTCGATGTCGCCCTGGACGTGCTCGGTCAGTTGGCGTACCACCACGGCCACCGGCGCGCCGGCCGGTAACTCGGTCAGCCGGACCAGGGGACCGTCCTCGGACCAGGACTCGGGGCCCACGCCCAGGTCGAGGAGTCCGGGGATCGGGTTGCCGAACGGCGAGGTTGTGGGGTGGTTGAGCACCTTCACCAGGCGCCGTTCGACGTCCTCGCTCATCACGTGCTCCCAGCGGCACGCCTCGGCGTGGACCTCTTCCCAGGGCAGGCCGATGACGTCGACCAGCAGGCGTTCGGCGAGGCGGTGCTTGCGCATCACGGAAATTGCCAGCGCGCGGCCCTTATCGGTGAGCTCGAGGTGGCGGTCACCGGCCACGTGAAGTAAACCGTCCCGCTCCATGCGCGACACGGTTTGGCTGACAGTCGGCCCGCTCTGATCGAGGCGTTCGGCGATGCGGGCACGTAGCGGCGTCACGCCCTCTTCTTCGAGGTCGTAGATGGTCCGCAAATACATCTCGGTGGTGTCAACCAGGTCGTTCATTCAGCACCCTCCGTCGACGCTGAGTCTACTTGGCCAGCTGCGTGAATGGTTGTAACGCCTCCCAGGCAAGCAGTATGCCCGCCGCTGACGCGGCGGGCATACCGTCTGCTACCTAGCTTGAGTGAGGTGTTAGCTCGCGTACGACCGTAGCCTGTCGGCGCGCTCCCCGTTGCGGAGTTTGGACATTACGTCCCGCTCGATCTGGCGGACCCGCTCGCGAGACAGACCGAACAGCTTGCCGATCTGGTCCAGGGTGCGCGGCTGGCCGTCGTCCAGGCCGAAACGCAACCGGATCACCTGGTGCTCACGCTCGTCCAGGGTGGCCAGCACGCTGCGGATGTCGGTGTGCAGCAACTCGGCGATCACCGCGTTCTCGGCGGACATCGCCTCGGCGTCCTCGATGAAGTCGCCCAACGGGGCTTCCTCCTCCGAGCCGACGGGCATGTCCAGGCTCACCGGGTCGCGACTGTGCTCGAGCAGGTCGTTGATCTTCTCGACCGGGATGCCGGACTCGGCGGCCAGTTCCTCGTCGGTCGCCTCGCGGCCCAGGTTCTGATGCATCTCGCGCTTGATCCGCGCCAGCTTGTTGACCTGCTCCACCAGATGAACCGGCAGCCGGATGGTGCGGCTCTGGTCGGCCATGCCGCGGGTGATGGCCTGACGGATCCACCACGTCGCGTAGGTCGAGAACTTGAAACCCTTTGTGTAGTCGAACTTTTCCATCGCGCGGATCAGCCCGAGGTTGCCCTCCTGGATCAGGTCCAGCAGCGGCATGCCGCGACCCGTGTACCGCTTGGCCAGCGACACCACCAGACGAAGGTTCGCTTCCAACAGGTGACGGCGCGCCGCCTGCCCGTCGCGAACCACGGCCTCCAGATCGCGTTTGCGGTTCTCCCCGAGGCGCTTACGCGTTGCAAGCAGGTGTTCGGCGTAAAGCCCGGCTTCGATGCGCTTGGCGAGTTCGACCTCGCCTGCCGCGTTGAGGAGTGCCGTCTTACCGATACCGTTGAGATATACGCGCACTAGATCCGCTGCGGGGCTTTGAGCATCCAGATCGCCGTCAAATCTGCTCGTGCTGGCGTTCGCCATAGCGACCTCCCGTTCGGCTTTGTTCTGTCATGGAGTTCAACGACAGATCAGCTCTGAGAGTTCCCAGCGATTCGCCATCTCACACGTCTTGACGTGCAGAAATGTGCCGAAGACCTGAGAATGTCCTGAGAACCCCGCCGGGGCGGCACCTTCAACAGAAACGACGGCTAGCCGTGATCGATTCCGCCCGGCGCGTCCGGCGGCCACTCCGGCTGCGGGTGCTGCGGGGCCTCGAGCGCGCGATGTTCGGCCCGGGGGAAAAGGGGGGTGCGCTGGCGGGCGTTGTCGAACCGGCGCGGCTCGTCGGCACTGCGCGGGGGCCGGTCGTTGGCGATCAAAACGGCCATCCACGGCAACGGGATTGACAGCGCCACGATCCCCAGGGAGATCAGCCCGTTGTGCCACGCGCCGTAGGCGAGCGCGGCCAGGATCAGCGCCGGGATCCGGAAAGCCATCAAGGTCAGGTATTTACGGACTCGCGCACGGTGCTGCTCCTCATACGAGGTCGCTGCGGCGGTGATGAGCACTGGGCGGCCTTTGTTGCCGTCAAAGTCATCGAACCCCGGGTCGGAGCCGTGCTTCATTTCTCCACTGTCCCACAACTGGCCGATTCCGGCTCGGCCGGTTTCCCGGCCTGCTGGGCAGTGCACAATGTCAGGTATGCAGACCCAAACGATCGAACGCACCGAGACCGACGAACGCGTCGACGACGGGACCGGCAGCGACACCCCGAAGTACTTCCACTACGTCAAGAAGGACAAGATCGCCGAGAGCGCGGTGATGGGTAACCACGTCGTGGCGTTGTGCGGCGAGGTTTTTCCCGTCACCAAGGCGGCCAAGCCGGGCTCACCGGTCTGCCCGGACTGCAAGCAGATCTACGACCGGATGAAGAAGGGCTGATCAGCCGCGTGGCTCCGCCGGCGCGGCGTCGCGCTGCGCGGTGATCGGATTCTTGGTCACGGGATTCGACAGCGTGTCCGCCGCCTTCGCCAGCGCGGGCGAGCGCGACAGCAGCCATCTGCGCAGCCGGTGTGCGTGCGTCCTGGGCGCGGGGAATTCCTCCTGGATGGCGGCATTGAGCTCGGCGCCGATCATGATCGCGAAGCCCCCGAAGAACGAGAACAGCAGAAATGCGATCGGCGTGGACAGCGCGCCGTAGGTGTAGCCCGTACTGGTGATCCACTGCAGGTAGATCCGCAGGCCCAGGGTGGCGATCACAAACACCGCGGTGGCCAGGGCCGCGCCGAAGATCAGCCGATGCGTGGGCAGCGGCTCCGGCAACGACACGCGGTACAAGATCACGACCCCGACCATCAAGACGAGGATCAAGGCCGGGTAGTAGCCGTAGCGCAGCACGTTGGCCAGGCTGACCGGAATGTGCTCACCCACCTTGCGCGGGCCCAAGACCACCAGCGGCGCCGTCGCCACCACGAACACCAGCCCAACCACGTACAGGAACAGCGCGAACAGGCGCTGCCGCACCGGGTGGCGCAACGGCGTCTGGTCGTGCGCCTCGACCACCGAGTCGACGAACGACGAGATCGCCGACGAACCCGCCCACAGCGAGATGATGAAACCCAGCGACACCACTTCGCCGCGGGCGTGGTTGGCGATATCGCGCACGGTCGGCTCGATGATCTCGTTGACCACGCTGCGGGAGAACACGCTGTGCGCCGTCGAGATCAGCTGGCGCAGGATGCTGGGCAGCATGTCGGGCCCGAACAGCGGAGCCACATAGGCCAGGGTGCCCAACAGCCCGAGCAGCAACGGCGGGAGTGACAGCGCCGACCAAAAACCAGCCTGAGCCGACTCCGAGAAAATCGAGTCGTCCCAACTCTTGGAGAGAGTCCTCAGGGTGATTCGCCAAATGTGGTGGCGCGACGGTTTCGCGACCTGCTCGCTCATACCCGTCCAGCATTACCGAAGATCGCTCGCGCCGCTCACATTGGCGATGGGCGAGTTCGCTGCGGGTTAGCTTTCGCTGAACTCCAGCACGGCGTCCAGCTCGGTCAGCTTCGCCTCGTGCTCGTTGGCGTGATGCTGGCAGAAGAGAAGCTCCAGTCCGGAAGGCAGCTTGGCGCGTACCCGAGCCGCAGCACCGCAGCGGTCGCAGCGGTCGGCGCGGGTCAGTTCTGGACTCGTCAGAGTTGCATTCATGGCTTCTCCGTTCTCGTGCATTCACTTTCTCAGACGTATGGCGTTTTCGCCTTGTTCCCCGATCGTTATCGGTGTGTCGTTTCTCACGGGCTGGTCGAGTTTTGGTTTGGGCGATCTCTAGGGTGTCGAAGTTGTGACCTTCGTTCCTGATGCCCTGGTGCACCTGTGCGGAACCGAGCAGTGGGCGCGGGCCCGCCGGCTGGGCGCCATCCAGCCGGACACCGCCGGTGGCGAGTTCATCCATCTGTCGACGCCGGAGCAGGTGCACCTGCCGGCCAATCGGCTCTACCGCGGTCGTAGCGACCTTGTCCTGCTGCACATCGACCCGGCCCGGCTTGCCGCGCCGCTGCGGTGGGAGCCGGGGGTGGCAACCGATCCGGAGTCGATGTTGTTCCCGCATCTGTACGGCCCCCTGCCGGTGGCCGCTGTGGTCCGGGTCACTGCCTACCCACCGGCCGGCGACGGCTCCTTCGCGCCGATCTCCGGGGAAGGGGAGTCGACGTAGGCGTCGGCCTCGATCTCCACCAGCAGCTCGGGAGCGATCAGCGCCGAGACCTCGATCATGGTGGCCGCCGGGCGGATCGCGCCGAAGACCTGCTCGTGCACGGCGCCCACCTCGCGCCAGCGCGAGATGTCGGTGACGTAGATGCGGGTGCGCACCACGTCGGTGAGCGCTGCGCCCGCTTGCTGCAACGCAATCTCGATGCGGCGCAAAGCATCTCGTGCCTGCGCAGCGATGTCGCCCGCGGGTCCCGCGCCGGTTGTCCCGGCCACCGACACCAGCGGCCCGACCCGCACCGCGCGCGAATATCCAACCACCGACTCGAATTCGGAGTCGGACGTCACCAGCCGACGGTCGCCTGACATGATGGCACTGAATGGTGTTGCGGCGCGCCGGATCTCAGTCGAGGTAGTCGCGCAGCACCTGCGAGCGGCTGGGGTGGCGCAGCTTCGACATCGTCTTGGACTCGATCTGGCGGATACGCTCACGGGTCACGCCGTAAACCTGGCCGATCTCGTCCAGGGTGCGCGGCTGGCCGTCGGTGAGACCGAAACGCAGTCGTACTACGCCCGCCTCGCGCTCTGACAGCGTCTCGAGCACCGACTGGAGCTGGTCCTGCAGCAGCGTGAACGACACCGCGTCCACGGCCACCACGGCCTCGCTGTCCTCGATGAAGTCGCCCAACTGGCTGTCGCCCTCGTCGCCGATGGTCTGGTCCAGCGAAATCGGCTCGCGGGCGTATTGCTGGATCTCCAGCACCTTTTCGGGCGTGATGTCCATTTCCTTGGCCAGCTCTTCGGGCGTGGGCTCGCGGCCCAGGTCCTGCAGCAGCTCGCGCTGGATACGGCCCAGCTTGTTGATGACCTCGACCATGTGCACCGGGATGCGGATGGTGCGGGCCTGGTCGGCCATGGCGCGGGTGATGGCCTGACGGATCCACCACGTCGCGTACGTGGAGAACTTGTAACCCTTGGTGTAGTCGAACTTCTCGACCGCGCGGATCAGGCCCAGGTTGCCCTCCTGGATGAGGTCCAGGAACGCCATGCCGCGGCCGGTGTAGCGCTTGGCCAGCGACACCACCAGTCGCAGGTTGGCTTCGAGCAGGTGGTTCTTCGCGCGGTCGCCGTCGCGGCAGATCCACACCATGTCGCGGCGCTGGGCGGCCGGCAGTTTGTCGCCGCGCTCGGTCAGCTCGGTCATCAGCTGCGTGGCATACAGCCCGGCCTCGATCCGCTTGGCCAGCTCGACCTCTTCCTCGGCGTTGAGCAGCGCGACCTTACCGATCTGCTTGAGGTAGGCGCGAACCGAGTCGGCGGAGGCCGTCAGCTCGGCGTCCTTGCGGGCCTGCCGCAACGCCTCGGATTCGTCCTCGTCCCACACGAAATCGCCGGAGGCCTTGTCCTTTTCGCTGGGCTCGGCGATTTCCTCGTCGTCCTCCGCGGCGGCATCGGCGGCCTTGGCGGCGGGCTTCACGGCGACTACTTCGTCACCCTCGGCCTCGGCCTCGGCCTCGGCCTCGTCGGAGTCGGACTCGTCGGCGTCTTCGCCGTCGGCCGCTACATCGACCTCGAGGTCGTCGAGGCTGAGGTCGGCGTCGATCTCGAGGTCTTCGCCGGGCTCACCCTCGAGGTCGGGTTCGTTGTCGAGATCCTCGACGGCACCGTCGGAATCGAGGGCGTCCGGATCCGCCGGCCCACCCTTGGCCGCTTTGGTTCCGCGCGCCGACGGGGCCTTGGCGCCCTTGGCTGCGGCGCCGGCCTTCTTGGGGTCGGTTGCGTCGGCCTCGGACTTGGTGGACGGCGTTGCCTTGGCGGCCCGCTTCGCGGGTGCCGATCCATTGGCGGCCTTGGCCGCCGGTCGCTTGGCGGGGGACGACGGAGACTTCGTGGCGGTGCGTTTCACCGGCCCATCCGTCGCCGGGCTTGCTTTCGTCGCTGCCACTTACACCCCTTCGTTTGGGCTCACCTTCGGTGGGTATTGGGCATGGTTAACCGAAAGTGTCTGCTATGTCCGATGTCGGCGTTGGTATCAGCGTGGTAGGTGCACGCTATCGGTTGGGCGTTCGCCGAGGACCATTGTAACGACAGTGCGCGCTACTCCGGCTCTGCCGGGCGAAATCAGTGAGTCACGTCCGAGGTGGCGGCCATGGCCGCGCCGACGATCCCGGCGGTGTTGAGCAGGGCCGCGGCCACCACCGGGGTGCGGTTGGTCAGCAGCGGCACCCATTTTTCGGCCTTGCGGCTGATTCCGCCGCCCGCGATGAACAGATCCGGCCACACCGCGTTCTCGATGCTCACCAGCACTTTGGTCACCTGCTTGGCCCACTTCTCGTAGGACCAGTCGTTCTTCTCCTTCACCGAGGACGCCGCCCGCTGCTCGGCCTCCTTGCCGCCGACCTCGAGATGGCCGAACTCGGTGTTGGGTATCAGCGTCCCGTTGTGAATCACCGCGGAGCCGATCCCGGTGCCGAAGGTCAGCAACACCACCAGGCCCGACTGGCCCTTGCCCGCGCCGTAATGTTCCTCGGCCAGCCCGGCCGCGTCGGCGTCGTTGAGGACGACGACTTCCCGACCGTCCAGCTCGGCGCTGATGACGTCGCGCGCGTTGGTGCCGATCCAGGCCTTGTCGACGTTGGCCGCGGTCTGCACCACGCCGTGGGTGACGACGCCGGGGTAGGTGACTCCGAGCGGGCCGGTCCAGTCGAAGGCGCTGACCACCTGGGCGATGGTCTTGGCCACCGCCGAGGGCGTCGCGGGCTGCGGGGTCAGTAGCTTGACCCGCTCACCGATCAGCTGCCCGGTGTCCATGTCGACGATGCCGCCCTTGATGCCACTGCCGCCGACATCGATGCCGAATCCGCGACGCTGCGGCCTGCCGTCGGTGATGGCGGTGCCGGGCGTGTCCGTGGTCGAGTCGGTGCTGGTCATCGAATCTCCTCGGCGTGACTGGGCTGTGCGCCCACCTTAGCGCCGCGTCCGTGTCGCCCGTGGCGTCTGCGCGGCCGTGGCGACTGTGATGCGATAGGCCGGTGACCCCTTCCGATGACGAGCTCGTACGGCTGCGCTCGGTCGCCGAATCCCTGGCCGCTCAGGCCGCCGCATTCGTGAGGCGTCGGCGGGCAGAGGTTTTCGGCGCCGACGCGGGCGGCTCGAAAGTCCCAGACGGTGGCGCGGTGCGCTCGAAGAGCACCCCGACGGACCCGGTGACCGTGGTCGACACCGAAACGGAACGGCTGTTGCGCGACCGGTTGGCCGAATTACGGCCCGGGGACCCGGTTCTCGGCGAGGAAGGCGGCGGGCCCGCCGATCCGGCGGGCACCCCGGCCGGATCGGTCACCTGGGTGCTCGATCCCATCGACGGCACGGTGAATTTCGTCTACGGCATTCCCGCCTACGCGGTGTCGGTCGGCGCACAGGTCAACGGCGAGTCGGTGGCCGGGGCGGTCGCCGACGTGATCGGAAACCGGGTGTATTCGGCGGCGCTGGGCCTGGGTGCGCATGTCACCGACGACGAGGGGACGCAGTTGTTGCAGAGCTCCGCGGTCGACGATTTGTCGATGGCGTTGCTGGGCACCGGTTTCGGCTATTCGCGGCAGCGCCGCGCGGCGCAGGCGGCGCTGTTGGCCCGGATGCTTCCGGTGGTCCGCGACGTCCGTCGCATCGGTTCGGCCGCACTTGATCTGTGCATGGTCGCCTCGGGTCGGCTCGACGCTTACTACGAGCACGGCCTGCAGGTGTGGGATCGCGCCGCCGGTGCGCTGATCGCTGCGGAGGCGGGGGCCCGGGTGGTGCTGCCCGCGCCCGGCGTGAACGGGGCCGGTCTGGCGCTGGCCGCCGCGCCCGGCATCGCCGACGAGCTGCTGGCCGTCCTGGAGCGTTTCAACGGCCTGGATCCGATTCTGGATTGACCGCCGGCGTCAGCAGCTGCTGGCGTGAATCTTGGCCAGCAGCGTGGGATCTGAGGGCTCGGTGGCGCCGGGACGCAGGGTGGCGAGCACCGCGTCGATGTCATCGTCGTGGGCCAACGCGCTGAAGTCGGTGCCCAGGGACAGGTCGACGGAATCGTCGGCGCGGTTGTCGTTGAACAGCTCGGTGCACGGGGCCACCAGCCACACGGCCGCCGCGGTGGCCTGTCCGGCGGTGCCGAACCGGATCTGGCCCTGGCAGGTGAGTCTGGTGCCCGCATAGAGGGGATCGTTGGCGGCGGTCGGTTGCGCGAAGCCGAGGTCTTTCATCGCCCCGGCGACATCGCCGGCCTGCCCGCCCCGGCCGCTGGCGTTGAGGACACGAACCTTGGTGTCGGCGAGTTTGGCGGGTGTGACGTCCATCATGGCGCTGCGCGACACCTGCTCACCGAGCTGGGCCGGCGCCGAACCGGCCGCCTGGGGCGGGGGATTGCACACCACGGCTTCGTGCACCTTGGCGGGCCGCGTCAGCGCAATCGTCCAGATCACGCCGGTGGCCACCGCCAGAAGCACCACCACGACAATGGCCGGCCGGGGGTTGCGCCGCCGAAAAGGGCGGCCGTGCTTGTCAAAGGCTGTACCCTCGGTGATTTGCGTGACCACAGCTGCACTCTAGCCGCACGCTAAACCCACTGTTCAGACACGAGCGCAAGGGTAAAAATAGGGGTGTGACGTAAATCACACGTTAACGGGCCGCGATACGGGCACGAATCGTTTGGTGGATGCGTTCGACGCTGGTACAAAGCGATGCTTGGATAACGAGGGCATGTGAGGGGATAGGGCGATGCCTACCGACTACGACGCTCCACGGCGTACCGAGACCGACGACGTTTCGGAGGACTCGCTGGAGGAGCTCAAAGCGCGACGGAACGAGGCGGCTTCAGCCGTCGTCGATGTCGACGAATCTGAATCCGCTGAGAACTTTGAACTGCCTGGTGCCGACCTGTCTGGTGAAGAACTGTCGGTGCGCGTTATTCCGAAGCAGGCCGACGAGTTCACCTGCTCGAGCTGCTTTTTGGTGCAACACCGCAGTCGGCTGGCCAGCGAGAAGAACGGCGTGATGATCTGTACCGACTGCGCGGCCTGATAGCTGCACTCACCGTGTCAGTGCCGACAGCACCCGCTCGGGGTGACGGCAGCTCACCAGCCAGTACGGCGTCGGGTCGTCCGGATCGTCGAGTACCGCCAGGATCATCGGCCCTACCCATGCCCTGTGCAGCACGTACGCCGCCGGGTCGAGTTGGCGGCCCAGGGCGGCGGACTTGGCCGAGGGCGCTATCTCCGCGGACCGGGAGATCACGGTGACCGGCAGATGCGCCTGGCCGGCCCACAGCTGCACCTCGCCCGGCGCCGCCGGGTCGGCGGTGACCCGGATCTCGATGCGGCCCAGCCACAGCAGCGCCGCGGCCGCCACCGCGAACAGCGCCGCGTACGGCCACCAGGACGACTGGCGGGTGACGCCCATGTTGAATTCGAAGGCGATGATGCCGGCCAGCGCGAAGGCCGGTGGCCACCACCACCACGGAACCCACAATCGTTCGCGATACCGCACGTTGTGCGGCGCGACGCGCGTATCTGACACGCAGTCAAGGGTAGTCTGTGGCCCCGTGTCGACCAGTCTGGCCATCGTCCGTCTTGACCCCGAGCTTCCGCTGCCCAGCCGCGCCCACGAGGGCGACGCCGGGATCGATCTGTTCAGCGCCGAAGACGTCCAACTGGAACCCGGGCGGCGCGCCCTGGTGCGCACCGGGGTCGCGGTCGCCATCCCGTTCGGAATGGTCGGCTTGGTGCATCCACGGTCGGGACTGGCTGCGCGAGTTGGACTTTCGATCGTCAACAGTCCGGGTACCATCGACGCGGGCTATCGCGGCGAGATCAAGGTTGCGCTGATCAATCTGGACCCGACCGAGCCGATCGTGGTGCACCGCGGCGATCGGATCGCCCAGTTGTTGGTGCAGCGAGTCGAATTAGTGGAGTTGGTCGAGGTGTCGTCGTTCGACGAGGCCGGGCTGGCCGAAACATCCCGTGGCGATGGTGGTCACGGTTCCTCCGGCGGACATGCGAGTTTGTGATGGCATTCGGTAAACGCACACCCAAAGACGACGACGCCGACACCTCGGCGGCCGACGAGGTCGCGGCCGCCGGCGCCGACGAGCCGTCCCCCGAAGAGTTCGAGGGCCCGTTCGACATCGAGGACTTCGACGACCCCGCGGTCGCGGAACTGGCGCGGCTCGACCTGGGCTCGGTGCTGATTCCCATGCCGGAGGCCGGCCAGCTGCAGGTCGAGCTGACCGAAACCGGTGTGCCGAGCGCGGTCTGGGTCGTCACGCCCAACGGGCGCTTCACCATCGCCGCCTATGCCGCGCCCAAGACCGGCGGCCTGTGGCGCGAAGTGGCCGGCGAGCTCGCCGAATCGCTGCGCAACGACGCGGCCCAGGTCAGCATCAAGGACGGGCCGTGGGGTCGCGAGGTGGTGGGCACCGCGACCGGCGTGGTGCGCTTCATCGGCGTCGACGGCTACCGCTGGATGATCCGCTGCGTCATCAACGGCCCGCACGAGACGATGGAAGCCCTGGAGCAGGAAGCGCGAGCGGCCTTGGCGGACACCGTGGTTCGGCGTGGCGACACGCCGCTTCCGGTGCGCACACCGCTGACCGTGCAGCTCCCCGAGCCAATGGCACAGCAGCTGCGCGAGGCCGCCGCCGCGCAACAGGCCGCGCAGCAGGACGACGCCCAACAGGCCGAGGGGCAGCAGGCATCGCCCAACGAACCGGCCGCGCGCCGCAGCGTCGACGGGTCGGCGATGCAGCAGCTGCGCACCACCACCGGCGGCTGAGCCGGCTACAGGTCGGCCAGCGCGCCCAGGCACGCCGCCCCCAGGGCGGCCGGGTCCGCGCCGATCTGATCCAGCGTCACCGTCCGCAGCGCCGCGCGCGGCGCGGCGGCGACCCAGTCGAGCCCGGCCTGCAACGGATGGATCGGATCGTCGACCGCGGACGCCACGCCCAGCGGCGCGGCCAGCCCGGCCAGCTCATCGCAGCTCGGTGCGACGTAGGCGGCCGCCTCTTCCATGGCGTCGGGCAGATGGGGCCACTGGGCGCCCCACGACCGGGTCAGCTCGTCGGCCAGCCAGGTCGGGCTGGACGCCCGCATCTGGGTCGTTGTCGCCGCCAGCCCGTCGGCGCGCAACTGTGACGCCGAATACCGTGCCGCGAGTGCCGCAGGGGCGGCCCCGGGCGCGCCCGCCCAGGCCGGCAGCGCGGCCAGCACCGCGATCGTCCGATCGGGGTGGGCCAGCGCCCAGGCGGCCGCCACGGCGGCGCCGATCGAGACCCCGCCCACAGCGATCGGCCCTCGGTAGCCCGCGTCATCCAGTGCCGCCAGGTAGCTCTCGATCAACCGATCGGGCCGCGGCGGCGGGGTAACCAGCACCGCGCCGAGTTCGGACAACGGACCCGAAAATGCCCGGTGAACGTAGTCGTCGTCGGAGCCGGTTCCGGGCAACAACACCGTCGTGACACCGCGCAGATCGACCACCACCTCTTGATAGTGCCCCGCCGTTCAGCTGCCCTCCAACACGACGTTTGAGTCGGTTGGCGCTTGGGGAACCAAGAGGTCTACGGTGTCCGTTGGCATAAATGGAAGCGTCGAGGCTTATCAGCATTGTCAGGAGTGGCCATGGGGGCCCAAGGGTATCTGCGCCGGCTCACCCGTCGGTTGACGGAGGATCCGGAACAGCTCGACTCGGAGGAACTGTCCGACGAGGTCGCAAGCACCGGTGCGCAACGGGCGATCGACTGCCAGCGTGGCCAAGAGGTCACGATGGTGGGCACGCTCCGTAGCGTCGAGTGCAACGGCAGGGCCTGCGCCGGCGGAGTACGCGCCGAATTTTTCGACGGCAGCGACACCGTCACGCTCGTGTGGCTGGGCCAGCGCCGCATCCCGGGCATCGACTCGGGCCGCACCCTACGAGTGCGTGGTCGCCTCGGCAAGCTGGAGAACGGAACCAAGGCGATGTACAACCCGCACTACGAAATTCAGCGGTGACCGACCCCGAAGATCCGGGGGCACACCTGCGCGAGTCGGGCGCATCGGAACAAATGACCTCTAACCGCATCAACCCGGAACGTCTGCTGGCACAGGCAGGCGGGGTCAGTGGTGTCATCTATTCGTCGCTGCCGGTGGTGGTCTTCGTCGTCGCCTCGAGCGTGTCGGGACTGGTTCCCGCGATCGTGGCCGCAATGGCGGTGGCCGCGCTGATCCTGGTCTGGCGGCTGATTCGCCGCGACTCCCCGCAGCCGGCGTTCTCGGGTTTCTTCGGCGTCGCGCTGTGCGCGCTGATCGCCTACGTGCTGGGGGAGTCCAAGGGCTACTTCCTGTTGGGCATCTGGATGTCGCTGGTGTGGGCCGTCGTGGTCGCGGCGTCGGTGCTGATCCGCCGTCCCCTGGTCGGCTACGGGTGGAGCTGGGCGACCGGGCGTGGCGACGGCTGGCGCGACGTGCCCCGGGCCGTCTACGCGTTCGACATCGCCTCGGTCGGCTGGGTGCTGGTGTTCGCCGCCCGGTTCGTGGTTCAGGGGCTGCTCTATGACGCCGACCGGACCGGGTGGCTGGCGGTGGCGCGGATCGCGATGGGCTGGCCGCTGACCGTGCTGGCCGCGTTGGCCACCTACGCGGCGATCAAGTCGGCGCAGCGGGCCATCGCCGCCGTCGGTGCCCCCGCGGTCGACGCGGAACCCGGCGCCGTCACCGACTGATCAGCCGCCGGCCGGATCGTGGCTGCCCAGGAGCAGCTTCTGCAGGTCCTCTTCCGCCTCGGCAACGGCGACGAACAGCAGCTCGTCTCCGCCCTCCAGCGGCTCGTCCTCCTCGGGCACGATCACCCGCGGGCCGCGCAGGATCGTCACCAGCGAGGTGTTCCGCGGCAGTTGCAGTTTGCGCACCGGCTTGCCGCCCCACGGCGTGTCGTCGGGCAGCGTGATCTCGACCAGGTTGGCCTGCCCCTTGCGGAATTCCATCAGCCGCACCAGATCGCCCACGGCGACGGCCTCTTCGATGAGCGACGCCAGCATGCGCGGCGTCGACACCGCCACGTCGACCCCCCAGGCGTCGGTGAACAGCCATTCGTTGCGGGGATCGTTGACCCGCGCCACTACCCGCGGCACCGCGAATTCGGTTTTGGCCAAAAGGCTTAGCACGACGTTGGCCTTGTCGTCGCCGGTCGCGGCCACCACCACGTCGAACTCGTGCAGGTGTACCGACTCCAGCAGACTCAGTTCGCAGGCGTCGCCCAGCCGCCAGTGCGCGGCCGGGATGGCGTCGACGTCGACGTGATCGGGATTGCGTTCGATCAGCGTCACGTCGTGGCCGTTGCCGATGAGTTCGCGGGTGACCGAGCGGCCGACCGCGCCGGCGCCGGCTACAGCTACTTTCATCTGCGCCGCTCCTCAACGCTCGAATTCATCACAGGTCTTCGCTGGGTGGTAGGGCGGCGATCGCCACCGCCTCGGCGGCGCGCCCGGAGATCGCGGCGACGTACACCTGGTCGCCGGCCTGGATAACCGATTTAGGTTCCGGCAACACGCCGGCCCCGAAACGGATGAGGAAGGCCACCCGGGCGCCGGTCGCCTGCTCGAGATCGGTGACCCGATGCCCGATCCAGTCCTCGTGCAGGACGACCTCGGACACGGCGACGGTGCCGGTCGGATCGCGCCACTTGGCCGTCTCGGTCTCGCGCAGCAGCGCGTTCAGCAGGCGATCGGTGGTCCAGGGCACGGTCGCGATGGTGGGAATGCCCAGCCGCTCGTAGACCTCGGCGCGCTTGGCGTCGTAGATGCGGGCCACCACCCGCTTGACGCCGAACGTCTCCCGGGCCAGTCGCGCCGAGATGATGTTGGAGTTGTCGCCGGAGGACACCGCGGCGAACGCGTCCGCCTCCTCGATACGGGCCCTCAGCAGCACGTCTCGGTCGAATCCCTGCCCCAGCACCCGTTCGCCGGCGTATTCGGGGCTGAGCCGGTTGAACGCGGTGCTGTCACGGTCGATGACCGCGACGTCGTGACCGATGCGGGAGAGCCCGTCGGCGACCGAAGAACCGACCCGGCCGCAGCCCATCACCACTACTCGCAACTTGAGGTCCTCTCGGCCACGTCCTGCGCCCTTCACCGACAGCCCACGTCGGCCAGCCGTTTCCGGTCGGCGAACATTCTTCTACGAACGCTACCGCCAAACCCGTCGGGGCTTACTCTTGGCACTCGTGTCCAAACTTTCAACCGCCACCCGTCGGTTGCTTATCGGTCGGCCGTTTCGCAGCGACCGGCTGAGTCACACGCTGCTGCCCAAGCGGATCGCCTTGCCGGTGTTCGCCTCCGACGCGCTGTCCTCGGTTGCGTACGCGCCAGAGGAAGTGTTCCTGATGCTCTCGGTGGCCGGGGTCACGGCGTATGCGCTGACACCGTGGATCGGGCTCGCGGTGGCCGCGGTCATGCTGGTGGTGGTCGCCAGCTACCGGCAGAACGTTCACGCCTACCCGTCCGGCGGCGGCGACTACGAGGTGGTCACCACCAACCTCGGTGGCACCGCCGGGCTCGTCGTCGCCAGCGCGCTGATGGTGGATTATGTTCTGACCGTTGCGGTCTCGACGGCGTCGGCGATGGCCAACATCGGCTCGGCGGTCCCGATCGTGGCCCAGCACAAGGTGTTCTTCTGCGTGATGTCCATCCTGCTGGTGATGGCGCTGAACCTGCGAGGGGTGCGCGAGTCCGGGCTGGCGTTCGCCATCCCGACCTATGCGTTCATCATCGGCGTGCTGGTGATGATCGGCTGGGGTCTGTTCCGGATCTTCGTGTTGGGCAATCCGCTGCGGGCCGAGTCGGCCGGTTTCCAGATGCGCGCCGAGCACGGCCAGGTCGTCGGTTTCGCCTTGGCGTTCTTGGTGGCTCGGTCGTTTTCTTCGGGGTGTGCGGCGCTGACGGGTGTCGAGGCGATCAGCAACGGGGTGCCGGCCTTTGAGAAACCCAAGTCGCGCAACGCGGCGACCACTCTGCTGATGCTGGGCGGTATCGCGGTCACCCTGCTGATGGGCATCATCGTGCTGGCCGAGAAGATCGGCGTTAAGCTCGTGGAGGATCCCGCGACGCAGCTGGGCGGCGCGCCGAAGGGCTACTACCAGAAGACCTTGGTCACCCAGCTGGCGCAAACGGTGTTCGGCAGCTTCCACATCGGGTTCCTGCTGATCGCCACGGTGACCGCCCTCATCTTGGTGCTGGCGGCCAACACCGCCTTCAACGGGTTCCCGGTGCTCGGTTCGATCCTGGCGCAGCACAGTTACCTGCCGCGCCAATTGCACACCCGCGGAGACCGATTGGCGTTCTCCAACGGGATCCTGTTCCTGTCGGGCGCGGCGCTGCTGGCGATCATCGCGTTCCGTGGTGAGGTCACCGCCCTGATTCAGCTGTACATCGTCGGCGTGTTCATTTCATTCACGCTGAGTCAGATCGGCATGGTGCGGCACTGGACCCGGCTGCTGCGCAGCGAAACCGATCCGCGGGTGCGGCGCAAGATGATGCGCTCGCGGGTGGTAAACACGGTCGGATTGTTGTCCACCGGCACGGTGTTGCTGGTGGTGCTGGTGACCAAGTTCGCCGCCGGCGCGTGGATCGCCCTGTTCGCGATGAGCCTGCTGTTCGGGATCATGAAAATGATTCACCGGCACTACAACACCGTGAACCGCGAATTGGAGGAACGGGCCGCCGCCCAGGACGACGTGGTGCTGCCCAGCCGCAATCACGCCGTGGTGCTGGTGTCGAAGCTGCACCTGCCGACCCTGCGTGCGCTGGCCTACGCCAGGGCCACCCGCCCCGACGTCCTCGAGGCGGTGACGGTCAGCGTCGACGACGCGGAAACCCGTGAGCTGGTGCACAAGTGGGAGGAAAGCGATATCAGCGTCCCGCTCAAGGTCATCGCCTCGCCGTATCGTGAAGTCACCCGTCCCGTCTTGGAATACGTCAAACGGGCCAGGGAGGAGTCGCCGCGCACGGTGGTGACGGTGTTCATTCCGGAGTACGTGGTGGGCCATTGGTGGGAGCAGGTGCTGCACAACCAGAGCGCTCTTCGGCTCAAGGGCCGCCTGCTGTTCATGCCGGGCGTCATGGTGACTTCGGTTCCGTGGCAGTTGAGTTCGTCGGAACGGCGCAAAACCCTGCAGCCGCATGTGGCGCCGGGTGACGCTCGTAGGGGAATCTTCGATTGACCCGCGAATCGACCCGCGCGCCGCGCGCGACTCCACCAGCCGTGGGGGAGCCGACCCTGACCACCGGTGCCCCGGCCAACGGCGGCAGCTGCGTCGCGCACCACGAAGGCCGTGTGGTGTTCGTCCGATATGCGTTGCCCGGTGAGCGGGTGCGTGTCCGGGTCACCGCGGATCGCGGATCCTATTGGCACGCAGAGGTTCTCGAAGTGATCGACGCGGCTGCCGGCCGTATCGCGTCGCTGTGCCCCATCGCCGGGGTGGACGGCGCCGGCTGCTGCGACCTGGCGTTCGCCGAGCCCGAGGTGACCCGCACGCTCAAGGCCGAGGTCGTGGCCAACCAGCTCGAGCGCCTCGGCGGGCATGCGTGGAGCGGAGAGGCCGAGCCGCTGGCGGATTCCGCGCCGACCGGGTGGCGCACCCGCGTTCGGCTCGACGTGGGCCCCGACCGTCGCCCGGGCTTTCACCGGTATCACAGCGAGGATTTGGTGACCGACCTGCGCTGTGCGCAGCTGCCGGCCGGCATGCTCGACGGGATCGCCGACCTCGACTGGCCGCCCGCCGCCCAGCTGCACGTGGCCGTCGACGACGACGGCGCGCGCCACGTGGTGCGCACGCTGCGGCAGGGCAGGCAGACCGCGACCAAGGTGGTGGAGGGTCGCTACGAGGCGGTGCAGCGCGTGGCCGGGCGCAGCTGGCAGGTGCCGGTGACCGCCTTCTGGCAGGCGCATCGCGAGGCGGCCGGTGTGTACAGCGGGCTGGTCGCCGACTGGGCACAGTTGGGCACCGGCATGCGCGCGTGGGATTTGTACGGCGGCGCAGGTGTTTTCGCTGCGGTGCTCGGTGATGCCGTGGGCCCGTCCGGGCGGGTGCTCAGCGTCGACACCTCGCGCGCGTCGACCCGGGCCGCCCGGGTTGCCCTGGCCGATCTGACGCAGGTGCACGTCGTCACCGACTCGGTGCGGCGCGCGCTGGCGGCGCAGCGCGGGCGCGCCGACGTGGCGGTGCTGGACCCGCCGCGGGCGGGGGCCGGTCGCGAGGTCATCGACCTGCTGGCCGCCGCCGGCATTCCGCGGGTGGTGCACATCGGTTGTGAGGCAGCATCTTTCGCCCGCGACATCGGGATTTACCTCGGGCACGGCTACGCCGTCGAGCAGATCAAGGTGTTCGACGCCTTCCCGCTGACGCATCACACCGAATGCATCGCGCTGCTGACCCGTTAAGGAGTTTCTGGCGGCGACGGTCCCGCCGGCATGTCACCGCAATGCCGCGCGGGTGATACTCACGACCGGCTAGACTGCGTGGCGGTGTGCCGGGAAGTCTGGTCGGCGATGTCGTCGTCGACCGATCGAAAGGCGCGCGTGCTGATCATCCAAGGACGGGCCGTGACTGCCGAGTCATGTCGATTGCGCGCGCGGTACGTGCTCACCGGTGCTCGATTGCTGCCATCGTGAACGAAACTTCTCGCTACGCGCTGCTCGTGTTGCTCTCCAGCGCGGTCGGTTTGGTTGCGGTGTTGGCGAATCGGCTGACCGAGCGGGTCAAGATCCCCGTTCCACTACTGGTGCTGGTCGGAGCTGCGGTCGCGGTGCACACCGTGCCCGTGGTGCAGCCTCCGCCCGAGCGGGTTGTGGAACGCGTCATCACCATCGCTCTGGTGCTGGTGTTGTTCGACGGCGGCATGCACATCGGGCCTTCGCGCTTCCGCGCCGCAGCCGCTCCGATCCTGTCGCTAGGCGTAGTGGGCACCGCCCTCACCGCAGCGGGGGCGGCATTGGTGCTGCACTACGGATGCGGAATCGGCTGGTTTCCCGCGGTGCTCGTGGCCACGGCCGTGGCTCCGACCGATCCGGCCGTGGTCTTCTCTGTCCTGGGCAAGCGCGAGATCAGGGGGCGCAGTAGCACCATTTTGGAGGGCGAGTCCGGCGCCAACGATCCGGTCGGCATCTCGCTGATGTCCGGCCTGATCGCCGCGGGTGGCCTCAGCGCGGCCGGGTTCGCCAGCGTGGGAACCCAATTCGCTCTGCAAATGGCGATCGGCCTGGCCGTCGGGGTGACCGGCGGGCGTGCCCTGCTCGTCTTCATGCGCCGCGTGGCGTTACCGAGCGAAGGCCTCTACCCGCTGCGTACCCTGGCGTCAGTCCTGATGTTGTACGGCATCGCCACGCTGGCGCACGGCTCGGGATTTCTGGCGGTTTTCGTCGCCGGCATCGTGATCGGCGACGCCCGCGCGCCCTACAAGCCGGAGATCAAGCGATTCCACGCCGCCCTAGCCGGTCTGGCCGAAATCGTCGCTTTTGCCATTCTGGGTTTGACCGTCGATCTCGGTGTCCTTGGCCATCCCGATGTATGGGTTTGCGGGCTCGTCATCGCTGTGGCCCTGACAGTGTTGATTCGGCCGCTGGCGGTGGGCTTTTGTCTAGTTCCCGTGCGATTGCAGCGAAACGAACGCGCCTTCGTTCTTTTCGCCGGGCTCAAAGGCGCGGTGCCGATCCTGCTGGGCGAGTTGCTGCGCGCCGCGCACGTCCCCGATGCCGAACGCCTGTACGGCGTCGTGGTCGTCGTCGTGATCTTCTCGGTTCTCGTGCAGGGCAGTTTGGTGCCCGGCGTCGCGAATCTGTTGCACCTGCCCATGCGCACGGTGGAGACCCGGCCGTGGGAGATAGGCGTCCGGCTCGCGGACGAACCGGCGGGGGTGCATCGTTTCAGCGTTGCCAAAGGGTCTGCTATCCAAGGGTGCACGGTCGAGGGGCTCGGTGACCGCGTTGGTGATATCTGGGTGAGCATCGTTGTCCGGACGACCGGCCTGGTGCCGGTGCGGGGCGACACCGAACTCCGGGCCGGCGACGAGGTCGTCGTTTTGGCGGATCCCGAACTCCGTGACACGCTGGCCGACCTCTTCGGCCCGCCGCGGGCGCGGTGAGCGCTGCAACCGTGCCATTCGGCGGGCGCTGCGTAGACTGACTGGATGCTGGAACAGATCCGTGGGCCCGCCGATCTGCAGCACCTTTCCCAACATGAACTTCGCGTACTGGCCGCTGAGATTCGCGAGTTTCTGATTCACAAGGTTGCTGCCACGGGGGGACACCTGGGCCCGAATCTGGGCGTGGTCGAGCTGACGCTCGCCCTGCACCGGGTGTTCGACTCGCCCCACGATCCGATCATCTTCGACACCGGCCATCAGGCCTACGTGCACAAGATGCTGACCGGCCGCTCCCACGACTTCGAGAGCCTGCGCAAAAAGGGCGGGCTGTCCGGATATCCGTCGCGCGCCGAGAGCGAGCACGACTGGGTGGAGTCCAGCCACGCCAGCGCCTCGCTGTCCTACGCCGACGGTCTGGCCAAGGCCTTCGAACTGAGCGGGCACCGCAACCGGCACGTGGTCGCGGTGGTCGGCGACGGCGCGCTCACCGGCGGCATGTGCTGGGAGGCGCTGAACAACATCGCCGCCTCCGGCCGCCCGGTCATCATCGTGGTCAACGACAACGGCCGCAGCTACGCCCCGACGATCGGCGGTGTCGCCGACCATCTCGCCTCGATGCGGCTGCAGCCGGCCTACGAGCAGGCCCTGGAGAAGGGCCGCGACGCGCTGCGCGCGCTGCCGCTGGTCGGCAAGATCGCCTACCGCGTCATGCACAGCGTCAAGGCCGGCATCAAGGACTCGCTGTCGCCGCAGCTGATGTTCACCGATCTGGGCCTGAAGTACGTCGGCCCCGTCGACGGCCACGACGAACGCGCGGTGGAGGCCGCGCTGCGCCACGCCCGCGGCTTCGGACGCCCGGTGATCGTGCACGTGGTGACCCGCAAGGGGATGGGCTTCGCGCCGGCCGAGGACGACGAGGCCGAGCAGATGCATTCCTGCGGCGTCATCGACCCGGTCACCGGCCGGGCGACCAAGGTCGCCGGCCCGGGCTGGACGGCGACATTCTCCGACGCCCTCATCGGCTACGCCCGGAAGCGCCGCGACATCGTGGCCATCACCGCGGCCATGCCCGGCCCGACCGGGCTGACCCCGTTCGGGCAGCAGTTCCCGGACCGCTTGTTCGACGTCGGCATCGCCGAGCAGCACGCGATGACGTCGGCGGCCGGCCTGGCCATGGGCGGCATGCACCCGGTGGTGGCCATCTACTCGACGTTCCTCAACCGGGCCTTCGACCAGATCATGATGGACGTGGCGCTGCACAAGCTGCCCGTCACCATGGTGCTCGACCGGGCCGGCATCACCGGTTCGGACGGCGCCAGCCACAACGGCATGTGGGACATGTCGATGCTGGGCATCGTGCCCGGTATGCGGGTGGCCGCACCCCGTGACGCCACCCGGTTGCGTGAGGTACTCGGCGAGGCGCTCGACGTCGACGACGGCCCCACGGCGCTGCGCTTCCCAAAAGGTGATGTGGGCGAGGACATCCCGGCGATCGAGCGCCGCGGATCGGGCATCTCTGGCGTCGACGTGCTCGCGGTGCCGGCCGCCGGTTGCAATCACGACGTGCTGCTGATCGGCGTCGGTGCGTTCGCGCCGATGGCGCTGGCGGTGGCCAGGCGGCTGCAGGACCAGGGGATCGGCGTCACGGTCATCGACCCGCGCTGGGTGCTGCCGGTCTCGGAGAGCGTTCTGGAATTGGCGGTCCAGTACAAGCTCGTCGTCACGTGCGAGGACAACGGGGTCAACGGCGGGGTGGGCTCGGCGGTGTCCGCCGCCCTACGCCGCGCCGAGATCGACGTTCCGTGCCGCGATGTGGGGCTGCCGCAGCGGTTCTACGAGCACGCCTCGCGCGGTGAGCTGCTGGCGGATCTGGCGCTGACCGATCAGGACGTGGCCCGCCGCATCACCGGTTGGGTCGCCGCGCTGGGCAGCGGTGTCACCGAAGCGGAGATCCGCGAGCACCTCGACTAGTCGGCGATCTCCGGCGGGGCCTGCAACGCGCGGGCCAAAACCGGATCCACCAATTCCCGCTGCCACGGCCGCGCCTGCCCGGCGCGCAGGAACTCCTCGACGGCGTCGAACGGATCGGGCGCGGGCGCCCAGTCCCAGCACAGCCGTCGCACCAGGTCCGGCGACACCAGGTTCTCGGTGGGGACGTGGACCCGCTCGGAGACCTCGGACAGCGCCGAGCGCGCGGCCTCCAGCCGGGCGGCGGCCTCCGGTTTGCGTCTGCTCCACCGCGCCGCCGGCGGCGGACCGTTCGGCGGCTCGTTGACACCGGGTGGATTCTTGGTCCGCCGGGCCTCCTCCAGCGCCCCCAACCACGTCGCGGCGCTGCGCCGCTGATTGCGCCCACCGAACACCGGCAACGCGACAAGCTCCTCGACGGTCGTCGGGTTGGCCAGGGCGGCATCGATGATGGCCGAGTCGGGCAGGATGCGGCGCGGGGCGATGTCGCGGCGCTCCGCGATCCGGTCGCGCGTCAGCCACAGTTCGCGGACCGCGGCCAGGCCGCGCTGATCGCGCACCCGATGTATTCCCGACGTTCGCCGCCACCGGTCCCGCCGCACGGCGGCAGCCGGATCTTTCGTACCCGCGTCGCGCAGATAGTCGAATTCCTGTGCGGCCCAATCGGTTTTACCCTGCTCGGCCAGGATGTCGGCGATCGCGGCGCGCAGCTCGATGAGCAGTTCCACATCCAGCGCGGCGTAGTTGAGCCACTCGGCGGGCAGGGGTCGCTTGGACCAGTCGGCCGCGCCGTGCCCCTTGGCCAGCCCGAAACCCAGCAGCCGCTCGACCATGGTCGCCAGGTTCACGCGTTCGAACCCGGCCAGCCGCCCGGCGAGTTCGGTGTCATACAGCGCCGGCGGCCGCATGCCCACTTCGGCCAGGCACGGCAGGTCCTGATCGGCGGAGTGCAGGATCCACTCGTCGCTGCCCAGCACCTCGGCCACCGGCCGCAAGGTTTCGAGCGGGTCGGCGCCGTGGCTCACCGGATCGATCAAAACGGTGCCGGAACCGGCCCGCCGGATCTGGATCAGGTAGGCCCGGTTGGAGTAGCGGAAACCCGACGCCCGCTCGGCGTCCACCGCGAACGGCCCGTGCCCGCGGTCCAGTCGCTGCGCGGCCGCCTCGATCTCGTGCACGCTCACCGAGATGCCCGGCACGCCCTCGGAGGGGTGCGGGAGCGGTGTGGGGGCGGGTTCGGTGCCTACGTCGCCGGGCGCGCTGCTGCCCGGCCCGTCGGCCGAGGGTTCGCCCATGCTAGGCGCGTGACCGCGAGCTCAAATCGGTGACTCCAGCGGGGGGTAGGCCCGCGGCGTGCTCCAATACCTCGCAGAACGCCTCGACGTGCCCACCAACCGCGGGCGACGTCGCGGTCCAGGACGCGCGCAGCTCGAGCTGGTGGGCGCGCGGCGGCCCGGAGATGTCTCCGTAGCGGACCGATGTGGTGGCGGTGACGGTGCCGCCCAGGGCGACGACTTGTTCCATACGTGACTCCAGTGCCTCGACTAGCCAGCTCCACGCTACTTCGGGCAGCAGCGGGTCGACCGCCTCACTGGGGTCAAGGTCGGCCTGGATGTAGGCGACCATGCGGATGGTGCCGTCCCACGCGTCGGCCCCTTCAGGGTCGTACAGCAGGATCAACCGTCCGAAGGCGTCGCCGTCGGACCGCTCGGGAATGATTTCGTGATCGGGATGTTTGACCTCGGCGCCCAGGGCGTAACTGTGCGGAGCCAAGCGTTGCGGCGGCCGGATGGGACCCAACTCGATCTCCGGCCGCACGACGACGGCGTTCATCGCCGCCACCGCCTCGCGGAAGGGGGCCGGTTCGGAAGAGGTCACTTGGCGCCGCTCCTGTTCATCCCGACCGTTCTGCGTCGTCACGGCACGGGTCACAGGGATCGACGCTAGACCCACAGCCCGACACGCCGCGACAGGCGCGCCGCGTGTCAAACCGGCCGCGACCAAGCCGTTACCAGGCCTCCACCAAAGCTATATGTGCAGCTCAGACTGCGGTCAGCGGGTGAAACGCGCCTGGCGCTTCTCGCGGTGCGCGGCCAGGCCTTCCTGCACGTCGGGGCCGCTGAAACTGAGGAATTCCAGGCCCACCGAGGTCTCGAAGGTGGGCCCCATCATGCGATACCAGTGGTTGAGGCTGCGCTTGGTCCACTGGATCGCGTTCTGCGCGCCCTGCGCCAGGTTCTCGGCGATGCGGGTGGCGGTGGACAGCACGTCGTCATCGTCGACGCAGGTGGATACCAACCCGATCCGCTCGGCTTCCTCGCCCAGCAGCGTCTCGCAGGTCAGCAGGTAGTACTTGGCCTTGGCCATGCCGACCAGCAGGGGCCAGCAGATGGCGGCGTGGTCGCCTGCCGCCACGCCCAGCTTGGTGTGCCCGTCGATCAGCTTGGCGGTCCGGCCCGCCACCGAGATGTCGGCGAGCAGGGCCACCACCAGGCCCGCGCCCACCGCCGGCCCCCGGATGGCCGACACGACGGGGGTGTCGCAGTTGATCATGTTGTGCACCAGGTCGCGGGCTTCGCGCATGATGCGGATCCGGCCCTGGTAGTCGTTGATCGTCTCGTCGATCAGGTCGAAGCTGCCCCCGGAGGAAAAGGCCTTGCCTTCACCGCGGACCAGGACGGCGCGCACGGCGGGATCGCGGTCGATCACCGGCCAGATGTCGGCGAGGTCGCGGTGCATCTGCGGCCCGACCGAATTCAGGCCGGGGGAGTCGAGGACCAGCGTCAGCACCCCGTTCTCCCCCAGCTCGCAGCGCAGGCTGGGAAACGCGTCGTAACTCGCTGGGGGCTGACTCACTGGCATCTCCGCACTCCTGACGTTCAAACGGTCGCGGTCGTTGATCGTACGCAGCGCAGTTCGGTGTTCTTCGGTCATGGCAGCATTGAGGCTGATGAATACTCGCCGCGACCTTCCCGAGTCGCCGTATCTGGCCGCCGTGACCGGCCGCAAACCCAACCGGGTGCCGGTGTGGTTCATGCGGCAGGCCGGTCGCTCGCTGCCCGAATACCGGGCGCTGCGAGCCCAGACCGACATGCTGTCGGCCTGCTTCGACGCCGATCTGGTCTGCGAGATCACCCTGCAGCCGGTGCGCCGCCACGACGTCGACGCGGCGATCCTGTTCTCCGACATCGTGGTGCCGTTGCTCGGTGCGGGCATCGACCTGGACATCGTCGCCGGGGTCGGGCCGGTCATCGAGTCGCCGGTGCGCACCGCCGCCGACGTGGCCGCAATCAAAACCCTTGAGCGGCAACGGGTTCAGCCGGTATCCGACGCGGTGTCCATGCTGGTGGCCTCGCTCGGCAACGTCCCGCTGATCGGCTTCGCGGGTGCCCCGTTCACGTTGGCGTCCTATCTGATCGAAGGCGGCCCCAGTCGCCACCATGCGCGCACCAAGGCGATGATGCTGGCCGAGCCGGACACCTGGCATGCGCTGATGGAGAAGCTGACCGACATCACCGTGGGCTTCTTGCGGGTGCAGCTGGAGGCCGGGGTGGACGCCATCCAGGTCTTCGACTCGTGGGCCGGGGCGCTGTCCCTGGCGAACTACCGCACCTACGTGCAGCCGCACAGCACCCGGGTGTTTTCCGCGCTGGCCGACCACGGCGTACCGATGACCCATTTCGGGGTCGGCACCGCC
This sequence comes from Mycobacterium senriense, assembly GCF_019668465.1. NCBI lineage: Bacteria > Bacillati > Actinomycetota > Actinomycetes > Mycobacteriales > Mycobacteriaceae > Mycobacterium > Mycobacterium senriense. Next base: position 5,487,601 of record NZ_AP024828.1, on the reverse strand, counting down.
GAACTGCTGGGCGCCATGTCCTCGGTCGGCGCGACCGTGGTCGGCGTGGATTGGCGGACCTCCCTGGCCGACGCCGCCACTCGCGTGCAACCCGGCACGGCGTTGCAGGGCAACCTGGATCCGGTGGTGGTGCTGGCGGGCTGGCCGGTGGTGGAGCGCGCGGCGCGCGCGGTCGTGGACGACGGGCGGCGGGCGATCGACGCCGGCGCCGCCGGTCACGTCTTCAATCTCGGCCACGGCGTGCTGCCCGAGACGGATCCCGGTGTGTTGACCGATCTGGTGTCGCTGGTCCACTCACTATGACCTCTCCCTCGTATTGTGTTGTGGGGGGCGGTATTTCGGGTCTGACGGCGGTCTATCGGCTTCGCAGGGCCGTCGGCGACGACGCCGCGATCACGCTGTTCGATCCGGGCGACAGGCTCGGCGGCGTCTTGCGCACCGAGGTGGTCGGCGGGGTGCCGATGGACGTGGGTGCCGAGGCTTTCGTGCTGCGCCGACCCGAAATGCCCGCACTGTTGGACGAACTGAATTTGTCTGGGCGCCAGCGGGTTTCGACGGGCGCGCGTCCGTTGATCTACAGCGGGCAGGGGTTGCGCGCGCTGCCCGCGGGCACCGTGGTCGGGATCCCGTCGTCGGCGGCGTCGGTGGCGGGGCTGGTCGACGAGGCCACGGTGGCCCGCATCGAGGCCGAACCCGCCCAACCGCTGGCGTGGGAGCCGGGCGCCGACCCCGCGGTGGCCGACCTGGTGGGCGAGCGGTTCGGCGACCAGGTGGTCGCCCGGTCGGTGGATCCGCTGCTGAGCGGGGTCTATGCGGGCTCGGCGGCCACCATCGGCCTGCGCGCGGCCGCCCCGACCGTGGCGGCGGCGCTGGACCGCGGCGCCACCAGCCTGACCGACGCGGTGCGGCAGGCGCTGCCGCCGGCCACCGGCGCGCCGGTGTTCGGGTCGCTCGAGGGCGGCTACCAGGTGCTGATCGACGAGCTGCTCGCGCGTGGGCGCCCGCGCTGGGTGCGCGCCGCGGTGTCGCGGCTCGAGCGCGCGGGCGCCGGCTGGGCGGTGGTCGACGACACCGGCGCGCGCTGGGCCGCCGATGCGGTGATCCTGGCCGTGCCGGCGGGGCAGTGCTGCCGGCTGCTGGCCGAGATCGCCCCCCGCAGCGTCGCCGCGGCCGGCCGCATCGCCAGCGCATCGTCGGTGGTGATGGCGCTCGCCGTGCCCGCCGATACCGCGTTCCCGGACTGTTCGGGCGTGCTGGTGGCCACCGGCGAGCGGTTGCGGGCCAAGGCCATCACGCTCTCGTCGCGCAAGTGGGGTGCTCGGGGTGACGCCCAGTTGCTGCGGCTCTCGTTCGGCCGGTTCGGCGATCGCGTGGCCGCCGACACGTCCGACGACGAGCTGCTGACCTGGGCGCTGGGCGACCTGGCCGCCGTGTTCAGCCTGACCATCGACCCCGTCGAGGTGCGCATCCAGCGCTGGATCGACGCGATGCCCCAGTACGGGCCCGGCCATGCCGATGTGGTCGCCGAGGTGCGGGCGGGCCTGCCCCCCACGCTCGCGGTGGCCGGCAGCTACCTCGACGGCATCGGCGTGCCGGCCTGCGTCGGCACCGCCGGGCGCTCGGCCGAGCGTGTGATCAGGGCCATCGGAGACTTGGACGCGCGGGTGGCACGATAGGTTCCATGGCCAAGCTGGACTACGACTCGCTCAACTCCACGATCCGCTACCTGATGTTTTCGGTGTTCTCCGTAGAGCCCGGTGAACTCGGTGACCAGCGCGACGACGTCATCGATGAAGCGTCGACGTTCTTCAAGCAGCAGGAGGAGCGCGGCGTCGCGGTGCGCGGCCTCTACGACATCGCGGGCCTGCGGGCCGACGCCGACTTCATGATCTGGACCCACGCCGAACGCGTCGAGGCGCTGCAGGCCACCTACGCCGATTTCCGGCGCACCACGGCGCTGGGGCGGGCCAGCTCGCCGGTGTGGAGCAGCGTGGCGTTGCATCGGCCGGCCGAGTTCAACAAGAGCCACATCCCGGCGTTTTTGGCCGGCGAGGAACCCGGCGCCTACATCTGCGTGTATCCCTTTGTGCGGTCCTACGAGTGGTACCTGCTGCCCGACGAGGAACGCCGCCGCATGCTGGCCGAGCACGGCATGGCCGCGCGCGAATACAAGGACGTTCGCGCCAACACGGTCCCGGCGTTCGCGCTCGGCGACTACGAATGGCTGCTGGCCTTCGAGGCTCCCGAACTGCACCGCATCGTGGACCTGATGCGGGAGCTGCGCGCGACCGACGCCCGCCGGCACACCCGCGAGGAGACGCCGTTCTTCACCGGGCCCCGGGTTCCCGTCGAGCAGCTGGTGAACGCCTTGCCATGACCGCGCCGGCGACGATATGGCGCATAGCGCCAAAAATGAGCGAGAGAAGCGGCGCCACATGACCCAGCCCTTCGATCCCACCGACCCCACCCGCTTCGAGGAGATGTACCGCGACGAGCGGACAACGCACGGCCTGCCGGCTGCCACACCGTGGGACATCGGCGGCCCGCAGCCGGTGGTCCAGCAGCTCGTCGCGCTGGGCGCCATCAGGGGTGAGGTGCTCGACCCGGGCACCGGCCCGGGCCATCACGCCATCTACTACGCGTCCAAGGGATATTCGGCGACCGGCATCGACGGGTCGGCGGGCGCCATCGAGCGGGCCCGGGAGAACGCCCAAAAGGCCGGGGTGTCGGTGAATTTCGAGCTGGCCGACGCGACGAAGCTGGAGGGGTTCGACGGACGGTTCGACACAGTGGTCGACTGCGCCTTCTACCACACCTTCAGCACCGAGCCCGAGCTGCGCCGGTCCTATGTGCAGGCGTTGCACCGCGCCACCAAACCGGGTGCGCGGCTGTACATGTTCGAGTTCGGCGAGCACAACGTCAACGGGTTCAAGATGCCGCGGTCGTTGTCGAAGAACGACTTTCGCGATGTGCTGCCGGACGGTGGCTGGGAGATCACCTATCTGGGCACGACCACCTATCGGGTCAACGTCAGCGTCGCGTCCATCGAGGCGATGGCCAAGCGCAGCCCCGACATGGCCGACCAGGCGGAGAAGTTACTGGAGCGCTTCCGGGTGATCGAGCCGTGGCTCGACGGCGAGCGGGCGTACGCCCCGTTCTGGGAAGTACACGCCACCCGGGTGGACTGAGAGGGCTGACGGCCCAGAGCTATCCGCCCGCCGGCACCAGCCGCAGCGAGACCGAGTTGATGCAGTAGCGCTGATCCGTCGGCGTCGGGTAGCCCTCGCCGGCGAACACGTGGCCCAGGTGGCTGTGGCAGTTCGCGCACAGCACCTCGGTGCGCGTCGTGCCCATGGAATGATCGGGCCGCAGGATCACCGCCTCGGACTTCGCCGGGTCGAAGAACGACGGCCAGCCGCAGTGCGACTCGAACTTCTCTGTGCTGCGGAACAATTCGGCACCACAGGCCCGGCATTGGTACACGCCTTCGGTTTTGGTGTCGGTGTATTCACCGGTGAAGGGTCGCTCGGTGCCGGCCTGGCGCAGCACGTGGAACTCTTCCGGGCTGAGTTTCTTGCGCCACTCGTCGTTGCTCAGTTGCACCTTGGGCTGCGACACGTCGGGGGAGGTCATGCATCCACGCTAGCGCGCATGGCGGCGATCCGCCGCGCCCGGCCCGGCAGCGCCCCGCGATCGGCGCGACGCTCAGTGGACGTGAGCCGCTGCGCCCGGCTCCGCCGCGGGTGCGATCGCCTCGCGCTCGCGCTCGGCCGTCAGCCACGCGGGATCGATGCCGTCGTCCAGGCGGTTCTCGGCCCTGGCGTCGAGGTAACGGAACAGCAGCACGGTGAAGGCGACGATCAGCAGCAGCGACCAGCCGTAGGTGATCTTGAGGTAGTGCAGCGCACGGCCGTACCTCATGTACTTGTAGATCAGCCAGTCGTCCAGCGCCATGAAGCCGTAGATCCCGAGCCAGGCCGGCCAGTTGCGGATCAGCGAGTTCCGCAGCACCACCGTCATCAGGAACGGGAACAGCATCATCGAGTAGTAGCCCTGGGCCAGTGACGACACCAGGAACGACCACAGCAGCAGCACTCCGGACGAGCTGGTGAACCAGAACAGCGGGTCTCGGGTGCGGTAGTACCGGTACAACAGCCACATCGCACCGATCATCAGCAGGGTGAACAGGATTCGCATGAACACGATCAGCCAGGTGGGTAGGCCGAAGTACACGCCGTTGCCCTCGATGGAGCTGTTGAAATAGTCCCGGGTGCCCAGGAAGTAGGGCACCGTCTTGGTGACGAAGTCCATGGGATCGCTCACCAAAGGCCATGCGGCCACGTTGACGACGACGGGAACCGCGATGGCCGGCACGAGCGTCCGCCACTGGCGATTCAGCAGCGGCAGCAACAGCAGCGGGCCCAGCACGGGTTTGAGGGTGAGCGTCAGGCCGATCACCAAGCCGGCCCACCACTGGCGCCCGGCCCTCCCGTCCAGCAGCCACCGGAAGAACAGCACCTCCGCCAGCAGCACACAGCCGTTGATATTCGTGAACACCAGCGTGCTGGTCACGCTTTCGGTGCAGAACATGGCCAGCAGCAGGGCGGGCGCGGCCACCGAAGCCAGCGTGAATTTGAACATCCGCAGCAGCAGGTACCAGGCGATCAGGATGGCCACGGCGTTGATCAGGATGAACAGGTAGCGCGACGGCGTGAAGGGCAGGTATCCGAAGGGCGCCATCAACAGCGTGCCGCCCGGCGGGTACAGGTAGTGCGGGTCGACGTAGTCGAAGTGCTCGTTGTAGATGTCCCAGCCGTGCCGGAAGTTGAGGACCGCGCGGTACACCGGTTTGAAGTCGTCGGTGATGTTGCCGTTGAGGCTCAGGATGATGCTGCGGTGCAACACCGACATGATGGCCACCGGCCACAGCGCCATCCTCAGCACCGTCGACGTGCTCGGCGGGCCGGTGCGGGGACTGAAGGCGGCCAGGGTCCGATCGCGCAGGCCGGTTCGGGTCGATTCAGCTGCCGTCACCAGCGCACCGTACACCGGCGCCCACGGATGCCGGAAAGCAGTGTCAGGCCGGGCAGTACGTGTCGGTGTTGGGTAATTTGCCGCTGCTGAGGTAGCCGATCAGCGGCGGAACGGCGCAGCCCGAGAAGATGCTGGCGCCGTGGCCGATGCCCTGCCACATCACCCGCTTGCTGGCGGCGTTGGCGTTGATGATGCTGGCCGCGGTCGCCGCGACGCCGTCGGTGCCGACGATCGGGTCGTTCTGCACGCCGAGCAGCAGCACGTCGACCTTGAGGGTCTTCGGCATGGGCGGCGGTGAGCCGGTGGGCCAGTGCACGCACTTGACCATGTTGAGCGCGGCGACCGTCCCGAAGTCGGGGTAGAGCTTGCCCCAGGCGACGACGAGTTCGCGCACCCGGTCCGGGGTGGGGCGGTTGACCGCGTCGCTGCACACGTTGACGAACTGGCCGTCGGAGTCCTGGAGGGCGTTGGCGTGGTTGATCAGATTGTTCAGCGCGTTGGTGTCGCCGGAGCGGGCGCTCGCGAGCGCGTTGGCCAGGTCGGTGGTGGCGTTGACGCGGCCGCCGGCGGGGTAGCCGAGCGCGACGGTGATGGCGTTGGCCACCTGCGCCACCGACGTGCCGCCGGGGCCCTTACCGGCGCGGGCGTCGGCCAGCAGGGCGCTGACGGCACCCTTCGGGTCGGGGCCCAGCGCGCAATTCACCGCGATGCACTGCGCGGCGAACGCGTCGAGGGCGGCCTGCTGCCCCTTGACCTGCTGCTCGGCGGCGGCTTCGGCGTTGGTGCCCAACGCAACCGGTGAGTCGAGGATCAACCGGGCCACCTTGTCCGGCCGTGATCCGGCGTAGGCCAGCGCCACCTGCGCGCCGTTGCCGATGCCGACCAGCGCGAGGGTGGGCACGTCCCACAGGGTGCGCAGCCGCTCGATATCGGAGGCGGCGTGGGCGTCGTCGTAGGAGGAGGCGTTGGGTCCGATCCCGACCGCGTCGCCGCAGTTGGTGGTGGCGGTGTTGGAGACCTCGGAGAGGTTGGCCACCGGGTCGTCGCCGGTCTGGAATTGCGACTGGTCGCGCATCTGCTGACGGTCGAACTTGTCGCGGCAGTCGATGGGACTCGACATCCCGATGCCGCGGCGGTCGACCGACACGATGGGGTGGGTGGCGAGCACGTCGGCGCCGGCACGCGACAACCAGATGGGCAATTGCGCCGAGGACGGCAGATCGGAGCCGGTGGTGAAGACCAGCGGCCCGGCGTCCTGGGGTGTCTTGTCGGAGTGGGCGCGGACCACGCCGATGCTCAGGGTGCCGCCCCCGCCGTTGACCGGATCCAGGTCGGCGTCGTAGTTCGCGCAGTCCAGCTGGACGCCGGCCGCGGCGGGGACGGCCGCGTCGGCGAACACCTTGGAGGTGCAGTCGTGCCATGCCAAGTCGTTCTTGGGTGCGGCGATCGGCGGTGGGCCACTGGGTGCCGGCTTCGAGGTCGCCGCACCCTGCGGTCGCGCACCGGAATTGGTGGCGAACCGCGGATCGGCGGCCAGGCCCGGGACGCAGCCGGCCAGCAACGCGGTCACCGCAACCAGGATCGTGGCGCACGTGTACGGCCGACTCATGCCGACCACAGTAGCTAGGCCTTGACGTAGCGGGTGTAAAGGTAGCCGGCGTCGTCGGTCAGGACGTGGGCACAGCGCATCCGGGTGAGCAGCTGCCCCGAGCCGGTCGCGATGCGTCGTGCCTGGCCGCCGACGAGGCAGGGCGCGATCGTCAGGCACAGCTCGTCGAGCATGTCGCGCCGCATCAGCGAGTCCAGCAGCGTCGGGCCGCCCTCGGTGAGAATGCGGCGCATGCCGCGCGCCCCGAGGGCCGCCAGCAGCGCGGCCTCGTCGACCTTCTCGGGATCGCGGCCGGAGCAGTCGAGCACCTCGCACAGGCCGCTGAGCGCACGGCGCGTCTGCTCGGCCGCCGCGGTGCAGGTGAGTACCAGCGGCTGCACCGCGGTGCGGGTGAACACCGCCATATCCCGGTTGAGGTGGCCCGAGCCGGTCACGATCGCCAGCTGCGGGACCTCGCTTTGGCCGCGGGTCTGCCGCCGCTGACGCTCGGCGGCGCCGACCTGAGCGCCCGAGTAGCCCTCGATCCGCACCGTGCCCGCGCCCACCAGGATGACGTCGGCGAGCTCGCGCAGCAGGTTGAAGATGAACCGGTCGCCCGGGCCGCCCATCGCGCCGCTGCTGCCCCCCGTGGTGGCCCCGCCGTCGACGCTGGTGATGAAGTTCGCCCGCACCCACGTGCCGTCGTGTTCGGGATAGTCGTAGAGCCGGGGGAGGTCGCCGTCGTCGAGTCCGCGAATCGAGCCGAGCAGCGACAGCGGCGTCGTCGAAGTCGCCGACGTCGCGAAACTCTCCGGGCCGCCAGAGTCGGGCATGAGTCTGATTGCAGCACGCCGCTACAGTTCCTGCATGCACGGGTCCACCTCCGCGGGCGCTTCGGGCGGCGTGGCTCATTTGGTGGATCGGCACCCGACGGTGTCGCCGCAGCGGCTGATCGCCCAGTTGCGACCACCTCCGACCTTCGCCGACGTGAGCTTTGCGACGTATCAGCCCGATCCGGCGGAGCCGACGCAGGCCGCCGCGGTGGTGGCGTGTCAGGAGTTCTGCCGGCAGGCCGTCGAGCGTCGCGCCGGCCGACGAAAACTGTTGGGCCGACGGGAAATTCTGCCCGGCGTCGGGCTCTACCTGGACGGTGGTTTCGGCGTCGGCAAGACGCACCTGCTGGCGTCGGCCTACTACGAGCTGCCCGGCGACGGCCCCGGCGGGTCACCGGATGGCCCGGCGCCCAAGGCGTTCGCGACGTTCGGTGAGCTGACCCAGCTGGCCGGGGTGTTCGGTTTCGTCGAATGCATCGAGCTGCTGGCCAATTACACGGCGGTCTGTATCGACGAATTCGAACTCGACGACCCGGGCAACACCACGCTGATCTCGCGCCTGCTCTCGTCGCTGGTCGAGCGCGGGGTCTCGGTGGCCGCCACCTCCAACACGCTGCCCGAGCAACTCGGTGAGGGCCGGTTCGCGGCGCAGGATTTTCTGCGCGAGATCACCACGCTGGCAAGCATTTTCACAACCGTGCGGATCGAGGGGCCCGACTACCGGCACCGCGGGCTGCCGCCCGCACCGCAGCCGTTGTCCGACGACGAGGTGGCCGCGCGCGCCGCGCGGGTCGAGGGCGCGACGCTCGATGACTTCGACGCGCTGTGCACGCATTTGGCCACCATGCACCCGTCGCGGTATCTGACGCTGATCGAGGGGGTGAGCGCGGTGTTCCTGACCGGCGTGCACGGCCTCGACGATCAGAACGTCGCGCTGCGGCTGGTGGCGCTGACCGATCGGCTCTATGACGCGGGCATTCCCGTGGTGGCCTCGGGCGCCAAGCTGGACACCATCTTCAGCGAGGAGATGCTGGCCGGGGGATACCGAAAGAAGTATCTGCGGGCCACTTCCCGGCTGCTCGCGCTCACCGCGGCGGCTGACCCAGCTCGCGGATCATGACATAGTCGCTCTCGACGCCGGCGCCGAGCTGAAACGTCCTGGTGCCATTGATCGTGAACCCGCTCTTGAGGTAAAAGCGTTGCGCCCGTTGGTTTGCCCGGTTCACGCCCAGCCACACGCAGCGGATACCCCAGTCGGCCGCGACGGCCAGTATGCGTTCCATCAGCGCCGACGCGGCCCCGCTCGCGTGGCGATCGGGCAGGATATACATCTTCGACAGCTCGGCGGCCGGGCGGATTTCGACGGCCTGCTGGACGCCGGCGTGCTCGGAGACACCGCGAACCAGCATGGCGTAACCGACGATCCGGCCGTCCTGGCGCGCGGTGACGACGGCGCGATCCGGATCGCTCAGATACCGCGCGAAGTGGGCGGCCGACAGGTTCGCCTCGATGAACGACGCGATGTTCTCCGCGGTCGCCGACGGCGGACACGCCAGCGGAAAGGTTTGCGCCGCAACGGCGGCCAGCTCTAGGGCGTCACCGGAAGCCGCCGGCGCGATCTGGAACGTTCCGGTCAGAGGTTCCACTGCGCGAGGTGGTAGCCCGTCTTCTTGTCCAGCAGGACGACGGTGGAGACGGGATCGCGGTAGGCGTCCCAATACACGCCGCCGCGCACGATCGCCCCGTTCGGGGCGTTGACGAGCACGTTGTCCAGCGCGTCGGGCGCATCGGAGGCCCGCGGCTTGTAGGCGTCGGCGTTCGGGGTCACGCCGTTGAAATCCATCACGGTCGCCATGACGTACGGGTTGGGCACCCGGATCGCGCGGATGGTCACGTCGGCGCGCTCGACGGTGCTGCCCGGAAAGCCCTTGTAGGTGCCTTCGCGGGTGTAGCCGAATCCCGGCGGTGGGTCGCACGGCCCCACCCCGCTCACGGTGACGTCGGCGATGAACGTGCCGTTGTCCACCCGCAGCGTGTCGCCGATGTGGCCGATCGGCGCATCCCCGGCCCACGCGCGGGGCATCGGAACCGCGCCGACGCCGACGCTGATGATGCCGGCAACGGCAACCAGAAAGGCGGACGCCACCACCGGCCAGCGGTGCATCTTCGCCATGTGGTGCCTCCTTGGCGCCGTTGCAGGGGACCCTCGCATGATTGCACACGCGGTGATGCCGAAGGGAGGGGTCGACCGCACCGCTCAGCCGCCGCCGGCCCCGCTCGGCGCGACATTCCCGCCGCCGGAGAGGGTTTGCAGCGCCGTGATCAAATCCGCCTCGACCCGGTCTTTGTCGACGCCGCATCGGTGCAGCGGCCCGTCCCCGCCCTCCAGCTCCAGCAGCGCCAGCAACTGGTGCTCGGTGCCCACGTAGTTGTGGCCGAGGCGAAGTGCCTCGCGCACGCTCAGTTCGAGCGCCTTGCGCGCAGGCCCGCTGAACGGAATGAGCTGCGGCGGTTCGGCATCCGCGCGCAGCGCGGAGATCGCCTCGGTCGCGGCGGCGCGCAGCGCCTCGGTGTCGACCTTCTGCAGGTGCAGCAATACGGTCGCCAGGGCGGCCGCATCGCCGAGCACACCGAGCAGCAGGTGATCGGGGGTGATCTCGCCGTTGCCCGCTTCGTGCGCGGCGTTCTGTGCGGCCACCACCGCGCCCCGCGCCCGCGGGGTGAACCGCGTGAACCCCTGTTCGAGGTCGAGGGCGGCGGCCTCGGCGCGCGGGACGAAGCGCTTCTGGGCGGCCTGCTTGCTGACGCCCATGCTCTTGCCGATGTCGGTCCAGGACGCGCCCGAGCGGCGGGCCTGGTCCACGAAGTGGCCGATCAAATGGTCGGCGACCTCGCCCAGGTGCTCAGCGGCCAGGACGGCGTCGGCCAGCTGGTCCAGCACGTCGGGGTGGACGCTCTCGATGGCGTCGATCAACTCGTCCAGGCGGATCCGATAGGCGATACGGACAGGGTCGGACATGTCGTCAACGCTAGGTTGACGACGGACGGGTTGTCAACCGTAGGTTGACGATTGGTTCGTCGCACGAGATGCAGGTTGCTCGCCTTTCTGTCAATCTGTAATTCATGAAACTGTTTCTCGCCGCAGCGGCGGGCTTTGCCGCCGTAATTGGTATGGCGGTGCCTGCACACGCCGATGACACTGACGACGCATTCATCGCGTCACTGGATAAGGCCGGCATCACGTATTCCGACAGCGATCTGGCAGTCGGAGCGGGCAAATGGGTGTGCAAGACGCTTCAGGCCCCCACCGGGATGTCGGATGTCGTCTCGACTCTGGAGTCCAAGAACTCCGACCTGACTGACGATAAAGCCAACAAGTTCGCGGCCATCGCCGCCAGCACGTACTGCCCGTACGTGGTTTCGAGCACCACCTCGCCCACATCGAGTGCGACGCCGGCCAGCTCCTCCTGACACGTCGTCCGCAATGGGACGTGTGAGGTGAATGTAATAAGGTTTTTACAAATTCCATACACCGGCACAGCATTGACTAAATCGTTAAAAACGCTTCAATGCGCTCATGCGGATCTATTTGCTGATCGGCGATAGCGCCTATTCGCTACCCGCTTCAGGTGCATTTAAATCCGCTGTTCCGCTGCGGACACCCCGGCGGCCGGAGGACAGTTCACGTCCCGTTCGCCCGACGAGATGCCAACCACCCGCATGTTTGCAACAATCGAAGCGCTATGCGATTTCTTTTGGGGCTGACCAGCCTCGCAACCATGATCGTCCTGGCCGCGCCGGCGCACGCGGACATCGACAACGACCAGGACTTCCTCAAAGACCTCCGCGACGCCGGCCTCACCTACCAGGACGGCGGCAACGCGATCACCATCGGCAAGTCGGTGTGCGATTTGCTCGACGACGGCCAATCGGACGCGAAGATCGTGACCGACCTGCGTAACCAGAATCCGGGCTTCCAGGGCGCCGCCGCGGCCAAGTTCACCTACCTCGCCGCCGCCCATTACTGCCCGAAGTACATCACCGGCGACGACCGCGGTCCGAAGCCGGAAGGCGGCGCCGGCAACTGAGCCGATCGCGGCCGCAATAGGCTGGTGGCCGTGCGCGTCGATCCCGGACCGCTGACATGGGACGCGGCCGTTGCGACCTGGCATGTCGACCTCGTCTCCGCGGCCGTCGTCGCGGTGCTCGCCACCGGATATGCCTGGTGCTACCGGCGCGCCCGTGGTGCCGAACGTCCCGTCCGCGCCGCGAACGCCGCGTGCTTCGGTGCGGGCATGCTGGTGTGGCTGCTGGCCACGATCAGCGCGGTCGGTGCCTACGCCTACGTCCTGTTCTGGGTGCGCGCGCTGCAGGTGTTACTGCTGCTCTATGTCGTGCCGTTTCTCGTCGCGCAGGCCAAGCCGGTCACCGTCCTTCGCGACGCCGTCGGGCCGGCGGGCCGCGACCGCATCGATCGGTTGTTGGCGACGCGGTTCGCGCGCGTGCTCGTGCATCCGGCGACCACGTCGGTGGCGATGCTGGTCACGCCGTGGCTGCTGTACCTGACGCCGTGGTACACCGCGGCCCTGCGGGCCGAGTGGATCGGTGCGCCGACGCGAATCCTGTTGGTGGCGTTGGGCTTCTGCTACTTCTATGCCCGGCTGCAGGAAGACCCGGTACCACACCGGTACCCTCAGTCGATCTCGCTGCTGATCAGCGTGGCCGAGGCGCTGGGCGACGGTGTGCTCGGATTGGTCATCTGGCAGGGCCCGTTGATCGGTGCGGCGTATTACGCGGGGCTGCAACGGTCTTGGGGCCCCGACCCGCGGCTCGACCAGACGATCGGCGCCGGTGTCTTGTGGATCCTCGGCGACCTGGTCGGGTGGCCGTTCGTGCTGCTGCTGATGCGCGCCATGTCTCGCGACGAGAAGGCGCACGCGGTCGCGGTCGATGCCGAACTGGACGAGGCCGAGGCGCGGAGCGCCCAGAGCGGGGGCGCCGAGAATGAAACCCCCGCGCCGTCGGGGCTTTGGTGGGAGAACGACCCGCAGCTGCGGGAGCGGTTCCGCCGCTGAGGTCCGGCTATCTCACGCCGCGCGCGCCGTCCACGTGAAGCTTTGCATCTCCGGGATCTGTGACACGAGCGCGGCGGCGACGCTGCGACCGATCTGGTCGGAGGCCGCCAGCGACGTGTCGGCGTTCAGAAAGCCTTCCACCTCGACGCGCAGGGTCCGCCCGGTCCACCTGGCCCGGGCGTGCGCGTGCGTCACACCGGGAACCGAGGCGGCGACGGCCTCGGCGGTGGTGATGATGTCGGGGTCGACGCCGTCGAGCAGGCGGTGCGCGATATCGGCGGTCACCTCCCAGCCGACGTGGCAGATGAACCCGGTGACCACGATCCCGGCGACCGCGTCGGCCCAGCCCCAGCCCAGTGCCACCCCGATCAGCCCGAGCACCGCACCGCCCGACGACAACGCGTCCAGCCACGAATGCTTGGCGTCGGCCACCATGGTCGCCGACCGAATTCGCCTGCCCACCACCAGTTTGTAGCGAGCCACCAGCTGATTGCCGACCACGCCGACGACCGCCGCGCCGATGCCCCAGCCCACGTAACCGGTGCCGCCGTGACGAAGCAGCTTGGTGACGCTTTCGAAACCGGCGACGACGGCGCTGCCCCAGATCACCAGCGCCACGCCGATCCCGGCGAGGTCTTCGGCGCGTTCGTAGCCGTAGGGGTACCGCTCGGTGGGCAGCTTGCGTGACGCGCGGAAGCCGATGAACACCAAGGCGCTGGTGGAGACGTCCGACAGGTTGTGCAGCGCGTCGCCCAGCAGCGCCACCGAGCCGGACAGCAGCGCGATGACCAACTCGACCAGGCCCGTCAGCGCCAGTCCGACGGCGCTGAGGGCGACGGCGCGATTGGCCTGCCGGCGCTCGCCGGCGTCGTCCGCCGCGTTGTCGAGGGGAAAGCTTGCCGCCGGGTCACGCACTCCGTTGATGACATGCATACCGCCAGCATGCCCGACTCGGCGGCGGCACCCAAGTCCTTTACCGAACCCCGCGTTCGTACACCGTCACCCGATCGCGTTGGCCCCACCACAGCACCGGTTGGCGGGAATCGACCTCGGTCCACTGTGTTTCGAGGATCTGATGCATCTGGGCGTCCCCGGTGCCGCCGCCACGGCCATCGCCGACGTAGATGAGACGATTCCCGTTGTAGGCCAGCAATATTCGCGCGCCGACGTCCTGGTCGTGGGGAGGCCAGGACAGGAACAGTGTTCGGTCGGGGTGCAGGGCGGCCGCTTCGGCGCAATCCTTCGCGACGATTTGGGCGTACAGGTCGTCACCGTGCTAGCCGTTGGTGAGCAGGTCGGTGCCCGGGTTCAGGTCGTAGCAGACGACGTCGACGCCCAGTTGGGTGAGCAGGTAGGCCCAATAACCCGTGCCCGCTATGGGATCGAGCAGCCCCCCTTGGCGTGGCCGGCCACGAACTGCACGGTGTCGGGGTCGGGGACGGTCCAGCAGTATCGGCGTACGAGCCATTGCCGGTTCGGCGAGTGGGCCATGTTCTCTTCGACCGTGCGGTCCAGGCTGAAATAGCCGACCACCGGGTTGCCGCCGATGCTGTCGGTCTCGACGCAGTCCTTGACCGCGTCCCAGTAGGGATTGTCGATGGCCATCGTCGGTGGTCCCGCCGCAGCGACCCGCCTGCCTATGCGGAACCGCTACTCGGCCTGCTCCGGGTTGGACGGGCCGTCGCGCCAGGGGCGGGGGCTCTTCGGCAGAATCATGAACGCCACGGGCAGGCGTACCAGCGCGTCGCGGGCGGCGACCTCGAGGAACACGATCTCCATTTCCAGGCGGTTCAACGGCCGCGTTTCCATCATGAAACGCGTCCGCAGGTAGCGGGGCGTCCTGAGCCACTCGACCACATTCATGCCCGCGACTCTACCTCGTTAGCCTAAATACTTGATTTGCACAATCTTTCACGGCAACCAAAGCCGGTTGGGGCTGAAATTCGAGAACGAGATAGACGTCACCGAAATCGTGCCGGGGATCGAACGCACAGTGTTCTGGTTGACCACGGCGTACGAGCATGGTCCCGCCGGCGTGACACGGCGCTGACGCCGAAGTCGCGTGCCTGCAACGGCGCGGAAATCCGATTGTTCAGCCGCTCATAAGCCATTTTTTTCCGGCTGTCCCTATTCTTCATCTTCATGCCGCTGTGGGTCGACGGCATCGTGAACGTCCCGAAGAAAGGAAGCGCATGATGTTCTCACCTCGCCGGCTGGCCGCGTTGGCCGTCCCCGCCTTGGCGGGCGCGGCTCTGGTTGCCAACGCCGCGGTCGCTACCGCCGATCCGCTCGATGACGCATACCTGGCTCAGTTGCGCGGCGCCGGTTTCAGCTGGCCGCCCGACCACGACGCCGCCCTCACCGCAATGGGGCGCCTGATCTGCGACGACATCGGGTGGGGTTGGACCTATGACCAGATCGCCCAGAACATTCACCAGACGTTGGATCCGAGGAACGTGACTTTCGGAGAGGTCGGATCCATGGTGAGCCTTGCGCATTCGACCTATTGCCCGCTGCAGCGATGCTGGACCGAGCACTGCTGAGCCAAATCCCTTGTGCTGCGGTAGCTACGGTCACATAAGCGGGCGTCCAGGCAGCCGTTCAGCTACTCGAAGGGCCGACCCTGTCTTTGTATTGCGGGCAGTAGGTGGCTACCGAAAGTCCGATGAAGTAGCCGGCCTGTCTCGGCGACAGGTCGCTGTCCCGCGCCAGTACAAATGCCAGCGTCGGGGCGTTGGGATTCGTATCGAGGCTGCTGCACACCATATGGGCTGTCGCAATCGCATTGTCGTTGTCGGGCACGGTGATTCCGCCCTTGGAGAGGTTCGCGATGAAGGCGTCGTCGGTGTCATCCGCTGCCGCCGGCGTCGCACAGGCGAGCGCGGCAGCGGCCAGGAAAACCGCACAGACTGTCGACCACTTTCCAGCCTTCATCCGGGTCATGGCCTCCCCTCGGTGCGCGGGCCGTTCGGCGGCGAGTCAAGGACGACTTCACTGAAAGATAGTCGAAATCGCGGTGTTCTTGGCGCTACGCGCTGACGCGTGCCATCAGGACGAGCAGTGCGTGGTCTTGACCCGACCGTTGGGTGACCCCAGCTTGGTCAGCGCGTCGTTCGCGGACGCCGTCGTGTCGGGACCCGAGCCGCCCTGGAACCGGCCGGAGGCGCGATCGAACGCCACCGATGCGCAGCCGTTGCGCGTGCCGGCCACGACCTCACAGGCGTCACCGGCTTCGGCGGTGCAGTGGGCCAGCGCGATTTGGTTCGCCTGGTCCTGGCTGCCCCCGGTGCCCCAGCCGGCGGCTCGTCCGCTTCCGACGGACACGGCCAGCGCAACGAAGTCGTCGTCGGCCCGGGCCGTCGGTGTCGGCAGCGCGACGAGCCCGGTAACGACTGCAACGACGATGGCAATGATCGGCCGCACCGCTTTCACTCCTTTGCAATGCTCAGAAGGGGGAATTTAGCGCCAACGACGGTGACCGCGCGGGCAAATGGCCGCCGCGTCGACAGGCTATGAATTGTCTTCCGGGTCTTCGGCCAGGTAGGTGACGTCGTATAACCGCCGGCTCGGTTCGGCGTCGAAAGCTTCGGTCGCGGTTGCCCGCTCGAGCCGGACGTCGGTCAGATGCGGATTATCCACGCGGATGCGGTCTTCGAGTTCGGCATGCAGCGCGTCGCCGTCCAGGGCGATATCCGCGTCCGCTCGGCCCGTGTACCTCGTCCAACTCACGCCCCACATTGTGCTCCGAGGATGGCGCGGCACGAAATCCTCGGGCCACCTGTGGGTCTCACGAACAAATCGGGGCCTTCGCGAGCCGATCGGTTTCTTCTATACTCGGCATACTCTGGTGGAGGATGCGATGGCTACAACCTGGGACACGCTCGATCGCTATGTCGTCGTCTCGACGGATACCCACGCCGGGGCGGATCTGTACGGCTACCGGCCGTATCTGCCGGCGCGGCTGCACGAGGAGTTCGATGCGTGGGCCAAGGCCTACGCCAGCCCGTTCGACGATCTGATCGTCGCCACCGCCGATCGGAACTGGGACCACGAGCTCCGGATCTCCGAGATGGACGCCGACGGGGTGGCCGCCGAGGTGCTGCTGCCCAACACCGTTCCGCCGTTCTTCCCGAGCACCCCGAACATCACCATCAGCCTGCCCCGCACCCAAGCGGACTTCGAGAAGCGTTGGGCCGGTGTGCAGGCCCACAACCGGTGGCAGATCGACTTCTGTTCGCTGGCGCCGGCCCGGCGCCGCGGGTTGATTCAGATCTTTCCCAACGACATCGAGCTGGCGCTGGAAGAAATTCGTTGGGGCGCTGAGCAGGATTGCTTTGGCGGCGTGCTCATTCCGGCGGTCTCGCCCGGTGATCCGCAGGTGGCCCCGCTTTTTCACACCCGCTATGAACCGATCTGGGCGCTGTGCGCGGACTTGGACCTGACGGTGGTGCAGCATGCGGGTGCAGGCAGCCCCGAGATGCCAATGGACCAGCCGGCGTCCAACGCGGTGTTGATCACCGAGATGGCGATCTGGGCCCAGCGCACCCTCGGTCACCTGATCTTGGCGGGGGTTTTCGAGCGCTATCCGACCTTGCGATTCGTGCCGACCGAGCAGGGCACGCTGTGGGTGCCCGGGCAGATCGGCATCCTCGACGCGATGGTGCCCACCATGAAGTCCGACGCCGGCAACCGCACCTACGGGATGTTCGGCGGATCCTCCGTCGATGCGCTGACCCTGACTCCGAGCGAATACGTGCAGCGGAACTGCTATTTGGCCAGCGAGCTGATGCCTTTCGACGGCGCGATGATCAACTTCATGGGCCCCGATCACATCATGTGGGGAAGTGATTATCCCCACGAGGAGGGCTTCGCCCCCCACTCCAAGTTGGCCATTCGGTGGGCCCTGCATGACAGGTCGCAGGACGCCTGCCGAAAGATCTTGGGCGGCAATGCCGGTCGCCTGTACCGATTCGATCTCGATGCGTTGGTGCCAGTGGCCGAGAAGATCGGCCCCACCGTCGCCGAGGTGCACACTCCGTTGGAGGACACGGGCTATCGCGCCCCGGCCGCCTTCGGCTACCGACCGTTTGAGGGAGGGCTGGCCCTCAAGCGGCTGGCGCCGGAACGACGCTAACCGGACTCTTCGGTCGTCAAGGCAGCGGAGAACTGAGGACGAGCGAGGCTGTGGCACAGGGTATCTGAGTGCCATGCGCGATTGATCGCGCCATAGGAGAGCGTCTGGGCCCAAGGCCGGAATTTGTCGGTGCGCCGAATTTTTTCCGCGCCCCGGCGCTGTCGTGTGACGATTGAAGAATTAGAGTCCGTGTGCCGGCGAACACATCCTGGCAGTGAAGAAGGGCGACGAATGACCAGAGAATTTGCGGCAACCGCAAATCACTGGTTCTGATGGGTTGAGCGTGCCCCTTAAGCGAGTCGACGAATTGAAACCCGGAGACAGGATCCGGATGAAGATCGGGCACGCCACCGTCGTCGCCACAGAGCCCCTGGACGACGACCGCACCCTGCTGACCTTTACCTATGGAACGACGGGCACCGCCAACAACGCGCTGACCGTGGACGTCCTCGACGACGACGAGTGGGGCTGGTAACGCGAGGAACCCTCGGCCACGTCGAAAAGTCACGCACCCCGGAGCCCGGCGGCGAAAACCTTGTCGGCGACCGGTTCGGCATATGACTATTGGATGGGTACGACCCGCAGGAGGAACCATGGCTCCAGACCGTCTGGCAGGCTTCGCCGGTGTATCCGCCTTGTCGCTGGCGATTGCCCTGCAGGTGTCCCCGACGGCCCTCGCCGACAATCCGTCCTGGAACGGCCAATACGCGATCACGTTCATGGTTGGCCCCAAGGCCGGGACCAGCATGGCGGTCGGCGACCCTGAGACGCAGCACACCGAGACCTACGGGTTCAGTTCGAGCTGTACGAACGGGAAGTGCGTCGCCACCATCGTCAGTGGCCCGCCGCCGACTAACCCGACGGTTCCGCAGCCGGTGCAGTTCACCTGGGATGGAAAGTCGTGGTCGCAGACCAACGATTTTCAGTGGGACTGCATGATGCCCGAAACCACGATCCAATGGAGTCCGGCGCGAGCCCAGACGCGCTACACGCCCCAACCCGACGGGTCGCTCGCCGGCGTGATGCACACCGACATCTTGAGCGGCGCGTGCCAGGGCACCATCGACATGGATATGTCGGCCGTGCGCGTGTGAATCTGCATTCACCCTCGACTGCGCGACCTATGCACCGTCGTCGCCGTCGCGCAGACAGTGAACCATGCTCTGCAGGAGCCGGAACGCGTCCGACTGCTCGGTCTCGGTCATCCCGGCCAGCATTTTGACTTCGACGGACCGGACCGCGACGGACGCCTTCTCTAGGCTCCGTCGGCCGCGAGGCGTGAGCCGCGTGGGAAGAACCTTGCCGACGGGTGCCTCCGCAGGTCTGGTCACGTAGCCATCTCGTTCCAGGGCCTGGAGCAGCACATTCATCGACTGCCGTGTCACGAACGCGCCCCGCGCGAGCTCGGAGTTCGACAAGGCCGGGCGTTGAGCCAGCAGCTCGAGGCAGGAGTAGTGCGTCACGCTCATCCCGAGCGGCCGCAGCACCTCCTCCATGGCTGCGCGGAGGGCGCTCGACGCCTCTTTCAGCAGGTAGCCCAGTGACGTCTTCAGGTCGACGCCGGCACCGTCTTGACTCATGTCAGTATCCTGACATAGGTTGCCTTATGTCAGAAAACTGACACGATCCGAAGGAGCATCTCATGCCCGTCACCGGCCCCGACTTCATCTCGCTCCAAGCGCGCGACCTCGACGCATCGCAGGCGTTCTACGAGCAGTACCTCGGTCTCGTTCGCTCGCAGGCCGGGCCTGCGCACGCCGTCGTCTTCGAGACGAAGGCGATCGCGTTCGCAATCCGCGACGTTCTGCCCGGCACCGATCTCGCATCCGTTGCTCAGCCCGGCATCGGTGCTGCGATCTGGCTTCACGCCACAGACGTCCAGGCCATTCACGATGCTCTCGCCGCCGACGGTCACACCATCGTCTCCGCACCGATTGACGGCCCCTTCGGTCGGACATTCACTTTTGCCGACCCCGACGGCTACCAGGTCACTCTCCACGACCGCGCCTGATGAGCCCGACTGCCCCACAGGGCAATTCGCTCAGGTGTGCACTTTCCAGCCCGCTAACGGCGTCGGTGCAGCGGGAGCGTCGGGATCGTTGAACTCGATGTAAACGTCGCCCTGCTTGATGTTGCTGTCGTAGGCGATGAATCCGTGGGCGGTCTGGCCGTTGGTGACGCTGCCCGAGCGCAGCGGCGGCACCTTGTTGATCTTCTGGTAGTCGACCAGAGAGGAGCCGCCCTGGGCATCGCGGTTCGGGTCTTGCCGCCACGCGGAAGAGGCGGCGGTCAGCGAGGCCGGGCTGTAGTTGAACGGCGCGTTGGACTTGCCTTCGATGGTCAATTCGATGACATTGCAGCCCCCACCGCCGGAGCAACCGGACGAGACCCAGGTCGCGTTGTTGAGCGTGACGTCGGCGGTCGCGGTGCTGTACTCCGTGACATGGATGCTGGTGCCGGATTTTCCCGTCGGGAAAGGCGACTGCTGGGACGTCGGGTCCGCGGCGCCGGGGGGCGCAGTCAAACAGGCCGTCAGCGCCAGCGTCGCTGCGAGTGCGCTCATGCGAGCAGGTCTGGTCACTGCGCGAAGATAACGTATTCGGGGATTTGAGGGCGAGTTCGCGCGTTCTGCTCCCAGCCTCGAGAATCGCCATTGAGCTGCAAACCGGTTCTGGCCTGCGCCTTGGAATGTGTCGATTGCCGGAGCGGTGTTTTGCCCGCAGTTGTCTTCCGGGCGTGATGAATTGAAGTCGCGACACTTCGATCATTGAGGTGTCGTCAAAAGGGTAGCTACGGTTGCGGCGGCGGGGGCGGCGATGCAGGCGGGTTGTCCCAACTGCCCGGAGTGCCGGCCGGCACCTGCATTCCGAGCCAGTTGCACGGCATCATCGATCGCCACGCAATGAACGCGCATTGCTGCTCGGGTGTCAACGGACTGGGACCCGCGCATGGCGGCGTTCCCGGCGTACCGCAGATCGGATCGGCCGATGCGAGCGGCGCATAGGCGAAAGTGTCATCCGCGAACAACAACGCGACGGCGGTGATCATGGTGGTGACGAGACGTCGGGTGCGATGCATAGCCCCTCGAATCAATAGCGCTTGCACAGATCGTAACGCCAGCTCAGGGCACGAATGGGCGGTTTGAACATGCCCGGCTCAACTCGATGGATTGGCGGAACACGCACATGTCGACCACCTGGCCGGCGGACCTGAAACTGAATCGGTCACACCATTATTCGGGAGGCGGGCTGCGACTAAGCACCTTGGTGCACAATGCATTTCAGAAAATGAATGCGCTTTACGACGATTTTGCCGGGGTGTTTGCGCTAGTGCGGCAAGTTGGCCAGGTAACACCGCACTCGGGTGGCGGCGTCCTCCGGCTTGACTCCCATATTGATCAATCTCCGAACTACTTCGTCCGCGGGCACAGCCGAACCGATGTCGTTATCGATCACATGGACGCTGGGGAACCAATTCTCCGCGGTTACCCCCGGTGGCGGGGGCTTCGCGTCGCCCCCTATGCACTGAGCGTAGCCATTGGCGCCGGTTTCAGCGTGAGCTGGCGGCGAACCCATCGGCACGGCAATGGCGATGCCGGCCGTCGCAGCGGCGTAGATAAGACGCATCCTGGCATTATTGCGCGTTCGCATTGTTTAACAACCACGAATCGGGTCGCCAGTGCGAACACGGCTCTCGAAGGTGCTTAACGGCCCGGCCGGTGCCCCGGGGGTGGGGGACCGATTCCGCATCGATTTTCCCTCTCAGGAGCGGCCGCCGGCCTTAGACTGCATGAGAAATGAGCGCCTATCAGACGGTCGTGGTCGGCACAGACGGCTCGGACTCCTCGCTGCGCGCGGTGGAGCGCGCAGCCGCGATCGCTGCGGATCATGGCGCGAAACTGATCGTTGCGACGGCACACCTCCCCGTCCGCGAGGAACGCGGACGCTACGCCATCCCGCCGGGGAGCGATCACGGTCAGGACTACCGGACGGTCGGCGAGGCTCCCTACTACGCGATCCTGCGGGACGCCAGGGAGCGGGCGCACCTAGCCGGTGCCAAGAACGTCGAGGAGAAGTCGGTCGTCGGCGCCCCCATCGACGTGCTGGTGCAGCTCGTAGAGGAGGCCGATGCCGACCTGCTGGTCGTCGGCAACGTGGGACTCAGCAGCATCGCCGGCCGGCTGCTGGGATCAGTTCCCGCCGCCGTCTCCCGCAGGGCCAAGACCGACGTCCTGATCGTCCATACCACCGACGCCTGAGCCTTCGTCGAGAATCGGCCGGGTCAGCTCAGCAATCGTTTGCTGATTATCCAGCGTTATCGCTGGGTATCCGTATAACCGTGCGTTTCATCCACGCGGCCGCCGCGGTCGGCATAGCCATCGCCGCCTTGTTCATCGCCTCGGCGATGCTGATAGAGACGTCCGCTCACGCTGACTACAGTGGTTACCGCCGCTGCGTGGGAAAGATGACAGAACCGCTGGCGGAACACGACCCCCAAAACTTGCAGCTTGTCGGAGTCATTGAGCAGGATCTCGATTCTGGAGTTCCCCCCGCTGCCGAGGCTCAGAAGGTAGCGCAGATGGGATTCGACCCGTCCTTTGCCAACGGGATTGTTCAGTGTGTGATTGAAGAACGTCCCTAGCGAGTCATCCGTGAGCGGCGTCCGCTGCGGCGATCAACGCCTGGGCCAGCTTCCGGGCTTGGGCTGGCGCGATGATCGGGGTATTGGGACAGTCAATGAAGACCTGGCACTCAGCGTGCCCGTCGACGTATTGCCGCCCGACGACGGAGACCACGATCTCGCTCTGTGGCCCGTGGCCAGCATGGTTGATGCTCCACTCCGGGCCGTCGAACACCCTGAACGCTGCCTCGACGGTGTCCCATTCGTCGACCATGGTTGCCCCGGTCGGCGGTGCAAGGTTGGGCTTCATGGCTAGATCGTCTCCGCGATCCCGGGCCCGGGCACGAGTAGTCCGCTACTCCACTTGTGCTGACCCCGGTCGACGTAGCGCTAAAAGTGGCTCCCAAGGCAGCTCCGGCGACAAAAGTGACTTGCAACAGTAACGTCCGCGCCGTCGATGTCGGTGATCGACAAGCCTTCTCCGACAGCGCATCCCGCATTACGCGCGTCTTCGACGCCGTAGCGGACTGGTCGCTGGGTTGCGCTGGTCACTGGCACCGGCCATCGCGGCCATCGATGGTGAACTCCGCATAGATAAATTGCTCCGCAGCGTCGGCTCGACCCGGCGCGGAGGGATTACCAGCGGTGTAGCGTTAGCGTCATAGCTGCTTCAGGAGAACAGGGTGCGGATTTGCAGGCGGTGCAGTGCAGCTGAAATGGCTAAATGTTGCCGAGCTGATCGCTAAGGCCGGTGGTGATCCATGGGCGATTAACCAGAGCTTGCAGGCCGGCAGCCCGTCTCAGATTTCGAGCCTGGCCGAGGCCTTCCATGGCGCGGGCCGACACACCGCCGAGGCGGACCACGCGTTCGAACAAGCCCGCCAACGATTCAATGCGGCTTGGAATCACCAGAACGGCGACCACCCGATCAACGACTCCGCGGAAGTGCAGCGGGTCATCAAATCGCTTGGCGCGCAGTCCGAGCAGTTGCCCAAAATCGGCGCTGACTTGGAGAACATCGCCGCCGCGTTGGCCGACGCGCAGAAAGCTGGAACGCAACGGATCTCTACGTTGGAACACGAGTTGCAGGGGCTCGACAACATTATCGACGCGGCGGAGCACGATCTGCAGGCTGGCCATCCCGACGCGAAGACCGAGGCTTTTCTAAAGAAGTTGATCGACGACGCGAAAGCCGACGCCGCTGATGACGTCCGGGATGCGCTTCACGATCTGCAGTCAATCCGTGACGGCTACTCGGCCACGCTGCAGAACTGTCTGGGCAATCTGCGCACCGACGGCTACGACCCGAACATCCTGCAGCCAGTCGATGCAGACAACCAGATCCCCCCGCCGAGCACCAATCCCGAGGACGTGCATCGCTGGTGGACATCACTGACCCCACAGCAGCGACAGCGGTTCATGGCGGAGCATCCCGACCAAATCGGCAATCTCAACGGCGTCCCCATTCTGGCGCGCAATGACGCCAACCTCACAGTGATGAATCAAGACCTCGACCGGGTGCGTGTCACCGCCGCCCGCAACGGTGTCTCGGTGGACGACGTGCTTCGCGATCCCGCGAAATTCGGTCTGTCAGCCACCGACATCACCCGCTACCAGAACGCCAACGAGACCAAGCTAGGCCTCGATCACGACGCCGGGGACCCGCTTCACCCGAACCCGGTCTACCTATTCGCTTATGACCCAACGGCGTTCGGCGGCAAGGGCCGTGCCGCGATCGCAATCGGCAACCCGGACACCGCGAAGAACACCGCGGTGATCGTGCCGGGCACCAGCAGCAGCGTGAAAGGGGGCTGGCTGCACGACGGCCACAACGACGCGATCAACCTGTTCGAACAGGCCAACGCCGCCGACCCCAATAACCCAACGGCGGTGATTGCGTGGATGGGCTACGACGCCCCCAACGGGTTTGACGACGTTGTGCGCATCTCCACACCCGAACTCGCCCGGACGGGCAGTGCGGCGCTAGCGCAGGACGTCAACGGTCTGTGGGCAACCCACCTCGGGGCGGCCCAGCATGTCACCGTGTTGGGCCACTCTTACGGCTCGACGACCGTTGCGGACGCCTTCGCCATGCACAACATGCACGCCAATGACGCTGTGCTGCTGGGCTGTCCGGGAACCGACCGTGCGACCAGCGCCGAAAGCTTTCACCTTGATGGGGGACATGTGTTCGTAGGAGACGCCTCCACCGATCCGGTCGGCATGCTCGGTCACCTAGACGGCGCGAGCAAGAAAATCTTCGGTGAGAACTTCTTCGGGAACAACCCCAGCCTGGGCGGAGACCCTGCCGTCGACGGGTTTGGGTCGGTCCGCTTCCGCGCCGAGGTTCCTGGCTCCGATGGCATCAACCCGCACGACCACTCCTACTACTACCACCGCGGCAGCGAAGCCTTGTACGGCATGGCCGACATCGTCTCCGGCCACGGCGACCAACTACAAGCCGACGGCATGACCGCCGAACACCGGCATTCGCTGGGCGGCGTGCAAGTCAGGATTCCGGGGCTACCGCCGGTCACGATCGGCCCACACACGCCGGCCGTCGTTGACCCGGAGTGGGAACGGTCGCCAGGGTCTATTACCGACAACCATGTTTTCGATGCCCAACACCACCATTAAGGAACAACGCGTGCCGTTGCGCCAATTACTGCTTACTTCGCTAGTGGCCGTCGCCATGTTGTTAGGAGGATGCGCACCAGTGCAACACAAACCACACGCCCCCGGATCGACAAACCCATATGAAGACACCGCCCACCCCATGAGCGACGACCAGACCAAGGCCCAGGTGATCGAGCCCGCCAAACAGATCGTCACCGCCGCCAACTTGGAGGGAGTCAGCGGGGCGTTCTCGTTCGCCTCCTGCAACGACCAAGGCGACCCGCCGTTTCAGGGCACCGTCACGCTGAGCTTCCTGATCCACGGGGACCCCGATGCCTATTTCCAGCAAGTACGGGCGGCGATGATCGCGCACGGCTGGAACGACGGGGCGCCACCCGGACAGCACTACCACGGCGCAACGCTCAACAAAGATGGCGTCGCCGCCAGTATCAGTTTCATGCCGTCCGACCACAGTTACGGGCAGATCATCCTCGACGGCCAATGCCGGAACATGGGCAACCACAAGGGCGAAGGTCAGTGGAGCAACATCAACGATCAGTTGGGCGGCCGTTAGCCGTCTTGCCGAATGACTAGCTAGGGCGACAGCGCGGTTGAGGATTCGGCCCCCGCAATCCTTGCGAGGACCATGGTTAACAACCAAATCCCTTGTGCGGCAACGCAGGAGGGGCGCGCCATCAATCGCTGGATATTCCCTGCCCTGTCAACCCTTCGGAGCTCACGTCGTGAGCGACATGTGCTGCGGCACGAGGACTTTCGTGTGTTCATATCATGACTAAAGTTTGGAATACGCCCTAGCGCGACAGCTTTCGCACGACGGCTGAGCTTCCGTACTCCTTCTAGCGGTAAGGTCCACGACCTCCTGCCGTGCGGCCATTCTGCGGTGCCGCATGAGTCCGCCCAAAAAAGTTGCGGGCCGAGCCCCGCACCACCAGGGTCGACCCGCAACCAACAACACCAACGGCGACCACAACCGCTAATTTGTGAAGTCCAGCGTAAACCCTTGGGTGAGACAACTGCGCACAAGGCACGTACCTGATGGCCGATTCCCTGGCACCGGAGCCGGGCGGCGGGCGGTGGGCGGCTAAACCAGTACTCAGCACAGCAGCCGGCCCGCCCCCAAGTGGGATGACGGGCCGGCTGTTTCGTCGGACAGGTAGTCCTAGGCTGTCGCGACCTCCTTCTTGCCGAAGACCCTTTCCAGCGCTGCGGTGTCGGCATAGGCGTGCGCCGCGACGACCTTGCCGTCGCGCAGGGTGAACACCTGCGCGATCTCAGAGGTCTCGCCACCGGCCGTAGTCTGGCAAAGAGCGATCACGTCGTCGCCATCTGCGATGAAACGCTGCGGGTCGGCAGTCGTCTGCTTCTCGGCCATCTTTGCGAGCAAACCTGCGAGATCGTGCTTGCCGCGATAGGAACCGCCGATCGCGCTGTCGCCCGGCTGCACCCACTCGATGTTGTCGTCGAACAGGTCCATCACGGCCTTGCCGTCACCGGCATTGAAGGCCTCGTAGCCGCGCTTGACTAACTCGATGTTCTGTTCTTGCTCTGACATTGTCAGTTCCCTTCACTCCACCCCCGATTTTCGGCCGCGGTGGACTCGCCCAGTCTGGGCAATCGCGCTAGGTCGGGTCTCCGATCAGTCAGACCATTCGCCGCCCGCTAAATGTAAGCCTTGGCACAGCGGATTTACTGGTACCGCTAGGAATATTTACTGGTAACGCTAGGAATGGGGTACTGGACTACCTGCCGCGCGGAGGTCAGCAAAAGCCGCCCTCCAGGTGAGATTAACGGTTGGCCCGCGAGCCTCAGGGCCTCGGCCGTAATCCGCCTCGGTCCTCGCGGCGTTCATCCCGCAGCGCATCCGCGCCCCACGACTATCGACGGCAGCGTCCCGCCCCGCTCCCGAGCCGCATGACGAAGAGCCGCCATTAACTCCTCCATAGCCATGGACTAGCGAGGTGCGCAGGGTGCGTGGACTACGCCGCGACCCGTGCAGCCGCGCCGACACCGAAAGCGGTGGATCAGCCTCCCGACGAGTTGGCCGTGGCCGCTGTATCGCTCCTCCACCAAAATATCGGCGAGCCCACCGCACTTCAGGCACTTTTCGACCCGGTGCATGCATTCCGGCATTAGCGTCCTCCTACGATCAAATTACGCGGGTGGCATCACCGGGGCATCTCTCGTAGGTCACGGATGGGCATGTCAGTTCCCTGGAGTGACACTGACCAGCATGGCATTCAAGGTGAATCGCGAGCCCAAATCGACCCTAAGCTTCGGGGACAAAGACAAGTTCGAGATTGTCAACGGCGGCGTGCTGAAGATCCGCCGAGCGAACAGAACAAATCTGTACATCAGCCCCCGGGTCTGGACGAGCATTGAGGAGGCCCCGTCACCTAGTGCTGGCCCTAGCCCGCGGATACACGACGACCTTGCTACCTAGACGTGAATAATCGGGCCCCTCCGAGGAGAAGTAGGGGCGGCCCGATCGACAACTAATTGAGACGCGGAGAGTGTCAATCCGGTTCCATCTTGTCCGCAAGTCATTGCCGCACGCACATCGCGTTAGGGGCGTGCGCGAGGGATGACGCGCGCGACGAGCGCTGGTGTCAGATTCGGCGCACCTTTTGCTCAGACTCCCAATCCTGCACCAGCCGCTTGGCGTTCTCCAACGTATGTGCTGATCCCTCAACCTCTTTGCGTTCACGACCGTCGCGGAGCGAGTAGCCCCGCGCCACCCAACGGTCGCTCTCTTCGTGGACGGTGTAGTGGACCCGGGTGCCGTACCGCTCCCAGGCATCGTCGCCGATGTGCATCCACTCATGCGACGCGGTCATGGTTCTCTCTTAAACCCCGTAGCCGTGCCGGGCCGCCCATAGGGGATCGCGTCTCCTTGTTCGTTTACTCGAACAGCGGAAACACCACCCTCGACGATTCCTCAAAAAAGTTGGCGAGCAGGGTATTTCAGCGTGCTCATCGAGCAGCTAGCCGATATGCCCCAGAGTCCCCGGCGTGCGGCCTTCTTCTGGCGTCCGTGATTTCGTAGGCGTTGTCACCACGCGCACGCAACGGCGGCGCATCGGAACGGTTCACAGCTGCTACCAGCCCCGGGAAGTCCCGCATAGGCAAGTCGGACGGCGCTCCTTTTCGTCAGGAACGCCGTCCGAAGCGCCAACCACCTGGTTACCAAGCTGCATGGATTGCGCGGTGAATGGTGGCCTCGGCGTCAGAAGAGGAAGAGTATTTCTCCCTGGCCTGACGCAAGCCCACCGCGCTGTGCCCAGTTGATGGGCCTTGCTTCGCGTGGGTGCCTGGTGGTCGTGCTGGGCGCCACAGCCGAGAGGAGGAATCTTCTCTTCCGGTCCGACCTTGGTCTGCCGTGGATCCGTACGGTTGACCCTACGCCTATCCAGGCAAAACAAATAGTGAATTGTCCGGGACGACGTAAGCGCCCGCGGTTTCGTGCCGCCTTGGGTGGAGGTGAATCACATTGCGGGTCAAATCAACCGGGCGGTCCGTGAGGAGAGCAGGGGGCGGCCCGCGTTATCTACTCAGAGGGACTCCCGCCGGCTGTTCGCCCTTCATCAAACGGCCGTTTGTACTGGCGTGGCGACTGGGTACGCAAGCGTGCTAAGCCCTCTGTGGTCAAGACGCGGCTACCGACGGCGCCCATCAGTCAGGTTCTGCTGTGCTTGCCAACGCGCCTCTTTGAGCACACCAGTGAGAAGGTGAGCGATCGTTTCGCTTGGGTCGCTCTGCGGGAACGCGAGGTGAGCCTTGGACCGGCAAAGCTGTTCGGCGCGCTCGAAACGCGCGATCTGCTCGGGCGTGAGCTGACCGGCCAGGTCTCGCCAAGTGGTTGCCGCGTTGTCTGGTGTGGTCATTGCTACATCACTTGGAACGGGGTTAGCCAATCCCTGGAAAGATAACCAAGTTCTGCGACAGGCTCGATGGTTCTGGATGTGAGCTATCGAGGGCGTCCGTTACGGCGCCGGGCGGCGAAGTTAATCACGTTGCCCACCACATGAACACGAGAGTCGGCGGCTCGAATCACCGCTCCAATGGCGCGTAACTCTTCGTCCGTCAAGGTTTCCGGCGACCTGGCACTCATGGCGGTCTTCACGCTGTAAATCAGTTCGTCTCTGTCGACGGTAGCGTCGCGGCCCCTGGTGACGCGGGTGTGCGCAGGCGCCAGCAGGGCATCGAACGCCACAACCTCGGGCACAGTGAGGTCTTCGAGGCCGACGACGTTCGTCATCTGGTGTATCTCGTCCACGAGACGGCCTCGGCGGCTGGTTGCCACAGTGCTGGGCATGGTGAGGTTCCCTTCAATCGGTCGAGTGTTGCCGACTGTCAGGTCATATCTAGGTCACGCGGACCAGTGGAAGCCTAGAAAAGTGCCTCTGAGCTGCTATGAAGCTGGTGCGCGATACTGGGATTGAACCAGTGACCTCTTCCGTGTCAGGGAAGCGCTCTCCCGCTGAGCTAATCGCGCCGGGAAACCAAAAGCTGGAGGTGGAGACGGGAATCGAACCCGTGTGCACGGCTTTGCAGGCCGTTGCCTCACCACTCGGCCACTCCACCGTTGGGGTCCACGCCACTTGCACCTTCGAGCGGATGACGGGATTCGAACCCGCGACCCTCACCTTGGCAAGGTGATGCGCTACCAACTGCGCTACATCCGCGCGCCTCGGACGAGATCGTCGCCCGGTGCGAAGCACGACGATAGTCCACGTGGGGGGGCCCATACAAATTTCTTGGTACGAGCCGTGCCCAGGCTATCGTGGCGACCTACCACACGGTGCGGCCGGTATCGTCTGGGCCGGCGCGTGCTAGTCTTCGACGTCGTTCGCCATCTCGGCGCGGTCCCGTGGCTCAGTGGGAGAGCGTCCGCTTCACACGCGGAAGGTCGCTGGTTCGATCCCAGCCGGGACCACAAGTATCAATCAGGTCAATGAATGATTGACCGCGCCCTCCCGTTTCCCTCGCGTCTCTCAGTGTCGACTTCTCACGCTGCGGTCCGGTGGCTCCTGTCGTAGCGTTACCTGCACGCCGGGGCGCGATTCGGGCGCACGCCAGGCGCGGAGGGGAACCATGTTGACCGTCGTCTCCCGCATCCTTCTTCCTGCGCTGGTAACCGGACTGATTGCGGCGCTGATTTCGGCGAGCAGCGCCTCGCCGGTCACCCCGGCGGCATGCAACAAGATCACCGCCAAATGGTCGTCGGTGTGGATTTTCATGCCGGACTGCCCGCCGTCGGCCGCTCCGCCACCGGCACCGTCCTCGCCGGCCCGGGCGCCCGACCCCGCGGCTCCAGACTTGCCCCACTGAACCACGCGCCCTTGCCTGATCGCGCCCGCTAGGACAACATGAACTGCATGAGTAAGGTTACCCTAACTACGGAGCTGCCGATCCCGGTCGAGACGGCCTCCGCCTTGGCGCGCAAGCCCGAGCTGATGAAGCACGTCCTCAGCCCAGTGCTGCGGGCGTACCGCCTCGAGGTCCCCGAGCGCATCGAGGTCGGCACGCAGGGATCGGCACGGCTATGGTGGTTCGGCGTGATCCCGGGCTGGACACATCACCTCACCATCAAGCGACTCGACCCGACCGTGATCTACACCAACGAGCACGGCGGGCCCGTCCATACCTGGAATCACCGCCTGACGTTCGAACCCATCGACGACGGCAGCTGCCGCTACACCGACGAGATCGAAACCGACGACGGTCTGCACGGGCTGCTGACCCGCGCCTTCGTCCGGGTCATGTTCCGGCACCGGCACCGGCGCTGGCGCAAGCTCGCGCAGATCTTGCACTGACAGCGAGAGGACGGTAGAAAATGGTCGGCAACCAAGAGGGCGTTGGCATGCTCAAACTCGAATGCCCACAGAGCCATCCCGTCGGCCGCATCCTCAAGGACGCACCGCATCAGGCCGTGCTGTTCGACCCTGGGGCCCAGGTGGGGCCGCGCCGCTTCTGGCCGGACGAGGACGAACAGCCGAATTTCACAACGCGCTGCAGGTTCTGCGATAAGCCGGTGGGGGACACCACGTCCACCTTGCAAACCAAACTCGCCTCGGTGCTCGCCGATGCGTCTGCGACCGCCGAGACGACCACGCTGCCTTACGTATAGGCGTCCGGCACCGCCGATACCGTAAGAGCTACAGTAGCGGCGTTGCGGCGCGATAGATCCGCTGCGACGCCGACTGGAGAGGAGTCCCGTGGCGCAGACACCGCATAACAGTCCCCGTCCGCCTGAAGGCGATTGGCTGGGCACTCCCTACCTGCGTTTCGAGCGCCAGGGCCCGATCGCCGTCTGCACCATCGATCGGCCGGAGGCGCGCAACGCCCTGAGCCCCGCGATGTACTTCGGGATCCGTTATGCGGTGGGGCGTCTCAACGAGGACAAGGACCTGGCCGGGCTGGTGCTCACCGGGACCGGCGACGTCTTCGCCCCCGGCGGCGACATGGGCGGCGGGGGTGGCGAGGACAACTGGATCACCTTCGGTTCCGCGCTGGGCATGGACGTGACGCCGTTCGACGCGGTGCGCACCTCGGGCAAGCCGATCGTGTCCGCGGTCAACGGGTTATGCCAGGGCGGCGGCTTCCAGATCGCCCTGTGCAGCGACCTGTCGGTGGTGAGCGACCGGGCGACCTTCCGGGTGCCCGAACTGTTCCGCGGCTACGCCGACACCTACTACAGCCAGATGCTCACCCGGGTCATCGGGCCGGTGCGCACCCGCGACCTGATGTTCACCGGACGGGTACTCACCGCGGTCGAAGCTCTCGACTGGGGCCTGGTCACTCGCGTGGTGCCGCACGAGGGCCTGCTGGACGCGGCGAAAGACATTCTCGCGCAATGCTGTCGAACCGCCCCGCGCGCCCGCGGCGTCATCAAGTCCAGCATCGACAGCTACCTGGGCCTCTATGACCGCATCGGCATGACCGCAAGCCTGTCCGACGCGGAGGCCATCGAAGGCTTCCGCTCGTTCAAGGAACGCCGCTCACCCGACTGGGTGCACCCGGAACTGCGCGTCGAGGGACGCCTGTAGCGCGTTCAGTCCCAATCGATCCACTCGCCGTGCGGCGCGACCTTCAGCACGGTGCTGATGCCGGCCTGGTCGAACGCCGCGACGAATTCGTCAACGCCCTCGCTGAAGTGGGCCCAGCCGTCGACGTAGGCCGGGATCACCACTGTGGCGCTTAGCAGTTCGGCGGCGGCGGCCGCGCGCGCCGCGGTCAGCGTCAACGGCCGCCCGCGCTCTTTGGTGGGCACGCTCGCCGCACCCGCGAACAGCACCGCAATGTCGACCCGACCGACGCGATCGGCGACGTCTTTGACCGCGGCCATCGACGCGTTGTCGCCGCTGAGGTACACCGTCGGCAGCCCTGGCCCGGACAGCACGAAACCCGTCACCTCGCAGTTGACGTGCCCGCCGGCGTCGCGCTGCCCGTCGGCCGGCCCGTGTACGGCCGGAACCGCTTGCACAATAAGCGATCCGGGCTCGCCGTCGAGTTCGTGGGATTGCCAGGGCGCGAGCCCGACCGCCGGCGGGCCCAGCCGGCCGGCGGCGCCGGTGTGGGTGAGCAGCAGCGGCGCGGCCAGTGCCATGCGGCGGCCGTCGTCGTCGAAGTTGTCGGGATGCTGGTCGTGGCTGACCAACACCGCATCCACCGGCCCCAGGGCTTTGGGACTCACGGCGGGACCGGTGAGCTTGGTCAGGTAGTCGTGCACGCCCGGCGGATCGAAGGTCGGGTCCATGACGATCCTGCGGCCCGCGATGTCGATGACGGTCGTGGGACCGCCCAGCACGCTGATCGCGCAGTCGCGCCGCGTCGCGTCCACTCGAGTGGTCATATCCCGCGCGCCCGGTCGCGCCAAAACGGTTCGCGCAGCTGAGTTTTCAGGATCTTACCGCTGGCGTTGCGGGGAAGTTCGGGTACGAAGTCCACCGTCCTCGGACATTTGAAACCGGCCAGGTGCTGGCGACAGAACTCGATGATGCCTTTTGCGTCGATCTCGCCGTCGGCCACTACGATCGCCTTGACGGATTCGCCCCAGAAGTCGTCGGGCACACCGATTACCGCGGCATCGAGGACTGCGGGATGCTCGATGAGCACGCTTTCCACCTCGGGGCCGTACACGTTCTCGCCGCCGGTGATGATCATGTCCTTGATGCGGTCTTCGATGTAGACGTAGCCGTCGGCGTCCAGGCGCCCGACGTCGCCGGTGCGCACCCAGTCGTCGGCGGTGATCGTTTCGGCGGTCGCGTCCGGTCGGTTGAGGTAGCCGGTCATGTTCTGGTTGCTGCGCACCCACACCTCGCCGGACTCCCCGGCCGGCCGTTGTGCACCGGAGTCGGGATCGACGATGCGAATCTCGCAGCCCTGCACCGCCTTTCCGGCCGCGACCTGCAACTCGGGCCGCGCCGCATCGCGGTGATCGTCGTCGGACAGCGCGGTGACCGCGCCGCACAATTCCGTCTGCCCGTACACCTGCACGAATTTCGTTTCGGGCCAGGTGGACAGCGCCCGGTGCAGCAACGGCAGCGGCATCGGTGCGGCGCCGTAGACGATGTAGCGCAGGCCGGCGATCGCGGCGGTCGCCGCCTCACCCGCATCCAAGAACCGGGCGATCACCGGCGGGACGAAGAACGCGTGGGTGGCGCCGCCGCGCACCGCGCCGATCAGCGTCGCGGCGTCGGGCTCTCGGGTCAGGAATGTCGGTGCACCGGAACGGATTCCGAACAGGGCGTAGCCGATTCCGCCGACGTGGAACAACGGCATGGCGACGAGGTTCGCGTCCCCGTTGTCAAAGGGAAACGCCGGAGCCAGGTTCGATGCGTGGTTGACCAACGCGCGCTGGCTGAGCAGCACCCCCTTGGGGCGTCCGGTGGTGCCAGAGCTGTAGATCACCAGCGCGGTCTCGTTCTCGTCGACACTCGGGTCGGGTTGCGTCGGCGCCGCCGCGGCGAGCAGCGATTCGTACTCGTCGCCGACCTCGACGATCCGTTCCACGCCCGGTACCCGCTCGGCGGCCGCCTCGGCCGGCGCACGCAACTCGGCGCCGACGACCAGCACGCGGGCGCCACTGTCGGCCAGCACGTGGACGAGTTCGTCGCCGATCACCCGCCAGTTGACCACGGTGGTGACCACACCGATCGAGGCGCCCGCGATGAGCACCTCGAGGCAGGCGGGGTGATTTTTGTCCAGGAAGGCCACGCACTGGCCCCGCTCGAGGCCGGCGGCGCGCAAGGCCCCGGCCGTGCGACGGATCCGCGAGCTCCATTCGGCCCAGGACCACTGGCGCTCGCCGTAGCGGATGGCGATCGCGTCGGGGCGCTGCTGTGCGTGTCGTTCGACGATGCCGGCGAGCGTCCCCACCGCGCTGGTCGTCGTGTCGGCTGGTGTCATGAACCCCTCCGCGTTCGAATTGCTCCAGTTTTTAATACGCGGTCGGTCGCGCACACGCCACGCCGACCCTCGCCGGCGCAGGTCGCTCGCGCCTCACTCCATAGAGGCGATCATCAGTCCGCCGTCACCGGCGGCCTGGGTGGTCGCGCTGCTGTCCTGCCGGAAGTCGATGAACGCCGATCGGCCGGTCGAGGTGTTCAGCAGCTCGGTGAACGTGCCGATCACCGGAATCGTGCCCTGCGGGTTCACCACGGTCGCGGTGTAGTTGACGGACGCTTGTTCCTGGAAGTTCGCGCCGGGCAGCGGCTTGGTGTCGGGCGGGTTCAGCCGGTTCACATCGGTCAAGATGGCCGAGGCGCCGCTGGTGAATTGGGCGATGTCGGCCTGCAGGAGCCCGGCGGCATCCGTGCCGCCCGCGGGCTTGACCGTGACCCGCAGCTGCGCGCTGGTGTCGGCGTTGTTCAGCGCCACCCAGTTCGGGCCGCGGTGTCCGACCGTCCAGCCGGGCGCGGGGGTGACCGAAACGCCCTCGGCGATGGCGATCGCGTCGTCGGACGCCAGGGTTATCGCGGCGCTGCGTTCGGCCCGGTTGGCGGAGCAGGCCAGGACGGTTACGGCGATCACGGCGGCCGCGCACACCGCCCCGACGCGCCATCCGGCCCGACGGGAAGGCAGCTGAGGCTGAGTTGCTGACATCGTCGTTCCTAACGCCGTCGGGCGCTGCGAAATTCGCCCGTGGGCATATCGTCCGCCAGTGCCGGCGGCAATGTCCAAGATGGGTTTGCTATGGCTCGATACAGCCCACCTATCAAGACGCCGGATGAGTTTGTAAAGTTCACGGCGCGAACCGATTTGACACCAGATCCGGTATTCGCGAACCGGCCGCGGGGCGGTGTGTCACCATGACTGGGCCGACCTGCCCGACGGAAAGGATCCGACATGGTGAACCCCGAGCGCGCCCGTTCCCGCACCTTCGTCGTGACCGGCGCCTCCTCGGGGATCGGGCTGGCCACCGCGCGGCGGCTTTTGGCCGAGGGCGGCACCGTGGTGGGCGCCGACCTGGCCACCCCTCCCGACGACCTGGGGCCGCGGTTCACCTTCGTGCCCACCGACGTGACCGACGAGGCCGCGATCACCGCGGTGCTGGCCGCGGTGCCGGGCCGCCTCGACGGCCTCTTTCACGCCGCCGGTGTCGCCGGGGGAGGCCCGGTGCACCTGCTCGACCGCGCCGAATGGGACCGGGTGATCGGCATCAACCTCACCGGCACCTTCCTGGTGGCCAAGGCGGCGCTGGCCAGGATGATCGAACAACCCCGGGCCGACGGCGAACGGGGCTCGATCGTGACAGTCGCCAGCGTCGAGGGCCTGGAGGGCACCGCGGGCGGCAGCTCGTACAACGCGGCCAAGGGCGGCGTCGTACTGCTCACCAAGAACATCGCGCTCGACTACGGGCCCAGCGGCATCCGGGCCAACGTCATCTGCCCAGGCTTCATCGAAACGCCCATGGCGCACAGCGTCTTCAGCATCCCCGGGATGGAGGGCCCGCTGGCCTCCATCACCAAGGAGCACGCCCTGCAGCGGCTGGGGCAGCCCGAAGAGATCGCCGCCATGGCCGCCTTCCTGCTGTCCACCGACGCCTCGTTCGTCAGCGGCCAGGCCCTCGCCGTCGATGGCGGCTACACCGCCGGTCGCGATCACGGTGTCGTCGAACTCTTCGGCTTTCCCAGGTGATCCGACTAAGATTCGTCCATGAGCGGTGGACTTACTCCTGACCAGGCGATCGAGGCGATCCGGGGCGCCGGCGGAGCACAGCCCGGTTGTCGCGCATTGCACGCCAAAGGCACCCTGTATCGGGGCACGTTCACGGCGACCCCCGACGCGCGCATGCTCTCGCGCGCACAGCATCTCGATGGCTCGACCGTTCCGGCGCTGATCCGCTTCTCCAACGGATCGGGCAACCCCGAGCAGCGCGACGGCGCGTCCGGTGTGCGCGGGATGGCGGTGAAGTTCACCCTGCCCGACGGCTCCACCACCGATGTCTCGACGCAGACCGCCCGCCTGTTCGTCTCCAGCACGCCGGACGGCTTCATCGATCTGCTCAAGGCGATGCGGCCCGGCCTCACCACGCCCGTGCGCCTGGCCAAACACCTGCTCACCCATCCGAAGCTGCTTGGCGCGCTGCCCATCCTGCGCGAGGCGAACCGCGTCCCGGCCAGCTACGCCACCACCGAGTACCACGGCCTGCACGCCTTCCGCTGGATCGCCGCCGACGGCAGCGCCAGATTCGTTCGCTACCACCTGGTTCCGACCGTCTCCGAGGAATACCTGTCGGGATCGGATGCGGGCGGCAAGGATCCGGACTTCCTCACCGACGAGCTGAAGGCGCGGCTGGACGACGGGCCGGTGCGGTTCGACTTCCGGGTGCAGATCGCCGGGCCCACTGACTCGACGGTGGACCCGTCGGCGGCCTGGCAGAGCACGCAGATCGTCACCGTCGGCACGCTGGCGATCACCGGCCTGGACACCGAACGCGAGCACGGCGGCGACATCGTGGTGTTCGACCCGATGCGCGTCACCGAGGGCATTGAGCCCTCCGACGATCCGGTCCTGCACTTCCGGACACTGGCGTATTCCGCCTCGGTCAAGCTGCGAACCGGTGTGGAACGCGGCGCCGAAGCTCCGTCCGCCTGACCGGGGAGCGCCCCGTGACGATAGTCACCTCGCGCCGAAATCGGCGGCAGACTAGGGTTTTTCTTCGGTGTCGCCACTTCAAATGTTTCTTGTATGCCTGGCTGGGCTGGGTGCCGGCGCGATCAACGCGCTGGTCGGTTCCGGCACCCTGATCACCTTCCCGACACTGGTGGCGCTCGGCTATCCGCCGGTGACGGCCACCATGTCGAACGCGACGGGTCTGGTCGCCGGCAGCGTGTCGGGCACCTGGGGCTATCGCGCCGAGCTGCGCGGTCAATGGGATCGGCTGCGGTGGCAGATCCCGGCGTCGCTGGCCGGCGCGGTGCTGGGCGCCTATCTACTGTTGCATCTGCCCGAGAAGGTGTTCGCCGAGATCGTGCCGGTGCTGCTGGTGCTGGCGCTGGTGCTGGTGGTGATCGGGCCGCGAATCCAGGCGTGGACGGCCCGGCGCGCCGAGGAGGCGGGACGCTCACCCGAGCACGTCAGCCCGCGCCGGATGGCCGCGCTGGTGTTCGGCACCTTCGCGGTCGGCGTCTATGGCGGCTATTTCACCGCGGCACAAGGCATCCTGCTGGTCGGCTTGATGGGTGCGATGTTGCCGGAGTCGGTGCAGCGGATGAACGCGGCCAAGAACCTGCTGGCTCTGGTGGTGAACGTGGTTGCCGCCGTTGCCTATACGTCGGTGGCGTTCGACCGGATCAGCTGGCCGGCCGCCGGCCTGATCGCGGCGGGCTCCCTGGTCGGGGGGCTGCTCGGGGCGCGTTACGGGCGCCGACTGTCGGGCAACGCGCTGCGGGCGATCATCGTGGTCGTCGGTTTGATCGGCCTGTATCGCCTGCTCGCGGTGGCCTGACGAGAGACCGGGTACGGCAACGGGATTGACCGCGTCGGGCTTACCTCAACTCAGCGTGGCCGCGGCGGCTTCGGCGATGACATCCATCACCTCACCGCGCTTGCGCCACGCCCGCAGCTGACGCATCGCCCCGTTGCCATCGGATATGACGCGGTCGAGTTCGTGGCGAACGCGGTCGTATTCGCCCAGCGACTCCAGCGCGGGGCGCACCCGCTGCACGAGCGCCCCCAATTGCTCACCCGCAGGCACCACACCCCGACCGTGTATCAAATCTAGTGTGCGGCCGGACAACCCGTCGTGTGCGGCCTTCCAGTACGCCGCGCGCAGCGCACCGGGCGGCAGCCGCCCCGCGTCATCGGGCGAGTCGAGCGCGGTCATCACCGCTGCCCGGATCAGGGTGGCCAGCAGCACGGTCTCGGCGACGGTGGCCGGCACGTCGGCCACCCGGACCTCGACCGTCGGGAAGTCCGCGGAAGGGCGTACGTCCCAATAGATCATGTCTTTGTCCAGGATCACCCCGGTATCGACCAACCGGCGCACCGCGTCGTCGTACTCGTCGGGTGAGGCGAAAAACGGTGGCGCTCCGGCTGCGGGCCAGCGCCGCCACAGCACGCTGCGCCAGCTCGCGTAGCCGCTGTCCGCGTTGCGGTACACGCGCGAATTCGCCGACAGCGCAAGCAAAGACGGCAGCCATGGTCGCAGCCAGTTGCTGACATGGATGGCGGCGGCGCGATCGGGCACCTGCACGTGCACGTGGCATCCGCAGATGCCCTGTTCGTGAGCGACCATCCCGAACTCTTCGCCGATCCTGCGGTAACGCGGGGTGTCGGTGACGGGAAACTCGTGCGGTGTGGTCGGCGGAAGCCCGCAGGCCAGCAGCTGGACGCCGGCGGCCTCGGCGGCCTGCGCCGCGCTGCGCCGCAGCCGGTTCAGCTCCTCGCCGAGCTCGGCGCTGGTCGAAGCCACACTCGAGGTGGTTTCCACCTGACAACTGCTCAATTCGAGTTGCAGCTCGACGCCGCGCCGTTCGGCTTCCGCGGCCACCGCGGCGTTGTGCGGGGCGGGCGCGCCAGTCTGCGGATCGATGAGGAGAAATTCTTCCTCGGCACCAACGGAGGGATGGTCGCCCATGAGCCGATTACGGCCCCGAGGAGCTACCAGCGAGCGGCCGCAGACAGCGCGGAATCGACGGTGGCGTAGATCGGCAACACGCTGCCCAGACCGCACGCGTCGACGATGCGTTCAACGATCGGCTCGCAGCTCACCAGGCGGAGGTCGATGTCGCGTTCGCGGCAGCTCTTGGCCTCGTCGGCCAGCACCGCGAAGGCGCAGCAGCCCATGAAGTCGAGTCCGGTGACGTCGACGACGAAGAAGCCGGGCGCGGTGACACCGCTGGCCGCCTCGCGCACCAGGTGGCGCCAGGTGTCCTCGTTGCAGGCATCGACCTCGCCCCCGGCGTAGATCACCACCGACGGGCCGCTGCGATCGGCGGTTGCCCGCAGCGTGGAGTTGGGGTCACCCAGCTCGTAAACAAGTTTGGTGCTCAGCGTCAGATGACTGGTGGGCATCGCTTCAACAATGGCCGAATTCATGGTGGACCCCCTGATCGACAGGCGCCCTGGGGCGCCCCGATGGATGCCCGTCCTAATGTCTGAAGACAGACTGTTCGCGAATCTCTTTTGTATAACGAGACAGGGCGGTCTGTCTACCGGCGGGGGCCTAAGAGTACGTTAAGTCCTGTATGACAACTCCGGATGTCGGAGCACCCACCGCGTCGCCTCGCGAACGCGTACTGACCGCCGCATATGACCTGTTCAGCCGGCGTGGTATCCGTGCTGTGGGCACCGACGAGGTGATCGCACGGGCCGGCGTCGCCAGGGCGACGCTGTACCGCCATTTCGCGACCAAGAACGACCTGGTGCTGGCCGTACTGGAGCGCCGCGAGGAGCTCTGGACCCGCGGTTTGATCGAGGAGCAGTCGTACGTGCGCGGCAACACCCCCGAGGAACAGCTGCTGGCGATCTTCGATGTGATGCA
Source organism: Mycobacterium senriense (assembly GCF_019668465.1). Lineage (NCBI taxonomy): Bacteria > Bacillati > Actinomycetota > Actinomycetes > Mycobacteriales > Mycobacteriaceae > Mycobacterium > Mycobacterium senriense. The sequence continues at coordinate 5,447,691 of NZ_AP024828.1, read as the reverse complement.
CGACTGGTTCCGGCTCAGCGACCGCTACGAGGGTTGCTCGTTCATCAACGTGCTGCTCGAGGTGGGACCCGATCACCCGGCCGGTCGGGCCTGCATCACCCACATCGACCATGTCCGCGACATCGTGCGACGGCGCGCCGTTGCGGCCGGCTTGACCGACGTCGAGGACTTCGCCTGGTCCTGGCACATTCTGATGAAGGGCGCGATCATCCTGGCTGCCGTCGGGGACCTGGACGCCGCGCTGCGCGCCCGCAAGATGGCCCTCGGCTTGATCGACGAACACCGGCCGCCGTTGGTGGCGGACACCAGCGAGGCCGTCTAGTCACACGGTGTCGGACGCGCCTGCGCCGGCCTTGCGGTAATGCTCTGCCTCTAATTCCGCGATCATCCGGGATGTGCGTTCCCGCAACAGGATTGCGGCGGTGAGCCCGGCCACGACGGCGATCACCAGGCCGATCCAGGAGAACCGTTCCAGCCAGCGCTCGGCGGCGATGCCGGCGAAGTACACCAGCGCGGTCGTGCCGCCGGCCCAGCAGATGGCGCCCGAGACGTTGGCCGCCAGGAACCGCGGGTAGTGCATCTTCAGCGCCCCCGCCAGCGGGCCGGCCAAAATTCGTAGTAGCGCGATGAAGCGGCCCAGGAAGACGGCGCGAACACCCCAGCGGTTGAACAACTTTTCGGCGAGCGCGATGTGGCCCGGACCGAAATGTTTCGGGAATCGCCGGCCGAGCCGGTCGAAAAGCGGCATGCCGAACCGGCGGCCGATCGCGTAGCCGATCGAATCGCCGATCACCGCGCCGATCACGGCGGCGACGCCGACCCCGACCGGATTGACGGCCAGGTCATGGTGCGACGACATCAGCGCCGCCGTCACCAGCACGATCTCACCCGGCAGGGGAATGCCCAGGCTCTCGATCCCGACCACACCGCCGACCACCAGGTAGACCGCGAGCGGCGGAATCGAGTGCAGCAAGGACTCCAGATTCATGCGTCAAGGATGCCTGACCGGGCGCGGATCCGTGCCCTAAGGTGTCCGCTTGAATTCGCTCGGGGTATCCAGCCCCACCAGCCGCGGGCGTTTGGGTTCGCGCCCGTCGTACGACGACAGGCCGCGCAGCCGCCGCCAGATCCATGGAAAGAAGCTCTCCTGCGCCCAGCGCAACTGCTCGAATGTGCCCGCCGCGAGGGAACGCTGCGTGGGGTTGAGGCCGCCGAGCGCCCAATCATGGTTGCTGTCAGGCAAATTGAGCGCCTCGGCCGCCGCGGCGGCAAACAGCATGTGGCCCTTGGTGGACGCATGCACCCGATCGATGGCCCAGGTGTCCAACTCGCGCATCGACGGCGCGTTGTACAGGTCGACGAGCCGGAATCCGTAGCGGTGGGCCGCCGCGCTGATGGCCCCGTTGATCCGGGCGAGCCGCCCCGCCACCAGCCGGCCCAGCGGCAGGAACTGGGCGACGTTCGGGAAGGTCGTCGTCACCACCGTCGCGCCGCAATCGGCCAGCGCGGCGTAGATGTGCTCGAGGTCGGTCAGGGCGGGCGTAAAGGACCGGCCGGGCTGGATGACGTCGTTCATCCCGGCGCAGACGGTGATCAGGTCGGGCCGCATGGCCAGCGCCTGCGGAACCTGCTCGGTGAGCACGTGGCCGATCCGTTTTCCGCGGATCGCGAGGTTGGCGTATTGCAGCCCGGGATACAGCGAATCGACCAGCACCGCGAGCCGGTCGGCGAATCCGAGCAGGCCGATGGCGTCGTCGCCATCCCACAGGCCCTCGGTCTGACTGTCACCGATGGCGACGTAACGGCGGTATCCAGCGTGAGTAGCCCCGCTCACGATGCCGAGAATAATACGAAGCCGCGCCCATAACTGGTTACCGTGGATCCATGCCACACAAGCGTGAGCCGGGCGCCGGGGATGCCGCGGCGTCGCCCGTCGCCGAATCGCTTGCGCCGCAGTATCCGATCGAGTCGGTAGACAACGCGCTCAAGCTGTTGCTGCTGCTGGGTGAACAGCCCCAGATCCGGTTGAGCGAGGCGACCCGCTATCTGGGCGTGGCGTCATCGACCGCGCATCGCCTTCTGGCGATGCTGGCCTACCGCGGATTCGTCCGCCAGGACCCGGTGTCCAAGGCCTATCTGCCCGGTCCCTCGTTGACCGGGGTGGCGTTCGCCATCTTCGGCCGCATCGACATCGCGCGATCCGCCGCGCCGGTTATGCGCAGCCTCAGCGAACAACTGCGCGAAACGGTGCACGTCGGAATGCTCGACGGCGCCAGCGTGCGCTTCGTCGCCGCCGTGGAGGGGCCGGCGGCGGTGCGGGTGGCGTCGCGGCTGGGCCGTGCCATGCCGGCGCACTGCACCTCGACGGGCAAGGTCATGCTGGCCCAGTTGCCGCAACCGGAACTGCGCGCGCTGCTGCCGCGTGAGCAGCTGAAGCGCATCACCTCGCATTCGATCGGCAGCCGTACCGAGTTGGAAGCCGAGCTCGCCGGCATCCGCGAGCGCGGCTACGCCACCAACTCCGAAGAGAGTGAGGAGGGCGTCGCGTCGGTGGCGGTACCGATCCCGACCCGCGCGCCCGGGCTGCGGCTCGCGCTCAACGCCGCCGCGCCGCAAAACCGGCTGACGGCCTCCCGCTATCCCGCGGTGGCCGCCGCACTTGTGGCCGCCGCCAAGGAGATTGGCGATCAGCTCGGCTGATCTGCAAGCCGTGCCACCTCGTGGCGCCACGCCGCCTCGGCGGTGAACGCGGGCCCCAGGTCCGGTAGGTCCGCCCAGTCCGCGTCGTCGATGTCACGCAGGGTGCCGCCGGCCGCGCGCACCCGCAACGACATCCGGGCCAGCGTGTCGAGGCTGATCGCCTGCAGCACCGCCTGCGGCACGGTGGCGGCGGCGCTGGTGATTCCGTGGCCGCGGCAGATCACCACCGGCCGGCCGCGCATCGCCGCCACCATTTCCTTGCCCAGCCGCGAATTCCGGATCAGCACGGCGCGTTCGTAGACCGGCACACCGCCGCGCGCCAGCCAGGCGCCGGGAATGTCGTGGGCGCCGTAGATCGGCCGGATCGTGATGCCCGCCAGATCGGCGGCGACCACGTCCGGGGGATGCAGGTGCGCGACGGCGACGTGCCTCGGCTCGGCCAGCATGGTCTCGACGTGGATCGGCAGCTCGTTGGGAACGCGGTACCCGTCGAGTTCGCCCGGCGCACCGGCGGTGCCGTCGAATCTGATCAGCCGGATGTCGTCGGCCCGGGTGAACGCCACGCCGGTGTCGGCCTCGCTTCGGCAGCGCACCAGCAGGCGCTCGTCGTCGACCCGCAGGCTCAGGTGGCCGAGGATGCCGTCGACCAGACCGCGCGCCGCCGCGATGCGGCAACCCTGGGCCACCAGGGCGCGCTGCTGATCCAGATCCGCCATCACGAAGCGCCCACCCCGAATCCGCCGTCGGGCCGGACGGTTTCGCCGGTGATCCCGCGGGACCGCTCGGACGCCAGGAACACGTAACTCCACGCGTGGTCCTCACCGGTGAGCGCGACGTGCAGGGGCGTGCGCGCGGCGACGTCTCGGGCGCGGTCCGGGCTGTCGTCCAGGCGGGTCTGGTCGAGCCCCAGGCTGGACAGGCCGCGCAGGTCGGTGTTAAGCGTGCCGCCGGGCGCCACGCCGTTGACCCGGATGTCCGGCGCCAGTTCGTGCGCCAACGCCGAGACCAGACCCCGCACCGCAAATTTCGACGACACGTAGAGCACGCCACCGCGCCCGGGATAGAACGACGACGCGGACTCGGTCAGCACGATCGAGGAGCCCCGCGCGCGTCGCAGCGCCGGGATCGCGGCCTTCGCCGACTGCAGATGGCTCAGCACGTTGGTGCGAAACATCTCGTCGAACGCATCGGGCAGCGCGTCGGCCTCGATGTCGCCCACCCCCCGGTAGAAGTCGAACACCCCGACACAGTTGACCAGGATGTCCAGCCCGCCGAAGGCGTCCACCGCCGCGGCGACGGCGCGGTCGTTGGCCTCGCGGGTGGTGGCGTCACCCTCGATCACCGGCACCTGCGGCAACTGCTGGCGCAACGCATCGCACTTGTACGGATCACGTTCCAGTACAGCGACATTCGCACCCTCGGCGCCGAATGCCGCCACCACGGCGCGGCCGATTCCCGAACCGGCGCCCACGATGAGGGCGCGCCTGCCCTCCAGCCAGCCGGTCACGGCTGAGCTTCGCTCTCGTCGGGCAGCAGTGGGGCGTGGGAATTGCCGACCATGGCGGCCAGCGTACGGGGGTTCTGCCAGGTCAATGCCTCGACCTCGAGCGCATCCAGGGTGATCCACTGTCCGGATCTGGGCGCGCTGATCAGCAGACGCGATCCGTTGCGGGTGTCGACCCGGCGCACCACCACCTCGGTGAATTCGTTTGCGACGCTGATCGCTTCGCCGACCGAGCCGTCGAGCAGCCGCCGTAGTTCGTCGTTCACAGGAACACCGCCAGATTCTGCATGCGTAGCACCGACTCGTCGGCGATGATCATGCGGCGGGCCAGCTTCCAGCGATCATCGCAGCGGCGCAACACATCCTGGCGCCCGCACGACATCAGGGCGCTGTCGTTGACATCGCCCCTGCTGCGGAACAGCAGTTCGGCCGATTCGACCACCAGGCGGGCTGTATCTTCTGGGTCGTCGCTGGCAAAGGTGCGCACGTTGGTGATGAAATGCCGCAGCCGTGACGGCGGGTCCTCGGCCCACACGTGCTCGGTGCCCATCCGCGCGACCCGCTGGCTCAACGAGTATTTGTCCTCGCTGAAATGGTCCATGCCGGGCCCCCTTTCCGGCGACGTGTCGAACCCGGCGCCGCGCGCGGTCGTGACGCGCACCGGCATGGTGTAGCGCACGTCGTCGGTCAGCGTGTCCAACCACGCCTCATACTGCTGGGCGTCGAGCAGGTAGGCCTCGTCCACCAGGAATTGATGCGCCTCCAGGTGGCGAATATCGTTGAACGCCAACGCCTTCCTCATGCGGGCACCCCTTGCAGGTAGTCGGCCCACATGTTCAGCAGGGCTCGCTGGTTGTGCTCGTTGTAGCCGACCTGCGCGCGTCCGGGGCCGTGGAAAGCGCTGGGGGACAACGCCTCAATGACGGGACGGTCGTCGGGGAGCAGGCCCATCCGGCTGTTCAGCAGCAGCCGTCGCGCCATGGAACCGCCGGCGGTGGTGGTCAGTGACACCCAGTTCTCCACATCGTCTTGTTCGAACATGCCGCTGGACCCGAAGCACATCAAATAGGCCTTGTACGAGTCTTGTTTGTACTGTGCGGGAGCGGCGGAGTCCACCGCGAACCACGAGCAGACCTCGGTCTCGTTCTCGCTGATCGGCTGCCATAACCGGATCGAGATGAACGGCAGCACCTGGTCCTCGCGGTCGTGCACCTTGGGCCAGTTGTGCACGAAGCTGAGGTTCGGAAAGCACGTCGCGGCCGAGATCATGAACCCGTCCTCGCCGACCACCCGTTGCTGTTGGGGCGTCCACACGTCTTTGATCCGGCCGATCATGTCGTCGGGGTAGCCGACGTAGCGCATCCGCTCCTCGAAGCCGCCCGGCGGAAGTTTGTAGGTGGTCCCACCGCCGCGGTGCGCCCAATAGGTGGCACCGTCCTTGCGCTTCTGGGCTTTCGGCTCGCGGAACAGCCCGATGTCGACGATCGACGCATGGGTGTGCGGGGTGTGGTACATGTCGCCGGCGAAGTTCTCCGCGCCGATCTTCCAGTTCGCCTTGATCCGCCAGCGCTGCGGCCCGCGCACCTGGACACCGCCGGAGCTCTGTTTGGTGTAGTAGTCCAGATAGAACTTGAAGTCGCCCAGAAACTCTTCCAGCGGTTCGGCTTTCGGATCCAGGCTGATGAACAGCAGGCCGTTGTAGCTCGCGAAATTCGGTGCGGGCAAAAGGGTTTGGCCCTTGGCGAACCCTTCGTCGCCGCCGTAGGCCTCCCGGTGGAACGGCAATCCGGTGAGCCGGCCGTCGTTGCGGTAGGTCCAGCCGTGATAGGGGCAGCGGAAGTTGGAGGCGTTGCCCATCTCCGCGCGGCAGACCTGCATTCCGCGATGCAGGCACATATTGAACAAGGCCCGCACGGTGCCCTGCGAATCGCGGGTGATGATGAACGAGTCGTCGAGCACGCGGCGCACCACGTAGTCGCCGTCCTGGCCGATCTCGGACTCGTGTCCCACGAACGTCCACGCCCGGCTGAACAGCCGCTGCTTCTCCAGCGCGAACAGTTCGGCGTCGTTGTAGATGTGTGCGGGGATCATTCCCCGGCGCACATTCTCGAAGACCTCGGCCAATTCGCCGCGCTGGTCTGCCATGGTCCCTCTGCGATTTCTCTGTCTTACAGAACTACTCTCCGCTTAGTAGAATCTCGCAGTCTTGGGCACCGGTCAATCACCTGGCAGCCGCACTCGCCAGGTTCCTACAAGAATGCTTGGTGCTAATTCACAGGTTGCACGCAATTGAAAGGCACAGGCTCACCACTACGGTGGGTCACAACAGCCACATCGCGTACGTGAGCGCGAAGTAAACAAGGGGTAATCGTTCGGTATTGCGGCGATTAGCCGCTGTTTTGTCTGAATCTGAGGAAGGACTGGTGCCATGGTGGGTCGGCCACGGGGGGGTCGATTGCAGCAGGTCGGATCGAAGGTTCTGGCCGCTATCGGGCGCCAGGAGTGGATTGATCGACCGAGTTATCGGTTCGAACACCTGCTCAGCTTCGCCTACAACGGGCTCGGCGGCGCCCGCAACACCGTCGCCAACGCGCTCAACGGCGTCTGGCTCGGTCATCCGGTGCACCCGCCGCTGGCGTCGCTCACGAGTGGCGCGCTCGGGACGACGGTGGCGCTCGACGCGCTCAGCCTGCTGCCGGGTCAGCCCAGATCCGAGGTCGTCGACGCCTCGCGATTCGCCTCACGCGCGCTCGGGGTGGGCATCCTGGCGAGCCTCGGCTCGGCGGTCACCGGTGTCACCGATTGGCAGCACACCCACGAGGAGGACCGCCGCATCGGCGCGGTGCACGGCCTGGTGAACGTGGCCGCGACCGCGTTGTACATGCAGTCCTGGTGGGACCGGCGCAAGGGGCGCCACGGCCGCGGCATCGTTCTCACCGCTCTCGGCTACGGCATCACGGTCGCCGGCAGTTACCTCGGTGGGGCGCTGGTCTTCGAGTCCGGGATCGGCATCGACCAGTCCGGGCCGCGGCTGCGCACCTCCACCTGGACGCCGGTGCTGCCCGCAAGTTCGTTGAACGGCAAGCCGGTACGGGTCGAGGTCGACGGCGTGGGCCTGGTGGTCTGCCAGACCAAGCCCGGTGAGGTCGCCGCGTATGGAGAATTCTGCCCGCACCTGGCCGCGCCGATGTCCGACGGCTGGATGGACCGCGGCCGGCTGGTATGCCCCTGGCACGGCTCATGGTTCGCCGCCGAGTCCGGCGACGTCTTGCGTGGCCCGGCAGCAGCGCCGCTGCCGTGCTACGAGGCCCGATTGGTCGACGGAGTGGTCGAGGTCCGTGGCGAGCAGCAGCTCGCTCCCGGCGGCGCGGCAGGAATCGCAAAAGGAGGAGCCAATTGAACGCCTATGACGTGCTCAAGGAACACCACATCGTGATCAAGGGCCTCGGCCGCAAGATCAGCGATGCGCCGGTGAATTCCGAAGAGCGCCATGAGCTTTTCGACGACCTGCTGATCGAGCTCGACATCCACTTCCGCATCGAGGACGACCTGTACTACCCGGCGCTCAAGGATGCCAGCAAGCTGATCGCGGTCGCCCACGCCGAGCACCGTCAGGTGGTCGACCAGCTTTCCGTGCTGCTGCGCACGCCGCAGAGCTCGCCCGGCTATGAGGACGAGTGGAACTCGTTCAAGACGGTGCTGGAGGCCCACGCCGACGAAGAGGAGCGCGACATGATTCCCGCTCCGCCGGAAGTCAAGATCACCGACACCGAGCTCGAGGAGCTGGGCAACAAGATGGCGGCCAGGATGGAGCAGTACCGCGGCTCGGCCACCTACAAGATGCGCACCAAGGGGCGAGCGGCGCTGGTGCGCTCTCTCTGACCCGACGACACCGCCCGCTTTGCGGGATTCGGTGGGCCACCGAGAGTAGCCTCACGGCACATGAACCCCGAGTGTGTCGCTTCTCAGGGTGACATCACGGCGGAGATCGCCCGCATCGCAGCGCAATACCGCGGCGTCGGGGGAGCCGGGCATGTCGGGCACCCGCGGCTGGACTACCCGCCGTACCGCAGCACGATCCTGCGCCATCCGAAGCACCCGCTGGTGCTCGTCGATCCCGAAGGCGTCGAACGCTGGGCGCCGTGCTTCGGCCACCAGGACGTCGGCCCGCTCGATGCCGACCTGACGGCCGGTCACCCCGGCGAGCCGATCGGGGAGCGCGTCGTCGTGACCGGGCGCGTCCTCGACGAATCCGGCCGGCCGGTGGCGGGCCAGCTGGTGGAGATCTGGCAGGCCAACGCCGGCGGGCGCTACCGCCACCAGCGCGACCAGCACCCCGCGCCGCTCGACCCGAACTTCACCGGCGCGGGCCGCTGTCTGACCGGGCCGGACGGCACCTACCGCTTCCTGACCATCAAGCCCGGCCCCTACCCGTGGCGCAACCATCACAATGCGTGGCGCCCGGCGCACATCCATTTCTCGGTATTCGGAACGGCTTTCACCCAGCGCCTGATCACCCAGATGTACTTCCCGGGCGACCCGATGTTCGATCTGGACCCGATTTTCCAGTCGATCCTCGATCCCGCCGCGCGGCAACGATTGATCGCCCGCTACGACCATGGGATCACCGAGCCGGAGTACGCGACCGGCTACCGGTGGGACATCGTGTTGGCCGGTGGCGCACGAACCCCGGCCGAGGCCGAGCATGACTGAATCAGCCTGCACGCCCGGGCAAACCGTCGGCCCCTTTCTGGACCTGGGATTGCCGTATCCCGGGGACAACCTGCTGGTCGACGACGGCCATCCGCAGGCCATCCGGTTGCACGGGGCGGTGTACGACGGGGCCGGTTCGGCCGTTCCGGACGCGCTGGTGGAACTGTGGCAACCCGACGGTTCGGGAAGCGTTCCGCGGCAAGCCGGTTCGCTGCGCCGCGACCATACGGTGTTCACCGGCTGGGGGCGCTGCGCGACCGACGCCCACGGCGGTTACTCCTTCACCACCCTGAAGCCCGGATCGGCGACCGCCGGGCGTCCGCCGTTCTTCGCGCTCACCGTGTTCGCCCGGGGGCTGCTGAACCGGCTGTTCACCCGCGCCTACCTGCCCGGCGCCGAGCCGCACGCCGATCCACTGCTGGCCGCCGTCGACGCCGCGCGCCGGTCCACATTGTTCTGCGTCGCCGAAAACGACGGTGCCGCTTATCGTTTCGACATCCAGCTGCAGGGCCCGGCCGAGACCGTGTTCCTCGCATACTCCGAAGGTGCGCGATGAGCAACCTGTTGTGGCCCGGAGACCATCGCGCCGGCGAGCACATGACCGATGAGGCGCTACTCGAATCGATGATCACGGCGGAATGCGCGTGGCTGGACGCGCTGGCGGCCGCCGGACTCGCGCCCGCCCAGTGCGCCGGAGCGGACCTGTGGATTCTGGTCACGCGCACCGACTGTGAGTCGCTCGCGGTCACCGCCGAGGACGGCGGCAACCCGGTCATCCCCCTGGTCAAGCTGCTCCGGAAGCGGGCCGAACCGGGCATCGCGCCCTGGATCCACCGCGGACTCACCAGCCAGGACGTCTTGGATACGAGCCTGATGCTGGCCGTGCGCGGGGTCGCCGACGACTTGACAACCCAGCTGAGACAGCAGATTTCCGCACTGACCGAACTTGCCACCGAACACCGGGGCACACCGATGCCGGCCCGCACCCTCACCCAGCACGCCGCACCCACCACCTTCGGCGTCAAGGCCGCGGGCTGGCTGACCGGAATCGTCGACGCATTCGAGCGAATGACCACGCTGATCACGCCGATCCAAATCGGCGGCGCCGCAGGAACGTTGGCCGCATCGACGGAACTCGCCGCATTGCTCACCGGCACCGACGATCCCGCCGGCGTATCACTGCAACTGATGCACAGCGCCGCAACATCATTGGGTCTGCAGGACAGGCCCGCGTGGCACACCGCCCGCGCGCCCGTCACCGCGGTCGCCGACGCCTTCGTCGGCTGCACCGACGCCTGGGGCCGCATCGCCTCCGACGTCGTCACCCTGGCGCGCCCGGAGATCGCCGAGCTCGGCGAGCCGGCAGCCGCCGACCGGGGCGGCTCGTCGTCGATGCCGCACAAGCGAAACCCGGTGCTGTCCATCCTGATCCGCCGTGCGGCCATCGCCGCGCCGCCGCTGGCCGCGACGCTGCACACGGCTGCGGCGCTGGCCAACGACGAGCGCCCCGACGGCGCGTGGCACGCCGAATGGGACACGCTGCGCACCCTGGCCCGCCGCACCCTCGTCGCGGGATCCCAAAGCGGCGAGCTGCTCGCCGGGTTGACCGTGCACGCGCAGCGCATGGCCGCAAACCTGGATGCTGCAGACGTTTCCGGAGAGCAGCGGGCGATCGCCGACCTGGTGGGCAAGGAGCCGTCGCCGACGTACTTCGGTGCCGCCGACCGGTTGATCGACGAGAGCCTGGGCCGCGCGGCGCGGGCGCTGCGTCAGCGCTGATAGATGCTGGCCAGCCAGATGTGCAGCAGCGTGTCGATCACCCGGTCTTCGGGGATCGCCTGATCCTCGGCCGTGAACGCCGCGGCCATCATCCGCTCGCTCAGCATGTTGAGCGCCACGGACAGCTCGGCGGCTGGGATGGTGTCGGGGGCCGCGCCGCGGCCGCGCTCGGCCTTGATCGCGATGGTGGTGTAGGCGATCCACTTGCCCATGAGTGCGGACCACAGCTGCCGCACCTCGGGGTTGGTCGCTTTGGCCGCGGCCCCCGCGACGGCGACCGCCCGGTGCGATCCGGACACCTCGAAGAACGATTCGATGCGTGCCCGCCAGATCGCCTCGGGGTCACCGGACGACACGACGTCGAGCGCCCGCAGCGCCGCCTGCGCCTTGCTGTTCATCTGGTCCAGCAGCGACAGCAGCACCGCGTTCTTCGACCGGAAATAAAAGTAGAAGGTAGGTCGCGATATCCCGGCGCCTTTTGCTAGGTCGTCGACGGAAAAGTCGGCCAGCGGCCTTTCCTGCAGCAGCCGTTCGGCGGTGGCGAGAATCGCCTGCTCGCGGTCGTCACCGGGGTAGTGCGATGCCCGCCGGCCCCTCGAGGCCTGCAGATACTTCGTCTGTGTCGGGAGGTCGGACACGCCCGTTACTGTTGGGCACGTCGATATACGTCAACAAAACTGTCGATGAAAACCAGCAATAATGTCGATTAAGAACGGCGCTTTGCTGGACGACGACTATGACTAGTCGGCCACCGCGATCTCGATGGCCAGGCACTCGCTCAGCGCGTGTGCGGCCGCCCAGTCACCACCACAGACCGCGCGCTCGAGTTCGTCGACCAACGGGCTGTTGGCTCCCAGGTCGGCCAGCCACGCCGCAACCGTCGCCGTGATCTGGTGTGCGGGAACGCGAGCGACGTGTCCTTTGTGGAGGCGGTCGGTCAACTGGTAGATCGTGGCCGTCGGCCTGCGTTGCGGCCAATGAACTGTCCATTTCGGTGAATTCATTGTCCCCTCCCCGCTAGCCTCAACGCCTCGTCCGGCCCCGGAGGTGCGTCGCGCTCTAGGTCGCAATAGTACGTCTGTACCAATGCGATGGCCGGTATTTTCGCCGGGCAAAATCCGGTTTTTTTGAAGTTTTCGGTCATTGGATCGCCAATCTGGAAGAAGTCGGACCGATCAGTGCCGCGCCAGCGTGGCGCGGCCGCGGGCCATGATGCGTTCCAGGACGTTGTGCGACAGGTCGCCGTCGTTGGCCACCCGGGCGAGACCGCGCCGCCGCAGGAACATGTCGAGCCGTCGATCCGGTGACCAATCGGCGTAGATGGACCCGAGGTAGTGCGACTGCAGAAAATCCGACGCCAACGCATCGAGGTCGGACTCCGTCAACAACGGTGGGGTAGCACCCATAACTGGCAAGCTCCTTTGTTCTCCCCGCAACTGCCGCAGCCAAGTTTCGTCAGGGGACGTAACTAAACCGTCACGCAGAGATTGCGGAACCGGCCCAAAGTCGGCTGGGGTGCAAAGGCGAAGGTCGAAGCGCTGCAGCGGTTGTCAGGCGGTGTCCGCCGGCGCCGGTTTGTGGGCGACGATGGCGACGGCGGCCAGCTGCTTGCGATGTTTGTGGAACGTGTGGCGCATGGTCAGGACCCGCTTGCGGGCGTCGCGGTGCATGAGCACGTTCCTGGCGAATCGCAGCGCACCGAAGAGCCCCTCGTCGGACACCAGCCGGCGCGGCTGCAGCAGCGCCATGGGCGCGGTCGCGACCTGATCGACCACCAATCCGTGCTCGGCGAGCAGTGTCGACCACTCCGCGACCGTCAACGGACGCGCGTTCACCTTGATCGCCCTGGCGAGCGCCTGCCGTATGTCGGTGCTGACGTCCTCCGGCACATTGTCGGGGGTGAGGGCGAGTTCGTGGATGGCGTAGCGACCGCCCGGCCGCAGCACCCGCGCCGCCTCGGCGACGATGGCCCCCTTGGCCGCGTCGCCCTGCATGCTCAGCATCGCCTCCCCGATGACGACATCGCTGCTCGCATCCGGCAATCCGGTGGCGGCCGCGTCCGCGACCCGGACGGCCGCGTTCTGGGCACCGAGATCGCTGAGCACGCCGCGCACCACGTTGGCCGCGTCGGGGTCGCCCTCGGCGCCGACGTACGACCGCGGCCCCTGGGCCACGATCTCCGTGGCGGTGCGGCCCAGGCCGGGGGCCAGCTCGACGACGTCGGCCCCGCTCAGTTTCGCGTGCGACAGCAGGGTGCGGGTCAGCTCGACACCGCCGGGGCGCAGCACGCGCTTGCCGAGCCGCGCCAGCAGCCAATGGCCGGCGACCGCGTCGTCGGCGCGGCTCGAGGACGGTAGCGGTAGTTCGGAACTTGGTCGTTGTCCTGGCATCAGATCTCCTGTCGCGCAGCGCTTTCCAGTGGCTCCAGGGCCAGCTCGAGATGTCTGAGTTAGCGCACCGGGGGTGGGGTGTCGATGAGTTTGCCGATCCGGATCCGCCAGACGGTGGGGCCTTTGTCGAGATACTCCCAGTCGTAGCCGCCCGGCTTGCGCAGCCGGCGTACGTCAAGTTCGTTGGCGGCCATGGGTTCTCCGGACCCTTGCTCTAGTTTTTACAAGTACTGTTGTGTAAACTCTAGCGCATGACCTACGTGATCGGGAAGCCGTGCATCGATGTGATGGACCGCGCTTGTGTCGACGAATGCCCGGTTGATTGCATTTACGAAGGCGGTCGGGCGCTCTACATTCATCCCGACGAATGCGTCGATTGCGGCGCGTGTGAACCGGTATGTCCGGTGGAAGCGATTTACTACGAAGATGACCTGCCTGAGGACCTCCAACCCCACCTGGCCGACAATGAGGCGTTCTTCGCTGAAACGCTGCCGGGCCGCGACGCTCCCCTGGGGTCCCCGGGTGGGGCCGGCAAGGTCGGGCCGCTCGGCGTCGACACACCCCTGGTGGCGGGTCAGCCCGGTGCCACCCATTCGGACGGGGCGTGAAGGACTGGAAGCGGCGGGAGGGGCCCTGTGAAATCCGACAATTCCCAGAAGCCGCAGGAGTCGTCAACCGGGGAATCGGCCGGCCGGCGGCGCGCCGTGATGCGGCTGCTGCGGGCCTCGCCGGATCCGATGAGCATCGCCGGAATCGCCGCCGAGCTGAGTGTGCACCCCAACACCGTCCGCTTCCACCTCGACAGCCTGGTCGCTGACGGGCAGGTGGAACACGTCGAACTGGATCGGAAGGGGCCGGGCCGTCCACCGTTGATGTTTCGTGCGGTCCGACAGATGGATCGCGGCGGGCCGCGACACTATCGGCTGCTGGCCGAGATCCTGGCCACGGCCTTCGCCACCGAGCGCGATCCCGGGCCCAAGGCCCTGGCCGCGGGCCGCGCCTGGGGGCAGAAGATGGACGCCGAACTGCACCCGGTGCCCGACGACGCCGGCGGCGCCGAAGAGGCCATCGCCCACCTGATCGACGTGCTCGACGAACTCGGCTTCGCGCCCGAGCGCCGGGTCAGCGACGGTGAGCAGCAGGTCGGCCTGCGGCACTGCCCCTTCCTGGAATTGGCCGAAAACTCTTCGAGCGTCGTCTGCCCCGTGCACCTGGGCCTCATGCAGGGAGCCATGGAAACTTGGGGAGCGCCCGTCTCGGTGGACCGGCTCGACCCGTTCGTCGAGCCGGATCTGTGTGTGGCTCACCTGACACTGGCGCCCAAATGAGCACCGGCACAGCGATTGCCGTCGCGCTGACCTTCATCTGGCTCGGCATGGTGCTGGCCATCTCGTTCCTGGAAGCCCCGCTGAAATTCCGGGCGCCCAATGTGACGTTGCAGGTCGGGCTCGGCATCGGGCGGCTGGTCTTTCGCGCGCTCAACACCGTCGAGGTGGCCTTCGCGCTCGTCATCGGGGCCGTCGTGGTGGCCGGCCCGACGCCGGGGGGCGCCGCGGTGGCGATCGCCGTCGCCGTGGTCGCATTGGCCATCCAGCTGGTCGCGGTGCGTCCCGCACTGACCCGGCGGGCCGACAAGGTGCTCGCCGGGTCGGACGGACCGCGCTCCCGCGCCCACTACGCCTACGTCGCCCTGGAGACGGTCAAAGTCGTCGGCCTCGTCGTAGCGGGGATACTGCTACTGAGCGGTTAACTCACGACCCTGAAAGGCCCATGCGGGGCCTTGCAACTCCGAAGGACCCGGTATGGAATCCATCTCGCTGACCGACCTCTCCTCCGAAAAGATCGCCGAAGCCAAGCAATCCCACAGCGGACGGGCCGCCCACACCATCCACGGCGGTCACACCCACGAGCTTCGCCAGACGGTGCTGGCGTTGCTGGCCGGTCACGACCTGTCCGAACACGACAGCCCCGGTGAGGCGACGCTGCAGGTGCTGCAGGGCCACGTGCGCCTGACGACCGGCAGTGATGCCTGGGACGGCAAGGCCGGTGAATACGTCGCGATTCCCCCCGAACGTCACGCCTTGCACGCGGTCGAGGACTCGGTGGTCCTGCTGACCGTGCTGAAGACGATTCCCGCGGCGCACTAGTCACCGATGCTGTCGACGCCCTGGTCAACGGATTTCGGTCTGCGGGTCCCCATCGTCAACGCCCCGATGGGCGGGGTGGCCGGCGGCCGCCTGGCAGCGGCGGTCACGGGCGCTGGTGGCCTCGGCATGGTCGGCATGGGCAGCGTCGCCACCAGGGAGCTGCTCGCCGAGCAGCTACGGCACGTCGACGGACGGTTCGGCATCGGCATGGTCGACTGGGTGATGCGCAACGAGGCCGGCCTGCTCGAGGACGCGCTCGCCGCCCGGCCCGCCCTGCTGTCGGTCAGCTTCGGCACCGAATGGTCGTGGGTCGCTAAGGCACATGACGCCGGAATCCCCACCGTCACACAGGTTTACGACAGCACCGGGGCGCGCCAGGCCGTCGACGCCGGCGTCGACATCCTGGTCGCGCGCGGGTCCGAGGGCGGCGGGCACGGCGAGGACAAGCTGGGGCTGCTGCCGCTGCTGGACGCCGTTTTGGACGCCGTCTCCGTCCCGGTGCTGGCCGGCGGCGGTGTCGCCTCGGCGCGCAGCCTGGCCGCGGTGCTGGCCGCCGGTGCCAGCGGGGCGTGGGTGGGCACCCGGCTGTCGGCGTGCCCGGAGGCGCTGACCGGCGACACCGGCCGTCGCGCCCTGGTCACGGCGACCGAGACCGACACCGCGGTCACCCGGGCCTTCGACGTCGCCAAGGGGCTGCCCTGGCCGGCGCGGTTCCCGTCGCGGGTATTGGCCAATGACTTCGTCGAGCACTGGACGGGCCACGAGGAGGCGCTGGACGCGGGGGCCTGCGACGAGCTGGCCGCAGCGATTGCCGCCGGGGACTGCCGGATCGCCCCGGTGGACGCCGGGCAGGGCGTCGGGATGATCCGCAACGACGCGTCGGTGGCCGACGTCATCGACGAGATGTGCACGGGCGCCGAGGAATTGCTGTCGCGCTGGGGATCTACCGCCGGCCAGGCGTGAGCACGACGCAACACCGGTCCCGGCCGGGGCAGAGTCGGGCGTCGGGGCCGTGCGGTGCGAGCGCATCGGCCACACCGGTGATCAGCGCGTGGTTCATGTTGCAGGCCAGCGCCGTCTGCTCCTGCGCCAGCGCGTGGAACGGGCAGTTGGCGAGCTCGACCTCATCCTCGGAGAAACGCGGCTCGTAGCCGTATCGGCGCAGCACCCGGACCGCGCTCTGCAGCGCCGCACGGGCGTCTTTCGGGGGAGAGGAGCCCACGGCCATGGTGTGGCCGTACTCGCGGGCGACCCGGTTCAGCACCTCGGCAATCGGCTCGCCGGTATCGGCCGAGCGCGCGATGGCGGTCGCCATCAAGCGCCCGGCCAACTCGTACTCCCGCTGGGGAAGGCTGACCGCGATATCGCGGCGCGCCCGGCGATACAGCTTGGAGGTGCGCCCGGCGCCGGGGCCGGAGCGGCCGGTCACGCGCGCGTAATCGGATTCCAACAGGCCCTCCGCGGTGAGCCGGTCCAGGTGAAACTTGGCCTGGTGGTGGGGGATACCGACGGCGTCGGCCGCCTGGTCACGGCTCACCAGTCCCGGTTGGGAGCACACGAACTGATAGAGCTGCCGGCGCACCGGATCGGCGAGCGCGCCGATACCGGCTGCGTCGCGCTCCAGGGCGTCCGCGTCGTCCATTCGACCGCCATTTCTAACAGACAAAATGCTTGACGCCACAGTCTACCGAATCTAACGTTCAAACTATTATCTGTTAGAAATGGAGGCTCCCATGAGTACTAAGCAAGCCATCAGCCCCGCTTTGGCCGACCAGCTGAGGGATCCGGCCTACTCGGCATACTTCGCGCTGCGCACCGTGTTCACCATCGCGCCCATCGTTTTCGGGCTGGACAAGTTCTTTAACCTGCTCACCCACCCGCACCACTGGAGCATGTATCTGGCCGGATGGATCAACGATCTGGTGCCCGGAACGGCCGACCAGTGCATGTACCTGGTGGGCATCATCGAGATCGTGGCGGGGGTGCTGGTGGCGGTGGCCCCGCGGTGGGGCGCCTGGGTGGTCGCGGCCTGGCTGGCCGGCATCATCATCGATCTGGTCACCGGGCCCGGCTTCTACGACGTCGCGCTGCGCGACTTCGGCTTGCTCGTCGGCGCCGTCGCGCTGGCCCGGCTGGCGCAGGGCGTGCACAACGGCACCATCGGAGGCGGCGTCGCGGCGCGTTAGCCGTCAAACCGCGCGCAGGTAGCGCTTGGCGATGAGGCGCTGACCCACCTTCACCACCGGCCCGCCGGCCTTGCTC
This sequence comes from Mycobacterium senriense, assembly GCF_019668465.1. Taxonomy (NCBI): domain Bacteria; kingdom Bacillati; phylum Actinomycetota; class Actinomycetes; order Mycobacteriales; family Mycobacteriaceae; genus Mycobacterium; species Mycobacterium senriense. The sequence continues at coordinate 5,430,196 of NZ_AP024828.1, read as the reverse complement.
CACCAGGTCGCGGGCCGGGAGAAGGCGGACACCTCCGCGTACACGGCCGAGGTCGCCGGGTCGCGGCGAACCACGAAGCGTTCCTCGCCGGATTCCGGATGGCCCGGCAGGGTGCCGTACCCGAAGCCGCGGATGTCGGGTTCGTCGACGACGTAGACGACCCGACAGGGCGCAGGCAGAAAGCCCATCTTCACCACCACCACCGCGTCGACCACCGCGATCTCGGAGCTGGCCTGCACCCGCAGCCCCGACCCGCGCTGCATGCCCCAGCGCATGACGGCGGCCGCGGCTTGCTCGAAACGCTGTTCGCCCGTGCCGATTTGGCGCTCGGCGTGTTGATGGTCGTATCCGGCGGGCAGCTCGCCGCCGGCCGTCGCCCCCACTTCGGCATAGGTCAGGGGGAGTTCCTCGAGCGCTCGTAGGTCCACGTACTCAGCTTGCCACGCAAAGACGCGTGTCATGCCTGATTCTCCGCTCGGGACGGGACTCAGAGCGAGAGGTAGTCGGTTGATTTGGCGGATCGTCATCGAGCCCTCACCGACAGCAGACGCGACCCGCTTGACCGAGCGGCTCCGCGATTGCGATGTCTGCCACCGGCAATCCGACTAGGTGGGGAGTTCGCTGTTCGTGGGATTGCGCAGCGCCTGGTCACCCAGGATCACCACGGGTGTCTGCTCTGTCGGGCTTGCGGTCTGCGTCGAAGACCGGTTCGGCAACCTTCGCGCGTGGGCCGGGCCCGGACGGCCGGAGCGATACGGGAAGCCGACGTCGAGTCAGCGTGATCGTTTCTTGCGGCTGCTGTCCGGACAACCCGGGCCGGTGCGTTCCGGGGACCGTGTGTGCATCCTGATAAAGCCGCATGCGGAAGTATTCGGTGTTCTCGCGCTCATCGATCCCGAAGAAAAGGCCAATGACGACGACCTGTTCGCCCTGCAGTACGGCGGCAGTGTGCTCGGACTCGAGTTCTCTCATCAACGGAACCTCGCCGAACTGCAACTCAACGTGCGCCGCGAGCTGGTCGACGACCTGCTGGCGGGCACCGACGACAACGGGGCCTACGCGCGCGCCGACGCGCTAGGCCACGATCTGCGCCGTCCTCACTATGTAGTAGTGGTTCAAAGCGCGCGCGGCGCCGACAATGCCCTGCTCGCCGCTGCGGGCCGTGCCGCGGCTGCATGCACCTGAATGATTTGTCGGGTCGCCATGGGAGCCTGGTGGTCTTACTCACCGACGGTCGTCCTGATCCCGTTGCGCTGCACGGGGCGATCGGTCGAAAACTCGGCCACTCAGCGATTGCAATCGGGCGTCGGGCCACGCTGCGATGCGCCGAGCGACTTACCGCAGTCATTCATGAAAGCCCGTCGCGCCCTGAACATTCGGCTGAACTCAGCCAATCCCCGGGGAGCGTCCGCTTATGACGAGCTGGGTTTCTACCACTTGGTCGATGCGGCGCATGCTGCAGGTGCTGCCCATGAATACGCCCGCCAGTGGCTCGGCGTGCTGATCGACTACGACGCCGCAAAGAAGGCCGACCTGGTGCACACCTTGAGCCACTATCTGGAACGCGGCGGGAACTACGACGAATCGACTACTGCTCTGCAGGTTCACCGCAGCACGCGGCGGTATCGGCTCGGCCGCATCACCGACTGACCGGTTTCGACCTCCGCGATATCGATACCCGCTTCAATCTGCATGCCGCTAGCCGGGTATGGCGCTTCCTTACCCCCATCCCGTGACATGCGCCGGCGGCGAATTCCTTGCCTGCGTTCGACATTCGGGGGGTGCGCATACCGGCGGGCACTGGATTGCTTGTCCTGCGAGGTCTAAATCCGTGCACAATTTCGGGCCTACGCGGCCAGTTTGCCCTCATCGCCCTCGGGTATCCGGGCGCAGAATCGCAGAGTTACCGATTGTCAGGAGAAGCCGATGCAAGCGATGACGTACCGCGGCCCCTACAAGGTTCGGGTCGAAGAGAAGCCGATCCCGGCAATCGAGCATCCCAATGACGCGATCGTCAGGGTGCAGTTGGCGGCGATTTGCGGATCCGACCTTCACCTCTACCACGGCTTGATGCCCGACACTCGCGTCGGCCATACCTTCGGTCACGAGTTCATCGGCGTCGTAGAAGAGGTGGGTGCCTCCGTTGAGAATGTGAAACGCGGAGACCGGGTGATGGTGCCCTTCAACATCTACTGTGGGTCATGCTACTTCTGCGCCAGAGGGCTATATTCCAACTGCCACAACGTGAATCCCAATGCCACCGCGGTTGGTGGCATCTACGGCTATTCCCACACGTGTGGGGGTTACGACGGCGGGCAGGCAGAGTACGTGCGGGTACCATTCGCCGATGTCGGCCCGTCACCAATTCCCGACTGGATGGACGACACAGACGCGCTGCTGTGTACTGATGCGCTGTCGACCGGTTACTTCGGGGCTCAACTCGGAGACATTGCCGAGGGCGATACCGTCGTCGTCTTCGGGGCCGGCCCGGTGGGCGTCTTCGCCGCGAAATCGTCGTGGTTGATGGGGGCCGCTCGGGTGATCGTGGTCGATCATCTGGAATACCGGTTGGAGAAGGCCCGCAGCTTCGCACACGCCGAGACCTACAACTTCGCCGAGTGCGACGACATCGTGCTCGAGATGAAGAAGACCACCGACTTTCTCGGGGCGGACGTGGCGATCGACGCTGTCGGCGCGGAGGCCGACGGAAATCTCCTTCAACACGTCTCGACGGCGAAGCTCAAGTTGCAGGGTGGCTCGCCGATCGCACTGAACTGGGCTATCGATTCGGTTCGAAAGGGTGGAACGATCTCCGTCATGGGCGCCTACGGGCCCATGTTCAGCGCCGTCAAATTCGGCGACGCCATGAACAAGGGTCTGACCATTCATACCAACCAATGCCCGGTCAAGCGGCAGTGGCCCCGGCTGTTCTCACACATCAAGAACGGCTATCTGAAGCCGAGCGAAATTGTGACACATAGGATTCCGCTCGAGCACATCGCAGAGGGCTATCACATCTTCTCATCCAAACTTGACGACTGCATCAAGCCGGTCGTTCTTCCGCACGCCAGCTGAACAGACAGGAGCAAGGCAATGACTCAGACGCAACGTCCGCTGGCCTACACAGCGGAGCATCCGCCGACACCGAACAGCGACGAATTGCGGGCGCAGATCCCGGGTTGGGGTGCTGACCTCGATCCAAAAGACCGGCCCTCGGAGCCCAAGCTACGGTTAGACCTACCCACCGGAGCGCACTGGGACTTTCCCGAGCGCCAGGGCGAAAGTGGCCACGTGAGCGCTCTGTCGAGCACAGGTTTCTGACCCCGGTGTTCGGAACCGCGCAGCCACCCAGTGGCATCTCTGGCATCATCCGCAGGTACGCCTACCGATTCAGTGAAGGCCGAGCGGCGCACTGGATGGTGCTGCTGTATGCGGACCGCGTGGACGCGGCCGAGCACCACATCCGTTCGCTTCTCACCGCGCATCCAGACAACCCGATCACCGAGACGGGAATCAAGAGCGAGCTCACCCATCATGGCATTAAATCGCGCCTGGGCCGCAACCGGGCCGATCTGGCACATGTCTGGATGGATCCGATCATCGTGGCCGGGCCCTGGATCCTGACCGGCGAGGCAATCACCTTCGCTCTGGGTAAAGTGTTGAAGGGCTTAGGATCTCGCCCGCGGCGCTAGCCGATCGCGACAGTACCCCTCAGCTTCGGCTGAGGGGTACTGTCGCGGGAACGAATACCAACTGAGAGAACATAGGTCAGTTAATAGTTGTTGTAGGTGCTGGCGACTCGCACCGCCGTTCCAGAGTATCGAGAGTATTGCTGTGCTTGCGGAAGGGCTTGCGCCTGCTGAGCAGCCTGGGGGTCTTGGGCGTTGAGCGCCGCCACTACCTGCGGGTAACTGCAAGTTGTGTTGACGACCAAGTCCTCGTTGGGATCTGCGGACGCAACAGCGGCGGCAGTCAACGACAATGTCAGGCCGCCCGCGACAACAGCCAGTCTGATCGACGGCTGTGTGACCGTACTTTTAACCTCCTGTCCTAGGCTTTCCGAGCGCATCTCGTCGCGGCCTGGCAGTTTCATGACCTAAGCAGCAACCAGGTCACTGCGCGCTCAGCCGCTGAAAGTCCCTGGGGAGCTGGCTCAGCACGTCATCGAACTCACCGGGCGTCACCGCGTCACGAAGCGTCGCCATGACCGCAACCACGCCAGTCTCGGCCACGCCAGGATCAAGTCCGCTCCGTTCGGCCACACGGTCGACGAACTCATCGAAGCTGAACCCCTCGGCCTCTTCTTCCGTCGGGAGCAAGCTGTCCTGGAGCGGTCCGGGCAGTTGGGCGGCCAGATCCCGAGCCTCGCCGCCGGTGATGCGTTCGGCGAGGGTGGTCAAGGTGGCGCGTAGGAGCGCCACCGCTTCGCCTTCTTGCAGGTTGGTGCGCTCGGACACTAGCGCAATGATCTCCTCGTATTTCATTGAATCTCCTCAAGTTTGGACGTCCGATATCCTGCCGCAGGGTGAGCGCGGGTGCTTCGTGCTGGTGAGCCGAAATCCAGCGGTGGCAATGGACCTATCAGGCCGCGCTCACGTCGCCCGGGCAGCGGTCGGCACACTTGCTCAACGAAGGTCCATGCGGTCAGTAGGGAGTCGCGTCCGAACAGTGTCATGCAGCGTTACCGACCGGTCGCTTCCAGTTATAGCTCATCGGGATCTCGCTCTTCGGCGATCTTGGCCAGCCGCCAAAGGCACTCACGGTTTCGCGGAGCGAAGGCCGCCGCCTGCACGGTCTCTGGCAGAGAGCTCAGTGGACCCGAGACCGCTATTTCCGACATTGCTACCCGGCACCGCCCGGCGGCGTCGCTCAACCGCAACGTGACCAGGGCCTCCGAGGCCGGCCTCACGCGGGCGAAGAGGACGAGTTCCTCGTTAGGAACACATGTTTCGACGATGGTCTCGTCGTCGATGACCGCGGGCCAGGCGCCGATGGAGTGCAGAATGCGGGTGCCGGGTGAAGGCCACTTCCTGCTGACGGCCCGTATGCGGCTGTTCCCCACCACCCAACCCGAATACGTCCAACCGTTGGCCAGGACATCCCAGACTCGGCCGGGTGGCGCGTCGATGTCTCTAGTGACCGTCATGACTTGGGTCCTCCGGTTCCAGTGGACTCGTTCACAGTTCATCGAGCCTGGGATACAGAAGTTCTTGAGCGCACAGTTGAATGGCGGCCGCAATCGGAATGGCGACGAGCGCACCGACAATTCCGAGCAGTGCCCCGCCGACGAGTACGGCCAGCAAGGTGGCCACCGGCGGCACCTTGACCGCCCGCCCAATGATCTTGGGTACCAGGAGATAATCCTCGGCCAACCGGAACATCACGTAGAAGGCCAGCGTGGCAATGGCTATCGGGAGGGACACGGTGAGCGCTACCGCCGCGACAATGAGTCCGGCGACTGTTGATCCGAACGGGATGAGGTCCAGTACCGCGACGAATATCCCGAGCAGCAGCGGATAGGGCACACCGAAGATGACGAGCCAGATGAAGGTGGCCACCCCCGCGATTACCGATATCACGATGTTGCCGAACACGTAGGCGCCCACTTTCGCGTATACCTGGTCGCCGATGAGGATCGCCCGCGGCCGGCGGGATCCAGGCACCAGACGGTACAAAGTCGCGCGTATTCGGGGCAGGTCGACCAGAAAGTAGACGGTCAATACCGCCACCACCAAAAGGTCAGCGAAGGCTCCGAATAACGCCGTCCCGGCCTTGACGGCCTGCCCCAGGACCGCCCCGCCGGAGCTGTTGACCGTTTCGGTGATGCGTTGTTGGAGGTGAAAGAGGTCATTCAGCCTGCCGATCCAGGATGAATGGTCACCGACGCGCTGGACGTAGTGCGGCGCCTGCTCGATGAACTGGCGCGCCTGCTGCACGAGCGGGGGAATGGCGGCGGCAAGTGTTCCGGCCACGACTGCAAGCACGGCGACAAGCACCGCGCTGACCGCGGCCCAACGGGGCAGCTTCTTGCCGACCAACCACGACACCGCCGGCTCGAGTCCCAGGGCCACAAAGAAAGCCACCCCGATCAGTAGCAGCATCGACGACGCCGCCGCAAGGCTGCGTACCACGCCGTAAGTCACCGCGACGCCCGCCGAGGCGGTCAACCCAACCAAGAACGGTGAGCGCCAGTTGAATCGGGGTCCCGGAGATCCCAGAGGCCGTTCTGGTGTACTGATCTGGGCCGCGACGCGTTCGGCGGCGGCGATGGGTTCCCGGTCTGTCGTGTCGGGTCGGTCAACAGTGAAAGGATCATCGTCGCCGGCCCCGGTTCCAGGCTGGGCAGTCAAGCCGAAGCTGCCGGCCACCGCCACGTTTCGACCTGTGCTCAACGCCATCTTTCCTCTCTGTCGGGACCGGTCTGATCCGGCGAAGACCCCTCGGGTAGGCGGATGCCGACTTAAGAAGGTTCGTGGTGCTTGCTCAACGATTCGACAATCTCGCCGGCAAGGTCGCGCACCGGTGTATTGGTTTGTTGCGAGATCGCTTTGAGTATCGCGATGGCACGAGGGGCGTCGACGTCGAAGCGTTCCATCATCATGCCTTTCGCTTGCCCGATAACGTCTCGCGTAGCCAACGCCGCTTTGAATTGACGTATCCACTCGTCATTGATGAGCGCAATTGCGGCATGGCTGGCGACCATTGCGCCCGATAAATTCCGACTCCAGTCCGAATACGTTGGGCGCGAATCCGAACACCGGGGCTGCCTACCGGACAAGATAAAGCCCGACCGGTCTCCTTCTTCCCACTGCGCCCCCAAGTTCGGCCGTCGTGTGAACCAAGCTGCATCGACTATGTCAACCGGAATGGGTCGAAGCGTCGGCCCACCAGATCAATAAATCGCAGGCGCCGTAGACCTCTCGGGGCCAGTCAGCCCGAGCAAAGTCAACAACCGGCAGAGCGGACTGGTCGCAGCGCCCGGCCGCGGCGCTGGGTTGACGCCACCGGTAAGCGCCTTCTGCGCTAAGAATGGGACTAGTAGAGCGCGACAACCCCGTCACCCGGACCATCGTGATGCCGGCGGGAAGTCGTCGCACCGCACACGTGAACGACCCGCCCCGGCGCCCGTCTCCGTCACACTCGCTTACCGACTTCACCTCCCACGCGTTCTCAAGTCGAGTCAGGCAGGGCGAGCCGAGTCTCGATATCCGATGGACGCCCTGGCGCTGTCCGATATGCGACCGAACCGCGCGGCCGCATTTGGCGCGTACGGTCGTAGAAGTGACCGTAGAAAACTCGAAAACTGTTGCAGGCGCTTCCGGAACCTTCACCTTCGGCGGCGACCTGACCGTCAACCGCCTCGGCTTCGGCGCCATGCGCCTGACGGCGAAGGGCGTGTGGGGCCCGCCCGACGACCGCGACGAATGCGTCCGGGTGCTGCGCCGGGCCGTCGAACTCGGCGTGAACTTCATCGACACCGCCGACTCCTACGGGCCCTACGTGTCCGAGGACATCATCCGCGAGGCGCTGCATCCCTACGACGGTCTGGTGATCGCCACCAAGGCGGGGCTGCTGCGCACCGGCCCGGACATCTGGATTCCGTTGGGCAATCCGAGCTACCTGCGCCAGGAATGCGAGATGAGCCTGCGCCGGCTGGGCGTGGACACCATCGACCTGTTCCAGCTGCACCGCATCGACTCGAACTTCCCGCTGGAAGATCAGGTGGGCGAGCTGCTCACCCTGAAGAACGAGGGCAAGATCCGCCACATCGGCCTGTCCGAGATCGACGTCGACCAGCTGAACGCCGCCCTGCGCGTCACCGAGATCGTGTCGGTGCAGAACATGTACAACCTGACGGCCCGTGGCGCCGAGCCGCTGCTGGACGCCGCGACCAAACAGGGCATCGGGTTCATCCCGTGGTTCCCGCTGGCCGCCGGGCCGCTGGCCGCCCCCGACGGCCCGCTGCAGCGCATCGCCGCCGACCACGACGCGTCGCCGTCGCAGTTGGCGTTGGCGTGGTTGTTGAAGCGCTCGCCGGTGATGGTGCCGATCCCGGGCACCTCCAAGGTCGCGCACCTGGAGGAAAACGTCGCCGCCGCCCAGATCGAGCTGTCCGACGACGAATTCGAAATGTTGTCGGCCGCCGGGGCGCAGCAGCCCGTCTAACCACCGCGCGAAAGCCCGTCCGCCGGGCAATACGGTGTTGTGGTGGCCGAACATCAGCGACACCCCGGCGGCGGGTTCAACCCGCCGGAGCCGACGACCAAGGGCGGGCCCGATTACGGCAGGTTCATCGATGCCGTGCGCTCGTTGCAGGACCACGCCCGGGCGGCCGACGCGCCCGACGAGGTGATCACCGAGGCCGCTGACCTGCTGGAGAAGGTGTCGGCTCTGCTGGCGCCCTTCGACGCCGACGAGTGGGCGTCCCCATCGGGCCGGCGGATGGACCTGCCGATGCGGGGCAACATCCTGACGATCCCGATGTCGGCGCACAAGGGCGAGGACGGCCGGATCCACGGCCAGGCCCGCTTCGCCCGATTCCATCTGGGCCGCAACGGCGCCGTGCACGGCGGCGCGCTGGGGATGCTGTTCGACTCCATCCTCGGGTTGTCGGCGTCGGTGCTGACCGGCAACCCGCGGCAGCGCACCGCATACCTCAAGATCGATTACCGCCACATCGTCCCGGTGGAAAAAGAACTGCAGTTCGACGCGGGCGTCGACCGGGTGGACGGACGCAAGATCTTCGTGTCGGGCCGGTTGACCGACGGCGAGCAGTTGCTGACCGAAGCCGACGCGCTGTTCGTACGGCTCAAGCCTGGCCAGCCGTGAGCGCGGTCGGCACCGATAGCATGGCAGCGATCGACGGTCACACCACCAACCTTGGAGAACCAGCCTCATGAGCGCCCCCGCCAACGACGTCTCGCAAGCCCCGATCCGGGTGCCTGCCGGGACCACCGCGGCCGCCGCGGTGGGCGAGGCGGGGTTGCCGCGCCGGGGCACGCCCGACGCGATCGTGGTGGTGCGCGACGTCGACGGCAAGCTGCGCGACCTGAGTTGGGCGCCCGACGCCGACACCGACGTGGTCCCGGTGGCCGCCAACACCGAGGAGGGACGCAGCGTCATCCGGCACTCGGCCGCGCACGTGCTGGCCCAAGCCGTCCAGGACCTGTTCCCGCACGCCAAATTGGGGATCGGGCCGCCGATCACCGACGGGTTCTACTACGACTTCGACGTGAGCGAGCCGTTCACGCCGGAGGACCTGACAAAGCTGGAAAAGCGGATGCGCCAGATCGTCAAGGAAGGACAGCTGTTCGACCGGCGCGTCTACGCGTCCAAGGACGCGGCGCGCGCGGAGCTGGCCGACGAGCCCTACAAGCTCGAGCTCGTCGACGACAAGTCCGGGGATCCCGACGTCATGGAGGTCGGCGGCGACGAGCTCACCGCCTACGACAACCTGAATCCCCGTACCCGGGAACGGGTTTGGGGCGATTTATGCCGCGGCCCGCACATCCCGACCACCAAGCACATCCCGGCGTTCAAGCTGACCCGAAGCTCGGCCGCCTACTGGCGCGGCGACCAGAGCAACGCCAGCCTGCAACGCATCTACGGCACCGCCTGGGAGTCGCAGGAGGCGCTGGACAAGCACCTGGAGCTGCTCGACGAGGCGCAGCGCCGCGACCACCGCAGGCTGGGTGTCGAGCTGGACCTGTTCAGCTTCCCCGACGAAATCGGTTCCGGCCTGGCGGTGTTCCATCCCAAGGGTGGCATCATCCGTCGCGAGCTGGAGGAGTACTCGCGACGCAAGCACATCGAGGCCGGGTACGAGTTCGTCAACACCCCGCACATCACCAAGGAGCAGCTGTACATCACCTCGGGCCACCTCGAGTGGTACGCCGACGGCATGTACCCGCCGATGCACCTCGACGCGGAGTTCAACGCGGACGGAACGGTGCGCAAGCCGGGGCAGGACTACTACCTCAAGCCGATGAACTGCCCGATGCACCACCTGATCTACCGGTCGCGCGGTCGGTCGTATCGCGAACTTCCGTTGCGGCTCTTCGAGTTCGGCAGCGTGTACCGCTACGAGAAGTCGGGCGTGGTGCACGGGCTGACCCGGGTGCGCGGCATGACGCAGGACGACGCCCACATCTACTGCACGCGAGAGCAGATGCGCGACGAGCTGACCTCGCTGCTGCGCTTCGTGCTGGATCTGCTGGCCGACTACGGGCTCAACGACTTCTACCTGGAGCTGTCCACCAAGGATCCGGAGAAGTACTCGGGCTCCGACGAGATGTGGGACGAGGCCACCGAAGTCCTGCGGGAGGTCGCCGAGGCCTCCGGGTTGCATTTCGTTCCCGACCCCGGGGGCGCGGCGTTCTATGGCCCGAAGATCTCGGTGCAGGTCAAGGACGCGCTGGGCCGCAGCTGGCAGATGTCGACCATTCAGCTCGACTTCAACATGCCGGACCGCTTCGAGCTGGAGTACACCGCGTCCGACGGGTCGCGGCAGCGGCCGGTGCTGATCCACCGGGCGCTGTTCGGGTCGATCGAGCGGTTCTTCGGCATCCTCACCGAGCACTACGCGGGAGCCTTCCCGGCGTGGCTGGCGCCGGTGCAGGCGGTGGGCATCCCGGTCGCCGACGAGCACGTGGAATACCTGGAAGGCATTGCCGCGCAACTCAAGTCGCACGGTGTGCGCATTGAGGTCGACTCCAGCGACGACCGGATGGCCAAGAAGATCGTCAACCACACCGCCCAGCGGGTGCCGTTCATGTTGCTGGCCGGTGACCGCGACGTGCAGGCCGGCGCGGTCAGCTTCCGTTTCGGCGATCGCACGCAGATCAATGGTGTGCCGCGCGACAGCGCGGTCGATGCGATCGTGAAGTGGATCGCCGATCGCGAGAATTCCGTGCCCACAGCAGAACTCGTGAAAGTGTCAAGTGGTGAGTGACCGTGAGTGATCGCGAACCGGCCGAGCAGGGCGCCGACGACGCCATCCTGGACAGGGGCGTCGGCGAGGAGGATCACCTGCAACGGTTGTGGACGCCGTACCGGATGACGTATCTGGCCGAAGCGCCGATGAAGCGCGACAACGGCAAGACCGAGCAGCCGTTCAGCGACATTCCGCATCTTGCCGACGAAGACGGCTTGGTAGTCGCCCGCGGCGAGCTCGTCTACGCCGTGCTCAACCTCTACCCCTACAACCCCGGACACCTGATGGTGGTGCCCTACCGGCGCGTCTCCGAGCTCGAGGACCTGACCGACCCCGAAAGCGCGGAGCTGATGTTCTTCATTCAGAAGGCGATTCGCGTCATCAAGAACGTCTCGCGCCCACACGGTTTCAACGTCGGCCTGAACCTGGGGACGTCGGCCGGTGGCTCGCTGGCCGAACACCTGCACGTGCACGTGGTGCCGCGCTGGGGTGGCGACGCGAACTTCATCACCATCATCGGCGGATCGAAGGTGATCCCGCAATTGCTGCGCGAGACGCGCCAGCTGCTGGCCACGGAGTGGACAAAGCAACCATGAGCAAAATGCCGTTCCTGTCGCGGGCGGCGTTCGCGCGGCTGACCACTCCGACCGCACGGGCATGCCTACGGCTGGGATTGACCCCCGACGTCGTCACCATCCTGGGCACCATCGTCGCGGTGGCCGGGGCGCTCACGCTCTTCCCGATGGGCAAGCTGTTCGCCGGCGCGCTGGTGGTCTGGTTCTTCGTCCTGTTCGACATGCTCGACGGGGCGATGGCCCGGGAACGCGGCGGCGGCACCCGATTCGGCGCGGTGCTGGACGCCACCTGTGACCGGCTCAGCGACGGCGCGGTGTTCTGCGGGCTGTTGTGGTGGATCGTCTTCGGCCTGCACGACAAGCTGCTGGCGGTCGCAACTCTGATCTGTCTGGTGACCTCGCAGGTGATCTCCTACATCAAGGCCCGCGCCGAAGCCAGCGGGCTGCGCGGCGACGGCGGCCTGATCGAACGGCCGGAACGGTTGATCATCGTGCTTGTCGGCGCCGGCGTGTCCGACTTTCCGTTCGTCGCCTGGCCGCCCGCGCTGCCGGTCGCGATGTGGGTCCTGGCGGCGGCCAGCCTCCTCACCTGCGCGCAGCGGTTGCACGCGGTGCGCACCTCGCCGGGCGCGACCGATCGGGTGGTGAGCGAGCCGTGATTCCCACTTCGCCGGGCATGAAAACGATTGGGGCGCAACGCCGGATGGCCCGCCGGCTGGCCGGCCGGACGGTGGGCAGCCTGACGGGCGGGAGGGCCGCCGACTGGGCCTACGCGTCCGGCTGGATGGCGGTGCGGGCGATGCCGGAGTTCGCCGCGCGCAACGTCTTTGAGGCCGGGGCGCGCTACGCCGCCCGCGGCGGCGGCCCCGAGCAGCTGCGCAAGAACCTGGCCCGCGTGATCGGGGTCGCACCCGAGGAGGTGCCCGACTCGCTGATGCGGGCCTCGCTGGCCTCCTACGCCCGCTACTGGCGCGAGGCGTTCCGCCTGCCGGGGATGGACCTGGCCGCGATGGGCCGCGAGCTGCACGACTCGGTGCTGGGGCGAGACCATATCGAGGCGGCGCTGTCCGCCGGCCGCGGCGCGGTGATCGCGTTGCCGCACAGCGGCAACTGGGACATGGCCGGGGTGTGGTTGGCGCAGACCCACGGCACCTTCACCACCGTCGCCGAGCGACTCAAACCCGAGTCGCTGTACCGGCGCTTCATTGCCTACCGCGAACGCCTGGGCTTCGAGGTGCTGCCGCTGTCCGGGGGGGAACGGTCGCCGTTCGACGTGTTGTGCGATCGGCTGCGGGACAACCGGGTGGTGTGCCTGATGGCCGAGCGCGACCTCACCCGCACCGGCGTGCAGGTCGATTTCTTCGGCGAGCCCACCCGGTTGCCGGCCGGACCGGCGAAGCTCGCCATCGCGACCGGGACGGCCCTGCTGCCGGCACACTGCTGGTTCGAGGACCGCGGCTGGGGCGTGTCGATACACCCGCCCCTGGACTGCACCAGCGGCGACGTCGGCGCCATCACTCAGGCGATGGCCGATCAGTTCGAGAAGAACATCGCCGTGCGTCCCGAGGACTGGCACATGATGCAGCCGCAGTGGCTGGCTGACCTCCCCGAAGCCAAGCAGGCCCGGCTGAAGGACACCTGATGCGGATCGGGATGGTCTGTCCCTACTCGTTCGACGTTCCCGGCGGGGTGCAGTCGCACGTCCTGCAGCTGGCCGAGGTGATGCGCGCGCGGGGCCACGAAGTCAGCGTGCTCGCGCCGTCCTCGCCGCACGCCGCGCTGCCCGACTACGTCGTCTCGGCTGGCAAGGCCGTCCCGATTCCCTACAACGGGTCGGTGGCCCGGCTGCGGTTCGGGCCGGCCACCCACCGCAAGGTGAAAAAGTGGCTCGCCGAAGGCGCTTTCGACGTGCTGCACCTGCACGAGCCCAACGCACCGAGCCTATCGATGCTGGCGCTGAACATCGCCGAGGGTCCGATCGTGGCGACGTTTCACACGTCGACCACCAAATCGCTGACGCTGACGGTGTTTCAGGGCATCCTGCGCCCGATGCACGAGAAGATCGTCGGGCGGATCGCGGTCTCCGATTTGGCCCGCCGCTGGCAGATGGAGGCGCTGGGCACCGACGCGGTGGAGATCCCCAACGGCGTCGACGTCGCTTCGTTCGCCTCGGCGCCGCGCATGGACGGCTACCCGCGCGCCGGCAAGGCGGTGCTGTTCCTGGGCCGCTACGACGAGCCACGCAAGGGCATGTCGGTGCTGCTCGACGCGCTGCCGGGGCTGGTCGAACGTTTCCCCGACGTGCAGCTGCTGGTCGTCGGTCGCGGGGACGAGGACCAATTGCGCGTCCAGGCAGGCGAATTGGTGGACCATATCCGCTTCCTCGGCCAGGTCGACGACGCCGGAAAGGCGTCGGCCATGCGCAGCGCCGACGCGTACTGCGCGCCCAACCTCGGCGGCGAGAGCTTCGGCATCGTGCTGGTCGAGGCGCTGGCCGCCGGCACCCCGGTGGTGGCGAGCGATCTGGACGCCTTCCGCCGCGTGCTGCGTAACGGCGACGTGGGCTGCCTGGTGCCCGTCGGCGACGGCGACGCGCTTGCCGATGCGCTGATCGCGGTGCTGGAGGATGATGTGCTGCGGGAACGATATGTGACGGCCGGTTCGGCCGCCGTCCAGCGCTACGACTGGTCGGTGGTGGCCAGCCAGATCATGCGGGTGTACGAGACGGTCGCCGCGTCAGGCGCCAAGGTTGAGGTGGCCAGTTGATGACATGGCTGATTGTCGCCATCGCGGTCTTCGTCGCGGTGCTGGCGGTCTTCGGCGCGTGGGCGTACCGGACGGCCAACCGGCTGGACCGGTTGCACGTCCGCTACGACCTCTCGTGGCAGGCGCTCGACGGCGCACTGGCACGGCGCGCGGTGGTGTCGCGCGCCGTCGCCATCGACGCCTATGGCGGCGCGTCCGAAGGGCGGCGGCTGGCGGCGCTGGCCGACGCCGCGGAGGGGGCGCCGCGGCCCGCGCGGGAAAACGCGGAGAACGCGCTGTCGGCCGCGCTGGCCCTCGTCGATCCGGCGTCGCTGCCGGCCGGGCTGATCGCCGAGCTGGCCGACGCCGAGGCCCGGGTGGTGCTGGCCCGTCGCTTCCACAACGACGCGGTCCGCGACACCCTGGCGCTGGCCGAACGGCCCCTGGTGCGGCTGTTCCACCTCGGCGGAACCGCCGCGCTGCCCAGCTATTTCGAAATCGTCGAGCGGCCGCACGCGCTGGCCCACGGCGACCACGGCGTCCTCAACCACCGCACCTCGGCGCGCGTCGTGCTGCTCGACGACACCGGCGCGGTGCTGCTGCTGTGCGGGTCGGATCCCGCGCTCACGCACCAGCACGCACCGAAGTGGTGGTTCACGGTGGGCGGCGAGGTGCAGCAGGGGGAGCGGCTGGCCGAGGCCGCCGCGCGGGAGCTGGCCGAAGAAACCGGTTTGCGGGTCGCGCCGGCCGAGATGGTCGGGCCGGTGTGGCGGCGCGACGAGGTCTTCGAGTTCAACGGCTCGCTGATCGACAGCGAGGAGTTCTACTTCGTCTACCGCACCCAGCGGTTCGAGCCGTCGCGCGCGGGCCGAACCGAGCTGGAATGCAGCTACATCCACGGCCACCGCTGGTGTGACGCTGCTGACATCGCTGCGCTGGTCGCGGCGGGGGAGACGGTGTACCCCATGCAACTATCCGGACTGCTCACCGATGCGGCCGCGCTGGCCAGCGGCCGCACCTCCGGGCCGCTGCTGTCCATCCGCTGACTCCGTGGCGTCAACGCGGGCTAAAGCGCCTCATTAGACTGGGTCGACAACGGTTGAAGGAGATCATGCAGTGAGTACCGCCCACCCACCGAACGGCAACGGGCGAACCGGAACGGCGCGCGTCAAACGCGGCATGGCCGAGATGCTCAAGGGCGGCGTCATCATGGACGTCGTCACCCCCGAGCAGGCCAAGATCGCCGAGGCCGCCGGCGCCGTCGCCGTAATGGCGCTGGAGCGGGTGCCCGCCGACATCCGCGCGCAGGGTGGGGTGTCGCGGATGAGCGACCCGGACATGATCGAGGGCATCATCGCCGCGGTGACCATCCCGGTGATGGCCAAGGCCCGCATCGGCCACTTCGTCGAGGCGCAGATCCTGCAGAGTCTCGGCGTGGACTACGTCGACGAATCCGAGGTGCTCACCCCCGCCGACTACACCCACCACATCGACAAGTGGAAGTTCACCGTGCCGTTCGTGTGCGGGGCGACCAACCTCGGCGAGGCGCTGCGGCGGATCAGCGAGGGCGCGGCCATGATCCGCTCCAAGGGTGAAGCAGGGACCGGCGACGTCTCCAACGCGACCACCCACATGCGGGCGATCGGCGGCGAGATCCGCCGCCTGACGTCGCTGTCCGAAGACGAATTATACGTCGCCGCAAAGGAATTGCAGGCCCCCCACGACCTCGTCGTCGAGGTGGCCCGGGCGGGCAAGCTGCCGGTCACCCTGTTCACCGCGGGCGGCATCGCCACCCCGGCGGACGCGGCGATGATGATGCAGCTCGGTGCCGAGGGCGTGTTCGTGGGGTCGGGCATCTTCAAGTCCGGCGACCCCGCGCAGCGCGCCGCCGCCATCGTCAAGGCGACCACCTTCTACGACGACCCCGACGTGCTGGCCAAGGTGTCGCGCGGGCTGGGGGAGGCGATGGTGGGCATCAACGTCGAGCAGGTCCCGGAGCCCCATCGCCTGGCGCAGCGCGGCTGGTAAAAACAGTCCGTGTCGATCGAGAAGATCCTTGACCTCGAGCAACTCGAGGTCAACATCTACCGCGGGAGCGTATTCAGCCCCGAACAGGGAAACTTCCAGCGCACCTTCGGGGGCCAGGTGGCGGGCCAGTCGCTGGTCTCGGCGGTGCGCACCGTGGACCCGAGCTTCCTGGTGCACTCGTTGCACGGCTACTTCATCCGGCCCGGCGACTCCTCGGCGCCCACCATCTTCATCGTCGAGCGGCTGCGCGACGGCGGGTCGTTCTGCACGCGGCGGGTCAACGCCATCCAGCACGGCGCCACCATCTTCTCCATGTCGGCGTCGTTCCAGACGGATCAGGAGGGCATCCACCATCAGGACGTGATGCCCGCGGCGCCGCCTCCGGACGACCTGCCGGGGCTCAAGTCGATGAAGGTGTTCGACGACGAGGGCTTCAAGCAGTTCCAGGAGTGGGACGTCCGCATCGCTCCGCGCGACCAGATCCACCGGCTTCCGGGCAAGGCCTCCCAGCAGCAGGTGTGGTTTCGCCACCGCGACCCGCTGCCCGACGACCCGGTGCTGCACATCTGCGCGCTGGCCTACATGAGCGACCTGACGCTGCTCGGTTCGGCGCAGGTCACCCACCTTGAGGAGCGGGAGCACCTGCAGGTGGCGTCGCTGGACCACGCGATGTGGTTCATGCGGATGTTCCGGGCCGACGAGTGGCTGCTCTACGACCAGAGCTCGCCGTCGGCCTGCGGCGGGCGGGCGCTGTGCCAGGGCAAGATCTTCAACCGGCACGGCGAGATGGTCGCGGCGGTCATGCAGGAGGGCCTGACCCGCTTCCCCCGCGGATTCCTGCCCACCCAGCAGTGAGCGCGCCGCGGATCGGGGTCCTGGCCCTGCAGGGGGACACCCGCGAACACCTGGCCGCCCTGCGCGAGGCGGGTGCCGAGTCGATGCCGGTGCGCCGGCGCGGCGAGCTCGAGTCGGTCGACGGGCTGGTCATTCCCGGTGGGGAATCGACCACCATGAGCCACCTGCTGCTAGACCTCGGGCTGCTGGAGCCGCTGCGTGGCCTGCTGGCCGACGGGCTGCCCGCCTACGGCGCCTGTGCCGGGATGATCCTGCTGGCCAGCGAGATCCTGGACGCCGGCGCGGGCGGTCGCGAGGCACTGCCGCTGCGCGGGATCGATATGACGGTGCGGCGCAACGCCTTTGGGCGTCAGGTCGATTCGTTTGAGGGTGACATTCCGTTCGCGGGGCTCAGCGATCCGGTGCGCGCGGTATTCATCCGCGCGCCGTGGGTCGAGCGCGCCGGTGACGGCGTGGAGGTGCTGGCCAGCGCGGCCGGGCACGTTGTCGCGGTGAAGCAGGGCCGCAAGCTGGCCACGGCGTTTCATCCGGAGATGACCGGTGACCGGCGCATCCACCACCTGTTCGTCGACCTCGTCACCGGCTGACGACCGGTTGCACACCGGCCACAGCGGCACCAGCATCCGGGTGGTGAGGTGACTGCGAAACGCGCTAGCGGATGCGCTAGCGCGTTGTGGAAGCGGCATATCCCCGCCCTGCCGTGACTCCTGGGGACGCTGAGACGGCCGGGTAGTGGCCGGGCGACCCACCCCAACCGTCCACGTAGACTCGTCTGGCCACAAAAACAAAGGACTTTTCAGATAGGACACCGATGAGCGGCCATTCCAAGTGGGCCACCACCAAGCACCAGAAGGCCGTCAAAGACGCGCGGCGTGGCAAGGAGTTTGCCCGGCTGATCAAGAACATCGAGGTCGCCGCCCGCACCGGCGGCGGTGACCCGGCTGGCAATCCGACGCTGTATGACGCCATCCAGAAGGCGAAGAAGACATCGGTGCCCAACGACAACATCGAGCGCGCCCGCAAGCGGGGCGCGGGCGAGGAAGCCGGCGGCGCCGACTACCAGACGATCATGTATGAGGGCTACGGCCCCAACGGCGTGGCGGTGCTGATCGAGTGCCTCACCGACAACCGCAACCGCGCGGCCGGCGAGGTCCGGGTGGCGGTGACCCGCAACGGCGGCAACATGGCCGATCCCGGATCGGTGTCCTACCTGTTCACCCGCAAGGGCGTCGTCACGCTGGAAAAGAACGGCCTGAGCGAAGACGACGTGCTGACCGCCGTGCTGGACGCCGGCGCCGAGGACGTGAACGACCTCGGTGAGAGCTTCGAGGTCATCTCCGAGCCGACCGATCTGGTGGCGGTGCGCACCGCGCTGCAGGACGCCGGCATCGACTACGAATCGGCCGAGGCCAGCTTCCAGCCGTCGGTCAGCGTGCCCGTCGACGTCGAGGGCGCGCGGAAGGTGTTCAAGCTGGTCGACGCGCTGGAGGACAGCGACGACGTGCAGAACGTCTGGACCAATGTCGACCTGTCCGACGAGGTGCTCGCGGCGCTCGACGAGGAGTAGCTAGTCGTACCCGTGCCGCATGTCCTCGACGATGCGCGGATTGTCCAGGGTCGACGGCTCGACGGGGCGCGGGCCGATGTCGCCGCCGAATACGCCGGCCGCGTCGAGCACCTGCTGGTTGAGGTAACGCAGCGGGGGCGCGTTGGTGGGCACCTTCGGGGTGGGCGCGACGTCCGCGCGCCGCGCCAGGGCGAATCCCCAGTCGCCGAACGTGGGCACGTGCACGTGATAGGGCGTGACCGCGTAACCGGCGGCCCGGATCGTCGAAACCGTGCGCCAATACGCCGTCGGGGTGGAAAACGGGCTGCCCGCCTGCACCACCATCAACCCACCGGGAGCCAGCGCGCGGGCCACCAGTGCGTAGAACTCCGCCGAGTACAGCCGGCCCAGCACGGGTGTGTTGGGATCGGGAAGGTCGACGATGACCGCGTCGAAGCGGTCCACGTCCGGTCCGCGCAACCAGTTCATCGCGTCCTGGGTCAGCACGGCCACCCGCGGATTGTCCAGCGAACCGCCATTGGCGGCGCGCAGCGTGGTGCGCGCGATGTCGATCACCGCGGGGTCGAGCTCGACCTGCACGATCTTGGAAATGCCGGGCTGGCGCAGCAATTCGCGGGCCGCCAGTCCGTCGCCGCCGCCGAGCACCAGCACCGATTGGGCGCCGTTGCCGAGCGCGGGGTAGACCAGGCTTTCGGTGTAGCGGTATTCGTCGCGAGTGGAGAACTGCAGGCCCCCATCGAGATACAGCCGGGTGTCGTTGCCGCGCCGGGTCACCACGATCTCCTGATAGGCCGTGTGCCGGTAGGCGACGATCGGGTCGGCGTAAAGCCTTTGCCTGCTTGTTGTTTCGACGTCGGCCGAACGCAGCAGCAGGGTGGCGAGCAGCCCCACCGCGGCGGCCAGCGCGCACAGCGCCAGCACCAGCTGCCGCGTCGAAACCACTTGGCGCAACAGGAAAATCGCCACGACGGCGGCGGCCGCCAGGTTGATCATGCCGGTGGCCGCCGCGCCGCGAATCATCCCCAGCTGCGGCAGCAGCAGGAACGGCCAGACCAGCCCGCCCAGCAGTGCGCCCAGGTAGTCGGCGGCGTTCAGGTTGGCCAGCGTGCGTCCGGCATCGGCGGCTGGGTCTGTTTCAGGGCCTATCCGGCCCTGGTGCAGCAGCGTCATCAACAGCGGCACCTCGGCACCGACCAGGCCACCGATCAGCGCCGTGCTCGCCGCGAGCACCCACGTCGACCCGACGGACCCGTCCAGGAACGCGAACACCACGTACAGCGCCGCCGCCGACAGCCCACCGACGATGCCCAGCAGCGCCTCGACGGCGATGAAGGTGATCGCGGCGTGCGCCAGCAGCGGCTTGACCAGCAGCGCGCCCACGCCCAGCGCGGCGATGTAGCCCGCGACGATCAGCGAGGTGGCGACGATCCCGCCGCCGTCCAGGCTGGCCGACAATGTCAGCAGCGCGAGTTCATAGATGATGCCGCACGCCGCGCACGCCGCAACGGCGGCAAGCAACAGCGCCCGCCACCGACCAGACACCGCCGCGGGCGGCGCCGCCTCGGGCGCCCGCACCTTGGCCCTCGACCCGACGGTGCTCATGACACCGCCGCGGCGGTCACCCCTCCAACGGCCAGCAGTATCAGCGCCACCGCGAACGATCCCGGATGCAGCTCCGGCTCGTCGATGTGCTCGTGAAAACTGCCCGGGATCAGCAGGTGCATCGCCAGCAGCGCGACGCCCAGCAGGATCACGCCCATCAGCCCGAACACCGCCACCCCGACGAGTCCCTGGCCCAGCTGGCTGTAGCTGTTGGCGATGGCGGTGATGATGACGATGGTCAGGGCGATGTACATCGCGCCCGCGACGACCACGGCGTTGGGCCGGCGGTCGATGAACACCAGCTGGCGCAGCTTTCCCGGGGTCAGCACGTCGACCGCGTAGAACCCGACGAGAAGCACAGCCATGCCGACGACGAAGTACAGGATCGTCGCGACTGCGCCTTTCAGCACGGGATTGAGGTCGACGGTGCCGATCTCGACGGCGAGATACATGGTGTTCTCCTTTGCGGTGGTGCCGTCACTTGATTCCGCCGGGGCCGCCGGGCGTGCCGCCTGCGCCGCCGGATGGGGATCCCGGGAAAAACCCGGGGCCGAGGAAGATGAAGGCGCCGTGGCTGTATCCGGCGCTCAGCGGTTCCACGCGGATGCTGCACGCGTAGCTGCCGTCGGGGCCGACGATCACGATGTTGTTGCTGTAACGCAGGTACTCGGTATTGCCGTTGTCGGCCCGCGCGTCGGGTTCCGCGTAGTCGGCGAGCACGTCGGCCACCTGATCGGGTGACCCGGTGCACTGGTAGCGAGTCCCGTTCACGTCGCGGGCGTACTCGTGATAGTGGCCGGCGATGTACGACGCAATGTTCTTCTGCAGCAACAGGATTCCGAAGATCAGACATGTCACGCCGGCCACGCCCAGCACGCCGGCGATCACGAACAGGCGGTTGCGGCTCACGGGCGCCACCGGCTGGCCGTGTGTACCACCGTTCCGCCATTGCCGACGGGACGCCCCGGATAGAGGTGCCAGGTCTGCCAGCGCCAGCCGGCGCCGTCGGGTTCGGCGGCCAGCACGGTCAGCGCGGCGTCATCGCCGGGAAACGTGCCGCCTAGCCAGCCCGTGCGGTGGGCGCAACGGCCGCGCAGGTCGCGCGCGAGGCCGCGAAAGCTCGCCTCGTCGTGGGCGTCGGTGCGGGAGTGCAGGCGGTAGCCGGGCGCCTCGGTGCGCTGCGGCAGGTCGGCCCCGAGACTGCGTGCGGTGCACGAGATTTCCTCGGAGAACGCATGCTCCACGGCGACGACGTGCGAGGCGCCGAGCACGCCGAGCAGCAGCGCGGCGCCGCCGCCGGGGTGGTCCAGCCGGCAGCTGGCCAGGGGCGCGGGTACGGGCGCGTTGAGAGCCAGTCCCAGCCGTTCCCCGGATACGTCGGCCGGGGTCACGGCGAGTTGATGGAGGGGCACCGGCGAGACCTCGTGCTCTACGCCGGGCTCGGTGGGGGCGCCGCGTACACGGTGATCTCGCCGGGCGAGACCGACCTGCCCGTCGATACTTCCCAGGGCATGTCCGGGGCCCAGCGCTCGAACGAGAGCAGCGCCGACTCGTCGGTGTTGGTGCAGTCGACGAATTCCATCTCGCCGCCGGCCGGCAGGCCGGTGGTGCCTTCGGTCGTGTAGGAGGCGCGGCCGCGTTCGGACTCGTGGAACATCACACCGTCGACGACGTATGGGTCGCCGGGCCGCAGCGGCACGTCCTTGCGCGTGACCCATATCGCCAGCTCGAGGCGCCCGTCGTCTTCCTCGACGCTGAACCACATCGGCTGGTCGCCGCCCTCCAGCAGGTGTTCCCACCAGACGAAGGGGCCTTCGCGGAAAGTGACCGAACCGCGCACGATGTAGTCGATGCCGCCGTAGCTGACGATGGCCCCGGGCCCGAGTTGGCGGGGGCCGAACTGCGGCATCGCGTCGGCGGCCAGCGGATCCTGGCGCCCGCCTCGCTGGGCCGGTTCTTTCGGCCGCCGCAAAGCCACCACGAGCACCACGATCGACGCGATGAAGAGCACCACGGCGATCATGACCAGCAGAGATCCCACGCCAACCCCTCCGTTGCCACATTGCTCGAGCGAACGTGGGCTAAAGCTAACAGCTTTTTCTCGGGTTCGGCGCCGTAACGTCACCGCGGGAATCGGTGGTGCGGCCGCGTGTCCTACCCGGGCCCGTCACCGCCGGCCGCTAGGGTATCGAACAGCTGTTCTACTAGGTGGGAGCGGGAATGCGGGTGATGGGCGTCGATCCCGGCCTGACCCGATGCGGTCTGTCGGTCGTCGAAAGCGGGCGCGGGCGCACGGTCGTCGCCCTGGACGTCGACGTGGTGCGCACGCCCGCCGACGCCCCGCTGGCCGAGCGACTGCTGAAGATCAGCGACGCCGTCGAGCACTGGCTGGCCACCCACCACCCGGACGTCGTGGCGGTCGAGCGGGTGTTCTCCCAACTCAACGTGTCGACGGTGATGGGCACCGCGCAGGCCGGCGGCGTGGTCGCCCTGGCGGCCGCCAGGCGTGGCATCGATGTCCACTTCCATACCCCTAGCGAGGTCAAGGCCGCGGTCACCGGCAACGGTGCCGCGGATAAGGCGCAGGTCACCGCTATGGTCACGAGAATCCTTGAGCTGCAAGCCAAACCGACGCCGGCCGACGCGGCCGACGCGCTGGCACTGGCGATCTGTCATTGCTGGCGGGCACCGATGATCGCCCGGATGGCCGCCGCCGAGGCGATGGCCGCCGAGCAGCGACAGAAGTACAAGGCCAAGCTGAACGCCAAACTGAAGGCCGCCCGATGATCGCCTCGGTGCGCGGCGAGGTGCTCGAGGTGGCGCTCGATCACGTGGTGATCGAGGCCGCCGGCGTCGGGTACCGGGTGAACGCGACGCCGTCGACGCTGGCGACGCTGCGCTCGGGGACCGAGGCCCGGCTGATCACCGCGATGGTTGTCCGCGAGGATTCCATGACGCTGTACGGGTTCGCCGACACCGAGACCCGCGACCTGTTCCTGACCCTGCTGTCGGTGTCGGGGGTGGGGTCGCGGCTGGCGATGGCGACCCTGGCCGTCCACGACGCCGGCGCGTTGCGCCAGGCGCTGCACGACAGCGACGTCAGCGCGCTGACCCGGGTCCCCGGGATCGGCAAACGCGGCGCCGAACGCATGGTGCTCGAACTTCGCGACAAGGTCGGCGTCGGCGCAGCGGACGCATCGGCCGGCGCGGGCCACGCGGATCTCAATGGCCACGCGGTGCGCGGCCCGGTCGTGGAAGCCCTTGTCGGCCTTGGATTTGCGGCCAAGCAGGCCGAGGAGGCCACCGACAAGGTGCTGGCCGGCGACCACGACGCCACGACGTCGACCGCGCTGCGGGCCGCGCTGTCGTTGCTGGGTAAGTCCCGATGACGGACGACTACCAGGACCGGGAGGTTCGGGAGGTTTCAGCGGCGCTGGCGCCGGCTGAAGGCGACATCGATGTCAGCCTGCGACCGCGCTCGCTGCGCGAGTTCATCGGCCAACCGCGAGTGCGCGAACAGCTGCAGCTCGTCATCGAGGGAGCCAAAAACCGCGGCAACACACCGGATCACATTCTGTTGTCCGGTCCGCCGGGGCTGGGCAAGACGTCGCTGGCCATGATCATCGCCGCCGAGCTCGGGTCCTCGCTGCGGGTGACGTCCGGCCCGGCGCTGGAACGCGCCGGCGACCTGGCCGCGATGCTGTCCAACCTGGTCGAGCACGACGTGCTGTTCATCGATGAGATCCACCGCATCGCCCGGCCCGCCGAGGAGATGCTCTACCTGGCGATGGAGGACTTCCGCGTCGACGTGGTGGTCGGCAAGGGCCCCGGGGCGACGTCGATCCCGCTGGAGGTGGCGCCATTCACCCTGGTGGGCGCGACCACCCGGTCCGGCGCGCTGACCGGCCCGCTGCGCGACCGGTTCGGCTTCACCGCGCACATGGACTTCTACGAGCCCGCGGAGCTGGAGCGGGTGCTGGCCCGCTCGGCCGGGATCCTGGGCATCGAGCTCGGCGCCGAGGCGGCCGAGGAGATCGCCCGGCGCTCGCGCGGCACCCCACGCATCGCGAATAGGCTGCTGCGCCGGGTCCGCGACTTCGCCGAGGTGCGCGCCGACGGCGTGATCACCCGTGACGTCGCCAAGTCCGCGCTGGCGGTCTACGACGTCGACGAGTTGGGCCTGGACCGGCTGGACCGGGCGGTGCTCTCGGCCCTGACCCGCAGCTTCGGTGGCGGCCCGGTCGGCGTGTCGACGCTGGCGGTGGCGGTGGGCGAAGAGGCCACCACGGTCGAGGAGGTGTGCGAGCCGTTCCTGGTCCGCGCCGGCATGATCGCCCGCACGCCCCGGGGCCGGGTGGCCACCGCCAAGGCCTGGACGCACCTCGGCATGACGCCGCCGGCCGGGGTCACCGGCCTCGGCCAGGCCGGCCTGTTCGACTAGCCGCGATCGCACCGGCCATTTCGCGGCCAAATCGTGACCTTTACCCCCGGCCGGCCCAGAACGTTCGCCGGGCGCGACGTCCGGCCAGCTCAGACGGTCGGCACTACCGGCAGTGCGGCCGCGACCCTCGCCCGCCGGAGCCCGTTCCGGTGGCTCCAGCAAACATCAACCGGCGCCTGGCCGGTTACACCCCGGCACCGTCGGGTAACCAGCCTCACAACAGTCATACCTGTTTGAAGGAGGTTCCGATGAGGACCACGAGCCACGACTACGATCGCCCCCGCGCGCTGTACATGCCACGTTCCCGTGGCGCGCTAACCGGGTTACTCCTGATTCTTCTGGGTGCGTGGGGTGCACTGGTGCCGTTCTTCGGGCCCAACATCGACTGGGCGTACATGGCCGACCCGGCATGGACGTGGACCACGGCCAAAGGCTGGCTTGAGGTGCTCCCCGGGGCCGCCGCGGTGGTCGGCGGCCTGCTGGTGCTCATGTCGAACAACCGGGCCAGCGCTGTGTTCGGCGGCTGGCTGGCGGTCGCCGGCGGTGCCTGGTTCGTGGTCGGCCGCGCGTTCGCGGCGACGCTCGGGATCGGCGACATCGGTCAACCGATGGCGGCGACCGACCTGAAACGAGCCCTGCTCGAGGTTACCTACTTCACCGGACTGGGCGCACTGATCGTGTTCCTGGGCGGTGCCGCGGTGGCGCGCCTGGCGGTTCGTCACGCGCGTGACGTCGTGGCGACGGAACCGGCGCCGGTGGCGGGCGAGGCCGTCCCGGCGGCCCAACCGGCCATGTATGACGAGACCCGCGGCCCGGCCGGGGTGCCGGCGGACGCCATGGCGGCCGAGCGGGCGCCCCGCGAGCGTGGCGGCCTGTTCCGGCGGCGCACCGATCGCACCGGTGGCGGCCTGTTGCGCCGGCGCACCGAGGGTGATCGCAGCGGCCTGTTCCACCGGCACCACCACGCCGGCGCCTAGCGCGCAATCTCCAAGGCGGCAGGCACCGGTAGCCCCTGGCTACCGGTGCCTTTTCGCGTCAGGCTGGTCCGGCTGACCGCCGGTCGGTAATGTTCACCGGCCGAGACAAGCGAAAATGTGGCCGCCGCCACGCGGGCCGCGACCAGCGAGGAGGAGTGATGATCGCCACCGCGTTGGTGTTCGCCGCACTGGCGGCGTTGCTGCACGTCTACATCTTTGTGATCGAATCGTTGACTTGGACCTCGGAGCGCACCCGCGCCACCTTCGGCACCACCCCGGCCGAAGCCGAAACCACCAAGCTGCTCGCCTTCAACCAGGGCTTCTACAACTTGTTCCTGGCCATCGTCACCGGCGTGGGCATCGCCGCGGTTGCGTTGGGGCACACGGGGATTGGAGCGGCGCTGATCTTCGCCGGTGTCGGGTCGATGGCCGCGGCAGCGGTGGTGCTGATCGCGTCCGACCGTGACAAGGCGCGCGCCGCCGCGACGCAGGGCACCTTTCCGGCGATCGCCATCGTGCTCCTGCTGCTCGGGCTTCAGCAGTAACACCAGTCCCAGCAGCCTCAAAAGCCACGGCTACCGGTGGCTTTCGCGTTCGTCGTGGGTTACTAGTGGAAGGCGCTGGGTAACCATCCCAGGCCGGAATTCGAACCGGTATTCAACGAGGGGATGTCATGAAATACGCAGAGGACGGCCGACCCCGCGGGCTGAGTATGCCGCGCTCGCGCGGCGCGGTCAGCGGATTGCTCCTGGTCATTTTGGGAGCTTGGGGGGCGTTAATACCGTTTGTTGGTCCGCACTTCAATTTCGCCTACACACCGGACCGGGATTGGGCATGGAGCACGGCCAGGGGCTGGCTGGAGGTGGCGCCGGGAGCGGCCGCCGCGCTGGGCGGCCTGTTACTGATCGTCGCAGGCAACCGGGTCGCCGCCATGCTGGGCGGTTGGCTGGCCGTGCTGGCCGGCGCCTGGTTCGTGGTGGGCGGCCAGGTCGCCCCATTGTTGGGGATCGGCTCGGCCGGTGATCCGATCGCCGCGACCGACCGCAAGCGCGCGGTGCTCGAGGTCACGTACTTCTCGGGTCTGGGCGCGCTGATCATCTTCGTGGGTGGCGTTGCGCTGGCGCGCACTGCCGTGCGCCTGGCTCGCGACGTGCATCCGGTGGCGGGCGAACCCGTCGCCGCGGCGCCGGGTGTTGAGCCCTACCGGGATTCGGTCTATGAGCCGGCGGCCGAGGTATCCTCGGGCGCGCTGACCAAGCCGCGGTCCTCGGTGGAGCCCGAGCCCAAGCGGGGATGGCGCAAGAACCGCGCCGGTGCGGGGGCCGGGGCCAACGCCGCCTACCTGCGCTGGCCGCACCCGCAGCAGTAGCTTCAGCACACAAAGCAAGTCGCCCAGCCCTGAAAGGGGCTGGGCGACTTGCTTTTTCGTATCAACTCAGAGCAGGCCGAGCAACTGCAGGTTGGTGATGTACTTGACGATCACCGGCGCCGACACGTGCGGGATGTCCTTGTCGGGGCCGATTTTCGCTTCCTGCACCGCCGCACGGAACATATCCGTGGGTGCCATCGAGCCGTTGATCGGCTTCTCCGGCTTCTGGTAGTTGTGCATCAGCGGTAGCAGCGAGTACTGACGCTGCCGATCCGGCAGTGCCCGCAGCGAGGTCTCGAACCGCCGCAGCCACTCGGAGTAATCGGGGATGCGCTCGATCGAGTACCCGGCCTCGATCAGCCAGTCGACGTACTCGTCGAGTCCGATGCCGTCGTCGTACGGGTTCATCACGTGGTACGTCTGGAAACCGGTGTCGCTGTCCAGGATTTGCGATCCCAGCGTCGAGATCGCCGCGGCGATGAACTCGACCGGCAGGCCGTCGTAGTGCGCCCGTTGCCGGTTGCCGTCGGCGTCGAGCTCGTAGAACGAACCGGGCGCGATACCGGTGGCGACCAGGCTCAGCATCAGTCGGGTGAACATGTCCGGCAAGTTGAGCTGTCCGGAATAGGTTGTGTCGGCCAGGATCATGTCGCAGCGGAACACCGTGACGGGCAGGCCGCACAGGTGGTGTGCCTCACGCAGCAGCACCTCGCCGGCCCACTTGCTGTTGCCGTAGCCGTTGGCGTAGTTGTCGTTGATCTCGCGGGTGGCGCTGATCTGCCGGATGTCGGCGTTCTCGACGAACTTGCCCGGCTGGATCTGGTCGCCCACCCCGATTGTCGACACGTACGTGAACGGCTTTTGCTTGGACGTCAACGCAATTCGGATCAGCTCCGCGGTGCCCAGGGCGTTGGGACCGAACAGCTCGCTGTAGGGCAGCACGTGGTTCACCAGCGCCGCCGGGTCGACGATGACATCGACCGTGTCGGCCAGTCGCTGCCAGGTCTGGGAGTCCAGGCCGAGGTTGGCCTCGCCCTTGTCGCCCGCGATGACCTCGAGGTGGTCGGCGGCCAGCTTCTGGTAGTGCGCCAGCAGTTTCGGATCGCCGCTGTCGAAGGTCTTGTCCAGCCGGGCGCGCGCCTCCTCGTCGGACTTGGCCCGCACCAGCGCGATGACCTTGCCGTCGACCATGTCCATCCGCTCGAGCCAGTCCAATGCCAGGTAGCGGCCCAGGAATCCGGTCGCGCCGGTCAACAGCACCGTGCGCACCTCGGTCGCCGGCTTGGGCAGGCTCGGCGCGCCGGCCAGGATGGCCTCGTCGAGGAACTTGTCCAGCGTGAGGTCACTGGCGTGCACCGTCGTGGCGCCGCGTCCGTGTACGGCGGCGAACGTCGGCCGCTTGGAGCCCTGCAGCTCGGCCTCGACGTACGTGGCGATGGCCGCCAGGTCGTTGGCCGGGCTGACGATGACACCCACCGGGACGTCGACGTCGAAGATCTCGCGCAGCAGGTTGCCGAACGTCAACGCCGACAACGAGTCTCCACCCAGATCGGTGAAGTGGGCGTCGGGGGACAGGTCGCTGGTCGCGGCGCCCAGCATGGCGGCCGCGGCGCGGCTCACGGTCTGCAGCACCGGCGCCTCGGCGCCGCTGCGGCGCAGTTCGGCCAGCTCGTTCGCCTGTCCTGCGGCCAGGTCGGCGTACATCTGCTCGAGCCGTTCGCCGTAGTGCTGCTTCAGCTTCGGCCACGCCAGCTTGCGGATCCCGGTCAGCAGACCGTTTTCCAGCGTGAATGGGGTGGTCTCGATGATGAAGTCGCGCGGCACCTCGTAGGACTGCAGACCGGTCTCTTTGGCGACCTTCTGCAGCGAGTCGGCGATCTTCGGCTTGAGCGACTCAATGTCGTTGTCTGCCAATGCCTCTTCGGTGGGCACCACGACGGCCAGCAGGTAGGGCTGGGCGCTGTTGCCGTAAACGTAGATCTGGCGGATCAGCGGGCTGTTGCCGAACACCGCTTCAAGCTTGGCCAGCGTCACGAACTCGCCCTGTGCGAGCTTGAGCACGTTGTTGCGGCGGTCGACGTACACCAGCCGGTCCGGAGCGATCTCGGCGAACACGTCACCGGTGCGGTAATAGCCGTCGTCGTCGAAAACGTTGGCGGTGGTCTCGGCCCGCTTGTAGTAGCCGGGGAACATGTTCTCGGTCCGCAACAACAGCTCACCACGCGGGTGCGGCCGGTCGGTGCTGAAGTAGCCCAGGTCCGGAACGTCGACCAGCTTGTAGTCGATCACCGGCGGGCGCTGAATCTCCCCGTCGAACAACACCATTCCGGCCTCGGTCGAGCCGTAGCCGTCCATCAGGTGCATCTGCAGCAGCGACTCGGCCCACTTCTTCAGCTCCGGTGAGGTGGGCGCGGAGCCGGTCATCGCGAAGATGAACCGTCCGCCCAGCAGGTACTGACGCTGTTCTTCCAACACCGCGGCCTCGACCGCCTCGCGATCCCCACCATCGGCCAGCCGGCGCTCGACCTGGCGCTGGAATTCGCCGAACAGCGTCTCCCAGATGCGCGGTACGAAGTTCATCTCGGTGGGCCGCACCAACTCGAGGTCCTCGAGCAGGGTGGACAGGTCGCTGCGCGCCGCGAAGTACGCGGTGCCGCCATTGCCCAACGTGCCGTAGAGGATTCCGCGTCCCATGACGTGGCTCATCGGCATGAAGTTGAGGGTGATCGACGCGGCGCTCTCGCCGAACCAGTTCTTGCTGCCGCGCCGCCACATCTTGCCGACGTTGCTCTGCGGGTACATCGCGCCCTTGGGGGCGCCGGTGCTTCCGGAGGTGTAGATCAGCAGTGCGAGTGAGTCCTCGTCGGTCTGCTGCTCGGGAACCGGGGGCAGGTCCTTGCCGCGCTGCAACACATCGGCGAGCTTCTCGACGACCACGCCGGTGTCGGCCAGCCGGGCTACGGCGTTTTCCACCGCCTCGCGCTGGTCGTCGACCTCGGGCTGGTAGTCGAACACGACGAGCTTGCCGGGCATGTGCTCGCCGGCCAGGATCAGCTCCACCGCGTCGGCCAGCTGGTTGACGCTCGAGGCGATCAGGCTGGGCTCGGTCTCGGCGACGATCGGCTGCAGCGACGAGATCGCCGCGCTGGTCTGCAGCGGCACCGACACGGCGCCGATGGTGCCCAGCGCGATGTCGATGGTGGCGTAGTCAACACTGTTGAAGCCCAGCACGCAGACGCGGTCGCCGACGCTTACCGAGTCACTGGCCCAGGCGCGGCCGAGGGCCGAAACCCGTTCGCCGAGTTCGCCATACGTGACTGTCTCGAAGCGGGGGAGCAGCTCGGCCGACGTCCGTCCGGTCTTGGCGTCCTTGACGAACTCCACGACGCGCTGCCCCAGCGCCGGCCGGTCGGCGTAACCGTCCAGCACGGTCCGGATGATCTGCGGCAGTCGCAGGCCGGGCTGTTCGGTGGCAGCGGTGATCGCCGGGTCCGGGCGGGCGGCGGCGAACTGGGGGTCGTTGGCAATGAGTTGCTCGATACGGCGGTCGAGTCCTTCGTCATGAATAGCAGTCGACATAAACAGATCCCTTGCAAATGAAAGTTAGCGAGTCAATTTGCGCTGTCCGCGCTGACACATAGAACGTTAGCTAAAGTAACGGTATTCCACCATGATCCGGCCTTTGTCGTGTTTGTGAGATTGCCCACCCGAGGCGGGGCGCTTGCCCAGGTCTTACAGGTCGCGCAGGAGTCCGCCGAGGATGTCGATGCCCTCGGCCAGCAGCTCGTCACTGATGGTCAGCGGCGGCAGCAGGCGAATGATGTTGCCGTACATGCCGCAGGTCAGGACGATCACACCGGCCGCGGCGGCCGCGACGGTCAACTTCTGCGTCAGTTCTTTGTCGGGCTCGGAGGTTCCCGACTTCACCAGTTCGATGGCGATCATGGCGCCTCGGCCTCGCACGTCGCCAATCCGGTCGTCGCCGGCCTGCAGGCGCAGCAGTGGTTCGGTGATCAGCCGTTCCAACTGCCGAGCCCGTTCGATCAATCCGTCGTTCTCGATCGTCTCGATGGTGGCCAACGCGGCCGCACAAGCCAGTGGGTTTCCGCCGAAGGTGCCGCCCAAACCGCCGACGTGCGGCGCGTCCATGATCTGCGCCCGGCCGGTGACCGCCGACAGTGGCAGTCCGTCGGCGATGGCCTTGGCGGTGCAGATCAGGTCGGGCTCGATGCCCTCGTGCTCGCACGCGAACATGGCGCCGGAGCGCGCGAACCCGGTCTGCACCTCGTCGGCGATGAACACCACGTCGTTCTTGCGGCACCAGTCCAGCAGGGTGGGCAGGAAGCCCTCGGCCGGAACGATGAACCCGCCCTCGCCCTGGATGGGCTCGATGAGAAGGGCGGCCAGATTGTCGGCGCCGATCTGGCTGTCGATCACGTTGATGGTGCGCGCGGCGGCCTTTTCCCCGTCGGTGGCTAGTTCCTTGTCGATCAGGCCGTCCCGGTAGGGGTAGGACAGTGGCGCGCGGTAAACCTCCGGCGCGAACGGGCCGAAACCGCTCTTGTAGGGGGCCGACTTGGCGGTCAGCGCCATGGTCAGGTTGGTGCGGCCGTGGTAGGCGTGGTTGAACGCCACCACGGCGGGCTTGCGGGTGTACGCGCGCGCGACCTTGATGGCGTTCTCGACCGCCTCGGCGCCTGAGTTGAACAGCACCGAGCGCTTCTCACCCGAGCCCGGGGTGATCCGATTGAGCGTCTCGGCGACCGCGACGTAGGACTCGTAGGGCGTCACCATGAAGCAGGTATGGGTGAACTCGGCCACCTGCGCGCGCACCGCTTCGACCACCCGGGGCGACGAGTTGCCGATGGTGGTCACCGCGATGCCGGAACCGAGGTCGATCAGCCGGTTGCCGTCGACGTCCTCGATGATGCCGCCGCCGGCGCGCTTCACGAAGACCGGCACCGACACGTTCACCGCGCGCGACACCGCCGCCGCCCGGCGCTTGGTCAGTTCCAGCGATGCCGGACCGGGGATCTCGGTGACCAGCTGGCGCGTCTGCTCGAGGCTGGCCACCAGATAACTCCTCCCCGCGGCGCGCGTGTCACGTCGCATCAAAAGCCTATCGACCTTGGCGCCGGCGGGCACTCCGTGCACCGTGGCGGTTGGTCGTGACGCGCGGCCTGCCAGACTGAACGGGCACACTGGACCGTTACGAGGTGCGCGACGCTCGAGTCGTACCGGCACCGTAGCCCCGATAATTTACGACGAAAGACAGGCGCGTCCATGCAAAGTTTGATCCTGTTCCTGCCGTTCCTGCTCATCATGGGCGGGTTCATGTACTTGGCGTCGCGCCGCCAGAAGCGCGCGATGCAGGCCACCATCGACCTGCACGAGTCGCTGCGTCCCGGCGACCGGGTGCACACCACGTCGGGCCTGCTGGCCACCGTCGTCGCGATCACGGACGACAACGTCGACCTGGAGATCGCCCCCGGCGTGGTGACCACCTGGATGAAGCTGGCGGTCCGCGACCGGATCCTGCCCGACGACGACGAAGACCTGGCCGACGGCGACGACTCCGCCGACGAGGACTCCATCACCAAGGATTTCTGACCGGGATTCACCATCGATCGCTGCAACGGACCGCTTGCGCAACGGGCAAGTGGGGGCCACGTAGGCTCTGTCCGGGGTAACTAACCGATTTGCAAGGAGATAGAAGGAACGTGGCATCGTCTTCGGCGCCGGTGCACCCTGCCCGCTACCTGTCGGTCTTCTTGTTATTGCTCGTCGGCGTCTACCTGCTGGTGTTTCTCACCGGGGACAAGCGGGCCGCCCCCAAGCTCGGTATCGACCTGCAGGGCGGCACCCGCGTCACGCTGACCGCGCGCACCCCCGACGGCTCGAAACCCAGCCGTGAGGCGTTGGCGCAGGCCCAGCAGATCATCGGCGCCCGGGTCAACGGGCTCGGCGTCTCCGGTTCGGAGGTCGTCGTCGACGGCGACAACCTGATCATCACGGTCCCCGGGAACGACGGCAGCCAGGCCCGCAACCTGGGCCAGACCGCCCGCCTCTACATCCGGCCGGTGCTCAACTCGATGCCCGCCCAGGGCGCCGAGCCAAAGCCGCCAGCGCGCCAGCCCGCGCCCGCTCAACCGGCTCCCGGTCAGCCCGCTCCCGCTCAACCGGCGCCCGGTCAGCCCGCGCCCGGTCAACCGGCGCCCGGTCAGCCCGCGCCCGGTCAACCGGCGCCCGGTCAGCCCGCTCCCGCCCAACCGGCTCCCGCCCACCCGGGCGCTCAGCCGCGCCCGTATCCGCAGGACCCACCGCCGACGCCCAGCCCGGCACCCCCGGCGCCCGGCGCGCCCGCACCAGCGCCCGCGCCCGCCGCGCCGGCCGAAGAGGCCCCGCCCGCCGAAGCGCCCGCGCCGCCCGATCCGCGCAAGGAACTCGCCGACCGCATCGCCGAGGAGAAGAAGTGGCGCCAGAGCACGCGGCAGGGCATTCAGTTCCTCGCCCTGCAGTTCCAGGCGACCCGCTGCGACAAAGAAGACATCCTGGCCGGCAATGACGATCCGGCCCTGCCGCTGGTCACCTGCTCGACCGACCACAAGGTCGCCTACCTGCTGGGCCCGTCGATCATCAGCGGTGACCAGATCCAGGACGCCAGCGCGAGCCAGAACCAGCGCGGCATCGGCTACGTCGTCGACCTGCAGTTCAAGTCCGGCGCGGCCAGCACCTGGGCCGACTTCACCGCCGCGCACATCGGTACCCAGACCGCGTTCACCCTGGACTCGCAGGTGGTCAGCGCACCGATGATCCAGGAAGCCATTCCCGGCGGCCGGACCCAGATCAGCGGTGGCGATCCGCCGTTCACCGCCGCGACCGCCAAGCAGCTGGCCAACGTCCTCAAATACGGATCGCTGCCGCTGTCCTTCGAATCGTCGGAGGCCCAAACCGTCTCGGCCACACTGGGATTGACCTCGCTACGGGCCGGGCTGATCGCGGGTGCGATCGGCTTGGTCCTGGTGCTGCTGTACTCGCTGCTCTACTACCGGGTGCTGGGATTGCTCACGGCCCTGTCGCTGGCCGCTTCCGGGGCAATGATTTTCGCGATCCTGGTGATCCTGGGCCGTCAGATCAACTACACCCTGGATCTGGCCGGCATCGCGGGTCTGATCATCGGTATCGGCACCACCGCCGACTCGTTCGTCGTCTTCTTCGAGCGCATCAAAGACGAGATCCGCGAAGGCCGATCGTTCCGCTCGGCGGTGCCACGCGGCTGGGTGCGGGCCCGCAAGACGATCGTGTCGGGTAACGCCGTCACCTTCCTGGCCGCCGCGGTGCTCTACGCGCTGGCCATCGGCCAGGTGCGCGGATTCGCCTTCACGCTGGGCCTCACCACGGTCCTCGACATCGTGGTGGTGTTCCTGGTGACCTGGCCGCTGGTGTACCTGGCGTCCAAGTCCCCGACGCTGGCAAAGCCGGCCTACAACGGCCTGGGTGCCGTTCAGCAGGTCGCCCGCGAACGCCGGGCTTCGGCGCAGGTCAAGACGGGACGGGGATAACGCATGACTCCCTCCAAAGCCTCCAAAGACGCAACCGAGATCACCGAAGCATCCGAGGGCGCAACCGAGTTGACCGATAGTGGCGCCGCCGGGCAGCCGCACCACGGCTTCCTGTCGCGCCTCTACACGGGCACCGGCGCGTTCGAGGTGGTCGGCCGGCGCCGGTTGTGGTTCGGCATCAGCGGCGCGATCGTCGCCATCGCCGTCCTGTCCATCCTGTTGCGGGGCTTCACCTTCGGCATCGACTTCAACGGCGGCACGACGGTGTCGATGCCCGCCGCCGGGCAGGCCGGCACCGTGCAGACCGCACAGGTCTCGGAGGTGTTCCGCAAGGCCATCGGCAAGGACCCGGAGGCGGTGGTCGTCGTCGGCAACGGCGCGGGCGCGACCGTGCAGATCCGCTCGGAAACGCTGACCAACGACCAGACCACGAAGCTGCGCAACGCCCTGTTCGACGCCTTCAAACCCAAGGGCGCCGACGGTAAGCCCAGCAAGCAGGCCATCAGCGACGCGGCCGTCTCCGAGACCTGGGGCGACCAGATCACCGATAAGGCGCTGATCGCGCTCGCCGTCTTCCTGGTGCTGGTCGGCGTGTACATCATGATCCGCTACGAGCGGTACATGGCCGTCTCCGCGCTGACCACGATGGTTTTCGACCTGAGCGTCACCGCCGGGGTGTACTCGCTGGTCGGTTTCGAGGTCACGCCGGCCACCGTCATCGGCTTGCTGACGATTCTCGGTTTCTCCCTCTACGACACGGTCATCGTGTTCGACAAGGTGGAGGAGAACACCCACGGATTCCAGCACACCACCCGGCGCACCTTCGCCGAGCAGGCCAACCTGGCGATCAACCAGACGTTCATGCGTTCGATCAACACCAGCCTGATCAGCGTGCTGCCGGTGCTGGCGCTGATGGTCGTGGCGGTGTGGCTGCTGGGCGTCGGCACGCTCAAGGACCTGGCGCTGGTGCAGCTGGTCGGCATCCTGGTCGGCACCTACTCGTCGATCTTCTTCGCCACCCCGCTGCTGGTCACGCTGCGCGAGCGCACCGAGCTGGTGCGCACCCACACCCGACGCGTGATGCGGCGGCGCAGCCCCGGCTCGCGCGCGACCGCCGAGACCGGCGACGACGACGCCGAGACCGCCGAGGAGGCGGAAGAAGCGGCGACGGCCGAGCCGTCCAAGCCCGCGCCGAGCAAGCCGGCACCGGGCGCCCGTCCCGTGCGGCCGACCGGGACCCGTCGTCCCACCGGCAAGCGGAACGTCGGCCGGCGGTAGGCCCATGGCCACCGGGTACCGGGGAACTGGGGCCGATCGTGGCGCGCTCATCAGCCGTCGGGCCCTCGCGGGGTGGACCGGCGCCGGATTGGCGGTAGTGCTGGCGGCCGTTGTCACGCTGACTGCTTGCGCAGGCAGCGCCGCCTCCCAGATCGACTACGTGGTCGACGGCCCGCTGTCCACCTACAACACCAACACCGTGGCCGGCGCCGCCTCGGCCGGCGCGCAGGCGTTCGCCCGCACGCTCACCGGCTTCAGCTATCACGGCCCCGACGGCCAAACCGTCGCCGACCGTGACTTCGGCACCGTGTCGGTGGTGGGCGGCACGCCGCTGGTGCTGGACTACCAGATCGCCGACAACGCCGTCTACTCCGATGGCAAGCCGGTGACCTGCGACGACATCGTGCTCGCCTGGGCGGCCCAGTCCGGCAAGTTCCCCGATTTCCATGCCGCCACCCAGGCCGGCTACCTCGACATCGCCAACGTCGAATGCATGCCCGGGCAAAAGAAGGCCCGGGTCTCTTTCATCCCGGACCGCGGCGTCGTCGACTACGCCCAGCTGTTCACCGCGACCACGCTGATGCCGTCGCACGTCATCGCCGACCAGCTCAACGTCGACGTGACCGCGGCCCTGCTCAGCAACAACGGGCCGCTGGTGCAGCAGATCGCGAAGCTGTGGAACACCATCTGGGACCTCAAGCCCGGCATCGACGTCAAGCGTTTCCCGTCGTCGGGGCCGTACAAGATCGAGTCGGTGCTGGACGGCGGCGCCGTGGTGCTCGTCGCCAACGACCGCTGGTGGGGGCCCAAGGCGATCACGAAGCGGGTCACCGTGTGGTCGCAGGGACCCGACATCCAGGACCGGGTTAACAGCCGCAACGTCGACGTGGTCGACGTCGCCGCGGGTTCCTCGGGGGCGTTGACCACGCCGGACAACTACGAGCGCTCGGACGGGCCGTCAGACGGCGTCGAGCAGCTGATCTTCGCCCCGCAGGGCCCGCTGGCGGCGCCCAAGGCCCGGCGCGCGGTCGCGCTGTGCACGCCCCGCGATTCGCTGGCCAAGGACGCGGGGACGCCGATCGCCAACTCGCGGCTGGACCCGGTCGCCGATGACGCCGTGTCGGCCGGTGACGGGGCCGCCGAGGCCGAACCGTTCAGCAAGGCCGATCCGGTCGCCGCGCGCAACGCGCTGGGCGGCGCGCCCCTGACGGTGCGGATCGGGTACCGGGGGCCCAACGCGCGGCTGGCGGTCAACGTCGGCGTCATCACCAAGGCGTGCGCCGCGGCGGGTGTCACCGTCGTCGGCGTCATCCTGGACGGCCCGGGCCCGCAGGCGCTTCGCGACGGCAAGATCGACGCGTTGCTGGCCAGCACCGGCGGCGCCACCGGCAGCGGGTCGACGGGGTCGTCGGCGCTCGATGCCTACGCCCTGCACACCGGCAACGGCAACAACCTGTCCGGTTACTCGAATCCCCAGGTCGACAACGCGATCAGCGCGCTGGCCGTTTCGGCCGACGCCGCCGAACGATCCCGGCTGTTGACCGAATCCGCCCCGGTGCTGTGGGGCGACATGCCCACCCTGCCGCTGTACCGGCAGCAGCGCACGCTGTTGACCTCGAAGAAGATGTACGCGGTCAGCAAGAACCCGACGCGGTGGGGCGCGGGCTGGAACATGGACCGATGGGCGCTGATCCAGTGAGACCCCGATGACGAGCGCCGGCGAGCGGGCGCCGGTCGCCGACCTGATCGCGTCGCTGACGCGCAAGGTGGCCGATTTCCCCAAGCCCGGTATCCAGTTCAAGGACCTGACCCCGGTGTTCGCGGACGCGACGGCGATGACGGCGATCACCGGCGCATTGGCCGAGATCGCGTCCGGTGCGGATCTGGTGGCCGGCATCGAGGCGCGGGGATTCCTGCTGGCCGCGGCCGTCGCCGACCGGCTGCAGACCGGCGTGCTGGCCATTCGCAAGGCCGGCAAGTTGCCGCCGCCGGTGCACGCCGAGCGCTACGACCTGGAATACGGCAGCGCGACGCTGGAGATCCCCGCCGACGGGATCGACCTGCGCGGGCGCGACGTGGTGATCATCGACGACGTGCTGGCCAGCGGCGGTACCCTGGCCGCGTCGGCGCGGCTGCTCGGGCGCGCCGGGGCCAACGTGCTGGCAGCGGCGGTGGTGTTCGAACTCGGCGCGCTGCGCGGCCGCGAAGCGGTCGCGCCGTTGGCGGTACACAGCCTGACTTGCGAGTAGCGCTTAGGCATTGGAGATATCCTCGATTTCGGAGGTGACCAACGTGGCGGAGGAAAACAGCGCGGCGCAAGCGCTCGACGCGCCCACTAAGGTCTCAGAGCCGCCGGCCATCACGCAGCCGATGGAGGCCCCGGAGCCACCGACCGAATCCCTGAAAACGTCCAGCAGCGCGTCGCGTCGGGTCCGGGCCAGGCTGGCCCGCCGGATGACGGCGCAGCGCAGCACGCTTAACCCGGTGCTGGAACCGCTCGTTGCGGTGCACCGGGAGATCTACCCGAAGGCGAACGTGTCGCTGCTGCAGCGCGCCTTCGAGGTCGCCGACCAGCGGCACGCCAGCCAGCTACGGCATTCCGGCGACCCCTACATCACCCACCCGCTGGCCGTCGCGACCATTCTGGCCGAATTGGGTATGGACACCACGACGTTGGTGGCCGCGCTGCTGCACGACACGGTCGAGGACACCGGGTACACCCTGGACGCTTTGAGCGAGGAATTCGGCGACGAGGTGGGCCATCTGGTCGATGGCGTCACCAAACTGGACCGGGTGGTACTGGGCAGCGCCGCCGAGGGCGAGACCATCCGCAAGATGATCACCGCGATGGCGCGCGACCCGCGTGTGCTGGTGATCAAGGTCGCCGACCGGCTGCACAACATGCGCACCATGCGGTTCCTGCCGCCGGAGAAGCAGGCGCGCAAAGCCCGTGAGACGCTGGAAGTTATTGCGCCCCTTGCGCATCGGCTGGGTATGGCCAGCGTCAAGTGGGAACTCGAAGACCTGTCGTTCGCCATCTTGCATCCCAAGAAGTACGAGGAGATCGTTCGGCTGGTCGCCGGGCGCGCGCCATCGCGGGACACCTACCTGGCCAAGGTGCGCGCCGAGATCGTCAACACCCTGAACGCCTCGAAGATCAAGGCGACGGTGGAGGGGCGACCGAAGCACTACTGGTCCATCTACCAGAAGATGATCGTCAAGGGCCGCGACTTCGACGACATCCACGACCTGGTCGGCATCCGCATCCTGTGCGACGAGATCCGGGACTGCTATGCCGCTGTCGGCGTGGTGCATTCGCTGTGGCAGCCGATGGCGGGGCGGTTCAAGGATTACATCGCGCAGCCGCGGTACGGCGTCTACCAGTCGCTGCACACCACCGTCGTGGGGCCGGAGGGTAAGCCGCTGGAGGTGCAGATCCGGACCCGCGACATGCACCGCACCGCCGAATACGGCATCGCCGCGCACTGGCGCTACAAGGAGGCCAAGGGGCGCAACGGCCTTCCGCATCCGCACGCCGCCGCCGAGATCGACGACATGGCCTGGATGCGCCAGTTGCTCGACTGGCAACGGGAGGCCGCGGACCCGGGCGAGTTCCTGGAGTCCCTGCGCTATGACCTTGCCGTACAGGAGATCTTCGTGTTCACGCCCAAGGGCGACGTGATCACCCTGCCAAACGGTTCGACGCCGGTGGACTTCGCGTATGCGGTGCACACCGAGGTCGGACACCGCTGCATCGGCGCCCGGGTGAACGGCCGGCTGGTGGCGCTGGAGCGCAAGCTGGAAAACGGGGAAGTCGTCGAGGTTTTCACCTCCAAGGCGGCCAACGCCGGGCCGTCGAGGGACTGGCAGCAGTTCGTGGTCTCACCACGCGCCAAGGCCAAGATCCGGCAGTGGTTCGCCAAGGAACGCCGCGAGGAGGCGCTCGAGTCCGGCAAGGACGCCATGGCCCGCGAGGTGCGTCGCGGCGGACTTCCGTTGCAGCGCTTGGTCAATGGCGAGACGCTGGCGGCGGTGGCGCGCGAGCTGCACTACACCGACGTGTCCGCGCTCTACACGGCGATCGGTGAGGGGCATGTGTCGGCCCGGCACGTCGTGCAGCGGCTGCTGGCCGAACTCGGTGGCATCGACCAGGCCGAGGAGGACCTCGCCGAACGGTCCACGCCGACAACGATGTTGCGCCGCCCGCGCAGCAGTGACGACGTCGGCGTCTCGGTCCCCGGCGCCCCGGGCGTGCTCACCAAGCTGGCGAAATGCTGCACCCCGGTGCCCGGCGACCAGATCATGGGGTTCGTCACCCGCGGCGGTGGGGTGAGCGTGCACCGCACCGACTGCACCAACGCGGCCTCGTTGCAGCAGCAGTCCGAGCGCATCATCGAAGTGCACTGGGCGCCGTCGCCGTCGTCGGTGTTTCTGGTGGCCATCCAGGTCGAGGCGCTCGACCGGCACCGGCTGCTGTCGGACGTCACGCGGGTGCTGGCCGACGAGAAGGTCAACATCCTGTCCGCGTCGGTCACCACCTCCGGCGACCGAGTTGCGATCAGCCGCTTCACCTTTGAGATGGGCGACCCCAAGCATCTCGGACATCTGCTCAACGTCGTGCGCAACGTCGAAGGCGTTTACGACGTCTACCGCGTCACGTCCGCGGCGTGAACCCGGCTAGGTCAGTCGCACCGAGGTGATCTTGACCGGGTTGGTCGGCGCGCCGCTCTGACGATTGCCGGCGATGCCGGCCCGGGCGATCTTGTCCAGGGTCTCCAGCCCGGCCTGGTCGATGGTGCCCAGCACCGTGCTCTGCGGCTCCATCTCGGAATCCTGGTAGATCAAGGCGAATTGGCTGCCGTTGGTGTTGGGTCCCTCGGTGGCCATCACGATGGTGCCGCGCGGGTACACCACCGTCGCGCGCAACGCGGGGTCGTTGGGCTTGTATTGGTCCGTCGGGTACTCGTCACCGAATTCGTAACCGGGACCGCCCGAGCCGTCCACCTCGGGGCCGCCACACAACAGCGATCCGCCGTCTTGGGAGCTGATCAGCCGGGCGCACTGGGTGTTGTCGAAGAATTGCTGCTTGGCCAGGCTGATGAAGCTGTTCACCGTGCAGGGGGACTCGGAATTGGCGAGCTGGATGGCGATGTCGCCGAAGTTGGTCGAGATGACCGCACCGATCTGCGGGGGAGTGGTGGACACCCGGCCCGACTGCGGCGGGTTCACCGGCCGGGTCACCGGGTCCGGCATCGAACGATATTGGCAATTGGCGCCCAGATCGGCCGGCGGCGCGAACGCCGGCAACGGCGGCACCGTGGCTGACGCCGGGCCGCTGGACCCGGGGTTCGATCCGGCCCTGCCGGGCGCCCGCACCCGGGTCTGGGTGGACGATCCCGCGTTGTCGGCCGAACCGTGACTCTGCGTCACCAGCGCGATGACCAGGGCCGCCACCGCGGCCAGCGCCAGCGCCGATGCGCCGACGATGCCGACCAGCAAACGGCGCGATTGCGTTGGGCGGCCGGGCTGCAACCGCGGATCGGGTTTGCTGCCCGGCGGGGGAGCCGCGGGCTCCGGCGATGCCGCCTCCGGTGGTCCCGACGTGGTAGCCGCGCCGCCGCCGACCAGCACCGCCCTGGCGGCCTCGGCGAGCTCGATTGCGGTCTGGTACCGCTGTTCGGGGTCCTTGGCCATGCCGCGGGCGACAACCGCGTCGAAGCCGGAGGGGACACCGGGTGCGGTTGCGGACGGTCGCGGCGGCGGGGCGTTCAGGTGCGCGTTGAGCTGTTCTTCGAGGCTCTCTCCCGCGTAGGGGCGCTTGCCGGTCAAGCACTCGTGCAAAACGCAGGCCAGCGAGTAGACGTCGGCACGGTGATCCGTTTTGCCCTTGAAGCGCTCGGGCGCCATGTACGCGACGGTGCCCATCGTGGCACCGGTCTGCGTGAGTTGGGTGTCGGCCTCCGTGCGGGCGAGACCGAAGTCGATCAAATAGACGAAATTGTGTGCGCTGGTGATCAAGATGTTCATCGGTTTGATGTCGCGGTGGATCAACCCCGCCTGGCGAGCGCTGTCCAGCGCCGCCGCAACCTGCTCGATCACCGCGACCGTTTGCTCGGGGCTGAGTCGGTCGCCGTTCTCGTTGATGTACTGGGACAGGTGGCGACCCTCGATCAGCCGCATGTCGACATAGAGCCGACCGTCGAGCTCGCCAAAACCGTGAATGGGCACCACGTGCGGGTCGTTGAGGGCCGCCGCTACGCGGGCCTCCCGGCGGAAACGCTGCTGAAAGTCTTGATCCTCGGCCAGATGCGGCGGAAGCACTTTCAGAGCGACTACCCGGTCCGTGGTTGTGTCGTAGGCACGGTATACGCGTCCCATCCCGCCGCGCCCCAACAGATCCAAAATGCGGTAATGACCGAACGAGTCCGGATCCAGATTCACCCAACGACCATAAGCGCTCGGCGGTGCGCGCCGGGCGAATCCCGCCGATCAGAGGGAGTTTCGCGTCGATTCGGCCTAGTCCCGATGGTGGCGACCCGCTTCGCCCGGCTCCGCCGCGCTCGCGATCGGCCTAGTCCCGATGGTGGCGACCCGCTTCGCCCGGCTCCGCCGCGCTCGCGATCGCCAAGTCCCGATGGTGGCGACCCGCTTCGCCCGGCTCCGCCGCGCTCGCGATCGCCACTAGTCGAGCAGCAACGAGGTGATGGTCACCTCGGTGGCGGGCGCCC
The DNA here is from genome assembly GCF_019668465.1 of Mycobacterium senriense. Taxonomy (NCBI): domain Bacteria; kingdom Bacillati; phylum Actinomycetota; class Actinomycetes; order Mycobacteriales; family Mycobacteriaceae; genus Mycobacterium; species Mycobacterium senriense. The sequence continues at coordinate 5,387,536 of NZ_AP024828.1, read as the reverse complement.
CGTCTTCACCGCCGCCGGCGACGCCGGCCTTGGCGATCTTGTCCAGGGTGGCCAGCCCGTCGGGCTGGATGGTGCCGAACACGGTGTATTGCGGCGGCAGCTGGGAGTCCTTGTACACCAAGAAGAATTGGCTGCCGTTGGTACCGGGCCCGGCGTTCGCCATGGCCAGGGTGCCGCGCGGATAGACGACGGGCTCCTGAGCCTTGGGGTCGTTCGGCGGGAACTGGTCGGTCGGGTACTCGTTGGCGAATTGATAACCCGGGCCGCCGGTGCCCTCGCCCTTGGGGTCGCCGCACTGCAGGACGCCCAGGCCCTGCGAGGTGGTCAGCCGATGGCACTTGGTGTTGTCGAAGTATTTCTGGCCGGCCAGGCTCGCGAAACTGTTGACGGTGCAAGGTGATTCGTTGTTCGCCAGCATCAGGCCGATGTGGCCCTGGTTGGTGACCATGCTGGCGCTCACCTGGGCGGGATCGGTGGGCACCTTGCCGGTCCGCGGCGGCTTGACCTGCTTGGCCGCCGGCTCGGGTGAGGCCGGGTACTGACAGTTGGCGCCCACGTTGGCCGACGGCTTGAACGGCGGCAGCGGCGCGGCCTGTCCCGGCTGGCCGGGCGCCGTCGTCTCCGGCGCACTGCTGCTGCTGGTGGTCGTCGACGCCGCGGTGTTGCTCTTGTGGTCGTCGTGCTTGGTGTTGACGATCGTGATCACCACCGCCGCGATCACGGCCACGGCCACGATCGAGCCGGCCGCGATCAGCACGATCCGGCGCGTCTTGGCTTGCTTCGCGCGCCGCTCCAGTTGCCGTTCGAGCTTGCGCTTGGCGTTGGCACGTCGCTGTTCGTTAGTCGGCACGGCCGCTATGCCTCCATGATTGGATCGGAGTCCCTTACACGGGAGAGGTGCCAGCTCAGGCTAATGTGGGCGCCGCGACTCGTGTCAAGTGGGGCCCGTGGGAAACTGGGAGCCGTGTTGATCACCGGATTTCCCGCCGGCATGTTGCAGTGCAACTGCTACGTGCTGGCCGAGCGGCCAGGAACGGACGCCGTCATCGTGGATCCGGGCCAGCGGGCGATGGGCCCGCTGCGCAACATCCTGGACAAGAATCGGCTGACGCCGGCCGCGGTGCTGCTGACCCATGGGCACATCGACCACATGTGGTCGGCGCAGAAGGTCTCCGACACCTACGGTTGCCCGACCTACATCCACCCTGAGGACAGGTTCATGCTCACCGACCCCATCTACGGCCTGGGCCCGCGCCTGGCGCAGATGGTGGCGGGCGCCTTCTGGCGGGAGCCCAAGCAGGTCGTGGAGCTGGACCGCGACGGCGACAAGCTGGACCTGGGCAGTGTGTCCGTCAACGTCGACCACACGCCAGGACACACCCGCGGGTCGGTGGTGTTCCGGGTCGCCGGGGACGAGGAAGTCGTGTTCACCGGTGACACGCTCTTCGAACGCGCGGTGGGCCGCACCGACCTGTTCGGCGGCAGCGGCCGGGACCTGCTGACCTCGATCGTCGACAAACTCCTGGTGCTCGACGACAAGACCGTGGTGCTGCCGGGGCACGGCAACTCCACCACCATCGGCGCCGAGCGGCGCCTCAACCCGTTCCTCGAAGGCCTGTAGCCGGTGAGCGAGTTCTCCGCGTTTGCCGCGCCCAAGGGCGTGCCGGATTACGTCCCGCCGGATTCGGCGCAGTTCGTCGCGGTGCGCGATGGCCTGCTCGGCGCCGCCCGCCGGGCCGGCTACAGCGATATCGAGTTGCCCATCTTCGAAGACACCGCCCTGTTCGCCCGCGGCGTCGGCGAATCCACCGATGTGGTGTCCAAAGAGATGTACACGTTCGCCGACCGTGGCGATCGTTCGGTGACGTTGCGGCCCGAGGGCACCGCGGGCGTGGTGCGCGCGGTCATCGAACACGGCCTGGACCGCGGCGCGCTGCCGGTCAAACTGTGCTACGCGGGGCCGTTTTTCCGCTATGAGCGTCCGCAGGCCGGCCGCTATCGCCAGCTGCAGCAGGTCGGCGTGGAGGCGATCGGCGTCGACGACCCGGCCCTGGACGCCGAGGTGATCGCGATCGCCGATGCCGGCTTCCGCTCCCTCGGGTTGGACGGATTCCGCTTGGAGATCACCTCGTTGGGCGACGACAGTTGCCGGCCGCAGTACCGGGAACTGTTGCAGGACTTCCTGTTTGCGCTCGACTTGGACGAGGAGACGCGACGGCGGGCGCAGATCAATCCGCTGCGGGTGCTCGACGACAAACGGCCCCAGGTGCGCGCCATGACGGCCGACGCTCCGGTGCTGCTCGATCACCTGTCCGATGCGGCCAAGCAGCACTTCGACACCGTGCTGGCGCACCTGGATGCGATGGGGGTGCCCTACGTCATCAATCCCCGCATGGTGCGCGGACTGGACTATTACACCAAGACCACGTTCGAGTTCGTGCACGACGGCCTGGGCGCGCAGTCGGGCATCGGCGGCGGTGGTCGCTACGACGGGCTGATGCGTCAGCTCGGCGGACAAGACCTGTCCGGCATCGGGTTTGGGCTCGGTGTGGACCGTACGCTGCTGGCGCTGCGCGCGGAGGGCAAGAGCGTGGGGGAGACCGCGCGGTGCGAGGTGTTCGGCGTGCCGCTGAGCGAGCAGGCCAAGCTGCGGCTGGCGGTGCTGGCCGCGCAGCTGCGCGCCGGCGGTGTGCGCGTCGACTTGGCCTACGGTGACCGCGGGCTCAAGGGCGCGATGCGCGCGGCGGACCGATCCGGGGCCCGGATCGCGCTGGTCCTCGGCGACCGCGACATCGAGGCCGGCACCGTCGGAGTGAAGGATCTGACGACGGGGGAGCAGGTACCCGTCGCGCTGGATTCCGTTGTCGCCGAGATTCTTGGGCGGCTCGGCCGCTGAGGTTGTCGCCCGCGGCTGGTAGCATCGAACACATGTTCGAAGAGGTGCATGCCCGGTTCGGCGAGGAATTCGAGCGTTGCTATCCGTCGACGACGCCAGTGTCGGTGGGCCTGCTGGAGCGGATCGGTGCGGCCGCGCGGGCGGAGAATCGGGCGGCGGCCGCGCAGTTGGTAGCCATTGGTGAGTTGTTTTCCTACCGGCTGTCTCGGTGTTCGGAGACCGAGGAGTGGGCGGTCGACACCGAGGCGGCGGTCAGTGCGGAGGTGGCCGCCGAGTTGCGGATCGGCCAGGGGCTGGCCGGGAGTCGCGTGCGCTATGCCCGCGCGATGCGCGAGCGGCTGCCGAAAGTAGGTGCGGTCTTCGCGGCCGGCGATATCGATTACCGAATGTTTCAAACGATCGTGTTCCGCACCGATTTGGTCACCGACCCCGACGTGTTGGGCGCGGTGGACACCACGCTGGCCGCCAACGTCACCAGGTGGCCTTCACTGAGCCAGGGCCGGCTGGCTGCGCAGGTGGACAGGGTGGTGGCTCGCGCTGACGCGGACGCGGTACGACGCCGCAAGGAGCGCATAGCGGATCGCGAGATCTGGTTCGCCGATGCGGGCGACGGCATGTCGCATATTGAAGGCAGCCTGGTGAGTCCGGACGCCCATGCGTTGGATAAACGATTGAATGCGTTGGCGGCCACGGTGTGTGAGCATGATCCGCGCACCCGTGAGCAGCGCCGCGCCGATGCGCTGGGGGCGTTGGCGGCCGGCGCAGACCGATTGGGGTGTCGGTGCGGGCGATCAGATTGCGCGGCCGGCAAACGGCCCGCCGCCAGCCCCGTGGTGATTCACGTGATAGCCGAGCAGGCCGTGCTGGATGGCCGCGGTTCAACGCCCGCCGCTCAGATAGGCGGGCAGGGTTTGATCCCGCCGGAGTTGCTTACCAGTTTGGCCGTCTCGGCCACACTGGCGCCGCTGGTTCATCCCGCGGATGCGCCGCCGGAGCCGGGTTACGTGCCGTCCAAGGCGCTGGCCGATTTCGTGCGCTGCCGGGACTTGACCTGTCGATGGCCCGGCTGCGACCAGCCCGCCGTGAACTGCGACATCGACCATACGATCCCGTACGCCGACGGCGGCCCGACGCACGCGTCGAACCTCAAATGCTATTGCCGCACACATCATTTGGTGAAAACGTTTTGGGGCTGGCGCGATACCCAATTGCGCGACGGGACGCTGATCCTGACGTCCCCGTCGGGACACACGTACGTGACGATCCCGGGCAGCGCGCTGCTGTTCCCCAGCTTGTGTGCGCCCGCTGGCGCGAGCCCTTTGCCTACGGCCACCAGCACCGAGCCGTGCGGCGACCGGACGGCGATGATGCCCAAGCGCCGCCGCACCCGGGCGCAAAACCGCACCGCTCGCATCGCCACCGAACGCCATCACAATCGAATGGCGCGTCAGCTCGGAAAGCCGTCGTCCACTTGGGGTTCCGGCTTCGCACATGCCGTTGGCGACGGGGAGCCGCCGCCCTTCTGAGCGCTATTTCTTGCTGGGGATAATGATGACGACGATCAGCGTCAGGATCGAGAAGAACAGCCCGAGAATTCCCCAGCCCAGCGGATTGCGGCCCTTCATCATGGCGATGATTCCGCAGACGATTGCGGCGATAACACTGCCGATAGCGACGAAAATTCCCTTGATGCCACGGAGGATAAAGCCGGCCGCGACCGGGTCCGAACTCGCCAGAATCACCTGGTGCAACATGACAGGTCCTTTCGTGAGGGGCCCACGGGTAATACCCGCGCAAATGTCCCGCAAAACCGAAAGCCGATTCGCGTGCCCCATGCGCGGTTTCGGTTTATCCGCCCGGATAACCGCGGCGCACCGTGCGGTCGAGAATTCCCAGAGTCGCACGCAATGCGCCCTCGGACAGAATCGGGAAAATTCCGGCTTCCCGCCACTTCTGGTCGATGTTCGACCAGTCGTAGAACGAGGTGACGATCGTGGCCGAGGCATCCTCGGTGGGTGTGAGCGCGTAACCGTAGACATGGCCAATCGGCGGCTGAATCTGGCCGAGAATCGTCCAAGAAATCAGCCGATCCTGCTCGAATTCCTTGATGTCGACGGTGACGTCGTATCTGCCCAATTCCGGGAAATCGTTCAATGATTCACGGTCCATGTGAACGACGAACCGGTCACCGACGGCCCGCACCGGTTCGCCTTCGGCGTCTTGGAGCATTCCGGACGAGTCGATTGCCACGTGGCCCTGCGGGTCGCACAGCACGGCGAAGATGGCCGACGCGGGAGCGGCGATGGTGCGGGAAGTCTCGATGCGTTCGGTCATTTTTCCTCGCGGCCGGCGTAGGGACGATACCGTCGTCGCTCACTGTACGACTCGCGCACCCGCTGCGAGGCGACACACTTGACTCGCTCTCGAACTAATGTTCGAATGGGCGCATGCGGTGGGCAAACCAGGCCGTCGCGGTCAACGGGACACCGGTCGAGGACGGGGCGCTGCCGGGGCTGCAGCGCATCGGCTTCCTGCGCAGCGTGCGCTCGCCGCAGTTCGACGGGATCACCTTTCACGAGGTGGTGTGCAAGTCCGCGCTGAACAAGGTGCCGAACGCGGCGGCGCTGCCGTTCCGCTACACCGTCAACGGCTACCGCGGCTGCTCGCACGCCTGCCGGTACTGCTTCGCCCGGCCCACCCACGAATATCTGGAGCTGGACTGCGGCAACGACTTTGACACTCAGGTCGTCGTCAAGACCAACGTCGTCGAGGTGCTGCGCCGCGAGCTACGACGGCCGTCCTGGCAGCGCGAGACCGTCGCCCTGGGCACCAACACCGATCCGTACCAGCGGGCCGAGGGGCGCTACGCGCTGATGCCCGGCATCATCGGCGCCCTGGCCGAATCGGGCACGCCGCTGTCGATCCTGACCAAGGGGACGCTGCTGCGGCGCGACCTGCCCTTGATCGCCCAAGCCGCGGCGCAGGTTCCCGTCTCGGTCGCGGTGTCGCTGGCCGTCGGCGATCCCGAACTGCACAAGGACGTCGAGCCCGGCACGCCCACACCGCAGGCGCGGCTGGGCCTGATCAGCGCAATCCGCGCCGCCGGGCTGGACTGTCATGTGATGGTCGCGCCGGTGCTGCCGCATCTCACTGATTCCATCGAGCATCTCGACGGGTTGCTCGGCCAGATCGCGGCGGCCGGCGCCAGCAGCGTGACGGTCTTCGGCCTGCATCTGCGCAGCTCGACCAGGGGCTGGTTCATGGCATGGCTGGCACGCTCGCATCCCGAGCTGGTCGGGCACTATCGCGAGCTGTACCGGCGCGGTGCCTACCTGCCGCGGGGCTATCGCGACATGTTGCGGGAGCGGGCCGCCCCACTGATCGCCAAGCATCGACTGGCCGGCGACCACCGCCCGTTCGCGCGAGCAGTCTCGGTCGTGCCGCCGCCGGAACCCGTTCAGGCGACGCTGTTTTGAGCTAGTCGGGCTCGGCGACCCGTCGCGCCCGCCTCCGGGCGAACGCGATGAAGTGCCGGGTGCGCTGGGTGTCTTCGTTGATGTCGTGCAGGCGGGCGGCGAGGAGATCCTGCAGCAGCAGGTGACCTTGTTCGGTGCCCTCCGGCGACAGGACTCGCAGCGCGCGGCCGCCCGATTCGGCGAGGATGTTCGCCGCATGCCGGAGGGTGTCGCGGGGGCTGACGCTGCCACCCGTGGGTATGTCCGCCGGCTCGGGATGCATGACGTCGGCCACGAAGAACGCTTCGAGCGGGTCGGTGGTGTAGTCGCGGGTCAGGTGCAATCCACGCCGGGCGATCTTCTCGGTCAGAACGGACCGGTCGAGCATCATCACGGACGCGGCGTAGGCGGTGGTGGAGGCCACGATCAAGGGCAGCAGTGCGGGCCAGGCATGGGTGAGCTCGAGGGTGAACACGATGCCGGTCAGCGGCGAGCGCATGACGCCGCCCACCACGGCCGCCAGCCCGAGGATCGCCCAGAAACCCGGGAACACCTGCGGCAGGCCTTGCCCCACAAGGGCTCCGAGCGCACCGCCGATCATGAACACCGGCGCGAGCACACCGCCCGATGTTCCCGAGCCCAATGACAGCGACCAGATGGTGGTCTTCACGATGAGAATGCCGATGATCAAGGACAGCGCGGCGCGGCCGGTGAGCAGCGCATCGATCACGTCGTAGCCGACGCCGAGGGCCCGTGGCTCGATCAGCCCGCCCGCCCCGATCACCAGGCCGCCGATCGCGGGCCACCACATCCAGTGGATCGGCAGGCGCGAGAAGGCGTCTTCGGCCAGATACACCAGACGCGTGGCGGCGATGGCGACCACCGCGCCACACGCCCCGATGACCAGCGCGAGCAGGTCGACCTTCCAGTCGACGCGGCTCAGGTGCGCAACGTCGACCGGGAAGACCGGGCCGCCGCCGAGAATGAATTGGCGCACGACGGTCGCGACGACGACCGCCGCGGTCACCGGAATCAGGCTGCGGGGCCGCCATTCGAACAGCAACAGCTCGACCGCCAGCAGGATGGACGCCAGCGGCGAATTGAAGGTGGCCGCCATTCCGCCTGCGGCTCCGGAAACCAGCAGGATCTTGCGCTCGTCGGCGGTCAGATGCAGGTGTTGGGCGAGGATCGACCCGAGCGCCCCGCCGGTCATGATGATCGGCCCCTCGGCGCCGAACGGGCCGCCGGTTCCGATGCTGATCGCGGCCGAAATGGGTTTGAGGATAGCCACTTTCGGTTCGACACGGCTGCCCTGGGTGAGAATCGCCTCGATCGCTTCGGGCATGCCGTGACCGCGAATCTTCTCCGAGCCCAGACGCGCCATGACACCGACCACCAGCCCGCCGGCGACGGGGGCGCCCAGCAACAGCCACCACGGATGAGGGTGGGATCCCGGTGCCACCAGACCGACCGCCCAGCGCTGGTAGAAGACGAGGTTGGTGACCAACCCGATCAACCGGAGCAGACACCACGCCGCGCCCGCGGCAAGCGCTCCTATCGGCACCGCGAGCGCCGCGATCAGCAGCATGCGCCGATCGACCACGAAGTCCGCCAGGCGGCCCCCGGCGACCGGACCACCCGGCGATTCAACCATTTCTGAAGTATTTCACAGGGATAAAATCCGCTGTGGCCATGTTGCTGGGCCGGGCTAGCCGGCCTTGTCACCGCGCGGCTTGGTGAGCGTGAATTCGTCGATCACGGCGACCTCACCGAACGTGCCGCGCAGCGCGTAGTGCGTCGCCTTGATCGAGGTGTTACCGCCCGGTGGGCCCGGGTCGACGTCGAAACCCACAAAGCCATAGGGGTTCTCGCGGTCGCGAAACGCCGACCACGGGGCGTCCTCCAGGACGTAGATCGGGGCCTTGCGGCCCAGTCCGGGATCGAATGCCCCCACGCCGGTCACCACCCGGCACCGGAGATCGGGGAAGAACATCGCGTTGCTCGGCGCCGAGGTGCCGCCGCCACCGATGACCAGGTGCACCGTCCCGCGCGTGGCGTCGATGACATCGTTTCGGGTGTCGACCGGTATCGGCGTGCGGGTGTCGGTGCCCAGCGTGCCGCGCAAGGGGTGCGAGCGCTCATAGTGGTGTTCGTGACCGCACACCACCAGGTCGACCTGGTACTGGTCGAACAACGGTAGCCATTCCTCGCGGATGCCGAGGTCGGCGCCGTTGGTCTTGTCGGCGGTGGAGATCGCCGTCTGATGCATGCACACGACGACCCAGTCGATATCCGGGTCGCGCCGGGCCGTGGCGAGTTCGTTTGCAAGCCAGCGCTTTTGCTCACCGCCGGAGTAACCGTGCACGTAGAAGTTGCCGCCGTCCTGGAAGGCGACGTCGTCATTGCTCAGGCTGATCACCCGCACCGAGCCGGCGGTGAACGAGTACCACATGCCGCGGGTCTCGGCGCTCGACCCGGAATCGGGTACCGCGAAGTAGGCCTGATAGGCCCCGTAACCGATTGGCCCGTTACCCAATTCGTTCTCGTGGTTGCCGGCCGCCGGCATCCAGGGCCGGTATCGCGCCGAGCGGGTGTTGTTCTCGAACCAGTTCGACCAGGTGCGCACCCGGTCTCGGGCCAGGTTGGCGTAGCACAGGTCGCCGTTGATCAGGTTGAACAGCGGCCCCATCCGTTCGATCGCCATGGTGGTGTCGGCCGCGGCCGGCGAGCCGATGTTGTCGGTGGCGTAGCTGCCGTCGGGCATCTTGGCCAGTGCCGGTGTGGACTGGTCACCGAAGCTGGTGAACAGCAGTCGTTTTCGGCCCGTCGGTGCGGTGCGCACGGTACCCTGCTCGGGTTCCGCGCCGTCGTGCACCGCGGCGTACACATAGTCGGTGTCCGGAGTGAGGTTGGTCAGCCGGGCGTGGTTGACACGAACTTCGGTGCCCGACTTCGCGTCCCGGTAGGTGCGGGTTTCCGCGGCGACGGTGCGGCCGAAGCCGGACGTCGGCGTCCCGAGCAGCACCCGCGGATTGCGGACCGCGTCGGTGGTGTGCCACGACACCACCACCTCGGTGCCGGCGTTCTTCCCGAACTGCAGGTGCAGCCCGCCGACCGGCGGTGCGCCGTGGCGATCGGGCTGCAGCCAGGCCATCGGGCCCTGCGGGCGTGACCACAGCAGCACGGCACCGCCCCCGATGCCCACCCCGAGGGCGGCCGACACCGCCCCGGTCGTCAGCAACCGGCGGCGGGTCACCGACGCTTCGGCGCTGTCGGCCCGTTTCGGGGCCGGACGCGTCTCATCGCTCATGCTTGCTTCATACCGGAGCCGGGCAACCACGGGCACAGCTGGCGGTAAACAACGAACCGCCGCTAACGAATCCGGTAGCGTTTTCGATATGACGAACGTGCACAGGACAGCGAGCGCGATCTCAGCGATGATGCTGGCAATGGCCGCGGGGGCGGTGCTAACGCCGGCGACGGCGCATGCGGATGGCCACCAGGTGACCTACACCGTGACGAGCCCCAACAACCTGACCGCCAACGTCTCGTACGTGAACGCCGACCCGCCCAGCCAGGCCGCTTTCAGCGCGGACCCGTCGAAGTTCTCGACCAGCGTGCAGGCCCCGCTCAGCGCCGGAGCGCCGGTCACCTACACCGCCACCCTGGCGAACCCGAACCAGTTTGCGAGCATCACCGCCAGCGGCATGCTGCACTGGCCGGATTCGGGCAACGGCCCCGCCCAGTTCCACTGCGAGATCGCCGTGGACGGCCAGGTGGTCGCGCAGCAGGACGCCACCACCACGGTCACCTGCCGACCCAGCTAGTCAGCCGCCCAAGACGTACACCCACGCCGTCGCGCCCGATCTCAGCGGCACCTCGATGCGGCGGTAGTCGTCCACCTCGTACTCGTCGGCGGCCGCCAGATCGGTTTCGCTGATGGCGAACACCAGCCCGTCCACGTGCGCGTCGGCCCGGTCGGAGGGCCGCAAAATGGGATGGCGGTCGCTGCCGCTGGTCGCGACGACGTGCGGGTCGGTGATGGTGACGAAATCCAGGTCGTAGCCGACGATCGCGTCGCGGTGGCCGGTGAGCTCGCGGCCGAACGTCGCGCGCTGGACCTCGGGTTGTTGCAGCGTGCCGTAGGAGAACAGCAGCTGGATCATCGGTGCACCCGCAGCGCCAGGTAGTACTCGTGTTGCCGGGTGCTGTCGACGGTGTAGCTGACCGCCGTCGCCACACCGTCGTGGTCGGACTCCAGCCAGCGCTCGGTGTGCTGGTGCTGAAACTCGGTCCAGGACGGCACGGTGAACCTCTCGAGGACCGCGTCGGGCTCTTCGATGCTGTGATACAGCCGCCAGCTGTGTCCACCGGTGCGCAGCCGCGATCGCCGCACGGCGCTCATCGCCTTGACGAACTCCTGAAGTTTGTCCGCCGCCACCCGATAGCGGATGGCCACCAGGACCGGTCCGTCGTTGGGGCAGGGTTCGAAGACGACCATGGGCGACGGCCACGCCCTGGAGATGTCGCGGCTGAGCTTTCCGGTGGACGGCCGCAAGGGGAGAACGGCGACGCTGAGGGCGGCGGCGCCCAGGAACCCGGCCGACAAGATGAGGGCGAGATCAAGCCCCGCCCGGGTGGCGATGGCGCCCCAGAGGTACGAGCCGAAAGCCTGGGCTCCCGTGAAAACCAAGAGATACACCGACAATCCGCGGGCCCGCACCCACTGCGGCAGGTGGAGTTGCGCCGCGGCGTTCAGCGTCGTCAAGGTGATCAGCCAGGTCATCCCGGACAGCACCAGAAGCGGCGCCGCCGCGGCGAACGGCAGCCACACCACGGCGAGCGGCGCGAGTGCGTACGCGGCGGCCGAGATGGCCAGCAGGGCGTTGGGCGGTATCTTCTGGCGCAGCGGCGCGGGAACCGCGACGGCGAGCACCGCGCCAAAACCTATGGCGCCCAATGCCACCCCGTAGCCACCGGCCCCCAGGTGCCACCGGTCGGCGGCGGCCACCGGCAACAGCGCCAGCAGCGCCGAGGCGGGAAACACGAAAAGGGCTGTGCGCAACAAGATCCTGCGGAAAATGGGTCCGTTGGCGACGTACCGGAAGCCGGTGACGATGGCCTGGCTGAAGTGTTCCCGTTCGACGGGCGGCTCTTGTCTGGGTCGGCGCCACGCCGTCAGGGCGACGATGATCCCGGCGAAGGATATCGCGTTGATGGCGAAGACGGCTCCTGGGCCGGTCGCGGCCAGCACCACGCCGCCGATCGCGGGCCCGACCACACGGGCGATGTTCACCGAGACGCTGGCCAACGTCGCCGCGGCCGGAATCTGCTCGCGCGTGACGACCTCGGGCTGAATCGCCTGCCAGGCCGGTGCGGTCAGGGCGGAGGCGAAGCCGACCGCCAAAGTGAACAGCAACAGTGACGTCGGGGTAAGGGTGCCGAGGAACGTCAGCACGGCCAGGGCCAGCGTCACCACAACCGCATACCACTGCAGGAAGATCAGCAGTCGCCGCCGGTCGAAGAGGTCGGCCAGCGCCCCGGCGAAGAATCCCAGCAGCAGCGTCGGTCCCAGACTCGCTGTTTGAACCAGGGCCACGATGACGGGGCTGCTGTGGTCTTCGATCAGAAACCATTGTGCGGCAACGCTTTGCATCCAGGTCCCGACGTTGGAGACGAACTGCGCGATGAATAACGCGCGGAACACCCGGTTGCGCATCGGCGCCCAGGCGGACGCTCGCCGGTCGTCGGATTGCGGTGAAGCCATACGGCAACGCCTTTCGCGTTCTGGCGGGGGATAGCAGTCTAGGACACGAAGATGTCGCGGGTGCCGCGGGCGCCGGGCTCGGCATGCGCGACGACGACGACCTCGGCGCGTTCGGCGCCGACCGCCCGGATCTTGTGGCTGATTGAGGCGTCGAAATAGGCGCTGTCGCCCGGCTCGAGCGTGAACGTCTGGTCCCCGTAATCGAGTTCAACCGTTCCGGCGTGCACGAACATGAATTCCTGGCCGCCGTGTTCGGGATGGGGGTCGTCGGCTAGCTGCTCCGTCGGGCGAACCACGAACGGCGACATCGACTTTCCCAGCAGCGACGAGGCGAGCGCCCGGTAGCGCTCACCCTCGGCATCGCCGGTGGCGCGCTCGACGGTGATATTCTCCTGCGCCGCCTCCTCGGAGAACAGCCGCCCGACGTCGACGTCGAGGGCCTTGGCCACCTTGAGGGCCACAGCGATTGACGGTGTGCTGCAACGACGCTCGATCTTGGACAGGTAGCTCTTGGTCAATCCGGTCTGGCGGGCCAACTCCTCCAGGGTCAAGCCGCGTTGCTTGCGGACCGCGCGCAGCAGTGCGGTCACGGGCCACCCCTCTCATGACACAAGGTTTCCTATAGTGATACGATTGTGTCATACGTTCGCGCCGAGGGAGCCGATTATGGCCAGCACGTTCACCGAGTCGAAGTCCGAATTGATGCGCCGGGCCGCCGAGCAGTTGACGGCGAACGTCGCCGATTCGCAGTTGACCACCCGCCAGAAGCTGGCTCTGACGTGCCGGGCGCTGTTCGACGCCGGGCATGACTCCGGGCTGGCCGGGCAGATCACCGCCCGCGCCGAGGCGGACGGCACCTACTACACCCAGCGGCTGGGCCTGGGGTTCGACGAGATCACCGACGGCAACCTGCTGCTGGTCGACGAGGACCTCAACGTCCTCGACGGGGATGGAATCGCGAACCCCGCCAACCGTTTTCACAGCTGGATCTATCGCGCCCGGCCCGACGTCCAGTGCATCGTGCACACCCACGCCTTTCACGTGGCGGCGCTGTCGATGCTGGAAGTCCCGCTGATCGTCTCCCACATGGACATCACGCCGCTCTACGACGACTGCGCGTTCCTGCCGAAATGGCCGGGCGTGCCGGTCGGCAACGAAGAGGGCGAGATCATCAGCGCCGCCCTCGGCGACAAGAAGGCGGTGCTGCTGGCGCATCACGGCCACGTCATCGCCGGTGCCAGCGTCGAGGAGGCGTGCTCGTTGGGAATCCTGATCGAACGCGCCGCCAAACTGCAGCTGACCGCCATGGCCGCAGGCACCGTCAAGGAACTACCCGAAGAACTGGCCCGCGAGGCGCACGACTGGACGCTGTCACCGCAGCGCAGCCGCGCCAACTTCGCCTACTACGCCCGCCGGGCTCTGGTCCGGCACCCCGACGTGTTGACCAGCTGAACCCGTTATCCGTCAACCCAATCCGAGGAGCCCGCTGTGGCGCAAACGCCCACGCCCAAGATCGACGGCATCATCGCCTACCCGGTGACCCCGTTCTCCGAAAAGGGGATCGACACCGAACGGCTGGCCGCACTGGTCGAGCGGCTGGTGTCCGCCGATGTGCACGCGATCGCGCCGCTGGGCAGCACCGGCGAACTGGCGTACCTCGAGGAACCCGAGGTCGACGCCGTCGTCGACACCACCATCGCCACCGTCGCCGGCCGCGTCCCGGTGATCGTCGGGGTGTCGGATGTGACCACCGCCAAGACAATTCGGCGCGCGACGTACGCCCAGCAAGCCGGGGCCGACGCGGTGATGATCCTGCCGGTGTCCTACTGGAAGCTCACCGAGCGCGAGATCTTCCAGCATTACCGCAGCATCAGTGACGCCATCTCCATCCCGATCATGGCCTACAACAACCCGGCCACCAGCGGCGTCGACATGCCTCCCGAGCTGCTGGTGCGCATGTTCGAAGGCATCGACAACGTGCGCATGGTCAAGGAATCCACCGGTGACCTGACCCGCATGCAGCGCATCGCCGAACTGTCCGGCAACCGGTTGCCCTTCTACAACGGCAGCAACCCGCTGGTGCTCGACGCGCTGAAGAGCGGAGCGTCCGGATGGTGCACGGCCGCACCGAATCTGCGGCCACAACCCTGCATCGACCTGTATGAGGCGGTTCGTGCGCAAGACCTCGACACCGCGCAGAAGCTCTACGACGACCTCAAGCCGCTGCTCACCTTCATCGTCGCGGGCGGACTGGCCACCACCGTGAAAGCCGGCCTGGAGCTGCTCGATTTCCCGGTAGGCGACCCCCGCGCGCCGCTGCTGCCGCTCGACGAGCAGGGCCGCGCCGAGTTGCGGGGCTTGCTCTCCTAGAACGCCGCGCGGCTAACCCAGGTCGGGCGCGGAGAAGGTGTCGCACTGCTTCGGGTCACCGGTCTGGTAACCGGTGGTGAACCACTTCTGCCGCTGTTCGGACGAACCGTGCGTCCAGGACTCGGGATTGACCCGGCCGGTGGATTCCTTCTGGATGCGGTCGTCGCCCACCGACGCCGCGGCCGAGAGGGCATCCGAAATGTCCTTGTCGCTCAACGGTTCCAGGTAGGGCACGCCGGTGCTCTCCTGCTTGACCGTGGAGGCGTAGTGCGCCCAGATCCCGGCGTAGCAGTCGGCCTGTAGCTCGGTGCGCACGCCGTTGCCGCCGGCGCCCTGCGCACCCTGCTGCGAGCGGCCCAGCAGACCCTGCAGGTTCTGCACGTGGTGACCGTATTCGTGGGCGACCACATACTCCTGGGCGAACGGCCCACCGCTGGAACCGAATCGATCGACCAGCTCCTTGAAGAAGTCGGTGTCGAAATACGCCGTCTTGTCCACCGGGCAGTAGAACGGCCCGACCGCGGTCGTCGCGTGTCCGCAGCCGGTCTCCACCGATCCGGTGAACAGCCGGACGCGGGGACGGGTGTAACCCTGCAGCAGCTGGTGCCACACCGCGTCCACCGAGTTGCCCGTCGCGACCACGCGGCATTGCACGTACTTGTTGGCGTCGGCGCCCGTCTTGCACTGGCTCAGGTCGAACCCGGGCGCCGAGTAGCCACCGGTGTTCGTCTGCTGGGAGTTCATCACGCGGCCGGGATCGACGCCCAAGAACAGCGCGCCGATGAGAATGAGCAGCCCGAGGCCCCCACCCCCCATGGCCATTCCCATGCCGCCCCCACCGGACGAGGACGCGGTGCTGGTGTCGATCTGCATGCCCTCGTTGAAGGTCATGACGCTCTCCTAACGTTGCCGGGTCGCAAGGGAGTCGGTGTAGCTGCGCAGGTTGCGCAGGTAGCGGCGCAGGGCCAGGTTCAGCAACGGCCCCACCACGACCATCGCCAGCTTCGCCGGTCCGGCCGGTTTCTGGGCCATGGTCCACGTCAGCCGGCAGCCACCCGGGATGGCCTCGACCCGGTAATCCTCGGCGAAGGCCGCCACGGAGCGGGTCGAGCATTCATTGAATCGGAACGCCATGTGCGTGAACGGTTCCCACGCGATGAATTCCTCGTTGCCGACGATGCCGCCGCGCATCTCCACGACGCGGGTGGTCCCGACGCCGCGCGGCTCGGGACTGGTCCAGGTCACCTTGGTGATCACCGTCGCCCACCGCGGCCAGGACTGGGCCTCGGAGAGCACCTCGAACAGCCGCTCGGGGGTGATGGCCAGGTCGACGCTGTTGCGGAAGCGGTAACGGCCCGCAACGGCATCAGCGTCGGCGAAGCTCGTATCGACGCGCTCGCACGGGAACATGACAACAACTTAGCCGGGGCCGTCGCTGGCCGCGGCCAGTAAGGGGACTATGACGTCGCTGATCGGCGTGGCCAGGCCGTGGGCCCTGCCCTTGCGAATGATCACGCCGTTGCGGATGTCCCATTCCATCGCGCGCCGGTGTTCCGCGTCGGTCAGGATCGACGTGCCCATGTCCTCGGCGACGTTGCGGAACATGTCGACCAACTCATCGACCACGCCGTCGGCCAGGCGGGCGCCCTCGGCTCGCGCGACGGCCAGGCACTCGGCGACATAGCGCCGCGACAGCGCGGCGACGTCGTCGCGGCGGAACATCCCGGACCGCCTCCGCGCCAGCGCCATGAACCCCGCCAGCGCGTTGGTGAGCAGCTTGTGCCAGGCCGCGGTGATGATGTCGGGGTCGCAGTCGACCCGGCAGCCGGCGCCGCGCAGCAGCTCGGCGACGGCCTGTCCGGACGGCCCGCTGGGCAGGACCAGGGCCGCCTCGGTGCGCAATCGCACCCAGCCCTCGGGCTGGGCCTGGGCCGAGTACCACACGATGCCGGGGATGACGGGGGACAGCGGGCAGTGCGGCTGCACCTGCTCGACCTGCTCGACACCGTTTTGCAGCACCACAACGATGGTGTGGACGTCGCACAGCCGGGCCAGCCAGCCGGCGACCGCGTCGTTCTGGGTGGCCTTGACGGTCAGCAGGACCACGTCCACCGGGCGGGTCACCTCGGCGGGATCGGTGCGCACCGGCCCGGGGACGACGATCGGGTCGGCCCCGTCGGGCCGCAGTTCGATGGCGTCGCGCGGGGTGCGACCGCACACCATCACCGAGTGACCGGCCCGGTACAGCAGCGCGGCGGCCGTCGTGCCGACGGCTCCGGGACCGACCAGGGCGATGTTGGTAGCAGCGTCTGTGGCGATGCCACCGAAATTACCTCCTTTAGACTGATCACTCGTTCCAGCTGGGTGAAAGGGAGTGTTTCGTGCTGCGCAGTCACGCCGCGGGTTCGCTGAGGAGTAGTGACGCCGGGCAGCAGGTGACGCTGGCGGGCTGGGTGGCCCGTCGCCGCGACCACGGCGGCGTCATCTTCATCGACCTGCGCGACGCCTCCGGGATCGCCCAGGTGGTGTTCCGCGAGGCTGACGTGCTGGCCCAGGCGCACCGGCTGCGCGCCGAGTTCTGTGTCGCGGTCACCGGTGTGGTCGAAATACGCCCCGAGGGCAACGCCAACCCCGAGATCGCCACCGGCGACATCGAGGTCAACGCCACCACGCTGACCGTGCTGGGGGAGAGCGCGCCGCTGCCGTTCCAGCTCGACGAGCCGGCCGGCGAGGAGCTGCGGCTGAAGTATCGCTACCTGGACCTGCGCCGCGACGGCCCGGCCGAGGCAATCCGCTTGCGCTCCAAGGTGAATGCCGCAGCGCGGTCGGTGCTGGCACAACATGACTTCGTCGAGATCGAAACCCCGACGATCACCCGGTCGACCCCGGAGGGGGCGCGCGACTTCCTGGTGCCGGCCCGGTTGCACCCCGGCTCGTTCTACGCGCTGCCGCAGAGCCCGCAGCTGTTCAAGCAGCTGCTGATGGTGGCCGGCATGGAGCGCTACTACCAGATCGCCCGCTGCTACCGCGACGAGGATTTCCGCGCCGACCGCCAGCCGGAGTTCACCCAGCTCGACATGGAGCTGAGCTTCGTCGACGCCGAGGATGTCATCGCCATCTCCGAGGAGATCCTGTCCGCGCTGTGGGCGCTGATCGGGTATGACATCCCGACGCCCATCCCGCGGATCAGCTACGCCGACGCGATGCGACGATTCGGCTCCGACAAGCCCGACATGCGTTTCGGGCTGGAGCTCGTCGACTGCACAGAGTTCTTCAAAGACACCACTTTCCGCGTTTTTCAGGCCCCGTACGTCGGGGCCGTGGTGATGCCCGGCGGGGCGTCGCAGCCGCGGCGCACGCTGGACGGCTGGCAGGAGTGGGCCAAGCAGCGCGGTCACCGCGGACTGGCCTACGTGCTGATCGCCGACGACGGGACGCTGGGCGGTCCGGTCGCCAAGAACCTGTCCGACGCGGAACGTGACGGGTTGGCCGCGCAGGTCGGGGCGAAGCCGGGGGACTGCGTCTTCTTCTCGGCGGGCCCGGCCAAGCCGTCGCGGGCCCTGCTCGGGGCGGCCCGCGGCGAGATCGCCCACCGGCTGGACCTGATCGATCCCGACGCCTGGGCGTTCGTCTGGGTGGTGGACCCGCCGCTGTTCGAGCCCGCCGACGACGCGACCGCCGCCGGCGACGTCGCCGTCGGGTCGGGGGCGTGGACCGCGGTGCACCACGCGTTCACCTCACCCAAGCCCGGGCACGAGGGCGGCATCGAGACCGACACCGGCAACGTGCTCGCCGACGCCTACGACATCGTCTGCAACGGCAACGAGATCGGCGGCGGATCGATCCGTATCCACCGCCGCGACATCCAGGAGCGGGTGTTCGCGGTGATGGGCCTGGACCACGCCGAAGCCCAGGAGAAATTCGGATTCCTGTTGGAGGCCTTCACTTTTGGCGCGCCCCCGCACGGCGGCATCGCGTTCGGCTGGGACCGGATCAACGCGCTGCTGTCCGGGGTCGACTCCATCCGCGAGGTCATCGCCTTCCCGAAGACCGGCGGCGGCGTCGACCCACTCACCAACGCGCCGGCGCCCATCACCGCCCAGCAGCGCAAGGAGTCCGGAATAGACGTAAAACCCGAGAAGGTTGACCGGGCATGACGCGCGCTGGCGACGATGCAGAGCGCAGCGATGAGGAGGAGCAGCGCCCATGACTCAGCAGAGCCCCGACCCCGCATTCCTCAACGACTTCAACGAAAAGATCATCGCGGAGTTCCGCGCGAACGACGGCAAGGTCGGCGGCCAGTTCGCCAACGCCGACCTGCTGTTGCTGCACACCACCGGCGCAAAATCCGGCCGGCCCCGGGTATCGCCGCTGGCCTACTTCCGCATCGACGGCAAGCTCATCATCATCGGGTCCTTTGCCGGCGCCCCGGTCAGTCCGGCCTGGGTGCACAACCTCCGGGCCGACCCGCGGGCGCGCGTGGAGATCGGCACCGACACCTTCGACGTCACCGCCCACGAGCTGCCCGCCGACCAGCGCGCCGCGCTCTTCGACAAAGTCACCGCCGCCGCGCCCGGCTTCGCCGAGTACCAGGCCAAGACCACCCGGGTGATTCCGCTCTTCGAGTTGAACCGGACGTAGCCGGTGGGCGCGTCGCGGCGGGCGGTCCCATCGCTGGTTCTCGCCGCCGCGCGCGCGGGCAGCAAACGGCTGCGGCTGGTCTGGTTCAACCTGGTACAGACCGCCGTGGCCGCGGGCCTGTCCTGGTACCTGACCCACGACGTCCTGGAGCACCCGCAGCCGTTCTTCGCGCCGATCGCCGCCGCGGTGTCGTTGTCGACCAGCAACGTGCTGCGCGCGCAACGCGCCATCCAGATGATGATCGGGGTGACCCTGGGGATCGGGGTGGGTTCGCTGGCGCAGGGCCTGCTGGGTCCCGGCGAGGTGCCCATCGCGGTCGCCGCGCTGGTGGCGCTGGGCGCCGCGGTGTTCATCGGGGGCGGCTTCATCGGTCACGGCATGATGTTCGCCAACCAGACCGCGGTGTCGGCGATCCTGGTGCTGGCCCTGTACCACGGCGGCGTCGGGCTGGAACGCATCTTCGATGCGCTGGTCGGCGGTGCGGTGGCCATCGTCTTCGCCGTCCTGCTGTTTCCCGCCGACCCGCTGTCGGTGCTGCGCAACGCCCGCGTCGGCGTGCTCGGGGTGCTGCATGACGTGCTGTCTCGCGCCGCGGTCGTCGCCATCAGACGCCAAGCGGCCTCACCGGAGTGGCCGCTGACCGCCGTTGACCGCGTGCACGGACAGCTCAGCGGACTGCTCGAGGCACGCACCACCGCTCGCCAGGTCGTCATCGTCGCGCCGCGACGATGGGGTCTGCGGGACGCGGTCCTGGCCGCCGACCACCAGGCCGTGCACGTGGCCCTGCTGGCCGGCTCGGTGTTGCAATTGGCCCGCGCCGTCGCCCCCGAGGTGGACGGGTGGCGTGAGCCGCTTCCGCAGCCCGTGTACACGGTGCTGATGACGCTCGCGGCCGCGACCGCTCTCGCTGAACCCGACCCCGCCGGCGCCTGTGCGTACATCGCCTCGGCGCGTCATCACGCCGCCGAGCTGCAGTCCGGCGCGCGTGGGGAAACGCAGGTGATCCTCGCCGACGTCGTCAGCGCCTGCGTCGACGACCTGCAACGGGTCATCGATCTTCGCCACGTCTGAGCGCTTCAGCGCGAGTCGGCGAGGAACTCCTGAACCAATTTCCGCGGCGCCTGGGTCAGCCACGCCTCGGTGATCAGCTCCTCGAGGTCACGCACCGAAATTTCGGCCAGGTTGACCAGCACCGCGGGATAGCCGTCGAAATGCGGTGTGGTGAAGTAAGTCCCGGGCTCGTCGTCGATCAACGCGAACTTGACGCCCTCGTCGGAAACCCGAACGCCGAGGATGTCGCCCTGCGGCCGTTGAGGGCTGTCGCGCTCCAGCGCCTCGCGCTCGGAGGGCCGCAGCGGCCGCTCCCAGGCCAGCAATTTCTTGCCGACCCGCCAGTCATGCGGTGACGGCTCGGAGGTGAGTGCCAGCTCACCAACGATGCGGGCGACGTCGCCCCACGTGGCCACAACACGATTGTGCTCCCGTTTCGGCGCGGATGCCGTCGGATCGGCAAACGGTACGCGACGGGGCGTGCCGCGCACCCCACGCAACCGTCCGGCATGTGATGAGATCAGCGGGGAGGAGGAGAAGCGCTTGCCAGCAGAACCAGGCGAACCGGGGATCGGGGTCGCGCGCCGCCACCGGGTGACCCACCGCACCGAGTACCGCTACTCCGACGTCGTGACGAGCTCTTACGGCCGCGGATTTCTCACCCCGCGCGACTCGCTGCGGCAGCGCTGTGTCGCGCATCGGCTGATCATCGACCCGGCCCCCGCCGACAGCTCCACCAGCGAGGACAGCTACGGCAACATCAGCTCCTATTTTCACGTCACCGAGCCGCACCGGGCCCTGAAGGTGACCAGCGACTCGATCGTCGACGTCTATCCGCCCGGCCCGGATCCGTATACCGGCGGGCCGGCGGGGCAGCCGTGGGAGGCGGCCCGGCCCGCCGGGCAAGCCGGAGCGCTGGCGACCGAGTTCACCCTGGATCTCAATCCGCCCGAGATCACCGACGACGTCCGCGACTACGCCGCGCCCAGCTTCACCCCCGGGCGCCCGCTGATCGAGGTGTTGCGGGACCTGACGTCGCGCATCTTCACCGATTTCACCTACCGGTCGGGGTCGACGACGATTTCCACCGGGGTCAATGAGGTTCTGGCCGCCCGCGAAGGGGTATGTCAAGACTTTGCCAGGCTGGCGATTGCCTGCCTGCGAGCCAACGGGTTGGCGGCCAGTTACGTATCCGGGTACCTGGCCACCGATCCGCCTCCCGGAAAGGATCGGATGATCGGCATCGACGCCACCCACGCCTGGGCGGCGGTGTGGACTCCGCAGCAGCCCGGCCAATTCGAGTGGCTGGGGCTCGATCCCACCAACGACCAGATGGTCGACGAGCGCTACATCATCGTGGGCCGGGGGCGTGACTACGCGGACGTCCCGCCGCTTCGGGGCATCATCTACACCAACTCGGAGCACAGTGTGATCGACGTCGCAGTCGACGTGGTGCCCTACGAAGGTGAAGTGCTGCATGCGTGACTTCACCTGCCCCAAGTGCGGCCAGCGCCTCACCTTCGAGAACTCCACCTGCCTGAATTGCGGTAGCGCGCTGGGGTTTTCGCTCGACCAGATGGCGCTGCTGGTGATCTCGGAGGACGACACAGGCGAGCACGCCGGCTTCGTGCCCGCCAGCGAGTATCAGCTGTGCGCCAATTTACTTCTCGCCGAATGCAATTGGCTGGTTCCCGTCAACACCCCCCGGCTGCTGTGCCCGTCGTGCGCGCTGACCATCGAACGGCCCAATGACGCCGACACCGTCGGGATGGCCGAGTTCGCGCGGGCCGAGGCGGCCAAACGCAGGCTGATCGCCGAGCTGCACGAGCTGAAGCTGCCGATCGTCGGGCGTGACAGGGATCCCGACTACGGGCTGGCCTTCCGGCTGCTGTCCAGCGCGCACGAGAAGGTGATGACCGGGCACGAGAACGGGGTCATCATCATCGATTTGGCCGAGGGCGACGACGCGCACCGCGAGCAGCTGCGCGTCGAAATGGACGAGCCGTACCGGACCCTGCTTGGGCATTTCCGCCACGAGATCGGGCATTACTACTACTACCGGCTGATCGCGCCGGTCACCGACTACGTGCAGCGGTTCAACGAGCTGTTCGGCGACCACGAAGCCGACTACTCCGCGGCGCTCGACCGCCACTACAGCGAGGGTGCTCCCGAGGGCTGGCAGGAGGACTTCGTATCGTCCTATGCCACCATGCATCCCGCCGAGGACTGGGCCGAGACGTTCGCCCACTACCTGCACATCCGTGACACGCTGGACACGTCGGCGTGGTGCGGGCTCGCCCCGGCGTCGGCCACCTTCGACCGGCCCGCCTTGGGCCCCAGCGCTTTTCAGACCATCATCGACATGTGGCTGCCGCTGTCGTGGTCGCTGAACATGGTGAACCGGTCGATGGGCCACGACGACCTGTACCCGTTCGTGCTGCCGGCCGCGGTGCTGGAGAAGATGAAGTTCATCCACACCGTGATCGACGAAGTGACCTCGGAGGCCCGCGGTCGCGCGTCGATAGCGGGCTAGGGGCCCTACGGTGTGCTTTTCGATCACGGCGGACCTGGTGGTGGGCACCGCCCTCGTGCCGGTCGCGGTCGCGACCCTGCGTGAGGTGAAGCACTGGCGCGAAGTGCCGTTCGCTCTGTTGCCGACGATTTTCGCGGTCCACCAGTTCATCGAGGCGGCCGTGTGGCCCAACGGCGTTGTCTCCCCGGGCCTGGCCCATCTGGCGATGCGGGCGTACGTCTTCATCGCGCTGCCGCTGCTTCCCGCGCTGGTCCCGTGGGCGATCTTGATGCTGGAACCGCGCGGCGCCCGGCTACGGGTGGCGCCGTTCGCATTGCTCGGCACCGTCGTGTCGGTTTATCTGGCCGTCGTCGTGCTCGCCGAACCGGTCACGGTGACGAAGGGCCCCCACGCGCTGCAGTACTAGACCGGCGTTTCGGACGGCTACGTGTGGGCGGTGCTGTACGTCATCGCCGTCATCGGGCCGGCGTTGCTGTCGGGCTATCGCTCCATTGTGGTGTTCGGGTTGGCGAACCTGGTGGGTTTGATCGTGGTCGCGGTCCTCTACACGCAGGCGTTCGCGTCGCTGTGGTGCATTTACGCCGCCACGCTGTCGGTCCTGGCGCTGGTGCACATGGTGCGGCGTCGGCGACTGCCCGATCCGCACCGGCTACGTGGCGTTGCCGAGGATCGGGCGACATCGAACGCGTGAATTCGGTGGGGACGGCCCGAGACTAGGCCGGCATCACCCGTCGTTCGTCGGGACCCCAAATCGGTTGCATGCCACCGGGCAGCGCCAGCTGGGTGGTGGTGATGACCTCGGCCAGGTTGCGCAGCTCGCCATGCACCGCGGCGAGCAGCTCCGCCAGCTGCGCACGCCGGCCGTCGCCGCCGACCCGCTCGAGCTCCGCGGGATGGGACCGCCGCAGCAGGGTGCCGATCTCGTCCACCAGCCGTTCGGGGCGCGAAGATCCCGACGAGCCGGGGAGGTCCTTGAGATTGATCCGCAGCCTCTCCAACTGGTACAGCAGCGACCGCGGGTTCTGCGCGTCGAACAGCATCAGCTCGGCCATGGCGGCCACGCTGACCTTGCCCACCGTGCGGCGCCGGTAAATGACCGAGGACTCGCACGCCACCAGGGTGGACTCGATGACGGTCTGTTCAGCCGCGGCGCCGCGGCCGACGGTCAACGTGGCCTGCAGCAACGCCGTCAGCCACAGCCCGCGTTCGATCCGTTTGCCGATGTCCATCATCGTCCAGCCCACGTCGCGCACCATCGACTCGCCGGCCACCCCGGACAGGGTCAGCATGCCGGCCAGCGTCTGGGCCTGGGCCCCGGTGAGCAGGGCGTCGGCCTCCGAAAGTGGTTCCGGCGGTTCCTTTTCCAGGGCCAGCGCACGCTCTACCGCGGCCAGCACCATCCACGTGTCGTTCGACATCTGGTCGCGCACCGCCCGCGCGGCCAGTGCCAAACCCTCCACCGATTCCACCAGGGAGCCGGGCCGCTCCGGGTCGACGGTGAGCGACCACAGCGTGGAGGGGGCGATCGCGATCATCTCGGCATGGTCGCCGTCGCTGTCGGGCGTTCCGGTGATGCGGCCCAGCGCGGTCATCAGCACCGGCACGCATTCGCTTTCCTCGCTGTGCTGGTGGTGGCGGTAGACGTGGAACCGGTCGCGGGTGACGATCAGCAGCCGCGCCATGCTTTCCGCGCGCTCGCCGTACCGGCCGATCCAGAACAGGTCGGACAGCACGCGCGGGGAGCTGACGCCCCAGGTGCCGGCGGCCGTCTTCGCCGGGGGCTCCGTCGTCGGCAGGCTGATCGCCTCGGCACGGGCGCGCTCCGTGGGTCGCACCCAGACGTCCTTTGCCGCAATGGTTTTCAATGTGTATGCGGCGGACCCGGGTGCCAGCACGTAGCCGATGCCGCCGATCATCGGCGCGTAACCGCCGCGCTGGGCGACGGTGAACAACCGGATTCCGACGCCCGCCGACGACAGCACGCCGGCGTGGTCGGTGGGCGCGGACGAGAATTGCGGCAGCTCCTGGCCGATCCACTGCCACGGTGTCTGCTCGATGCGGGCCGCCAACCGGGTCAGCTGCTGAGACGAAAGCGTGGGCCCGACAAGGGTTTTCTCGCCGACGGCGGATTTCACCAATAACGAGGACAGGTTCGCCAGCAGGTGTGAGCGTTCACTGGCGATGCCGCCCCAGTAGACCTGGGCGGCGGGCAGCTGCAGCGTTTCCGAGAGCAGGTGCTCGGCCATCGTGGGCAGAAAACGTAGCAGCCCAGGGTTTTCCAGAATCCCGCTGCCCAGCGTGTTGACCACGGTCACCGTCCCGCGGCGCTGGGCCTCCACCAAACCGGCCACCCCGAGCCGGGAGTCGGCGCGCAGGTCCAGCGGGTCCGTGTAGTCGGCGTCGACCCGGCGCAGCACTACGTCGACGCGCTTCAGTGTGCCCAGCGAGCGCATCCACAACATGCCGTCGCGCACCACCAGGTCGGCGCTTTCCACCATCGGAAAACCCAGCAGCGTGGCCAGATACGCTTGGTCGAACGCGGTCTCGGAGTAGATGCCCGGGGACAGCACCACGACGACCGGGTCCTGGGCGTCATCGGGTGCCGCGTCGATCAGAGCCAGCCGCAGCGCCTGGGCGAACGGCGTCGTCGGCCGCGGCGCGATGCGCTCGTAGAGCTCGGGAATCGAGTGCGCGACCACCCGCCGGTCGGCCAGGGCGTACCCGGCCCCCGATGGCGCCTGGGTGCGGTCGCCGTTGACGACGAAGGTGCCGTCCGGACGCCGGCTCACATCGCAGGCATGCATGAAAAGCTGGTGGCGGCCCGGGATTTCGATGCCGTTGGCCGCGCGCACGTACCCGGGGTGGCCGAACAGCAGCTCGGGGGGCAGGACGCCGTCAGTGAGCAGGCGGCGCGGACCGTACAGGTCGGCCAGCACGGCGTCGAGCACCCGCGAGCGCTGCAGCAGGCCGGCCTCGAGCACCTCCCAGTCGGCCGCGGACAGCACGATCGGCAAGGTGTCCAGCTGCCATGGCCGGGGCTCCTGGCCGCGACCGCCGGGCGCGACATCGGTGTAGGTGATGCCGTCGTTGTCGATGAGGTCGCGCACCACCGAGCGCAGCCGGTCCAGCCCGGCGCGGCCGCGCTCGGCGATGGCGTCGGCCAGCTCCGCCCACGCCGGGCGCACGTTGCCGTCCTGGTCGACGAACTCGTCATAGCCGCTCGCCGGGCCGTGCCGCAGATCGAACAGCGCTTCCTGGGCCCGCGCGGCGCGGTATCCGGCCAGCAGGCGATCGGCGTCGTAGCCCGCGGTGCCGGCCATCGAGCCGGGTCCAGGCGGTGCACCCGCGCCGAATGTCATGTCCGCAAACACCATTACTGCGCAACGGTACGCACGCGGCGCAGGTCGAGGATGCCCGGCGCGCCGACATCGGTGAAGATCCGGGCCTGCTTCTCCCGGATGCCGGACAGGTCGAGTTTGCCGGAGGTGAAGCCGGTCGCCTCGAAGCGGCGGGCGCGCCGTGCCTCGGCCTCCACGGCGTTGACCGGTGGCGTGTCGTAGGCCCGCCCGCCGGGGTGGGCGACGTGGTAGGTGCAGCCCCCGCGCGACGTGCCGGTGGTGAGGTCGATCAGCTCGAACCGCAACGGCCCGTCGGCCGAGATGGTCGAGTGCAGCGCGCTGGGCGGCTGCCAGGCCTTGAACCGCACCCCGCCCACGTGGATGTCGGGGTTGTCGGTGGCCAGCAACGGCACCGGATAGCCGTTGACCGTCAACACATAGCGATGGCGGTCCGCCCCGATGATGCGGACCTGGATGCGCTCCACCGAGGAGTCGACGTAGCGCGCCGTTCCCGTGGCGGTGGACTCCTCGCCCAGCGTGGTCCACGGCTCGATGGCCCCGCGCAGTTCGATCTCCACGCCGTCGAACACCGCGGTCCCGATGCGCGGGAACCGGAACTCGGTGAACGGATCCAGCCAGCTGGTCTCGAACGCGATGCCGTGCGCGCGCAGGTCCGCGGCGACGTCGGCGATGTCATGAATCAGGAAGTGCGGCAACAGGTATCTGCCGTGCAGGTTGGCGCCGTGGCGGATCAGCGGCGCGCGCAGCGGCTCGTCCCAGAACCACGCGACCAAAGAGCGCACCAGCAGCGACTGCACCATGGCCATCTGCAGGTGCGGGGGCATCTCGAAGCCGCGCAACTCCAGTAGGCCTAGCCGGCCGCGGGCGTTGTCGGGGCTGTAGAGCTTGTCGATGCAGAACTCGGCGCGGTGGGTGTTGCCGGTGATGTCGGTGAGCAGGTGACGCAGCGCGCGGTCGATCACCCACGGCTTGGTGGCGCCACCGCCGCCCAGCCGGGCGATCTCGGCGAACGCGATCTCGAGCTCGTAGAGGGCCTCGGCGCGGCCCTCGTCCACTCGCGGCGCCTGCGACGTGGTGCCCACGAACCGGCCGGCGAACAGGTAGGACAGCGACGGGTGGCGCTGCCAGTACGTCAGCAGCGACACCAGCAGGTCGGGGCGGCGCAGCAGCGGCGAGTCCGCGGGCGTCACGCCGCCCAGGGTGATGTGGTTGCCGCCGCCGGTGCCGCCGTGCGTGCCGTCGACGTCGAAAGACTCGGTACACAGGCGGGCCAGGCGGGCCTGCGCGTACAGCGTCTCCAGCTGTTGGTTCTGTTCGGCGAAGCTGGCGGTGGGCGCGACGTTGACCTCGATGACACCGGGGTCCGGGGTGATGGTTGTCGAGCGCAGCCGTGGGTCCGGCGGGGGATCGTAACCCTCGATCACCACCGGGCAGTCGACCTTGGCCGCTGCCTCGACCCGGGCGATCAGATCGACGTAGTGCTCCAGCGCCTCGGTGGGCGGCAGGAAGACGTAGAGCAGCCCGTCCCGAATCTCGGTGACCAGCGCGGTCGGCGGTGCACCGTCGGCGTCGACCACCTGCGCGCCCGTCGACTCCGTCGACAGGGCGTGGCCGACAGCAAGGGGGTCGGCATCGAACGACGGACGTGGCGGTTTCCAGCTGATCGAGTCCAGCGGTAGCCGCAGCCCCGCCGGAGAATCCCCGGGCAGCAACACGATGCGGCCGCGGCGCAGCCGCCAGTCGGCGCTGGCCCACCCCAGGTCATCGTCGCGCCGGTGCAGCGGCAGCACGAATGCCGCCGGGGCCGTGATGGATTCGTCCAGCCGGGCCAGCAGCGCCGCGCGGCCCGCGGGGGAGTCGGCTGCCAGGTCGTCGGCGTCCTCCACCGGAACCCCTTCGGGCTCAAGGACTTTGGCCGCCAGTCGATGCAGCGGGTCCTCGTAGGCCGGCCGGACCTGCGAGGCCGGCAGGCCCAGGCCGTCGGCGATCCCGGCAAGCACCTGAGAGGCCGCCTCGTTGTCGACGGGGGGTTGCGCCGTGCCGCTCCAGGGGTCGGCCAGCAGCGTCTCGTCGGTCCACAGCGGACGCCCGTCGGTGCGCCAATGCAGCGCAATCTGCCAGCGGGGCAACGGTTCTCCGGGATACCAGCGGCCCTGGCCGCGCTGGATCACGCCGCCCGGCGCCCATACGGCCTTCAAGCGGGCGGCCAGATCGGAGGCGCGCTGCCGCTTGTGCGGGCCGTCGGCGGCCGTCGTCCATTCCTTGGTCGACTTGTTTGGGTGGATATCCACCGCAACGAAGGTCGGCTCGCCGCCGACGGTCAGCCGGACGTCGGCCGCCGCCAGCCGCTCGTCAACCTGCCGGCCGACCTCGCGGATGGTCCGCCACGCGTCGTCGGTGTACGGCAGCGTGACGCGCGGGTCTTCGTGAACCCGGGTGACGGTGTTGGAGAACTCCAGCACCGAGTCGCAGGGTTCGGTGCCCCCAGTGATCGGTGCCGCCGACGTCGGGTGCGGCGTGGCCGCCAGCGGGATGTGGCCTTCGCCCGCGAACAACCCGGACGTCGGATCGAGCCCGATCCAGCCCGCGCCGGGGATGTACACCTCGGTCCAGGCGTGCAGGTCGGTGAAGTCGGCGACGGGGCCCGACGGCCCGTCGAGCGCCTCGACGTCGGAGGCCAGCTGCACCAGGTAGCCGGATACGAAGCGGGCGGCCAGCCCCAGCTGGCGCAGGATCGACACCAGCAGCCAGGCCGAGTCGCGACACGAGCCGACCCCGGCGCGCAGCGTGTAATCCGGTGTCTGCACACCGGGTTCCATCCGCAGGCTGTAGGCGACGGCGGCGTTGATGGCACGGTTGAGCTCGACCAGCATGTCGATGGTGCGAGTGCCGTCGCGCACCGAGTAATCGCTCAGCCAGGCCCGCACCAGCTCGCCCGGGCCGGAGCCGTCGCCGTCTTCGTCGACCGGCCGCAGGTAGGGCTCCAGGTCCTCGGCGAGTTCCTTGGGGTAGGTCAGCCCGCCCCGCCCCTTGCCGGGGACCCACCGTTCGGCCCAGTCCTCGATGAAGAAGTCGAACGGGTTGATCACCTTGAGGTCGGCGATCAGCCCGACGGTGATGCTCAGTTGTTGCATCGGAGTCGGAAACACCAGCCGGGCAAGGAAATTACCCACCGCGTCCTGCTGCCAGTTGATGAAGTGTTCGTCGGGCTCGATGCGCAACGAGTACGCCTCGATGGGCGTGCGGGTGTGGGGCGCCGGGCGCAGCCGCACGATGTGCGGATACACCCGGACCAGCCGGTCAAAGGTGTAGCTGGTGCGGTGCTCCAGCGCAACTTTGATGCTCATTCGCTGATCCCATCACACGCGCGCACGCGGCGCAGCGCGCCGCAATTGCGGCTTACCGCGCCGTAATACGCGAAACCTGCGCGCAGTGCTAGGCCGGTGCGTGTCCCGGTGGGGGGCCGGCCTGGTACCCCGCCTGCTGCGGCGCGGCGACCTGGCCACCGGAAAACTTGCGGTACGCGTAGATCCCGACCAGGGCGGCGACCGGGACCGCCACCACCACGCCGACGCCACACGCCAGGAAACCCACCACCACGGCGGCGACCTCGACCAGCCACACCAGCAGGGCGTTGCCGAAGTTCGACGCGACGGTGGAGAAGCTGGAGGTGAGCGCCTTGATGGGCTGCTCGGACCGATCGATCGCGTACGGGATGGTGAACTGGGCAAAGATCCCCAGGATCAGGCCGGGCAGGAAGCACAGCACCGAGGCGATCGAGGTGAGGATCCCGACCAGCAGCGCCGCCAGAAACACCCTGCCGAAGTTGCGCGGCTTGAAGAAGGACCCGATGGTCACCGGGCGGCCGTCGGCCAGATCCAGGCAGCCGGACAGGAACGCGGACTGGGCGAACGCCCCCACCAGGTATGCCACGAGATAGCCGAGGATCAGCAGCGCCGTACCGCCGCCGTTGAGGTTCCCGGTGAAGGTGAAGTAGTCGTCGTCGGAGTTGCTCGTCGTGCCCATGCTCTGGCTCAGGCCGATCAGGGTGGAGGCGACGGCAAACAGCACCGCGTACACCAGTGCCGGAATAATAAGTGCCACGGCGTTTTTGGTGAATGTGTTCCAGGCCCAGCCGAACGCGTCCCCGATGCTGAACGCGGGCGGGCCACCGTAGCCGGGTGGCGGTCCGTAGCCCGGTGGGGGCGCCCCATATCCCGGGGGCGGTCCGTAACCCGGCTGAGGCGGCGGGGGTGTGCCGTAGCCCGGGGGCGGTCCGTAACCCGGCGGAGGCGGCGGGGGTGCGCCGTAGCCCGGTGGCGGGTAGCCGGGAGGGTTGCTGCCCTGGGGGTCTGCCGGGGTGCCTGGATACTCGGGAGGTTGGCTCATGTCCGTCCTTGCTGTCGCGCGGGACTCGGCAAACGGGAACTTAGCAAAGATGCGGCCGGGGCGCGCGGATCGCCGGGCCGCCCGCCTCGCCCGGCGCGGGTGTCCGCCCGCCGTGGTATGCCTGAAACCGTGTCCGACGGTCTGTTTGACCTCCCCGGCGCGCCGCAGCCGACCGATCACGGGCTGGGCGTGTCGGGCGGTGGACCCCTGGCGGTCCGGATGCGTCCGGCATCGTTGGACGAGGTGGTCGGGCAGGACCATCTGCTGGCGCCCGGATCTCCGCTGCGCCGGCTGGTCGAGGGCTCGGGCGTGGCGTCGGCCATCCTGTACGGGCCCCCCGGCAGTGGCAAGACGACGCTGGCCGCGCTGATCTCGCAGGCGACCGGCCGCCGGTTCGAGGCGCTGTCGGCCCTGTCGGCCGGTGTCAAAGACGTTCGGGCGGTGATCGACACCGCGCGCCGGGCGCTGCTGTCCGGTGAGCAGACGGTGCTGTTCATCGACGAGGTGCACCGCTTCTCCAAGACCCAGCAGGACGCGCTGCTGTCCGCCGTCGAGAACCGGGTGGTGCTGCTGGTGGCGGCGACCACGGAGAACCCCAGCTTCTCGGTGGTCGCGCCGCTGCTGTCGCGCTCGCTGATCCTGCAGTTGCGGCCGCTGAGCGCCGACGACATCCGCACCGTGGTGCAGCGTGCGATCGAGGACCCGCGCGGGCTGGGCGGCCAGATCGCGGTCGCGCCCGAGGCCGTCGACCTGGTGGTCCGGCTGGCCGCGGGTGACGCCCGGCGCGCGCTGACGGCGCTGGAGGTCGCCGCCGAGGCGGTCGAGCCCGGCGGCGAGCTGACCGTCGCGGCCGTCGAGCAGTCCCTGGACGAGGCCGCGGTGCGCTACGACCGCGACGGCGACCAGCACTACGACGTCATCAGCGCCTTCATCAAGTCGGTGCGCGGCTCGGACGTCGACGCCGCGCTGCACTACCTGGCCCGCATGCTGGTGGCGGGCGAGGACCCACGGTTTGTCGCGCGCCGGCTGATGATCCTGGCCAGCGAGGACATCGGCATGGCCGACCCGAACGCGCTGCAGGTCGCGGTGGCGGCCGCGCAGACGGTGGCGCTGATCGGCATGCCCGAGGCGCAGCTCACCCTGGCGCACTGCACGATCTATCTGGCCACCGCGCCGAAGTCGAACGCGGTCACCACGGCGCTGGCCTCGGCGATGGCCGACATCAGGGCCGGCAAAGCCGGTCTGGTTCCGCCCCATCTGCGCGACGGGCACTACTCGGGTGCGGCGGGGCTGGGCAACGCGCAGGGCTACAAGTATTCCCACGACCACCCGGATGGGGTTGTCGCACAACAATATCCGCCGGACGAGCTGGCAGGGGTCGACTACTACCGGCCCACCGGCCGCGGCGGTGAACGCGAAATGGCCGGCCGGCTGGACCGGCTGCGCACGATCATCCGCAAGAGGGGACGGGCATGAAGATCTTCACCGACGAAGAGATGGGCGCCCTGCTGCCCACCGCCCAGCCCTACAGCGTGGTGATCCTCGAGAAGGGACCCAAGTACGGCGACGAGGCAACGCCGGGCATCGTCTGGGAGCACGGCCGCCGCAATTTCGGACTGCGCGACGACGGAGTGCTCCCGGTGGTGCTGCCGGTCATCGACGAATCCGAAGTGTGCGGCATCGGGGTGTTCGCGGCGACGGTCGAGGAGACCACGGCGATCATGTCCGACGACCCGGGTGTGGCGGCGGGCGTCTTCACCTACCGGGTGCACCCCTGCCGCGGATTCCCCGGGGACGCGCTGCCCTGAGCCGGCCCCGGTCCGATTGCCGCGACGCTAGACCAGCTCGGGCACCCGCAGGTGGGCGATCGCCAGCTCGAACTCGCCCACGTCGATCACCTCGGCGCCCAACTCGCGCACGCGCCGGCTGCGCAGCTCGCTGGCGCGGTCGCGGTTGCGGGCCATCGCCTCCATCGAGTCGAACGTGGAGCAGGTGACGGCGCGGCGGCAGGCCGGGTGATCGACCATCAGGCTGGCGCTGCAGAACCCGTCGAGCTCCTGCAGCTCGGGCAGCACCGCCATCCGGTAGAAGTCCAGCGACCGGCCGAGCTGATCCGGCACCACCTTGAGCCAGGTGGCGCGCACGCAGGCGCCGGGGCGGGAGGGGTGGTCGCGGTGCAGCAACGGGATGTCCCATTCCTCGACCCGTGCGCTGCCGTCGAACATCAGCGCGGCCCGGTCGCGAATGGGTGCGACCCGCTCGGCGCTGCCGCGCATCGCCTCCATGGTTTCCCACGAGCTGGTGGCGATGCAGGTGCCCGATTGCCGGTCAACCAGCAGCGACAGTCCCACACACCCGTCGATCTCGGTGAGGGCGGGCATGACGACGTCGCGAACATGCGCAATGCCGATGTCGACCGACAGCGGTTGCGCCTGGATGGTGGTGGAGCGTGCGTACACGGTCGACCCCTTCCATGTCGGGGCGGCACCCCGGTGGCGCCACCGGTCCCACTCGCTACCTTCCTCCTGCCGGTTACTCGCCGCAATGCTTTCGAAGCGCAGATCGGCGACCGGCCGAATGCCTGGCTCGGCCGGTCTACCGCCGCATCTCGATCAGACCAGCTCGGGTACTCGGAGGTGCGCTAGCGCCAGCTCGAACTCGCATTCATCGAGTTCCTCGGCGCGCGCCTCTTGCAGCGAGGAGTTCTTCAGCGCGGTTGCCTGGTCCCTGTTGCGCTCCATCGCATCGATGCTGTCGAACGTCGCGGAGGACACGCCACGCCCAGAGGTGCGGTCGATCATGAGGCTCGCACTGCAGAACCCGTCGAGGCCCTCGAGCTGGGGCAGGACGGACGACTTGTAGTACTCGATGCCCTGGTCCATGGTTTCCGATGGCACCTTGACCCACGTAACACGTACGCCGGCACCTTCGGGCGCGGGGTGGTCGCGATGCAGCGCCGCGATCTCCCACTGCTCGACGTTTGCCGTGCCCCCGAACATTTCCGCCGCCCGGTCACGGATCGGCGTCACGGTTTCACCGCTGGCGCGCATGGACTCGTCGCTCTCCCAGGCGCTGGTGGCGATGCACCGGCCCGAGCGACGGTCGACCAAAAGGGATACGCCCACGCACCCCGGCATACCTTGCAGCGCGGGCATGACGTCATCGCGAACATGTGCAAGCCCGGCGTCGATCGACGAGGGTTGCGCCTGAATTGTGGTAGAGCGTGCGTACACGGTCCACCCCCTCTTTGTTCGGGGCAGCGCCCCGGTGGCGCCACCGGTCATGAACTACCTTCCTCCTGCCCGTTTGCACCCGCAATGGTGTGGCAGCACTCACAATTGGTTGGCTGGTCGTGAGGCCCGCGCCGTAGGCTTGGCGGGATGCATACCGACGTGTTGGACGTGGACACCTCGCGCCGCCGCATCGTCGATCTCACCGAGGCGGTGCGCGGGTTCTGCTGGTCGCGCGGGGACGGTTTGTGCAACGTGTTCGTCCCGCACGCCACCGCGGGGGTGGCCATCATCGAGACGGGCGCCGGTTCGGACGACGACCTGGTCGACACGCTGGAACGACTGTTGCCGCGCGACGATCGCTACCGGCATTCGCACGGCTCCGCGGGCCACGGCGCTGACCACGTGATGCCGGCGCTCGTCGCGCCGTCCGTGACGGTTCCGGTGTCGGCCGGTGAGCCGATGCTGGGGACGTGGCAGAGCATCGTCCTGGTCGACCTGAACCGGGACAACCCGCAACGCTCGGTCCGGCTGAGCTTTCTCCAGGGTTAGCGGCTCGGTGTCCGGCGCGCCGGGGCAGGTACTGTGAGCGGTCGAAATGCGTCGTGAGACGGGCTTGCCATGCCCCGGCGAATAGGCTGGGAATGAGACGTCGAAGTAACGGAAAGAAGCGGACTCGAAAGTGCAGACACACGAGATCAGGAAGCGGTTTCTTGATCATTTCGTGAAGGCGGGCCACACCGAGGTGCCGAGCGCATCGGTGATCCTCGACGACCCCAACCTGCTGTTCGTCAACGCGGGCATGGTCCAGTTCGTGCCCTACTTCCTGGGCGCGCGCACGCCCGAATACTCGACCGCCACCAGCATCCAGAAGTGCATCCGCACCCCCGATATCGACGAGGTCGGCATCACCACCCGGCACAACACGTTCTTTCAGATGGCCGGCAACTTCTCGTTCGGCGACTATTTCAAGCGTCGCGCCATCGAACTGGCCTGGACCCTGCTGACCGACGATGTCGAGCAGGGCGGTTACGGCTTGGATCCCGAACGCATCTGGACGACGGTCTTTTTCGACGACGACGAGGCCGTGCAGCTGTGGCAGGAGATCGCCGGGCTGCCCGCGGAGCGCATCCAGCGCCGCGGCATGGAGGACAACTACTGGTCGATGGGCATCCCCGGCCCGTGCGGCCCGTCCTCGGAGATCTACTACGACCGCGGGCCGGAGTTCGGCGTCGAGGGCGGCCCGATCGCCAACGAGGACCGCTACATCGAGATCTGGAATCTCGTGTTCATGCAGAACGAGCGTGGCGAGGGCACCGGCAAGGCCGATTTCGAGATCCTGGGACCGTTGCCCCGCAAGAACATTGACACCGGCATGGGTGTGGAGCGGGTCGCCTTCATCTTGCAGGGCGTGCACAACGTCTACGAGACCGACCTGCTGCGGCCCGTCATCGACACCGCGGCCGCGCGGGCGCCGCGCGGGTATGACGTCGGCAACCACGACGACGACGTGCGCTACCGGGTCATCGCCGATCACAGCCGCACCGCGGCCATCCTGATCGGCGACGGCGTCACGCCCGGCAACGACGGCCGCGGCTATGTGCTGCGCCGGCTGCTGCGTCGGGTGATCCGATCGGCCAGGCTGCTCGACATCGAGGGGCCCATCGTCGGTGACCTGATGGCCACCGTGCGCGACGCGATGGGTCCGTCGTATCCGGAACTGGTCGCCGACTTCGATCGGATCCGGCGGATCGCGGTCGCCGAGGAGACCGCGTTCAATCGAACGCTGGCGGCGGGCTCGAAGCTGTTCGACGAGGTAGCCGGTACCACCAAAGCCTCTGGCGCGAAAGCGATTTCGGGGTCGGACGCCTTCACCCTGCACGATACCTACGGGTTCCCGATCGAGCTCACGCTGGAAATGGCGTCCGAGGCCGGCCTGCGCGTGGACGAGGTCGGCTTCCGCGAACTGATGGCCGAGCAGCGTCGCCGGGCCAAGGCCGACGCCGCCGCGCGCAAGCACGCGCACGCCGACCTGACCGCCTACCGGGAGCTGGTCGACGCCGGGCCCACCGAGTTCACCGGCTTCGACGAATTGACTTCCGAGGCAAAGATTCTGGGCATCTTCGTGGACGGCAAGCGGGTTCCGGTGGTCACCCACGGCACCGAGGGGGCCGACCGGGTCGAGCTGGTGCTGGACCGCACGCCGTTGTATGCCGAGGCCGGCGGTCAGATCGCCGACGAGGGGACCATCAGCGGAACGGGCGCCGGACAGAGCGCCCGCGCCGCCGTCACCGACGTACAGAAGATCGCCAAAACCCTGTGGGTGCACCGGGTTAACGTCGAGTCCGGCGAATTCGTGGAGGGCGACACCGTCGTCGCGGCCGTCGACCCGCAGTGGCGCCGGGGCGCCACCCAGGGGCACTCGGGCACCCACATGGTGCACGCTGCGCTGCGACAGGTGTTGGGGCCCAACGCCGTTCAGGCCGGGTCGCTGAACCGGCCGGGCTACCTGCGGTTCGACTTCAACTGGCAGGGGCCGTTGTCCGAAGAGCAGCGCACCCAGGTCGAAGCGGTGACCAACCAGGCCGTGCAGGCCGACTTCGAGGTGCACACGTTCACCGAGCAGTTGGAGAAGGCCAAGGCGATGGGCGCGATGGCCATGTTCGGCGAGGCCTACCCCGACGAGGTCCGGGTGGTGGAGATCGGCGGCCCGTTCTCGCTGGAGCTCTGCGGCGGGACCCACGTGCACAACTCGGCGCAGATCGGGCCGGTGACCATCCTGGGCGAATCCTCGGTCGGCTCCGGGGTGCGCCGGGTGGAGGCCTATGTCGGGCTGGACTCGTTTCGGCACCTGGCCAAGGAACGCGCGCTGATGGCGGGGCTGGCGTCGTCGCTGAAGGTGCCGTCCGACGAGGTGCCCGCCCGGGTCGCCAACCTGGTGGAGAGGCTCAAGGCGGCGGAGAAGGAACTCGAACGCGCCCGGCTGGCCGGCGCGCGGGCCGCCGCGACCAACGCCGCTGCCGGCGCGGAGCGTATCGGTAACGTCCGGGTGGTGGCGCAGCGGATGTCGGGCGGGATGACGGCGGCCGATCTGCGCTCCCTGGTCGGCGACATTCGCGGCAAGCTGGGCAGCGAACCCGCGGTGGTCGCGCTGATCGCCGAGGGCGAGGGCGGGTCGGTGCCGTATGCGGTCGCCGCCAACCCGGCCGCCCAGGATCTCGGGCTGCGCGCCAACGATCTGGTCAAGCAGATCGCCGCGAGCGTCGACGGCCGCGGGGGCGGCAAGGCGGACCTGGCGCAGGGTTCCGGCAAGGATCCGGCGGGCATCGATGCAGCGCTCGACGCGGTACGTTCCGAGATCGCCGTGATAGCGCGGGTCGATTGAGTGGTCTCCGCACAGCACCGCTTGCCTGACCGGCCCGGCGATCCCCACCAGGACCCCGGCCGGGGACGACGGCTCGGCATCGACGTGGGCAGCGTCCGCATCGGCGTGGCCTGCAGCGACCCCGACGCGATCCTGGCCACCCCGGTCGAGACCGTCCGGCGTGACCGCAACGGCAAGCACCTGCGGCGGCTGGCCGCGCTGGCCGCCGAACTCGAGGCCGTCGAGGTGGTCGTCGGCCTGCCGCGCACGCTGGCCGATCGCACCGGCCCGTCGGCGATCGACGCGATCGAGGTGGCCGACGCGCTGGCCCAGCGGATCGCGCCCACCCCGGTGCGGCTGGCCGACGAGCGGCTGACCACGG
Organism: Mycobacterium senriense; assembly: GCF_019668465.1. Lineage (NCBI taxonomy): Bacteria > Bacillati > Actinomycetota > Actinomycetes > Mycobacteriales > Mycobacteriaceae > Mycobacterium > Mycobacterium senriense. The sequence goes on along the minus strand of NZ_AP024828.1, from coordinate 5,350,100 downwards.
TGGCCGCGCAGCGTTCGCTGCGCGCGGCCGGGGTGCGGGCCAGGGAGCAGCGTGCGGTGATCGATCAGGCGGCGGCGGTGGCGATCCTGCAGAGTTGGCTGGATCAACGCCGCGCGGCGGTGGCGGGAGAGCTCAGCGATGGTTGACAGCGCACGGCGGGAACGGGCCGAGCCGGAGGCGGTGGGTGCGCCGGCGGGGCGCAGGTCCAGCCGCATCTCCCGCAAACGGGCCAAGCGGGGCCGTCGGCGGCGGTTCGTCGGCAAGGTCGTGCTGGCGCTGCTCGTCGTGGTGGTGCTCGCGGGTGTCTTCGCCGGCGGAAAGCTGTGGCACACGCTGTTCGGGCCCGACAACGACTACAGCGGTGGCGGCAAGCGGGACCTGGTGATTCAGGTGCAGGCCGGTGACTCGACCACCAACATCGGCGAGACGCTGCAAAAAGAGCAGGTCATCAAGACGGTCCGGGCGTTCGTCAACGCCGCGCACGGCAACAGCGCCATCAACTCGATCCAGCCCGGCTTCTACCGGATGCGCACTGAAATTCCGGCGGCCAACGCCGTCGCGCGGCTGACCGACCCGAAGAGCCGGGTGGGCCGGCTGGTCATCCCGGAGGGCCGCCAGCTCGACGACACCACCGACATGAAGACCAACGTGGTGACGCCGGGGATCCTGACGCTGATCTCGCGCGCCACCTGCGTGGATCTCGACGGTGACACGCGCTGCGTCCGGGTGCAGGACCTGCGCGCGGCCGCGACAAACAGTTCCGCCTTGGCGTTGGCGGTGCCGCCGTGGGCCACCGAGCCCGTCGGTGAGCTCGGCAAGGACCACCGCCGGATCGAGGGCCTGATCGCGCCGGGCACCTTCAACGTCGATCCGGCCGCGTCGCCGGAGAGCATCCTGGCCACCCTGATCGGCGCCGGCGGCGAGGAGTACGTGAAGTCCGGGCTGGTGGACACCGCCCAGGCCATGGGCCTGTCGCCCTACGACATCCTGGTGGTGGCGTCGCTGGTGCAGCAGGAATCCAACTCACAGGACTTCGCCAAGGTCGCGCAGGTCATCTACAACCGGTTGCACGCCCATCACACGCTCGAGTTCGACTCGACGGTCAACTACCCGCTGGACCGCCGCGAGGTGGCCACCAGCGACGCCGACCGGGCCCAGAAGACGCCGTGGAACACCTACGTGTCGCAGGGCCTGCCTGCCACCGCGATCTGTTCGCCCGGCACCGACGCGCTGAACGCCGCCGAGCATCCGCAGCCCGGTGACTGGCTGTACTTCGTCACCATCGACGCCCAGGGCACGACGCTGTTCACCCGCGACTATCAACAGCATCTGGCCAACATCGAGCTGGCTAAGCGCAACGGTGTCCTCGACAGCACGCCCCGCTAGCGCGGCCCCCAGGAAGGCGGCCGTGCTCGGCAAGCCGATCGCCCATTCGAAGTCCCCGCAGTTGCACCTGGCCGCCTATCATGCGCTGGGCCTGGCCGACTGGACGTACGAGCGCATCGAATGCGACGCCGAGCGACTGCCCGGTGTGGTCGGCGGCTTCGGCCCCGAATGGGTCGGGGTGTCGGTGACCATGCCCGGCAAGTTCGCCGCCCTGCGATTCGCCGACGAGCGCACCGACCGGGCGCAGCGGGTGGGATCGGCCAACACCCTGGTGCGCACGTCCGCGGGCTGGCGGGCCGACAACACCGACATCGACGGGGTCGCCGGGGCGCTCGGCAGCGCCTCGGGATGGGCGCTCGTCTGTGGATCGGGCGGCACCGCGCCGGCCGCCGTCGCCGGCCTGGCCCAGCTGGGCGTGGCCGGCGTCACCGTGGTGGCCCGCGATCCCGGCAAGGCGGCCCGGCTGGTGGACCTGGGCGACGAGCTGGGCGTGCCGACCCGGTTCTGCGACCTGGACGGCGACGGGTTGGCCGACGAGGTGGCGGGCGCCGAGGTGCTGGTCAGCACCATCCCGGCGGACGTGGCCGAACGATACGCCGGCACCTTCGCACGCATCGGTGTGCTGCTGGACGCCGTCTACGACCCGTGGCCAACGCCGCTGGCCGCCGCGGTGAGCGCCGCAGGCGGGCGGGTGGTCAGCGGCCTGCAGATGCTGCTGCACCAGGCTTTCGCCCAGGTGGAACAGTTCACCGGGCGGCCCGCGCCGCGCGAGGCCATGACTTGCGCGGCGGCCGCACCGCAATAGCCTGCCGCGCATGCGGATTGCGGCCGCGTGCCTGGTGCTGGCCTGGTTGGCGGCGTTGAGTTGCTACGACATTCGCGAACGCCGACTGCCCAACGCGCTGACGCTGACCGGGGCCGCGGCGATCCTGGCGGTCGCGACGCTGGCCGGGCGCGGGCCGGCGGCGCTGGCCGGAACCGTGGCCCTGACCGCGATCTACCTGGTGGTGCACTGCGCGGCCCCGGACGGAATGGGCGCCGGTGACGTCAAGCTGGCCCTCGGGCTGGGCGCGCTGACCGGTTGCTTCGGCGTCGGCGCGTGGTTTCTGGCGGCGCTGGGCGCGCCGCTGCTGACCGCGGCGCTCGGGGTCCTCGCCAGGCTCGGCGGCGGCGCCGGCGGCGCGGCCACGGTGCCGCACGGCCCGTCGATGTGTCTGGCCGGCGCGGCGGCGGTGGGGCTGGCGCTGTTGTGACGCCCTCAGTTCGCGGGCGAAAAATTCAGGACGCAGCAAACCGTTGCCGCCGGCGTCGGCTCCTGACAGCCTTTCGGGCTGGTCGTCATGTGCACGACATCGACTCGCCCAGAAAGGCTTTGACTCCCATGCCCGTTGGATCCCACCAGCACCCGGCAACAGATCCGGCGGGGATCGATCGCGTGCTCGCCGACATCGCCGCCGACTATCGCCAGCGGCTGGCCGCCGGCGGAACCGAGCCGCCCCTGCGCGGCCTCAAACTCATCCGGGACCAGCGGTTGGGCGCGGTGCGATTGGCCCGCGAGCACGGCGGCGCCGGCTACTCGGTGCCGCAATTCTTCGACCACCTCATCGCGCTCGCCGCGGCCGACCCCGACCTGGCCCACATCCTGCGGATCCACTACGCGCTGGTTGAGGAGCTCCAGGTCACGCCGAGGCAACCGGGCAGCGACCGGTGGATCGCGGTGGTCGCCGAGGGCGGGCTGATCGGTGGCGCCAACGCCGAAAAGAGCCAGAAGCCGGTGGGCGGCAACGACCGTGACACCCGGCTGGTGTCGACTGCGGGAGGGCTGCGGCTGCGCGGCCGCAAGTTCTACAGCACCGGCGCACAGTTCTCCGACTATCTGCGGATCACCGCGCAGGACGACGAGAACACCCCGACCGCCGTGGTGATCCCGGTGGACCGGGCCGGCGTCGAGCACCTCGACGACTGGGACGGCATCGGCCAGCGCCAAACGGGCAGCGGCACAACGGTGTTCCATGACGTCGCGGTCGCACCCGACGAAGTGTTTCCGCTCGCCGACACCATCGGGCGCAACCGCGCCCGTGGCGCGCTGATGCAGCTGTTCCTGCACGCCATCGCCGCCGGCATCCTGCGGGCCCTGACCGCCGACGCCGCGGCGCTGGTGCGTGGGCGGGGACGCACCTACACCTTCGCCAGTGTCGGGGAGCCCACCGCGGACCCGCAGCTGCTGCAGATCGTCGGCGAGATCGACGCGGTGGCCTACGCCGCGCAGGCACTGGTGCACAGCGCGGCGGCCGAGCTCGCCCCCGCGCTGGAGGCGGCGCGCGACACGGGGATCGATCCCGAGCTGGAAACCCGGTCGTCGATCGCGGCCGCGCGCGTCAAGGTCGCGATCCAGGAGCCCGCGCTGCGGGCCGCGTCGCGCGTCTTCGACGTCGGCGGCGCGTCGGCCGTGCAGGCGTCGGCGCTGTTGGACCGGCATTGGCGCAACCTGCGGACGCTGTTCTCGCACAACCCGACCGTCTACAAGGCGCGGGTGCTCGGCGATGTCGCGGTCAACGACGCGGAGCTGCCCGGCAGCAGTTTCTTCTGACCGGCGCCGCGCCCGGACCTACTACCGCCGCGGGCTGCGCGAATCGGCTTTTCGGAAGTCGACATGGGAAGATGGGACCCGTGTTGCGTTGGATCACTGCTGGGGAGTCGCATGGCCGCGCGCTGGTGGCCGTGCTCGAAGGCATGGTTGCGGGTGTGGAGGTTTCCTCCCTCGACATCTCGGAACAGTTGGCCCGCCGTCGCCTGGGTTACGGTCGCGGCGCGCGGATGGCGTTCGAGCGCGACGCGGTGAGCGTGCTGTCCGGGGTGCGTCACGGTGTGACCCTCGGCGGGCCCATCGCCGTCGAGATCGGCAATACCGAATGGCCGAAGTGGGAGACCGTGATGGCCGCCGACCCGGTCGACCCGGGCGAGCTGGCCGACAGCGCGCGCAACGCGCCGCTGACCCGGCCGCGGCCCGGCCACGCCGACTACGCGGGCATGCTCAAGTACGGCTTCGACGACGCCCGGCCGGTGCTGGAGCGGGCCAGCGCCCGGGAGACCGCGGCCCGCGTCGCGGCCGCCACCATCGCCCGCTCGTTCCTGCGTCAGGCGCTCGGCGTCGAGGTGCTATCGCACGTCATCGCGATCGGCCCGTCGGCGCCCTACGACGGCCCGCCGCCCGGCCCGGGCGACCTGCCCGCGATCGACGCCAGCCCGGTGCGCGCCTTCGACAAGGCAGCCGAGGAGGCGATGATCACCGAGATCGAGGCCGCCAAGAAGGACGGTGACACGCTCGGCGGTGTGGTCGAGGTGGTGGTCCTGGGCCTGCCCGTCGGGTTGGGCTCGTTCACCAGCGGCGAAAACCGGCTGGACAGCCAGCTCGCCGGCGCCGTCATGGGCATCCAGGCGATCAAGGGCGTCGAGATCGGCGACGGCTTCGAGACGGCACGCCGCCGCGGCAGCCGCGCCCACGACGAGATGTACCCCGGCCCCGACGGTGTGGTCCGCTCTACGAACCGCGCGGGCGGCCTGGAGGGCGGCATGACCAATGGCCAGCCGCTGCGGGTGCGCGCCGCGATGAAGCCCATCTCCACGGTGCCGCGCGCGCTGGCCACGGTCGACATGGCGACCGGTGACGAGGCCGTCGCGATCCACCAGCGCTCGGACGTGTGCGCGGTGCCCGCCGCCGGCGTGGTGGTCGAGGCCATGGTGGCGCTGGTGCTGGCGCGGGCCGCGCTGCAGAAGTTCGGCGGGGATTCGCTGGCCGAGACCCGCCGCAACGTCGAGTCCTACCGGCAGGCGGTCGCCGAGCGGGAGGCGCCGGCCGCGCGGGGGACCGCGTAATGGCGCCCAGGGCGGTCCTGGTGGGCCTGCCGGGGTCGGGCAAGTCCACCATCGGCCGGCGGCTGGCCAAGGCGCTCGGCGTCGATTTCCTGGACACCGACGCGGCCATCGAGCAGCAGACCGGGCGCCGCATCGCCGACATCTTCGCCACCGACGGCGAGCCGGAATTCCGCCGCATCGAGGAAGAGGTGGTGCGCGCCGCGCTGGCCGGCCACGACGGCGTGGTTTCGCTCGGGGGCGGCGCCGTCACCAGCACGGGGGTGCGTGCGGCGCTCGCCGGTCACACCGTCATCTACCTGGAGATCAGCGCCTCCGAAGGCGTGCGCCGCACCGGCGGCAACGCCGTGCGTCCGCTGCTGGCCGGCCCCGATCGGGCCGACAAGTACCGCGCGCTGCTGGCCGAGCGCAGCCCGCTGTACCGGCGGGCGGCCACCATCCGCGTCGACACCAACCGGCGCAACCCCGGCGCGGTGGTCCGCTACATCGTCTCGCGGTTGCAGGCTCCCGCCGGGGCGGCCACATGACGCGCTCTGGTGATCCGGTCACCATCGAGGTGGCCGTCGACCCGCCGTACCCGGTGATCGTCGGCACCCGCTTGCTGGGCGAGCTGGACGAACTGCTCGGCGGCCGGCACAAGGTGGCCATCGTCCATCAACCCGTGCTGACCGAGACCGCCGAGGTGGTCCGAAGCCGACTGGCGGACAAGGGCGTTGACGCGCACCGCATCGAGATCCCGGACGCCGAGGAGGGCAAGGACCTCCCGGTGGTGGGCTTCTTGTGGGAGGTATTGGGCCGCATCGGGATCGGACGCAAGGACGCATTGGTCAGCCTTGGCGGCGGTGCGGCCACCGATGTCGCCGGATTCGCGGCGGCCACCTGGCTGCGCGGCGTCGACATCGTGCACGTGCCCACCACGTTGCTCGGCATGGTCGACGCGGCCGTCGGCGGCAAGACCGGGATCAACACCGACGCGGGCAAGAACCTGGTCGGGTCGTTCCATCAGCCGCACGCCGTTCTGGTGGACCTCGACACGCTGCAGACGTTGCCGCACAACGAACTTGTGGCCGGGATGGCCGAGATCGTCAAGGCGGGATTCATCGCGGACCCGGTGATCCTCGACCTCATCGAGGCCGACCCGCAGGCCGCCGTCGACCCGTCGGGCGACGTGCTCGCCGAGCTGATCCGACGCGCGATCGCCGTCAAGGCGGAGGTGGTGGCCGCCGACGAGAAAGAGTCGGAGCTGCGCGAAATACTCAACTACGGGCACACATTGGGGCACGCCATCGAGCGTCGCGAGCACTATCAGTGGCGGCACGGGGCCGCGGTGTCGGTGGGACTGGTCTTCGCCGCCGAGTTGGCCCGGCTGGCCGGCCGCCTCGACGACGCCACCGCGCGGCGGCACCGCACCATCCTGTCCGCGCTCGGTTTGCCGGTCAGCTATGACGCCGACGCACTGCCGCAGTTGCTGGAATACATGGCGGGAGACAAGAAGTCGCGGGCCGGTGTGCTGCGGTTCGTGGTCCTCGACGGCCTGGGCAAGCCGGGCCGGATGGCCGGCCCCGACCCGTCGCTGTTGGCGGCGGCCTATGCCGGACTCGCGGAGGAGGCTTCGTGACCCGCGCCGGCGACGATGCAGAGCGAAGCGATGTGGAGGAGCGGCGCCGATGACCACCGTCGTGAACGTCATCAACGGCCCGAACCTGGGCCGGTTGGGCCGGCGCGAGCCGGACGTGTACGGCGACACGACGCATGATCAGCTGGCGGCGCTGATCGAGCGGGAAGCCGACACGCTAGGTCTCAAAGCCGTTGTGCTGCAAAGCGATAGCGAAGCCGAACTGCTGGACTGGATTCATTCTGCCGCCGACGCGGGCGAGCCGGTGATCCTCAACGCCGGCGGGCTCACCCACACGTCGGTGGCGCTGAGGGACGCGTGCGCGGAGTTGAGCGCGCCCCTGATCGAGGTGCACATCTCCAATGTCCATGCGCGCGAAGAGTTCCGGCGACACTCCTACCTCAGCCCGGTCGCGACCGGAGTGATCGTCGGGCTGGGGGTGCAGGGCTATCTGCTCGCCCTGCGCTATCTGGCCGGGGAGCCCGGCGCCAACAGCTAGCCCTTGTCGTGTTCGGCGCCCGGCTTGGTGTGCTCGTCGCCGGTGCGGATCACTTCGGTCTTCGGGTCGTCCTCGGGCTTGGCGATCGTTTCGGTCGGTGATTCGGTGGTGGCCGCCGAGTCGGTTGGCGCCTCGCGCTCGGCCGTGGCGACCGCCGCCGTCCGCGGCTCGGCGTGGGCGCCGGTGGTCTGCGTCGGGATCTCGCCGGTGGGGGCGTCGTCGCCGCGCGCCGCGGAAAACACGTCGGTGTCGGCCCGCTCGTCGTCGGTGCCCGGCCGGCGCGCCGGGGGATTGCGGTCCACCCGCCAGCGCCCGATGGTCACGCCGATGATTCCGGGCAGGAAGACGCACAGCGCGGTGAACGCCGCAAACGTCGTCAGCTCGTTGAGCAGTCCGCCGGTGTACAGGCCGCTGTAAAAGGTCGCGATCAGCCAGGTGACCGCCCCACTGAGTACACCGGCCACCAGACCGGCCAGCAGCCAGGTCATCGCCAGGTCGCCGCGGCGATCCGGATCGGGGTTGGCGGTGGCGTCGGCCCGGCCGTCGCGAATCCCCCAGATGATCACGGCAATGATGAACAGAAGTAGCAGCACCACGCTGAACAGCGTCGCCTGCGTCTGCCACGCGTTGATCAGCGCGCCCTGGAACAATCTGACCACGACCATCGCCGCGGCGTAGACCAATCCGCGCAGCATCCAGTTACTCATGGCCCAAAAGCGTAGCGAGTACCGTCAAGACCCGTGACACATTCACAGCGTCGAGACAGGCTCAGAGCGCGACTTGCGGCCAGCGGATTGGATGCGCTGCTGGTCACGGACTTGGTGAACGTCCGTTACCTCTCCGGTTTTACCGGGTCCAACGGCGCGTTGCTGGTGTTCGCCGACGATCGCGGCCCCGTGCTGGCCACCGATGGGCGGTACCGGACCCAGGCCGCCGAGGAGGCGCCGGACCTCGAGGTCGCCATCGAGCGGGCGCTGGGACGGCACCTGGCCGCGCACGCCGCGGAGGCCGGCGCGCAGAAGCTGGGCTTCGAAAGCAACGTGGTGACCGTCGACGGATTCGACGCGCTGACCCGCGAGCTGGACGCCCGCAAGGCGGCCACCGAGCTGGTCAAGGCCGCCGGAACCGTCGAGGCGTTGCGTGAGGTCAAGGACGCCGGCGAGGTCGCACTGCTGCGGCTGGCGTGTGAGGCGGCCGACGCGGCGCTGACCGATCTGGTGGCGCGGGGTGGCCTGCGGCCCGGCCGGACCGAACGCGAGGTCAGCCGCGAGCTGGAGGCCCTGATGCTCGACCACGGCGCCGACGCGATCTCGTTCGAGACGATCGTTGCCGCGGGCCCGAATTCGGCGATCCCGCATCACCGCCCCACCGACGCGGTGTTGGCCGGCGGCGATTTCGTGAAGATCGACTTCGGTGCGCTGGTCGGCGGCTACCACTCCGACATGACCCGCACCTTCGTGCTCGGCAAGGCCGCCGACTGGCAGCTGGAGATCTACCAATTGGTCGCCGACTCGCAGCGGGCCGGCCGCGAGGCGCTGCACGCGGGCGCCGACCTGCGCGAGGTGGACGCCGCGGCCCGCCGGGTGATCGCCGACGCGGGCTATGGCGAGCAGTTCAGCCACAGCCTGGGCCACGGCGTGGGCCTGGAGATCCACGAAGCGCCGGGCATCGGCGCCACGTCCACCGGCACGTTGCTGGCCGAATCCGTGGTGACGGTGGAACCTGGGGTCTACCTGCCCGGCCGCGGCGGGGTGCGCATCGAGGACACGCTGGTGGTGCCGGACGAAACCCTCGGCAGGCCACCGGAATTGCTGACCAAGTTCCCCAAGGAGCTCACCGTTTTGGCGTAGCGACCGCCGACGGACGGCTTTGCCGGGGTTGCGCCCCCGAGTACAGTCGGGTGCGTGAACGGGGTGGCACGGGGGTTGGCGCGCCTCCGGGATTTCCGGTGGGACATGTACGCCCAGCCCCTTCGGGAGATGCGGCTGGAGATGCAGATCGTCTACTTCGCGATCCACGTGCCGTTCGCCAGCGGGGTCACGCTGCATGTCCCGCTGCTGACGATGATCAAGCCGCTGCCGTCGCCGGACGAGCACGCCGCGGTCGGCTCCGAACGCGTCCACCGCTAGGGCGTTTCGCGCGTCGCGGCCCGACCCCGGCCCGCGGGGCGCGGTCGCGGAGCGCTCTAAACTGGCCGACAAGTTACAGACAGTTCCGTAGCGACTGTCCAACGTCTGAGGAGATATACCGAACCGTGGCAAGCACTGCCGATTTCAAGAACGGACTGGTGCTGGTGATCGACGGCCAGCTGTGGCAGATCGTCGAGTTCCAGCACGTCAAACCGGGCAAGGGGCCGGCCTTCGTGCGGACCAAGCTCAAGAACGTGCTCTCCGGCAAGGTCGTCGACAAGACGTACAACGCCGGCGTGAAGGTGGAGACCGCCACCGTCGACCGGCGCGACGCCACGTACCTGTACCGCGACGGTTCGGATTTCGTGTTCATGGACAGCCAGGACTACGAGCAGCACCCGCTGCCCGAGTCGCTGGTCGGCGATTCCGCGCGGTTCCTGCTGGAGGGCCTGCCGGTGCAGGTGGCATTCCACAACGGCGCCCCGCTGTACCTCGAGCTGCCCGTCTCGGTCGAGATGGAGGTCACGCACACGGAGCCGGGCCTGCAGGGCGACCGGTCAAGCGCCGGCACCAAGCCCGCCACCGTGGAGACCGGCGCCGAGATCCAGGTGCCGCTGTTCATCAACACCGGAGACAAGCTGAAGGTCGACACGCGCGACGGCAGCTACCTGGGGCGCGTCAACGCGTGAGCAGACCCGTGCGGGGACGCCATCAGGCCCGTAAGCGTGCCGTCGATTTGTTGTTCGAAGCCGAGGCCCGTGGGCTGAGCCCGGCGGAGGTCGTCGACGTCCGCACCGGGCTCGCGGAGACGAACCCCGAAGTCGCGCCCCTGCAGCCGTATACGGCCGCGGCGGCCCGGGGGGTCGGCGAACACGCCGCGCACATCGATGACCTGATCAGCTCGCATCTGCAGGGCTGGACGCTGGACCGGCTGCCCGCGGTGGACCGCGCCATCCTGCGGGTCGCGGTCTGGGAGCTGCTCTACGCCGACGACGTGCCCGAGCCCGTCGCCGTGGACGAGGCCGTACAGCTGGCCAAGGAACTGTCCACCGATGACTCGCCGGGCTTCGTCAACGGGGTGCTCGGCCAGGTCATGCTGGTGACACCGCAGATCAGGGCCGCCGCCCAGGCGGTCCGGGGTGCGGCGGGTTCCGACACCGCAGGCACACCGGAGGACCACGGACCGCAACCATGACCCGGTTGGAGCTGCGCCTGCTCGTGGCGGCCATCCTGGCCGCGACGGTGGTGCTGGGCGCGGTGATCTGCGCCGCCTTTCGCCTGACCATCGTGGCCTCGGTGCTGTCGATCTACGCGCTGGGTGTGGGCGCCTGGCTGTATCACTGCGTCGAGCGGGTGGCCGTCGCCCGCCGCATCAGCACGGTGCGTTCGGCGGCCAAGCCGCTGCAGCCGCTGCTGCCGGTGATGGCCGCGATCATGGGGCTGACGCAGGGCGTGGTGCGCTCGCTCAGCGATGTCACCGAGTTGCCGGTCCGTCGCCTCGAGCTGCCCATGCTGCGGTGGACGGACGGCGCGCGGGGTAATCGTCGCCTTCGAGGCGGCATTGTGGACAGTGACGACGAGGCGGATCACTGAGCAAGCTGGGGTAAATGACCACGGGGCGTGGCGCAGCGGGTTCACAATACGAGCGGCACGTCAGCGGCGGCGATCCGAGAAGAACAGGTGAGATCATGATTCGATACAGCACCCAGCCGCGACGACTTCGAGTGTCCGCACTGGCGGCCGTGGCCAATCCGTCCTACGCCCGGGTCGACACCTGGAACCTGCTCGACGACGCGTGCCGTCACCTCGCCGAGGTGGACCTCGCCGGACTGGACAAGACCCACGACGTGGCGCGGGTGAAGCGCCTCATGGATCGCATCGCCGCCTACGAGCGGTACTGGCTGTACCCCGGTGCGGCGAACCTGGCGATCTTCCGGGCCCACCTGGAGAGCCTGTCCACCGTGCGGCTCACCGAGGAGGTCTCCCTGGCCGTGCGGCTGCTGAGTGAATACGGCGACCGCGCAGGGCTTTTCGATACCTCCGCGCCGCTGGATGACCAGGAGCTGGTCGCCCAGGCCAAGCAGCAGCACTTCTACACCGTGCTGCTGGCCGACGACGCCCCGAGCACGGCGCCGGACAGCCTGGCCGAGTGCCTGCGCGCGCTGCGCTGCGCGTCCGACGATGTGCAGTTCGAGATCCTGGTGGTGCCCAGCGTCGAAGACGCCATCACGGCGGTTGCGCTGAACGGAGAGATTCAGGCCGCGATCATCCGCGACGACCTGCCGCTGCGGTCCCGCGACCGGCTGCCGCTGATGAACACGCTGCTGGGGCCGAACGAGGATGTGGACGGGGTCATTCCCGATCGGGCCAACGACTGGGTGGAGTGCGGCGAGTGGATTCGCGAGCTGCGACCCCACATCGACCTGTATCTGCTGACCGACGAGTCGATCGCCGCCGGCGACGACACCGAACCCGACGTCTACGACCGCACGTTCTACCGGCTCAACGACGTCACGGACCTGCACAGCACGGTGCTCGCCGGACTGCGAAACCGTTACGCCACACCGTTTTTCGACGCGCTGCGCGCGTATGCTGCCGCGCCGGTCGGCCAGTTCCACGCCCTGCCCGTCGCGCGCGGCGCCAGCATCTTCAACTCCAGGTCGCTGCAGGACATGGGGGAGTTCTACGGCCGCAACATCTTCATGGCCGAAACCTCCACCACCTCCGGCGGCCTCGACTCGCTGCTGGACCCGCACGGCAACATCAAAAAGGCGATGGACAAGGCCGCCAAGACGTGGAACGCCGACCACACCTACTTCGTCACCAACGGGACGTCGACGGCCAACAAGATCGTGGTGCAGTCACTGACCCGGCCGGGCGACATCGTGCTGATCGACCGCAACTGCCACAAGTCGCACCACTACGGGCTGGTGCTGGCCGGTGCCTACCCGCTGTACCTGGACGCGTATCCGCTGCCGCAGTTCGCGATCTATGGCGCGGTGTCGCTGCGCACCATCAAGCAGACGCTGCTGGACCTGGAGGCGGCCGGACAGCTGCACCGGGTGCGCATGCTGCTGCTGACCAACTGCACCTTCGACGGCGTCGTCTACAACCCCGTGCAGGTCATGCAGGAGGTGCTGGCGATCAAGCCGGACATCTGCTTTTTGTGGGACGAGGCGTGGTATGCGTTCGCCACGGCCGTGCCGTGGGCCCGGCAGCGGACCGCCATGGTGTCCGCCGAGCGCCTGGAGCAGATGCTGGCATCGCCGGAATACGTTGCGGAATACCGGAAATGGGCCGCCTCTATGGACGGTGTCGACCGGTCGGAGTGGGTCGAGCGCGAGCTGATGCCCGACCCGGCCACCGCCCGGGTGCGCGTCTACGCCACGCACTCCACGCACAAGTCGCTGTCTGCGCTGCGGCAGGCGTCGATGATCCACGTGCGCGACCAGGATTTCAACGCGCTCACCCGGGATTCCTTCGCTGAGGCGTTCCTGACGCACACCTCGACGTCGCCGAACCAGCAGCTGCTGGCGTCCCTCGACCTGGCCCGCCGCCAGGTCGACATCGAGGGCTTCCAACTGGTCCGCCAGGTATACGACATGGCGCTGGTCTTCCGTCATCGGGTGCGAAAAGACCGGTTGATCAGCAAGTGGTTCCGCATCCTCGACGAATCCGACCTGGTGCCTGAGGAGTTCCGGGAGTCCTCGGTGAGTTCCTACCGGGAGGTCAGGCAGGGCGCGCTGGCCGAGTGGAACGAGGCCTGGCGCTCCGACCAGTTCGTGCTGGACGCGACGCGGGTGACCCTGTTCGTGGGCGCGACCGGGATGAACGGCTACGACTTCCGCGAGAAGATCCTGATGGAGCGATTCGGGATCCAGATCAACAAGACGTCGATCAACAGCGTGCTGCTGATCTTCACGATCGGCGTCACCTGGTCCAGCGTGCATTACCTGCTCGACGTGTTGCGAAGGGTGGCAATCGATTTCGACCGCACCGAGAAGGCGGCCAGCGTCGCCGACCGGGCGTTGCAGCAGCGTCATGTCGAGGAGATCACCGAGGACCTGCCGCACCTGCCCGACTTCAGCGAATTCGACGTCGCGTTCCGGCCCGTCGACGAGTGCAACTTCGGCGACATGCGGTCGGCGTTCTACGCTGGCTACGAGGAGACTGACCGCGAACACGTGCTGATCGGCATGGCAGGGCGGCGACTGGCCGAGGGCAAGACCTTGGTGTCGACCACCTTCGTGGTGCCCTACCCGCCGGGCTTTCCGGTGCTGGTCCCGGGTCAGGTGGTCTCCAAGGAGATCGTCTACTTCCTGGCCCAGCTCGACGTCAAGGAAATCCACGGGTACAACCCCGATCTCGGGTTGTCGGTCTTCACCGAGACGGCGCTGGCCCGGATGGAGGCGCAACGCAATGCCGCGATGGCGGCGGTGGGCTCGGTGACCGCGGCGTTCGAGCTGCCGGCGGACGCGTCGGCGTCCAATGGCGCGCGCAACAACGGTGCCAACGACGCCCCGGCGGTGCCGTCGGTCGCCGACAGCAGCTGAGCGATCAGCCGGTCGCCGGAGTCGGATTCGCGCCGCAGGCGGCGCGGGCCGGGGTGTGCGGTGCGCCCGGCGACCAGTCGGCGATACCTCGCCGGATCCCCTGCAGCAGGGCGTCGCGGCCCGCGGGAGCCGTCTGGTTGCAGCTCGAACTGAGGGTATTGAACGGACTCGGGTCGGCGCCGGCCGGCGCAGCCAGGACAGCGGAGCCGAACACGACGGCCGCGCTGACCAATATTCGGGCGACCGCACGATCGTTACGACGCACAGGGCGTGCAGTACTGAACATGACGGCGCCAGCCTAGGACGCGGCCGCTGAGAGGCCGCTGAGAAGGCGCTGAGCTCAATGTTTTCAGCCGGGGCCGCGGGGCTGCAGAATTAACGACGTGCGAATATCCGGTGTCGGGCCGTTTCGGCGAAGCGGGCGATCGCGTCCGTGGCGCCTCGCCCACCTGGGCATCTCGGCTCGCTCGGCGGCCGTGTCGGCGATCGTCGTGCTGTGTGCGCTCGGCGTGGCCGGCGCCGGCTTGGACGCGATCCTGTACCGCACGCTGTTGACGGGCGTCGATTACGCCGCCGCCGAGAGGGTCCGCGACATCACCAAGGCGCTGCAGGCCGATTCGTTCGACGACCTCGACAACGCGTTGCTGCACACCGATCAGCGGGTGGTCGCAACCCAGCTGATCGGTCCGGATGGCAACGTGGTCAAGCGATCCGGCTCGGCGCCGAAAACGCCGCTGGTCGCGGCGGATCAGTTCGACTTCAACCTGCGTCGCGGCCTGCCAGACGACGCGGTGGCCGGTGACGACATGCGGGTCAGTGGCCAAAAAGTCGCAACCCGATCCGGTGTGTACACGGTGCTGGTGGGAGGGGGCAGCGAGGCGGTCGAGGGGACCGCGCGGGCCATCGCGATCTTATTGGCCTGTAGCGCGCCGGTGATCGTCGCGGTCGTGGCGGGCGCGACCTACTGGCTGGTGCGCCGCTCCCTGCAGTCGGTGGACGCCATCCGGACCAGGGTGGCCGACATCTCCACGTCCGATCTGGCCGAGCGGGTGCCGGTGCCCGACAGCCACGACGAGATCGCGGCCCTGGCCGTCACCATGAACGAGATGCTGTCGCGTCTGGAAGCGGGTCACCGTGCGCAGCAACGCTTTGTCGGCGACGCGTCCCACGAATTGCGGAGTCCGCTGGCCACCATCATCTCCGGGCTGGAAGTGGCAGAGGCCCATCCCGATCTGCTCGACGCCGACCTGGCGGTGAACACCTTGCTGCCCGAGGCGCAGCGCATGCACACCCTGATCGAAGATCTGCTGCTGCTGGCCCGCGCCGACGAGCAGACGCTGCTCCGGCGCAAGGAGCAGGTGGCCCTCGACGACCTCGCGCGCGCCGAAGCCGACCGCGCGCAGCGTGACACGCAACGCGTGGTGCACACCGATATCCGTCCGGTGCGCCTGGAAGCCGACCCGGTGGCCATGTCGCGGATGATCCGTAACCTCGTCGAAAATGCTGTCCGCCATGCGGTTTCGTGCGTGGGTATAGCAGTCGGCGGCCGGGGCGGGGCGGTGGTCGTGACCGTCAGCGACGACGGCCCGGGAATTGCCCCCGCCGACCGGAGCCGGGTTTTCGAACGTTTCGTGCGCCTGGATTCCGACCGGGCCCGAAGCGGGGGAGGGGCGGGCCTCGGCCTGGCGATCGTCGCCGAGATCGTGGCCGCACACGGGGGAACGGTCACCATCGACGACCCGCCGTCCGGCGGAACCAAGATGATCGTGACGTTGCCCGTGTTTCAGCAGAGCAATCGGTAACCGACGCCCCGAATCGTCTCGATGGTGTTGGTGCCGAAGGGGACATCGATCTTGCGACGCAGATATCCCACGTAGACCTCGACCACGTTGTCGGGGCCGTGATGATGCGCGTCCCACACGTTCTGCAGGATCTCGGCCTTGGTCACCACCACGTCCTTGTTGCGCATCAGGAACTCGAGCACCCCGTACTCGCGGGGAGTCAGCGCGATCGGGGCCGAGCCGCGTTTGACCGTGTGCCGGGCGGGATCCAGCGTCAGCGTCCCGGCTTTCAGCACCACCGGCCGCGCCGGCGCGCCGCGACGAATCAGCGCCCGCAGCCGCGCCACCAGCACCCGGAACGAGAACGGCTTGGTCAGGTAGTCGTCCGCACCCAGATCGAAGGCGTCCGTCTCGTCATACTCACCGTCCTTGGCGGTCAGCATGAGCACCGGTGTCCACACGTTGTGCGACCGCATTCGGCGCAGCACCTCATAGCCGCTGAGCTCGGGCAGCATGATGTCGAGAATGATTACGTCGAAACCGTTTTCGGTGGCCTCCCGCAGGCCGTCGACACCGTTGCCGACGGTCACGACGACGAATCCCTCAGCCTTGAGTCCCCTGGCCACGGTGGCGGACAGCCGCGGTTCATCCTCGACGAGCAGGACTCTCATGTTTCAACGCTACGTCGAGCGCCGGGCGCACCGTCAGTCGGGCCAGCGGGCCTCGATCAGCACCTCGGCGAACGGGCCGCCCATGCGGCAGAAACGGTTGGTCGCCACCCACACGACGCCGGCGTTTTCCAGCGTGATGCGCACCGGGTGGCCGACGATGGTCTCACCGGGATTGGTGTGGCTGAAGAACGTTGTCAGGCTGTCCACGTCGACGTCGACTTTCCAGTCGGGCCACGGTTGTTGGAAGAAGTCGCGGTTGAACCACATCGTCGTGCATTCCTCGATGCGACGCTCGCGCAGGCCCATCGGGGGAAGCATCATGAGCGGCGTCGCCTGGCGCCGCTGCGTGCCGGGTGGCATCCCCGCTCCTTTGTGCCGCCGTCATTACAGACCTCACAAACCGTAGGGTCCAATCGCTGTGAAATCGTTGAGAGCCGGGTCGCGCCGGTGGGTCAGCGTGGATCCCGGTCCGGTTGCTCGACGCCGGTTTCCGGATTGTGTTCCGTCGCATCATCTTTGGGCTGGCCGGGGTGGTGACCGGGCCGCTGCGGTATGACGACGACCAACACCGCGATCAGCGCCGCTAGCACCGCCGAGGCGAGCGGGCGACTC
Source organism: Mycobacterium senriense (assembly GCF_019668465.1). Lineage (NCBI taxonomy): Bacteria > Bacillati > Actinomycetota > Actinomycetes > Mycobacteriales > Mycobacteriaceae > Mycobacterium > Mycobacterium senriense. The sequence continues at coordinate 5,332,981 of NZ_AP024828.1, read as the reverse complement.
CACGCCAGGCCACCGTCGGCGACCGGCTTGTCGATGAAGTCACCGACGGTCGCCCCCAGCGGCCTGGTGAGGATGAACGCGACCCAGAACAAGGTGACGCGGGAGATGGACGTCCAGAAGTACAGGGCCGCGACCACCGCCAGGCCGACCGCGAAAACCAGCGCACCGCGTTCGTAACCGAAATCGCGTGTGTCGGCCAGCCAATCGCCGAGCGCGGTGCCCAGCGTCTGCGAGAACGTGATGGTCGCCCAGTAAAAGGCCTCCACCTTGGGCGTGGAGACGGTGCTGACCGATACGGTGCCCTGCGACCAGCGCCAGAGTCCCAAAGTGACCAGCAGGCACGCCAGCAGCAGCAGAGACCCGCCTGTGTAGCCGATGCCCAGCGATCGGTCCGCGAAATCGGCCAGCACTGTGCCGAACGTCGTCGAGGCCACGATCGTCGCCCAGTAGAGGACCGCATGGAATCGCCGGGCGAGAATCTGCGCCGCCACCAGCGCCACCAGCGCGACGCCGAAAATCGCGACCCCCGCGGCGTAGCCCCAATTCAGGGTCATCGTGACGGTGTCGCCGCCCGTCTCGCCCAACGTCGTCGCCAAGACCTTGATGACCCAGAACCCCAGGGTGACCGCCGGCACCTTGGTCAACGCGTGTTTCGAAACGTCCGTCATGCACTCCACCTTCCGCCGTCGGGTGCCCATCCGGGAATCAGGGTTCCACGGCGTGACAGGTTCTACTCACCGGGATCACAAAGCCGACGCGTTCGCGCAGGTGGCGCAATACCGTGGCGGGTGGCGGTTTTAGCTGGTCGGGCCTCGAGACGGCCCGGCGCAATACGCGCGGCCGCCCTCGCGGTGCCTCATCGGCGACCCGAAAAACCGGCCTGAGCTGCGTTAGCGTGACTCCCGTGGCGCAACCAGTACCCAGTCGGGATATCCAAGACTCCCGGGCCAATCGCGCCCGCCGGGTCGCCGACGTGCTGCGCCAGCAGATTCACTCCGACGCCTACCCGGAGGGTCTGCCCGCCGAACTGGAGCTGGCCGGCGAATTCTCGGTCTCGCGCAACACCATTCGCGAGGCGCTGACCGCCCTCAAGCACGAGGGGCTGATCGACCGCGGGCCCAAGGTCGGCACGCACGTCGCGCAGCGCAAGTACGACCACGGGCTCGACGTGCTGCTGGGTCTGAAGGAGACGTTCAAGGATCTCGGTGAGGTCCGCAACGAGGTGCGCGCCGCGATGCCGGTCACCGCGCCGCCGTCGGTGGCACGCCGGCTGCGGCTGCAACCGGGCGAGCAGGCGGTGTTCATCGAGCGGTTGCGGTACCTGGGGGACCTGCCGCTCAGCCTCGATCTCACCTACCTTGCGCCGGACATCGGCCGCGAGGTGCTGACCCATCCGCTGGAGACCAACGACCTGTTCGCGCTCATCGAGGAGGTGAGCGGGCAGCGACTGGGGTCGGCGGCGCTGGCGCTGGAGGCCATTCCCGCCGACGCGCACTCGGCGGCCACGCTGCAGGTGCCCGACGGCGCGGCGCTGCTGATGCTGGAGCGGCTCACCAGCCTCGCCGACGGCACGCCCGTCGACCTGGAGTACATCCGGATGCGGGGCGATCGAATCACCATGCGGGGCAACCTGATGAGGAGTAACCCATGACGCTGATCAACAACAACCGCGCCGACGTGCCGGTCACCATCGACGAGTCGCTGTGTATCGACGGCTGCACGCTGTGCGTGGAGGTCTGCCCGCTCGACGCGCTGGCCATCAACCCCGACACCGGCAAGGCCTTCATGCATGTCGACGAGTGTTGGTACTGCGGCCCGTGCGCGGCCCGCTGTCCCACCGGCGCCGTCACGGTCAACATGCCCTATCTCCTTCGCTGAAAAGCGTTCAACCCCAGGAACTCCCATGAAACGACGCGCCATCCGGCTGGCGTCGGTGCTGATCGCGATCGCCGCGCTCACCTCCGGTTGCTCACTGGAATCCCTGTCGCAGTCCTCCGATGTGGTCAACGTGGTGGTGGGATATCAGTCCAAGACCATCAACACCGTCACCGCGGGTACGCTGCTGCGCGCGCAGGGCTACCTGGAGCACCGGCTGGCCGACATCACCACCCGCACCGGCACCAAATACGCTGTGCGGTGGCAGGATTACGACACCGGCGCCCCGATCACCGCGCAGATGCTCGCCGAGAAGATCGACATCGGCTCGATGGGCGACTATCCGATGCTGATCAACGGCTCCAAAACGCAGGCCAACCCGCTGGCCAAAACCGAGATCGTCTCCATCACCGGCTACAACCCCAAGGGCGCCCTGAACATGGTGGTGGTGGCGCCCGGGTCGTCGGCGACCACGCTGCGCGACCTGGCCGGCTCCAAGGTCTCGGCGAGCGTTGGGTCGGCCGGTCACGGCACCTTGATGCGGGCGCTGGACAGGGCCGGTATCAAGGGTGTGGAAGTGCTCAACCAGCAGCCGCAGGTGGGCGCCTCAGCCCTGGAATCCGGTCAGGTGCAGGGTCTTTCGCAGTTCGTCGCCTGGCCGGGGCTGCTGGTGTTCCAGAACAAGGCCAAACTGCTGTATGACGGCGCCGAGCTGAACCTGCCGACCCTGCACGGGGTGGTGGTGCGGCGCTCGTATGCGGCGTCTCATCCGGAGGTGCTGGGCGCGTTCCTGCAGGCGCAACTGGACGCCACCGAATTCCTCAACTCCAAGCCGCTGGAGGCCGCCCGGCTCGTCGCCCAGGGGAGCGGCCTGCCGCAGGAAGTGGTGTATCTCTACAACGGCCCCGGCGGTACGTCGTTCGACACCACGCTCAAACCGTCCCTGGTCGAGGCGTTGAAAAACGATGTGCCGTACCTGAAGTCGATCGGCGACTTCGCCGACCTCGACGTGTCCGGCTTCGTCCAGGACGGGCCGCTGCGCACCGTGTTCGGGGCCCGCGGCCGCAACTACGACGCGGCCAGGGCAGCCACCGCCAACCCGTCCGCGCTGCGCGGCGATCCCGCGCTGGCCAGCGAACTGTGGCTGGACGGTGCGGATTCCACGCAAACGATCCCCAACCCGACCGGTCTGCTTCGTGCGGTGCGCGAGGTGACCGCCCGCGGCGCCAAGGTCCGCGCCGCATACGTCCCCGACGCGGAGCTGGGCACCCGGTGGTTCGCCGACAAGGCGGTCTGGGTGCAAGAGGGCCAGAACTATCTGCCGTTCGGAACGCCGGCCGGCGCGCATCGCTATCTCGCCGCACACCCGGGCGGCGCCATCGTGAATTACGGACAGGCCCTTGGAGGTTCGGTATGACCGCCTATCTCACCGGCGATCGGGCAGCTCCGGTGTCGGCGCAAGTCGTCGACACGGTCCCGGCGACGACCGCCCCGCGACGTGCCGGCTCGCCGTGGCGGTGGCGGCTGCTGCGGCTCGCCTCGGTTGCCGCCGCGATCGGGTTGTGGCAGGCGCTCACCGCCGACAAGGTGCGGCTGCTGCTGCGCTTCGATACGCTGCCCACCGTCACCGAGATCGTGCACGCGCTGGAACGCCGGCTCGGAACCTCCGAGTACTGGCTTGACCTGGCGCAGTCGCTGATCCGGATCCTCACCGGCTTCGGATTGGCCGCGGTGGTGGGGGTCGCGACGGGCGTGCTGCTGGGACGTTCCCGCTTGTTCGCCAACACCTTCGGTCCGCTGACGGAATTGGTCAGACCCGTTCCGGCCATCGCGATGGTGCCGGTGGCGATCCTGCTGTTCCCGACCGACGAGGCCGGCATCGTGTTCATCACCTTCCTCGCCGCGTACTTCCCGATCCTGGTCAGTACCCGGCACGCGGTGCGGGCGCTGCCCACGCTGTGGGAGGACTCGGTGCGCACCCTGGGCGGCGGCCGGTGGGATGTGCTGAAGCGGGTGGTGTTGCCGGGCATCCTGCCGGGAGTGTTCGGCGGCCTGTCGGTCGGCATGGGCGTGGCGTGGATCTGTGTGATCTCCGCGGAGATGATCTCGGGCCGACTCGGGATCGGCTATCGCACCTGGCAGGACTACACCGTGCTGGCCTACCCCCAGGTGTTCGTCGGCATCATCACCATCGGCGTGCTGGGTTTCGCGACGGCGGCGGCCGTGGAGGTCGTGGGCCGCCGGGTGACCAGCTGGCTACCGCGTGCGGATGAGGAGCAGCGATGACCGTTGGAGTGAGTCTGGAACTGGATCGAGTTCGGTTGTCCTACACCGGAGAACCGGTGATCGACGGGCTGAGCCTGACGGTGCGGCCCGGGGAGATCCTGGTGCTCACCGGCCCCTCGGGCTGCGGCAAGTCGACGGTGCTGCGGGCCCTGGCGGGACTGCTGCGGCCCGACAAGGGCCGGATCGTCGCCGACGGCGACGAGGTGACGACCACCTCGGGCGACCGGGGCATGGTGTTCCAGGACAACGCGTTGCTGCCCTGGCGCACCGTGCGCTCCAACATCGAGTTGGCCCTGCGGCTGCGCGGAGTCACCCGGGCCGGCCGGCGCGCCGAGGCCGACCGCTGGATCGCCGAGCTCGGTCTCACCGGCTTCGGCGACTACCTTCCCAAGAGCCTGTCCGGTGGCATGCGGCAGCGCGTTCAGCTGGCTCGCGGGCTGGCCGGGGCGCCGCGCGCGGTGATGATGGACGAGCCGTTCGGCGCGCTGGACACCCAGACCCGTACGGCCATGCAGCGGCTGCTGATCGACACCTGGCGTGCCCATCCGACGACGATCGTCTTCGTCACGCACGACGTCGACGAGGCGCTGCTGCTGGGTGACCGCATCGCCGTACTGGGCAGGGCCGGCCAGCCGCTGCGCACCCTGGTCGACGTGCCGGAGCCGCGCGTAGACCGGCAGCGCGCCGCGCTGCGCGCTGAAGTCATTGCGGCACTGAATCACTCGGCGGTGGCGGCATGATGCAGATTCCCGACCCGGCGACCCCGGTCCGGCTCGACTGTGACGTCCTGGTCATCGGCGGCGGCACCGCCGGCACCATGGCGGCGCTGTCCGCCGCCGAGAGCGGCGCGCAGGTGCTGCTGCTGGAGAAGGCCCACGTGCGCCACTCCGGCGCCCTGGCGATGGGCATGGACGGCGTCAACAACGCGGTGATCCCCGGCAAGGCCGAACCCGAGGATTACGTCGCCGAGATCACCCGCGCCAACGACGGAATCGTCAATCAGCGCACCGTGTATCAGACCGCCACCCGCGGCTTCGCGATGGTGCAGCGGCTGGAGCGCTACGGCGTGAAGTTCGAGAAGAACGAGCACGGCGAATACGCCGTGCGCCGGGTGCACCGCTCCGGCTCCTACGTGCTGCCGATGCCCGAAGGCAAGGACGTCAAGAAGGCGCTGTATCGCGTGCTGCGGCAGCGGTCGATGCGCGAGAAGATCCAGATCGAGAACCGGCTGATGCCGGTCCGGGTGCTGACGCATCAGGGCCGGGCCGTGGGCGCGGCGGCGCTGAACACGCGCACCGGTGAATTCGTCACGGTCGGTGCCAAGGCGGTCATCTTGGCCACCGGGGCGTGCGGCCGGCTCGGGCTGCCCGCGTCGGGCTACCTGTACGGCACCTACGAGAACCCCACCAACGCCGGCGATGGCTACTCGATGGCCTACCACGCGGGCGCGGAGCTGTCCGGCATCGAGTGCTTCCAGGTCAACCCGTTGATCAAGGACTACAACGGCCCGGCGTGCGCGTACGTCGCCAATCCCTTTGGTGGCTATCAGGTCAACGCGCACGGCGAGCGGTTCGTCGACTCCGACTACTGGTCGGGGCAGATGATGGCCGAGGTCAAAACCGAGATCGACTCCGCGCGCGGACCCATCTACCTCAAGGTGTCGCACCTGCCCGACGAGACGCTGACCGCGCTGGAAAACATCCTGCACACCACCGAGCGGCCCACCCGGGGCACCTTTCACGCCAACCGCGGCCACGACTACCGGACGCATGACATCGAGATGCACATCTCCGAAATCGGCTTGTGCAGCGGGCATTCCGCGTCGGGTGTGTGGGTCGACGAGCACGCCCGCACCACGGTGCCCGGACTGTACGCCGCCGGTGACATGGCCTGCGTCCCGCACAACTACATGATCGGGGCATTCGTGTTCGGCGACCTGGCGGGCACGCACGCCGCTTCGACTCTGGCAGGTGTCGCTGCGCCGCAACAGCTTCCGGAGGATCAGGTGCGCGACGCGCACGAGCTGATCTACCGGCCGCTGCGGCATCCGGACGGCCCGCCGCAACCTCAGGTCGAGTACAAGCTGCGCCGCTTCGTCAACGACTACGTCGCGCCGCCCAAGACCGGGGCCAAGCTGTCGCTGGCCATCCGCACCTTCGAGCGGATGAGCGCCGAGATCGCCGAGATGGGCGCCCGCAATCCGCACGAGCTGATGCGCGCGGTGGAGGTGTCGTTCATCCGCGACTGCGCCGAGATGGCCGCCCGCTCGTCGCACACCCGCACCGAATCCCGGTGGGGCCTATATCACGATCGCGCCGACCTGCCCGGCCGCGACGACAACCAATGGGGTTATCACCTCAACCTGCGCAAGGACGCCGGCGGCGAGATGGTGTTCCTCAAGCGGCCGGTGGCACCGTATTTCGTGCCGGTCCCGGAGCTCGACGGCCTGCCGCCCACCGACCGGACCGTGTACCCGGTGGAGCAGCCGCCGCTTGTCGGCGGCCAGGCGCCGGCCAGCGCAGCGTCCCGAATCGATTCGGCCAGAACAGCGTTCGAGCCACCGTCGCCGCGCATCGCCGAGGTCCTGGCGCTCGAGGAGCCCACGATGGCCGACCTCGATCCCTACCTTGCCGACGCGGATCCCGGCGTGCGCCGCACCGCGGTGTCGACGCTGACCGAGCACATCCCCGACGGGTATGCGCCGGCCCTGGTCGCCGCGCTGAAGGACGGCGACGCCTCGGTCCGCCTCACCGGCGCCGACGGCATCCGCGAGTTGGTCGAGGTGTTGCCGCAGCCGGAAAGCGTGCGCGAGCACCTGGATTCGGCCGATCGGGTGGTGCGCGCGGCCTCACTGTACGTGCTGGCCGCGCGCCGGGCCGGTGACGCCGCGCAATACCGTCGCGCGCTCGACGACGCGGACCATCGGGTGCGCATCGAGGCGGTGCGTGCGCTGGTGTCCGTCGACGACGTGGCGGGTGTCGTCACCGCCGCCGGTGACGAGAACCGCGAGGTCCGCATCGCGGCGGCCGCCGGGCTGGCGACGCTAGGAGCGGCGACAGCCCCAGCTGGCTCTGCGGTGCGCCGGCTCGTCGCCGACTCCGACCCGCTGGTTCGCGCTGCCGCCCTGGCCGCGCTGGGCCAATTAGGTTGCAGCCAAGACGATTTCTCCGCCATCAAGCAGGCGCTGCGGGCGCCGGCCTGGCAGGTGCGGGAAGGCGCGGCCCGCGCGCTGGCCGGCGCGCCGGTCGACTTCGCGGTCCCGCATCTGTCCGAGGCGCTGGGCGACGCCCATCTGGACGTGCGCAAGGCGGCCGTGCTCAGCCTGACCCGGTGGGCCGCGGAGCCCGCCGCCCGGGACGCCCTGGGACTTGCGCTCAAGGACGGCGACGCCGACGTGCGGGCCTACGCGCGCCGGGCGCTCGAGCAGGACAGCTTGGCGGAAAGACGTTAATCAGCGCAGGATCTTGGCGTACAGGAGGCTGTCCTGCGGTTCGGGTCCCATCGTGGGGTAGACCGCGTGCCGGGCCAGCCGCCCCTCCAGGTAGAAGCCGGCGTGCTCGAGCAGCCGCGCCGAGCGCTCGTTGTCCACACTGCAGGTGGCCCAGACGCGGTACACCTCCCGATCGGCGTCGAGCGCGGTGAGCAGCATGCCGAGCACCTCGGACATCAACCCCTTGCCCCACCAGCGCCGGCCCAGGCAGTAGCCGACCTCGACCGAGTGCGGCGCGGTGCGCCGGCAGCTGGCCAGCCCGATCACCTCGCCGCGGTGCCGCGACTCGATGACCCAGGTCTTCTCGTCCGCGCCGGCGTTGAGTTTTTCGGTGATCACGCGCCGCGTCGCGGCCACGTCGGGGTGCGGCGCCCACAACAGATACTTGGTGACCTGCGGGTCGCGGGCGACCCGCTGGAACAGCGCCCCGGCGTCGTCGAGCGTGGGTAGGCGCAGCAGCAGCCGAGGGCCGCTGATGCGGTCGGGTGGGTATTCGGGCATCGGGATGTGACTTTAAAGGTCGAGGGCGCGATAGGTGTTGCGGACGAATCGCGGTTGCGCCGTGCGGAGTTTGACCAGCGACGTGTTTCCGGCGACGGCCGTGGCAGCGTCGACGGTCAGGTCCGGCAGGTTCTGAATCAGGTAGAGCAGGATCAGATCCGCACTGGGGTCGGCCTGCCACCAGGTCCCGTACGCGCCGGGCCAGCTGAACGTGCCGAGGCCGCCGGGCCCGAAAAGCGGTGCGCTCTTGGCCGGATCGGTCACCAGCGACAGGTTCAGCCCGAAGCCGCGGCCGACCCAGTACGGCGCGCCCAGGAAGGTGTGCCGCTTCTGCTCCTCGGTGAGCCGGTCGGTCCGCATCGACCGGACGGACTCTTCCGAGAGCACCCGCACGCCGTCGACCGTTCCGCCGCCGAGCAGCATCCGCACGAACCGCAGGTAATCGTCGGCGCTCGACCACAATCCGCCGCCGGCGTTGCAGAACGAGGGCGGCGTGATGTGCGGCGGACCCATCACGCCGTGGTGCAGCCGGCTCTGTTCGTCCAGTGAGTACATGGTTGCCGCGCGGCGCCGCGCCTCGGGCGAGACGAAGAACCCGGTGTCGGTCATGCCCGCCGGGCCCAGGATCCGCTCGTCGAGCACCTCGTGGAACGGCTTGCCCTCGATGCGGGCGGCGATGACGCCCAGCAGGTCGATGGAGTGGCTGTAGGTGACCCGGTCACCGGGCTGATGCACCAGCGGCAGCTTGGCCAGCTCGGCCAGCCAGACGTCCGGGCCCTGATTGAAGGGCAGCCGCATGTAGGCCTTGGCGATCGGCCCGGACACCGAAAAGCCGTACGCCAGCCCGCTGGTATGGGTGAGCAGATCCTCGATCAGGATGGTGCGGTTCGCCGGGTGCGTCCGGTCGAGCGGGCCGTGCGGATCGTCGAGCACCCGCACGCCGGCCAACTCCGGCGCCCAGCGGGTGACCGGATCCTTGAGTGTCAGCTTGCCGTCGTCGACCAGGCTCATCACCGTCGCGACCGTCACCGGCTTGGTCATCGACGCGATGCGAAACAGCGTGTCGCGCTGCATCGGCAGACCCGCGTCCACATCGCGGTAGCCGATTTCGTTGACCTGCAGCAGTTCTCCGCGCTGCCAGACCGCCGTCACCGCACCGGCGAGCAGGCCGGCGTCGCACACCTCACGAATGGAGGCGGCATTGCCATCGAGACTCGAGCGATTCACCTGGTCAGGTTAGCGGGCGGTCGGAGGTCCCTCAGATTCGGTCGATGCCGGCGAGCAGGGTCGCCACCCCGGACGTGAGTACGCCCGCCACCAGTAGCGTCGCGCCAAACCAGACGGTCACGATCATCCGATTCGGGCGGGCCGGGTTGCGGCCGAGCACCGACAGGAAGAACCCCGCGGGCATCATGATGGCGGCGAGCAGCACGGCGATCGCCCCACTATTGGCCCAAGCGGGATCCGCACCCGCGGCGCTGCCCAGGACCGACAACAACAGGCCCAGCATCACGAGCACACCGGCGTGCGCATGGCCCGCTCGGAAGAACGATTTTTGTAGGTCGTTGGTTTCGTGGCTGCCGGTGACAACGCGCAGGAGGAAGACGCCGCCGGACGCGATGGCGACGATCGAGATGATGGTGGCCCCGAGGGTGATGCTCATGAACGGGGTGATCAGCGAGGTGCTCATAAAGCCTCCTGAACGTCGTAGTCATTACTTGGATACTTCTACTATCTAATACTGGATAGTAGAAGTATCCAATGTCAAGATGTTGGGGCAAGAGTTTCCGAAGGAGAGCGCCCGTGCTGATCTCAGAGCTGGCAAGCCGCACCAATGTGGCCGTGCCGACGATCAAGTTCTACCTTCGCGAGGGCGTGCTGATGCCAGGCCGCGCCGTCAGCTCCACCCGCGCTCACTACGGCGAGCCGCATGTGCGACGGCTTGCACTGATCAGAGCGCTGTCCGCGCTGGGGTTGTCGATTGCCCAGATCAGGTCCGTCGTCGGACTGATTGACGATCCGGGCCGGTCGCTGTTCGCGACGCTGGGCGCGGCGACGGCGGCGCTCTCGCGTCCCGCCGAAGCCACCGGCAACGAGGACCACGCCCGGGCTCAGGCTGCGCTTGCCGCGCTCGACATCACCGTGCCCGACGATCTTCCGGCGGTGGGGCAGCTCGACCGCGCTCTCGCCGATGCCGAAGCGGCGGGCGTCCCGATGACCGAGGATCGTTTGCACGCCTACGCGCCGCACATCAGAGCGATTGCCGCATACGACATCGAGCAGATGCCGCTGGAACCAGCCACGGCGGCAATCGAATACGCCGTATTGGGCACCATCTTCTATGAACCCGTCCTCGCGGCACTGCGCCGCATCGCGCACGCCGGACTTGCCGCGCAACGGCTGGCCGAGGATGGGTCAGGCGGCGACTAGTCGGCTAGCGCCGCTGTGCGCGGACGTACCAGAACTCCATTTCGACCTGCTTACCGTCCAATTCGCGGCGCATGGTCGCCGGCTGCAGTGACTCGATGTCCCAACCCGCGCCGCCGAGGACCTCGCGCAGCGTCTGCTCGGAGACCGCGGGCCGAGGCCACTGCGGGTCGGCGGCGTTCGCGTCGGAAAAGCAGCTGATCAACAGGGTGGCGCCGGGCCTGGTCGCCCGGTGCGCCGCGGCGGCATAGTGTCGCTTGCCTGTTTCGTCGAGACAGTGAAACATGCCGCTATCGACGACGGTGTCGAACGCGTCGTTGTAGCCATCGAGCCGGGTCGCGTCGGTGACCGCGAACGTCACGTCCACTCCGGCATCCGCGGCTCGCCGCTCGGCGGTGATCAGCGCGGTCGGGGAGATGTCCAACCCGGTTACCCGATAGCCGTGCCGGGCAAGATAGATGGCGTTGTCGCCGAGACCGCAGCCGATGTCGAGGACGTCCCCGTGCACCCAGCCACCGCTGTGCCACGAAACGACACTGTCCTTGGGCGCCTTGGTATCCCACGGCGGCGCGGCCATCGGTGGGATGCCTGCCCCTGGGCTTTCGCCGCGGTAAAGCGCGTCGAAGTCCATGCGCTGCAAGCCGGAAAATCCAGACGACGAAGTCACTGTCGCCAGCTTAGTCCCGCCGAGTGAATTGCCTGGATCCAGCTAGGCGGCGTGGGGATCGGTTAGGCGGACGCCGATCCCGATTTCCAGCTCACTGACTTCCACTCCGACCGGCCCGAGCGTCGGAGGCGCGCCGGAGCGATAGTGCATGCCGGCGGGCGTGGTGAAATCGGCTGTATGTGAACCGTTTTCGTCCGCCTCCGCCGCTACGCGCCAACCGGAAACCTCCTTGACGTAGTTGCAGCGTTCACACAAGCCCAGCCCATTGGCCGCACTCGTCGACCCGCCGCGCCGATACGGCCTGGCGTGGTCGCGGTGGCGGATGGGGGCATCGCAGTACGGGGTGCGACAGCGGCCATCGCGAAACCCGATAAAGGCGGCCAGGCTCTTCGGGAAACGGCGCGCCCGCGATTCCATCGCCACCAGGGCCCCGGAGCGCGGATGTCGGTAGAGCCGGCGCAGCGTGCCGCGGGACCGGGAGTCAATCACTGCACCGTTCACGAGCTGGCGGGCTACGGCCGCGGGGATCGGGCCATACCAGTCGACGTTCGCCGCGGTTGGTGCATCACCCAACAGCGATTCGTCGGAGATGACCAGGTTGACGGCTACTGGCTGGGCGACGTCGGCGGGTCGCCCGGTAATCCGCTCAACCAGCGTGTCAGCCATCACCTGGCCACGCGAGCGTTGATCGAATGTGGTGTCGGCGGTGCGCTTCAGCGCCGCGTAGACCGAGACGCCCTGCGCTACGGGCAGTAATGCCGTCACCCAAGTCATCGTGTCGGGAGCCGGCCGGATCGTCACTGTGCGTTCGGATTCGGCCTTGGCGGCACGATCGACCACCGCCTGCGCATTGAGCCGGTAGGCGATCGCCCGGGCGGCCGCGGTGATTCGCGCGTCGCCCATCCCGTCCAACGAGGACCCGTCGCCGCACAGTTCGGCGTCGAGGGTGCGGCGGTCGTCGACGTCCAGACAGGCCGACTCACGAACGATCAGGGTGGCCCGCCATTCGAACAGTCGCCCGCTCTCGAGGGCCGCCAGGGTGTAGGGCATCTCGTGGACCAATGCCTTCGCGAATCCGAGATGTCTGCCGCCCCGGGCGGGGGAGTCCCGTCGCGCCAAGGCGATCTCGCTGGCTACTCCGCGGCCGCGCTGGGCGGCGGGCATTCCGGCGGCCGCCTCGTTCGCGCGGCGCAACGCGTCCAGGGCTGCGGCCGCCCGCGCCTGATCCGCCGCGGCCGCCGACTTGGCTCGCTCCTGCGCAGCGATCCGCGCCAGCAATGCGGCTTCCTCCGATGATTCGAACATACTTTCGACAATAGTCCGCCGCACCGACAAACCGGCCGCGGCACAAATCCTCTGTACATCCAGCGCGGCGAAATTAGAATTCGGTGCTATGGCCAATCAAACGGCCAGGACGATAGCCGCGGCGTGCGGTGGTGCTGCCATATTTGCCCTGGCGCTCAGTGGAATCGGCGGTGTCCAAACGCCGCCCACCAACATGACGGACCCCGTGACGACCGTGGAACCGACGCCCACATCGCCGGACGACGTCTGCTGCGATACGCCCCAACCCCAGGCAAGCGACTGGCACTGCAAAATCGGCCTGAACTGTGGGCCGATCAGACCCCGCCGCACCTGGCCTCCGCCGCCCCCTCCTCCGCCTCCGGAATAGGCCGCGGAGCTTTCACTCTGGCGAACCGGTCACCCGCCGGCACCGCCCGACGCGTGGCACTCGAAATAAGTGCTACGCTGCCTCGCAGTCGACATCCTTTAACGATCCGTCCGGCGAGGCGGAGAAGGAGGTCAAGTTTCGTCATGGGTGCTGCGGGCGACACCGGCTTGGGCAGCGATTCCCGGGAGTTGATGTCGGCGGCCGACGTGGGCCGCACCATTTCCCGCATTGCGCATCAGATCATCGAAAAGACCGCGCTGGACGGTCCCGACGCGCCACGGGTGGTGTTGCTGGGCATCCCGACCCGCGGTGTGATCCTCGCCAATCGGCTCGCCGCCAACATCGGCGAATACAGCGGTGTCCAGGTCGGCCACGGCGCCCTGGACATCACGCTCTACCGCGACGATCTGATGCAGAAGCCGCCGCGACCGCTGGAAGCCACCTCGATTCCGGCCGGCGGCATCGACGACGCGTTGGTGATCCTGGTCGACGACGTCCTGTACTCCGGCCGCTCGGTGCGGTCCGCGCTGGACGCGCTGCGCGACGTGGGCCGGCCGCGGGTGGTGCAGCTGGCGGTGCTGGTCGACCGCGGCCACCGCGAACTGCCCCTGCGCGCCGACTATGTCGGCAAGAACGTCCCCACCTCACGCGGCGAGAGCGTGCACGTGCTGCTGAGCGAGAACGACGGTGACGACGGGGTGGTGATCTCACGATGACGCGCCATCTGCTGGCGGCCGGCGACCTGAGCCGCGATGACGCCACTGCCATCCTCGACGACGCCGACCGGTTCGCCCAGGCGCTGGTGGGTCGCGAGATCAAGAAGCTGCCGACGCTGCGCGGCCGCACCATCGTCACGATGTTCTACGAGAACTCGACCCGCACCCGGGTGTCCTTCGAGGTGGCCGGCAAGTGGATGAGCGCCGACGTGATCAACGTCAGCGCGTCCGGATCGTCGGTGGGCAAGGGGGAGTCGCTGCGCGACACCGCGTTCACGCTGCGCGCCGCGGGCGCCGACGCGCTGATCATCCGGCACCCGGCCTCCGGCGCCGCGCACCTGCTCGCCGACTGGACCGCCGCGAACGACGATGGGCCGTCGGTGATCAACGCCGGCGACGGCACCCACGAGCACCCGACCCAGGCGCTGCTGGACGCGCTGACCATTCGCCAGCGGCTCGGCGGCATCGAGGGCCGTCGCATCGTGATCGTCGGCGACATCCTGCACAGCCGGGTCGCGCGCTCCAACGTCATGCTGCTCGACACCCTGGGTGCCGAGGTGGTCCTGGTCGCGCCGCCCACGCTGCTGCCGGTCGGCGTCGAGGGCTGGCCTGTCACCGTGTCCAACGACTTCGACGCCGAGCTGCCCGCCGCCGACGCGGTGCTGATGCTGCGGGTGCAGGCCGAGCGGATGAACGGCGGGTTCTTTCCCTCGGTGCGCGAATACTCCTCGCTGTACGGGCTTTCCGATCGCCGCCAGGCGATGCTGCCCGGCCATGCCGTGGTGCTGCACCCGGGTCCGATGCTGCGTGGCATGGAGATCGCCTCATCGGTGGCCGACTCATCGCAATCTGCTGTGCTGCAACAGGTTTCCAACGGTGTCCACGTGCGGATGGCGGTGCTGTTCCACGTGCTGGTCGGCACCGAATTAGCCGGGGAAGAGGGTGCGGCGTGAGCGTGCTGCTGCGCGGGGTGCGGTTGTACGGCGACGGTGATCGCGTCGACGTGCTGGTCGACGACGGCCAGATCGCCGACATCGGCCCCGGCTTGGCCGAAGCCGGAGGCGTCGACAAGGACCTGGACGTGATCGACGCCACCGATCAGGTGCTGCTGCCCGGCCTCGTCGACCTGCACACCCATCTGCGCGAACCCGGGCGCGAATACGCCGAGGACATCGAAACCGGCTCGGCCGCAGCGGCTCTGGGTGGCTTCACCGCGGTGTTCGCGATGGCCAACACCAACCCGGTCGCCGACAGCCCGGTGGTCACCGACCACGTGTGGCATCGGGGCCAGCAGGTCGGCCTGGTCGACGTGCACCCGGTGGGCGCCGTCACCGTCGGGCTCGCCGGCAAAGAGCTCACCGAGATGGGCATGATGGCGGCCGGCGCCGCGCAGGTGCGGATGTTCTCCGACGACGGCATCTGCGTGCACGACCCGCTGGTGATGCGCCGCGCCCTGGAATACGCCACCGGTCTGGGCGTGCTCATCGCCCAGCACGCCGAGGAACCACGGCTGACCGTCGGCGCCGTCGCCCACGAGGGGCCCACCGCCGCCCGGCTGGGCCTGGCGGGATGGCCCCGGGCGGCCGAGGAGTCGATCGTCGCCCGCGATGCGCTGCTGGCCCGCGACGCCGGCGCCCGGGTGCACATCTGCCACGCATCCACCGCGGGCACCGTCCAGATCGTGAAATGGGCCAAGGAGCAAGGCATCTCGATCACCACCGAGGTCACCCCGCACCACCTGATGCTCGACGACAGCAGGCTGGCCAGTTACGACGGGCAAAACCGGGTGAACCCGCCGCTGCGCGAAGCGGCCGACGCGGTGGCGCTGCGCCACGCGCTGGCCGACGGCGTCATCGACTGTGTGGCCACCGATCACGCCCCGCATGCCGAGCACGAGAAGTGCGTGGAATTCGCCGCGGCGCGCCCCGGCATGCTGGGGTTGCAGACGGCGCTGTCGATCGTGGTGCAGACGATGGTCACCCCCGGGCTGTTGACCTGGCGGGACGTCGCCCGGGTGATGAGCGAAAACCCCGCCCGCATCGCGGGCCTGCCCGATCACGGCCGGCCGCTGGAGGTGGGGGAGCCGGCCAATCTCACGGTGGTGGATCCCAGCACCTCGTGGACCGTCGCCGGTTCCGACCTGGCCAGCCGGTCGGCCAACACGCCCTACGAGGCGATGACGCTGCCCGCCACCGTGACGGCCACGCTGCTGCGCGGCAAGGTCACCGCCCGAGACGGGAAGTCCCCGGCATGAATTCGGGCACGCTGGTGGGATCGCTGATCTTCGCGGCCGTGGTGGTAATCGTGATCACGGTGGTGATCCAGCTGATGATGCGGACCTGGCAGCGTCGCTCGCGGCAGCAGGCGGAGCTCATCGGGGCGTTGCCCGAGATCCCGGACCAGGTGGGGGCGGCGACCATCACCACCCGCGGCCACTACTGCGGTTCCATGATGGCGCCGGGCTGGAGTGAGCGGATCGCGGCCGGTGACCTGGGTTTCCGCAGCAAAGCGGTGCTGACCCGCTATGCCGGCGGCATCATGGTGGAACGCGTACGCGCGCAACCCATTTGGATCCCTAGGGAATCGATCACGCACATTCGGATGGAGCGCAGAATGACGGGCCGGGTTGGGATTCTGGCGATCCGCTGGCGGCTGGCGTCGGGCGTCGAGATCGACACCGGCTTCCGGGCGAACCACCGTAACGACTATGACGGCTGGCTCGAATCGCAGCATGAGGAGGAGCGGCGCTCGTGACTAAGGCGCAGTTGGTACTCGAGGACGGGCGCGTCTTCACCGGCAGGCCGTTCGGCAAGATCGGCCAAACATTGGGCGAGGCCGTGTTTTCCACCGGCATGTCCGGCTACCAGGAGACGCTGACCGATCCGAGTTATCACCGCCAGATCGTGGTGGCCACCGCGCCGCAGATCGGCAACACCGGCTGGAACGGCGAGGACGCCGAGAGCCGCGGCGACAAGATCTGGGTGGCCGGCTACGCGGTGCGCGATCCGTCGCCGCGCCCGTCCAACTGGCGGTCCACCGGCACCCTGGAGGACGAACTGGTCCGCCAGCACATCGTGGGCATCGCCGGCATCGACACCCGCGCGGTGGTCCGGCATCTGCGCACCCGCGGCTCGATGAAGGCGGGGGTGTTCTCCGGTGACGCGCTCGCCGAAGCGGACGAACTGCTGGCGCGGGTGCGCGGGCAGCGGTCGATGCTGGGGGCGGACCTGGCCGGCGAGGTCAGCACGCCGGACACCTACATCGTGGATCCCGAAGGCGCACCGCGGTTTACGGTGGCCGCGCTGGATCTGGGGATCAAAACCAACACGCCGCGCAACTTCGCCCGCCGCGGCGTCCGCACCCACGTGCTGGCCTCGTCGGCGACCTACGAACAGATCGCCGACCTCAAGCCCGACGGCGTCTTCCTGTCCAACGGCCCCGGCGACCCCGCCACCGCCGACCACATCGTCGCGGTCACCCGCGACGTGCTGGGCGCCGGAATCCCGTTGTTCGGCATCTGCTTCGGCAATCAGATCCTGGGCAGGGCGCTGGGACTGTCCACCTACAAGATGGTGTTCGGCCACCGCGGCATCAACATCCCGGTGATCGACCACGCCACCGGGCGGGTGGCCGTCACCGCCCAGAACCACGGCTTCGCGCTCGAGGGCGAGGCAGGCCAGTCCTTCGACACGCCGTTCGGTTCGGCCGTGGTCAGCCACACCTGCGCCAACGACGGAGTGGTCGAGGGCGTCAAACTCGCAGACGGGCAAGCCTTCTCGGTGCAGTACCACCCGGAGGCCGCGGCCGGACCGCACGATGCGGAGTATCTGTTCGACCAATTCATCGATCTGATGGCAGGGGAGGGCCGCTAGTGCCACGTCGCACCGACCTCAACCACGTGCTGGTGATCGGCTCGGGGCCGATCGTCATCGGTCAGGCCTGCGAGTTCGACTACTCGGGGACCCAGGCCTGCCGGGTGCTGCGCGCGGAGGGGCTGCAGGTCAGCCTGGTCAACTCCAATCCGGCCACCATCATGACCGACCCGGAATACGCCGACCACACCTACGTCGAGCCGATCACCGCAGCGTTCGTGGAGAAGGTGATCGCCCAGCAGGCCGAGCGCGGCAACAAGATCGACGCGCTGCTGGCCACCCTGGGCGGCCAGACCGCGCTGAACACCGCGGTCGCGTTGTACGAGAACGGTGCACTGGAGCGCCACGGCGTCGAGCTCATCGGCGCCGACTTCGACGCCATCCAGCGCGGCGAGGACCGGCAGATGTTCAAGGACATCGTTGCCAAGGTCGGCGGTGAATCCGCCCGCAGCCGAGTGTGTTTCACCATGGACGAGGTCCGTGAGACGGTCGAGGAGCTCGGCTTGCCGGTCGTGGTGCGGCCCAGCTTCACCATGGGCGGCCTGGGTTCGGGGATGGCGCGGTCCGTCGAGGAGGTCGACCGGATGGCCGGCGCCGGGCTGGCCGAAAGCCCCAGCGCCAACGTGCTGATCGAGGAATCGATCTACGGCTGGAAGGAATTCGAGCTCGAGCTGATGCGCGACGGCAACGACAACGTGGTCGTGGTCTGCTCGATCGAGAACTTCGACCCGATGGGCGTGCACACCGGTGACTCGGTCACCGTCGCGCCGGCGATGACGCTGACCGACCGGGAATACCAGCGGATGCGAGACCTGGGCATCGCGATCCTGCGCGAGGTCGGGGTGGACACCGGCGGCTGCAACATCCAGTTCGCGATCAACCCGGTCGACGGCCGGCTGATCGTCATCGAGATGAACCCCCGGGTGTCGCGGTCCAGCGCGCTGGCGTCCAAGGCGACCGGTTTCCCCATCGCCAAGATCGCCGCCAAGCTGGCCATCGGTTACACCCTGGACGAGATCGTCAACGACATCACCAAGGAAACGCCGGCCTGCTTCGAGCCCACCCTGGACTACGTGGTGGTCAAGGCGCCGCGCTTCGCGTTCGAGAAGTTCCCGGGCGCCGATCCGACGCTGACCACCACCATGAAATCCGTCGGCGAGGCTATGTCGTTGGGCCGCAACTTCATTGAGGCGCTCGGCAAGGTGATGCGTTCACTGGAGACCACCCGCGCCGGTTTCTGGACCAAACCCGACCCCGAGGGCGGCGTCGACGAGGTGCTGACCCGGCTGCGGACGCCGACCGAAGGGCGGCTTTATGACATCGAACTGGCGCTGCGGCTGGGCGCGTCGGTGGAGCAGGTGGCCGAGGCCAGCGGCGTGGACCCGTGGTTCGTCGCGCAGATCGGTGAGCTGATCGAGCTGCGCGCGGAGCTGATCGCCGCCCCGGTGCTCGACGCCGACCTGTTGCGTCGCGGCAAGCACAGCGGGCTGTCGGACCGCCAGATCGCCGCGCTGCGGCCCGAACTGGCCGGCGAGAACGGGGTTCGGTCGCTGCGTGAGCGGCTGGGTGTGCACCCGGTGTACAAGACCGTCGACACCTGCGCGGCCGAGTTCGAGGCCAAGACGCCGTATCACTACAGCAGCTACGAGCTGGACCCCGCCGCCGAGACCGAGGTGGTGCCGCAGACACAGCGGCCCAAGGTGCTGATCCTGGGGTCGGGTCCCAACCGCATCGGCCAGGGCATCGAGTTCGACTACAGCTGCGTGCACGCGGCAACGACGTTGTCGCAGGCCGGTTTTGAGACCGTGATGGTCAACTGCAACCCGGAGACGGTGTCCACCGACTACGACACCGCCGACCGGCTGTACTTCGAGCCGCTGACCTTCGAGGACGTCCTCGAGGTGTTCCGTGCCGAGCAGCAGTCCGCCGGCGACGGCCCGGGCGTGGCCGGGGTGATCGTGCAACTGGGCGGCCAGACCCCGCTCGGGCTGGCGCAGCGCCTGGCCGACGCGGGCGTGCCGATCGTCGGCACGCCGCCGGAGGCCATCGACCTGGCCGAGGACCGCGGCGCATTCGGCGACGTGCTCACCGCGGCCGGCCTGCCCGCGCCGAAGTACGGCACCGCAACCACTTTCACCCAGGCCCAGCGGATCGCCGAGGACATCGGCTACCCGGTGCTGGTCCGGCCGTCCTACGTGCTGGGCGGCCGGGGCATGGAGATCGTCTACGACGAGGAGACGCTGCGGGGCTACATCACCCGCGCCACCGAGCTCTCACCCGAGCACCCGGTGCTCGTCGACCGCTTCCTCGAGGACGCGGTGGAGATCGACGTGGACGCGCTGTGTGACGGCACCGAGGTCTACATCGGCGGCATCATGGAGCACATCGAGGAGGCCGGCATCCACTCCGGCGACTCGGCGTGCGCGCTGCCGCCGGTGACGCTGGGCCGCAGCGACATCGAGAAGGTGCGCCGCGCGACCGAGGCCATCGCGCACGGCATCGGCGTGGTGGGCCTGCTCAACGTGCAGTACGCGCTCAAGGACGACGTGCTCTACGTCCTGGAGGCCAACCCGCGCGCCAGCCGCACGGTGCCGTTCGTGTCGAAGGCCACCGCGATCCCGCTCGCCAAGGCGTGCGCCCGGGTCATGTTGGGCGCCAGCATCTCCCAGCTTCGCGAGGAGGGCATGCTGGCGGCGTCCGGCGACGGCGCCCATGCCGCCCAGAACGCCCCGATCGCGGTCAAGGAGGCCGTGCTGCCCTTCCACCGCTTCCGCCGCGCCGACGGGGCCGCCATCGACTCGTTGCTGGGCCCGGAGATGAAATCCACCGGCGAGGTGATGGGCATCGACCGCGACTTCGGCAGCGCCTTCGCCAAGAGCCAGACCGCCGCCTACGGGTCGCTGCCCGCGCAGGGCACCATCTTCGTGTCGGTGGCCAACCGGGACAAGCGCTCGTTGGTGTTCCCCGTCAAGCGGCTGGCCGACCTGGGATTCCGGGTCCTGGCCACCGAGGGAACAGCGGAGATGCTGCGCCGCAACGGGATTCCGTGCGACGAGGTGCGCAAGCATTTCGAGGACCCGCAGCCGGGTCGCCCCGAGACGTCGGCCGTCGACGTCATCAAGGCCGGTGAGGTCGACATGGTGATCAACACGCCCTACGGCAACTCCGGTCCGCGCATCGACGGCTACGAAATCCGTTCGGCCGCGGTGTCGGTCAACATCCCGTGTGTCACCACGGTGCAGGGCGCCTCGGCTGCGGTCCAGGGCATCGAAGCGGGTATCCGCGGCGACATCGGTGTGCGCAGCCTGCAAGAACTGCACAGCCAGATGTCGGACAAAGGGGACCGGTGACCGGGTTCGGCGTCCGGCTGGCGGACGCGAAGGCGCAGCGCGGGCCGCTGTGCGTGGGCATCGACCCGCATCCCGAACTGCTGCGCGCCTGGGACCTGCCCACGACCGCCGACGGCCTGGCGGCGTTCTGCGACATCTGCATCGAGGCGTTTTCCGGATTCGCCGTCGTCAAGCCACAGGTCGCGTTCTTCGAGGCCTACGGCGCCGCGGGATTCGCGGTGCTGGAACGCACCATCGCGGCCCTGCGATCGGTCGGGGTGCTGGTGCTGGCCGACGCCAAACGCGGCGACATCGGCACGACGATGGCGGCCTATGCCGCCGGCTGGGCGGGTGATTCACCGCTGGCCGCCGACGCCGTGACGGCCACCCCGTATCTGGGGTTCGGCTCGCTGCGGCCGCTGCTGGAGACCGCCGCGGCGCACGACCGCGGGGTGTTCGTGCTGGCGGCCACGTCCAACCCCGAGGGCGCCACCGTGCAGCGTGCCGTCTTCGACGGCCGCACGGTGGCCCAGCTGGTCGTCGACCAGGCGGCAGTGGTGAACCGTTCCGCGACCCGATCCGGGCCGGGCTATGTCGGCGTGGTGGTGGGCGCGACGGTGTTGCAGGCGCCCGACCTGCGCGCGCTGGGCGGTCCGGTCCTGGTGCCCGGCCTCGGTGTCCAGGGCGGGCGCCCGGAGGCGCTCGCCGGGCTGGGCGGGGCGGAACCCGGGCAGCTGCTGCCCGCGGTGGCCCGCGAGGTGCTGCGGGCCGGGCCGGGCGTGGCGGAGCTGCGTGCGGCGGCGGATCGCATGCTGGACGCGGTCGCCTACCTGGCGGTGTGAGTGGGCGCCTAGTCCGACGCCACCGCGGTGCTGGGCCGCGCGGTTTCGACGATGACGGTGGTGGCCTTGACGACGGCCACCGCGACGCTGCCTGGACGCAGCTGCAGTTCTTCGGCGGCCTCCGTGCTCATCAGCGACACCACCGTGAACGGGCCGCACTGCATCTCCACCTGGGTCATCACCTTGTCACTGACCACCGAGGTGACCAGCCCGACGAACCGGTTGCGGGCCGAGCTGCCGATGCTGAGCGGGTCCGCCGGCGGGGCGGGCGCATTGGTGCGGGAGAAGCGGGCGAGGTCCTCGCTCGCGATCACCTTGCGGCCGGCGGCGTCGTGACTGACCGCAAGGGTGCCCTGGTTGATCCAGCGCCGCACGGTGTCGTCGCTGACGCCCAGCAGCTCAGCTGCCTGGCGAATTCGCAGGTTGGACACGTCTCGATGGTATCGGATTCCGTGCCTGCGATTAGCTGAAATGTGACCCCGCGGCACCACTACCCCGCAACTACGGAATCAGAATGAGCTTTAGTCCGCGTGTGCGGATTTTAGGCGACATTTCACCCGGATATCGCGGAAGCGAGCACCCGTCATCGCCCGCGCGGGCCCGGCGCGCCGGCCGATCCCGGGCGCCCAACAACGCTGCGGCCCTTGGTGGTTGGCCAGAGTTCACCATTTGTTCAGGCGGGTTGACCTTGATCACGCCCCATATCGTTCGGCCGCGGGGCACGCTCGGATGCCCACCGCCGGACGTGGCGTCGTCGCGACCTTTAAGCCGACCGGGCCGGCCGTTTCGATGACGAATCCCGGCGGTGCCCTCGTTGGTTTGCTGGAGCGATCCACGCGTGACCTGCGGAACGCCGCCCCGGGTGGCCTCCCCGGACCCGGGAGCTCGGCGGACCGTTTTTGGATGCCCGGACGCCCGGATTCGGGGCCACCAGGCCGCCTCGAGGCCCCACGGGGGCGTCAGGACCGGGGGGCGGGCCGAACGGCGGTGTTGGCCTGGCGTTTGACCGGCGATGCGACACGCGCGACACGCCGCAATAAATCCGTGATCCCTCGCACCAGGCGGGACGTCGGTCCACTGGCGGCTTTCCGGGCGGTCCGGCCGCCACGGCCGCCGCCGTCGTCGTGGGATAAAACCGCAGCTAGAGGGCTTGTTGACCAGCCAAAACAGAGCCGGTGCCGACACCCGGACGGCGCTCGGCGCGGCCGTCGTGAACCCCGCCGGAAGTACCGCTTTGGCCGGTCACGCGCCGGTGCATGCTGGGACTTTGCCCCCTTTAGCAGGGGGCCGGGTTAGATTTCGTCAGAAGGCCTGAGTACGGTCGTCTGCGCTGGCAGAAGTACCGGCGAGACAAAATGAGATCGATTGAAATTGATTGATCAGATACGGAGGAATCGTGGCCCTTCCCCAGTTGACCGACGAGCAGCGCGCGGCCGCGTTGGAGAAGGCGGCTGCCGCACGTCGAGCGCGAGCAGAGCTCAAGGACCGCCTGAAGCGTGGCGGCACCAACCTGACCCAGGTCCTCAAGGACGCCGAGACCGATGAAGTCCTGGGCAAGATGAAGGTTTCCGCGCTTCTCGAAGCGTTGCCCAAGGTGGGCAAGGTCAAGGCGCAGGAGATCATGACTGAGCTGGAAATCGCCCCGACCCGCCGTCTGCGTGGTCTCGGCGATCGTCAGCGCAAGGCCCTGCTGGAAAAGTTCGGCTCCTAACCGAGCCGTGGGCGCACCGGCCCAAGGAGCGCCTGTGAGCGCCGGCGGGGGACCGGACGTCCAGCACGGCACACGTCCTGAACCACCAGGTAACGGACGTGTGGTCGTGCTGTCCGGTCCCTCCGCGGTCGGCAAGTCGACTGTGGTCCGATGCCTGCGGGAGCGGGTCCCGGACCTGCATTTCAGCGTCTCGGCCACGACGCGGGCGCCGCGGCCGGGCGAGGTCGACGGCGTCGATTACCACTTCGTCACCCCGGCCCGCTTTCAGCAGCTCATCGACGCGGGGGCGCTGCTGGAGTGGGCCGAAATCCACTCGGGACTGCACCGATCCGGGACCCTGGCCGAGCCGGTCCGGGCCGCCACGGCCCGCGGATTTCCGGTGCTGATCGAGGTCGATCTGGCCGGGGCCCGGGCCGTCAAGAAGGCGATGCCCGAGGCCCTCGCGGTCTTTCTGGCGCCGCCCAGCTGGGAGGACCTCAGGGCCAGGCTCGTCGGCCGCGGCACCGAGACGCCGGAGGTCATGCGGCGGCGGCTGGAGACCGCCCGCATCGAAATGGCGGCCCAAAATGACTTCGACCGGGTGGTCGTGAACAGCGAATTGGAGTCAGCGTGCTCCGAATTGGTATCCTTGCTGGTGGGAACTGCGCCGGGCCGGCATGACCCGTCTGGCCAGACCGCATCCCAGCAAGATTGACCACCGAGATTTTCAGCTTCTTTCAGCGGCTTTCCAGTTCAAGAGCCGCTCCAATCCGCCAGGAGATTGACCTAAGTGAGTATTCCGCAGTCCGACGCGGCATTGGCCGCGGTCCCCGACCGGTTCGATCCGTCCGCCGGGGGACCAGGCGCCTACGACACCCCGCTGGGCATCACCAACCCGCCGATCGACGAGCTGCTGGACCGCGTCTCGAGCAAGTACGCCCTGGTGATCTACGCCGCCAAGCGCGCCCGTCAGATCAACGACTACTACAACCAGCTCGGTGAGGGCATCCTCGAATACGTCGGTCCGCTGGTCGAGCCGGGGCTGCAGGAAAAGCCGCTTTCGATCGCGATGCGCGAGATCCACGGCGACCTCCTAGAGCACACCGAGGGCGAGTAACAGGGCCGGGCCGGGCGCGCTGTGGACAACCGCGATCGGGTCGCGAAGAGAGTAATCGTCGGCGTCTCCGGCGGTATCGCCGCCTATAAGGCGTGCACCGTCGTTCGTCAGCTCGCCGAGGCCGGTCATTCGGTCCGCGTCATCCCGACCGAGTCCGCGCTGCGTTTTGTCGGGGCCGCCACCTTCGAGGCGCTCTCCGGCCAGCCGGTGCGCACCGGCGTCTTCGACGACGTGCCGGAGGTTCCGCACGTCCAGCTGGGCAAGCAGGCCGACCTGGTCGTGGTTGCGCCGGCCACCGCGGACCTGCTGGCCCGCGCCGTACACGGCCGGGCCGACGATCTGCTGACCGCCACCCTGCTGACCGCGCGCTGTCCGGTGCTGTTCGCGCCGGCGATGCACACCGAGATGTGGTTGCACCCGGCCACCGTCGACAACGTCGCCACGCTGCGCCGCCGGGGGGCGGTGGTGCTCGAACCCGCCGCCGGCCGGCTCACCGGGACGGACAGCGGCTCGGGCCGGCTACCGGAGGCCGAGGAGATCACCACGCTGGCTCATCTGCTGCTGGAACGCCACGACGCGCTGCCCTACGACCTCGCCGGCTGCAAGGTGCTGGTGACGGCCGGGGGCACGCGTGAACCGGTCGACCCGGTGCGCTTCATCGGCAACCGCAGCTCCGGCAAGCAGGGCTATGCGGTGGCGCGGGTGGCCGCCCAGCGCGGCGCCGAGGTCACGCTGATCGCCGGGCACACCGCCGGGCTGATCGACCCCGCCGGCGTCGAGGTGGTCCACGTCAGCTCCGCCGAGCAACTGGGCGACGCCGTCGCCAAGCACGCGGCCGAGGCGGACGTGCTGGTGATGGCCGCCGCCGTCGCCGACTTCCGGCCGGCCCGGGTTGCGGCCGCCAAGATCAAAAAGGGCCCGAAGGAGCAAGACCAGCCGCCCACGATCGAGTTGGTCCGCAACGACGACGTGCTGGCGGGTGCGGTACGCGCGCGGAGCAACGGCGAGCTGCCCAACATGCGTGCCATCGTGGGATTCGCCGCCGAGACCGGCGACGCCAACGGGGACGTGCTGTTTCACGCCCGGGCGAAGCTGCGCAACAAGGGCTGCGACCTGTTGGTCGTCAACGCGGTGGGTGACGGCCGGGCCTTCGAGGTGGACAGCAACGACGGCTGGCTGCTGGCGGCCGACGGTACCGAGTCGGCGCTGCAGCACGGCTCCAAGACATTGATGGCCAGTCGTATCGTGGATGCGATCGCCGCGTTCCTGCACGGGGACGGCGGATAGAGCGGTCGAGTTCTTCTCGGCACCGGGGGAGGTGCTGGCCGGGCCGACGCCAACCGATATAATTCGGCTAACTAACTAATTGGAAGGATTGTCATTGTGAGCGAAAAGGGTCGCCTGTTTACCAGTGAGTCGGTGACTGAGGGACATCCCGACAAGATCTGTGACGCGATCAGCGACTCGGTCCTCGACGCCCTCCTGGCGCAGGACCCCCGTTCACGTGTCGCCGTCGAGACGCTGGTCACCACCGGACAGGTGCACGTGGTGGGCGAGGTGACCACGACGGCCAAGGAGGCGTTCGCCGACATCACCAACACGGTTCGCGAGCGCATCCTCGACATCGGCTACGACTCCTCGGACAAGGGCTTCGACGGGAACACGTGTGGGGTCAACATCGGCATCGGGGCGCAGTCACCCGACATCGCCCAGGGCGTCGACACCGCCCACGAGCACCGCGTCGAGGGTGCCGCCGACCCGCTGGACCTGCAGGGCGCCGGCGACCAGGGCCTGATGTTCGGCTACGCGATCAACGACACCCCCGAGCGGATGCCGCTGCCCATCGCGCTGGCCCACCGGCTGTCGCGGAAGCTGACCGAGGTCCGCAAGAACGGCACGCTGCCCTACCTGCGTCCCGACGGCAAGACGCAGGTCACCATCGAGTACGAGGACGACGTTCCGGTCCGCCTAGACACCGTGGTGGTCTCCACTCAGCACGCCGACGGCATCGACCTGGAGAAGACCCTCGATCCCGACATCCGCCAGCACGTGCTCAAGACCGTGCTCGAGGAGCTGGCCCACGACACCCTGGACTCGTCGGCGACCCGGGTGCTGGTCAACCCGACCGGCAAGTTCGTCCTCGGCGGCCCGATGGGCGACGCCGGCCTGACCGGCCGCAAGATCATCGTCGACACCTACGGCGGCTGGGCCCGCCACGGCGGCGGCGCCTTCTCCGGCAAGGATCCGTCCAAGGTGGACCGTTCGGCGGCCTACGCGATGCGCTGGGTGGCCAAGAACATCGTCGCCGCCGGGCTGGCGGAGCGGGTCGAGGTGCAGGTGGCCTACGCCATCGGCAAGGCCGCCCCGGTCGGGTTGTTCATCGAGACCTTCGGCACCGCGACGGTCGACCCGGTCAAGATCGAGAAGATCGTCCCCGAGGTGTTCGACCTGCGGCCCGGCGCGATCATCCGCGACCTGGACCTGCTGCGCCCGATCTACGCGCAGACCGCCGCGTACGGCCACTTCGGTCGCACCGACATCGAGCTGCCGTGGGAGCAGCTCAACAAGGTCGACGACCTCAAACGCGCGATCTAACGCGGCAGGGGGTGATCCGCGTCCAGCGCGGGGAGTCCGTCGATGCTGCGCCGGTTCCGACCGACCAGCCGGCCGTACTGTTCGTCGGTGGCCTTGCGATGGGTGGCGTCTAGCACCGGCCGTTCGTCGACGAGCTCGTAGTAGGGCACCGCGAATCCGCAGGCGTCGGCGATCCGCTCCACGTCGACCACGATGATGGCGCGGACCCCCGCGCGCTGGTCGCCGAAATGCCGCATCAGCTCGGCGAATTCGGTGTGGTCCGGGCGGATCACCCGTCCGGTGCCGAACAGCCGCAGGATCCGCGAGTTGCGGGTGAACGAGCAGAACATGATGGTGATCCGGCCGTTGTCGCGCAGATGGGCGATGGTTTCCACGCCGCTGCCGAACAGATCCAGGTAGGCGACGGTGTGCTCGTCGAGCACCGCGAACGTGTCGCGATACCCCTTGGGGGACAGGTTGATCCGCCCACCGTCGGACGGGGCGGTGGCGACGAAGAATACGGCCTGCTTCCGGATGAAGTCGCGAAGCGACGTGTCGATGCTCTCGAATTCCTTCGCCACGTGTGCAGCGTAGCCGCTAGCGGGTGAACCGGTAGTCGTCCAGGTTGAATCTCCGGCTGCGCCAGTACACCTCCGGGGTGGTGCCCGGCCGCAGCGGAACGTCACCGTTCTTGTCGAAGTAGTAGCTGTTGGCAAGCCGGCAGCTGTCCTGCCAGAAGATCTGCCGCGGCCGCCGGCGCATCATCTCGGCGAAGTAGCGGTCGTTGGCCTCCTGGCTCACCTCGACGCGGGTCGAACCGATGCGCTTGGCCCGCTTGAGGCAGCGCACGATGTGATGCGTTTGCGCCTCGATCAGCGCGAAATACGAAGAGCCGACGTAACCGTACGGGCCGAACACGGTGAACAGGTTGGGAAATCCCGGCACGGTGACGCCCTCGTAGGCCTGCAGCCGGTGCTCGTCCCAGAAGCGGCTCAACGATTTTCCGCCGCTCCCGGTCACGGCGAAGGTCGGCACGTTGTCGGGGTCCATCACCTTGAAACCGGTCGCCAGGATCAGCACGTCGATCTCGTGGTTCTCACCGTCGGTGGTGGCCACCGCGTCGGGCGTGATCTTGTCGATCGGTTCGGTGACCAGCCGGACGTTGTCGCGGTTGAATGTGGCGAGGTAGCCGTTGTGGAAGCCGGGGCGTTTGCAGCCGACGGCGTACTGCGGGGTGAGCTGCTCGCGCACCACCGGATCCCGAACCTGTTGCCGCAGATACGATTTCCCCAACGAGGCCATCCTCTTGGCCAGCGGGAGGACCGTGAAGTAGTGCGCCGAGATGGGGAAGGTGAGCTCCACGTAGGCCTGGCTGAGCAGGCGCTGCAGGAACTTGCCGCCGGGAATTCGCATCGCCCAACGCGCGGGCGCGGGCAGCGGGACGTCGAGCTTGGGGAAGCACCAGATAGGGGTGCGCTGAAATACGGTGAGCGACGACACGATTGGCGCAATCTCGGGAATCACCTGCACGGCCGAAGCGCCGGTGCCGATCACCGCGACGCGCTTGCCGCGCAGATCCTGGTTGTGGTCCCACCGCGCGGTGTGCATGGTGATGCCGCCGAACGAGTCGACGCCGTCGATATCGGGCAGATTGGGCACCGTCAGGACGCCGCAGGCGCTGACCAAAAACCTCGCCGTGACCTCACCCGCCGGGTCGGTCTGCACCCGCCACAGGCCGCGCTCGTCGTCGAACTCGGCGGCTTGCACCTTGGTGTTGAACCGGATTCGGGAACGGATGCCGTATTTGTCCGCGCAGTGTTCGGCATAGGCCTTGAGCTCACGGCCGGGCGCGTAGGTGCGCGACCAGTGCCGGCTCTGCTCGAAGGAGAACTGGTAGGAGAACGACGGAATATCCACGGCGATACCGGGATAGGTGTTCCAGTGCCAGGTGCCGCCGACTCCGTCGCCCGCCTCGATCACCAGGTAATCGGGCAGCCCCGCCCTGTCCAGGTTGATCGCCGCACCGATGCCGGAGAACCCGGCGCCGATGATCAGCGTGTGATAGTCGGGGGTTTCGTCTTCGTTCGGGACCATCGTTGCCTGCCTAGGGGTGCAGCGCCTTGTGCAGAGCCGTCAGGCCGCGCTCGGTGGCCTCCGCGGCGGCGGGTATCGCCAGGGCGAAACTGACGAATCCGTGCACGAGGGTGGGCTCGTTGCTCAGCCCCACCGGCACGCCGGCGGCGCCCAGCAGCTCGGCGTAGCGGGCCCCGTCATCGCGCAGCGGATCATGTTCGGCGGTGCCGATGTAGGCGGGCGCCAGCCCGGACAGGTCCGCGGCGTTCGCGGGGGCCATGGTGGTCGGCAGCGACTTCGGGTCGGTGATATCGAGGTCGGGCACGTACCAGGACAGGAACGCGTCGATGACCTCACGGTTCAGGATCGGCGCCTCGGCGTTGTCGGTGTACGCCGGCAGGGACTGATCCGCGGTGACCGTCGGGTACCACAGCAACTGGAAGCGCAGCGCCGGGCCGCCGTTGTCGCGGGCCAGCAGCGCCGTCACCGCCGCGAGGTTGCCACCCGCCGAGTCGCCGGCCACGGCGATGTTGCCGGGGTCGCCGCCGAGCTCGGCCGCGTTCTCGGCGACCCATTGCAGGGCCGCCCAGCAGTCGTCCACGCCGGCCGGGAACGGATGCTCGGGGGCCAGCCGGTAGCCGACGGACACCACGATGGCCTCGGCGCCGACGGCGTGCGCGCGGGCGACCGGGTCGTGGGTGTCCAGGTCGCCCAGGCAAAAGCCGCCGCCGTGGTAGAAGACGACCACGGGCAGCGGGCGCGCCTCGCTGTCGGGCCAGTAGATGCGCACCGGGATGTCGGTGCGCTCGCCGTGGGCGATCGTGCGGTTCTCGATCCGCAGGTCCGGCAGCATTTTCGGCGGCACTTTGAGCAGCCGGAGCCGCGAGCGGGCGACCTCGACACCGTCGGCCTCGCGGAAGGTCATCGGGAAGGCGTCGAGCAACGACTTGAACGTCGGGTCGATCCCGGGCCGGGCGGTGGTCGGCTCGTTCATGCGTTCACCGTACGCCGCAGGGTCACCGGTGCAGGGCGGTTCGCAGCGCGGCCAGTCCGCCCTCGAGGGCCGCGGTGGCTGCGGGAACCACGCCGGCATAGCCCAGGTAGCCGTGTACCAGCGTCTCGGCGTTGTGCACCCGGGCGTCGACGCCTGCGGCGGTCAGCAATTCGCCGTAGCGGATGCCGTCGTCGCGCAGCGGGTCGTATCCGGCGACGGCGATGTAGGCCGGCGCCAGGTTGCTCAGATCCTTCGCCCGACCCGGCGCCATGTCCGACGGCGGATCCGACATGTCGACTTCGCCCGCGTACCAACGAGAGAACTCCGCGACGGCCCTGACGTCCAGGATCGGTGCGGTGGCGTTCTCGGTGAACGACGGCAGCGACGCGTCCCACATGGTCGACGGATACCACAGCAGCTGGAACACGATCGGTGGGGCGGCGTTGTCCCGCGCCCGCTGCGCCACCGCGGCGGAGATGGTGCCGCCGGCCGAATCCCCGGCGAGGGCGATCCGGTTCGGGTCGCCGTGCAGTCCGGCGACGTTCTCGGCGACCCAAAGCGTTGCGGCCCAAGCGTCTTCGACCGCGGCGGGGTAGGGGTGCTCGGGGGCCAGTCGGTAGTCGACGGACACCACGATCGCGTCGGCGCCGACCGCGTGCTGACGGGCCGTGCCGTCGTGGGTGTCGAGGTCGCCGATGACGAACCCGCCGCCGTGGAAATACAGCACGACGGGCGCCTTGGTGTCAGCCGAGCGGGCTTCGGAATGGCTTGGCGGCCAATAGATCCGGATCGCGATGGCGCCCGCGGGCCCGGGAATCGTGCGGTCCTCGACCCGCAGCTCGGGATGCAGCGGCCGGCGCGGCAGGTCGCGGAACCGCTGCCTTGCCGCGTCGATTCCGTCCTCAGTTGATAGCCGAAAGGGAACCGCATCCAGTACCTTCTGCAGGATGGGGTCGATAGCGGGTTTCTCGTCGGCTGTGTTATCCAAGCTGGGCATGGACGTACCGTACGCACCTCGTCTGGTGGCCGGCGCCTGGGTGGTGGCCGGCTGGGTGGCTCTCGGCTACGGCATCTACCTGACCGTGCTGGCGCTGCGCTCGCCGCCCGGAATCGAGTTGACCGGGCACTGGGTGCTGCAGCCTGCGTTCAAGGCCTCGATGGCGTTGCTGCTGACGCTGGCCGCGGCCGGGCACGCCTACGTCCGCGAGCGGCGGTGGCTGATGCTGGCGCTGCTGCTCTCGGCCATCGGCGACTGGGTGCTGGCGATCCCGTGGTGGACGCTGTCCTTCGTGGTGGGTCTGGCGGCATTCCTGTTGGCGCACTTGTGTTTTCTGGCCGCGCTGCTGCCACTGGTGCCGGCGTTCTCGAAGGATGCGCCGCCGTCGACGGCACGCATCGTTGCGGTGGTCCTGATGTGTGCCGCGTCGATCGCGCTGCTGGCCTGGTTCTGGCCGCACCTGGGCGCGGAGAAGCTGACGCTTCCGGTGACGGTCTACATCGTGGTGCTAACCGCGATGGTGTGCACGGCCCTGCTGGCGAAACTGCCTACGATCTGGACGGCGGTGGGGGCGGTGTGTTTCGCGGCCTCGGACTCGATGATCGCCATCGCACGCTTCATCCTGGGCAATGAGGCGCTGGCGGTGCCGATCTGGTGGTCGTATGCGGCGGCCCAGATCCTGATCACGGCCGGGTTCTTCTTCGGCCGCGAGCTTCCCGCCGACGCCGCCGGGGACGCCCCGGCGCCCGCCGAGGGCTGATTGTCGCCCCTGCCCGGTACGCTGCGGACCGGACGGTTAACACATTGGATGACAACATGATTCGCGGCCCGGGGACGCGGTGAGTCCGAGCGCGCGCACGCCCGTCGAGGTGGAGCCCATCGCCCGGGTGCTGCCGATGCTGTCGGTGCCGCATCTGGATCGGGAGTTCGACTACCTGGTGTCGGCCGAGCAGTCCGATGACGCCCAGCCCGGGGTGCGGGTGCGGGTGCGCTTCCACGGGCGGCTGGTCGACGGCTTCGTGCTGGAGCGCCGCAACGACACCGACCATTCCGGAAAGCTGGGCTGGCTGGATCGCGTCGTGTCGGCCGAGCCGGTGCTCACCCCGGAGATCCGCCGGCTGGTCGACGCGGTGGCCGCGCACTACGCCGGCACCCGGCCCGACGTGTTGCGCCTGGCCGTGCCGGCCCGGCACGCCCGGGTGGAACGGGAAGCCCTGGTCAGCCGCGATGCGGCGGTCCCGGAGCCCGTCGACCCGTCGGGCTGGGACGGTTACGGCCGGGGCGCACAGTTCCTGGCCGCGCTGGCCGAATCGCGGGCCGCCCGGGCCGTCTGGCAGGCGCTGCCGGGCGAGTCCTGGACGGACCGGTTCACCGAGGCCGCCGCGCAAACGGTGCGCACCGGCCGCTCGGTGCTGGCGATCGTTCCCGACCAGCGCGACCTAGACGCGCTGTGGCAGGCCGCGACGGCGCGGATCGACGAGGGCAGCGTGGTGGCCCTGTCGGCCGGCCTGGGGCCGGCGGCCCGGTACCGGCGCTGGCTGGCCGCGCTGCGCGGCTCCGCGCGGTTGGTGATCGGCACGCGCAGTGCGGTGTTCGCGCCGCTGAGCGATCTCGGGCTGGTCATGGTGTGGGCCGACGCCGATGACAGCCTGGCCGAGCCGCGGGCGCCGTACCCGCACGCCCGCGAGGTGGCGATGCTGCGCGCGCATCAGGCCCGGTGCGCGGCCCTGATCGGCGGCTACGCGCGTACCGCCGAAGCCCACGCGCTGGTGCGCAGCGGCTGGGCCCACGACATCGTCGCGGCGCGGCCGGTGGTGCGGGCCCGCACGCCGCGGGTGATCGCCCTGGACGACACCGGCTACGCCGACGAGCGGGACCCGGCGGCGCGTACGGCGCGCATCCCGTCCATCGCGCTGCGCGCCGCCCGTTCGGCGCTGCAGGCCGGGGCGCCGGTGCTGGTGCAGGTGCCGCGACGGGGGTACCTCCCGTCGCTGGCCTGCGCGCGGTGCCGCGCGATCGCCCGGTGCCGGCACTGCACGGGCCCGCTGTCGTTGCAGGAGGGCGGCGCGGCGCTGCTGTGCCGCTGGTGCGGCCGCGTCGACCCGACGCGCCGGTGCGCGCGCTGCGGGTCGGACGCGGTGCGGGCCGTCGTCGTCGGGGCGCGCCGCACCGCCGAAGAACTCGGCCGCGCGTTTCCCGGCACGGCGGTGATCACGTCGTCGGGTGACGGCGTGGTGGCCGAGGTCGCGGCCGGCCCGGCACTGGTGGTGGCCACCCCGGGTGCCGAGCCGCAGGCGTCCGGGGGTTATGGCGCGGCGCTGCTGCTGGACACCTGGGCGCTGCTGGGCCGCCAAGACCTGCGCGCGGCCGAGGACGCGCTGTGGCGGTGGATGACCGCTGCCGCGCTGGTGCGTGCCCGCGGCGATGGCGGCGTGGTGATGGTGGTCGCCGAATCTTCGCTTCCCACAGTGCAATCGCTGATCCGCTGGGATCCGGTGGGGCATGCGGAGGCCGAAGTGACGGCACGGGCCGAGGTCGGCCTGCCGCCCAGCGTGCACATGGCCGCCGTCGACGGGACGGCCGGCGCCGTGACCGCGCTGCTCGACGAGGCCCGGTTGTCCGACCAGGAGTCCTTCCAAGCGGATTTGCTTGGGCCGGTGGACCTTCCGGCCGGCGTGCGCCGCCCGGCCGGAACTCCGGCCGGTGCGCCGGTGACGCGGATGCTGGTGCGCGTGCCCCGTCAGCAGGGCCTGGCGCTGGCGGCGGCGCTGCGGCGCGGCGTCGGTGTGCTCAGCGCCCGGCAGACCCATGAGCCGGCCCGGGTGCAGATCGACCCGTTGCACATCGGCTAACCTTCACGAACTATTACCCTAGGCGACAATATGCGCGTGCAATAATCTCTTTTTACGACATTACAGTGTTGCTACACTTTCTAATCCTTAGCCGCCGAGAGGTCCGGAAACCATCCGGGAAGGGGCGATATGGCAGCCGAAAACGCCACAGTTGACGAGTCATTGGACGTCATCACCGATGCCCTGCTGACGGCCTCCCGTCTGCTGATGGCAATCTCGGCTCGGTCCGTCGGGCAGGTCGACGAGACCATCACCATCGCGCAGTTCCGGACGCTGGTGATCCTGTCCAACCGCGGTCCGGTCAACCTGGCCACCCTGGCCGGTTTGCTGGGCGTGCAGCCGTCGGCCACCGGCCGGATGGTGGACCGGTTGGTCGCTGCCGGGCTGATCGACCGCTTGCCGCACCCGACGTCGCGGCGCGAGCTGCTCGCCGCGCTCACCACACGCGGCCGCGACGTCGTCCACCAGGTCACCGCGCACCGGCGGGCCGAGATCGCGGCCATTGTGGCGAAGATGCCGCCGCCGGAGCGGCACGGGCTGGTGCGGGCCTTGACGGCCTTCACCGCCGCCGGGGGCGAGCCCGACGTCCACCTGGACGCCGACATCGGCCTGTAGCCCGACGCGGGTCGCCACCATCGGGCCTAGTCGGTCCGCTTCCGGGCGGTCACCAGCAGGTACTCCCAGCCCATCGTGCCGTTGGCCAGGTGCTGCTGTGCGAGTTCGACCAGCTGGGCGTCGAGCTCGGCGGCCAGCACCCGGTTGTGGCCGATGTTCGCGTACGCCTCGATCGTCGGGCCGTAGTGCTGCTTGAAGTAGGCGTGCACGGCCTCGGCGCTGTCGAACCGGTTGACCGCCAACATGCCTCGCGTCGTGGCGATTTCGCCGATCTGATCGCCGAGCAGCGCAGCGACGTAACGCGGGCGCCCCCAGAGCGCGGCCGGCGGCACGGGGTGCGACAGGCTCGGGCGGTACGGCCGGATGGTGGCGAGCATGCGGCCGAAGAATCCCTCGGGGGTCCAGCTGATCACGCCGATCGTGCCGCCCGGCCGGCAGACCCGGACCAGTTCGGCGGCGGCGCGCTGCTGGTCGGGGGCGAACTGCACGCCGATCGCGGACATGACGACGTCGAACTCGCCGTTGCCGAACGGCAGCGCCTGCGCGTTGGCTTCGCGGTAGTCGATGGTCAACCCCCGGGCCTCCGCCCTGGCCTGCGAGCGCCGCAACAGCTCCGGGGTGAGGTCGGTGGAGACGACGCTGGCACCCGTGGCGGCGGCCGGCAGCGAGATGTTGCCCGAGCCGGCGGCGACGTCGAGGACCCGCACGCCGGGCCCGATGCCGGTGGCTTTGACCAGGGCGGGGCCGAGGGGAGCCATCACTTCCTCGGCCATCAGGGCGTAGTCGCCCAGCGCCCATACCGTGCGATGCGTGGCGGCCACCGAGGCGTCGCTGATCGTGGTGTCGAGGGTCATCTAGACCTCCTTGAGAAGGGGAACGGTTGTCTTTCGACCTCGTTGTCGACGCGAATCGGCGGTGCGTTCGCACCGGCAGTTAATGGCTGACAGAAATAATAGCCATAGGCAATAGTGTACGCGCGCACGTTCTGGCGGCTCGGGCGGGTCGGGCCCGCGCCCGGCGCTTCCTAGACTGGGCCGGTGCGTCTTGTCTTCGCCGGAACCCCCGAACCCGCGCTACCCGCACTGCGCCGCCTCGTCGACTCACCGCGTCACGAGGTGGTCGCGGTGCTGACCCGGCCCGACGCCGCCGTCGGGCGGCGCGGTAGGCCCGAGCCGTCGGCGGTGGCCCGCGAAGCGCTCGATCGCGGGATTCCGGTGCTGCGGCCGTCGCGGCCCAACTCGGACGAGTTCGTCGCGGAGCTGTCGGAGTTGGCGCCGGATTGCTGCGCGGTCGTGGCCTACGGCGCGCTGCTGCGCGACGGCCTGCTGGCCGTGCCCCCGCGGGGCTGGATCAACCTGCACTTCTCGCTGCTGCCCGCCTGGCGCGGCGCCGCGCCGGTGCAGGCGGCCATCGCCGCGGGCGACAGCATCACCGGTGCCTCGACGTTCCAGATCGAGCCGAGCCTGGACTCCGGTCCGATCTTCGGAGTCGTGACCGAGACGATCCGGCCGACCGACACCGCCGGGGAATTGCTTGAGCGACTGGCTATTTCGGGTGCGGCGCTGCTGTCGACCACGCTGGACGGCATCGCCGACGCGACGCTGACACCGGTGCCGCAGCCCGCGGACGGGGTCAGCGTCGCACCCAAGATCACCGTTGAGCAGGCCCGGG
This sequence comes from Mycobacterium senriense, assembly GCF_019668465.1. Classification (NCBI taxonomy): domain Bacteria; kingdom Bacillati; phylum Actinomycetota; class Actinomycetes; order Mycobacteriales; family Mycobacteriaceae; genus Mycobacterium; species Mycobacterium senriense. Next base: position 5,296,721 of record NZ_AP024828.1, on the reverse strand, counting down.
TGCGCTGGGACCTGCCGGCGCTGGTCGTGGATCGTCGCATTCGCGCCGTCACGCCCAACCCCGGCGCGTGGACGCTGGTCGGCGACCTGCGGATCAAACTGGGACCGGTGCAGGTTGCCGCCGCCTCCGCGCTGCCGGCGCCGCCAGAACCGTTGCCGCCCGGTGCTATTCACGTCGACCGCAAGAGCGTCTGGGTCGGCACGGGCTCCGATCCGGTGCGGCTGGACCAGATCCAACCGCCCGGCAAGAAATTCATGAACGCGGTCGACTGGGCGCGCGGTGCCCGGCTCGACTCAGCGGTGCGGGCGACATGAGCACCGGGCGCGACAGACCGCAGCGCGGCCGGCCGGAACGCAAGCCGCCGGGCCCGCAGCAGCGTGACCGCCGGCCCCAGCAGCGCGACCGCCGGCCGCCCCGCCGGCCCCTGGACCCGGCCCGCGCCGCCGCGTTCGACGTGCTTCGGGCGGTGAGCGAACGCGATGCCTACGCGAACCTGGCGCTGCCCGCGCTGCTGCGCGAACGCGGAATCACCGGCCGCGACGCCGCATTCGCCACCGAACTCACCTACGGCACCTGCCGCGCCCGGGGCCTGCTCGATGCCGTCATCGGCGCGGCCGCCGGGCGCACGCCGCAGGCCATCGACCCGGTGTTGCTCGACCTGCTGCGCCTCGGCGCGTATCAGTTGCTGCGCACCCGGGTCGACGCGCACGCCGCGGTGTCCACCACAGTCGAGCAGGCCGGAATCGAATTCGATTCGGCGCGAGCGGGTTTCGTCAACGGGGTGCTGCGCACCATCTCCGGGCGCGACGAGCAGTCCTGGGTCGCCGAACTGGCCCCCGACGCGGCGCAGGATCCGGTCGGGCACGCCGCGTTCGTGCATGCCCACCCCCGGTGGATCGCCCAGGCCTTCGCCGATGCGTTGGGCGCGGCCGCGACCGAACTGCACGCGGTGCTGGCCAGCGACGACGAGCGACCCCAGGTGCACCTGGCCGCCCGGGCCGGCGCGCTGACCGCCGCCGAACTGGCCGACGCGGTGGACGGGACCGTCGGGCGCTATTCGCCGTACGCGGTGTACCTGGCGGGCGGCGACCCCGGGCGGCTGGCGCCGGTGCGCGACGGTCTCGCGCTGGTCCAGGACGAGGGCAGCCAGCTGGTGGCCCGGGCGCTGACCCTGGCCCAGGTCGACGGCGACAGCGGCCGATGGCTGGACCTGTGCGCCGGGCCGGGCGGGAAGGCGGCGCTGCTGGCGTCGCTCGGCGTGGAGCAGCACCCGGAGTCCGGGTTCCGGCTCACGGCGGTGGAGCCCGCGCCGCGCCGCGCCGACCTGGTCGTCGAGAACACCCGCGGCCTGCCGGTCGACGTGCTGCGGGTGGACGGGCGCCAGACGGGGCTGGAGCCGACGTTCGACCGGGTGCTCGTCGACGCGCCCTGTACCGGGCTGGGGGCGCTGCGCCGACGCCCGGAGGCGCGGTGGCGGCGGCAGCCCGCCGACGTGGCCACGTTGACCAAACTGCAGCGCGAGTTGCTGGGCGCCGCGATCGCGCTGACCCGCCCCGGCGGCGTGGTGCTCTACGCCACGTGCTCGCCACACCTGGCCGAGACCGTCGGCGTGGTCGCCGACGCGCTGCGCCGCCACCCGGTGAGCGCGCTGGACACCCGGCCGTTGTTCGAGCCCGTCGCCGACCTGGGGGACGGGCCGTACGTCCAGCTGTGGCCGCACCGGCACGGCACCGACGCGATGTTCGCGGCCGCGCTGCGCCGCGAGGCGGGGTAGCGCGGCCGCGCCAGATGTGAAGGGGGCCGCGCGGCTCAGTAGTCTGGCGCTCATGCCTCGCAACCCGGAACCGTCGAAGGGGCCGCTGATCGCGCCGTCGATCCTTTCCGCTGACTTCTCCCGGCTCGCCGACGAAGCCGCCGCCGTGACCGGCGCAGACTGGCTGCACGTCGACGTGATGGACAACCACTTCGTGCCGAATCTGACCATCGGGCTGCCGGTGGTGGAAAGCCTGCTCGCCGCCACCACCATCCCGATGGACTGCCACCTGATGATCGAGAACCCCGACCGCTGGGCGCCCCCCTACGCGGAGGCAGGCGCGTACAACGTCACCTTCCATGCCGAGGCCACCCAGAATCCGATCGGGGTGGCCCGCGATATCCGCGCCGCCGGCGCCAAAGCGGGGATCAGCGTCAAGCCGGGAACCCCACTGGAGCCCTACCTGGAAATCCTGCCGCAGTTCGACACCCTGCTCATCATGTCGGTGGAGCCAGGTTTCGGCGGCCAGAGCTTCATCCCCGAGGTGCTGAGCAAGGTGCGCACTGCGCGCAAGCTCATCGAGGCGGGGGAGTTGACGATCCTCGTCGAGATCGACGGCGGCATCAACGCCGACACCATCGAGCAGGCCGCCGAGGCCGGCGTCGATTGCTTCGTCGCCGGGTCGGCCGTGTACGGCGCCGACGACCCGGGGGCCGCGATCGACGCGTTGCGGCGCCAGGCCGCAAGCGCATCCCCGCACCTGCGTCGATGACCCTTCCGCCGGACGACCGCCTGGAGGCCGCGATGCGCCTGGCGATCGACCAGTCCAACCACGTCAAGGGGACCACGTACCCGAACCCGCCGGTGGGGGCGGTCATCCTGGGCGCCGGTGGCGAGGTGGTCGGCGTCGGCGCCACCGCACCGCCCGGTGGCGATCACGCCGAGATCCTGGCGCTGCGGCGGGCCGGCGATCTGGCGGTCGGGGGCACCGCGGTGGTCACCCTCGAGCCGTGCAACCACTACGGCAGAACCCCGCCCTGTGTGAACGCCCTGCTCGACGCGAAGGTGGGCACCGTGGTGTACGCCGTCGCCGACCCGAACCCCGAGGCGGCCGGTGGGGCGGCCCGGCTCGAGGAGGCCGGCGTCGCGGTGCAGTCCCGGGTGCTGGCCGACGAGGTGACCGGCGGCCCGCTGCGGGAGTGGCTGCACAAGCAACGGACCGGGCTGCCGCATCTGACCTGGAAATACGCCAGCAGCGTCGATGGCCGCAGCGCGGCCGCGGACGGTTCCAGCCAGTGGATTTCCAGCGAGGCCTCGCGGCTGGATCTGCATCGCCGGCGCGCGGCCGCCGGCGCGATCGTGGTGGGCACCGGGACCGTGCTGGCCGACGACCCGGCGCTGACCGCGCGGCTGCCCGACGGCTCGCTGGCCGACCGGCAACCGCTGCGAGTGGTCGTCGGGATGCGTGAAATACCTTCGGAGGCAAAGGTCCTCAACGACGATTCGCGCACCATGCTGATCCGCACGCACGACCCGATGGAGGTGCTCAGGGCCGTGTCCGACCGCACCGACGTGCTGCTGGAGGGCGGCCCGACGCTCGCGGGTGCCTTCCTGCGGGCCGGGATGGTCAACCGGATTCTGGCCTACGTGGCGCCGACGCTGCTGGGCGGCCCCGTCACCGTGGTCGACGACGTGGGCGTGTCCACGATCGCGCGGGCGCTGCGCTGGCAATTCGACGGCATCGACCGGGTCGGGCCCGACCTGTTGCTCAGCCTGGTGCCGCGCAGCGGCTAGCGCTCACCCAGCGAAACCGGTTGCGGCTCGGCGATTTCCGGCTCCTCGGCGTGTTCCTTGCGGCCGCCGAGCAGCAGACCCAGCAGCGCCCCCAAGATACAGATCACCACGGTGGCCTCGAAGATGTCGCCGTACATCATGGCGAAGGCCTTGAGGTACATGGTGCCCTGCGCGGCGATGCGCTCCAGCAGGCTGGCATTGGCCGGGATCGCGGCGGTCAGGCCCGCCACGATCTGGTTGAACCGGTACAGGCCCCACGCGGTGAGCCCGGCGACCCCGATCAGCATGCCGGTCATCCGGGCCACCACCACCGCCGCCGAGGCGATGCCGTGTTCGGCCGATGGGACAACCCGCAGCGCCGCAGAGGTCAGCGGCCCGATCACCAGGCCCAGGCCCAGGCCGGCCACCAGCAGATCGGCATGCAAGATGGGGACGCTGAACAGCCCGAAAATGTTGTGCTTATGGCTCAGCACGTCTTGGCGCCAGAAGTGAATCAGCCAGTAACCGTAGGCCGCGATGAGCAGCCCGACGAAGGTCATGATGCGGTCACCGATCCGGGTGGCGATCCACCCGCCCAGCACCGCCCCGATCGGCAGCGCGATCAGGAACCACAACAGCAACCCGGCGGCCTGCGTCTCGTCCATCTGCAGCACGCCCTGGCCGAACAGCTCCACGTCGACCAGAGTCACCATCAGCGCGGCACCGGCGAACAGCGAGGCGCCCAGCGCGGCCAGGAACGGGCGGAAGTGCACGCCCGACGGTTCGATCAGCCGGGTGCGCGCGAAACGCTCCCAGAGCAGGAACAACACCGCGACCACAACCGCGCCGATGACCAGCGGCAACCCGTAGCTCGGCAGGATCTGCTTGCCGTCGGGTTGCGGGTTGTACAGACCGATGACGGCGAGGCCCAGGGCGACCGCCAGCAGCACGCCACCGACCAGGTCGATCTTCTCCGGCTCCTCCACCCGTTCGTGCGACGGCAGGCTGAACTGGATCATCACCATCGCGATGAGGGTCAGCGGCACGTTGATCCAGAAGACGTAGCGCCAGTCGTGGGTGAGGAAGACGATGAAGATCCCGTACAGCGGGCCCAGCACGCTGCCGAGCTCCTGCGCGGCCCCGATGCCGCCCAGCACCCCGGCGCGGTTGCGCTGCGCCCACAGATCGGCGCCCAGGGCTAGGGTGACCGGCAACAGCGCGCCGCTGGCCACGCCCTGGATGGTTCGGCCGCCGACCAGCAGGTGGAAATCCCCCCAATGGCCGGCCAGCGCGGTGACCACCGAGCCGACGATGAACAGAGCCAGGCTGACCTGCAGCACCAGCTTGCGGCCGAACCGGTCGGAGGCGCGGCCCAACAGCGGCATGGCGGCGATGTAGCCCAGCAGGTACATCGTGATGATCCAGGTGATGCGCTGCAGCTGGTTGATCGGGATGTGGACGTCGGTCATGATGTCGCGCATGATCGTCACGACGACATAGGCGTCCAGGGCGCCCAGCAGGACCGCCAGGCTGCCCGCGCTGATCGCTATGCGGCGCCCGGTCTGGTGCCCGGTCGGGGCTGCGGTCTCCGCGGTCACGAGCTCACCGGGGGCTTGGTGACCTGAACCTGCTCGCCCCAGTTGGACAGGGTGATCTGGGCGGCGTTGCCCGAGCTCTTCTGCAGATTGGCCTGGACCAGCTCGTGGTCGCCGCCTTCCTGGACCCACACCGTGCTCGGCACCGGCTGCGTCGCGTTGAACTGCGGCACGATCTTGTTCACCGCGTCGGCCGAGACGTTGCCGGTGATGCGGATGGTGTTCTGCCCGTTGATGTTTTCGCGGCCCTCGGACTTGGCGTTGCTGAAGTTGGCCAGCGCGTTGCCCAGCCCGTTGTCGGGGTTCAGCAGCACCGAGACGTCGTAGACGTCGGAGGCCTTGCCGAAATCACTCCACTTGTTCGGGGTGAGGGTGGCGTACAGGGTTCCGTCGAGCACCACGAAGTTGGCGTCGATGTCGGAGCCGCCCAGGGTGATCGTGGCGTTGCCCGACGCGGCGGTGGCCGGTGCCGTGGTGAGGTCGCCGGTCAGCGTCTTGATGGGTAGCCCGGGGATCTTGCCCTGGATGCTCAGCGCGATGTGCGCGCTCTGCACCTTCTTGGTGGCGTCGGCCGACTGCTTGACCAAGGTGGTGCCGTCGGGGAGCGGCGCGCCGCTCTGCTTTGAGCCCGACGAACAGCCGGCGATCAAGGCGGTGGCGAGGGTCAGGGATGCGATGACGGCCGATATACGGCGGCGGGTCTGCATACTCTGCATCGTAGAGGGTGCCGGTGACTGCACTGATGAACGCGGGGTGCCAGTGTCGTCGGGGCGCGGGTGTTTGCCCTGCTCATCACCGTGAGTGGGGGCCAATTAGCCTAAGAGGATGTTTACCGGAATTGTCGAGGAACTCGGCGAGGTGACGGCTCGCGACGTCCTTTCGGACGCCGCACGGCTAACCATCCGCGGTGCCGTGGTGACCGCCGACGCGGGTCATGGCGATTCGATCGCCGTCAACGGCGTGTGCCTGACCGTCGCCGAGCTGTTACCCGGCGGTCAGTTCACCGCCGACGTGATGGCCGAATCGCTCAACCGGTCCAACTTGGGCGAATTGCAGGTCGGCAGCCGGGTCAACCTGGAGCGTGCCGCGGCCGTCAACAGCCGACTTGGCGGGCACATCGTGCAGGGGCACGTCGACGGGACCGGGCGCATCGTGGGCCGGACGCCGTCGGAGCACTGGGAAGTGGTGCGCATCGAGATGCCGGCCGAGGTGGCCCGCTACGTCGTGGAGAAGGGGTCGATCACCGTCGACGGGATTTCGTTGACCGTGTCCGGGTTGGGCGACGAGCCGGGGGACTGGTTCGAGGTCTCGCTGATCCCCACCACCCGCGAATTGACCACGCTGGGCCGCGTCCCGGTCGGCACGCAGGTGAACCTCGAGGTCGACGTCATCGCGAAATACGTCGAGCGGTTGATGGCCCGCTGACGACGGGCTCGCAGCATGAGGTGCCGTCAACCTTTCCCACGATCACTCCCATCGGGCGATCACCTGGCCGGCGAAATCAACCAATTGGTCAAGGCTGGGGAACATCGCGAAGGCATCCACGATCGCCTCATCGACACCGGACCTGGCCAGGCGCTCGAGCCTGTCGGCAACCGAGTCGATGGACGTGCCCGGTTCGAGGTTGATCCGCATGGCCGTCTTCAGTGCGTCGGGATCGCGGCCGGCGTCCTGCGCCGCGCGGCGGGCAATCGACCACAGGCGGTCGGTGACCTCGTCCTGCAGGCCCTCGACGCCGAGCCAGCCGGTGCCGCTGCGGCCGACCCGGCGCATGGCGGCCTCGCTGGCACCGCCGATCCAGATGGGCGGACCGCCGGCCTGCACCGGGCGCAGGTCGGCATGGACCGGCGGCAGCGAGAAGAACTCGCTGTCCCAGGACACCGGAGTGGTTGTCCACCACTCGTGCAGGAACGCCAGCAGGTCATCGAGCATCCGCCCGCGCCGGCGCCAGTCCGCGCCGCGGGCGATGTCGTGCTCGTCCTTCATCCACCCGACTCCCACGCCAACGTCGAGGCGGCCGTCGCTGAGCACGTCGAGCGTGGTCAGCAGCCGGGCCAGGTGCACCGGCTCGTAGTAGAACGTGCTGAGCGTGCTGGAGTTCAGCCGCACCCGGCTGGTCGCCGCCGCGGCGACCGTCCACAGCAGCACCGGATCGAGGTAACGGGTCATCTGCGGCGGGTACGGCTGCTCTTTGCCCGGATAGACGCTGTGCATATCGACCGGGGTGACCAGTCGATCACCGACCCACAGGGTGTCGTAGCCGAGGTCCTCCAGTCCGCGGCAGAACGCGCTTAGACCAGCGGCGCTGCTGATCGCGGGCCCGACTATGGGAAGTGCGTAACCAAGTTTCATCGCGGGAAAGCCTCTCCAATCGAGTGGTTGATCGATCAACCCTTAATGGGGCGCACGGCACCCGTGTTCGTCCACGGCGTGGACCGGTGGCCGTGCGGCTCAGCCGGGAACGACGCCGAGGGCGAAGTCGAAGTTCCCCACCCCGTGGCGGGCGAGGCCCATCATGACCAGGCCCGTTGCTTCCAGCCAGTGCGCCATGTTCAAGTCGCCGACGTCCAGCGGGCGCAGGCCGAGGCTTTCGATGAACTCCGCCACGCCTGACTTCGCGCGCGCGTCGTCGCCGGCGATGAAGACGTCGAGCGGCCGGCCCTGGGCCAGGACAACACCGAAGATGGTGTTGAACGCCTTGACCACGCTGGCGCTGGCCGGGGCGGCCTTGGCAACTTCCTGCGCGATCGAGGTGTCATCGGGAATGGCCAGCCCGTCGGCCGCGGAATTGAAGGGGTTGCTGATGTCGACGATGACCTTGCCCGCGAGCGCGTCTCCGTACTGGGCGACGACCGGAACGACATCGGCGTACAACACGGCCACGATGACGATGTCCCCGGTCGGGGCGGCGCCGAACTCTCCGGTCGTGGCGCTGCCGCCGAGAGCCTTGGCCAGGTCAGCGGCCTTGGTCTGATCGCGGCCGATGACCTCGACGGTGTTGCCGCCCGCTACGGCGAGCGCGCCGATGGCGCGGGCCATGTTCCCGGTGCCAATGATGCTGATGCTGCTCATGAGGTGTCCCGTCTTGGTTTGATGGGGAAAAGGTTGACTAGTCCACCTTAAGCTCGGTTTGGTGACGCGTCAACCAATCGGGGGTAACATCGCGGCTGATGGAACCGAACTGGCTGAACCCTCGTGAAGACCGCGCCTGGCGGGCCTTTCAGCACGCGCATCATCAGCTCGACGTGCACCTGAACCGGGGCCTGCAGGAAGCGGGCCTGTCAGGGGCCGACTACGAGATCCTGGCGGTGCTGTCGGGTCACGACGGGGACCGCATGCCCGCACGCGACCTGTGCAAGATACTGGGCTGGGAGAAGAGTCGTGTTTCCCACCAGGTGCGGCGCATGCAGAAGGACGGGCTGATCTGCCGCGAGTCCAACCCCGACGACGCCCGCAGCACCATGGTCTGCCTGCTGCCGGCCGGCCGCGCCGCCATCGAGAATGCGGCGCCCGGGCACGTGGCGGACGTCCGCCGGAACTTCATCGACCTGCTCACCCCGGCTGAGCTCGACATGCTCGCCGCCCTCAACGAGCGAGTCCTGCGCCACCTGGCCAAAGACGGCGACTCTCCGGCCGAAGACCAGCCCTCATAGCTTCATCAGCCGCGAGACCTTCATGCCGACGCGGGGGCAGCTGGGGAATCATCGCGGCCCGCTGGATCACGGGACGAGCAAAACAGGCCACCGGCCAACGGCGGGATCGCCGTGGCGGCGGCCTGCTTTGGGATCAGCCGTGGATTACAGCGGCATCCACACGGGGCCGTTCCAGTATCCCCAACCATTCGCCTGGGGATTCCACACGACCTGAGCCCACGGTGCCCACGGCGGTGGTCCGGGCGGCGGCGGTGCCCACGGCGGGGCTCCTTCGTAACCTGCAGGGCCGCCGTAATTGTCGTCCCAGTCACGGCAGTTGTTCCAGTTCTGGTAAGGGCCCCAGCCTGGGTCCCACTGATCGCCCGGGCACCAGTGGTGGTGGTACATGGGCGGAGGCGGAGGCGCCGCCGCGGCGGTGCCCGTGGACAGTCCGAGCGCGGACATGGCCAAGCCGCCGGCGGCGAGCGCGCCGGTACACAGCCGGACCCACGGTCGTGTTTGCGTGTTGGTATTCATGCGGCTGTATTTCCCCGCGGGAATGCGCTCGAAACCCGTTTCCGCCGTTTGCTCATGTCAAATATTTGGCACAGCCAACACATATCCGTTGCAAAGCGTTCACGGGTATACGGGCTTTTCATCGGGTTATTTATGGCACCAAGTGACGATATCGGTGGCGAGGCGAACCATTCTTGACAGTGAGATCCTGTTTGCGAGGCGACCGTGCATCCGTATCGGAACGGTTGCCTTCCCCCGCGGCGAATAGCGCGTCGGCCGGGGCGGCGCCGGGTATCTCCGGGCGGCGAAAAGTGTGATCTCGGCAACGATTACGCGAGTGCCGCCGTGGATGGCGAGGCCCCGTCCTGCATCGGGAGGCCGGTGGGATCCGCTGCGACGAGAATAGGGCGCGCTCTCGGAAGTGGTCAGGCCGTCGGCGTGGCCGGCGCACGCGGTGGCGCAACGCGATCCGGGACCGTCCCGCTGATCAAGCCGTGGCAATAACGGCGGCGCCGCCGTGGTTCATACTGAATGCAACACGTGGGCTTCTCGTGTGAGCCGTTTCGACAGTGTTCCCGCCGGACAGCGGGAACGGCGAGGTAGCAAAGATGACGAGGTTGGACTCCGTCGAAAGGGCGGTTGCCGACATTGCGGCCGGCAAGGCCGTCATCGTCATTGACGACGAGGACCGCGAGAACGAGGGCGATCTGATCTTCGCCGCCGAGAAGGCGACGCCGGAGATGGTGGCGTTCATGGTCCGCTACACCTCGGGATACCTGTGCGTACCGCTGGACGGCGAGGTCTGCGACCGACTGGGCCTGCTGCCGATGTACGCGGTAAACCAGGACAAGCACGGCACCGCCTACACCGTCACCGTCGACGCAAGACGGGGTGTGGGCACCGGGATTTCGGCCTCGGACCGGGCCACCACGATGCGGCTGCTGGCCGATCCCACCAGCATCGCCGACGACTTCACCCGGCCGGGTCACGTGGTTCCGTTGCGCGCCAAGGACGGTGGCGTGCTGCGCCGTCCCGGTCACACCGAGGCCGCCGTCGACCTGGCCCGCCTGGCCGGGCTGCAGCCCGCGGGCGCCATCTGCGAGATCGTCAGCCAAAAGGACGAGGGCTCGATGGCGCAGACCGACGAACTGCGGGTCTTCGCCGACGAACACGACCTCGCGATGATCACCATCGCCGACCTGATCGAGTGGCGCCGCAAGCACGAGAAGCACATCGCCCGGATCGCCGAGGCCCGGATACCGACGCGGCACGGCGAGTTTCGTGCCATTGGCTACGCCAGCATCTACGAAGAGGTCGAGCACGTCGCGCTGGTGCGCGGGGACATCTCCGGGCCGAACGCCGATGGTGACGACGTGCTGGTGCGCGTGCACTCCGAATGCCTGACCGGCGACGTGTTCGGTTCGCGCCGCTGCGATTGCGGGCCGCAGCTGGACGCCGCGATGGCGATGGTCGCCCGCGAGGGACGCGGCATCGTGCTGTACATGCGGGGCCACGAGGGCCGCGGCATCGGGCTGATGCACAAGCTGCAGGCCTATCAGCTGCAGGACGCCGGTGAAGACACCGTCGACGCCAACCTCAAGCTCGGATTGCCGGCCGATGCAAGGGATTACGGCATCGGCGCGCAGATCCTGGTGGACCTCGGGGTGCGTTCGATGCGGCTGCTGACCAACAACCCCGCCAAGCGGGTCGGGCTGGACGGGTACGGCCTGCACATCATCGAGCGGGTGCCGCTGCCGGTGCGCGCCAACGCGGAGAACATCCGCTACCTGATGACCAAGCGGGACAAGATGGGACACGACCTGGCCGGGCTGGACGACTTTCACGAATCCGTCCATCTGCCAGGTGAATTCGGCGGTGCTTTGTGAGCCCTGCCGACGGTGTGCCAGAGGTCCCGCCGCTCGATGCATCCGGCCTGCGACTGGCCCTGGTCGCGAGTACCTGGCACAGCGAAATCTGCGACGCACTGCTGGCCGGTGCCCGCAAGGTGGCTTCGGAATCGGGTATTGACGACCCGACGGTGGTGCGGGTGATCGGCGCCATTGAGATCCCGGTGATTGCCCAGGAACTCACCCGCAACCACGATGCCGTGGTTGCTCTGGGCGTCGTAATCCGGGGTCAGACACCGCATTTCGAGTACGTGTGTGATGCGGTGACTCAGGGCCTGACCCGGGTGTCGTTGGACACTTCCACACCGGTGGCCAACGGTGTGCTGACCACCGACACCGAGGAGCAGGCGCTGGACCGGGCCGGCCTTCCGGAATCGGCCGAGGACAAAGGGGCCCAAGCCACTCTGGCGGCCCTGACCACCGCGCTGACCCTGCGTGAGTTGCGCGCTCAGTCGTGACGTCGCCGCCGGACCGTGAGTCCTGGGATGCGGTGCTGCGTCCCCATCGCACGCCGCTATTCGCCTATGGGGCTGCGTTTTTGATCGCCGCGGCGCATATCGCGGTGGGCCTGCTGCTCAAGGTGAGGTCCACCGGGGTGGTCTTTCAGACCTCAGATCAGGTGGCGATCGCTGTGCTGGGCCTGGTCATCGCCGGCGTGGTGCTGTTGTTCGCGCGGCCGCGGCTGCGAGTGGGACCTGCCGGCGTTTCGGTGAGAAATCTGTTGGACGACAAGCTTATCGAGTGGCCGGACGTTGCAGGCGTGTCTTTTCCGGTGGGTCACCGCTGGGCCCGCATCGACCTGCCCGACGACGAGTACATACCGGTGATGGCGATTCAGGCCGTCGACAAGGGCCGCGCGGTGGACGCCATGGACACGGTCCGCTCGCTGCTGGCGCGCTATCGGCCGGACCTGCAGGCGCACTGAGCGCTCTACCATCGGCCGATGGTAGAGCGCTCAGCAGCCCGAGTCGAAGGCGCTTAGTACTGGGTGCAGTCCGTCATCATTTGCTGGAAGATCGGCAGGGCCTGCTGGGCCCCCTGGTTGTGCTCGATCGCATGCAGCAGGTTCACCCGCTGATCGGGCGACGACGCCAGGTATTGCTGCAAGAACTGCTGGTTCGGCGGCGACTGGTCGAGGTACTGGGCGGCCGTCGGGTTCTCCGCGTGCACCGCCCTCATCGCCTGGTCGTAGCTACAGGTGGTGTGGATCATCGGACCGTAATCGGGATCGGCAGATGCGACCCCGGCCCCAGCGGTCGACGCCAATGCCAGACCGCCGAGCGTGACGGCCAGTTTGGCCAGCGAGCGCTTCATCATTTACGGACTCCCTCCATTGCTTTGCCCCCTCACTCTACGTTGAGCTAAAAGCATTGGTAGCCGGAACGGAAGCCGCCCAAACCGCCGCGACCGCGCGCCGAGCCCGTTACGGTCCTTCTACCTGCCCGGATGTTCCTTCTTCGGTTTCGGGGCTCCAACTGCTCGGCAGCAGCGGCAGGCTCGGGCTGTCGTCCAGAGCAGCGCCGGCAACTGTGGTCAGGCCCACGGGAGCGGCGCCCGACTCCGGAGCGGTGCCGAAGAACCCCATTTTCCCCGCGCCCCGATCCGAGGCCGTCGCATAGGCGGATTCCGCGTCCGAACCATGGTCGAGGTATTCGTAGCGGCGGCCGGGATCGATCAGACCCGTCCGCGGACGCCGGCGGCGCCGGACCTGTTCGCGCCCGGCCGCGGCGGCCGGCGCCGCGACGGCGTCGGGCGCGGGCGACTTCTGGCCGGTCCGCGAGCCGAGGCTCATGTCGGTGCCGGCCCCGAGCCCGGGAGGGCCGACCACATAGGGGTAGCTGAAAGCCGGGACGCCCGGGGCGGGCGGCGCCGGTGCGGCGGCGGGCGCTGCCGATGTCGCGGCGGTCACGGGGGCGGACACCGGTGCGGCGGCCGGGGCCGCAGCGGGCGTGCCGAGACCGGGTGCCATCGCGACGGGCGCTCCCGTGTGCGACGGAGCCGGGGCGGCCACCGCGCCCGGCTGGGTTGGGGCGGGTTGCGCCACGCCGGCCAGCCCCGCCAAACCCGCCGCACCGGCGACGGGGATGAAGGGGGCGATCAGGCCGACGGAGAGCTGCGCCAATTGCGGCACCTGGGTAGTAGGGAATGTGTAGAGCGCCTCGCCCGCCCAGTGCGGAACCTTGGCGGCGAGCAGCGGGTCGGTCATCAGGCTGTTGAGGACTGAGGACGGGTTGGATCCTCCTGACTGGCTCAGGTCCGCGTTCAGTTCCTGGGCGACTTCTTGCACGCGAGTCACCCACCAGCTCAGCTGATCCGCCCCGCCGCCGGCATCCTGGTTGGGCGGGTTGGCCAGCTGGATCGGCGGCGGCGGAGCGGTCGGCGGCACCCACGTCTGCGCGGTCTGGGACACCGCTTCATAGATCGCCATCGTGGTGGCCGCCTGCAGCCACATCCGCAGATAGTCCATTTCGTTGAGCGCGATTGGAATCGTGTTCACGCCAAGGAAGTTCGTCGCCACCAGTTGGGCGAACATGGCGTGGTTGGCTTCCAGCTCTTCCAGCGTCGGCATGGCGGACAGCGCGGCGGTGTAGGCCGCGGCCACGGTATCGGCTTCTAATGCGGCTGCCGAACTGTTGGCACTGTTCTGCAAAAGCCATGCCAGGTACGGCACATGGGCGGCCACGTACGCCTCGGCGCTGGGGCCCTGCCACGTCCCGGCCTGCACCGCCGCCAACAAGTCGCCGAGTTCCTGGGCCGCCGAGTCGTATTCGGCACTCAATGCCTGCCACGCCTGCTCGGCCGCCAGCAGTGATCCGGGTCCCGGGCCGCTGGACAGCGCCGCCGAATGGACTTCCGGCGGGAAGGCGCCCCAGATCGGCATGGTCATCGTTGATCACCCGCGTTCACCCGCGCTGCCATGTCGCGCTCCTCCCGACGGACCGGTCAGCGGCTCGCGTGGTCGGTGGGCGGAGGCTGGCCATGGGCCAGCCAAGCGATAAAGACTGCCGCCACACGGACGGCGACCCGCATGTACCGAAGCCTACGCGGAAAATATCCGCAAATGCGGATAGAAAGCGGTACTTTCACCGGAGATACGAAGCTAACTGTCAGCCTTCGGACAGCCGGGTCAGGAACCCGTTCAGGATCAGCGTCTGTGCCAGCCCGGTCTGCTGCGCCGGGGTCAACCCGGGCAGGTCGCCGACCCGAAACGGCTCGGTGCTGCCGGCGAGGAACAGCATCGCCGCCTCATGGTCGGTGCCGGCGCCGACCGAGAGCTGCGCGAACTGCAGGACGACGCGGTCGTCGACGTGCGCCACCCGCGCATAGAGCGGTTCATACTTCGCGACCAGCGTGTGCCCGTCGATCCCGACGGTGTCGCTGACCCGGCCGACCGGAGGGCATCGGCCTCGCCGGACCAGGACGTCGGCCAGCGCGTCGAGGCTTTCGGTGAGGAGCTCGGGATCCTCCAGGGCGCGCAGGGTGTCGCGCACCAGCTCGCCAAGGCCGGCGCGGGAGGTGGCGTCGTTTTGGTGCCGTGGCGATAAGCGGGCGTGCACGCGCGGGTCGCGCAGACTCAGCGCGTACAGCTCGTGCGTGAGGAGCGTGAGGACGGTGGGGGCATGGAGCCCGATCGTCAGGTGGACCGATGGCTCGGAGCGCGTTTCGGCCGAATGTACTTGGCCGCGCGGCAAATACAGCACGTCGCCGGGTTGCAGGCACACGTCGGTCGGCGACGTGAGCCCATCCGTCCCCACACCCCTGCGCCGCTGGATCTCGTGCGGCGGCACAGCGGCCGCGTCGGACACATGCCACGTCTTGGATCCCTGGATCTGCAGGACCAGCACGTCGTGCGGGTCGTAGTGCGGGGCGAAGCCGGTGGACTTCGGCGGCGTGACGTAGGCGTTCACCCGGGTCGGGAAGTTCAGCTCGACCTCGATGGAATGGGACAACGACGCGATCGTGCGCAGGTAGCGCTCGACCCCATTGATGACGATGGTGTAGCCCTCGGCCAGGCCGTCGCGTGCCCGGGCCGGGTCCAGGCCGCCGTCGGCGCGGCGGTAGGCCGCCGGATCCTTGTCCTCGCCACCCTTGACCAGCCGCACGGCCGACGGTTCCGGCTGCACGTGCTCGAGGAGCTCGTCGGCGGCCGAAGGCCCGGGCAGCAGCCGGTCGAAGTAGCCCGGTCGGCAGCGCTGGATGTGGTGGTGCCTGCTCGCCCAGATCTCGTCGAGGAAGGTGTCGACAGCGAGGGGCTGCAGCAACCAGGCTAGCGAGGACTCGACGGTAATCCCCCTCAGACATCGTGGCGACCGGTATGCACCACAGTAGACCGGCACCCGCACGCGCCCCGCCTTTCTCGGCACCACGGCCGCGGCTACTAGCCTGGATCTGTGCCCGATCCCGCCACCTACCGCCCCGCACCCGGGTCCATCCCGGTCGAGCCCGGCGTCTACCGATTCCGGGATCCGTACGGGCGAGTCATCTACGTCGGCAAGGCCAAGAGCCTGCGCAGCCGGCTGACGTCATACTTCGCCGACATCTCCAGCCTGCACCCGCGAACCCGGCAGATGGTGACCACCGCGGCCAAGGTCGAGTGGACGGTGGTCAACACCGAAGTCGAGGCACTGCAGCTCGAATACAACTGGATCAAAGAGTTCGACCCGCGGTTCAACGTCCGCTACCGCGACGACAAGACCTACCCGGTGCTGGCGGTGACGCTCAACGAGGAGTTCCCGCGGCTGATGGTCTATCGCGGCCCCCGCCGCAAGGGGGTGCGGTATTTCGGGCCGTACTCGCACGCGTGGGCCATCCGGGAAACGCTGGACCTGCTCACCCGGGTGTTTCCGGCTCGCACCTGCTCGGCGGGAGTGTTCAAGCGGCACAAGCAGATCGATCGCCCCTGCCTGCTCGGCTACATCGACAAATGCTCGGCGCCGTGTATCGGCAGGGTCAGCGCGGAACAGCACCGCCAGATCGTGGACGATTTCTGCGACTTCCTGTCCGGCAAGACCGACCGGTTCGCCCGGGAGCTGGAACAGCGGATGAACGCCGCGGCCGAGCAGCTCGATTTCGAGCGGGCCGCGCGGCTGCGCGACGACCTGGCTGCTGTGAAGCGGGCGATGGAGAAACAGGCCGTCGTCCTGGGCGATGGCACCGACGCCGATGTGGTGGCGTTCGCCGACGACGAGCTCGAGGCCGCGGTTCAGGTGTTCCACGTTCGCGGCGGCCGGGTCCGCGGCCAGCGCGGCTGGATCGTCGAAAAGTCCGCCGACCCAGGTGATTCCGGTGAGGAACAGCTGGTGGAGCAGTTCCTGACCCAGTTCTACGGTGACCAGGCCGAATTGGGCGGCGCCGCAGACGAATCGGCGAACCCGGTGCCTCGCGAGGTGCTGGTGCCCTGCCTGCCGTCCAATGCCGGCGAGCTGACCAGTTGGCTGTCCGGCTTGCGCGGATCGCGGGTGGTGCTGCGCGTGCCGCGGCGCGGCGACAAGCGCGCGCTGGCCGAAACCGTGCAGCGCAACGCGAAAGATGCGCTGCAGCAACACAAACTGAGGCGCGCCGGCGACTTCAACGCCAGATCCGCTGCGCTGCAGAACATCCAGGATACCCTCGGCCTGTCCGACGCGCCGCTGCGCATCGAATGCGTGGACATCAGCCATGTTCAGGGCACCGACGTGGTGGGCTCGCTGGTGGTGTTCGAGGACGGGCTGCCGCGCAAGTCGGACTACCGGCATTTCAGCATTCGGGAAGCCGCCGGACAGGGGCGCTCCGACGACGTCGCCTCCATCGCCGAGGTGACCCGGCGCCGCTTCGCGCGGCACCTGAGTGAACAAAACGACCCGAATATGGTTTCGCCGGAAGGGAAGTCTCGCCGGTTCGCCTATCCGCCGAATCTGTACGTCGTCGACGGCGGTGCGCCGCAAGTCAACGCGGCCAGCGCGGTGCTCGAGGAACTCGGCATCACCGACGTCGCGGTGATCGGCCTGGCCAAGCGGCTGGAAGAGGTGTGGGTGCCGTCGGAGCCCGATCCTGTCATCATGCCGCGCAACAGCGAGGGGCTTTATCTGCTGCAACGCGTCCGTGACGAAGCGCACCGGTTCGCGATCACCTACCATCGCAGCAAGCGATCCAAGCGAATGACGGCATCGGTGCTGGATTCGGTGCCCGGATTGGGAGAACATCGCCGCAAGGCACTGGTAAGCCATTTCGGATCGATAGCCCGCCTCAAGGAGGCCACCGTCGACCAGATCACCGCCGTTCCCGGCATCGGGGTGGCAACCGCCACCGCCGTCCTGGAGGCGCTGCGACCCGATCAGTCCGAGGCCGCCCGGTGACGGGCCCAGGTGAGTTCGCGGGTGGCCACTCGGTGGATGCCCCGGCCGGTATCGACGTCGTTCTGGTGACCGGATTGTCCGGCGCCGGGCGGGGCACCGCGGCCAAGGTGCTCGAAGACCTCGGCTGGTATGTGGCGGACAACCTGCCCCCGCAGCTGATCACCCGGATGGTCGATCTCGGTATGGACGCGGGGTCGCGGATCACCCAGCTGGCGGTGGTGATGGACGTGCGGTCGCGCGGCTTCACCGGTGATCTGGACTCGGTGCGCAGGGAGCTGGCGACCCGAAACATCGCCCCGCGGGTGGTTTTCATGGAAGCATCCGACGACATGTTGGTGCGCCGCTACGAGCAGAATCGCCGCAGCCACCCGTTGCAGGGCGATCAGACGCTGGCCGAGGGCATCGCCGCCGAGCGCCGGATGCTGGCCTCCGTTCGCGCCACCGCCGACCTGATCATCGACACCTCGACGCTGTCGGTGCGGGGCCTACGCGAGACCATCGAGCGGGCGTTCGGCGGTGACGCCAGTGCGACCACCAGCGTCACGGTCGAATCGTTCGGCTTCAAGTACGGCCTGCCGATGGACGCCGACATGGTGATGGACGTGCGGTTCCTGCCGAACCCGCACTGGGTTGACGAGTTGCGTCCCCGCACCGGGCAGGACCCCGCGGTGCGTGATTACGTGTTGAGCCAGCCCGGCGCGGCCGAGTTCCTCGACGCCTACCATCGATTGCTATCTCTGGTCGTCGACGGCTACCGCCGGGAGGGCAAGCGTTATATGACGGTCGCCATCGGGTGCACGGGCGGTAAGCATCGCAGCGTCGCGATCGCGGAGGCGTTGATGCAGTTGCTGAACGCCCAGAAGGGCGAAGCGCAACTGTCGGTGCGGGTGCTGCACCGGGATCTGGGCCGCGAATGACCGAGCCGCTGAACCGGGGCATCGTCGCGCTGGGCGGCGGACACGGCCTGTACGCGACGTTGTCGGCGGCCCGCCGGCTGACTCCCTACGTCACCGCGGTGGTGACCGTCGCCGACGACGGTGGTTCTTCCGGTCGGCTGCGCAGCGAACTGGGTGTGGTGCCGCCGGGTGATCTGCGAATGGCGTTGGCGGCCTTGGCGTCTGACAGTCCGCATGGGCGGCTGTGGGCGACCATCATGCAGCACCGGTTCGGCGGCAGCGGCGCCCTGGCCGGGCATCCGATCGGCAACCTGATGCTGGCCGGCCTGTCCGAGGTGCTGGCCGACCCGGTGGCGGCCCTCGACGAGCTCGGACGCATCCTCGGCGTCAAGGGCCGGGTGCTGCCGATGTGCCCGATCGCGCTGCAGATCGAGGCCGACGTCTCCGGTCTGGAAGGCGACCCGCGGATGTTCCGGCTGATCCGCGGCCAGGTGGCCATCGCGACCACGCCGGGCAAGGTGCGCCGCGTCCGGCTGCTGCCGGACAACCCCCCGGCGACCCGCCAGGCCGTCGACGCCATCATGGCCGCCGATCTGGTGGTGCTGGGCCCCGGCTCGTGGTTCACCAGCGTGATCCCGCATGTGCTGGTGCCCGAGCTGGCCGCGGCGCTGCGGGCGACCACCGCGCGCCGCGCCCTGGTGCTCAATCTGGTGGCCGAGCCGGGGGAGACGGCCGGCTTCTCCGTCGAGCGTCATCTGCACGTGCTGGCCCAGCACGCACCGGAGTTCAGCGTGCACGACATCATCATCGACGTCGAACGGGTGCCCAGTGAGCGCGAGCGCGATCAACTGCGCCGCACCGCCACACTGCTTTCGGCCGAGGTCCACTTCGCCGACGTGGCCAGACCTGGTACACCTTTACATGATCCAGGCAAGCTCGCGGCGGCCCTGGACGGGGTCCGGGCGGCCCACAAGGCTCCGGGACCGTCGTCGGTCACGGCCACCGCGGATATTCGGGTCGACGGTGCAAGCCCACCAGCCGGGGGGAGTGGACCGGCCGGCAGCGGACCAAGGGGTGACGACGCGTGGCCATGACGACCGAAGTCAAAGACGAACTGAGCCGCCTCATCGTGAAATCGGTCAGCGCGCGCCGGGCGGAGGTCACGTCCCTGCTGAGGTTCGCCGGTGGGCTGCATATCGTCGGTGGCCGCGTGGTGGTCGAGGCCGAGGTGGACCTGGGTAACGTCGCGCGGCGGTTGCGTAAGGACATTTTCGAGCTCTACGGATATAGCGCCGTCGTACATGTGTTGTCGGCCAGCGGGATTCGCAAGAGCACCCGATACGTGTTGCGGGTGGCCAACGACGGCGAGGCGTTGGCGCGCCAGACCGGCCTGCTCGACAACCGCGGCCGCCCGGTGCGCGGACTGCCGGCCCAGGTGGTGGGCGGCAGCGTCGGCGACGCCGAGGCCGCCTGGCGGGGAGCCTTCCTGGCGCACGGGTCGCTGACCGAACCCGGGCGTTCGTCGGCGTTGGAAGTCAGCTGCCCCGGCCCGGAGGCGGCGCTGGCGTTGGTGGGTGCCGCGCGCCGGCTCGGTGTCAGCGCGAAGGCCCGCGAGGTCCGCGGCGCCGACCGGGTGGTGGTGCGCGACGGCGAGGCGATCGGCGCGCTGCTTACCCGGATGGGCGCCCAGGACACCCGGCTGGTCTGGGAGGAGCGCCGGATGCGGCGCGAGGTCCGCGCCACGGCCAACCGGCTCGCCAACTTCGACGACGCCAACCTGCGCCGCTCGGCGCGGGCCGCGGTCGCGGCCGCGGCCCGGGTGGAGCGGGCCCTGGAGATCCTGGGCGACACCGTCCCCAACCATCTGGCCTCGGCCGGCAAGCTGCGGGTCGAGCACCGGCAGGCGTCGCTGGAGGAGCTCGGCCGGCTCGCCGACCCGCCGATGACGAAAGATGCTGTGGCGGGACGTATTCGGCGACTGTTGTCGATGGCCGATCGCAAGGCGAAGGTCGAGGGCATTCCCGACACCGAGTCGGCGGTCACACCGGATCTGCTGGAGGACGCCTGATGACGATGCGCGCCGCGAAGCGGCGGGCTGAGGAGTCGGGCGAATCAAGCGACGCCTAACCCGCGGGTAGTTTGTTTACCATTGCTGGTCGCGATGGGGGTTGGGGGGCTACGGTCGGGTGATGAAACGGCTTTCGAGTGTTGATGCGGCGTTTTGGTCTGCAGAAACTGCGGGCTGGCACATGCATGTGGGGGCGCTGGCGATCTGCGACCCGAAGGACACTTCCGAGTACAGCTTTCAACGTCTCCGTCAATTGTTGATCGAGCGCCTGCCGGAGGTGCCGCAGCTGCGATGGCGGGTCACCGGCGCGCCGCTGGGCTTGGACCGGCCGTGGTTCGTCGAAGACGAGGAGCTCGACGTCGACTTCCACGTCCGTCGCATCGGTGTGCCGGCGCCGGGCGGGCGTCGCGAGCTCGAGGAGCTGGTGGGCCGGTTGATGTCCTACAAACTGGACCGCTCCCGGCCGCTGTGGGAGATGTGGGTGATCGAGGGCGTCGAGGGCGGCCGGATCGCCACGCTGACCAAGATGCACCACGCCATCGTCGACGGGGTCTCGGGCGCCGGGCTGGGCGAGATCCTGTTCGACGCCACGCCGGAACCGCGTGCGCCGCAACAGGAAACGGTCGGATCGCTGGTGGGGTTCGAGCTGCCGGGGCTGGAGCGGCGCGCCGTGGGCGCGCTGATCAACGTCGGTGTCAAGACGCCGTTCCGCATCGCTCGGCTGATGGAGCAGACCGTGCGCCAGCAGATCGCCACACTGGGTGTGCGCAGCAGACCGCCGCGTTACTTCGAGGCGCCCAAAACCCGTTTCAATGCACCGGTCTCGCCGCACCGGCGCATCACCGGCTGCCGCGTCGAACTGACCCGCGCCAAAGTCATCAAGGACGCGTACGGCGTCAAGCTCAACGACGTCGTGCTCGCGCTGGTGGCCGGCGCGGTCCGCGACTACTTGCAGAAGCGCGGCGAGCTGCCCGCCAAAGCGCTGATCGCGCAGATCCCCGTGTCGACGCGCACCGACGAGAACAAGGACGACGTCGGCAACCAGGTGGGCTCGATGACGGTCTCGTTGGCCACCGATGTCGAAGACCCGGGGGAGCGGCTGCGGGCCATTCGCGAGAGCACCCAGAACGCGAAGCTGATGGCCAAGGCGTTGTCGGCGCATCAGATCATGGGGCTGACCGAGACCACGCCGCCGGGGTTGTTGGGGCTCGCCGCCCGGGCCTACACGGCCAGCGGGCTGTCGCGAAACCTGGCTCCTATCAACCTGGTTGTCTCAAACGTCCCCGGCCCGCCGTTCCCGCTGTACATGGCCGGCGCCAAGCTGGATTCGCTGGTGCCGCTGGGGCCGCCGGTGATGGACGTCGCGCTCAACATCACCTGCTTCTCCTACACCGATTACCTGGACTTCGGTTTCGTGACCACCCCCGAGGTGGCCAACGACATCGACGATATGGCCGATCGGATCGAGCCGGCGTTGACCGACCTGGAGAAGGCCGCCGCGCGCGAGAACGGTTAGCGGCGATCGCAAGCGCGGCGAAGCCGGGCGAAGCGGGTCGCCGCCATCAGGCTAGGCCCCGGCGATCGCGCTAGGGATCGTCCTCTTCACCGTCGCGTAGCAGTTTTTCGGGGTGGTGGAAGGTATTGGTTCGCGGTTGGCCGCGGTCCAGCTTCGGCGGCGGGATCCATTCGGTCTCGGCGCGGGTGTTTTTGCGGGTGGTCCAGCCGCCGGGTCGCAGCAGGCGATGGTGTGGGCCGCAGGCGAAGGTGAGGTCGTTTACGTCGGCGGTCTGGCACGTGGCGTAGTCGGTGACGTGGTGGACCTCGCAGTAGTAGCCGGGAACCGTGCACCCGGGGGCACTACAACCGCGGTCCTTGCCGTACAACACGATTCGTTGTCCGGGGGAGGCGAGGCGTTTGGTGTGATACAGCGCCAGCGCCTTGCCCTTGTCGAAGATCGCCAAATAGTGATGGGCGTGGCGGGCCAGGCGGATCACGTCGCTCATCGGCAGAATCGTGCCGCCTCCGGTTAGCCCGCGACCGGCCGCCGCTTCCAGATCCTGCAGCGTGGTGGTGACGACGATGGAGGCCGGTAAGCCGTTGTGCCGACCCAGGTCTCCGGAGGCTAACACCGCGCGCAGCGCGGCGAGCAGTCCGTCGTGGTTGCGCTGGGCAGCGGATCGCGGATCGCGCTCGATCGCCTCTTGGCTGGGCGCGCCGTCCACACAGGGACTTTCGTCGTCGGGATTGCACATGCCCGGCGCGGCGAGCTTGGCCAGTACGGCTTCCAGGGTGGCGCGCGCTTCGGGGGTCAGCCAGCCACGTAGTTCCGACCTCCCGTCAGAGCGCTGGCTACCCAGGCTCAGTCCACGCCGCCGGGCCCTGTCCTCGTCGCGGTAGATGCCGTCGGGGTTGAGGCAGTCGGCCAGCGTCTTGGCCCAGCCCGGCCAGTTGTTCGGGTCGAAACCTGCTGCCATCCTTGGCCAGCCGAGTCTCGGCCTGCTCGCGGGTCGCGACGTCCACCCAGCCGGGCAGTTGGTGATAGAACTTGCGGATCACCGCGACCTGACCGGCCCCCAGTGTGCCGTCGCGTTGACCGGCCGCGGTGGTGGCCAGGGCCGGTGGCAGCGGTTCGCCGGTCAGGCCGTGCCGCGGGCCCAGGTCCCGCGCCTCCTTGATGCGCCGGGATGCCTCGGTGCGGCTGATCAGCGTCGCCTCGGCGATCGCATGGCACACGGTGCCGCCGATCTCTAGCGACGGAGCTTGGCGTGCAAGGGAATTGATCACCGGATGTTCCAAGGCCGGTATGCGCCGGCGCAGCCTCTCACAGCGCTCCAATACCGCCAGTTGCCGGCGCGGATCCAACGCGTCGAACGACAAAGCGCACGCCCGGTCCAAGTCGGCATCCAGCGCATCGAACACCGCGTCGACATCCTGGGCACTACTTGCACTCACACCGCCAAACTAGCCGCACCCACCGACAAGAAACGCCGCTTTGTGGCCACTGAAACCACAGTGACACAAGGGATTACAGAGAATCGCGAAAGACGCTGCGACGCCTCAGTCGCGCTCGGGTGGATTCGTCGCGTACACCCACGACAGGAATCGTGCAACGGCCTCCGCGGACCGATGCGCGCGCGGGGAACTGAAGATGTCGAAAGCGTGTTGAGCGTGCGGTAATTCGGCGTAGGCGACCGGATTCTTGGACACCGCGCGCAGTTCCTCGACGAACTCTTCGGCCTCGCCGACCGGGATCAGCGAATCGTCGTGGCCGTGCAGGACGAAAAACGGCGGTGCGTCGGCGCGCAACCGCCGGATCGGCGAGGCGTCCACGTAGATGTCGCGGTGGGTGGCGAATTTCTTTTTGACAACGAACTTTTGGAGCAGGTCCACGAATTCGCGCCGGCCCTCGCCCTCGGTCGAGAACCAGTCGTAGCGCCCGTACACCGGCACCGCGGCGACCACCGAGGTGTCGGCATCCTCGAAGCCGGGCTGGAACTTCGGGTCGTTAGGCGTCAGCGCCGCGAGCGAACATAGATGGCCACCGGCGGATCCGCCGGTGATGGCCACGAAGTTCGGGTCGCCGCCGTAGCGGGAGATGTTCTCCTTGACCCAGGCCAGCGCGCGTTTGACGTCGACGATGTGGTCGGGCCAGGTGTGCCGCGGCGACACCCGGTAGCCGATCGACACGCACACCCAGCCGCGCGCGGCCAGGTGGCTCATCAGCGGATAGGCCTGAGGGCGGCGCATTCCGATCACCCAGGCGCCACCGGGGACCTGCAGCAGCACGGGCGCCTTGCCGTCGCGCGGCAGATCGCGGCGGCGCCAGATGTCGGCGAGGTTGGCGCGGCCGTGCGGACCGTAGGACACCACGTTGGTCTTCTCGACGTAGCGGCGGCGCGCCACGGTGTTGCCCAGCGGCAGGGTGCGCCGCCCGCTGCGCGTCGGTGTGCTCTGGGGCAGCTTGCTCAGCGCCTCTTCGTAGTCGTCGCCCAGTTGGTCGCGCAGCCCGGCCTCCAGCACCGGACCGGGAGTGGTGACGCCGCGATACTTGATCACGCCCAGGATGGCCCAGGACGCCGCCGTCATGGTCAGCGCGGCCTTGCCGCGCCGCCCCGCGAAGTCGCCGCGTCGGCCCCGCCGCAGTGCGTCGAACAGCGAGGCGGAGAAGTAGACGCCGGGCACCTCGGAGGCCGGCCAGCCGAACCAGAAGACCAGCACGGTGGTGTAACCCTTGCGGGCCAGTGGGCGTAAACCGTTGGCGGCGTTGGCCAATTCGAGCGCGGCTCGGGCGAGCGGCCGGGGTTTCCTGATGGTCCGGGCCAGCCGCATCAGCCGGTCACCCGCGCTTGCAGCTCGGCGCGCAGGATCTTGCCGGTGCTGCTGCGGGGAAGCTCGTCCAGCACGGTGATCTCGCGGGGGATCTTGTAGTTGGCCAGGTTCTCCCGCACGTGCTGCTTGAGCGCCTCGGGTGCGGCGCCCGCGTCGAGCGCGGCGCCCGGCTCGAGCACCACGAAGGCCGCCAGCCGCTGCCCGTATTGTTCGTCGTCCACGCCGATCACCGATGCCTCCGCCACGTCGGGATGTGCCGCCAAAATCTTCTCCACCTCGATCGGGTACACGTTCTCGCCGCCGGAGACGATCATCTCGTCGTCGCGGCCGACGACGAACAGGCGCCCCGCCTCGTCCAGATAGCCCAGGTCGCCCGATGACATGAAGCCGGCGTGGAAGTCCTTGGTGCTGCCCGAGGTGTAGCCGTCGAACTGAGTGTTGTTGCGGACATAGATGCTGCCGACCTCCCCGGTGGGCAGTTCGTTGAATTCCGGGTCCAGGATCCGGATTTCGGTTCCCCCCGCGGGCCGGCCCGCGGTGTCGGGCGCCGCGCGCAGGTCCTGCGGGGTGGCCGTCGCGATCATGCCGGCCTCGGTGGCGTTGTAGTTGTTGTAGATCACGTCGCCGAACGCGTCCATGAACGCGGTCACCACGTCGGGTCGCATCCGCGATCCCGAGGCGGCGGCGAATCTCAAAGACCGGCCGCTGTAGCGGCGCCGCACCTCGGCGGGCAGCTCCATGATGCGGTCGAACATCACCGGAACCACGGCAAGCCCGGTGGCCTTGTGGCGGTCGATGAGGTCCAGCGTGGCCTCGGGGTCGAACTTGCGCCGGGTGATCACCGTGCAGGCCATGGACGCGGCGAAGATCAACTGGGAGAAGCCCCAGGCGTGGAACATCGGCGCCACGATCACGATGTTCTCCTCGGCCCGCCACGGCGTGCGGTCCAGAATCGCCTTGAGCGTGCCGATTCCGGCGTTGCCGCCGGTTTGGTTGGCGCCCTTGGGCGTTCCGGTGGTGCCGGAGGTGAGCAGGATCATCCGGCCCTTGCGGCCCGAGCGCCGGGGCTGTTGCCCGGCGTGGGCGGCGATCAGCTTCTCGACGGTGAGATCGTGTTGCCCTGGGGGCCCCTCCCGCTTGCGGGGGACTGTCCAGGCCACGATGCGGGCGGCGTCCGGCCTGTCCGCCAGCGCGCGGTCCACCGTCGGGGTGAATTCCTCGTCGTACACCACGGCGTCGACGCCCTCGCGGTTGACCACCTCGGCCAGCGCGGGCCCGGCGAACGACGTGTTCAGCAAAACGACGTCGGAGCCGATCCGGTTGACGCCCACCACCGCTTCGACGAAGCCGCGGTGATTGCGGCACATGACGCCTACGACCTTGGGTTGACCCGCGGGCAGCTGCTGCAGCGCGGCGCCGAACGCGTTGATCCGCTCGTCGAGTTCACGCCAGGTCAGCGCGCCACGTTCGTCGATCAGCCCGGGACGATCCGGGCAGCGCTGCGCCGCACTCGCGAAGCCGACCGTCATGCCCATGCCCTCGCGGCGCATGGCCGCGGCCATCTTCAGGTAGCGGTCGGGACGCATCGGCGCGATCATGCCGGCGCGGCTCAGCGTGCTGACCAGGCCTAGGGTCTCGCTCAACGGATTCGGCACGGCTCAGCCCAGGATCGGGAAACGACGCTTGGCGGCCAGCTCGGTCAGCGCCTCCTGCATCACCGACCGCACGTACTCGTCGACCTCGTCGACGTCCGGGTCGTCGCCGAACTGCTTGGCGATGTCGATGGGCTCCAGCACCTGGGTCACGATCTTGGTGGGCAGCGGCAGGTTCGGCGGGATGACCGCGCTCAGGCCGAAGGGGAAACCGAAGGACAGCGGCAGAATCGCGCTGCGCAGCAAGCGTTTGATGCCCAGCCGCTCGGCCAGCCAGGTGCCGCGCGTCAGGTAGAGCTGGGTCTCCTGCCCGCCGACGGACACCGCAGGCACGATCGGGACGCCGGCCTCGATCGCCGTGCGGACGTATCCCTTGCGGCCGTTGAAGTCGATGACGTTCTCCGACAGGGTCGGCCGGTAGGCGTCGTAGTCGCCGCCGGGGAACACGATCACCACGCCCCCGGACCGCAACGCCTCGGCCGCGTTCTCGCGGTTGGCCCGGATGTATCCGGTGCGCCGGAAGAAGTCTCCGGTGGGTCCGGTCATCAGGATGTCGTGGCTCAGCGTGTAGACCGGCCGGTCGTAGCCGAGTTTGTCGTAGAAGTGGACGCTGAAGATCGGGACGTCCATGGGGAACATGCCCCCGGAGTGGTTACCCACCACCAGCGCCCCGCCGGGCGGGAACGCATCCAGACCGTGCACCTCGGACCGGAAGTAGGTCTTCAGGACCGGGCGCATCACCGCCATCAGGCGCTGGGTCAAGCCGGGGTCGAATTTGCCGATGTCCCCGCCGCCGGGGTTGCCGTTGTCGGTCACGTTCCTCCCTTGACACTCGCGCGAGGCCGCTTCGCCGAGACGAGTCCCTCGATGGTAGCGACCGGACCCTTGCTGCTGTGAGGGTGTTTCACCCTATTTCGTCCAGGCATGTGGTGCGCCACGGTGGGGGGCGCTATTGTTACGGCGCCCTAAGTAATCCTCGTAATCCTCGAGCAAAGGGGACACCGATGGACGTAGCCGGTCTGTCACATGAGCGCGGTGCACGCTCGAGCACCACACACAGATCGGCCGGCACCCGGGACAGGCGCGGGCGGCGCTCCCACACCGCCGCGTCCCGCCCGGAAACCACTCGTCAGGGGCAAGACGCGTCCCGCCCCGCACCGGCCATCGACCGGGCCGCCGACGCGCTCGCGTCGGCCGCTCCGGATAGCGCGGATCAACAGCAGGCCGACTACTTCGTGCGGCTGCTCGCCGGGCGGCGCGGTTTCATCGATCAGCGCATCGAGGAGTTTCAGCGCAAGATCGGCACCGCGGAAACCAAGGGCGACCTCGACGCGGTGGCGAACCTGCGTCGCCTGGTGCGCATCGCCGAGCAGGATCGGCGGACCCTGGACACCCTGCTCGACAAGCTGCGCCGGCGGTTTGTCCGCCAGGCACCGGCAACGGGTTCGGCTCAGGCGCGCCCCGCGGTTCGCCGGGACGTCCCAGTCGTACGCTGAATCACCCATCATCACAGCGGTTTTCGTCATCGGAGGGGTGACGAGGTAGCCGGCGCGGATCACCGAGGCACACAAAGCGGCACACCCGCTTGGCGGTGCCGATACATTCTATGGGCCAGCTGGTTTCTAGATAGGAACGAGGCCGCCCATGGGATTCATGGCTCCGGAGTTTCCCGACGTCGACCCGCAGACGTGGCTCAGCCTGCCGCGTTCGACCAGGCGCCAGATCATGACCCGGCACTGGGTCGAACACGGCTTCGGTTCCCCGTACGCGGTCTATCTGTTCTACGTCTTCAAGATCGCCGGGTACGGCGCCGGTGCCGCCGCGGTGATCTCCCTGACGCCGGGCCTGGGCGGCCTGGGCCATATCGCCGACTGGTGGACGCAGCCGATCGTGTACCAGAAGCTGGTCGTCTTCACGCTGCTGTTCGAGATCCTCGGCCTGGGTTGCGGGTCGGGGCCGTTGACCGCGCGGTTCTGGCCGCCGTTCGGTGGCTTCCTGTATTGGTTGCGGCCCAACACTATTCGGCTGCCGGCGTGGCCGGACAAGATTCCGTTCACCCGTGGGGACCGCCGCACCGTCGTCGACATCGCGCTGTATCTCGTGGTGCTGGCATCCGGCGTCTGGGCGCTGCTCTCCCCGGGACGGGGCGGCCCGGTCACTGCTGCCGGCGACGTCGGCCTGATCGATCCCATGCTGGTCGTGCCCGCCATCGTCGCGCTCGCGCTGCTCGGCCTGCGGGACAAGACCGTGTTCCTGGCGGCGCGCGGCGAGCACTACGGGCTGACCCTGCTGGTGTTCTTCTTCGGGTTCACCGACCAGATCGCCGCCTTCAAGATCATCATGCTGGCGCTGTGGTGGGGCGCGGCGACCTCCAAGCTCAACCACCACTTTCCGTACGTCGTCGCGGTCATGATGAGCAACAGCCCACTGCTGCGCAGCCGGGCGTTCAATTGGTTCAAGCGCCGGCTCTACCTCGACCCGGTCGACGACCTGCGGCCGTCGTGGATCCCGAAGATCATGGCGCACGTCGGCGGGACGACCGCGGAGTTTCTGGTGCCGCTGGTTCTGGTGTTCGTCGCCGACGGCCACCGCTGGGCATGGTTCCTGATCGCCTTCATGGTGCTGTTCCACCTCAACATCACGTCCACCATCCCGATGGGCGTCCCGCTGGAATGGAACGTCTTCTTCATCTTTTCGCTGTTCTATCTGTTCGGGCA
Source organism: Mycobacterium senriense (assembly GCF_019668465.1). Lineage (NCBI taxonomy): Bacteria > Bacillati > Actinomycetota > Actinomycetes > Mycobacteriales > Mycobacteriaceae > Mycobacterium > Mycobacterium senriense. Next base: position 5,267,548 of record NZ_AP024828.1, on the reverse strand, counting down.
CTACGCCGGCGTCACGGCCGCCGGGCTGAGCTCGCCGCTGCTGCTGATCATCCTGATCGTCGCGCTGGCGGTGGTGCCGATCGCGGGAAACCTTTTCCCGGAACAGATTTCGTTCCTTCCCGCGATGCGCTACTACGCGGGCAACTGGGCCACCAGCACCTGGTGTCTACGCAGGGGCGTCGAGGACAGGATCGAGGCGAACATCACCAAGGCGTCGGCGCTGGCGCCCAATCAGCTTGCCCGGCTTTACGATCCGCAGACCGCGGAGCTCATGATCGACAAGTTGATGGCGTGGCGATCCATGCACACGCACGGGCGGGCGTTGGGGGGGTTGGTGCCGCGCGCCTTGCCGGCCGGCGCCGACGAGGCCGACTACCTGTTGCGCGACGGCGAGATCATCGCCGGACCGCTGATCGGGTGGAACTTCGGCGAAGGCCACCTGCACAACGAACAGCTGCTGGCCGCCGTGCAGCGGCGCTGCGACTTCGACGAGGGCGACGTGCGGGTGATCATCCTGGAGGCCCAGCCGATCCAGCGCCAGACGCAGGCATACCGCATCGTCGACGCCAAGACGGGCCTGATCGAAGAGGGCTACGTCGACGTCGCGGGCATGCTGAGCCGTCAGCCCTGGCCCGAGCCCGGCGACGACTACCCGGTGCACGTCATCGATGGCGGCGACCCGCCGCGCCCGGCTTCGCCGCGCTTGCGATCGCCGCGGACGACCCGGCACACTGCTCGATGACCAGCGCGGTCGTCGTCGGCGCCGGGCCCAACGGCCTGGCCGCGGCGATCCAGCTCGCCCGCCGTGGTGTCGACGTGCAGGTGCTCGAGGCGCGCGACACCGTCGGCGGGGGAGCACGCTCGGCCGAGCTGACGGTGCCGGGCGTGATCCACGACGTCTGCTCGGCCACCCACCCGTTCGGCGTCGGTTCGCCGTTCTGGGCGGAGATCGACCTGCCGAGCTACGGGCTGGCCTGGAAGTGGCCGGAAATCGACTGCGCGCATCCGCTGGACGACGGCACCGCGGGCGTGCTGTATCAGTCGATCGATCGGACGACGGCAGGCATGGGATCCGACGCATCGCGGTGGCGGCGCGCCGTCGGGGACCTCGCCGCCGGATTCGATCAGCTGGCGCAGGACTTGCTGCGTCCGGTGCTGCACATCCCACGCCACCCGGTGCGCCTGGCCGGTTTCGGGCCGCGCGCGCTGCTCCCGGCCACGGTGATGGCCCGCTGGTTTCGCACCGAGCCGGCCCGCGGGCTGTTCGGCGGGGCCGCCGTGCACATCTACACCCGTCTGGACCGTCCGCTGACCGCATCCCTGGGGCTGCTCTTTCTGGCCAGCGGGCACCGCTACGGATGGCCCGTCGCGCAAGGCGGCTCCGGGTCGATCACCCGCGCCCTGGCCGCGGCCCTGCAGGCGCACAGGGGCAGTATCGCCACCGGAGTGGCTGTCACCGGCCGCCGCGACATCCCGGACGCCGACATCGTCATGCTCGACCTGAGCCCCGCCGCCGCACTGCGGATCTACGGCGACGCCATGCCCGGCCGGATCAAGCGGTCCTACCGGCGCTACCGGCAGGGGTCCTCGGCCTTCAAGGTCGACTTCGCCATCGAGGGCGACATCCCCTGGACGAACCCCGACTGCCGACACGCCGGCAGCGTGCATCTGGGCGGCGCTTTCGCCGAGACCGCCGACACCGAACGCCAACGCGCACAAAGCAAGATGGCTGAGCGGCCATTCGTCCTGATCGGCCAGCAGTATCTGGCCGATCCGTCCCGCTCGTCGGGCAACATCAACCCGATCTGGGCGTACGCGCACGTGCCGTTCGGCTACGACGGCGACGCCACCGGCGCCGTCGTCGACCAAATCGAGCGGTTCGCCCCCGGATTCCGCGACCGCATCGTCGCAACCGTCAGCAAGGGCACCGCCGATCTGGCGGCCTACAACCCCAACTACATCGGTGGCGACATTATCGGCGGCGCCAACGACGGGCTGCAGGTCCTCCTGCGCCCGCGCATCGCCGTCAACCCGTATGCGATCGGCGTGCCGGGTGTCTATTTGTGCTCGCAATCGACGCCGCCGGGAGCCGGAATCCACGGCCTGTGTGGCTACTACGCCGCCGGGGCGGCGCTGGCTTGGCTGCGGAAGCGTCGCAGCGACTGACGGCGCCAGCCCCACCGCGCGGTATCGACCGGGATTGCGCTAAGGGGCGAATTGCTTGTCATGATGGGCAGATGGCCGGGCGTGATCGCGATGATTCCGGTCGGCCGCGAAGCGCCCGACCGCGCGACGCTCTGGGCCGACCACTTGCGCCGGGCAGCGCAGGTGTTTCGCGCGTTCCGGACGACCTGTTGCTGGCACCGGCCGAGGCCCTCGCGTATGCCCAGGATCTGCTGGGCCGAGGCCTCGCCTTCAACGCTCACGAGGTGTTCGAGGCAGTGTTGAAGAACGGCCCGGTCCACGAACGGCCACTGTGGCAAGGCCTGGCGCAGCTCGCGGTGGGAATCACGCATGTCCAGCGGGGCAACGTCCATGGTGCGACCGCGCTACTTCGCCGCGCCTCCGCCCATCTTGCCCACGAGGATCGGCCGGCGCCGCACGCTATCGACGTCTCCGGGCTGGTCGACTATGCCGGCGCGCTGATCGACGACCTCGCCGCCGGGGTCGACGTCACCCCGACCCGGCTACGACCCCGCCTGGTAAACCGGGGAGCCGGGTAGGCCCGCCGACGGGATCGGCGTTCATACCGCGCCGCCGCCGTGGCTACCGCGTTGAGTCGCCCAGCGGCGCAGGTCGGTTTGTCCACTGCTTGCCTAAGCCGCCGCGGAATCCCAGATCGACTGCCGGGCCATTTCGTTGCGTGCCGGGCGACGTCGACAGGTGCGGAGCTAGTCCGGATGGCGGATGGTCGCGCGCCTGAGGCGGCGATTGTTCATCGGATCGTGTGTCGACTTCTGGTGTTCCAGCTGCCGTGCCAACTCGCGCTTTGCATCACACAGAGCGCGGGTGATGTCCGTATTTTCCGCGACCGCTACGAGTAGTGGATGGCCGGGAAGGGTTGTGCGTAAAGTGATGCGCTGTTCCTTGCCGCCGCGGTCCTGCAGGGTGACTTCGATGTCCACGTCATTCGGATCCCATCTGCCTAGCTGCCCCTCGAGCGTGGACAACGTCTGTGTGACGTGCGGACGCTCCTTGGCAAGAAAGCCCGCGCCTACATGGATCACATTCTCGCGGAAGATCTTTCGTTTAGAGTGGTCAGAGTTCCTCATTGTGGCCTCATTCCGGTTGTTAGGTTTCGCAGGTCATAGTGATCACGCCAGCCTGCTTCATCCGCCGCGAATTGCGTTGTGGCAGCGCATTTCATGGCGGACTCCCGCTCGCTGGAGCGGCAAAGGCCTGCGCTCTGGCCGGACTTTTCGTCGGCGGCTATTTTCAGTTCACCGACCACATCTTCGATAGCGCTCGCGACCGATGCGACGTCATCGACGTTGTCGGGGCACGCGACGATGCCCACAGTCAGGGTGCCGTCATAGGATACGGCGGTGATGTTGAGATTGGAGCCCTCAAACAGCGGAGCGAGGGCGTGGATCCCCAGCACATGCGCTCCGGCGCAATAGATTTCGCCGCTGGGGCCCGGAACGTTGGAAGTGATGACATGGGCGACCGGCGAGTGGAACCGAGACAGTTTCAGGCCGGTGTACACACCCATCGCCCAGGCGATTACCACGGGTGGAACGAGATCTATGACATCGGCGAGGTTGACGGGCGGGACCGCGCGTCGCCTGTCCTTGATCCTGGACGTCGCGTCGTGAATGCTGGCCAGCTGCTGTGCCGGATCGGCCAGATCGACCGGCAATTGGACGAGCACCGGTGACCAACTATTGGACGCGTCGCCATCGATACCTCGTGTCGAGATCGGCATCATGGTGCGCAGCGGATGACTGGGCACCGTGTCGTGGGTTGCCAACCATCGGCGCAGCGCCGATGCCGTTGCGGTCAGGAAAACATCGTTGACAGTGACATCGAACGCGGCGGTGATGGCCCGCAGGTCGTCCATGGCCAACGCCGCGAAGGCAACGCTGCGTCGCCCGGTGAGCGGCGCGTTCAGCTGCGTTCTCGGCGAGTTCTCGTCCTCTTCGAAATCCTTACCATCGGGCCATCGCGGATCGACCCCTGGGAGGAGTTGGCGTACCGATCCCAGCGCGGTTCCTATTGCCGACTTCATCGCGACGGGACCCAACCGGATGGCGATCCGGACGCCCACAGCGGTGTTGGCCGCGATCTCGTCGATCGCGTCCCATACCCTCGCGGCCGCCCCTGGCATCGTGGCCCGGGCCCGCGGGGGTGCCGCCGCGAATGCACCTTGGGCATCAACAGTCATCAGTTCGGGCAGCATCGACCTGACTGCGCCCACCCCATCGGTCATGGCGTGGGAGAACTTGATCAATACGACGAGTCTGCCGTCGGCGAGGCCTTGCACGACCCAGGCGTCCCATAGCGGGCGGCGGCGGTCCAGAGGCTGCGCATGCAGTTCACCGATGAGCGTGGTCAACTCGCGCGTAGTGCCGGGCTCGGCCAGCCGGACGCAATGCAGATGGCTGTGGACATCGAACGCGGGGTCCTCGATCCATGACGGCTGACCCAATCCGAAAGCTCTGGTGAGCAGGCGGTGGCGAAAATCGGGCATCGCCGCGGTGCGCTCAGCCAACAGCTTGTAAATCGCCGCGGCGGTCGTTTCGCCCTGCGCCTCGGGGTCGCAAAACAACACCGCCGTCACGTGGGTGGGCATCACGGATGTTTCACCGTGCAGCGTGACACCGTCCAGGCCGGTCAATCGTTGCATCATGCTGCTCCATTCGTATATGCGAGTCGTGAGCTCAAAGCTTGCCGGCGAATCTTCCCGACGCGCTCAGCAGCGACCGTCCAAACGCCTGGCCGCAGGGTGATTCATGATCGCCGGCATGGCTTGCAATTCGTGCCGACGCACTTTGGTCAGTCTACACTGTGCCAATCGACGTGTGTCCACACCGTTGACACTGCGGCTCCGCGGGTTATCGCTCGCACAATGTGGCGCATCCACATACGGATCAGCAGGACGAAAGCAACGCGCAACTACGGAAATCCGTGCGGCCGTTGGGGGTTGAAGCAAGCCGTGCCGGTGCTTAGCGCACCCTTTCGGGTATTGAGTTCAATGCAGCCAGGACATGCACGGCGAGTTTGACAGCCGCGTCATTGCCCAGCTTGGAGTGCGCGGTGATGGTGTCCGTGACGAGTTGGAGACGAATATCGTAGGGAGTACAGGCCGTTGTGAGCGAAGCCATCGAATGTCCTTTGTAGTCGAGCATGTTCGCTCGCAACCGAGCTGCTCGATACCGATGAGCTTACGCCGATTCGCGGCCGCCGCGGGCGCGACGAGCATGCGGATATTGAGTACGTCGATTTTGGAAGGACAGGATATTTGGATTCAGTACAGTCCCGTCGAGGATCTCGATCGCCCGACGCACCGTCTGATCGGCGTGCCACCTCTCAGGCCCGGCGATCACGGTCGGCAGGTAGGGGAGCAACGCCTCGCTGATCTCCCAGGTCGCCGAATCCCACAAGTAGGACGGGCTGTGATCGACCGCGTAGTAGGTGACGTTCGCTCGGACGGGGAACGTCGGCCGCGCAAACGAGGTTGGGCGTGCCCAGCTGAAACCCATTGCCTCATCACAGGATACGTCAATTATGAGGCTGTTCGGGCGTAGTGCGGCGAGGTCGTCGTCGCCCAGGAAGGTCAGCGGTGCGTTGGTATCCTGCAACACGCAGTTGACAATGATGTCGTGCTGGGCGAGGAATCCGGCGAGCGCCGCTCTGCCTCCCTGGGTGGACACGAAAATCTCCGTCGAACCATCGAGAGAGTTCGGGTCCTGAGCGAAATGGACGATCCGGGCCGGATGAATGGGGGAGGCCACTTCGGTCACGCTGCGGTTGGTGAGGACGTTGATGTCATGCACGCCCTGCGCGTTCAATGCAGTCACCGCGCCTCGCGCGGTGGCGCCGAAGCCGATGACGACGGCCCGCAACCGGCGACCGTAGGTGCCCGACCAACCGACGATAGACATGGCATGCAGCACCGAGCTGTAACCCGCGATCTCGTTGTTCTTATGGAACACATGCAATTTGAATGAACCGTTGCGACTCCACAGGTTCATCGACTCGAACGCGATCAGTGTCTGTCGACCGTCGATAGCGCACTGCGTCAGCTCCTCGTCTTGCACGCAGTGCGGCCAGCCCCACAGCACCTGGCCGTCGCGAAGCTCGGCCAGATCGCGGGCGTGAGGCTTAAGCAGCAGAATGACATCGCACTCGGCGATCAATTGCTCACGGGAACGGATGCCGGCCACCCAACCCGACAGCTCCGTATCGGAGACGCCAAAATACTTCCCATAGCCCGCTTCGAGGTAGATGCCTGCGCGAACATCGGCATCTATCCGGTCGAAATGACGCGGGTGTATTGGCAGCCGGCGCTCGTTCTCCTTGCAAGTCGCGCCGATGACACCGAGACGCAATTGACCCATGCCGGCCTACTCCCTGACACGTTTGCGGGAAGAGCGTCTTGGCGCCGGCACGGTGGCGGCAAGACCGATGAACAACACATCCAGAGCGCGGTCGAGTTCGGCTGCACCGTCGTAGTAGCCGAGCGCTGGGGCCAGCGCACGCACTTGGGGGAACTCGGTGATCGTCAGTCGGTGCAAGCCTAGGCGCAACACATCATCGGACTCCTCGGGCCGCTCGACGACCTCCTGCAGCTCGGTGAGGATGTGGCCATACAGATAGCCGAAGAGCACGCGGTAGATACGTAACGCGTCGACCCCGCTGAAGCCCACCGCAGTGAGCAGCGCGACGACGTTCTCCAGTGGCCGTAGCATGCCCGGGGGTCGCTGCCCCAGCGGCGTGGCTAGTGGCCGAGTGACCAATAGCGGCACCACATTCGGGTGCTCGAGGGCCAGTCGGCGGAAGTCATGCGCCACCGCGCGCAGCTGCCCGGCCCAGTCCGGGTCCGCAGTGTCCACCCGCAATTGGGCCAACACGATCTCGGCGACCCCGTCGAGCAGCGCCGCCTTATTCGGCACATGCCGATAGATCACCGTCGGATCCCGACCCACTGCCTCACTCAGACGCCGCATCGACAATCCATCCGCACCGTCACGATCGACCAATCGCAACGCACACTGCAAAACCACCGACCGGCTGACCGAGCCGTGTTCTGGTCGGTTGGCGACGGACGCGTCAAGTCCATCAGCGGCAATTGCCGGTTGCTTCGCCATTAAGCGTCCCTTTCCTTTAGGTGTCTTCGGTTGGCTACGTGTCTCGGGTGCTCCGCCCCATCCTAACGCCGTTCGCCAACGTCGTTGACGTGCAGCGTGGGAAGCGTGTGCATCAGGCTAGAAGGGCTTCCACCCGGAATTTCAGGCTCGACACGTGCGGGCGCTCAGGCAAAGCTGGGCTGGACTCGCAACCGCTAGTCCGGGTGATGTTGCGCACAAGTTATGTCGTCTACCGACGGCCAGCCTGCAAAGGCGATGGTCCACACGCTTACCGGCGCGGCAACCGCGCGTGTCGCTGATCTAGGCTGACCACAGGCAGTGTCCGGCGGACATGGACGAGACATGGAACCGACGACCCAGGAAAGACAGAGGAGAGACAAGTGACGGTCCGAGTAGGTATCAACGGCTTCGGTCGCATCGGGCGGAACTTCTACCGGGCCTTACTGGCTCAACAGGAGCAAGGCAGCGCCGACATCGAGGTGGTCGCGGTCAACGACCTCACCGACAACGCCAGCCTGGCGCACCTGCTGAAGTTCGACTCCATCCTGGGCCGCCTTCCCCACGACGTCAGCCTCGAGGGTGACGACACCATCGTCGTCGGCAGCAAGAAGATCAAGGCGCTCGAGGTCAAGGAAGGCCCGGCGGCGCTGCCCTGGGGCGACCTGGGCGTCGACGTCGTCGTCGAGTCCACCGGCATCTTCACTAACGCCGCCAAGGCCAAGGGTCACCTGGACGCCGGCGCCAAGAAGGTGATCATCTCCGCGCCCGCCACCGACGAGGACATCACCATCGTGCTGGGCGTCAACGACGACAAGTACGACGGCAGCCAGAACATCATCTCCAACGCCTCGTGCACCACGAACTGCCTCGGCCCGATCGCGAAGGTGCTCAACGACGAGTTCGGCATCGTCAAGGGTCTGATGACCACCATCCACGCCTACACCCAGGACCAGAATCTGCAGGACGGGCCGCACAAGGACCTGCGCCGGGCCCGCGCCGCCGCGCTGAACATCGTGCCGACCTCCACCGGCGCCGCCAAGGCCATCGGCCTGGTGCTGCCGGAGCTGAAGGGCAAGCTCGACGGGTATGCGCTGCGGGTGCCCATCCCCACCGGCTCGGTCACCGACCTCACCGCCGACCTGAAGAAGTCCGCCACCGCCGACGAGATCAACGCCGCGATGAAGGCCGCCGCTGAGGGACCCATGAAGGGCATCCTGAAGTACTACGACGCGCCGATCGTGTCCAGCGACATCGTCACCGACCCGCACAGCTCGATCTTCGACTCCGGGCTGACCAAGGTGATCGACGACCAGGCCAAGGTGGTGTCCTGGTACGACAACGAATGGGGCTACTCCAACCGCCTCGTCGACCTGGTCGCCCTGGTCGGCAAGTCGCTGTAAGCCGTGACTGTCCACACTCTGAAAGACCTTCTCGCCGAGGGGGTTTCCGGGCGCGGCGTGCTGGTGCGCTCCGATCTGAACGTGCCGCTCGACGACGGCAAGATCACCGACGCCGGCCGCATCACCGCCTCGGTGCCGACGCTGAAGGCGTTGGTCGACGCGGGCGCCAAGGTGGTGATCACCGCGCACCTCGGGCGGCCCAAGGGCGCAGCCGACCCGCAGCTGTCCCTGGCGCCGGTCGCCGCGGCGCTCGGTGAGCAGCTCGGCCGGCACGTGCAACTGGCCGGCGACGTCGTGGGAACCGACGCGCTGGCGCGCGCCGAGGGGCTGACCGACGGCGACGTCCTGCTGCTGGAGAACATCCGCTTCGACCCGCGCGAGACCAGCAAGGACGACGGCGAACGGCTGGCGTTGGCCAGGCAGCTGGCCGAACTGGTCGGGCCGACAGGCGCTTTCGTCTCCGACGGCTTCGGCGTGGTGCACCGCAAGCAGGCCTCCGTGTACGACATCGCCACCCTGCTGCCGCACTACGCGGGCACGCTGGTGGCCGACGAGATCCGGGTGCTGGAAGAGTTGACCAGCTCCACCAAGCGCCCCTACGCGGTGGTGCTGGGCGGGTCGAAGGTGTCCGACAAGCTCGGCGTCATCGAGTCGCTGGCCACCAAGGCCGACAGCATCGTGATCGGCGGCGGGATGTGCTTCACCTTCCTTGCCGCGCAAGGCTTCTCGGTTGGTAAATCGCTGCTGGAGACCGAGATGGTCGACACCTGCCGCAGGCTGCTGGACACCTACGTCGACGTGCTGCGGCTGCCGGTGGACATCGTGGTGGCCGACAAGTTCGCCGCCGACGCGACCCCGCAGACCGTCGCGGCCGACGCCATCCCGGACGACCTGATGGGCCTGGACATCGGACCGGGCTCGGTCAAGCGATTCACCACGCTGCTGTCCAACGCCGAGACCGTCTTCTGGAACGGCCCGATGGGCGTGTTCGAGTTCCCGGCGTTCGCCGCGGGCACCAAGGGCGTCGCCGAGGCGATCGCCGCGGCCACCGGCAAGGGCGCGTTCAGCGTGGTGGGCGGCGGGGACTCGGCGGCCGCGGTGCGCGCGCTGGGCATCCCGGAGGGCGACTTCTCGCACATCTCCACCGGTGGGGGAGCGTCGCTGGAATACCTTGAGGGCAAGACGCTTCCGGGTATCGAGGTGTTGAGCCGACCCCAGCCCGACCACAACTAGGAGGCCCAGAGTCGTGAGCCGCAAACCGCTGATCGCCGGCAACTGGAAGATGAACCTCAACCACTTCGAGGCGATCGCGCTGGCGCAAAAGATCGCGTTCGCGTTGCCGGACAAGTACTACGACAAGGTGGACGTCACGGTCCTGCCGCCGTTCACCGATTTGCGCAGCGTGCAAACCCTGGTCGACGGCGACAAACTGCGGCTGACCTACGGCGGGCAGGACCTGTCCGAGCACGACTCGGGCGCCTACACCGGCGACATCAGCGGCGCCTTCCTGGCCAAGCTGGGTTGCACGTTCGTCGTCGTCGGGCACTCCGAGCGGCGGACCTACCACCACGAGGACGACGCGTTGGTGGCCGCCAAGACCGCCGCGGCGCTCAAGCACGAACTGACCCCGATCGTCTGCATCGGCGAGCACCTCGAGGTGCGCGAGGCGGGCAACCACGTCGGCCACTGTGAGGACCAGCTGCGTGGCTCGCTGGCCGGGCTGTCCGCCGAACAGATCGGCAAGGTCGTCATCGCCTACGAACCGGTGTGGGCCATCGGCACCGGCCGGGTGGCCAGCGCGAGCGACGCCCAAGAGGTGTGCGCGGCGATCCGCAAGGAGGTGGCCGTGCTGGCTTCACCGCAGATCGCCGAGGACGTGCGGGTGCTCTACGGCGGCTCGGTGAACGCGAAGAACATCGGCGAGCTGATCGCCCGCGACGACATCGACGGTGGTCTGGTCGGCGGCGCGTCCCTGGACGGCGAGCAGTTCGCCACGCTGGCGGCGATCGCCGCCGGTGGGCCGCTGCCCTGAGAACGACCCCGCCCCGGTAGGCTGGCCGTCATGCAGTTGGCTTTGCAGATCACCCTGGTCGTCACCAGCATCCTGGTGGTGCTGCTGGTGCTGCTGCACCGGGCCAAGGGTGGCGGCCTGTCCACGCTGTTCGGTGGCGGCGTGCAGTCCAGCCTGTCCGGCTCCACGGTGGTGGAGAAGAACCTGGACCGGCTGACGTACTTCATCACCGCCATCTGGCTGGTGTGCATCGTCGGCATGGCGCTGATGATCAAGTACCGCTGACGGCGCGGGTATTCGGCGCGTTCACAGTGCGGCGGTGAGCCTCCATAGAGCGTCGCGGTCGACCGAATCGGAGCGATCCAGCGGGCTGACCACGAGGTCGGTGGCTCCGGCGTCAAGGTAGCGGCGCAACTGGCGTACGACAGATTCCTCGGGCCCGATCGCGGCGAGATCGACGATACTGTCGAGGCCCTCGCGGGCAATCACAGTGCGATACGACGGGATGGCCTCGTAAAAGCTCAGCTGTTGGCCGGCGTCGGCGCGAGCGCCCTCGACATCGTCGCACAACAGCACGGGCACCGCGGCGATGACGCGCGGTGCCGGGCGGCCCGCCTCGGCGGCCGCCTTGGTGATTTCGGGCACGATGAATTCTCCGATCGTGCGGGGCCCGGCCAGATAGGGCAGTGTCCCGTCGGCCAGTTCGCCGGTGACCCGCAGCGCCTTGGGGCCCATCGCCGCCACATACACCGGGATCGGGGTGCCGCCCGGCACCCGCACCGGCCAGGTGGGGCTGGCGCTGAGTTCGCTGCCGTGAAAGTCGACGCCGCCGGTGTCGAACACCGACGCCAGGATGGTCAGGTGTTCGCGCAACCGGGTGATGGTGTTGGGCCAATCGGTGCCGAAGGCCGGGCGTTCCACTTGGCGGGCACCCAGTCCCAGCCCAAGGCTGAAGTTGCCGTGCGCGGCGGCCTGCGCCGTTTGTGCCAATGAGGCGATGATCAGCGGGTGACGGGGGTTGATCGGCACCACCGAGGTGCCCACGCCCAGCCCGGGCACGGCGGCCCCGACGAGCGCGGCGAGCGCGATGGCGTCGTAATTCTGCTGCTGGGGCAGCCACACCTGCGCGACCTCGAGGTCGTGGGCTCGTTTGGCTTGGGCTATCACGTCATCGACCAGATTGGACGCATCGGGACGGGCCATGAGAATGATTCCGGCGGACATGTCCGCAACCAACACGCGTGATCGGCCGGTCATTCCTGCCGAATCACCGTGATCTGACCCGCTGGGCGCCATGGTGATTCGCGGGGGCAAGTGATCCCCGACGGGCGGACGCCGACAACCGCGTCGATACTGGGTCCCATGGTTGAGGCATCCGAGGGCACGCTGGAACCGATCGGCGCCGTGCAGCGCACCCTGGTCGGTCGTGAGGCGACCGAACCGATGCGGGCCGACATCAGGCTGCTGGGCGCCATCCTGGGCGACACGGTGCGCGAGCAGAACGGGCACGAGGTGTTCGACCTCGTCGAGCGGGCCCGGGTGGAATCGTTTCGGGTGCGGCGTTCCGAGATCGACCGCACCGAGCTGGCGCGGATGTTCTTTCGCATTGACATCCGCCAGGCGATCCCGATCATCCGGGCGTTCAGCCACTTCGCGTTGCTGGCCAACGTCGCCGAAGACATCCACCGGGAGCGCCGCCGGGCGATTCACGTCGCCGCGGGCGAAGCGCCGCAGGACAGCAGCCTGGCTGCGACCTACGCCAAACTCGACCGGGCGCAACTGGATTCGGCCACCGTCGCCGACGCGCTGAAGGGCGCGGTGGTGGCCCCGGTGATCACCGCGCACCCCACCGAGACCCGCCGGCGCACCGTCTTCGTCACCCAGCACCGGATCACCGAGCTGATGCGGCTGCGCGCCGAAGGGCACCAGGAGACCGACGAGGGCCGCAACATCGAACTCGAGCTGCGCCGTCAGGTCCTGACGCTGTGGCAGACCGCGCTGATCCGGTTGTCCCGGTTGCAGATCACCGACGAGATCGAGGTGGGGCTGCGCTACTACGCCGCCGCGTTCTTCCGGGTCGTCCCGCAGGTCAACGCCGGGGTGCGCGACGCGCTGCGGACCCGCTGGCCCGACGCCGACCTGCTGAACCAGCCGATCCTGCAGCCCGGGTCCTGGATCGGCGGTGACCGCGACGGCAATCCGAACGTGACGGCCGACGTGGTGCGCCAGGCCACCGGCAACGCCGCGTTCACCGCGCTGGCGCACTACCTGGCCGAACTGACCGCCCTGGAACAGGAGCTGTCGATGTCGGCGCGCCTGGTCGCGGTCACCCCCGAGCTGACCGAGCTGGCCGAGGGCTGCGGGGAGAAGGCCCGCGCCGACGACCCCTACCGGCGCGCGGTGCGGGTGATCCGCGCCCGGCTCACCGCGACCGGCGCCGAGATCCTGGACCGGCGACCGCAGCACCAGCTGGACATGGGGTTGACGCCGTACGCCGCCCCGGCCGAGCTGCAGGCCGACCTGGACACCATCGATGCGTCGCTGCGGGCGCACGGCAGCGCACTACTTGCCGACGACCGCCTGGCGCTGCTACGAGAAGGCGTGCGGGTCTTCGGGTTTCATCTGTGCGGTCTGGACATGCGGCAAAACTCCGACGTGCACGAGGAAGTGGTCGCCGAGTTGCTGTCGTGGGCGGGGGTGCATCCGGATTACGCTTCGCTGCCCGAGGACGAGCGGGTCGAGCTGCTGGCCGCCGAGCTGGCCACCCGCCGGCCGCTGGTCGGCGGCCGCGCCGAGCTGTCCGAGTTGGCCCACAACGAGCTGGGGGTGGTGCGCGCGGCCGCGCACGCCATCGAGCGCTACGGGCCGTCCGCCGTGCCCAATTACGTGATCTCCATGTGCCGTTCGGTTTCCGACGTCCTGGAGGCCGCGATCCTGCTGAAGGAGGCGGGCCTGATCGACGCGTCCGGGGATGCGCCGTACTGCCCGGTGGGCATCTCGCCGCTGTTCGAGACCATCGACGATCTGCATAACGGCGCGACGATCCTGCACGCGATGCTCGAACTCCCGATCTACCGCGCGCTGGTGGCCGCGCGCGACGACAGCCAGGAAGTGATGCTGGGCTATTCCGACTCCAACAAGGACGGCGGATATCTGGCCTCCAGCTGGGCGGTGTACCGGGCCGAGCTGGCGCTGGTCGAGGTGGCGCGCAAGACCGGAATCCGGTTGCGGCTCTTCCACGGTCGTGGCGGTACCGTCGGCCGCGGCGGCGGCCCGAGCTACGAAGCCATCCTGGCGCAGCCGCCCGGGGCGGTGAACGGCTCGCTGCGGCTCACCGAGCAGGGCGAAGTGATCGCCGCAAAATACGCCGAACCACAAGCGGCGCAACGTAACCTGGAGAGCCTGCTGGCCGCCACCCTGGAATCCACGCTGCTGGACGTGGAGGGATTGGGCGACGCCGCGGAGCCGGCGTATGCGGTGCTGGACGAGGTGGCCGTGCTGGCGCAGCGCGCCTATGCCGAATTGGTGCACGACACACCGGGTTTCGTCGACTACTTCATGGCCTCCACGCCGGTCAGCGAGATCGGTTCGCTGAACATCGGCAGCCGACCCACCTCACGCAAACCCACCCAATCCATCTCCGACCTGCGCGCCATCCCGTGGGTGCTGGCGTGGAGTCAGTCGCGGGTGATGCTGCCCGGCTGGTACGGCACCGGGTCGGCATTCGAGCAGTGGATCGCGGCGGGCCCGGAAAGCGAAAGCGAGCGGGTGGACATCCTGCACGACTTGTACCAGCGCTGGCCGTTTTTCCGCAGCGTGCTGTCCAATCTGGCTCAGGTGCTGGCCAAGAGCGACCTCGGCCTGGCGGCGCGCTACGCCGAGTTGGTGGACGACGAGGAGTTGCGGCACCGGGTGTTCGACAAGATCGTCGACGAGCACCGGCGCACCATCGCCATGCACAAGCTCATCACCGGTCAGGACAACCTGCTGGCCGACAACCCGGCCCTGGCGCGATCGGTGTTCAACCGCTTCCCGTACCTCGAGCCGCTGAATCACCTGCAGGTGGAGTTGCTCCGCCGCTACCGGTCGGGCGATGACGACGAGTTGGTGCAGCGCGGCATTCTGCTGACGATGAACGGGCTGGCCAGCGCGCTGCGAAACAGCGGCTGATACCCGCGAATCGGTCGCCGGCCGGCCCGGTCGCGAATACCCTGAATCGACGCCGCGTCGACCAAGGAGAGCAGTGAGCGGATCCGGACTACCCCAGTGGCTACTTCTGGTTGCGGTCATCGCCGTCGCGATCGCGATCGCGTCGGGCTTCATCTGGGTCGGGAATCGGCTCCTGCCGGCGGAGCGCTATGGGAAAGAACCGAATTCGGCGATCGCCTCGTTCCTTACCGTCGTCGGATTCATCTATGGCGCCCTGCTGGGCTTCACCGTGGTGGCCACCTGGGAACACTTCTCGTCCACCCAGGTCGTCGTGTCCGGCGAGGCGTCGGCGCTGACGACGATGTACCGGCAAACCGTCGCGATGCCCGAACCGGAGCGCACCGAAGTGCAGGAGCTGTTGCGCAAGTACGCGAGCGCGGTGGCGGGCCCGGAGTGGAACAGGCAGAACAACGACGGCGCGCGCGCCGCGATCACCCGGATGTACCGCACCGTCGGGCGCCAACAGCCCAACGTCGCGGCCAAGCCGGTCAATCAGCAATTCCTCAACCAGTTGAGCGTGCTGGCGTCCGACCGTAACGAACGGATCGTGGGCACCAAGCCCCGGATAACCGGCCTGATGTGGGCCGGCTTGATCTTCGGTGCGGTTGTGCTGGTTGCGTTTACGGGTTTCCTGCGGATGGGCAGCACCGTCGGCCACGTCATCGTGTCCGGCACGGTCGCGGTCCTGCTGGGTCTGCTGCTGTGCGTCGTGTACCAGCTCGACCACTCGTATGCGACGGAACAGCGCATCACGTCCGGGCCGTTTCGGCACGCCCTGGACATCTTCGATTCGGTCGACAACGACAGCCGCTACTTCCCGCGCTGAGCACTGACGTTGCGGGCCGCGGTGTCGGCCTGGTTATGGTTGAGTTCGGGGGCTCGGCCGCACCGGCGGGATACGCAGTGGACGTCTATGCAACGGGGAGGGTTGGCATGAAGACCATCACATTCGGCAAGACGGGGCTCGAGGTTTCCCGGTTGGCGTTCGGTACCTGGGAGTTTTGTAGTGACTGGGGCCATGCCGACGAGGAGGCCGCGATCGCCATGATCCGCAACGCCCGCGAGCTCGGCATCAACTTCTTCGACACCGCGCAGCAATACGGGTTCGGCGCGTCTGAACGCCTGCTGGGCAAGGCCCTTCGCGACGACCTCAAGAAATCCCGGGACGAGGTGGTGATCGCCACCAAGGGCGGCCTGCGTGCCACCGACAACGGCCTGGTGCGCGACGGCAGCCGCAAATGGTTGCGGGAAGGCGTGGAGTCCAGCCTGAACGCGCTGGGCATCGACCACATCGACGTCTACCTGGTGCACTGGCCCGACCCCGACACCCCGGCCGCCGACACCGCCGGGGCGCTCGCAGAACTGGTGTCGGAAGGCAAGATTCGACACGTGGGGGTATCGAACTACGACACCGCGCAGGTGCGTGAGTTCTCCGAGACGCTTCCGGTGGAAGTGGTGCAGCCGCCCTACCACCTGTTTCGCCGCGATATCGAAAACGAGCTGCTGCCGTATGCGCGCGAGCACGACATCGGGGTGATGGTGTACGGGCCGCTGGCGCACGGTCTGCTGACCGGCACGATGAAGGCCGATACCAGTTTCGCCGCCCAGGACTGGCGCGGCAAGAGCGACATCTTCACCGGCGACGGCTACCTGCGCAATCTGGAAGTCGTTGCGCGCCTTGAAGCTCTGGCCGCCGGCCTGGGCGTGACGATCAGCCAGCTGGCCATCGCGCGGGCCATCGCGCAGCCGGGTGTGCACGTCGCCATCGTCGGGGCCCAGCAGCTGCAATACCTGCAGGAAAGCTCCCGCGCGGCCGACGTCACCCTGTCCGAAGGCGACCTCATTGCCATCGATGAAATCCTGGGGGCGGCGACACCGGTCGGCGGCCCCTACCCCGAGATGCACCAGAAGGCCAGCTAGCTCAGCCCTTCAGCAGCTCGCCGACGTGCGCGGTGACCGAATCGGTGAGGCCCTGCAGGTCGTAACCTCCTTCGAGGACCGCCACCAACCGCCCGTCGCACAGCTTTTCGGCTGTCGTCATCAATTCCCTGGTGACCCAGGCGAAGTCGGCGTCCGTCATGGTCAGCGAGCCGAGCGGATCGCTTTCGTGGGCGTCGAAACCCGCGGACACGATGATCAGCTCGGGTGAAAACGACTGCAGCGCGGGCACTATGCGGTCCCGGAAGGCCGCGCGCAATTCGGCGCCGCCGTCACCGGGCGCCAGCGGCGAATTGAAGATGTTGCCGACTCCGGTTTCTCGCACCGCGCCGGTCCCGGGGAACAGCGGCATCTGATGCGTGGACGCGTAGAGCACACTCGGGTCGGAGTAGAAGATCTGCTGGGTGCCGTTGCCGTGATGGACGTCGAAATCGACGATGGCGACCCGCAATAGCCCGTGCTTGCGCTGTGCGTGACGCGCGCCGATGCTGATGTTGTTGAACAGGCAGAAGCCCATCGCCCGCTCGGTCTCGGCGTGATGGCCCGGCGGGCGGCACGCGACGAACGCGTTCTGCGCGTCTCCGGCCAGCACCCGGTCCACGGCCTGCAGGGTGGCGCCGACCCCGCGCAGCGCCGTCTCCCAGGTGGAGGGCTCCATCATGGTGTCGCCGCCGTCGAGGTAGACGTAACCTTCGTCGGGCCGCGCGGCTTCCAGCGCGTCCACATAGCGATTGGAGTGCACGTAGCGCGTCGCGGCCAGGTCGGCCTGCTCGGCCTCCTCGCGCACCAGCGCGCTGAATTGCGGGCGGCTCAGTGCCGCCTCCACCGCGCGGTAGCGGTCCGGCCGCTCCGGATGGCCGGGCGCCGTCCGATGGGCGGCGAAGGCGGGGTGGTGCAGCAGCAACGTGGCCATCGAGGATCCTGCCGAGGCGCCTACTGAATGGTCCGGTTGCGCAGCCTGTCCACGAAGCCGCGCACCGCGTGCTCGGTGATCGCCAGCGGGGAGATCATGGTCTCGCCCACCCGCACCATGTCGTCGATCCGCGCGACGATGGCTTCCACCGGCTCGACCAGCACGATCAGCCGCTTGGCCAGGTCGTCCAGGCTGGTCATGGTGCCGTCCAGGTGATCCAGGCCGGCCTCCAGGCGCTCCACCGTGGCGTTCAGCGCGGAAAGGGAACTGCTGAGCTCCTTCATGGTGGTGCTCAAACCGTCGAGGACGTCTTCGACCTGTTCCACCGTCTTGTCGGCGTTCAACGCGGCCTGGGTAAGCGTCTTGATCCGGCTCCGCTCTTGGCCTCCGCGCACAGTTCTGTCTGCCATGTCCGTCATTATGACCCGGCCGGCGCGGGCGGGAGCCCGAAGGGATGTACGACTATCGAAAGCGCCAGCTGAAGCGCTATCGCATTTCAGAACTGGTCACGCTACGCCGGATGGGTTCGAGGGCAGCTTGGCCGCGGCGTCCTCGTCGAGCAGCCACAGCGTGGTGTCCAGCCCGACCGCCCCGGCGGCCGGCACGGAGACCGGTGGGGCGCCACCGATAGCGGCGGCCACCGCGTCTGCTTTGCCGCCGCCGGTCACCAGCAGCCACACCTCGCGCGACCGCGCAATCGCGGGCAGCGTCAAGGTGATTCGCTGCGGCGGCGGCTTGGGGGAGTCGTCGACCGACACCACCATGCGGGTGGTCTCGAGTACGGCCGGGGTGTCGGGGAACAGCGAATTGATGTGGCCCTCGGGTCCCATGCCCAGCAGGTGCACATCGAAATTCGGAGCCGGCTCGCCGGGCGCGGCATTGGCGGCCAGCAGCTGCTCGTAGGCCAGCGCCGCCGCCGCGAGGTCGCTACCGAACTCCCCGTCACTAGCCGGCATCGGGTGCACCTGGCTGGACGGGATGTCGACGTGTGAGAGCAACGCCGCCCGGGCCTGCTTGTCGTTGCGCTCGTCGTCGTCCTCGGGGACGTAGCGTTCGTCGCCCCAGAACAGGTGCACCTTCGACCAGTCGATCTCGCGTCCCACCAACGCCTGCAACAGCCCTATGCCGTTGCTGCCGCCGGTCAGCACGATGAGCGCGCGGCCCCGCGCCGCCACGGCGTTCGCGATGGTGTCGGTCAGCCGCGTCGCCGCGGCGTCGACCATGGTCTGGCTATCCGGGAAAACTTCGATGCTGGTGCTCACACGTATTGCACTTTCTCAATGCCATCAAGCGCTGATTGATAAATTTCGTCGGCATCCAGCCGGCGCAGGTCTTCGGCCAGGCACTCACCGGTTTCCCTGCGCGCCAAGGGGAGTAGGGCGTCCGGCCGGGAGGTCCGGCTCAACGTGGCCGTCCTTCCCTCCTGCGGGCGGCTCAAGACGATAGTTTCGCTCTTGCGCTCCAGTTCGATCTTGAGCTCGCCGACCGCCCGGCGCACCGGACCGTCGATCCGGCTCGCCAGCCATCCCGCCAGGACGTCCAGGGCGGGCTCGGTTGCCAGACCGGACACCAACGCCGACTCGATCGGTTCGTGCGGCGTCAGGTCGACGGCGGAGGTGAGCAGCGCACGCCAGTAGGTGATGCGCGCCCAGGCGAGGTCGGTGTCACCTGCGGTGTATCCGGGCAGCCGGCTCTTGATCGCCGACAACGGGTCGACACCGTTGGTGGCGTCGGTGATGCGACGAATCGCCAACCGCCCCAACGGATCTTGTGCGGGCACCGCCGGCGCCACATCGGGCCACCAGACCACCACCGGGATGTCGGGCAGCAGGAAGGGGGTGACCACGCTGGCGGCGTGACCGGCCAGCGCCCCGGACAGCCGCAAAACCACGACTTCGCTGGCTCCGGTGTCTCCACCGGCGCGCAGCTGCGCATCCAGCCGGGGTTTGTCCGCGTACGGATTGCCCCGCATCGTCACGATGATCCGGCTGGGGTGCTCATGGCTGGCGTTGTTGGCCGCCTTCAGCGACTCTTCGAAGATCTCCTCGCTGTCCGGCGCGATGATCAGGGTCAGCACCCGGCCCATCGCGACGGCGCCGACCTTTTCCCGCAACTCGTCGAGCTTCTTGTTCACCGCCGTGGTGGTGGCGTCGGGCATGTCAATGATCACGGGCGCCACTCTCCCCCGCAAGCGGGAGGTGCCCCCACCTCATCGCTGCGCTCTGCATCGTCGTGGCGCGGATCATCAGGGCCGCCGCCATTCCCGGCCTGTCCGGCGCAGCATCTCGAACGACGAGTCCGGACCCCAGGTGCCCGACTCGTACGGTTCGGGCTTTCCGCCCGCGGCCCAGTTGTTGAGCACCGGATCGAGTATGTCCCAAGCCAATTCGACCTCTTCGTTGACCGGGAACAGGGATGGCTCACCGAGCAGCACGTCAAGGATCAACTGTTCGTAGGCCTCCGGCGATTCCTCGGCGAACGCCGATCCGTAGGAGAAGTCCATGTTGACGTCGCGGACCTCCATTGCGGTGCCCGGCACCTTGGAGCCGAACCGCAGCGTGACGCCCTCATCGGGCTGCACCCGGATCACCATGGCGTTGGTGCCCAGCTCGTCGGTCATGGTCGCGTCGAACGGCAGGTGCGGCGCCCGCTTGAAGATCAATGCGATCTCGGTCACCCTGCGGCCCAGGCGTTTTCCGGTGCGCAGGTAGAAGGGCACTCCGGCCCAGCGGCGGGTGTCCACCTCCAGGGTGATGGCGGCGAACGTCTCGGTGGTCGAGTCCTTGGCGAACCCCTCCTCGTCGAGCAGCCCGACGACCTTCTCGCCGCCCTGCCAGCCCGCGGCGTATTGTCCGCGGCTGGTGGTCTCGTCGAGGGGTTCGGCGAGGTGGGTGGCCGAGAGCACCTTGATCTTCTCGGTCTGCAACGCCTTCGGGTTGAAGCTGACCGGCTCCTCCATCGCGGTGAGCGCAAGCAGCTGCATCAGATGGTTCTGGATCACGTCGCGCGCGGCGCCGATGCCGTCGTAATAGCCGGCGCGCCCGCCCAACCCGATGTCCTCGGCCATGGTGATCTGCACGTGGTCGACGTAGTGTGCGTTCCAGATCGGGTCGAACAACTGGTTGGCGAACCGCAACGCCAGGATGTTGCGGACGGTCTCCTTGCCCAGATAGTGGTCGATGCGAAACACCGCCTCCTCCGGGAAGACGGCGTTGACCGCGTGGTTGAGCGCCTGCGCGCTTTCCAGGTCGTGACCGAACGGCTTCTCGATGACCACCCGGCTCCACCGCTCGCCCTGCGGACGGGCCAGGCCCGACTTGTGCAACTGCTCGCACACCACCGGGAAGGACTTCGGCGGGATGGCCAGGTAGAAGGCGTGGTTACCGCCGGTGCCGCGCTCGGCGTCCAGCTTGTCCAGGGTTTCGGCCAGCCGCCCGAACGCCTCGTCGTCGTCGAAAGCCCCTGGCACGAAACGGAATCCCTCGGCCAGCCGATCCCAGTTCTCCTGACGGAAGGGCGTGCGGCAGTGTTCCTTGACCGCTTCGTGCACCACCTTGCCGAAATCCTGGGTGCTCCAGTCCCGACGCGCGAAGCCGACCAGGGAGAAGCTGGGCGGCAGCAGCCCGCGATTGGCCAGGTCGTAGATCGCCGGCATGACCTTCTTGCGGGCCAGGTCGCCGGTGACGCCGAAGATCACCATCCCGCACGGCCCCGCGATCCGCGGGAGCCGCTTATCGCGCTTGTCCCGTAACGGGTTCTGCCATTGTTGCGCGGTGCGGGCTGGGCTCATTTGGAGGCTGAATCCAGCTGCTTCTGCGTTTCCTCCAGCAGCTCGGTCCAGGAATCCACGAACTTCTCCACACCCTCGTTTTCCAGCACCTTGAAGACGTCGGTCAGGTCGATACCGATCTGATCGAGCTTGTCGAACACCGCCTGTGCCTCCCCGGCGGTGCCGGTGACCGTGTCGCCCTTGATCTCACCGTGGTCGGCGACGGCGTCAATCGTCTTCTCCGGCATGGTGTTCACCGTGTTGGGCGCCACCAGCTCGGTGACGTAGAGGGTGTCGGAGTAATCGGGGTTCTTGACACCGGTGGACGCCCACAGCGGACGCTGCACCCGGGCGCCGTCGGCCTTGAGGGACTCGAAGCGATCGCCGCCTTCGAAGACCTCCTGGTAGGCCGCGTAGGCCAGGCGTGCGTTGGCCACCCCGGCCTGCCCCAGCAGCGACTTGGCGTCCTCCGACCCGATCTTCTCCAGCCGCTTGTCCACCTCGGTGTCCACCCGGGACACGAAAAACGATGCGACGGAATGGATTTTCGAGATGTCATGCCCTGCCTCGCGCGCCTTCTCCAGGCCGGCCAGGTAGGCGTCCATCACCTGGCGGTGCCGCTCGACGGAGAAGATCAACGTGACGTTCACCGAAATGCCTTCCGCGAGGACGGCGGTGATCGCCGGGACGCCGGCCTTGGTCGCCGGAATCTTGATGAACAGGTTCGGCCGGTCGACGATCTTCCACAGCTCGACGGCCTGGGCGATGGTCTTGTCGGTCTCGGCGGCCAGCTGCGGGTCGACCTCGATGGATACCCGTCCGTCGACGCCGTCGGAGGCCTCCCACTCCCGCTTGAGCACGTCGCACGCGTTGCGCACGTCGTCGGTGGTCACGGTGCGGATGGTGGCGTCCACATCGGCGCCACGCTCGGCGAGCTCGGCGATCTGGCCTTCGTAGGCGTCACCCTCGGCGAGCGCCTTCTGGAAGATCGACGGGTTGGTGGTCACGCCGACAACACTTTTCGTGTCGATCAGCTCCTGCAGGTTGCCTGACTGCAGCCGCTGACGCGACAGGTCGTCAAGCCAGACGGATACTCCCGCGGCGGACAGCGCCGCCAGATTCGGGTTCTGAGCGGTCATGTGAATTGCCTTTCCTCAGTTATCCACTACTTGTTCCGCGGCGGCCGCGACGGCTTCGGCGGTGAAACCGAATTCCCGGAACAACGTTTTGTAGTCGGCGGATTCGCCATAGTGCTCGATCGAGACGATCCTGCCGGTGTCGCCGACGAGCTTGTGCCAGGATTGCGCGATGCCCGCCTCGACGGCCACCCGGGCCGACACGGTCGGCGGCAGCACGCTGTCGCGGTAGTCCTCGGGCTGGGACTCGAACCATTCGACGCACGGCATGGAGACCACCCGCGCCACAATGTCCTTGTCCGCCAACAACTTCTGCGCATCGACCGCGAGCTGGACCTCCGAGCCGGTGGCGATCAGCACCACGTCGGGGTCTTGACCGGACTCCTCACCGTCCGAGGCCAGGATGTAACCGCCCCGGGCGACGCCGTCGGCGCTGGTGCCCTCCAGCACCGGCACATTCTGGCGGGTCAGCATCAGGCCGACGGGGCCGCTGCCGTTGCCGCGGGCCAGGACCGTGCGCCAGGCATAGGCCGTCTCGTTCGCGTCGGCCGGGCGCACCACCGACAGATTCGGGATGGCGCGCAGCGCCGCGAGGTGCTCGATCGGCTGATGGGTCGGGCCGTCCTCGCCAAGGCCGATGGAATCGTGGGTCCACACGTAGATCGTGTCGATGTCCATCAGCGAGGCCAGCCGCACCGCGGGGCGCATGTAGTCGGAGAACTGCAGGAACGTTCCGCCGTAGGCGCGGGTGGGGCCGTGCAGGACGATGCCGGACAGGATGGCGCCCATCGCGTGCTCGCGCACACCGAAATGCAACGTCCGGCCGTACCAGTGCGCCGTGTAGTCCTTGGTCGAAATAGACGGCGGCCCAAAGGAATCGGCGCCCTTGATGGTGGTGTTGTTGCTGCCCGCCAGGTCGGCCGAGCCGCCCCACAGCTCGGGCAGTTTCGGCCCGACCGCGTTGAGCACTTCGTTGGAGGCCTTGCGGGTGGCGATCGGGTCGGAGCCGGGTTCCCAGTGCGGCAGGTCGGCGTCCCAGCCATCGGGCAGCTCCTCGGCGGTCAACCGGTCCAGTAGCGCTTTGCGCTCGGGTTGGCCTTCCGCCCAGGCGTCGAAGTCCGCCTGCCATTTCTCGTGTGCTTCCTTGCCGCGGTCCACCAGCTTGCGGGTGTGGGCGAGCACCTCGTCGCGCACCTCGAACTTCTTGTCCGGGTCGAAGCCGAGGATCTCCTTGACGGCGGCGACTTCCTCATCACCCAGCGCCGCGCCGTGCGCCTTGCCGGTGTTCATCAGCTTGGGGGCGGGGTAGCCGATGATGGTGCGCAGCGAGATGAACGACGGCCGGTCGGTGGCCGCCCTGGCGTTGGCGATGGCCTCCTCGATCGCGACGACGTTCTCGCCGCCCTCGATCTCCTGCACGTGCCAGCCGTAGGCGCGGTACCGCGCGGCGGTGTCCTCGCACAGCGCGATGTTGGTGTCGTCCTCGATGGAAATCTCGTTGTGGTCGTAGAAGACGATCAGGTTGCCCAGCTGCTGGACGCCCGCCAGCGACGAGGCCTCCGAGGTGACGCCCTCTTCCATGTCGCCGTCGGAGGCGATCACGTAGATGAAGTGGTCGAACGGGCTGGTGCCCGGGGCGGCGTCGGGATCGAACAGCCCGCGCTCGTAGCGCGCGGCCATCGCCATGCCCACCGCCGAGGCCAGGCCCTGCCCGAGCGGGCCGGTGGTGATCTCGACGCCCTTGGTGTGCCGGAACTCCGGGTGTCCGGGCGTCTTGGATCCCCAGGTGCGCAGCGATTCGATGTCGGACAGCTCCAGGCCGAAACCACCCAAGTACAGCTGCAGATACAGCGTCAGGCTGCTGTGTCCACAGGACAGGACGAAGCGGTCACGGCCCAGCCAGTGGGGGTCGCTGGGGTCGTGGCGCATCGCGCGCTGAAACAAGGTGTACGCCAGGGGCGCAAGGCTCATCGCCGTCCCGGGGTGGCCGTTGCCAACCTTTTGCACCGCATCCGCGGCCAGCACCCGGATGGTGTCGACGGCGGCCGAGTCGAGTTCGGACCAGTCGTCGGGGAGGTGCGGTTGGGTCAGCGTAGAGATCTCTTCGAGTGTCGTCACAGACATTGTCCTTGGGTCATCGAGCTGATCAATCCCACCCTAGTGCGGGAGGGCCGGCTCTTGCAGTGCAGGATTCGGGTACCCACGACCGGCAGGTGTGAAAATTACGCGCCCGTCGGAAGTGCTTAACATTCAGTTCGGAGATCTGGGAAAAATCGGTCGCGTTTGGACCCATGGGCGGGCCATCGTCACGACGCGGTCTACCATCGTGTGTAGTAGATGCTGCGCGCCGCTGCGACCCCAAGGAGTTATTGCGTGAGCGTTCGCGGGCGCGCCGCGCCGAGCCGATTGCCAAGCCGGATACAAGGCACGGTGCTGGCTTATCTGGCGCTGACCAAGCCGCGGGTCATTGAGCTGCTGCTCGTCACCGCCATCCCGGCGATGCTGCTGGCCCAGCGCGGGACGGTGAACCCGCTGCTGATCGTCAACACCCTGATCGGCGGGATGCTGGCCGCCGGCGGCGCCAACACCCTCAACTGCGTGGCCGACGCGGACATCGACAAGGTGATGAAGCGCACTGCGCGGCGGCCGCTGGCCCGGGCGGCGGTGCCCACGCGCAACGCCCTGGTGTTCGGCCTGGTGCTGACGGTGGCCTCGTTCGTCTGGCTCTGGTGGACGACGAACCTGCTGTCCGGGCTGTTGGCCCTGGCGACGATCGCGTTCTACGTGTTCATCTACACGCTGCTGCTCAAGCGCCGCACCTCGCAGAACGTGGTGTGGGGTGGCGCGGCCGGCTGCATGCCGGTGATGATCGGCTGGTCGGCGGTCACCGGCACCATTCAGTGGCCCGCGCTGGTGATGTTCGCCATTATTTTCTTCTGGACGCCGCCGCACACCTGGGCGCTGGCGATGCGCTACAAGGACGACTACAAAGCGGCCGGCGTGCCGATGCTGCCCGCCGTGGCGACCGAACGTCAGGTGACCAAGCAGATCCTGATCTACACCTGGCTGACGGTGCTGGCCACGCTGGCGCTGGCGCTGGCGACGGGCTGGCT
Source organism: Mycobacterium senriense (assembly GCF_019668465.1). Classification (NCBI taxonomy): domain Bacteria; kingdom Bacillati; phylum Actinomycetota; class Actinomycetes; order Mycobacteriales; family Mycobacteriaceae; genus Mycobacterium; species Mycobacterium senriense. The sequence goes on along the minus strand of NZ_AP024828.1, from coordinate 5,241,749 downwards.
GTACGCGGCGGTCGCCGTGGTCGCCGGGGTGTGGTTCCTGGCGATGGCCCACCAGCTTTACGCCGGGGTCCGCGCCGGCGAGCCGGTCAAGCCGCTGCGGCTGTTCCTGCAGTCGAACAACTACCTGGCCGTGGTGTTCTGCGCGTTGGCCGTGGACTCGGCCATCGGGCTACCGCACCTGTTCTGACTTTCGCCGTGGCGGCGACGCTCAGGGCAGCAACACGATCGAGCCCGCCGTCTTGCGGCCCTGCAGATCCTGGTGGGCGCGGGCGGCCTCGGCCAGCGGGTAGCACCCACCGACCTCGACGGCGATATCGCCACCGGCGATCGCGGCGAACAATTCCTCTGCCCGCCAACTGAATTCCTCGCCGGTGCGCACGAAATGCGCCAGCGACGGCCGGGTCAAAAACACCGAGCCGGCGGCGTTGAGGCGCTGCGGGTCGAACGGCGGAACGGGCCCGCTGGCCGCGCCGAACAACGCCAGCGTGCCCCGGATGGCCAGGCTGGCCAGGCTGGCCTCGAAGGTGGTCGCGCCCACGCCGTCGTACACCGCGGCCACGCCGGCGCCGTCGGTCAACGAGCGAATCCGCTCGCCGAACGCTTTCGCGTCGTCAGGGTAGGGGAGGACCTCGTCGGCGCCGGCCTGCCGGGACAGCCGCTCCTTGTCCGGGGTCGAAACCGTGGTTGTCACCCGCACACCGAGCAGATGGGCCCACTGCGTCAGGATCAGTCCGACGCCGCCCGCGCCGGCGTGCACCAGCACCGTGTCGCCCGCCTGCACCGGGTACACCGACTTCAGCAGGTAATGAGCGGTCAACCCCTTCAGCAGCGCCGAAGCCGCCACCTCGGCCGTCACGCCGTCGGGCACCTCGGCGGTCAAATGAGCTGGCGCCGTGGCATATTCGGCATACCCGCCGGACGCCGCGGCGCTGACCACGCGGTCGCCGACGCGCAACCCGTCGACGCCGTCGCCGAGGGATTCGATGGTGCCGGCCAGCTCCGAACCGAGGATGAACGGCAACTTCCGCGGGTACTGCCCGGAGCGGAAGTAGGTGTCGATGTAGTTGACGCCGATGGCCTCGGCCTTGATCAGCACCTCACCCGGGCCGGGCGTGGGCGTGGTGGTTTCGGCGTAGCGCAGCACCTCGGGGCCGCCGGTCTCACTGATCTCGATTGCGTGCATCTGCTTATCATGCCCGGGCATGAAACTCGCTCGCCCGGACGTCTTCCATCCCCGCATTGTGCTGGCGGGGGCGGACGATGGCGTGGGCGCGACGGCCGACGACGCCGGTCTGGTGGGCGCGCTGCGGCGGCGCGGCCTGCGCGCGCGCTGGTTGTCCTGGGACGATCCGGACACCGCCGGCGCGGATCTGGTGATATTGCGGGCAATCGCGGGCACCCCGGATCGGCGCGCCGAATTCCTGGCCTGGACCCGGCGCGTCCGGCACCTGCTCAACCCGCCGGGCGCGGTGGCCTGGAACCTCGATGAGCGGTATTTGCGCGACCTCGAGCGGGACGGGGTGCCGACGACCGATCCGGACACACCGCCCGACGCGTCGCTGATCTTCCTGGGCGGCGAGCGGTCGCACGCCTGGCCGGTCGAGCCGGAATTCGAGTCGTGGGACCTCGGCCATGCCGCGCTCGCCGCGGCCGCCAAGCGCTCTGGCATCGCCGCCCGGGACCTGCTCTGCGCGCGGGTCGACGTGGCCGGCGAACGGCTGGTAGGGCTCGACCTGGTCGCGCCGTCACTGGGCTGGCACCGGCTGGACGACGCGGCCCGCGACCTCGCGCAGCACCGCTTCGCCCTGGCGGTGGAGTCAGCCTGCGAGCGGCTCGGGCTCGGCCCGCTCTCGCATCGACGCCCATAGCGCCGCGGTGGCTGCCGTGCACGCCGCGGCCCCGGCCACGTGCAGGGCGACCAGCACGGCGGGGACCCCGGTGTAGTACTGCGCGGTGCCGACGGCGGCCTGCGCGAACACCAGCACCAGCAACACCGCGAGCCGCACCAGCACGGGACGGTCGGCGCGAACCGCCAGCAGCCCGAAGCCCAGCCCGACCAGCAGCGCGAAGTAGGCGATCAGCAGCGACGAGTGCAGGTGCACCAAAGTGTCGACCTCGACTTTCAGCCGCGGCACCGTCCGGGTGGGGCTGCGATCACCCGCGTGCGGGCCGGCGGCCGTCACCAGCGTGCCGGTGACCAGCACCGCGGCCAGGTCCAGGCCGGACAGCGCGGTCAGCGCGCGCAGCGGCCTGACCACTCGCTCGCGGACCACCGTGTCGTCGGGCTCGCCGACCTTGACGTACAGCAGCACAGACAGCCACACCATCGTCATCGACGTCAGCAGGTGGATGGCCACCGTCCACCACAGCAGCCCGGTGCGCACGGTGATGCCGCCGATCACCGCCTGCACGACGGTGGACACCGGCATCAGCCAGGCATAGACCAGCACCTCGCGGCGCCGCCGCGCCCGGGTCACGGCCAGCACGGCCAGCGCCGCGGTGATCACCACGGCGAAGGTGACCATCCGATTGCCGAATTCGACGGCCTGGTGGATGCGCGGTACCTCGGCATGGGCCACCGGAACGAAGCTGCCCGGAAAGCACTGCGGCCAGGTGGGACAACCTAGCCCCGAGGCGGTGACGCGCACGATCGCGCCGGTGATGGCGATGCCGCCCTGGGTGAGGATGACGGCGGCGGCGATCAGGCGCTGCACCCCCACGCTGGGGTTGGGGAGCAGGTCCACCACGCGCAACAGCATCCGTCCAACCACGCGCCCGATCCTAAGGCACCCAAAACTACGACGTGTAGTACGGCCGGTCGCATGAGGTTAGGTGAAGTGGAACCAGCGCAGCGCGCTCAGCGCGCCCACCGCGCCCCACGCCACCAGCACGACCACGCCGAACCAGTCCACTGACATGGTCATCGCCTGCGAGAGCGCCTCGGTGAGCGCGCCGGACGGGGTCAGCCGCGCCGCGAGTTTGACCGCAGCCGGGGTGATCCCGGTTTCCAGGGTCAGCGCGCCCAACCCGGCGAAGACGAACCACAACAGGTTGGCGAGCGCCAGCACGATCTCCGCGCGCAGCGTCCCGCCGAGCAGCAGCCCCAGCGCCGCGAACACCCCGGTGCCCAGCGCGATGACCGCCGCGCCCAGCGCCAGCGCCGTCGGCGCGGGTCGCCAGCCCAGCGCAAAACCGATGGCGCCCAACAGGATTGCCTGCAGGAACACCACGGTGACCACCGCCAGGGACTTGCCCGCGATGATGCCCCACACCGGTAGCGGGGTGGCGCCGAGCCGCTTGAGCGCGCCGTAGCGCCGATCGAAGGCGACCGCGATCGCCTGCCCGGTGAACGCCGTCGAGATCACCGCCAGCGCCATGATGACCGGGGTGAAGGTCGCCGCGCGGTGCTGGCCGAACGAGCCGAGCGGCAGCAGCGTGAGCCCGATCAGCAGCGTGATCGGGATGAACATGGTCAGCAGCAGTTGCTCACCGTTGCGCAGCAGCAGCTTGAGCTCCAAACCGAATTGCGCCGCAAGCATTTTCGGCACCGCGCTGGGCCGCGGATCGGGAGCGAAGGTGCCCGCGGGGAACGCATTCGATTGAGTCTCGTTGTCCGTCAAGGCCGTAACTTCCTGCCGGTGAGGTCGAGGAACACATCCTCGAGGCTGCGTTGCTCGACGCGCATGTCGGTGGCCAGCACGTCGATCCGTGCGCACCAGGACGTGACGGTGGCCAGCACTTGGGGGTCGACGTGTCCCTCGACCAGGTACTCGCCCGGCGTCACCTCGGTGGCCTTGTAGTCCTCCGGCAGGGCGGCGGACAGCAACGACAGATCGAGGCGCGGCGGCGCGCTGAACCGCAGCTGGTCCTTGGCCCCGCTGCGCATCAGTTCCGTTGGCGTGCCGGAGGCCACCGTCGCCCCGTGGTCGATGATCACCAGCCGGTCGGCGAGCTCCTCGGCCTCCTTGAGCTGGTGGGTGGTCAGCACCACCGTCACGCCGTCGCGGCGCAGCGCGTCGATCAGTTCCCAGACCAGCAGCCGGGCGTGCGCGTCCATGCCCGCCGTCGGCTCGTCAAGAAACACCAGTTCGGGGCGGCCGACCAGCGCACACGCCAGTGCCAGCCGCTGCTGCTGGCCGCCGGAGAGCCGCCGGTAGGTGGTGCGGGCGGCGTCGGTGAGGCCCAGCGTGTCCAGCAGCCAGGCCGGGTCCAGCGGGTCGGCGGCGTAGGCGGCCACCAGGTTGAGCATCTCGCCGGCCCGGGCCGCGGGGTAGCCGCCACCGCCCTGCAGCATGACCCCGATCCGCGCCCGCAGCCGGGCATTGTCGGCGATCGGGTCCAGGCCGAGCACCTCGATGGTGCCGGCGTCCGGGCGCACGAAGCCCTCGCACATCTCGACCGTGGTCGTCTTGCCGGCGCCGTTGGGGCCGAGCAGGGCCAGCACCTCGGCGGCGTACACCTCGAGATCGAGATTGGAGACGGCCTCGACGGCCGTCGCGCCGGATCCGTATTTCTTGGTGACCCCACGCAGCCGCACCACTGCGTCAGGGGATTCGCGCGATTCGCGGGCGGGAAAGGCCGAGCTCACGTGGAATCAGCGTAGGCGTCATGTGCCGGCGCCGGGCGGGGGGTCGGCGGAGTCGCCGGCGTTGCCGCCGTGTCGTCGACCGGTTCGCCGCTGGATTCGGTGTCCTGGCCCGGGGCGCGGCGCCACGGCAGGCGGGTGTAGGTCGCCGCGATGAGCGCGACGACGATGACTGTGCTGGCCAGGGTCGCGTCGATGATCTGGAACAGCGCGAACCGGTCGCCGTTGGCCGTCGGGCCGAAGATCCCGACGACCAGGCTGATGACGATGGCCGCCACCCGGAAGCCGGTCCGGGTCGCCCAGGCGGCCAGCGGGATGATGGCCCACAGCAGATACCAGGGCTGCACCACCGGGAACAGCAGCACCGTGATGCCCAGCGCGACGCCCAGCCCGCCGATCGGGTGCAGCCGGCCGCGGAAGACGGCCAGCAGCAGCCAGGCCACCATGACCGTGATGATCAGCACGCCGATCGCACGGGTCAGCCCCAGCACCGCGGTGGTGTGATCACCCAGGCCCAGCAGGATGCCGACCTGTCCGGTGCCAAGCGCCAGCAGCGTCGGCGGCGACATCCAGCTGCGCACCACGTTGGCGGTGCCCAGCGTATAAATCCAGCCGAATCCCAGGCCGCTGGCCCAGCCCACCAGCGCCATCACCGCCAGCGACAACGCCGCCATGCCGCCGCCGGTCAGCAGCAGGGCGCGCAGGGTGCCGCCGCAGCGGTAGGCCAGCGCCATCGTGACGAAGCCCAGCGCCAGCAGCGACGGCAGCTTGACCTGCGACGACAACACGATCAGCACGGAACCGGCGACCAGCATCCCCAGCGGTTCCCAGTCCGGACCCAACCGCTTCCACGACACCGGCAGCAACCGCGGCGCGTCGATGCCGCGCAACGCGAATTCGGCGCCGGCCAGCATCAGGCCCAGCATCAGCGCCTCGTTGTGCGCGCCGGCCACCAGATGCATGATCAGCAGCGGGTTGGCCGCCCCCAGCCACAGCGCGCTGACCTCGGCGACGCCGCAGCGCCGGGCCAGCCGCGGTGTCGCCCAGACGATCAGTCCCACGCCCAGCAGCTCCACCAGCCGGTGGCACAGCACCGCGGCGACGATGTTCTCCCCGGTGATCGCGGAGATGCCGCGCCCGATCCATAAGAACAGCGGCCCGTAGGGTGCGGGCGTCTCGCGCCACAGCGTCGGCACCGAGAGCGTGAAGATGTGGGACAGCCCCAGGCCCGACGCAGGGCCCACCCGGTAAGGGTCCAGCCCCTCCAGCGAGATCTGGCTCTGCGCCAGATAGGAGTAGACGTCCTTGCTGTACATCGGCGGGGCGATCAACAACGGCAACACCCACAGCAGCAGGGTGCGGTCCAGGTCGCCGCGCGACATCCGCCGGTTTCCCAGCGCGAACCGGCCGAGCATCAACCATGCCAGCGCCATCATGACCGCACCGGTGGTCGTCATGGTCAACGACACGGTCTGGATGCGCGACGGCAGGTTGAGCAGCCGCACGCCGAACGTCGGGTCCTGCACGACGGGCCGGGCACCCGCGCCGAGCGCGCCGATCGCCATCACCACCGTGCCGGCCGCACCGAACAGGCGGGTGCGGCGCAGCGCGGTGAGCTCGGTATCGTTCAGCGGCGAACCCACCGCTTGCTCGTCGCCGTGCAGACTCGCGATCGATGAGCTCAGCGTGTGGTGGCGGGCTGCCATCAGAGCAGCGTAGCCGCCGGACGGACGGCGTCACTGCGGCGCGGTGGCTGTGAGCAGCGCAACGCCAGAACAGGGGACCCTTGCTAGACCGATCCCCGGAATTGCGTCACACTGGTGTTGTGAAAATCCGAACCAGCCTCGATGGGGCCGCTGACGCCGGTACCGGCGCGGCGGACGTCGGCGCGCCGGTGCCGGATGGTCACACCCGCCGCGCGATCGTGCGCCTGCTGGTGGAATCCGGATCGATCACCGCCGCCGAGATCGGTGACCGGCTGGGTTTGACGGCCGCCGGTGTGCGACGCCACCTCGACGCCCTGATCGAGGCCGGTGACGCCGAGTCCACCGCGGCCGCGGCGTGGCAGCAGGTGGGACGCGGACGACCCGCCAAGCGCTACCGGCTGACGGCGGCCGGGCGGGCCAAGCTCGACCACGCTTACGACGACCTGGCGGCGGCGGCCATGCGGCAACTCCGGGAGATCGGTGGTGAAGAGGCGGTGCAGGCTTTCGCCCGGCAGCGCATCGACGCCATCCTGGCCGACGTTCCCGGAGCGGACAGCGCGGCGGACACCGACGTCGAGGCGGCCGCCGACCGGATCGCCACCGCGTTGACCAAGGCCGGCTATGTCACCACCACCACGCAGGTCGGCGGGCCGATCCACGGCGTGCAGATCTGCCAGCACCACTGCCCGGTGTCGCACGTCGCCGAGGAATTCCCCGAGCTGTGCGACGCCGAACAGCAGGCCATGGCCGAGGTATTGGGCACCCACGTCCAGCGGTTGGCGACCATCGTCAACGGCGACTGCGCCTGCACCACGCACGTACCCCTGACTCAGGCGCCCAGCCTGCGCCACGACACCACGAGCACCAAAGGAGCGTCTCGATGACACTCACACCCGAGGCCAGCAAGACGGCTACCGCGCCGCTGACCCAGGAAGAGGCGATCGCCTCCCTGGGGCGGTACGGCTACGGCTGGTCGGACTCCGACGTCGCCGGGGCCAGCGCCCAGCGCGGCCTGTCCGAGGCCGTCGTCCGCGACATCTCGGCGAAGAAGAACGAGCCCGAGTGGATGCTGCAGACCCGGCTGAAGGCGCTGCGCATCTTCGACCGCAAGCCGATGCCGGGGTGGGGCTCGAACCTGCAGGGCATCGACTTCGACAACATCAAGTACTTCGTGCGCTCCAGCGAGAAGCAGGCGGCGACGTGGGACGACCTGCCCGCGGACATCAAGAACACCTACGACAGGCTGGGCATCCCGGAAGCCGAGAAGCAGCGGCTGGTCTCCGGCGTCGCGGCTCAGTACGAGTCGGAGGTCGTCTACCACTCCATCCGTGAGGACCTGGAAAAGCAGGGCGTCATCTTCCAGGACACCGACACGGCGCTGCGCGAGCACCCCGAGATCTTCCGGGAGTACTTCGGCACCGTGATCCCGGCCGGGGACAACAAGTTCTCCGCGCTGAACACCGCGGTGTGGAGCGGCGGCTCGTTCATCTACGTCCCGAAGGGCGTGCACGTCGACATCCCGCTGCAGGCCTACTTCCGGATCAACACCGAGAACATGGGTCAGTTCGAGCGGACGCTGATCATCGCCGACGAGGGCTCCTACGTGCACTACGTCGAGGGCTGCACCGCGCCGATCTACAAGTCGGATTCGCTGCACTCCGCGGTGGTCGAGATCATCGTGAAACCCAATGCGCGCGTTCGCTACACGACGATCCAGAACTGGTCCGGCAACGTCTACAACCTGGTCACCAAGCGGGCCCGGGCCGAGGCCGGCGCCACCATGGAGTGGGTCGACGGCAACATCGGGTCGAAGGTCACCATGAAGTACCCGGCGGTCTGGATGACCGGCGAGCACGCCACGGGCGAGGTGCTCTCGGTCGCCTTCGCCGGCGAGGACCAGCACCAGGACACCGGCGCGAAGATGCTGCACCTGGCGCCGAACACGTCGAGCAACATCGTGTCCAAGTCCGTGGCGCGCGGCGGCGGCCGCACCTCCTACCGCGGCCTGGTGCAGGTGAACAAGGGCGCGCACGGATCGCGGTCCAGCGTGAAATGTGATGCGCTGCTGGTGGATGCGATCAGCCGCAGCGACACCTACCCCTACGTCGACATCCGCGAGGACGACGTCACCATGGGCCACGAGGCCACCGTGTCGAAGGTCAGCGAGAACCAGCTGTTCTACCTGATGAGCCGTGGCCTGACCGAGGACGAGGCGATGGCCATGGTGGTGCGCGGCTTCGTCGAGCCGATCGCCAAAGAGCTGCCGATGGAGTACGCGCTCGAGCTCAACCGGCTGATCGAGTTGCAGATGGAGGGCGCTGTCGGATGATCGCCGACAATCTGACTTCGGCCGTCGAGGGGAGTTCGCTTACCGCATTGAATAAGGGGGAGTTGTTCTCCTCGTTCGATGTGGACGCTTTCGAGGTGCCGCACGGCCGCGACGAAATCTGGCGGTTCACCCCGCTGCGCCGGCTGCGCGGCCTGCACGACGGTTCGGCGCGCGCCACCGGCAAGGCCGCGATCGGCGTCAGGGAGCAGCCCGGCCTGCGGGTCGAGACCGTCTCCCGCGGCGACGAGCGCCTCGGCCAGGCTGGCGTGCCGACCGACCGTGTTGCCGCGCAGGCATTTTCGTCGTTCAACTCCGCGACCCTGATCACCGTCGAGCGCGACACCCAGATCGCCGAGCCGATCGGTGTCACCATCACCGGACCCGGCGAGGGTGCGGTGGCCTACGGGCACCTGCAGATCCGGGTCTCCGAGCTCGCCGAGGCGGTCGTGGTCATCGACCACCGGGGCAGCGGAACGCTGGCCGACAACGTCGAATTCGTCGTCGACGACGCCGCCCGGCTCACCGTGGTGTGGCTGGCCGACTGGGCCGACGACGCCGTGCATGTCAGCATGCAGCACGCCAAGCTGGGCAAGGACGCGGTGCTGCGTCACGTCGCGGTCACGCTCGGTGGCGAGGTGGTCCGGATGACGGCCAACGTGCGGTACCTGGGCCCGGGCGGCGACGCCGAGCTGCTCGGGCTGTACTTCGCCGACGACGGGCAGCACCTGGAGTCGCGGCTGCTGGTGGATCACGCCCAGCCCGACTGCAAGTCCAACGTGCTGTACAAGGGTGCGCTGCAAGGCGATCCGGACTCCGCGCTGCCCGACGCACACACGGTCTGGATCGGCGACGTGCTGATCCGCGCCGACGCCACCGGCACCGACACCTTCGAGGTGAACCGCAACCTGGTGCTCACCGACGGCGCGCGCGCCGACTCGGTGCCCAACCTGGAGATCGAGACGGGTGAGATCGTCGGCGCCGGGCACGCCAGTGCCACTGGCCGTTTCGACGACGAGCAACTGTTCTACCTACGCTCCCGCGGCATCCCCGAGGAGCAGGCGCGCCGCCTGGTCATCCGCGGCTTCTTCGCCGAAATCATCTCCAAGATCGCGGTGCCCGAGATACGGGAACGCCTGACCGCAGCGATTGAACACGAACTGGCCATCACGGAAAAGACGGAAACAACAGCCTCATGACCACTCTGGAAATCAAAGATCTGCACGTCAGCGTCGTCAACCCGAACGCCGCCGAGTCGGAGCGGGAGATCCCCATCCTCCACGGCGTCGACCTGACGGTGAAATCCGGTGAGACACATGCCTTGATGGGCCCCAACGGGTCGGGCAAGTCGACGCTGTCCTACGCCATCGCCGGTCACCCCAAGTACACGGTGACCTCGGGCTCCATCACCCTGGACGGCCAGGATGTGCTCGCGATGAGCATCGACGAGCGCGCGCGGGCCGGAATCTTCTTGGCCATGCAGTATCCCGTCGAGGTGCCCGGCGTCTCGGTGTCGAACTTCCTGCGCTCGGCGGCGACCGCCGTGCGCGGCGAGGCCCCCAAGCTGCGGCACTGGGTCAAAGAGGTCAAGGCGGCCATGGGCTCGCTGGAGATCGACCCGGCGTTCGCCGAGCGCAGCGTCAACGAGGGTTTCTCCGGCGGTGAGAAGAAGCGCCACGAGATCCTGCAGCTGGAACTGCTCAAGCCCAAGATCGCCATCCTCGACGAGACCGACTCCGGTCTCGACGTCGACGCGCTGCGGGTGGTCAGCGAGGGCGTAAACCGTTACGCCGAGACCGAGCACGGCGGCGTCCTGCTGATCACGCACTACACCCGCATCCTGCGCTACATCCGCCCCGAATACGTGCACGTGTTCGTCGGCGGGCGCATCGCCGAATCCGGCGGTCCTGAACTGGCCGACGAACTCGAGCAGAACGGCTACGTCCGCTTCTCCCAAGCGGCGGCAACTGGGGCGTAGCGATGACGGCCTCAGCTGCGCCTTTGGACGTTGACGCGATCCGCGCCGATTTCCCCATCCTCAAGCGCGTGATGCGCAGCGGAAATGTGTTGGCGTACCTGGATTCCGGCGCGACGTCGCAGCGGCCGCTGCAGGTGCTCGACGCCGAGCGGGAATTTCTGTTGACGTCCAACGGTGCCGTGCACCGCGGCGCTCATCAGCTGATGGAGGAGGCCACCGACGCCTACGAGCAGGGCCGTGCCGACGTCGCGGCGTTCGTGGGCGCCGACGCGGACGAGCTGGTGTTCACCAAGAACGCCACCGAGGCGCTCAACCTGGTGTCATATGTGCTGGGGGACAAGCGTTTCGAGCGTGCCGTCGGACCCGGAGACGTCATCGTCACCACCGAGCTCGAGCATCACGCCAACCTCGTTCCCTGGCAGGAACTCGCTCGGCGCACCGGGGCGACCCTGCGCTGGTATGGGGTCACCGACGACGGCCGCATCGACCTCGACTCGCTGCAGCTCGACGAACGCGTCAAAGTCGTTGCCTTTACTCATCATTCCAACGTCACCGGCGCGGTGGCCCCGGTGGCCGAGCTGGTCAGCCGCGCCCGGGCCGTGGGCGCGCTCACCGTGCTCGACGCCTGCCAGTCGGTGCCGCACCAGCCCGTCGACCTCCACGCCCTCGACGTGGACTTCGCCGCGTTCTCGGGGCATAAGATGCTGGGCCCCAACGGCATCGGCGTCCTCTACGGACGGCGCGAGGTGCTGTCGGCGCTGCCGCCGTTCTTGACCGGCGGTTCGATGATCGAGGCCGTGACCATGGAAGCGTCCACCTATGCCGCGGTGCCGCAGCGGTTCGAGGCCGGCACGCCGATGACGTCGCAGGTGGTCGGATTGGGTGCGGCCACGCGCTATCTCGGCGCCCTCGGCATGGAAGCCGTGCAGGCCCACGAGCACCAGCTGGTTGCCGCGGCCATCGACGGGCTGTCCGGCATCGACGGCGTCCGCATCGTCGGGCCGGCGTCGATGGAGAACCGCGCCTCGCCGGTGTCTTTCGTCGTCGACGGCGTGCACGCCCACGACGTCGGCCAGGTGCTCGACGACGAGGGCGTCGCGGTGCGGGTGGGACACCACTGCGCCATGCCGCTGCATCGCCGGTTCGGTCTCGCGGCCACTGCTCGGGCGTCCTTCGGGGTGTACAACACCACCGAGGAGGTCGAGCGCTTGGTTGCCGGTGTCCGCCGCGCTCTGGATTTCTTTGGGAGAGGCTGACATTGCGTCTCGAACAGATGTATCAGGACGTGATCCTGGACCACTACAAGCACCCGCAGCACCGGGGGCTGCGGGAGCCGTTCGGCGCCGAGGTGTTTCACGTCAACCCCGTCTGCGGTGACGAGGTCACCCTGAGGGTGGCGCTGTCCGAGGACGGCGAGACCGTCGCCGACGTGTCCTATGACGGGCAGGGCTGCTCCATCAGCCAGGCCGCGACCTCGGTGCTGACCCAACAGGTGATCGGTCAAAGCGTCGGCGAGGCGCTCAAGACCATCGCCGCGTTCACCGAGATGGTGTCCTCGCGCGGCACCATCGAGGGCGACGAGGACGTGCTGGGCGATGGGATCGCGTTCGCCGGGGTGGCCAAGTATCCGGCGCGGGTGAAATGCGCGCTATTGGGCTGGATGGCGTTCAAAGATGCTTTGGTCAAGGCTTGTTCGGACCAAGAAGCAGACTTCGAGGAGGTCACAGATGAGCGAAACCACCGCGCAGGGTGAGGAATTCCTTGCCGACCTCGAGGAGGCGATGCGTGACGTCGTCGACCCCGAACTCGGCATCAACGTCGTCGATTTGGGACTCGTCTACGGGCTGAACGTCGAAGACGGCGACGAGGGAACGGTCGCCCTGATCGACATGACGCTGACGTCGGCGGCCTGCCCGCTGACCGACGTCATCGAAGACCAGTCCCGCAGTGCGCTGGTGGGCGCCGGTCTGGTCGACGACCTGCGGATCAACTGGGTGTGGAACCCGCCGTGGGGTCCGGACAAGATCACCGAGGACGGCCGCGAGCAGCTGCGCGCCCTCGGCTTCACCGTCTGAGTCCGGCTTTTCGCTCTTTCAGTGCCTTGGCCGCCACCGCGGTTTCCCGCGCCTCCTAGAGGTGGATGTGCGGGAGGTGGGGCAGGTGCAGGTGGGGGTGCGGACGCCCCATGGGTGGGCACGTCTCCACACTGATCATCGCCGCGTGCAGGACGCCACCGTCCTGAGTTCCTTGGGCCCCAATGCATTTACCGTTGGTGATCGCCTGGGTGTCCGACGGCGTCTGCCGCTGGTATGAGGTCGAATCGGCGACGGTCACGTTGGTGGCGGCGCCCGGCCCGCCGGGGCCCAGGCCGTTGACGGCGATCGTGTTGCCCGTCACCGAGGCCACGGTGCCGTAGAAGCCGGCCGGCGGCGGGCACTTGCCGTCCGCGGACTGGGTGACCGTCACGGCCTGCGCGGTGATCGGCCCGGGGGGCGGCCCGCCGGGCGCTGGAGCACCGGGGGGCGGCGCGCTCTGCGGGGTGGCTTTGACGTTCACGCAACTGCCGGGCGTCACGTCGGTCAGCTTCGCCGGGGTGACGTCCATGACCCTGGTCTGCGGTGTGTAGTCCACCGTCGCCGAGCCCGATCGGGTCCGAAGCGCGATCGTGCCATTCGAATTCGACTGCACCATGCCCTCGACATAGTCCTTGCCGACCGGAGGTGGCGGGGGCCCCGGAGGTGGCGGGGGCGCCGGCGGCGGCGCGGCGTTGGGGGCTGCGCTCGGCGGGACCGGCGGGGCGCTGCTGGTCGAGGTCTCGTGCGAGGAGCCACACATGGCGACGCATACCGCGACGAAAGCAACAATGACAGAGAGCGCGACCTGTGTCCGCCGGTTCTTCAACGATATGGCAGCCACAGAACCCATCTCCGATCAAACGTTTCGCCGTCCTAAGCAATACCCCCACCGGGCGCGGTTCTCACGCCACGCCCGGCGGGAGTGACGGCAATCTCACTCAGTCCCGGCCGGGTCAGCCGCCGTGGCCGGGCTGGTTGGGCTTGCCGCACTTGCCGTCGACGGCCTGTCGTAGGTTGATGCTCGTCGCCTGCAGTGCGCCGCCGTTGTCCTGGGTTCCGCGCGCCGACAGGCATTTGCCCGGCGTGATCGCGTCGGTGTTCGCGGACGACTGCTTGCTGTATTTGGTCTTGTCATCGACCGTCACGGTCGTTTGCGTGGTGTTGCCGCTGGGATCGGTGTTGGTCACGTTGATGGTGTTACCGGATACCGACGCCACCGAGCCCCGGACCCACGCCGGTTTCGCGGGGGCCTGCGACGGCGGAAGGGACGGCGGCGTGGTGGTCGAAGCGCCGGGCGCGGACTGCGGAGGCTTGGGGCAGGCGCCATTCACGGACTGGCTGATCTTCACCGACGCCGCGGTGACCGCCTGGCCGGGCGCCGATCCCTCCGTCGGCTTGACGCTGACGCAGCTGCCCGGGGTGACGTCTGGCAGCCCGGCCGGAACGACCTCGGTGATCTTGGTAGTCGAGGTGAAGTTGACCGAGGCAGTCGCGTTGTCTTCCTTGGTGACCTGAATGGAATTGCCGGCCACCGAGGCGATCAGACCGCTGACCCGCGCTTCGGCGTTAGGGGTGGACGAGGTGGTCGTCGACGTGATGGTCGACGTCGAGGTTGAGGTGGAAGTTGACGTGGAATTGGATTTGTTCGACGACCCGCAGGCGGACAGGGACAATGCGGTGGCTCCCGCGACGGCGAAAACCGCGAAGCGAGTGAGCCGGGGCACTTGACAGCTGGCAGACATCAACGTTTCTCCATTCGTCGGTAAGAGCCAACGTCATGGTTTACCCGATTAAACTGTGCCTAACCTGTGTATCTGCCCGGGCTCAGAACGCCTCTTCGGCCACCTTCATGATCTCGTCGTCGATGGCCTCGATGACGCCGCGCAGCGAGGTGAGCTTCGGCAGCATGTTCTTGGCGAAGAACGCCGCGGTCGCGATCTTGCCCCGATAGAACGCTTCGTCATTCCCGGGCCCATCGGCCAGCGCGCGGGTCGCGATGCCGGCCTGCACCAGCAACCGCCAGCCGATCAGCAGATCGCCGACCGCGAGCAGATAGCGCACCGATCCTAGCCCCACCTTGTAGATCTCGGTCGGGTGCTGCGTTGCGGACATCAGGTAGCCGGTCAGCGCGCCCGTCATCGCCGTGACATCGTCGTACGCGGTCTGGACCAGCTGGGCGATCGGCTTGAGCGCCTCGTCGCAGTCGTCGATGGTCGCGGTGATCTGAGTCGTCAAGAACTGCAGGGCCTGACCCCGGTCGCGCACGATCTTGCGGAAGAAGAAGTCCAGCGCCTGGATGGCGGTGGTGCCCTCATAGAGCGAGTCGATCTTGGAATCGCGGATGTACTGCTCGAGCGGATAGTCGGCCAAAAAGCCGGAGCCGCCCAACGTCTGCAGTGACTCAGTCAGTACCTCATAGGCGCGCTCCGAGCTGACCCCCTTGACGATCGGCAGCAGCAGATCGTCGATGCGGTGTGCCATCTCGGGATTTGCGCCCGAAACACGTTGGGCCACAGCATCATCCTGATGTGCGGCGGCATACATGTAGAGCGCGCGCAGCCCCTCCGCGTACGCCTTCTGGGTCATCAGGCTGCGACGCACGTCGGGATGGTGAATGATCGTGACCCGCGGTGCGGTCTTGTCGGACATCTGCGTCAGGTCCGCACCCTGCACCCGCTCCTTGGCGAAGGCCAGCGCGTTCAGGTAACCGGTGGACAGCGTGCCGGCCGCTTTGACGCCAATCGTCATGCGCGCCTGCTCGATCACGGTGAACATCTGCGCAATGCCCCGGTGCACATCGCCGACCAGGTAACCGACAGCGGGGACATCCGTTGCGCCGAAAGTCAATTCGCACGTGGGGGAGGACTTGATGCCCATCTTGTGTTCCACCCCGGTGACGTAAACGCCGTTGCGGGGGCCGAGTTCGAAGGTCTCGGGGTCGAACAGGAAGTTGGGCACGTAGAACAGGCTCAGCCCCTTGGTGCCCGGTCCGGCGCCCTCCGGGCGGGCCAGCACCAGATGGAAGATGTTCTCGGCGGTATCGCCCACGTCGCCGCCGGAGATGAAGCGCTTGACGCCCTCGATGTGCCAGGTGCCGTCGGGTTGTTCGATGGCTTTGGCGCGGCCTGCGCCGACGTCGGAGCCCGCGTCGGGTTCGGTGAGCACCATGGTGGCCGCCCAGCCCCGCTCCACGCCCTGCGCGGCCCATTGCCGCTGCTGCTCGTTGCCCTCGACATACAACGCCTGAGACATGAAGGGGCCCAGGCAAAAGAAGTTCGCCGACGGATTGGCGCAGATGAGCATCTCGTTGACCGCCCAGGCCAGCGGCGGCGGGGCGGGCATGCCGCCGATCTCTTCGGCCATGCCCAGCCGCCACCAGCCGGCCTCCTTGAGCGCCGCCACCGTCTTGGCCAACTCGTCGGGCACCGTGATCTTGTGCTCGGCCGGGTCGAATACCGGCGGATTGCGGTCCGCGAAGGCGAAGGATTCGGCCACCGGCCCTTCGGCGAGGCGAGCGGCTTCGGCCAATATCGTTTTGACCGTGTCCTCGTCGAGGTCACTGTAGCCGCCGGTGCCCAAAACAGCGCCGACATCGAGCACTTCGAAAAGGTTGAACTCGATATCACGAACGTTTGCGATGTAGTGGCCCAACGCGATTCCCTCACTGGTCCTCGAGACGGCGGATCGTCAGGCCCAGTCTGTCGGACGCGGGAAAACGTACGCAACCGTAACCAGCCCCGGTCGGGCGAGGCCGTAGTGGCCGCGCGCGTCGATAGCCGCATTCCGGACTCCGGGCACATCGGGGAACATCGGGTCGGCGCCGGGCGTTACGGCAAATGTGACAACACTTGATCTCACCGCTGAGAAGTTCAACGAAACCATCGCGGGCAACGACATCGTGCTCGTCGACTTCTGGGCGTCCTGGTGCGGCCCATGCCGCCAGTTCGGTCCCACTTTCCAGGCGTCGGCGGAAAAACACCCCGACATCGTGCACGCCAAAGTCGACACCGAGGCCGAACAACAGCTGGCCGCGGCGGCCCAGATCCGGTCTATCCCGACACTGATGGCGTTCAAGAAGGGCAAACTGCTGTTCAACCAGCCCGGTGCCCTGCCGCCGGCCGCCCTGGAGGACCTGGTCGCCCAAGTCCGTGCCTTCGACGTCGACGCCGCCGAGGCCGAGGCCGGGCAAGCCGAATAAGCCGCGCCGCGCTGCGCGCAGACCACGGTCAGCTACGCGCTAGGTTGCATGGGTGAGTTTGGTACTGGTAGACCACCCGCGGCCCGGCGTGGCGCTGATAACCCTGAATCGACCTGAGCGGATGAACTCCATGGCGTTCGACGTCATGCTCCCGCTCAAGGAGGCGCTGGAAAAGGTCACTTACGACAATTCGGTACGCGTGGTCGTGCTGACCGGGGCCGGTCGCGGCTTTTCCTCCGGCGCCGATCACAAGTCCGCGGGCTCGGTGCCCCACGTCGATGGCCTGACCCGCCCGACATACGCGCTGCGCTCCATGGAGATCCTCGACGAGGTGATCCTGGCGCTGCGCCGGCTGCACCAACCGGTGATCGCCGCGGTCAACGGTCCCGCCATCGGCGGCGGCCTGTGCCTGGCCCTGGCCGCCGACATCCGGGTGGCCTCGACCAGCGCGTACTTCCGCGCCGCCGGCATCAACAACGGGCTGACCGCCAGCGAACTGGGGCTGTCCTACCTGCTGCCGCGGGCGATCGGCTCGTCGCGCGCCTTCGAGATCATGCTGACCGGTCGCGATATCAGCGCCGAGGAGGCCGAGCGCATCGGGCTGGTGTCCTGCCAGGTGCCCGATGAGCAACTCCTGGACACCTGCTACGCCATCGCCGCGCGGATAGCGGCCTTCTCGCGGCCGGGCATCGAGTTGACCAAGCGCACACTGTGGAGTGGACTGGACGCCGGTAGCCTGGAAGGGCACATGCAAGCCGAAGGCTTGGGACAGCTATTCGTCCGCCTGCTCACCGCCAACTTCGAAGAAGCGGTTACCGCGCGCGCAGAACGACGACCACCGGTGTTCACCGACGACAAATAGGCGTCTTTTAAACAAATAGGCGTCTTTTCAACAAGGAGAGCGATCGTGATCACGGCCACGGACCTCGAGGTCCGCGCTGGTGCGCGCATCCTGCTCTCCCCGGACGGTCCCGACCTGCGCGTGCAGCCCGGCGACCGCATCGGGCTGGTGGGCCGCAACGGCGCCGGCAAGACCACCACGCTGCGCATCTTGGCTGGGGAGACCGAACCCTACGCGGGCGCGATCAACCGCGTCGGCGAAATCGGTTATCTGCCACAGGATCCCAAAGAGGGCGACCTCGACGTGCTGGCCCGCGACCGGGTGCTGTCGGCCCGCGGGCTCGACGTGTTGCTGACCGACCTGGAAAAGCAGCAGGCGTTGATGGCCGAGGTCGCCGATGATGACGCCCGCGACCGCGCGATCCGCCGGTACGGGCAGCTGGAGGAGCGTTTCGTCGCCCTGGGCGGCTATGGCGCGGAAAGCGAAGCGAGCCGCATCTGCGCGAGTCTGGGCCTGCCGGAACGGGTGCTGACGCAGCAGCTGCGCACGCTGTCTGGCGGGCAGCGCCGCCGGGTGGAGCTGGCCCGCATCCTGTTCGCCGCGTCGGAAGGCGGCGCGGGGATGTCGGGTTCGTCGACCACGCTGCTGCTCGACGAGCCGACCAACCACCTGGACGCGGATTCCATCGGCTGGCTGCGTGATTTTCTGCGCGCGCACACCGGCGGGCTGGTGATCATCAGCCACAACGTCGAACTGCTCGCCGACGTCGTCAACCGGGTGTGGTTCCTGGACGCGGTGCGCGGCGAGGTCGACGTCTACAACATGACGTGGCAGAAATACCTCGACGCGCGGGCCACCGACGAGCAGCGCCGGCGCCGGGAACGCGCCAACGCCGAACGCAAGGCCACCGCGCTGCGCTCGCAGGCCGCCAAGCTCGGCGCCAAGGCCACCAAAGCCGTTGCAGCGCAAAACATGTTGCGTCGTGCCGACCGGATGATGGCCGCGCTCGACGACGAGCGGGTGGCCGACAAGGTGGCCCGCATCAAGTTCCCCAACCCGGCCACGTGCGGGCGCACGCCGCTGGTGGCCACCGGGTTGAGCAAGTCCTACGGGTCGCTGGAGGTGTTCACCGGTGTCGACCTGGCGATCGACCGCGGCTCTCGGGTGGTGGTGCTGGGCCTCAACGGCGCCGGCAAGACCACCTTGCTGAGAATCCTGGCCGGCACCGAGGCGCCCGACACCGGGGGACTCGAGCCCGGACACGGGCTGCGGATCGGCTACTTCGCCCAGGAGCACGACACGCTCGACAACGACGCGACTGTGTGGGAGAACATCCGCCACGCCGCACCGGATTCGGGCGAGCAGGACCTGCGCGGCCTGTTGGGCGCGTTCATGTTCAGCGGCCCCCAGCTCGACCAGCCGGCGGGGACCCTGTCCGGCGGCGAGAAGACCCGGCTCGCGCTGGCCGGGTTGGTGGCCTCGACCGCCAACGTGCTGTTGCTCGACGAGCCGACGAACAACCTCGACCCGGCCTCGCGCGAGCAGGTGCTCGACGCGCTGCGCAGCTACCAGGGCGCGGTGGTTTTGGTGACGCACGACCCCGGTGCCGCCGAGGCGCTCGACCCGCAACGCGTCGTGTTGTTGCCCGACGGCACCGAGGACTTCTGGTCCGACGAATACCGGGATCTCATCGAACTCGCCTGACTTCGCGTGCGATTTCGCGAAATCGGCCCGCGGCCGACAGCGGCTTCTTACTCTGGGTGCTTGCGATCGTGTCCTGCGCCGGAGGAACCATGAAGAGAACACTGCATAGGTCGGCCAAGTCACGCGACCAGTTGTTGGACGAACTGCGCCACGCCTACGAAGGCGGCGCCAGCATCCGCAGCCTGGTCGCGAAGACCGGCAGGTCGTACGGGTCGGTTCACAGCTTGCTGCGGGAGTCGGGCACCACAATGCGCAGCCGCGGCGGCCCCAACCGGACCGCCAAGATCGCGCGGGCGTAGCGTCACTGCGAAATCACGTCCCCTTGTTCGCAGTGACGTTACGATCGCTTCTCAGAGTCGTTGCGGCGCACCGAGTTTTCCACCAGGTCCAGGACCGCGGATAGGCGCCGGGGATCCTCGCCGGACGCCGATCGGGCCACCAGGCCGTCGAGCACCAACTCCAGATAGCACTGCAGCACGTCGCCGGGCACGTCGTCGCGCACCCGGTGTGCCTCCTTCTGCCGGCGTAACCGATCGGTGGTCGCCGCTGCCAGCTCGGCCGAACGTTCCGCCCATCCCTGGCTGAACGCGGGATCGTTGCGCAGCTTGCGGGCGATCTCCAATCTGGTGGCCAGCCAGTCGAACTGGTCCGGCGCGGCCAGCATGTCGCGCATCACCTGGATGAGTCCGGCGCGGGAAGCCACGTCGGCCATCCGCTCGGCGTCCTCGTGGGCGAGGGCGAAGAACAACGCGTCCTTGTCCCGGAAGTGGTGGAAGATCGCGCCACGCGACATCCCGATCGCCTTCTCCAGCCGGCGCACCGTCGCTTGCTCGTAGCCGTATTCGGCAAAGCAACGGCGGGCGCCGTCGAGGATCTGGCGGCGTCGAGCCGCCAGATGGTCCTCGCTGACCTTGGGCACGGGGGGAGGTGGATTCGGGCCGGGACTAGCCGGACTTGAGCATGTTGCGCAGCACGTACTGCAGGATGCCGCCGTTGCGGTAGTAGTCGGCCTCGCCGGGGGTGTCGATGCGCACCACCGCGTCGAACTCGATGTCGTCTCCGTCCTCCTTGGCGGCCTTGACGTGCACCGTCTTCGGCGTCTTGCCGTCGTTGAGTTCTTCGATCCCGGTGATGTCGAACACCTCGGTGCCGTCGATACCCAGATCCGTGGCCGACTTGCCGTCGGGGAACTGCAACGGGATCACGCCCATGCCGATCAGGTTGGAGCGGTGAATGCGCTCGAACGACTCGGCGATCACCGCGCGAACGCCGAGCAGCCGCGTTCCCTTGGCGGCCCAGTCTCGCGACGAGCCCGACCCGTATTCCTTACCGCCCAGCACCACCAGCGGAATGTCTTGTGCCGCATAGTTTTGCGCCGCGTCGTAGATGAACGCCTGCGGTGCGCCGTCCTGGGTGAAGTCGCGGGTGTAGCCGCCGGACACGTCGTCGAGCAGCAGGTTGCGCAGCCGGATGTTGGCGAACGTGCCGCGGATCATCACCTCGTGGTTGCCGCGCCGCGAGCCGAAGGAGTTGTAGTCCTTGCGTTCCACGCCGTGCTCGTCGAGGTACTGCGCCGCCGGGGTCCCCGGCTTGATGCTGCTGGCGGGAGAGATGTGGTCGGTGGTCACCGAATCGCCCAGCAGCGCCAGCACCCGGGCGCCGGTGATGTCGGTGACCGGCTCGGGCTCGGCCGGCATGCCGTCGAAGTACGGGGGCTTGCGGACGTAGGTCGAATCCGGGTCCCACTCAAAGGTGTTGCCGCTCGGGGTGGGCAGGTTGCGCCACCGTTCGTCGCCCTTGAACACGTCGCGGTAGTTCTTGGTGAACATCTCCTGATTGATCGCCGAGGCGATGGTGTCGGAGACGTCCTGCTGCGAAGGCCAGATGTCCTTGAGATAGACCTCGTTGCCTTCTTTATCCTTGCCCAGCGGCTGGGACTCGAAGTCGAAGTCCATGGTGCCGGCCAGCGCGTAGGCGACCACCAGCGGCGGCGACGCCAGGTAGTTCATTTTGACGTCGGGGTTGATGCGGCCCTCGAAGTTCCGGTTGCCCGAGAGCACGGCGGTCACCGACAGGTCGTTGTCGTTGATGGCCTTGGAGATTTCGTCGGGCAGCGGACCGGAGTTGCCGATGCAGGTGGTGCAGCCGTAGCCGACCAGGTAGAAGCCGAGCTTCTCCAGATACGGCCACAGGCCGGCCTTGTCGTAGTAGTCGTTGACCACCTGCGAGCCGGGCGCCATGGTGGTCTTGACCCACGGCTTGGACGACAGTCCCTTCTCGACGGCGTTGCGGGCCAGCAGCGCGGCGCCCAGCATCACCTCGGGGTTGGAGGTGTTGGTGCACGACGTGACCGCGGCGATCACCACCGCGCCGTGGTCCAGCACGAATTCGCCGCGCTCGTCGGACTTTACGGTCACCGGGCTGCTCGGGCGGCCCTTGGCATGTGCGGCCGCCGAGTGCACCTCGGGAACGTCGTCGGCATGTCCGTTCGACACCGCGCCGGGATCGCTGGCCGGGAAGGTCTCCTCGACCGACTCGTCCAGCTTCGAATAGCCCTGCTGGCCGTCCGCGTCACCATCGACGTAGCTGAGGATCTGCTCGCGGAACGTGGACTTGGCGGCCGACAAGGCGATTCGGTCCTGCGGGCGCTTGGGCCCCGCGATCGACGGCACCACCGTGGAGAGGTCGAGCTCGAGGTACTCCGAGAACGCGGGCTCGTGGTCGGGGTCGTGCCACAGCCCCTGCTCTTTGGCGTAGGTCTCCACGAGTGCCAGCTGCTCCTCGGTACGCCCGGTGAACCTCAGGTAGGAGATGGTCTCCTCGTCGATGGGGAAAATTGCTGCGGTGGAACCGAATTCGGGGCTCATGTTGCCCAGCGTGGCGCGGTTGGCCAGCGGCACCTCAGAAACACCCTTGCCGTAGAACTCGACGAACTTGCCGACGACACCGTGCTTGCGCAGCATCTCGGTGACGGTCAGCACGACGTCGGTGGCGGTGACGCCGGCTTGGATTTCACCGGTCAGCTTGAAGCCGACGACGCGCGGGATCAGCATCGACACCGGCTGGCCCAGCATCGCGGCCTCGGCCTCGATGCCGCCGACGCCCCAGCCCAGCACCCCGAGGCCGTTGACCATCGTGGTGTGCGAGTCGGTTCCCACGCACGTGTCGGGGTAGGCGACCCCGTCGCGCTCCATCACCACACTGGCCAGGTACTCGATGTTGACCTGGTGCACGATGCCGGTGCCCGGGGGCACCACCTTGAAGTCCTGGAAAGCCCCCTGGCCCCAGCGCAGGAACTGGTAGCGCTCACCGTTGCGCTGGTACTCGATCTCGACGTTGCGCTCGAACGCGTCGGCGGTGCCGAACAGGTCGGCGATCACCGAGTGGTCGATCACCAGGTCGGCGGGCGCGAGCGGGTTGACCTTGTCCGCCTTGCCGCCGAGGTCGCCGATGGCCTCGCGCATGGTGGCCAGGTCGACGATGCAGGGCACACCGGTGAAGTCCTGCATTACCACGCGGGCGGGCGTGTACTGAATCTCAATGCTGGGTTCCGCCTTGGGATCCCAGTTCGCGATGGCCTCGATGTGGTCCTTGGTGATGTTGGCGCCGTCCTCGTTGCGCAACAGGTTCTCGGCCAGCACCTTGAGGCTGTAGGGGAGCTTCTCGGTGTTGGGGACGGCATCGAGACGATAGATCTGGTAACTCTGGTCGCCGACCTTGAGGGTGTCGCGGGCTTCGAACGAATTCACAGAATCACTCACTTCAACTCCCAGAGTCTTTAGTTCTCCCACCGCGACGGGCTGGCGTCGGTGGGTCGTCCAAACGATGAGGCCAACTTTAACAGTACGCTTGTCCTGCATTACGACGGCACTCCTGATTTTCAGTCTTGTCGCCGGGGCCGCCGGTTTAAACCCCCGACAGTGAAGTCGCGTACGGTGCCTCTAGCACTACCGCAGGAGGCGCAGATGACCGGGCACGAGTCGTTCGTTGCACCGCTACCGCAGGACACCGTGTTCTCGCACTCGACGCTGCCGCTTTACATTCCGGTGGACGTCGACATGGCCATGGTGAAGGCTCAGGTCGCCGCCACCGGGGTCAGTGCCGCGCCGTCGGCGATGCCGGGACTGCTCGAGGTGGTCAATCAGGCGCACGCCGAGGGCATCAACCTCAAGATCGTGCTGCTCGACCACAACCCCCCGAATGACACCCCGTTGCGCGACATCTCGACGGTGGTCGGCGCCGACTACCACGACGCGACGGTGCTGACGCTCAGCCCGAGCTACGTCGGCAGCTACAGCACGAAGTTCCCCCGCGTCACGCTCGAGGCCGGCGAGGACATCGCCAAGACCGGCAACCCGGTGGTCTCCGCGCAGCATTTCTTACACGAGCTGGACACGCCCGAGTTTCCCTGGACCGGCCTGACGATTTTCCTGTTGATCGCCGTCTTCGCGGCGGCCGTCGGCACCCGGTTGTTGCAGTTGCGTAGCAGGCGCTCAGCAACGACGGATGACACCGCGGCAGCCCCCGCCGCCGACACCAATTCCGCCGTGTAACCACCGGTATTCGCTTCTTCGGGTTCAATCGACGAACCCTCACCGCCGACTGCGGCAAACCGAGCAGGTCACCGTTCGGTCACATTAAACGCACGTAGAGAGTGCGATTTCGGTGGAGCGTTTGCACGCCCACCGGTGTGACGTACGGTGCAAATGATGCTGGTGTTGTCTTTGGCGCCTTACGTGGAACCTGTGGCCGGCGCCACCCGTCGTGTTGAGCCGTAGGAGACCTGAGTCGAATGAGACGCACACGCTGGGGGTCTTCTGCGCGACCGGCCGCAAGGCTGTTGCGGCCCGTCGTCCCATCCGTTTTGAGCCTGGCGCTGTTGATCGCGACGCCGGGGCTCGCGGAGGCCGATCCCACCGCCGACAACCTGGCCGCACTCATCGCCAACGTCGCCAAGGCCAACCAGCGGCTGCAGAACCTGAGCGCCGAAATCCAGACCGAACAGGAAAGCGTCAACAAGGCCCTGGTCGACGTGGAGACCGCGCGGGACAACGCGGCCACCGCCCAGCACGATGTGGAGACCAGCCAGCAAGCGGTCAAAGACGCCAACATCGCCATCGCCGGGGCGCAGCGCCGCTTCGACACGTTCGCCGCGGCCACCTATATGAACGGTCCGTCGAACAGCTACCTGACGGCGAGCAGCCCCGACGACATCATCGCGACCGAAGCCGCCGCCAAGAACCTGACCACGAGCTCGCAGGCCGTGATGGCCAAGCTGCAGCAGGCCCGCACCGAGCAGGTGAACAAGGAATCGGCGGCGCGGCTGGCCAAGCAGAATGCCGACAAGGCCGCCGCCGACGCCAAGTCCAGTCAGGACGCGGCCGTGGCGGCGCTGACCAATTCCAAGCAGAAGTTCGACCAGCAACGCGAAGACATCATTCGCCTTGCCGCCGAACGGGATCAGGCTCAGGTCAAGCTCGAGGCGGCCAAGCGCGAGGCCGCGCGGCAGTGGTCCGCGGGTACCGGCGGGGCCGCAGCGCCCGCGTCGGGTGACCGGTGGGAGACCGGTTCGCCGGGCGCGCCGGCGCCGTCGTCCGGGGGCCGCCAGTGGGATGGCGCCTGGGACCCGACGTTGCCGATGATCCCGAGCGCCAACGTTCCCGGCGACCCGATCGCGGTGATCAACCAGGTGCTCGGCATCTCGGCCACCTCGACTCAGGTCACCGCCGGTCTGGGCCGTAACTTCCTGCAGCAGATGGGCATTCTCAAGCCAGACGACACCGGCATCACCAACGCGGCGCCCGGTGGCGTCGGCGGGCGCATCCCCCGGGTGTACGGCCGGCAGGCCACCGAATACGTGATCCGGCGCGGCATGTCGCAGATCGGCGTGCCCTACTCCTGGGGTGGCGGCAACGCGGCCGGCCCGAGCAAGGGCATCGACTCCGGGGCCGGCATCACCGGTTTCGACTGTTCGGGCCTGGTGCTGTACTCGTTCGCCGGGGTGGGCATCAAGCTGCCGCACTACTCGGGCTCGCAGTACAACCTGGGCCGCAAGATCCCGTCCGCACAGATGCGCCGTGGCGACGTCATCTTCTACGGGCCGGGCGGCAGCCAGCACGTCACGATCTACCTCGGCGACGGCCAGATGCTCGAGGCCCCCGACATCGGGTTGAAGGTCCGCGTCGCCCCGGTGCGCACCAGCGGCATGACGCCCTACGTGATCCGATACATCGAGTGGTGATCGAGTGAGTACTGAACGGATAGCCATGCGCCGCAATCGGATTCGTCTCATCAACTTCGCCTGGATCACCGCAGTGGTGTCCGGGCTGATGTTTTCTGTGGCGGCCCCGGCTCCTCTCGCCGGTGCCGATCCGGGCCAGTGGGACCCCACACTGCCCGCCCAGATCAGTGCCGGCGCGCCCGGCGACCCGCTCGCCGTCGCCAACGCCTCGCTGCAGGCCACCGCCCAGGCCACCCAGACCACCATGGACCTGGGCAAGCAATTCTTGAGCGGGATCGGGATCAACCTCGGTGGCGATCCTCCCGCCGCGGCGGCCACTCCGAGCAACCCCGGCGCCAAGATTCCGCGGGCAAACGGCCGGCAGGCCATCGAGTACGTGATTCGCCGGATGGGCTCCCAGATGGGGGTGCCGTATTCGTGGGGCGGTGGCTCGCTGGATGGCCCGAGCAAGGGCGTCGGCGACGGCGCCAACATCACCGGCTTCGACTGCTCGGGCCTGATGCGCTACGGGTTCGCCGGGGTCGGCGTGCTGATCCCGCGGTTCTCCGGTGACCAGTACAACGCCGGCCGCCACATCCCGCCGGATCAGGCCCGGCGCGGCGACCTGATCTTCTACGGCCCGGGCGGCAGTCAACACGTCACCATGTACCTGGGCAACGGCCAGATGCTCGAGGCGTCGGGCAGCGCCGCCAAGGTTACGGTCAGCCCGGTTCGTAAGCCCGGCATGACGCCGTTCCTGACCAGGATCATCGAGTACTGATCGCAGTCCAGCGAACCCGCGGCGTCGACGGAATTAGGCGGGCCTGGAATAGTTGGACCAGGGCACGTCGCTGCCCGGCAGTCGTGTCCGTTTGACCTTGGAGGGTTCTTGATGACAGCAGCAGGTGGGCCGCCGCCAGGCGCCAGCGGTTACTCCGGCCCGGGCGGGCAAACCGGCCCGGCCCACGAAGCGCCGGCAGGCGGGGGCAACGGACTGGCTGCCGAGGTGCAGACCCTGGAGCGGGCCATCTTCGAGGTCAAGCGCATCATCGTCGGCCAGGACCAACTGGTGGAGCGGATGCTAGTCGGCCTGTTGTCCAAGGGACACGTGCTGCTCGAGGGTGTGCCCGGCGTGGCCAAGACGCTGGCCGTCGAGACGTTCGCCAAGGTGGTCGGCGGGACGTTCGCGCGCATCCAGTTCACGCCCGACCTGGTGCCCACCGACATCATCGGTACCCGCATCTACCGCCAGGGCAAGGAAGAGTTCGACACCGAGCTCGGCCCGGTGGTGGTCAACTTCCTGCTCGCCGACGAGATCAACCGTGCGCCGGCCAAGGTGCAGTCGGCGCTGCTGGAGGTCATGCAGGAACGCCAGGTTTCGATCGGCGGCAAGAGGTTCCCGCTGCCCAACCCGTTCCTGGTGATGGCGACGCAGAACCCCATCGAGCACGAGGGCGTGTACCCGCTGCCCGAGGCCCAGCGCGACCGCTTCCTGTTCAAGATCAACGTCGGCTACCCGTCACCGGAGGAGGAGCGGGAGATCATCTACCGGATGGGCGTGCGCCCGCCGGAGCCCAAGCAGATCCTCAACACCGGCGACCTGCTGCGACTGCAGGACATCGCGGCCAACGTCTTCGTCCACCACGCGCTGGTCGATTATGTGGTGCGCGTGGTCACCGCCACCCGTCATCCCGAACAGCTCGGCATGAACGACGTCAAGACGTGGATCTCGTTCGGGGCGTCCCCGCGTGCCTCGCTGGGCATCATCGCCGCCGCCCGGTCACTGGCGCTGGTCCGCGGCCGTGACTACGTCATCCCGCAAGACGTCGTCGACGTCATCCCCGACGTGCTGCGCCACCGGCTGGTGCTCACCTACGACGCGCTGGCCGACGAGATCTCCGCCGAGGTCGTCATCAACCGGGTGCTGCAGACGGTTGCCCTGCCTCAGGTGAATGCCGTTCCGCAGCAAGGTCATTCGGTGCCCCCGGTGATGCAACCCGCCGGCGCGGCCAGCGGTCGGTGACCGACCCCAAGCGGCCGGTGGTCCATCCACCATCGATGCAGCGGGGTCAGATCGACGACCCGAAGCTGTCGGCGGCGCTGCGCACCCTCGAGCTCACCGTCAAGCGCAAGCTCGACGGTGTGCTGCACGGCGACCACCTCGGCCTGATCCCGGGCCCTGGCTCGGAGCCGGGGGAGTCGCGCGAGTATCAGCCCGGCGACGATGTCCGCCGGATGGACTGGGCCGTCACCGCGCGCACCACGCACCCGCACGTGCGGCAGATGATCGCCGACCGGGAGCTGGAAACCTGGCTGGTGGTCGACATGTCGGCCAGCCTGGACTTCGGCACCACGGTGTGCGAGAAGCGCGACCTTGCCGTCGCGGCCGCCGCCGCCATCACCTTCCTCAACAGCGGGGGCGGCAACAGGCTGGGCGCGATCGTCTCCACCGGCGCCAACATCACCCGGGTGCCCGCCCGCTCCGGGCGTCAGCACGAGCAGACGTTGCTGCGCACCATCGCCACCACGCCGCGGGCCCCGGTCGGGGTGCGCGGCGACCTGGCGACGGCGATCGACTCGCTGCGCCGCCCGGAGCGCCGCCGCGGCATGGCGGTCATCATCAGCGACTTCCTCGGACCGATCAACTGGATGCGCCCACTACGCGCCGTCGCCGCCCGGCACGAGGTGCTGGCGGTCGAGGTGCTGGACCCCCGCGACGTCGAGCTGCCCGACATCGGCGACGTGGTGCTGCAGGACGCCGAGTCCGGCGTCACCCGTGAATTCACCATCGACGCCCAGCTGCGGGACGATTTCGCCAAGGCCGCCGCGGCGCACCGTGCCGACGTGGCGCGCACCATCCGCAGCTGCGGGGCTCCGATCCTGACGCTGCGCACCGACCGTGACTGGATCGCCGACATCGTGCGCTTTGTCGAATCCCGCCGGCGCGGTGCATTGGCAGGGCGGCAGTGACACTGCCGCTACTCGGCCCAATGTCGTTGTCGGGCTTTGAACATTCGTGGTTCTTTCTGTTCCTGCTCGTCGTCGTAGGGCTGGCCGCGCTCTACATCCTGATGCAGTTGGCGCGGCAGCGTCGCATGCTGCGGTTCGCCAACATGGAGCTGCTGGAAAGCGTCGCCCCCAAACGGCCACCCAGGTGGCGGCACGTGCCCGCGATTCTGCTCATCGCGTCGCTGGTGCTGTTCACCATCGCGATGGCGGGCCCGACGAACGACGTCCGGATTCCCCGCAACCGCGCGGTGGTGATGCTGGTCATCGACGTCTCGCAATCCATGCGCGCCACCGACGTGCAGCCCACCCGGATGGCGGCCGCCCAGGAAGCGGCCAAGCAGTTCGCCGACGAGCTCACCCCGGGCATCAACCTCGGGCTGATCGCCTATGCCGGGACCGCGACGGTGTTGGTATCGCCGACGACCAACCGCGAATCGACCAAGACCGCGCTGGACAAGCTGCAGTACGCCGACCGCACCGCGACCGGGGAGGGCATCTTCACCGCCCTGCAGGCCATCGCGACGGTGGGCGCGGTGATCGGCGGCGGCGACAAACCGCCGCCGGCGCGCATCGTGCTGTTCTCCGATGGCAAGGAGACGATGCCGACCAACCCGGATAACCCGAAGGGCGCCTTCACCGCCGCGCGCACCGCCAAGGACCAGGGCGTGCCGATCTCCACCATCTCCTTCGGCACCCCGTACGGCTTCGTCGAGATCAACGACCAGCGTCAGCCGGTGCCCGTCGACGACGAGACGCTGAGGAAGGTCGCCCAGCTCTCGGGTGGGAACGCCTACAGCGCAGCGTCATTGCAGGAACTGAAATCCGTGTACGCGACGCTGCAGCAGCAGATCGGCTACGAGACCATCAAGGGCGACGCCAGCGTGGGCTGGGTGCGGCTGGGCGCGGTGGTGCTGGCGCTGGCCGCACTGGCGGCCCTGCTGATCAACCGGCGCCTGCCGACCTAGCGTTCGGGCGCATCGCTGCCGACCTCCGCGTCGGCGAGCGTAACGCCACTGCGACGGCCGGCTGGAAATTACGCACTGGCGTTACGCTCGGCGCGCTCGCGCTCGGGCCACGCGGCGAATGATGTCGTCGGGGTGGTGCTCGGCCACGACTCGAATCACGAGCCACCCGTGGCGTTCCAGCATTTCCAGCCGGCGGATGTCCTTGATGTACTGAGCGCGGCTTGACCGATGCTGGTCGCCGTCATACTCGACCGCCACCTTGATGTCTTCCCAGCCCATGTCGAGATATGCCTCAGCCCAACCCCATTCGTTGCGAACCGGAATTTGCGTCTGTGGTCGAGGGAAGCCGGCGTGGATCAGCAACAGGCGCAGCCACGTCTCCTTCGGCGATTGAGCGCCCTCGTCCACCAGTTCAAGAGCCGCTCTGGCGAATCTGATGCCGCGGCGGCCCTTATATCGCTCAACCAGCAGCTCGACATCGGCGAACTTCAACTCGACCGCCTGTGCCAGAGCGTCGATAGCAGCAACTGCGATGCCATGCGGGCATCGCCGTACCAGGTCGACAGCGGTGCGGGCCGGCATGGTCACCCTCATGCCATCCACAACGGCGATCTCGTCGGGGTCGATGCGCTCTTCCCAGACCTCAACTCCCTCGGCGGGTCGGCGATTGGTGTCAATGATCGCGGCGCGCCGCATCGGGTCGATCCACTTGGCGCCGTGAAGGGCAGCCGCCGAGAAACCCGCAAGCACGCCCCGGCGACGCGAGCGCAACCAACACGCCTTGGCACGCAGTACCGCCGTCGGCTCGGCACCACGCGGCACGTACACGTCTTGATGAAGCGCGACGTACCGAGTACGCAGCTCATAGGCGGTGAGCGTGCCCGCGGCCAGAGCCTCGGTGCCCAAGAAAGGGTCCGTCATGGCGAAAGTGTGCCGCCGCCCACCGACACGCGGGCCGAGCGTAACGCCACTGCGACTGCCGGCAAGAAATCACGCACTGGCGTTACGCTCGGCGACCGCCCGGTGACGCTCAGCCGGCGGCGATGACCGCCGACGGCGGGTAGGACGCGGGGATCGGATTGAGATTCGGCACCACCGGGACGCCCGGCGCCACCGGGTCGACGCGGCTGAGCGTGAAGCGCGCCCCGCCGGCCAGCTCCTCCGGTGTGCACATGAACTGAGGGGTGGCCTGGAGCCGCCAGCGTTCCTGCGCCAGGCAGGCACGCTGTCCGTCCCGCGTGGCGGCGTCGAGCAGCGCGAGCGCGTCGGCCCAGGATTCGTCGGTGCGTGTCTGCAGCACGATCGGCTTGCCGTGGGCGTGCACGGTCAGGTACTCGAGCGCGACGGGCACGCCCGTCAGCTCGTCGCGGTCTCTGCGCAGGGAGTCCGTGGTGAGGGCGAGCACCACCCCGACCGCCAGGCTGACGGCCGCGGCGCCGGCCGCCAGGCGGTGGGCGACCAGCTCCGGCCGTGACATCGCCAGCACCACCAGCGCCGACGAGCCCAGGATGAGTAAAACCAGCGGCAACGCGTAGGAGAAGACGCCGATGTAGGACTGCCAGAGATGGTCGACGCCGTACCAGCAGTAGAAGGCGAACAGCGCGGTGGCCAAGGCGGTGACCCGAAGCAGGCGACGGGAGAAGTCGTGCACCGCCTCGTCGATGCCCGGGTGTGCGAGCTTGCGGACCAGCGCCACATCCGCCGCGAACAACGCCACCAGGAACACCGCGCCGAGGGCAGGACCCGGGCCCCAGAACTGCGCGAGAAATCGCGCCGCCGCGACCGGCGGGTTTGGGGCGCGGTGGCCGTAGGCCAGGTACTGCGGAATCTCGCCCGGCCAGTGCAGCATCACGTTGAGCACCATCGGGAGCAGGAACAACGCCAACAAAGCCGAGGCGACCAGCACGTCGCGGCGGTGTGCGAGCAACTGGCGCCGCTGGGGCACGAGCGCCGCCAGCGCAAGCAGGGGCACCAGGAGCAGGAATTCCGCGTGCCCGTGCACCAGCAGGCCGCCGGCGAGCACCATGGCCCACAGGTGGCGCAGTCGGCCGGCCGCCACCGACGCGACCGTGACGAGGTAGAGGAAGAAGGGCGCGAAGCAGGCGTGCGGCATCCAGGTGGAGCACACCAGCTGGGGGTGTTCGGCGAGAAAAATGAGGCTGATGCCGGCCGCGGTGAGCACCGCCGGCGCCGAGCGCACCCACGTATGGAGGATGGTCAGCCCGAGCCCGATCAGCATCGCGTTGAGGGCCATGATCGCGATTGCCTGCCCGTTGTAGGCCGCCGGAACGACACCGGTCACGTCGTGCAGCAACCATTCGCCGACGGCCTGTACATAGAAAAAAGCCGGACCGGGATGGTGGAAACCGACCCTGGAGTAGTGCCCGGTCATCAGGGCGAAGTGCTTGGCTTGCAAGGTGAGAATCGAGTTGGCCGCCGGATCTCCGGCCTCGTAGACAGGATGGCCGAACAGCCCGTGGTTGCGTACCAGCAGCAGGACGAGCAAGCTGCCGCAGCAAACGGCGAAGAGCGCCGAGGCGTGGGTGTCGATCCTCCGGAGACGGGTCGGGGCTGCGGCCATGAGGATCAGATCCTAAGGGAGCCACCCCGGGTGCGCGCAGCGGTGAGTGCCGCGGCCTGGGATGGCGCTGCGCTCGCGCTGAGCCGATTGCAGCTCTGGCCGGCCGAGGCGATAAGTTGGCCGGGTGACTGACGCAGCCACCACACTCGCCGCCAACGGCGTCACACCGGCATTCGTATCCCGTTCAGTCCTGGTCACCGGGGGAAACCGGGGGATCGGGCTGGCGATCGCACAGCGGCTGGCCGCCGACGGCCACAAGGTGGCCATCACGCACCGCGGATCCGGGGCGCCCGAGGGGCTGTTCGGCGTCGAGTGTGACGTCACCGACAACGACGCCATCGACCGCGCCTTCAAAGAGGTCGAGGAGCACCAGGGTCCGGTCGAGGTGCTGGTGTCCAACGCCGGTATCTCCAAGGATGCGTTCCTGATCAGGATGACCGAGGAACGGTTCGAAGAAGTCATCAACGCGAACCTCACCGGCGCGTTCCGAGTGACCCAGCGGGCCTCACGCAGCATGCAGAAAAAGCGGTTCGGCCGGATCATCTACATCGGCTCGGTCTCCGGCAGCTGGGGCATCGGCAACCAGGCCAACTATGCGGCCGCTAAGGCCGGCCTGATCGGCATGGCCCGCTCGATCTCCCGGGAGCTGTCCAAGGCCGGGGTGACCGCGAACGTGGTAGCCCCCGGTTACATCGACACCGAGATGACGCGCGCGCTGGACGAGCGGATTCAGGCCGGGGCGCTGGATTTCATTCCCGCGAAGCGGGTCGGCACCGCCGCGGAGGTCGCCGGGGTGGTCAGCTTCCTGGCCTCCGAAGATGCGAGTTACATCGCCGGTGCGGTCATCCCGGTCGACGGCGGCATGGGCATGGGCCACTGAGTTCCACCACGACACAAGGATATTGAGGACGGACATGGCAGGACTGCTCGACGGCAAACGGATCCTGATCTCCGGGATCATCACCGATTCGTCGATTGCGTTTCACATCGCCAAGGCGGCCCAGGAGGCGGGTGCGCAGTTGGTGCTCACCGGGTTTGACCGGTTGCGTCTGATTCAGCGCATCGCCGACCGGCTGCCGGAGAAGGCGCCGCTGATCGAACTCGACGTGCAAAACGAGGAGCACCTGAACTCGCTCGCCGAGCGGGTATCGGCCGAGATCGGCGAGGGCAACAAGCTCGACGGTGTGGTGCACTCGATCGGTTTCATGCCGCAGACGGGGATGGGCATCAACCCGTTCTTCGACGCGCCGTACGAGGATGTCTCCAAAGGCATTCACATCTCGGCGTATTCGTACGCCTCGCTGGCCAAGGCGACGCTGCCGATCATGAACCCCGGCGGCTCCATAGTGGGGATGGACTTCGACCCCAGCCGGGCGATGCCGGCCTACAACTGGATGACGGTGGCCAAGAGCGCGCTGGAATCGGTCAACCGGTTCGTGGCGCGCGAGGCGGGCAAGTTCGGTGTTCGCTCCAATCTCGTTGCCGCGGGCCCTATCCGGACGTTGGCCATGAGCGCCATCGTCGGCGGTGCGCTGGGCGAAGAGGCCGGCGCGCAGATGCAGCTGCTCGAAGAGGGCTGGGACCAGCGTGCCCCCATCGGCTGGAACATGAAGGACCCGACGCCGGTCGCCAAGACGGTGTGCGCATTGCTCTCGGACTGGCTGCCGGCGACGACGGGGACCATCATCTACGCCGACGGTGGCGCAAGCACCCAATTACTGTAAACGGCAATGGAATTCGATGCCGTCCTGCTGCTGTCCTTCGGTGGACCGGAAGGTCCGGAGCAGGTTCGGCCGTTTCTGGAGAACGTCACCCGGGGCCGCAACGTGCCACCGGAACGTCTCGACGACGTCGCCGAACACTACCTGCATTTCGGCGGCGTGTCGCCGATCAACCGGATCAACCTGGCGCTGATCCAGCAGCTGCGCGCCGAGCTCGAAGGCCGCGGCCTGGACCTGCCGGTCTACTTCGGTAACCGCAACTGGGAACCCTACGTCGAAGACACCGTCGCGACGATGCGGGACAACGGAATTCGTCGGGCCGCGGTATTCACCACGTCGGCATGGAGCGGCTATTCGAGCTGCACGCAATACGTCGAGGACATCGCGCGGGCGCGCGAGGCGGCCGGGCCGGATGCGCCCGAACTGGTCAAGCTGCGGCCCTATTTCGACCACCCGCTGTTCGTGCAGATCTTCGCCGACACCATCGGTGCGGCGTCGGGCGCGCTGACCGCCGAACAACAGGCCGGCGCGCGTCTGGTGTTCACAGCGCATTCCATCCCGGTGGCGGCCGACGACCGGCTGGGCCCGCGGCTGTACAGCCGCCAAGTCGCCTATGCCGCAAGCCTTGTGGCGGCGGCCGCAGGATATCCCGAGTACGAGCTGGCGTGGCAGTCCCGGTCGGGGCCGCCCCAGGTTCCGTGGCTGGAGCCCGACGTCGCCGACCACCTGGCCGCCCTGGCGCAGGCCGGCACCAAGGCCGTCATCATCTGCCCGATCGGGTTCGTGGCCGACCACATCGAGGTGGTGTGGGACCTCGACAACGAGCTGGCGGCCCAGGCGGAGGCGGCGGGCGTGGCGATGGTGCGGGCCTCGACGCCCAACGCCCAGCCCCGTTTCGCGCAACTGGCCGCCGACCTGATCGACGAACTGCGCTATGGCCGCACGCCCGAGAGGGTGGCCGGGCCGGACCCCGTGCCCGGCTGCCTGGCCAGCGCCAACGGCGCGCAGTGCCGCCCGCCGCACTGCGCGGCCGGCACCGGCCCTCGAGGCTAGTCGCCCCAGGCGGAATGCAGGATCGCGGTCACGGCCGCCATCCGCGCCGAACGCACCACGGCGGTCAGCGGTCGCAGCGCATCGCTGGCGATGCGCGCCTCGGACGACGACTGCGTTCCCAGCGGTTCCAGGCCGGCGGCGACGGGTGCGGTGAAACGGTCCGGGGAGTCGGATCGGCTCAGCCCCGCGCTGACCGCGATGATGGCGTCGACGTGCGCCGCGTTTTCCAGGACCCGCAGCGCGCGCGTCGGCGCGTGGTCGGGAATGCGGTGTTGCCGTGCGGATTCCAGTAGTTGCTCGACCAGCCCACGAGGGTCGTCGACGTCGGAGGCCGCGGCTCCCAGCCCGATCGCGCCCAGCGCGTCGGCGGCCGAGCGCACCGCCGACCGCAGCGTGTACTCGGCGTCGCCGAGCTCGTAATGGTCCAGCACCGGCGCGCCGGGCAGCGAGTACACGGTCCACGTCAGCGCGCACAGCTCCGCCAACCGCGTCTCGTAGTCTTCGGGCGTGTCCTCGTCGTCCTGGTAGGAGAATTCGGGCACCAGGCCGACGGCGGCGGCGGGGTTGCGGGGATTGGCGATGATGACTGCCTCGCCGGCGGCCAGGGCGTCCCGCTCGAACTGCGTTCCCGGGGCCAGCCCGCGCACATCGCCGGGCACCGGCAAAATGACGTTGATCGTCCCGCGCATCAGGCCGAGAGCATCCGGCGTCGACGTCGGCCGGCCGATCGCGGCGCGAAGTGTCTGCAGCAACGTGACCGTTCCGGCGTCGTGCACATCGGGCCAGGGCAGCCCGGTGTGGCCCGCGGCGACGGCATCATACGCGGTCACCGATTGCTTTGGCGCCCAGACGGATAACGCGTCCAGGACGTCGTCGGGCGCGGCCTTTCCGGCGAGCCAGGCATTGGCCCACAGGGAGAGCGAAACACTGGGACACCACACGATCACGCAGTGTAGTTGTTTTGCCCGGCGAAGGCGGATCACGCGTATTCTTGCCGCATGCACGCCGCGGTGCTTTGGCTAATATTCGCGCTGGTGTTGGCCGGTGCGGAGGCGCTCACCGGCCATTTGTTTTTGGTGATGCTCGGTGGGGGCGCGCTGGCCGCGGCGGCCACCAGTTGGCTGACCGACTTCCCGGTGTGGGCTAACGGGGCGGTGTTCCTGGTCGTCTCCGTGCTGTTGCTGGCGCTGGTTCGCCCGCCGCTGAAGCGCCGGCTGACGCCCACCGGGGCGCCGCGCTTGGGAATCGAGGCGCTGCAGGGCAAGACCGCGCTCGTGCTCGAACGCGTCGGGCGCGACGCGGGCCAGGTCAAACTCGACGGCCAGGTGTGGTCCGCGCGCCCGCTTAACGACGGCGAGGTCTACGAACCCGGCGAGCCGGTCACCGTCATGCAGATCGACGGTGCCACCGCGGTGGTCTTCAAGAGCGGTCTGTAGCGGCGAGAAACGCTGCGAACGAAAGGAAGTCCGATGCAAGGTGCGGTTGCTGGTTTGGTGCTGCTGGCCGTCTTGGTGATCTTTGCCATCGTCGTGGTGGCCAAGTCGGTGGCGCTGATCCCTCAGGCAGAGGCCGCGGTGATCGAACGACTGGGACGATACAGCCGCACGGTCAGCGGGCAACTGACGTTGTTGATCCCATTCATCGATCGGGTTCGCGCCCGGGTGGATCTGCGGGAGCGGGTGGTGTCCTTCCCGCCGCAGCCGGTCATCACCGAGGACAACTTGACCCTCAACATCGACACCGTGGTCTACTTCCAGGTCACCGTTCCCCAGGCGGCCGTCTACGAGATCAGCAACTACATCGTCGGCGTCGAGCAGCTCACCACCACTACGCTGCGCAACGTCGTCGGCGGCATGACGCTCGAGCAGACGCTGACGTCGCGCGACCAGATCAACGGGCAGCTGCGCGGCGTGCTTGACGAGGCGACCGGCCGGTGGGGGCTGCGGGTCGCCCGGGTCGAGTTGCGCAGCATCGACCCGCCGCCCTCGATCCAGGCGTCCATGGAGAAGCAGATGAAGGCCGACCGCGAGAAGCGGGCGATGATCCTGACCGCCGAAGGTAACCGGCAAGCGGCAATCATGCAGGCCGAGGGACAGAAGACTGCGCAGATCCTGGCCGCCGAGGGCGCCAAGCAGGCCACAATCCTAACCGCCGAGGCGGACCGGCAGTCGCGGGTGCTGCGCGCCCAGGGCGAGCGCGCCGCGGCCTACCTGCGGGCGCAGGGCCAGGCCAAGGCCATCGAGAAGACATTCGCCGCGATCAAGGCCGGCCGGCCCACCCCGGAGATGTTGGCCTATCAGTATTTGCAGACGCTGCCGGAGATGGCGCGCGGCGACGCCAACAAGGTGTGGGTAGTGCCCAGCGACTTCAACGCGGCATTGCAGGGATTCACCAGACTGCTGGGAACCCCGGGCGAGGACGGGGTGTTCCGGTTCCAGCCCTCGCCCGCCGACGACGCCCCTAAGCACAGCGCCGACGACGACGCCGAGGTCGCCGACTGGTTCTCCACCGAAACCGACCCGGCGATCGTTCAGGCGGTGGCCAAGGCGGAGGCCATAGCGCGCCAGCCGGTGGATGGCCCGGCGGGGAGCTGACTTCCTAGGATTGCGGTATGAGTGTGTTGACTTCGCCCAAGACCTATGCGGCGCTTGGCGCCTTCCAAGCCGTCGACGCGGTGGCGTGCGGTGTCCAGGTGGCCCCGATCAAGAAGGTCCTTGATGACCTGGGCGTCCCGGAGAACATCCGGCCCGTGCTGCCGGCGGCGAAGGCGGCCGCCGCGGTCGGTTTGCTGTCGGTCCATCGCTTTCCGGCGCTGGCGCGGTTGACGACGGCGATGCTGACGTTGTACTTCGTGCTGGCGGTCGGCGCGCACGTTCGGGTGCGCGACAAGGTCGTCAACGGCCTTCCGGCCGCGGTGTTTTTGGCGCTGTTCGCCGCGATGACGATCAAGGGGCCGGATCAGGACTAGTTGAGGCGCAACTCGACCAGCGGCAGCGGGGTATCGGTGTCGGTGATCGGCACACCGAGCGTCTGCTCCAGCACCGGGCGCATCCGTTCCCACGCCTTGGGGTGACGTGTTCGGTAGGCGGCCAGGGTGCGATCGGCCTCCGGTGTGGTCAGCACCCGCGCGACGGCGGTTTTGGGCGCGTGGCTGCCGACGTAGACTCGCACCCGCGGGTTGGCTTCAATGTTGCGGAACCACTGAGCTTTTCGACCGAAGCCCGAGGCGACGACGTAGGTGTCGGGCGGGGAGTGGTCGACGACCTCCAGCGCCGCGTAACGCGGCAGTCCCGACTTGCGGCCGACGTGCTCGAGCAACAGGATGCGCGAACCGAACAGCGCGCCCGCCCGGGCTTTGTAGATCCATATCGGCGCGCGCATGAGGCGGCGCGACCGCAGCAGCCGTCCGGCCAGGCTCGCGACGCCGGTGGGAAACCGGCGGGCTCCACTGTTGTCTGATGTCATGCGGCTCTCCACGGTCGTCGGGATAACCGAGACGCTACTGGGCCGACAGGCTCAGTTGTCAGGGATGCGGAGTGGGGGAAGCCGGCGTCGGTGCGGGCGGTGTCGGGTATCCCTCGCCCGGGGGCGGCCAGAGGCCGCGCGGAGGTCCCGGCGGCCCGGGCGGCGGCGCATAATTCCGGCTCACGCTGCCGGTCAACGCCGGGCGATCGGGTAGCTGACTAGTCCGTCCGTGATGAATTCACTTCTGGCTCAAGGTGTTTGGCAGCCAGCTTGGTCTCGATCGTGTCGTGGCGATGAATCAGCCAGCCCGTCGCCGCACAATCGGCCGTCCCGCACGGACGCTCAGGACAGCTCCTCGACATCTGCGGTCATGGCTTCCAGCACGCGCCGGAAGCGTTCGACCAGCTTTTCGATTCTGGCTGCGGTGAACACTTCGGTGTCGAATTCGACGCGTAGACCCAGTTCGTAGCCTGGCACGGCCTGCACCGAAAGCGGGTAGTGATTGTATTCGCGACTGGTGAAGTCTTTTATGTTCAACTCGCCGACGGTCGAGAGCGCGGCGGTATCCATCGGGTAGTTCTCGTATACGAACAATGTGTCGAACAACTGGTCGTGCCCCGTTACGCGGTGGATCTCGCTCAGGGCCAGGTGCTGGTGGTCAAGGGTTTTGGCGTAGCTGGTTTGCAGCTGGTCTAGCAGGCTGGCGGTGGTCGTCTCCGCGCCGATGGTCGCCCGTACCGGGACCGTGTTGATCAACAGACCGACCATCGATTCCGCGCCCGCCAGGTCGGGTGGCCGCCCCGACACCGCTGTGCCGAACACCACGTCGTGCTGGCCGGTCAGCCACGTCAGCAGCAGCGCCCACGCGGCCTGTAAGACGGTGCTGACCGTGGTGCGGTACGAGCGGGCCAGCTCGCCCAACGCCTCAGTGGTATCCGCGGACACCTGGAACGACTCCGTAGCGCGCAGACCGAGCGCTGGGCGCCCAGGGGGTCCCACCAGGCTGGGAGTGTCGAACCCGGCGAGTATTTCACGCCATGCTTTCCGAGCCGCGCCTCGATCTTGTTCGGACAGCCAGGTGACAAAGCTGCGATACGACGGGGCGGCGGGCAACCGCACGCCGTAATAGCTGGCGAAGATTTCCTGCAGCAGGATCGGCTTCGACCAGCCGTCGAGCACGATGTGGTGGTTGGTGAGGACGAACCTGTACAGATCGTCTGCGGTGCGGATCAAGGCAGCTCGGAAGGGCGGCTGGCCGGCAAGGTCGCAGACCGCGACGCGCTCGGCGGTACACAGCTGCTGTACCTGCTCCTCGACGTCAGCATCTGCCGAGCTCAGCTCGACGTACTGCCAGGCCAGCGCCGGATCGGCGGACATGACCTGCACCGGTTCACCGAAGTCTTCGCAGAAACGGGCCACCAGGTTCGGGTGGCGGGCGACGACGGCGTGCACCGCCTCGCGCAAGCGCTGCGGGTCAAGGGCGCCGCTCACGGTGATGTCGAGCTGCACCGCATACAGGTCGGCACTGCCCTGTCCGCTGCCGGTGTAGTACAGCAGGCCCTGCTGCAGCGGGGTTAGCGGCAACACATCGCCGATCCGGTACCGCCGCGCCAGCTTGTCGATGTCGCGCTGGGTGAGACGGGCCGGCGCGATGTCGGACGGGGTCAAGCCGCCCCCGCCGCCGCGCACGTGCGCGCAGATGCCGGCGAGCGCGTCGAACCAGAGCTCGCTGAGCCGGCTGACCTGGTCGTCATGCAGCGCCGAGCTCGCCCAGGTCCAATTGGCCTGCAGCTGTGGGCCTGCCGCGGTGTCCATGGTGCCGGCATTGAGCTCGACGGTATGCGCCAACGGCATGTTCACTGCGCCCGCGGCGCCGCTCAGCGAGAAACTGTTCTCGCTGAGCCGCCACAACTCGCTGGAGAGCTCAGCCGCAGCACCCAGACGACCCAGGTAGTTGAAGCTGATCGCGGGGTCGGACCCACCCAGATCGAACTCAGGGGCGAGGTAGCGCACCAGCCCGTAGGTCAGACCGTCGGGCAGGGCGCGCAGCTGCTCCTTGGCGTCCTTGATCAGAGCGCCCAGTGCATCCTCACCCGCCATCACCTGTTCCCAGGACAGGCCGCCGGCCGGCCGCCCGAATTTCAGGGCCACCGGGTACTTGGTGGTGAACCAGCCCACCGTGCGGGACAAGTCGACGTGCGGGGCCAGCTCCTCCTGGCGACCGTGGCCCTCCACATCGATGCCGATCGGGGTGCTGGTGTTCAAGAATTGCGTCCACGCCAGGCCGAACGCGATCAGCAAGATGTCTTGAACCCCGGCATGAAACGCCGCCGGGACCTCACCAAGCAGCTGGCGGGTCCTCTCGACATCCAGTGACACCGACAATTGGCCGGCGCTGACGTAGGTGTCCTCCGGCTGTACCGGCGGTAACGCGGCCGGGATTGCCGCCACCTGACGCCATGCCTCGGCCTGGGCCATCACGTCTGCGCTCCGCGCGTACTCGGCCAACAGCGACGACCACCGGGCAAACGACGTCCCGGGCGCCGGCAGCGCCACCGGCTGGCCACTGTGATGCTGGGCCCACGCAATATTGAGGTCTTCCAACAGGATTCGCCACGACACGCCATCGACGGACAGGTGGTGAATGATCAACGCCAACTGGTTCGTCGACTCGGCCCACACCGCGCGCAGCATTGCCCCGGTGCCCGGGTTGAGCCGTGACCGGGCCGCCACCAACGCTTCAGCCGACAACACGTCGACGGTGTCCACGCAGCCGGCGGCAGCTACCGTCCCGGCTTCGGACGCCCACAACAACCAGCCGCCGGCGCCGTCGTCGTCGACGCGCAGCCGCAACGTGGCGTGCCGGTCCAGCAACGACTGCAGGACCACCACCGCGTCGGCCCGCGCGACACCCGCGGGAGCTTGCAACACCATCGTCTGGTTGAACTGCTCGACCGAACCCTCGACGCTGTGCAGCCAGCGCATGATCGGGGTGGCCACCACAGACCCGGTGCCTTCGTCGACCACGCCGCCCTCGCCGTCGGCGAGGACCGTGGCGACCTGCGCGAGCCGCGCCACCGTCTGTTCGACGAAAACGTCACGCGGACGGCACATTACGCCGGCAGCGCGGGCACGGGACACGACTTGCATCGACAGGATGCTGTCGCCGCCCAGATCGAAGAATGAGTCATCGACACCAACCCGCTGCACACCTAATACCTGGGCATAGATGCCGGCCAGGATTTCCTCGACCGCGCTGCATGGAGCGCGGTAGTGGTCGACATCGGAGTATTCGGGTGCCGGCAGGGCACGGACGTCGAGTTTGCCGTTGACCGTCAATGGCAGCCCCTCGAGGACGACGACGGCGGCCGGCACCATGTAGGTCGGCAACTGTTCACCCAATTGGGTACGGATCTCAGCGGGGTCGGCGGACCCGGTGATGTAGCCCACCAGCCGCTTGTCGCCGGGACGGTCCTCGCGCGCGATCACCGCCGCATGGTCGACACCGTCCAGCCCGTTGAGGGCCGCCTGGATCTCACCGAGCTCGATGCGATACCCGCGGATCTTGACCTGCTCATCAGCACGCCCGACATAACGCAGCTGACCATCGGCACCCCACGCCACCAGGTCCCCGGTGCGATACATGCGTGTACCCGGTTGTCCGAACGGGCACGCCACGAACCGCGTCGAGCTCAGCCCGGGCCTGCCCACATAGCCGGCGGCCAGCCCGGCACCGGCCACATACAGCTCGCCGACCACCCCGGCGGGCACCTGACGCAACCACCCGTCGAGCACGAAGAAGGCAAGGTGGGCCAATGGCACCCCGATGGGGCTGGCGTTGCTGTCGACGTCGCCGTCGACGATCTCGCGGAACGAGGCGTGCACCGTCGTCTCGGTGATGCCATACATATTGATCAGGCGCGGCAGTCCGGCGTGGCGGTTCAGCCAGGTCGCCAGACGGTTCGGTTCGAGCGCCTCGCCGCCGAACACCACCGACTGCAACTTCAGCTGCTGTCCCAGTTCCGGGGAGAGCCCGTCGGCGGTCTGTAGCGCATAAAACGCCGACGGCGTCTGGCTCAGCACACTGACCTGTTCACGAACAAGTAAGGCGTGCAATTCTTCTGGCGAACGCACCACCGAATCGGGCACCATCACCAACCGCCCGCCATACAACAGTGCGCCGAAGATCTCCCACACCGAGAAGTCAAACGCCAACGAATGACACTGCGTCCACACCTGGCCCAACCCCAGCTGACCATCCAGCGTCTCCAGCAGCTGGGTGACGTTGTGATGAGGCACTGCAACGCCTTTGGGCGTTCCAGTGGTGCCCGAAGTGTAAATGATGTAGGCGATGTTCTCGGCCCCCACCGCCGGCAACGCGGTCTCGGACTGGGTCGTCACCGCTGGGTCGTCGATGTCGATCAGCGGCAAGCCGGACCGCTCCAGCCGTGACCGCACGTCCGCGGTGGTGACCACCGCGATAGGCGCGCAATCGCCCAACACGAACTCCATCCGCGCCGCGGGAACCGACGGATCGATCGGCACGTACGCCGCCCCGGTCTTGAGCACCGCCAAGATCGCCATCACCGCTTCGGCCGACCGCGGGATCACCACCGCCACCCGCTGACCCGGACCCGCGCCCTGCCCAGTAAGCATGTGCGCCAACCGGTTTGCTGATTCCTCAACTTCGCGGTAGGTCCACGCGCGCTCGCCGCAGGTGATTGCGACCGCGTCTGCGGCGCGAGCCACCTGTGCGGCGAACAACTCGGGAATCGATGCTTGCCCGCTTGGCCGCTTTGCCAACACCGCCCGGTTACCCCACGCATCGAGCCGCTCATGCTCGGCATCGTCGAGCAGATCGAGAGACGACAACCGCCGGGTGGGATCGGCGATCATTGCCACCAGCACCTGCTCTAACCGGGCGATCATCGTGTCGATGGCCGCACGGTTGAATGCGTCCGTGTCGAATT
This sequence comes from Mycobacterium senriense, assembly GCF_019668465.1. Taxonomy (NCBI): domain Bacteria; kingdom Bacillati; phylum Actinomycetota; class Actinomycetes; order Mycobacteriales; family Mycobacteriaceae; genus Mycobacterium; species Mycobacterium senriense. Next base: position 5,198,352 of record NZ_AP024828.1, on the reverse strand, counting down.
CGACGCGAAGGCTCAGTTCGTGGCCCGGCGTCGCGACCACCGAAAGCGGGTAGTGGTTGAATTCGCGAACGTCAAACTCGGTGACTGCCAGATCATGTCCGCCCAGCAGGGCGCCGGGGTCGACCGGATAGTTCTCGTATAGGAAGAGCGTGTCGAACAGTTGATCGTGACCGGTGGCGCGGTGGATCTCGGGCAGAGCCAGATGCTCGTATTCGAGCGTGTCGTTGTGGATGCGCTGCAGCTGCTCCAGCAGATCGGCGACTGTGGTCCCCGAGGTGGTGGTGGCCCGCACCGGCACTGTGTTGATCATCAAGCCCACAATGGATTCCGAGCCGACCAGCTCGCTCGGCCTACCCGAGACGGCGGTGCCGAATGCCACATCATGCTGACCGGTCAGCCACATCAGCAGCTGCGCCCATGCGCCCTGCAGGACGGTGCTCACGGTGGTGTGGCATGAGCGGGCCAGCTCGGTCAGGGCCGCTGTGGTGGCGTCGGACACCCGGAAGGATGCGACGTCTCGCCGCCCTATCCGGCCAGGCGTGCCTACCAATGTCGGGGACTCGAAGCCCGCCATTACGTCGCGCCAAACCCCTTGCGCCGCATCGCGATCCTGCTCATCCAGCCAGGTGACAAAGCTGCGGTACGACGGAGCCGCGGGCAGCCGCTCGCCAGAGTAACTGCCGAACATCTCCTGCATCAGGATTGGCAGCGACCAGCCATCCGCCACGATGTGGTGAATGGTGAGCACCAAGCGGTACCGGTCTGCAGCGGTGCGGATCAACGCCGCCCGGAACGTCGGGTTGTCAACCAGGTCGCACACCGCGGCGCGTTCCGCGGCACACAGTCGCTGGACCTGTTGATCTGCGTCGCCGCCCGCAGGGGTCAGGTCAACGTCCTGCCACTCGAGCACCGGGTTGGCCGGGATGACCTGCACCGGCTCACCGAAGTCTTGGCAGAACCGGGCCACCAGGTTGGGGTGCCGGTTGACGACCGCCTGCACGGCCTCGCGCAGGCGGTGCGCGTCGAGGGCACCGTTGAAGGTGATACCGAGCTGCACGACGTACAGATCGTCCAGACCCGGCGCGAAGTCGGTGTGGAACAGCAGACCCTGCTGCACCGGGGTCAACGGCAGCACATCGGCGACCTGGTGCCGCCGGCAAAGGTCGTCGATCTGCTGCTGGCTGAGGCGGGCGGGAGCGATATCGGACGGAGTGAGCCCGCCCCCACCGGCTTTCACGTGCGCGCAGATGCCGGCCAGAGCCTCAAACCACAATCTGCTCAGCCGGCTGACCTGTTCGTCATTCAGCGCCGAGGGCGCCCACGTCCAGTTCGCTTGCAGCTGCGGCCCGGCCTCGGTGTCGATGCTGCCGGCATTGAGCTCCACCGTGTGCGCCAACCGCAGGGGCACCGCCGCAGCCACGCCGGCAAACGACAGACTGTCCTCGTTGATCCGCCACAACTCGCCAGGCAGGTCGGCACCCGCACCGAGGCGGCCCAGGTAGTTGAACCCGATCGTCGGGTCAGACCCACCGAGATCGACCTCGGGGTTGAGGTAGCGCAGCAGCCCGTAGGTCAGCGGATCGGGCAGGGCGCGCAGCTGCTCCTTGGCGTCCTTGATCAGAGCGCCCAGTGCGGCCTCACCGGCGACCACCTGCGCCCACGACAGGCCACCGACGGTCAACGCGACCGGATATTTGGTGGTGAACCAGCCCACCGTGCGTGACAAGTCCACATAGGGAGCCAGCTCCTCGTGGCGCCCATGGCCCTCGACGGCGATACCGATCGGCACACTCGCGTGCACACCGAGAAACTCCGCGAACGCCAGCCCGAAGGCGATAAGAAATATGTCGCCGACCCCGGCGTGGAACGCGGCCGGCACCTCACCCAGCAGCAGGCGGGTTGTCTCGACATCCAGCGACGCCGACCTCTGCCCGGCGGTCTGAAAAGTATCCACCCCCGGTTGCGCCGTCGGCAGCGCGGCCGGTATTGCCGCCACCTGCCGCCACTTCTCGGCCTGTGCCACTACTTCGGCGCGGCGCGCATGCCCGGCAAGCAGCGCCGACCACCGCGCAAACGACGTCCCGCCGGCGGGCAATGTCACGGGCTGGCCGGCGTGGTGCTGTGCCCAGGCGATGTTGAGGTCCTCTACCAGGATTCGCCACGACACCCCGTCCACGGCCAGGTGATGAATGATCAATGCCAGCTGGCCGGTGGAGGTCGCCCACACCGCGCTGAGCATCAGTCCCGCCGCCGGGTTCAAATGCGAACGCGCCTGCACCAGCGCCTCATTCGACAACACACCGACGCTGTGCAGGCATCCGCCTGCGTCCACCACCCCAGCTTCGGGTGCCGCCAGCGACCAGCCGTCGGCGCCGTCATCGTCGATGCGCAGCCGCAACGCGGCATGCCGATCGAGCAACGCCTGCAGGACGACCGCGACGTCGGCCTCAGTCACCCCCGCCGGGGCGGCCACCACTATGGTCTGGTTGAACTCGTCGATCGGGCCCTCGAGGCTGTGCAACCAACGCATGATCGGGGTGGCCACCACCGGGCCGATGCCCTCGTCGACGACGCCGGACTCGCCATCGGCGACCGTCGCGACCCGCGCGAGTCGTGCCACCGTCTGTTCGACGAAAACGTCACGCGGACGGAGCATCACGCCGGCCGCCCGGGCGCGGGCCACGACTTGCATCGACAGGATGCTGTCGCCGCCGAGGTCGAGGAACGAGTCGTCGACCCCGACTCGGTCCATCCCGAGGACTTGGGCGTAGATGTCGGCCAGGATTTCTTCGACCGCGTCGGCCGGGGCCCGGTACTCACCGGCGGTGTATTCCGGTGCGGGCAAGGCGCGCTTGTCGAGTTTTCCGCTGGCGGTCAACGGGATTGCCGACAGCGTCACCACCGCGGCGGGGACCATGTAGGCCGGCAGCCGATCGGCCAGTGCGGTGCGGATCTCGGTCGGGTCGGCGGTGCCGGTGATGTAACCCACCAGCCGCTTGTCGCCGGGGCGGTCCTCGCGGACGATGACCGCCGCGTGGTCCACGCCGTCCAGCGCGGCGAGAGCCGACTGGATCTCCCCGAGTTCGATGCGGTAGCCGCGGATCTTGACCTGCTCATCGGCACGGCCCAGGTGTCGCAGCTGCCCATCCGCACCCCAGGACACCAGGTCGCCGGTGCGATACATGCGCGTCGCGGGGGCCCCGAACGGGCACGCCACGAACCGCGACGCGGTCAAACCCGCCCGACGCACATACCCGTAGCCCACACCCCGCCCGGCCAGATACAACTCACCGACCACCCCGGCCGGCACCGGCTGCAGCCACTTGTCCAGCACGAACATCGCCGCCCCGGGTATCGGCGACCCGATCGGCACCAGGCCCCGCCCCGGCGTCAGCGGCGTGCTCATCGACGCACACACCGTCGCCTCGGTCGGGCCGTAGGCATTGATCATCACCCGCCCCGGTGCCGCCCACCGATCTACCAAGTTGGGCGGGCAGACCTCCCCGCCCACCACCAGCGCCGTCGACTCCAACCCCTCCGGTGGCAGCATCGCCACGGCCGACGGCGTCTGAGTCAGGACGCTGACCTGTTCCGCGAGAAGCAACGCGTGGAAATCGTCCGGGGAGCCCACCACCGACTCGGGGACCACCAACAGTCGCCTGCCCCGCAGCAGCGCACCCCAGATGTCCCACACCGATAAGTCGAAGGCGGAGGAGTGGCATTGCGCCCATACACCCCCGGGCGGCAGGCGCTCGTCGAGTGCCTCGATCAGCCAGGTGACGTTGTGGTGCGCGATGGCCACCCCTTTTGGTGTCCCGGTGGTGCCCGAGGTGTAGATGATGTAAGCGACGTTTTCGGGGTCCGGCATGGGAAGCGGGGTGCCGGGTTGGGCCTCGATGGCGGGATCGTGGGCATGGATGACCAGCAGCTCGGAGCCGTCCAGCCGCGAGCGCAGCTCGGTCGTGGTGATCACCGCCGCCGGTGCGGCATCGGCAAGCATGAACTTGGTCCGCGACGACGCGTGCGCCGGGTCGATCGGCACATACGCTGCCCCGGTCTTGAGCACCGCCAGCATCGCCACGATCGCGTCCGCACACCGGGGGAACAGCAGCGCAACACACTGCCCCGGGCCAACCCCACGACCGGCCAGAAGATGCGCCAACCGGTTCGCGGCCTCGTCGAGTCCCCGATACGTCAGGGAGCGGCCGTCGAAGGTCACCGCTACCGCGTCGGGGGCGCGCTTCGCGTGCTCTCCGAACACCACCGGAATCGACGCGGGCGCGGTTACCGGCTGGGTTAACGCCACGCGATGCGACCACCCATCCAGCCGGGCGTTCTCATCCTCATCGAGGATTTCGATCGACGAGATCGGCCGGTCCGGATCGGCAGCCATTTCCGTCAGCACCTGCTCCAGACGTGCCGCCAGGTAAGCGACGTCAAAGCCCGCAAACGGCTGTCCGGCGCCCGCTGTGCTGAGAAACAGCCGGTCACCGACCCCAAGGAGGAAGAGCGCGAAGTGCCCGACGGCGCCGTTGGCGGTGTATGTCGCGGTGGCCGGAACGCCACCAAGCTCCAGGGTCAATCGGGCCGGGATGAAATTGACACCGACTCGGTTCGCTGCCTGTCTCAGGCCGCGAACGCCGCCTTCACCGTCGAGCTGGTGCACCGGGAACCGCTGATGCTTCAACATTTCCCGGATCTGTATGTCGACGTGCTGACAAAAAGCGGCGACCGTTGTCTGCGGTCGCGTCTGCAGGACCAGCGGCACAACCCCGGCGAGCATCCCCGGGAGCGTCTTCGACTCGGGACGCACTCGCCGGCTGACCGGGAAATCGAGCGCCACCTCCGAACCGCCTCCCGACCATGCATGCACCAACAGCGCGCATGCCGCTGTGGTGACCGAATAGCGGCGGATGCGCAGCTTTTTGGACAGCCCTTGCATGCTGCCGATGGCGGACGGATCCAACTGAACTGACGCCGACGGGGCACACGGGTCCCGGTCGAAGTCGATTTGGGGCGGCACGTAATCGTGTCCGCCTTCCGGCGGAAGGTTCTTGTTCCAGTACGCTTCATCTTCCAGATAATCGGTGGATGCTTCGTATCCCGACTCGAGATCAACCAGATCCTGCACGGAGCCGAAATAGGCGTCGGTAACCGGAGATTCAGCGACCAGCGCCGAATAGATGGCTGCCACCCGACGGCTCACCAGCGCCATGCCCAAGCCGTCTATGGCGATGTGGTGGCAGCAGGCGAACAAACAGAATTCCTCGGCCTGCGTTTGGAACAGGGTGAAGTTGAATAACTGGCCGTTCAACGCCATCGGCGTGCGCTGGACGGAGGAAGCCCTCCGTTCGACTTCCTCCACGGGATCGGGTGAGCCGGTCAGGTCATGAAACTCGACCTCGAGATGCGCGCAGTCGATCGGCCTTTGGACCACCTGGCCATCGATCTCGAAGAATGACGCCCTGGCCGGTTCGGCCTCCGTCACCGCTTGGCGGATCGCCCGCTCGAGGACATCACGGTGTATGGCGCCCTCGATCTTTATCAACAGGCCGAGCTGCCACTGCGTACCGGCATAGCCCGATTCCTGCGAGAGCCAGATGTCTAGTTGTCCGCGTGTCACCGGCAGCACCAGGTCATCACGTCCCATCGACTCCACCCACACCCCCCATGCCCCGAGTGGTTACTAGATCAAAACCTTGCCTCGTCGCCAGCTCTTACGCAGGCTCTTCGGCCGAAAGTCCGGCCAATTTTGTTGGATGTAATCCAGGCACGCGGTGGGGTCGGCTTCCACATCGGCCACACGCCACCCGGCTGCAACATCGGTGAAGGTCGGCCAAAGGCTGTGTTGCTCTTCATCGTTCACCAAGACGAAAGGTGCCGTTCTCGTCGTCGAATGGTCTGATGCCCCTAACGAATCTCCAAGATACTAGTTGACCTGCGCCCCCAATTCCGTTTTCGCGACGCCTCGCCGGCGTGAAATTTGGGTCGGGTCGCCTGCCGACGCCGATGTTTCTGGCCACCGCCATCCTGGGAGTCTTCGGGCACCGCGGCCAACGCCGAACCGTCAGCACGCATCGAGGATGCAATACGCCGCCAAACCAGGCTGGGAAGCAACACCTCGGACGCATATCGCTCTTTTGCCAGCGCACGGCGCGGCGCACGGTTAAACTCGTTTCGATTTGGGTGGGTTTACACACTGCCAGCTATGCGCATGATCTCGGGCGATCAACGTAAGCGCGGTGCCGGTAGGGCGCGGGTGTCGAGTTTGCCGTTGGGGGAGGTGTGTCGATGAAACGACGATCGGACTACATTTTCACTGAACTGAGCCATCATACGGATGACTGCGTGGGGGTAGTACAAAAGTACCTTGATTTCCTTGTCCAAGGCGACGGCCGAAAAGCTCATTGTCCATTTACCAGGTCGATGCTGGAACAGCGCCAGTTCTTCTACGATACAAGCGATCTGCTCCTGCAAAAAGACGAGTTTTTCCGGGCTATAGCGGAGATGCGTGAATTTCACGCTCGGAATGCTGACCGTCTTTTGGTTGTCGGGGTCGCATACCTGAATGAGGAAAACTTCGTAGAAGCGGTCGCCAAACAAGGCGAAGTTTGGCGGCAGAGATTGAGGCTTGAGCTCATAGCCGCTGGTCTGACGATCGCATGGACGCATCCGAAAAATCCAATCGGCACCCATACGGATCGCGACAAACCTCTCGAACCTCTCTGGGTAAGCGATATTCCGCTACTCATGCTCCGAAACCTTGACAAGGGGGACGAGCCGTTCATGCTGAGCACTGACTCCAAGCGAGCGTTCGTGCAGGGTATGAGGTATAACGAAACGATACCAATAGCGATACATCCTGATACGACAAGTCCGCAGCTGGAACCGCACTATAAGCTGAGCGCCCTGACGAATCTCATGAATGACGTTCGGCTTTCCACCGTCAGATCGGTGACAGCCGATCTGACCGGACGCCTTGTGACGGTGTTGAAAAGCGGTAAAATCTGCGAGCATGTGTGGAGCCCCGAAGTACCGGTATAGGAGGCGGCGCAAGATGCCCGACCCTCCGATGCCCGGACCTCTCGACTGACGGGAACGCCGAGTCCATCCCGACCAACCATCTTCGGCACCAGGAAGAGCTTAAGAAGCTAGGCTCTGGCGACGCATCGGTGATGCACCGATGTGGCACGCAATGTGAACGCTGCTTTCCGGCAGCAACTCATCGGAGTATATCCCGGTGAACATCCTGGTTTAATCCAGGCGAACATCTTGCGACATGGCAACCGCCGGGAACTAAAGGGGGACCCGACCAGGCCGCACTGCAAGCAGGTTGAAAGCGCGACCAACGCGTAAACGCGTGGATTCGCGCGCATGTACTTGCGCACAACCGCATTAATACGTTCACCCACATGAGCGAAACCGGCAAACAGATTTACGCAAAATTCGTATCATCAGCAAAGGCAAACTTGGGGGGGTGCCAGATGGTTTTCTATGGAGTGCGTCGGCGTCGTGTTCCTAGCTGGGGGCCGTCGTGACAAGTATCGAAATTCCCGCCGCCACCGAGCAAAGGCCACAGGGCGCCTGCAAGGTGGCCGCAATCCCAAGAGGCTTCCCAGCTCCCGGGTTTGCGCGGCCGACCATCGCGGTGCCGACGGTGCTGGTCTGGCTTGGATCGTTCGTTGCGTGGTCGGGGGCGACGGTAGCGGTTCTCTGCGGAGTGAGTCATTGGTGGTTGGTGTTCACCATCGTCGTTCAGAGTCTCGTGACGGTCTCTATTTTCATCGTGGCGCACGAATCGATTCACTACACCGTCGGCCGGCCAAACTGGATCAACCAGGTCTTCGGCCGCCTGTCGATGCCGTTTGTCTCGTTGTTCGCAACATTTCCACTGCTCGCGTATATCCATCTCGCGCACCACCGCAACACCAACGAAACTATCCACGACGATCCGGACGCGTGGAGTATCGCCGGCCCGCGTTGGCAGCTTCCGTTGCGCTGGTTGACAATCGATGCCTGGTATTGCCGCTTTTACCTAGCGCGCCTGCGCCGGCGCCCGCGCAAGGAAGCCCTGGGATTTGCCGTACACCTCACCGTGGCCCTTGCCTTCGTAACCGCCATCCTGATTCTCGGCTATGGGCGCGAGCTGGTGCTCATCTATTTCATCCCCCAGCGGATCGGCGTGGGCGTCCTAGCGTGGTGGTTTGATTGGCTGCCTCATCACGACCTTGGCACGGCAAAGACCAACCGATTCCGGGCCACGCGAGTTCGGGTTGGCTGGGAGCGTGTTCTGTGTCCGTTGTTGATGTATCAGAACTATCACCTGGTCCACCATATCCATCCGGGGATCCCGTTTTACCTGTACGTCAAGGCATGGAAGGCCGCAGAAGCCGACTATCTGAACCGAAACGTGCCGATCACCACCGCGTGGGGCCGGGAAATGACTCCGTCGGAGTACCGCACATGGCGGGAGGTCACATCGCCGCGACGTGGGTGCGAATCGCAGTCTTCACATGGGTCAGTAGCGGCGCGGCAGTGGAAGGGCTTGTCTCAAGCCCTTTTTGACGACGTCGCGAGGCAAGGCTGGTCAGCACGCGATATCGGGAATCTCTTGGTCAGGGTGCTTGCTGGGGGCTTTATCTTCACTGGGCCCATCCATCCTGTCGACGGTTTCTTCACCCGGTCGGTGCGAAATCTACCGAGTCGCACCGCATTTGGCGGTCGCCGCGCCCCCGCGTCGCCGGCGTCGGGGGCGATGCCGCGACGGTAGGAAGTCAGCCTGAAGTCAACCTGAAGACGCACCGAATACCGCGGCGCTCGCCGAGAGCGCGTCAGCCCGGGGAAGCCGGCGCGGTCACGACCGTCAGGTGCCACTTGTCCAGCCAGGGCCGCACCAACTCGGCGACGGAGAATCTCGCCCGCGCCGCGCACCCGGCTCTGGGGATGTGGGGGTCGCCGCCGCGGATGAGGATGCCGACGGCGCTGACGGTGCCGTCCTTTTCGTACAGATACACCGGACCGCCCGAATCGCCGCACTGGCCGCTCGCCAGGAACACGACCTTGCTGCCGGTGATCCGCACGATCTGTCCGCAGGCGTCCGCGCCGGAGCTCATGCCGAATTTGCACAGCTGCTGACCGATCCGGAGGTTGGTGGCGACACCGCTGACCGGCACCGACGAGGCGATCGCCGAGGACTGGGGAACGTTGTCACCGTCCAGCGTGATCAGGCCGATGTCGTGCTGTTCGTCGTGGACTCCCTCGCTGACCGTCTCGCTGAACGTGCCCAGCGTCGTGTAGGGCAAAACGCCGTCCAGGTTCATCGTCACCTTGCTGCGTTCCCCTGGGCGGTTGCAGTGCCCGGCGGTGAGGATCCCCGTCCTGCCGCTGCTGGTGTGCACCAAAAACCCTGCGGTACAGCCCATTCCGCCGGAACCGTCAGCGTAGTCGACGTAGATTCCGGCACCCGGGCCCGCGGCGCTGGCGGCGGGCAGATCGATCGGTGCCAGGACGGGCGGCGGGGGCGGCGCCGGCTGCTGCGCCGAAGTTGCGGTCCTAGGGAACAAGCAGACGGCGGTCACCAGGGCGGCGATGCTGCACACCACCGCAAGGCCGAGCAACGAAGTGTGGATCTTGGCGCGGCGTGGCTGCACGACCAAGCCGGCGAACAGGCTCCTCTTCCGCTTGCGACGCCGCTCGCCCGGACCGGGTACGAAGCCCATCACGGCGAGCACCGCCAACACCAGGGCGCTCAGCGGCAGCGCGACGGCACGGGCTGGCGAGTACGGCGTCCCCCAGCTCGCGACCTCCATCGCGTACACCACTCCATTAGACCGATCTTTGGCGCACCGCGCGGCGGTCTGAACGAAGTTGGGATCAGCTGATGGCGGCCGGTTCGGGGGAGTGCTCGTCGTCGAGGTGACGGTGCGCGCGGCGGTGGTGCCGACGGAAGTGCCGGATCTCGATGATCAGCCCCGTCAGTCCCAGCGCACTCGTGACCGCCGACACCAGATACAGCAGCGCGCTGATGTGACCGGCCAGCGCATCGCCGAGCACCACCACGGCGGTGGTGCCGGGCAGCAACCCGACCACGGTTGCCACCGTGTAGGGCAGCACCCGCACGCTCGACGCGCCCGCGGCGTAGTTGAGTACCGAGAACGGCACCGCGGGGATCAGCCGCAGCGACAGGATGGCCAGCCAGCCCCGTTGTCGCAAGCGCTCTTCCACCGTCTCGATCGATCGGTGACGCGCCAGGCGGTTCAACCGCCACCCGGCCGCGCGCACCAACAGCAGGGCGATCATCGCGCTCACGGTGCTGGCGACCACCGCGATGGCGACCCCCTGCAGCGGGCCGAACAGCAGCCCGGCCGCCAGTGTGAATGCCGTGCGCGGAATGGGCACCACCGTCACGACGATGTGAGCGACCAAGAACGCCAGCGGAAACCACGGCCCGACCGACTGGGCCCAGTCGCGCATCTGCGCCGGCGAGGGCAGGGGCAGCCAGGACGCCAGCCCCACCAGCGCTGTGATGCCCACCACTGTCCAGACGATCCGCGACCGGGACACGCCTCGCGCGGCGACGCCGATGGCGCAGCCGAGATCACGAAGCGTCTCGGTGATTTTGCTGGTGGCGGAACCCGTCACGTCTTCCTAGGGTACGGGGCGCAGATGAATTAGCCGTTTCCTGAGGCTGGCGTTTCCCCGGGTTTCGGGCTCGCTGGCCACACCTAGCGGTTTTTAGCGACGAGCGGTCATCAATTAGCCTGAGTTGCTAAGTGGTATCCCCAGAGCTGTAGCCCCAATGTTGGGAAAAGGGAGCAATCGGTGTCCATTGATGTACCCGAGCTCGACGACCTGGAACAGGTTCGCGGGCGTTGGCGCAGTGCGGTCGCCGGAGTGCTGGCTAAAAGCACCCGGAAGGACCCCGAGCAGTTGGGGGACGCGCCCGAGCGGCTGCTGGAAACCCCGACGTATGACGGGATTGCGGTCCGCGCGCTCTACACCGCGCTCGATGAACTGCCGGAACCGCCGCTGCCGGGCGAATGGCCTTTTGTGCGCGGCGGCGACGCGCTGCGCGACGTCAAGTCCGGCTGGAAGGTCGCCGAAGCCTTTCCGGCCACGCCGGTGCCCGGCGTCGCGGCCAAGGACGTCAACTCCGCGGTGCGGGACGCGCTCGGCAACGGGGCCAGCGCCCTGGTCCTGCGGATCGGGGAGTCGGGCGTGGCGCCCGACCAGCTCGGGGACACGCTCGAGGGCGTCTACCTGAGCATGGCGCCGCTGATCCTCGAGGCCGGCGCCGATTACCTGGCGGCCAGCGACGCGGTGCTGGCGTTGGCGGACGGTGTGGAGCCCGACCAGCGCGCCACGGTGTCGATCGACCTGGGCGGCGATCCGCTGAGCGCGGCCCTGAGCGAGCGGCCCGCGCCGAAGATCGAGGATGTGGTCGCCGTGGCCAAGCGGGCCGCCGGGCACGCCGGCGTGCGCGCGATCACCGTCGACGGGCCCGCGTTCCACAACCTCGGTGCCAACGCGACGTGGGAGCTGGCGGCCAGTGTCGCGGGCGCGGTGAGTTACCTGCGGGTGCTAACCGAATCGGGTTTGTCGATCGGCCAGGCGTTGCGGCAGATCAGCTTCCGGTTCGCCGCCGATGATGACCAGTTCATGACGATCGCCAAGTTCCGCGCGGCGCGCAACCTGTGGGCGCGGGTCGCCGAGGTGGTCGGCGACCCGGATGCCGGCGCGGCGGTCATCCATGCCGAGACGTCGCTGCCGATGATGACCCAGCGCGACCCGTGGGTGAACATGCTGCGCTGCACCCTGGCCGCCTTCGGCGCCGGTGTCGGTGGCGCCGACTCCCTGCTGGTGTTCCCGTTCGACGTCGCGATCGACGGTGGATTCCCGGACATCGCAACGAGTTTCGCCCGCCGGATCGCCCGCAACACGCAGCTGCTGCTTCTTGAAGAGTCGCACGTGGGCCGCGTGCTGGACCCGGCCGGTGGCTCGTGGTTCGTCGAGGACCTCACCCACCGCCTGGCCGAGCAGGCCTGGGAACAGTTCCAGGCCATCGAGAAGCACGGCGGATTCACGCAAGCCCACGACTTCATCGCCGGCCAGATCGCCGAGGTGGCCGCCCGCCGCACCGACGACATCGCGCACCGCAGGACCGCGATCACCGGAGTCAACGAATTCCCGAACCTCACCGAAGTGCCGCTGCCCCAAAGCGACTCGACGTATTCGCCGCTAGCTGCCGGGAAACTGGTGCGCTACGCCGCGGAGTTCGAGGCACTGCGGGACCGGTCGGACGCCTACCTGGCCCGCACCGGGTCGCGCCCGCAGGTGTTGTTGCTGCCGCTGGGGCCGTTGGCCGAGAACAACATCCGGGCCACGTTCGCCTCGAACCTGCTGGCGTCCGGCGGCATCGAGGCGATCAATCCGGGAACGGTCGACGCCGACGGCGTCGCGTCGGCGGTGACCGACGCGGGGTCACCATCGGCGGCGGTCATCTGCGGCACCGACAAGCGCTACCAGGATGAGGCGTCGGGCGTCGTACAGGCGGCCCGCGGCGCCGGAATCGCGCGGGTCTACCTGGCCGGGCCCGACAAGGCGGTGGCGGACGCCGAGCACCAACCGGACCATTTCCTGACCGCGAAAATCAATGCGGTCGAAGCTTTGTCGGATCTCCTCACGAGGCTGGGGGCGTAGACGCGATGACGACCACTGCACCTGCTGTCGGCAGCTTCGCCGATGTACCGCTGCACAGCGAGCGGAATGTTGCGCCGGCGACCCAAGCCGCCGTCGACAAATACGTGGCCGCGGCCGCCGCTGCGCACCTGTACACACCCGACCAATTGCAATGGCAGACACCGGAAGACATCGACGTCAAACCGGTGTACATCGGCGCGGACCGTGCGGCCGTCGAAGCCGACGGGTATCCGCTGCACAGTTTTCCCGGCGAACCGCCGTTCGTGCGCGGGCCCTACCCGACGATGTATGTCAACCAGCCGTGGACCATTCGGCAGTACGCCGGCTTCTCCACCGCAGCGGAGTCCAACGCGTTCTATCGGCGCAACCTGGCCGCGGGCCAGAAGGGTCTGTCGGTGGCTTTCGACCTGGCCACCCACCGCGGGTACGACTCGGATCACCCCCGCGTGCAGGGTGACGTCGGAATGGCCGGTGTGGCAATCGATTCCATTCTCGACATGCGCCAGCTGTTCGACGGCATCGACCTGTCGACGGTGTCGGTGTCGATGACGATGAACGGCGCGGTGTTGCCGATCCTGGCGCTGTACGTGGTGGCCGCCGAGGAGCAGGGTGTTCCGCCGGAGAAGCTGGCAGGCACCATTCAGAACGACATCCTCAAAGAGTTCATGGTGCGCAACACCTACATCTATCCGCCCAAGCCGTCGATGCGCATCATCTCCGACATCTTCGCCTACACCAGCGCGAAGATGCCGAAGTTCAATTCCATCTCGATCTCCGGCTACCACATCCAGGAAGCCGGTGCCACAGCCGATTTGGAGCTGGCCTACACGCTGGCCGACGGCGTCGACTACATCAAGGCCGGCTTGGATGCCGAGCTGGACATCGACAAGTTCGCGCCGCGGCTGTCCTTCTTCTGGGGCATCGGGATGAACTTCTTCATGGAGGTCGCCAAGCTGCGGGCGGGGCGGCTGTTGTGGAGCGAGCTGGTCTCCCAGTTCGACCCGAAGAACGCCAAATCGCTGTCGCTGCGCACACATTCGCAGACCTCGGGGTGGTCGCTGACCGCGCAGGACGCCTTCAACAACGTCGCGCGCACCTGCATCGAGGCGATGGCCGCGACGCAGGGGCACACGCAATCGCTGCACACCAACGCGCTCGACGAGGCGCTGGCATTGCCCACCGACTTTTCGGCTCGCATCGCCCGCAACACCCAGCTGGTGCTGCAGCAGGAGTCGGGCACCACGCGGCCGATCGACCCGTGGGCCGGCTCGTACTACGTCGAATGGCTGACCCATCAACTCGCGCAGAAGGCCCGCGCCCACATCGCCGAGGTCGCCGAGCACGGCGGCATGGCGCAGGCCATCAGCGACGGCATCCCCAAGCTGCGCATCGAGGAGGCGGCCGCGCGCACCCAGGCCCGCATCGACTCCGGGATCCAGCCGGTGATCGGGATCAACAAGTATCAGGTCGAAGAGGATCAGGAGGTCGAGGTCCTCAAGGTCGAGAACAGCCGGGTGCGCGCCGAGCAGCTGGCCAAGCTGAAGGAGCTGCGGGAAAGTCGCGACCAGGCTGCGGTGGACGCGGCGCTGGCGGAGCTGTCGCGCGCGGCCGCCGCGCACGGCCGCGCGGGTGAGGACGGGCTGGGTAACAACCTGCTCGCGCTGGCCATCGACGCGGCCCGCCACAAGGCCACCGTCGGCGAGATCTCCGACGCCCTGGAGAAGGTGTATGGCCGTCACCAGGCGGAGATCCGTACTATCGCCGGGGTCTACCGCGAAGAAGCTGGAAAGGCCGGAAACATGGCAACCGCGACCGAACTCGTCGAGAAGTTCGCGGAAGCCGAGGGTCGCCGACCCAGGATTCTGGTCGCCAAGATGGGCCAGGACGGCCACGATCGCGGCCAGAAGGTGATCGCGACGGCGTTCGCCGACATCGGATTCGACGTCGACGTCGGGTCGTTGTTCTCCACGCCCGAGGAGGTGGCTCGCCAGGCCGCCGACAACGACGTGCACGTGGTCGGGGTGTCCTCGCTAGCCGCCGGTCACCTGACGCTGGTGCCCGCGCTGCGCGAGGCGATGGCCGAAGTGGGGCGGCCCGACATCATGATCGTGGTCGGCGGCGTCATTCCGCCGGGCGACTTCGACGAGCTGTATCAGGCCGGGGCCGCCGCCATCTTCCCGCCCGGGACGGTGATCGCCGAGGCCGCAATCGGCTTGCTGCACAAGCTTGCCGACCGGCTGGGTTACACGCTCGACTAAATGGCTTCGCAACGGAACGACTCCGTCGAGGATTTGGCCGAGGCGGTCCGCAACGGCGACCGCGCGGCGTTGCCGCGGGCCATCACGCTGCTGGAGTCCACGCGCGCCGACCATCGCGAGAAGGCGCAGCAACTGCTGCTGGAGCTGACCCCGGACTCGGGTAATGCGTACCGGGTCGGCATCACCGGGATCCCCGGGGTGGGGAAGTCCACCAGCATCGAGGCCCTCGGCATGCATCTGATCGAGCTGGGCCATCGGGTGGCGGTGCTGGCCGTCGACCCGTCGTCGACGCGCACCGGCGGCTCGATCCTGGGCGACAAGACCCGGATGGCGCGCCTGGCAATGCATCCGGATGCATACATTCGGCCCTCGCCCACCTCGGGCACCCTCGGTGGGGTGGCCAAGGCGACCCGCGAAACGGCGGTGCTGCTGGCGGCGGCCGGCTTCGACGTGGTCCTGATCGAGACCGTCGGGGTCGGTCAGTCCGAGGTGACGGTGGCCAACATGGTCGACACCTTCGTGCTGCTAACCCTGGCCCGCGGTGGTGATCAGCTGCAGGGCATCAAAAAGGGTGTGCTGGAGCTGGCCGACATCGTCGTGGTGAACAAGGCCGACGGCGACCACCTCGCCGAGGCCCGCTCGGCCGCACGCGAGCTGTCCGGCGCGATCCGGCTGATACATCCGCGCGAAACACTGTGGCGCCCGCCCGTTCTCACGATGAGCGCGGCCGAAGGAACGGGCCTCAAGGAATTGTGGGACACCGTCGAACGTCATCGCCAGGTCCTCAGCGAGGCGGGGGAGTTCGAGGCGCGCCGCCGGGCCCAGCTGGTCGACTGGACGTGGCAGATGGTGCGCGACACGGTGCTGGACCGGCTGTTGTCCAGCCCGGCGGTGCGCAAGATCCGCGCAGACGTGGAGCGAAAGGTCAAGGCGGGGGAGCTAACTCCCGCGCTGGCCGCCGAGCAAATATTAGCGGCCGCGTCCAGCTAACGGTTAGGTCAATAATCTTTGATTTCGCTCCACCCGGGAGTGTAATTCAAGTAAATTCAAAGTTGTGACGGTGGATACCCGAGTCGATCGCCGCGCGGTCCGTGTCCACGATGACCTTGACGCAGGTCATCGTGTGTCCGGCGCGGCGGACCCACACTTCGGTTGCGTCGTTCGTAGTTTCGCCAGCATGTTCCCGGCCCGCCGGTTCGGCGGCGGGGCGCTGGCCGTCTATGTCGACGGCCAGCCCGTCGTGGATGTGTGGTCGGGTTGGGCCGACCGCGGCGGCCAGCGGCCGTGGACGGAAAACACCGCGCCCATGGTGTTTTCGGCGACCAAGGGAATGGCGGTCACCGTCATCCATCGCCTTGTCGATCGAGGGCTGATCGACTACGACGCGCCCGTCGCCGAGTACTGGCCCCAGTTCGCGGCCAACGGCAAGGCCGACATGACCGTGCGCCAGGTGATGCGGCACCAGGCCGGGCTGTCGGGCCTGCGCGGCGCCACCAAGGAAGAACTGCTCGATCACGTTGTGATGGAAGAGAAGCTGGCCGCGGCGGCTCCGGGACGGCTGTTGGGCAAATCGGCTTATCACGCGCTGACGTTCGGCTGGCTAATGTCGGGCCTGGGTCGTGCCGTGACCGGGAAGGGCATGGGCACGCTGATCCGCGAGGAACTCGCCGAGCCGCTGGACACCGACGGCCTGCACCTCGGCCGGCCGCCGACCGAGGCCCCGACGCGGGTCGCCGAGATCATCTGTCCGCAGCACCTGATCGGCAACCCGGTCGTCAGCTATGTGACCCGCAAGGTCGCCAACGAGATGTCCGGGGCATACCGGTCGATGTACTTCAAGGGCCTCGTCGGCGCCGTCCAAGGTGACACTCCGTTGCTGGACGCGGAGATCCCGGCCGCCAACGGGGTAGCCACCGCGCGCGGGCTGGCACGCATGTACGGCGCCATCGCCAACGGCGGCGAGGTGGATGGCATCCGATTCCTCTCCCGTGAATTGGTCGCCGGCCTGACCGGTGAGCGCAGTCTGCGACCGGACCGAAACATCTTCGTACCGTTGGCTTTTCACCTGGGTTATCACACGCTGCCTATCGGCAATGTGATGCCAGGCTTCGGCCACGTCGGCATGGGAGGTTCGGTTGGTTGGGCAGACCCCGCTTCCGGGGTGGCGTTCTCGTTGGTGCACAACCGGCTGCTGACACCCTTCGTGATGTCCGATCACGCGGCATTCGTGGGCATCTACGCGCTGATCCGCAGGGCCGCGGACAAGGCACGCAAACGCGGATTCCGCCCGGTCACCGAGTTCGGGGCGCCGTTCTACGAGCCGGGAGCCGTCGCCGGCTGATGCCGGGCGGCGCCCAAACGGGCGGCGTAGGCTGAGTCGGATGTTTTCGGGCGCAATTCAGAATGGTGTGCTTTCATCCGCATGGCCGGCGGGCGAACTCAGTTCGCCCGCTCGACCGTGTAGCGGCGGCCTCTGATGAGCGCAGACCCCAAACTCCCTGACGCGAACTACATTGCGGACGGCCGGCCACAGCGGGCACGGACGGGGGGGCGGACGCTCGCGCAGGTATTCGATACGCGGAATAACGCGCTCAACGTCTGGCGCTTGGTGCTGGCGTCGGGCGTCATCCTCGAACACTCCTGGCCGCTCACCGGCCGCAAGTTGCACCCCCCGGTCGAGCAATTCCTGACCCAGGGGTGGGTCGACGGGTTCTTCGTCATCTCGGGATTCCTCATCACGGGCAGCTGGGTCCGCAACCCCCGGCTCCGCGAGTACTTCGTCGCGCGCGTTCTGCGCATCTTCCCGGGGCTGTGGGTCTGCCTGGCCGTGGTGGCCTTCGTAATCGCCCCGATCGCAGTGGCGATCCAAGGGGGGTCGGCGGTCAAGTTGCTGCTGTCTCCTGCGCCGATCACCTACGTGCTGAACAACGCCGTGTTCAACGTGTACCACGCCGGCATCGATGGAACGCCGAAGCACGTCCCGTTCCCCGGTGTGTGGGACGGCGTGCTGTGGACCCTCGTATTCGAATTGATCTGCTACGTCGCCGTCGCCGTTGCGGGCGTAGCCGGTCTGCTCAACCGCAGATGGCCCGCCCCAGTGGTTTTCACGCTCTTCCTGGTGAGCTCGGTGCTGGTGTCCTACCCGGTCGAGACGGCGCCGACGGTTGTCCAGATGGTGACCCGTTTCTCGCTGGTGTTCGCGGCGGGTGCCGTCCTGCACGAGTTCCGGGACGTGATCCCCGCTCGGTGGTCACTGGTCGCGTTGAACGCCGTCATCGTCGTGGTGGCCGGTTTGCTGGTGCCCAACTACCGGATACTTGCCGCGCTTCCGCTGGCCTACGCCGTCGTCGTTTCGGGCGCGCTGATCCACGACAAACGCCTGCGGTTGCGCACCGACCTTTCCTACGGCGTCTACATCTACGCGTGGCCGATGCAGCAGTTCCTGGTCATCTGCGGGCTGGCCTTCTTGCATCCGCTGGCGTTCGCGGTCGTCGCGGCCATCGCCACCCTCCCGCTGGCCGCGCTCAGCTGGTTCCTGGTGGAAAAGCGCGCGCTGTCGCTCAAGTCGCGCTTCAAGCGCAGAAGGCGGGGACCGGATGACTCGGGCGTTGGTGCACAGCCGAAGGCTGACGCCCATGGTCAATGACTGCCCACAAGCGGGGGGCGCGCCCGTCGGGCTCTTAATGCACGAACTCAAACTAAGATCAGGCATTTAAGCCAATACTCCGGCTAAACGACGGTTTCTATCGCCGGGGCATACCGCCGGTCTGTCGGGGTAAGCTGATCCGAGTGTTCTCGGGCGTAATTCAGAATGATGCGCTTTCACACGCATTGCAGGCGGGCGGACGCAGTTCGCCCGGTCGATCGTGTAGCGGGGGCCTCCGTTGAGCGCGACCCCAAACTTCGTGACGCGAACTACATTGTGAACGGCCGGCCACAGGAGGCACGGACGGGGGGACCGACACTCGCGCAGGTATTCGATCCACGAAATAATGCGCTGAACGCGTGGCGATTAGCGCTGGCGACGGGTGTCCTCCTGCAACACTCCTGGCCGCTCACCGGCCGCAAGATTCACCCGCCAGTCGAGCAGCTCCTCACCCAGTGGTGGGTGGACGGTTTCTTCGTCATCTCAGGATTCCTGATCTCGTCGAGCTGGGTCCGCGATCCACGGCTCCGCGATTACTTCGTCTCTCGGGGCCTTCGCATCTTCCCGGGATTGTGGATCTGCATGTTCATCGTGGCGTTCGTCATCGCCCCCATTGGGGTGGCGATCCAGGGCGGTTCAGCCCGGAGGTTGTTGCTCTCTCCGGGGCCGTTTCTATACGTGCTGAACAACAGCGTGCTGAACGTGTACTACGAAGGTATCAACGGAACACCACGCGACGTCCCATATCCGAAGGTGTGGGACGGTACTCTCTGGACGCTTATATTCGAGTCGTTCTGCTACATCGCCGTTGCCATTGCTGGTATCGCAGGACTCTATAACCGTCGTTGGCCTGCTCCCGTAATCTTCGCGCTCATACTTGCCGTGGCGGCGTTGGTCTCCTACCCGGTCGAAGGGGTGCCGACCTTTGTGCAGATGATGGCTCGTTTCGCCATCGTGTTCGCGGCGGGGGTGCTGGCTCATGAGTTCCGGGACGTCATACCGGCTCGATGGTCGCTCGTTGTGGTGAGCGGGGTCATCGTTGTGGTAACGGGCCTGTTGGTGCCCAATTACCGTGTGATCGCGGCTATTCCACTGGCTTACGCCGTCATCGTTTCAGCCGCACTGATTCGCAACAAACGCTTGCGGTTACGCACCGACCTTTCCTACGGCGTTTACATCTACGCGTGGCCGACGCAGCAATTACTCGTCATCTGCGGGCTAGGGTTTTTGCATCCGGTTGCCTTCGCGGTCGTTGCGGCCCTCGCGACCCTCCCGCTAGCCGCAATGAGCTGGTTCCTGGTGGAAAAGCGTGCGCTGTCGCTCAAATCTCGCTTTAGGCGCAGAGCGCGCGGCTGGGACGACATGGGCACGGGCGCACAACCGGTCGCCGACGGCGTCTCTGGCGAATAAGTCACCGCCGGTGCGAGTGAATCGCAGACTTGAGGTCGCCGCGATGGTGCATCGGCGCAGGGGAGCCTGGGCCTAGGGCTGGGGCCAGCCTGGTCAGCGCGGTCGAGCCCACCAAAAACTTGGCCTCCGGCGTGGTTCGCGCACGGGGGATGAGATCGTTTGTTAACGTAACCATGCTGCGTTCGCGGGAATGCACGGCCGATCTGATGACGGCTGCGCGTAGGTCTGCGGAGATGGTTTACCCGGGCTCTTAATGCAATTCGCGCCGGGCATAACAACCGAGCCGTGATGGCTGATCCGCGCGTTGTCATCCAAAAGTTAAGTAAACAAAACGGATTCGTAAATATTGTGTCCGGATCCTTCGTGCCGGGCTATAGTCCTTAGCGGGCGCAATAAAATTCGATGATCCGGGGGGCGAAGTTGACGGTCGCAAGTCAGGCCTGACTCCGCTGAGGAGGTCGGTAAGGGATCTCCTCTTTTTGTCAAAGATGTTGAGGGGGCTGTGATTCAGGCCTCTTGACTTCGTAGTCCGCGCGATCGGGATGGCTCCGGTGATTGCTGCGCGCCCGTCGAATGGGCCTGCATCAGATCGGAAGGGCATGAATAACAACAGAACTCCCGAAGTCGGTTAGCCGCCCGAGAAGTGAAAGGTTGGATTCGCGATGAGATTGGCCCTGTCGAGCAAACCAGCCGCCAACGCCTCCAATTCCTTCGGCACCCGTCCGGTTGTGTTGTTCGTGCTCGGGCCGCAACGGTCCGGAACCTCGGCGCTTACCCGGGTGCTCTCGCTATGCGGCGGCACCCTTCCGGCTGCGATGTTGGGTGCCGACGCGAACAACCCGCTTGGCTACTGGGAACCGCGGGCGGCCATTTCGCTGAACGAGACGATCCTGCGCCGGCTCGGGACCAATTGGTACGACCCGTCATTGCGGTTTCTGGATGACGGCGCGGTCGATCCCGGTGAGAGCAAGGGCTGCGTCGCGAAGATCGCCGCGTATCTGTCCACCCTGCCCGCCGCGCCGTTGGTGGTGATCAAGGAGCCCAGGATCACCACTCTGTCTGACCTGTGGTTCGAGGCGGCGCGCCAGGCCGGATTCGACGTCGCCTCGGTCATCGCCGTACGGCATCCGCAGGAGGTCATCTCGTCGATTGTGAAGTCCTGGCACGTTTCTCCGGCGCTCGCGAGTGCCTTGTGGCTGAAATGCAACATCCTCGCTGAGCGCAACACTCGCGGCGTGCCGCGCGTATTCGTCGACTACGCGAATCTTCTCGATGACTGGCGCCGGGAAATGAAGCGAATTTCCGTCGAGCTGCCGGTCGAACTGCATACCCGGGACGAGGACGCTATCGAGGAGTTCCTCACCCCCGGTCTCCATCGCCAGCGGCACTGCGGGCCGGTGACGGACCTTTTCGGCGCGGATTGGATCTCGCTGGTCTACGAAGTGTTGTACGAGGCCGCCCACGACGATCCGCTTGACATGTCAACGTTGGACCGCGTTTTCGTGTCCTACCGGGAAAGTGAGCGGGATTTCCGCAAGGCATTCGAGGACTTTCACGGATTATCGAACAGCGTGCTGTTCCGCATCTTCCGGCCAGTCATCGCGCGCCCGGTGATGGAGGCCCTTGCCATGGCGCATCGGCACCGGGGGACTTGGGCCTAGCCTCTTCGCCTGCTCCTTTTCAGCGTTTCGCGCGAATTCGAGGTGGCGTCGGTCCGCTTCGCAGGATCCTCTGATGCTGCGCAGAGTCCCCGATATGATCGACCGGACCGCGCGGCGATGCCGGTTGCGTAATTTCCTCTGCACACGAAAGAAAGGCGTCGATTCTTGTCAGCGTCCGTGCTCATCAGTGGTGGGGCAGGATTCATCGGGTCGGCGCTCTCCCACCGTCTCGTCGATGCCGGATACGACGTCGCGGTGATGGACGTCTTGCATCCCCAGGTGCACGGCGGCGGCCGGCCGATTGAGCTGCCCTCAACCGTGCGGCTGTTCACCGGTGACGTCACCCATGCGCCCGACTGGGACGCCGTGTTGCGATTGTTCCGCCCTTCGCAGGTCGTCCATCTGGCGGCCGAGACCGGAACCGCACAGTCGCTGTCCGAGGCGACGCGCCACGGCTCGGTGAATGTCGTTGGAACGACTCAGCTTCTTGACGCCCTGAGCCGCTCGGGAATCGTGCCCGAGCAACTGGTCCTGGCCTCGTCCCGGGCGGTCTACGGCGAGGGCGCGTGGCAGTCCGGCGAGCGGATCTTCCACCCGAAACCCCGCAGCCACGCGCAACTGCTCGCCGGTGTCTGGGACCCGCAGGGGCCGGCGGGCGAACAGGCGCAGCCGCTGCCGAGCCGTGCCGACCGAACGGAGCCCCGCCCCACCAACGTGTACGCGGCGACCAAGCTGGCCCAGGAGCACCTGCTGGCTGCCTGGACGGCCGCGCACGACACCAACCTCAGCGTGCTGCGTCTGCAAAATGTCTACGGCCCCGGCCAGTCACTGACCAATTCGTACACCGGGATCGTCGCGCTGTTCGCGCGGTTGGCGCGGCAGGGGCTTGCGCTGGAGGTCTACGAGGACGGCCGGATCGTGCGCGACTTCGTCTACATCGACGCCGTCGTCGACGCGCTGCTCGCCGCCGTCCAGCAGCCCGCGACCCAGCCGCGCTGCCTCGACATCGGGTCCGGCAACGCGACAACCATCCATGAGTTGGCCAACAAGATCGCCGCCATGTGTGGCGCGCCCGAACCGGTCGTCGTTCCGAAATTCCGCGACGGCGACGTGCGCGCTGCGAGTTGCGACATCGAACCGGCGCAAACCGAGCTGGGTTGGCAACCGAAGGCCACCCTCGACGAAGGTCTGGGCGCCCTGCTCGACTGGATCGGCGGGCAGCCCGAGTCTTAGGCCGCGTCGAAAGAATCGGGCCGTCCCCTCGCTGAAAACGTCGGGCGCCGCTGAGGGCGGTCTCCCCAAGTCGAGCAGCCGAGGCCGCCGCGAATTTACGCTTATGATGGTTGCTACTACCCGGTAGGGCAGGGATGGTCAGCCGGTAGGACGGGTCAGGTCAAGTGGGCCGGTCAGGTGTCCTCGTTGGAATGCGAAACGCCTTGACCGCCTCGACGTTGTCGAGGCCTCACCGCGAGTACTTCATCTCAACTAAGGGGCCAGCTTTGACCGTTGCCGATCGTGACATGCGATCTCCTTTCCTCGACACCCGATCCGCATATCTTGACCTGCTGCGACGTAACCTCACCCGGTACGGCAGCGACGAGTTGGTGCCGGTGGGCTGGAATTACTTTGGGCGTCCCCTCTTCAGCACCCGCAATTTGCTGCTGGTGCGCAAGCGCCCGTTCAACAAGCAGGCGCGTGATCTCGGGCTTGACTGGCCTGCGGATGCCTTGACGATGATCGGCATGAAGCGGCTGACCAGTTTGCAGCACTGCGTGGAGACCGTCCTGAAAGAGGATGTACCCGGCGATCTGGTCGAGTGCGGCGTGTGGCGGGGCGGCGCATCGATCCTGATGCGGGCCGTGCTGTCGGCGTACGGAGACGAGAAGCGATCGGTGTGGCTGTGCGATTCGTTCGAAGGGGTGCCCCCGCCGGATACCGACAATTACGAGGCCGACAAGGGCATCAGATTGCATACGGCTGCCGTCCTGGCCGTACCCCAGGAGCAGGTCAGGGCGAATTTCGAGCGGTACGGACTGCTCGATGATCGGGTTCGATTTGTTCCGGGCTGGTTCAAGGACACCCTGCAGGACGCCCCGATTGAGCGCATTTCGGTGTTACGGCTGGACGGCGACCTTTACGAGTCGACGATTCAGGCGCTCGATGCGCTCTACCCACGGCTGTCGTCCGGGGGCTTTTGCATCATCGACGACTACCACGCCATCGCTGCATGCCGTCGGGCGGTGACGGACTACCGTACGCAACATGGCGTGACCGCAGAGATCGAGGAGATCGACGGTACCGGCGTGCTGTGGCGCAAGCCTTGAGGCGCACCCGCGCTTAGTTCGTCCTCGATGCAGTCGCGCAAACCGGTGCTGTGGAGTTTCGTCGATATTTACAGTGATGTCGGTGCTTCACCGCCATTGATGGCGCAACCGAAGGGCGTGGATTCGCGATGAAATGTGTGCTGGCCAGTTATGGAACGCGCGGTGACATCGAGCCTTCCTTGGTTGTGGCGCGCGAACTGCAACGCCGGGGGCACGACATGGTCATGGCGGTCCCGCCCGACTCGGTGAGCTTCACCGAAGCCGCGGGGCTGACGGCCGTCCCGTACGGGCTGGAATCGCAGGCCTGGCTCGACGTGTACCGCGACTTCTGGACATCGTTCTTCCGCGGCTTCTGGAAGATCCAGGAAATGCGCGTCATGTGGCGCGAGATGTGGGACCTCAGCGACCAGTGCTGGGCGCAGATGAACACCACGTTGATGTCGCTGGCGGACGGAGCCGACCTGGTGTTCGCGGGGCAGAGTTACCAGGAGCCGGCGGCCAACGTCGCCGAATATTACGACCTTCCGTTGGCCACGCTGCATCACGTGCCCATGCGGCCCAACGGCCAGGTTGTCTCGATCCTGCCGCCGCCGCTGGCCCGCTCGGCGATGACGGCGTTCGACTGGTTCTGTTGGCGCCTGAACAAGAAGGTCGAGGACACCCAGCGCCGAGAACTGGGGCTGCCGAAGGCAAAAGGACCGTCACCGCGGCGCATCGCCGAGCGTGCATCGCTGGAAATCCAGGCGTACGACGAGGTTTGCTTTCCCGGTCTGGCCGCGGAGTGGGCGAAATGGGATGGCCTACGGCCGTTCGTCGGAACGCTGACAATGGAGCTGACCACCGACGCCGACGACGAGGTGATGTCCTGGATTCGCGGCGGAACCCCGCCGATCTGTTTCGGATTCGGCAGCATGCCGGTCGAATCCCCGGCCGACACCGTCGAAATGATCAGCTCGGCGTCCGCGCAGCTGGGGCAGCGGGCGTTGATCGCCGCCGGCCGTAGCGACTTCAGCGGAGTCCCGCTCGCCGATCACGTCAAGGTGGTGGGCCCGGTGAACTACGCGACGATATTTCCCGTCTGCCGCGCCGTCGTTCACCACGGCGGTTCGGGTACCACCGCCGCGAGCTTGCGCGCCGGAGTTCCCACGCTGATCCTGTCGATGGACGCCAACCAGACAATCTGGGGAGCTCAGCTCAAACGGCTGAAAGTTGGTACCACACGACGGTTTTCGGCAACCGACCGGGAATCGTTGGTGGGGGACCTGCGGCGGATCCTGGCCCCGGACTACGCTGCGCGCGCCCGCGAGATCGCCGCCCGGATGACCAAGCCGGCCGACAGCGTGGTGAAGGCCGCCGACGTGGTGGAGGATTTCGTCAGCTCGCGGAGTCGTACTAGTTCGAGCTAGCTCGTCATCCCTATTGTGCAGGGCGAATAGCTGATTCAGCTATCGATCAGGGCACGCGGAGCTATCCGGACCGAGTTGCTACTTTCTCGAGACACGATGTCGATCGTCTGGCACACTTACGTAGAATCAGGCGACGACGCCTGGGGTACAGCCATACCGCCCCAGAGTCGTCATACTTCTACGGTCGGGGGGAAAGGCCGATGAGGTTGGCTTTGCAGCACTCGACTGTACCGGTGCGCTCTCGCAATCTAATTCGGCCTCGGGGCGCCAAATCCGTTGCGAAACAACTACATCCAATGTCTCTGACCACATCGCAGGGCCACTGGCGGACCGCAGGTTACCGAGCGGAAACGCCACAGTCAAAGTTGCCCATGCCGTCGGGGATTGATTAAGGTAATAGGCGCGATGAAATTTGCTGTGGCAAGCTATGGAACGCGTGGGGATATAGAACCTTGCCTCACCATCGGGCGCGAGCTGATGCGCCGGGGGCATTCGGTTCGGATGGCCGTCCCGCCCAATCTCGTCGGTCTGGCCGAAGCGGCCGGACTTCCGGCGATCGGCTATGGGCCCGATATGCACGACTTTTGGAGCGACGAGTTCATTCGGGATTTCTGGAAGAACTTCGTCAAGGGTCCCGTCAGCCTGATCCGCGAAGCCTGGGAACCGGTGCTGCGGAACTGGCAGGAAATGAGCTCGGCGCTGATGTCGGTGGGTGCGGGCGCTGATTTGCTGTTCACCGGCCAGCTTTACCAGGATTTGGCCATCAATGTCGCTGACTACTACGGCATTCCGATGGCCACGCTGCACTACATTCCGATGCGACCCAACGGCGTACTGCTTCCGAAGGTGCCCGCGCCCCTGGTCCGCACCGGTATGTCGATCTACGACTGGATGTGCTGGCGGATGAACAAGAAGGCCGAGGATCGGCAGCGCCGCGAGCTCGGCCTGCCGACCGCCACGGTTGCCTCACCGCGACGCATCGCCGAACGCGGTTCGCTGGAGATTCAGGCCTACGACGACGTGTGCTTTCCCGGGCTTGCCGACGAATGGGCGAAATGGGGCACTCAGCGGCCGTTCGTCGGTTCGCTCACCATGGAACTGACGACGGACTCCGACGACGAGACCTTGTCATGGATCGCCCAGGGAACGCCGCCGATCTGTTTCGGCTTCGGCAGCATGCCGGTCGCCGAGACTCCCGCCGATACGGTCCGGATGATCGGCGCCGCCTGCGCGCAGCTGGGGGAGCGGGCGTTGATCTGCTCAGGTTGGAGCGACTTCAGCGACGTTCCCCAGTTGGACCACGTCAAGGTCGTGGGCGTGGTCAACTACACGAAGATCTTCCCGGCCTGCCGTGCCGTCGTGCACCACGGCGGATCGGGCACCACGGCGGCGGGCATGCGTGCCGGCATTCCCGCGCTGATCCTCTGGACGGCGGGTGATCAGCCTATGTGGGGGTCTCGCGTCACGCGGTTGAAGGTCGGCACGTCCCGGCGGTTCTCGAGCGCCACCCCCGAAACTCTCGTTGCGGACCTGCGAAAAATCCTCGCCCCGGAGTACCTCACCCGCGCGCGTGACCTCTCGGCCCGCATGAGCAAGCCCTCCGAAAGCGCGGGGCGCGCTGTCGATTTGCTGGAGGAATTCGCTCGCTCGGGGCGCTCTGTCCCGGACGCTCGAGCCGGGCGAAATCGCTGAGCGCCGGAGACGGATACACTGCGAAACGCAATTGACGGCGCCGACGGGCGTCTAGGCTCTCAACCGGTACTACTGGCATCGCGGAGTAAGGGGCAGTTTTGGCCGTGACCGATCACGACACGCGGTTTGCATACCTCGACCTGCTCCGGCGCGACCTCACCAGGTATGGCAGCGACGAGCTGGTTCCGGTGGGGTTGTACCGCCTGGGTCGTCCCCTGTTCAGTACCCGCAACTTGATGCTGGTGCGGAAGCGTCCGTTCAACAAGCAGGCGCGTGATCTCGGGCTGGACTGGCCGGCGGATGCCCTGACGATGATCGGCATGAAGCGGCTGACCAGCTTGCAGCACTGCGTCGAGACGGTGCTGGAAGAGGACGTGCCCGGCGACCTGGTCGAGTGCGGTGTGTGGCGCGGTGGCGCCTCCATCCTGATGCGCGCCGTGCTGGCGGCCCACGGGGACGAAAAGCGGACGGTGTGGCTGTGCGATTCGTTCGCCGGAGTGCCGCCCCCGGACACCGTCAACTACAAGGCGGATAAAGGGATTCGGTTGCATCGGCACGCACGCATCCTGGGCGTGCCGCAAGACCAGGTCAAGGCGAATTTCGAGCGCTACGGGTTGCTCGATGACCAGGTGCGTTTTGTTCCGGGCTGGTTCAAGGACAGCCTGCAGGAAGCCCCGATCGATCGCATTTCGGTGTTGCGGCTCGATGGTGACCTTTATGAGTCGACAATTCAGGCGCTCGATGCGCTCTACCCGCGGCTGTCGCCCGGGGGCTTTTGCGTCGT
The DNA here is from genome assembly GCF_019668465.1 of Mycobacterium senriense. Classification (NCBI taxonomy): domain Bacteria; kingdom Bacillati; phylum Actinomycetota; class Actinomycetes; order Mycobacteriales; family Mycobacteriaceae; genus Mycobacterium; species Mycobacterium senriense. The sequence goes on along the minus strand of NZ_AP024828.1, from coordinate 5,170,472 downwards.
TGACGACTACCACGCGATCAAGGCGTGCGCGCAAGCCGTGACCGACTACCGCACGCAGCACAACGTGACCGGTGAGATCGTGGAGATCGACGGCACCGGCGTGCTCTGGCGCAAGTGAGATAGCTGAAACACTAAGTGTACGAATTGATTTGCCCCGTGGCGAGGGATGGTCGAAACACGATCACGGCGCACCCATCATGTTTCCCCGGGGTGCCGTGCGCGCCGATGTTATGGTTGCCGCCGTGGCAACAGGGCTGACAACCGGCACCCGCCTCAGGATGTGGTGGGTGCGCACCGAGTACTGGCTCGCACGTACGCTGCTGCCCGACGTCTACGCCAACGACGCGTTGATCACGTTCAACAATTTCCACGGGTTCCTCGATGATCCCGACTTCCAGCGCGCCTACCAGCGCGGTGCCAAATCTCTCGGCAACGAGGACTGGTACCAGTGGCAATGGCGTGTGCACGTGGGGCTGTGGGCTGCGGCGAGCGCCAGCCAGCTCGAGGGCGATTTCGTCGAGTGTGGCGTCAGTTACGGCTTTTTAAGCAGCGCCATCATGGAATACCTGGACTGGGATCGCCTGGGCAAAACGTTCTATCTGCTGGACACGTTCGCCGGGCTCGACCCGCGGTTCGTCACCGACAACGAACGCCAGGCCGGGGCGCTGCAGACCAGCGAGGGGCACCTCCGCAACGGAATGTACGCCAACGGGGTTGACAGCGTCCGCGCCAATTTCGCGCAATGGAAAAACCAGCGCATCATCGTGGGCTCCGTCCCGGAAACTCTCGAGCAGGTGGAGGCGACGTCGGTGGCCTACCTGCACATCGACATGAACTGCGCGCCCCCCGAAGTCGCTGCGCTGCGTTTCTTTTGGCCGCGCCTCACACCCGGCGCCTTTGTGCTGCTGGACGACTACGCGAATCGGGGACGCGACGAGCAGCGCATCGCCATGGATGAGGTCGCCGGCGAGCTGGGCGTGAAAATCTGCACATTGCCCACCGGCCAGGGTCTGCTCATCAAGCCGGCGCGCTGAGCCCCGCTGGTAAACGTAATCCGCCTTACTCAAGCCCTTTCCGGCGGGCGGTGGCTTCCAGCAGGTCGGCGGTGCGCTCGATGCTCGCAGCGGGTGTGGTCATGCGGGCGGCGAATTCTCGGGTCCGGGTGGCGTATTCCGGCGTGAGTATCTGGCGCAGGTCCGCGAACAGCGTTTCTTGAGATGTGGCCGAAAAGCGCCGCGCCGTACCCAACTTCAGGCGTTTGATCGCACCGGCCCAATATGGTTGATCGGCGGAGCTCCACAGCGCCAAGGTGGGGATTCCGGCGCGCAGACTCGCGGCCGTGGTGCCCGAGCCGCCGTGATGAACGATGGCGCGGCAGGCGGGAAAGATGGTCGCGTAATTCACCACACCGACCGTCTTGACGTGGTCGAAGCGCGGCACGTCGCTGAAGTCGGTGCCGCCGAAGCAAATCAGAGCCCGCTCGCCCAACCGCGCGCATGCCGCGCCAACCATGTTGACCGTCTCGGCAGCGGATTCGAGCGCGATGCTGCCGGACCCGAAGCAGATCGGCGGTGTTCCCGAGGCAATCCAGGCCGCGACGTCGTCGTCGGCGTCCGTCCGCAGCTGCAGCGTCAGCGCCCCGACAAAGGGGCGACGGTCGCCCCACCGCGCCCATTCGGCTGCCAGCCCTGGAAAGAAGATCTCGTCATACGCCTGGATTTCCAGGGATCGGCGCTCGGCGATTCGCCGCTGTGAGCGATGCGTTGCCTTCGGCAGGCCGAGTTCGCCGCGCTGCGCATTGTCGACTTCCTTCGTCGAGCGCCAGAACACCCATTCGATCACCGTCATCGTCGAGCGCATCAGCGGCGCCGGCACGCTCGGCACGAGCCGGCCATTGGCCCGCATGGGGAAGTGATGCAGCGAGGCCAGCGGGATGTCGTAATGCTCGGCGACGTTGGCCGCGGCCTGCTCGAAATTCAGGCCGCTGGAGAGCAGGTCGGCGCCGTCCGCCAGCGACGTCAGCGTGGTGCCCACGTCACCCCAGTACTTGATCAGGGGATCCCAGACTTTGGGGATCTGCCGGATCGGATTGCGAAAGAAGTCCGTCCACATGTTGCGCAGGAATTCCTCGTCCAAGAACTCCTGCACCTTCGGACCATAGGGAACCGCGGCCAGCCCCACCGACTCGACGAATCCGACAAGTTCGGGCGGGACGGCCATCTGGACTTCGTGCCCCCGGCGCACCAGTTCGAGGCCAACGGCCGCGGACGGTTCGATGTCGCCGCGAGTCCCGTAACTCGCCAGGGCAAATTTCACGACACATCCTGCCTTCCGAGTCGTCCCGCCTGTCGGCAACGTCCGGGCCATTATTGCCGGTTGTATGGACCGGCCGTCATCGGATCGCCATTGTGCGCGGTCGGCTGGCCGGTGGACGGGCCAGGGCTAGGACGCCAATTCGATGAGGCCCAGCCGTCTGGACACCTCCACCGCCCCCACCACTTCGGGATCGGCGCAGATGTCGCGCCAGGCTTCGCCCATCCCGCGGTTGAAGTCGATGTCATCGAACAGCACCCAGCCACCCGGGGCCATGCGGGGCTTCAAGATCTGCCATTGCCGGGTCACGAAATCTCGGGTGTGGATCCCATCCACCAAGGCCAGATCGATCGGGTCGGGGATGTCGCCGACGTGCTCTTCGAAGGCGCCCCGCGTGAGGGTGTAGCGATCGGTGACGGATTTGATGTTTTGCTCGGCGATGTCGGCCCAGGACGGGTTGATCTCGAACGAATACATCCAGCCCCGCCGAAGCGCCGAGGACAGGTACATCCCGGACACCCCGAACGCCGATCCGAATTCCACGACGATCCTGGGGTCGCGCCAGCCCACCAGGTAGGCGTACAGGTCGCCCTGCCATGACGCCGCGCGGACCTGCTTGGGTTTCCGGGTCGCGCCGGGCTGTCCGTAGGCTTCGGACAGGGGCAGGGCGCCGAGCTTCTCAGTTGCCCGTGCTGAAGTTTCGATCTCGGTTTTGCGCGCCGCGGGCGGCAACCGCCGGGGAAGGCCGGTGACGCGCCCGCCGCGTTTGACCCACTTCAGCTCCAACCCTTTTCGCAGCGTTATCACGAGACGAGACCCAACTGCCGCGCCAGATCCGCATATTCGCTCTCGAGGCGCTGTTTCAGGCGTGCGACGGCGATGCGCTTTGCGCTCCGGATGTTCGATGAGTTCGCGATCGCGTCGAGCACCCGGTCGACAACGGCGGCGCTGCTCACCTCGTCGGTGCGAATCAGTGAGCGGTCATCATCGATCGCGAGCGCGAAGTCTCGGCATTTCGGTTGATACTCAAGCGAAACGACGGGTGTATCGGACAGAGAAGCCAGGACGCTCGCGTGCAGGCGGGTGACGATGGCGGCGGAACAGCGGGCCAGTTCCCGCGCGGCCGCATCGGGGCCGGCCGGAAGCACCATCTCTGCTTCCGGGATGTTCCTCAGCGCCACTTCGGTCCAGCGTCGGTCTTCTGGATTCATGAGTATCCCGACGAAGCGGTAGCCATGTGATGACAGTTGCTTGACGGCGCCGGCTATCTCGTCCGCCAGCTGCTCGGGGTCGTGTCCCCAAAGGTCGTCGCCGAAGCCGAGATTCACTCCGATCAGCCCGTCTTCGGGAGCGACGTCGGGCCGGGGGAGCAGCAGCGCGGGATCGCCGGATACCTCGACGTCCAACCCGATGTCGGCCAGAAGTTCGGCGCTGCGCGGCCCCCGCACGGATACGGTTCGAAACCTGGAAAGTATGGGCGCCCAGCGTTTCAGCTCGCCTTTGCCCGAGCCGCTATTGCGTCCGCCGAATACCGGATCTTCCACGCCGACGCCAATCGCATAGCTACCGTTGTCTTTGGTGAGCGCCAACCCTCGGTTGACCAGAAGCCGCCACTGGCTCCTTCCGACGAGTGTGCCGCCACCCACGACCTGCCTGCTGCGCCGCAGCGGCCGGTTCAAACCCATTGCCGCCGTGGCGGTTGCATAGATCAATTGGTGTGGGAGGCGCGGCAGATCCAGAAACGTTGCGCCACGCAACTGGCCCCGAACCGCGTCGTAGATCGCATCGTCGCCAAGGTTGCCCAGCCCGTGCCAGCCCAGGTAAGCGACGGTGGGGTCGCCGACGACATTCGTTGTCACGCGCTCAGTCGCTGGTCGACTCGGTGTCCAACACCGTCCTCCGGTTCGGTGGCGTTGCGGGTGAGCTTGCGCCGCAACCTCTTCACACGCCCGCCGAGCGTTTTGGTCCAGCGGTTCCGCAATGCCAGCGTCGCGATGCGCGGGTACGCGGCGGTGGTTTGCACCAAAAGTGCCTGGCCCTCAGGATCTGGGACCTGTTTGGCGATCGCGCTGAGCACCCAGTTGGCGTTTTTGGCGACGATCGACTCGCGAAGGGGGTCACCGGAGACGACATCGAGCATGGCGTCCAACGTCGCCGCATGCGCGGGACCCTGCGTCCGCCAGAAGGTTGCGGGATCGGTGATCGACCTGTACCACATGCCGCGCGGGTGTCGGCGGTAGACGGCCATCGTCTCGGGCAGCATCGCGATGTCGCCCTCGGCGGCATGACGGACGTGCAGGTACCAATCCAGGGGCATGATGTCGGTCGGGATGTCGTCGTAGCGGGGGAGGCGGCGGTACATCACCGAGTTGGTCTGGATGAAGTTTCGCGAGATCAACGTCTCGAAGCTGAGGTCGCCGGCCCGAAAAGGCGGCGGAAACTTCGGAAGGAAGACTTCTTCGAACTTCCGGTACAAGGTGTGTACGAGTTTCTCGTCCTCCGCGTATTCGTTGGTCCAGACCACCTGCACCGGGTGGAAACACACCGCCGTGCCCGGATCCGCGTCCAGTAATGCCACTTGTCTGCTCAGTTTCAGCGGGTCGACCCAGTAGTCGTCGCCCTCGCACAGCGCGATGTACTCACCACGCGCGGCGGACAGGGCGCCGGTCAGGTTCGCGTTGAGGCCGACGTTCTTGGACCGCAGGATGGGCCGGAACAGGTGCGGGTGGCGGCCGGCGTACTCCTGGATTATTCGGGGCGTGGCGTCGGTCGAGGCATCGTCGGCGACGATGACCTCCATTGGAAAGTCGATCTGCTGGGCGAGGAAGCCGTCCAATGTGTCGCGGACGTAGGCCTGCTGGTTGTAGGTGGTCGACACCACGCTGACCTTTGGTGCGTCCGCTGCTTTCCTTGTGGCGGTCACTACGAGCCTCTCTTCTGCGCGGCGGCTGCGACGTGGTCGAGAAGTACTCTGTCATCGACCAGCGCACAAAGTAGTTGCGAAGAGATGCCGTTCCCCCAGAGCGGTTGCGTACCGAGCGACCCCGTGGGCGCGACAAAGTACGGTTACTGACACTTCGGTCAATTATAACCAGCGCGGAACCCGCGGTGTCCTGTCGAGGAAAGCGGCCCGACGCGCGGTTCGCGGGTTTGGCGGGCGCGCAGCAAATGGTGCTGAGCGCCCTGTAGCGCCGAGAAACCTGGTGAACTTACCCGTTGTTGGCACTGACGATGTCCGTGGCAATCACGGTCATTCACGCGGCAAATTTCTCCAAGAGGTTGGCAGTGATCGCGATACTCTCGGCGGGTTTGGTCATCCGAGCCGCGATCGCACGGGCGCGGATGGCGTAGTCCGGGGCCAGGATCTGTCTCAGGTCATCGACCAACGAATCTTGCGTGGTACTCGAAAAGTGCCGTGCCAGGCCAACTTTCAGTCGTTGGACCTGGCCGGCCCAAATCTTTTGATCGCTCAAACTCCAAAGGCTTAAGGTCGGGACCCCTGCGCGCAGTCCTGCCGCCGTGGTGCCCGCGCCGCTGTGGTGGACCACAGCGCGGCAGGCGGGGAAGACCGCTGCGTAGTTCACCGGGCCGACGACCTTGACGTGATCGAACTGTGGTGCACCAGTGAAATCTGTTTTGCCGGAGCACAACAGCGCCCGCTCGCCCAACTGCGCGCAGGCCTTAGCAATCATGGTGATTGTATTGGCCGGAGATTCAATTGATGTGCTGCCGAAGCCGAAGCAGATCGGGGGCGTCCCCGCTGCGATCCACGAAGCGACGTCGACGTCGGAATCCGTCGTCAACTCCATAGTCAGCGTGCCGACAAAGGGGCGTCGGTGGTTCCATTTGGTCCATTCGGCGGCCAGTCCGGGAAAGCACACCTGGTCGTAGGCCTGGATCTCCAGGGCGCCGCGTGCGGATATCCGTTGTGGTGCAGGGCCTTTCGCTTTCTGCAGGCCGAGTTCACGGCGCTGGGCGTCCTCGGCCTTCTTCGTCACCCGCCACTGCATCCAGTCCAGCGCCGTCATCACGGTGCGCACCGCCGGCGCCGGCAGATTAGGCGCGAGTTGCCCGTTAGGCCGCATAGGGAAGTAGTGCATCGTGGCCAACGGCACGTCGAGGCATTCGGCCACGTTCGCGGCGACCCCTGGAAAGCCGGGGCCGGTGAATACCAGGTCGGCGCCGTCGGAGAGCGATGTCAGGGTCGCGCTCATCTCAGCCCAGGACTGGGTAAGGAGGTCTTGGGCTTCCCGCCACCGCTTCCTCACCTCGGGGACATTCCAGAACTTGCCGAGGAAGTCGGTGTCCCAGAAGCCGTCCTGCTGATCGGGTCCGTAGCCTGCCGCCGGAAGGCCGGCCGACTCGACGAGGGGGACCAAATTGGGCGGAACGGCCATGCGGACCTCGTGCCCGCGGCGCTGCAGTTCGCAACCCACAGCCGTGCAGGGCTCGACATCGCCGCGAGTTCCATAGCTGGCCAGGGCGAATTTCACGACGAATCCTTTCGGTGGTCGCGCGTGCGCGGGTCGGCGACCGCAGAGGTCATTATTGTCGGTTTTGTTGTTCTCGGAAGAGCATTCGATGTTGCCGTGATCGATTGGCTGATCGGGTCGCGCTGTGCAGGCGCGAGGCAGCACTTCGAGCCGAGGCAGTTGAAGGTTTCGCGCCTCACGCCAGCGAAGGCGCAGTTGATTCGGATCGGGCGCCGAATTCTTCACACGCCTGCAGCCTGTGCTAGGGGTTATGCAGCAGGTCGACAAGCGGTGCTGCGGTGCTTTAACGCAGGCAGGCCGTGTGAAAACCCCTTTCAGGGACCGGAAGATGCGTTTCCTATCAGAGGCGCAGGTTGTGTCAGACTCGACCGCTCGGCGTTCAAGTCAGCGCCTTGCGCCCTGTTTTAATGCCGATAAAAGTGCCGCGCATGAAAGATTCATACGAGCCACCTAGCAAGCCTTCAGCGATGTTGGGCTCCAAGTTGTCGTACTGTTCCATCACGAGATCAAAGCCGACATCGTGAATCGTCTGTAGGAGGTGCTCGCGCTGAATCCAAAAGGACCGGCGGTTATCCCAGGATGCCCATTTCGCGCTTTCGCGATCCTTGAACGATTGATTGTTTTGGAATTCTGTATACCACCTGCCGGCTAGGCCCTCGTTTTTTGTCGGCGCTGAAAGGACGAACTGTGTGCTTTCAGGTCTCCGTAAAATCCTGTCGGTAAACCACCGCGCCCGTGTAGATAATTTGAATCTCACAGCATTGCGACTGATGAGTGAGAAATGTGTCTGCAAGATCAGCAATTTATTTGTCGCAACCGAGACGGCTTCCAAAAACTCCTTTGGGCGATCAAGATGGTACAGGAGTCCGCAGCAAAACACAGCATCGAAGACGCCATGCTTTGCGATGTTGAAAGCGTCATCTTGAACGAACTCGAGGTTGGGAAGATTGGTTCTGGACTTAACGTAGTTGCACGCCGCTATATTCGACTCGCGCACCTCGACCCCGAGAACTTTAAAGCCGAGTCGCGCGAATTCGACTGCGTATCCACCCTCCAGGCAACCTAGATCCGCGACGCGAATCTTGCTCTTATCTCCGGGAAATACTGTCTCCAGTACACCACGTGATGAAATAAACCATGGATGGTCCGTCATCGACTGAGTCGATTCAGGTCTAGTGAAGGTTCCATCGTCAAGTTTGATGTTGTGAGCGGTAAATTCTATCTTCTCTTTTGGTTGACCCACTGTCATGGCGCACTGATCCTTTTCATGCTAATAAATCCATTCTTCGGATAAGTACTCGTCGCGTTTCGATGGTTTCACCGAAGGCCGCCCCGTCACGTATTGGACAGGCTAATGCACGTCCTCACCGTGGGTTGGGCGAACGTTCGAATCGGCCTGCCGGTTTGCCCGCCCGCGCGATCCGGTGACTATTGCTGCTGGTGCCGTGGGGCGCTGGCACCCAAGGCCGATACGCCATTGGTCCAGCGGGGCCTGACTGACTGCTGTCCGCCAAGTCACCGTAATCGTCGACGTAGTCGGTTCGTCTGGTATTGAATACACTCGTGTCGCCTGGACGTTCGACGACTCCCGAAGTGCGCATGCGGCACGAGGGGGTCCCCAACCCTGCGGCTCGGGTGCGGTCGAGCGCGGCGCTGCGGTCTCGAACAGGGTCGCTCAATTGGTGATAGACGGGCCTGAAATCGCTTCCGGCGTCAAACACGCCTCCGGCCGCCGCCCCGAGGACAAGATCGCCGACATGCCGACGGGCGCCGACCGATCATGCGACTCGGCTGGCAGGATCAACCTATGTCTGGACTCCGCCCAGCACTTGTGTCCGCCGCGAGATGCGAACTGACGCCCTGGCTACGCCTTCGCCCATGATCAGCGCCCGCGACTGCAGATTGATCGACTTGCCCAAGATCCACGACCCTCGGGGAAACCTGACCTTCATCGAGTCCGGTAGTCATGTGCCATTCGAGATCGAAAGGGCTTTTTGGATCTATGACGTCCCGGGCGGATCGCTGCGAGGTGGGCACGCATATCGGACCGGCCAAGAACTAATATTGGCGCTTTCTGGAAGCTTCGAAGTCATGCTCGACGACGGCGCTCACCAGGTTCGTTACACCTTGAATCGCTCCTACCACGCTTTGTTCGTCCCTAGTCTCATCTGGCGAGAAATGATCAACTTTTCAACGAACTCTGTTGCGCTCGTGCTTGCCTCTGTTCCCTTCGATCCGGATGACTACGTACGGGATTACGAGGAATTCCTGCGAGTAAGGAACGCTCAATGAGCCGCGTAGACGAATGCCGAATTGTGAATCTGGACAAGATCGAAAGCGCCAGCGGCAACCTGTCTCCCCTCTATGGTGGTGTGCACGTTCCCTTTCCAATCAAGAGGGTGTATTACCTCTACGACGTCCCGGGCGGTGCCGAACGCGGCGGACATGCTCATCTGGGATTGCAGCAACTGATTGTGGCGGTCTCCGGTTCGTTCGCGGTCACCCTCGACGACGGGCACAGTCGACGAACCGTTTCGCTCGACCGGTCATACTATGGCCTCTACCTTCCCAGCATGATCTGGCGAGAGATCACTGGTTTCTGTACTGGCGCCGTATGTCTGGTGTTCGCCTCGCTGGTCTATGACGAGAGCGATTACATCCGCGACTACGACGAATTTCTATCGATGGTTCGAGCTAGCGGGGGCGGGAGCCGCTGACCCGACCACCGTTTCCAAATTCAAAACGGCCCCAAGGGGCTATGACCCAGGATATGGGTGCGGCTGGCATGGCAGTAGTGGATAGGATTTCGAGCGGTGGTGATCAAAGCGTGAACCTTTGGTATCGGTGCGCCCATGAGTGACCTTCCCGATGCAGTGCCATTCTTGGACGTCCGCGCGGCCACCCAAGAGGTCGAAGCCGCGTTGCTGGACGCCATCACACGTGTGGTGCGCAGAGGCTGGTACGTGCGTGGTGAAGAAACTGCGGCATTTGAATATGAGTTCGCCGCATTCGTCGAGGCCAAACACGCCGTCGGAGTCGGAAACGGCTTGGACGCCATCACACTCGCGTTGAGGGCGCTTGGAATCGGCCCGGGGGACGAGGTGATTGTCCCCAGCGACACGTTTATTGCAACTTGGATTGCGGTGGCAAAGACGGGTGCTCGCCCGGTAGGCGTTGAGCCGATCGTTGGCCAGTGGAACCTCGATCCGGCTCGGGTAGCGCAGGCGATGACCGCGCGAACGCGAGCGCTGGTCCCGGTGCACCTCTACGGCCAGCCTGCCGACCTCACGGAGCTTTTGGCGGTGGCGAGAGCACACGGCCTGGCAGTAGTAGAAGATGCGGCGCAGGCGCACGGCGCCCGGTACGACGGCCGCCGCGTCGGCGCTCATGGCGACGCAGTTGCATGGAGTTTTTACCCCGGGAAAAACCTTGGGGCACTTGGCGATGGGGGAGCAGTCACCACCGACAACCCCGACATTGCTGCGCGGGTCCGCTCGCTCGGCAACTACGGAAGCGCGAAGAAATATATGCATGACGTGCTTGGAGTTAATTCCAGGCTCGATGAGATTCAGTCGGCCGTCCTACGTATCAAGTTGCAGCACCTTGACATCTGGAACGCTCGCCGCCAAGCCATCTCGAAGCGGTATACGAACGAGCTGGCCGACATCGCTGGGCTGGAACTGCCCAAAGTTGCGGCTAACCGTGAACACGTTTGGCACCTATACGTGGTGGACCACGCGTCGCGAGATAAGCTTCAAAGTCATTTGGCTGATAACGGGATTCAGACTTTGGTGCATTATCCGATTCCCTCTCACCTATCCGGCGCCTTCGCCTCACTCGCGCTGGGTGAGGGGGCCTTCCCCATCGCGGAGAAGGCGGCGCGCACCCACCTCAGCCTACCCATCGGCCCTCACCTTTCGGACGAGAGCGTCTCTCGAGTGATTGACGCATGCAGGACGTTTTCAGTGTGATGTCGGGAGTCAAATCCTGTCAGCCAGCCTGAGCAAGCTTGTGTCCTGGGGGGTGGGCGCGGCCTCCAGGGGTGCCGTTCGGTTGACGCGTTCCCGCAGGTCGATTGGGCCGTCTTCGTACTGATAGCTAATCCGCGACCGGCGCTGGCCATCCATCATTCTTTGGTTGCAGAGCAGGTATTCCCAAGACTCGGCAACCGAGCCGCTCAGCCAACTATCACCGAATCCAGCACCTTTGTCCTCAACCGCCCGGCACACAACGGCCAAGTAGCCGGCATTTGAGCCCTCAACCCAGCGAACCTTGTCTTGAACAGGGTACTTGTAATAAAGACAATCGACCGGTGCGAGCTGGAAATAGCGCAGCATATAGTCGAACATCGGAATTGTAAGATACCAAAAAGTATTAACCTCCGCCTGAAACCTGCCAGAGTTGTTGAATTCGATTGCAAATTCTTCTCGGTCGACCACGTTGGTTGAAACAATCATCAAGCCGTTTTTCTTCAGCAAGGGCCGTAGGCCGGCAAGCACGTGGAATGGGGAAAAAACATGATAAAGCACGCCGGATAAATTGATCAGATCAAATCCGGGCCACTGGCGACTATGAATCTTGCTCGAGAGATCGTAAAGATGGCCAATTCTTTGAAATGAGAAGTCGACTTCATAATATGTCATTAGTGCCCGCATCTTCATATAGCAATGGAAGATGAAGTCGGTCGCGAGAACCCGCTTAGCGCCCTGTCGACACATTAGGACTGGTAGTAACCCTTCCATGCTTCCGACATCCAGGCAGTCTGCATCGTTAAGGTCGCAATTGCGTAGAAGCATCCTAGGAAGCAGCGGCATTGCCTGGGGGAACTGACCTTTAGTAATTATTCCTGGCATCAATTCAACGTCGTAGTACCAGAAACTGTTATATAGCTTCGATTTCAACATTTTTTCGGGGGATTTTGGATACCGTCGAAATTCCGCCCATACCGAGTGGGCAAGCGAAAGGCCTTTTTCAAAGGCATAATTCGTAATCTGCATCACAATCCTCCCGTTTAGATTATCCTGCTCGTCCTATTCATGCTTACGGCTAGGGGTGAGGGTAAAAATTTGCCTCCGGGCGGTCGTCGAACGCGCTTCGCGAAGAGTTGGATGGCCTGAAAGCCGTAAAAGGCTATTCGATATCTTGTATCGATGTGCCCGATTGACACGATCTGCCAATAATCGCTTTACTTTCTACTAGAAGTAACCTCGAAGTCTTCAACGATCTGCACGCCCGGCTGCGGCTCTTCGAGCAACAGCGAGACGACCTTTGCAGCAACCTGTTCCGGCATGAGGGCGCCTTTTTTGCCTAGCGGTGTATTTGTCTGATCGGTTAGCAGTTTTGGGGGCCGGACTAACATGCCACGGGATGTCGCGTCCCGATTCGCTAGCGACCGCATCAGGCCTTCGATGGCGGACTTGGCCGCGACATAGTGCGGGAAATCGGCGGGAGCCGTCTTGGAATACATGGAGGAAATCACAATCGGCCGCCCGTTACGCTCCTTGAGTGTTCCCAAAAAAGCCGCAAGCGGCACGGTCACTAGCCGCAGGCTCTGTTCCACAAACTGATGCATGCGCTCCAAAGTATCCGCCGCGAAATCGAGCGTACGAATCGCAGGACTTGCATTGCAGATTAAGAAATCGAGTCCACCGAACTCCTTTGCTAACCATTCGCTCTGCCGTCGGCACCAATCGTGGTCAGCCGCATCGCCAGGCACCAGCCGCACTCCGCCGTGTGTTCCAGTCAGACTGTCGCGCAAGGCTTCTGCTTCTTCGCGTGAGCGCGCGTAGTTAAGCAGTACAGTGCAGCCTTGTGACGCTAACGCACTGACAAGGGCTGCGCCAAGCCCTCGGCTGCCGCCGATCACCAGTGCGACCTTGCCGCGGAGCGCCTGCGAAGGCAACAACCACAGTTCTAGCGACTCTCGCGAGCAAATTCGTGAACCGCTGCGCAGAAACGCTGCGATCCGAGCATCTGCCACTACCGCTTCATCGGCTCGCAGCTGCGCCGCCAAGCGAAGCAAGTTGAACCGTGAGTCCTTGCGGACGAGCTCTACGTTGTACGAATACGGTGTCGTCAAGGCGACCTTGTCAGCGGCGAACGTCATTTCCAGCCGCGAATAAGCGGCCTGTCTGCCCGGAATCTCCATGCCAACCACGTAACTGGTCCAAGCGAGTGACGCGATCTGTTCGGGCGTTATGCCTTTCTCGCATAGTCCCCACCGCACGATTAGTTGCTGCATTTCCGATGAGGGAGGCATGTAATGCCCCGCGACGCTAAAACTGTCCGGCAGGGTCGCTTCGTCCCACTCCTGAGGTGCTGTTCGGCTAGCTGTCGCTGCCACCTGCGGCAGGCTTGCAGTCGAGCGGCGGGCCGCGTCCTGATAGGTGAATGTGGCCTCGACCAAGCGGCGTCGCCCATCGAGGACCTCGATACTATCTTTTGCCGCATCTGGTTTGACGATTACTCGATAAGTTACTCCGACAAAAAGCGGCTCTAAGAAGAGCAAAGACACACCACTGAGCGCCTGCGCTGGGCGGGCTGGCGTCCACTGCAGCGTTGCCAGCGCAGCCAGAATGCCGAAGACCACCTGTTCGCCAAACGGGGTACGGTGCGCGTAATCCGCACTCATGTGAAGCGGATTCACGTCGTGACTGACGGCGCTGAACAAAGCCATATCAGATGGCGTGATGCAGAGCCCGTCCATGAGCTGTTAGGCCTTTGCGGCTTGGACTAGCTCGATCACCGAGCGATTGCGGAGAATCAGGAACGATACCGACCGTCCTCCAAACGCTGGTGACGGCATCGGAGGGCGAAGGATGTGCGCGCGCAGTTCTTTCCGCGCCGAATCCAGAGATGCGTTAAGGTCGTCGACTTCGTAAGCCTGGTGGTAAAGGCGACTGCCCGCTTCTAGCCAGGGGTCGAGCGTAGTACTTCCTTCGAGTGGTTCAAGTAATTCGAGGCGCGGCCCAGGTCCCACCAGGAATAGGCCACGGACTCCTTGCGCCGGATCGACGAATTCCTCGTCCTCACGCTGGTAACCGAGCTGCGCGTAAATGGCCTCATCGCGCGCGATCGACTCGGTCGCGACTCCGATGTGATGGAACCGCCCGATTGGTCTCATAATCGAGCACTGCGGCGCGCGACTCGACCGGCTATCGGAGAAAGCGCGTCGCGAAATGACAGCCAGTCTGACACAACGAGAGAATGTTCGACGAACACGCGCCTAGCCGAGTCGATGTATTCGGACCGGCTCGTGTACCCGCAGGAATCCTGAAAGCTGACTCCCATGGCATTGTCCGCGAGCGTGCGGCAGTAGATCCGTTCCAAGCCGAGTTCGTCGAACCCAAAGCGCAGAATCAGTAGCACCGAGGCGGCCGCCGCAAGAGAACCTCGCCGAAGAATCCAGCGCCCCCACTCACCGCTCGCGCCTTCGATCCCGTAGAGGCCGACGAGGCCCTCCCAACGTCCATGAAGGGTTTCGACTACGAAGTAGTAATCACCGGTACGGTCTCGTTGGATCTCGATCCATTGTTCCTGGTCCTCAACTCTGCCAGTGGTCGGATTTAGGAACCGTCCGAGTTCTGGGTCAGTGCGCAACCGGAGGATGTCGGCGGCATCACCCCGGTCGACGGGCCGGAGGCGGTAACCGAAGCCCTCCGGGCCGACCCTAACGGTCACGGACTCGGTCGACCGCCGTCGCGATCGACTCAACGTCGAACAGCTCGGCGATTTCGTCCTCTTCGAACTGCACGTCACATTCCTCTTCGACCTGGAAAACAATCTCGATGTGCTTGAGTGAGTTCCAGTCCTCTTGGTCACCGCGACGAGCCCTAATGGCATCGTCGGGGGAGATGCGGAGGACGCGAGCGACGACTGCGGCGACTGCGCTGCGAATCTCTTGCGATGACGGCATGCAGAAGAGCCTAACCGTGGTCCGCGCTGGGCCCGAGTACCGAGACCACGACCGCGTCGGGTACTAGAACTTTATCGAATCGGATCCGGTCGACGATGACCTCGTCAGTACTGGCGTCCTTGTCCTCAAGACCGACGATATCTGTGAGCCAACGGCGTGCCGGGGTATTCCGGTCGGTCCGTCGCACCTGAAAACACACTTCACGTACCTCCTCCCAACACGGGAGTGCCTTCAACGCCTGCGTGACCAGAATGGATTCGAGCCCGCGGCCCATCGCGCGGCAGCTCATTGCGAGCTCGTCAACACGAAGCCGGTCCCCGTCTTTTCGAACCAGTACTAATGCGATCACGCCGCTGTTCGACAGGCGATCCGACAGTGCCACCGAAATCACGTAGGCGCCTTCATCCCGCATCGCTCGTTGCAAGTCAGATTCGTTTAGCCGGGCGACTGCGAGGTTGAATTGGTTGGTTTTGGCGCTCAGATCAGCGAGCCGAGTCAACTGTTCCTCGCGATCGATGCCGACCTCGGCCCGAACCCCAAGTTCCTCCAAGTAGCGATCGAAGTCCACGGCGCCCTGTAGTAGTTCTTCCCGCGCAACGTTCGCAGCGAGATCGCCGGCGCGGATGGCAGCGGCGTCATCGGTCGACCATCGCCAGAGGCCCGGGTGCCATCGCAAAGCATTGACAGTACGATCCGCGTCAGCTTGAGCAAGGATGAGCGATACACCCGCGCATCGAAGGCCGACGGTTAATAGTTCGCCAGGGTTGTCGTCGACGAAAACCACAGCGTCTTTACCTATTCGGGCTCTGGCAGCCGCGCGGCGCACCGCATCAGCCTTTGAGCCCCAGGAAACTTCGACGGTGAAGAAGTCCTCAAGAGCCAACCCGTAGTTGATTTTGCGCGTCGCGAAGAGGCGCTCTACGTCCTCTGGCTCATTACGTGATATGAGCGCGAGCAACACACCGCTCGCAGCGAGCTCCTTCAGATGGCCGTGCAACCTGGCATGTGCGTCGCTAACTATTACTCCCTCTATACCATCCTCACCGAGAACGCCTTGATGCAGCGTTTCGTCGAGGTCGACCGCAACCATTTTGAGGGGCGGAAGCATCGTTGCCGGCAACCAATGTGTGCCTAGGGCCCGCGCAAGTTGAACTTGCGCGTCTCGGGAGATGCGACTGCCTGTCAGGGCGGCGGTGCGCTCGTCGATGAGGATGACACCGGCTTCATCGCAAACTGCCAACGGGTTTGCGCAGTGCACTCCGGGCAAGTTCTCGAGCCGTTCAACCACCGCCGCGACACGGGCCCGCTTGTCTGAGATAGGAACCACAAGCACCGGTCCGGCAGCGGATGCCGCACACCAGGTGACCCGACTTACGAACCAGTCCAATGCCTCGTCGTCGTCAAGTGTCAATCTGTCGAGGTCGTACCAGATTAGGTCGATCTCAGCGCCGGAGCAGGGGGTCAGAGCCAGCGTGTCGTCATACCCTCCAAGCGCTAACTCGAGGTCGAGGCCAGCTGTCAGCAGAAACGGGTCGAGCAACGGTTGTAGCGGCTCGATGGCGTGGTTGCGCCACACCGCCACAGTGCCTTGCAGTTTTACAGGTTCGTCGATCTTCAAAGCTGTGACCTCCGCCCGACGCGGGCGAGGCGCGGTGAGGATCTCTTGGCGGTGGAATTGCTCAAGGAGATATTGGCCTTCCGTAACGCTCATGTCGGCGAGCCTACGCAGGTCTGATCATGTTCGGCGGTGACTTCAACATCCCAATTGCCATGGGACGCATTAGAGGACATTGGAGTCTGAGTTTTCCGCAGGTAATACAGTGGTGATCCCATCACGCGCGCGAGCCATTGGGAGGAGGCTCATTTCCTTTCAGTTCGGCCCGGAAACCTCGGGCGCGGACGAACTCGCGATACGGTGCTGCCGCCAATATTTTCGAGCGGGGCCATCGATCTGGCCCATAGATCAATACCTCCAGCGCTCGCACGGCCCACACCGGCAACCACCATAGCGCTGAAATCACGCGAATGCTCGTGGGAGACGCGGGGTCGACGACCAACCAGGTGATGATCCGCAACCGATCGAGCCACCAAGGACGCATTGTCAAGGCATGTAGCGTAAATGGCGTGTGATGCCGAACTGAAAGTTCCTTCGGGACAAAGCAAATCGCTGATCTGAGCATCAAGCGTAACCACAGGTCCAAGTCGGAAAGATTAACGATATCGTCGCGGAATCCGCCAGCATCGATGGTCAGCCGGCGTCGCAACATCACGTTGGTCGGCTCACCTACCCAGTTGGTGCCGAGCCCCTGCAAGGTCATTTGCTTCGCCAGCGATGCTCCCTCATTACGCGCTTCTAGCCTCCGAAAACGGTTATGAAGCGTTCCCGACCGCTCGAGCCACAACTCGTCATCAGTCACCACGCGCCGGGGAGCGAAGGCCAGCCCAACAGCTGGATCGTCGAAGCATTCAGCAAGTGTCTGCAAGGCTCCCGGAAGCAGATAGTCATCACCGTGTACGAATTGAATACATTCGCCGCGGGCAAGTTCTATACATTTGTTGTGGTTTCGTGCCGCGCCAACGCGAGATTGATTGCGGACAAGTCGGTCTCCCGGTCGCAGCAATGACCTGGCGATCGCAACGCAGTCGTCCGACGATTGGTCATCAACGACAAGAATCTCGAAATCAGCCTCCTGTTCCAGAATACTCCGTAGACAGCGCTCAATGGTGGAGCTGTTGTTGTGCATCGGCACGCACACCGAAATGCGTGGCGGCGCCTGGGGATCCTCAGCGCTGAAATTCGTAGATTCCACGTCCTATGAACCGCCCGGACTTAGCGGTGTATGCACGAGCCGTTTGCGAAACCGTCTCGCCCGCGTGAACTCCCCAACGGGAGCCGCCAGCAACGTCTTCAGTCGCGAGGAACGCTGAGGCCCGAACAGCGTCACCTTGATGAGCAGCCCCAGCCAGGCGAGTAACCACCATGGTGTCGCGGCAGCGCGGACGAGACCAGTAGCCGCCGGATCCACGATCATCCAGGTCAGAATGCGCAGCTGGTCGAGCCAGTGTCGCTGGGCCTTCGTGATATTCGCCGACTCGGTGGTCGCGGTGTGGTGCCGCACCGAGAGCTCCTGTGGTACAAAGCAAACCGCTCCCCGCAGCATGAGGCGCAACCAGAAATCGAGGTCGACGGTCTGATAGACGTCGTCCCGCAAGCCGCCCGCGTCCAGTGCCAGCCGGCGCCGGAACATCACGCAGCTCGGTTCGCCGATCAAGTTGGCGCTCGCACCCCACAAGGCCACCAACTGCAGGACCAGTGACGATCCGCGGTTGTGCTCGCGCAGCTTGGCAAAGTAGACGTGGAGCTTGCCCGGCGCTTTTCGTCGCTCGCTCCAGGGCAGGTCGTCGGTCTGCACCCGCCGGGGTGCGAAGGTCAGCCCGACGGCGGGATCGTTGAAACAGCGGGCGAGCGTCCGCAGTGCTCCTGGGAGTAACCAATCATCGCCGTGCAAGAACTGGATGTACTCGCCGTGGGCGAGTTCCAGGCACTTGTTGTGGTTTCCGTTCAGGCCAAGGCGAGACTCGTTGCGTATCAGGCGGTCTCCCTCACGCAGCAGGGATGCGGCAATACTTGCTCCGTCATCCGACGACTGGTCATCGACGACAAGGATCTCGAACTCGACGCCATCCTGATCCAGGATGCTGCGCAGACAGCGCTCGATGGTTGCGCCGTTGTTGTACATCGGCACGCACACCGAGACCAGGGGGTTAGCCGGTATGTGGTCAGCGTGAGTCACGCGTTGGCCTCGGCGGCTAACCGGTAGCCACGCACGGCCACCGGGATGAACACCGCGAGTAACGCGACCGCCCAAATCAATGTTGTCACAAGGGGCCACATGATCGGGCCGCCATGCGCCAAGGACCGCATCGTCTCGATCGGCGGCGAAATGGGTTGTACGCGGATCAACGGCTGAGCCCAATCCGGAAACAGTTTGATCGGCGTGGCACCGGGATTGACGAACGCCAGCGCAAAAGTGACGCCCAGCACCCAGGTCATCGCGGTGCGGCCGTTGTTACGTATAGCCATCGCCATCACCAGAGCGGTGAAGCCGGTGACAACGATCGACGGAATCAGCAGGAAAAGCAGTGCCGCGGGCCAACCCTGGTGGAAGCGCAGCCCCATTGCCAGCCCCAGGGCGGTGATCAGCACGGTGCCGAGCAATGCGCGCATTACCTCGGCGATGATCCAGCCGGTGATCGCGCTTGCCCGGTGAATCGGCAGCACCCACAACCGGCTGAGTAGGCGCGACTCGCGGTCCATGGTGATGCCGACCGAGTTGCCCAGGGACCCGAACAGCCCGGAGATCACCGCGCACATGGGAACGATGCCGTAGATGCTGTCCACGCCCGTGACCCTCTGCACCTGCTCGCCCAGCACGATTTTGTAGATGAACAGCAGACAGACGGGTAGCAGCAACGACCCCAGCAGCACCGCCTGGTCGCGCCGCCAGCGGAGCAGGAGCCGGCCGGCCTGAACCCAGCTTTGAGTCCACAGCGACCCTTGTGGCTCGAGGCGATGCGTCACCTAACCGCGCCTCTGCATCCGCAAGGTGATCGCGCCGAACACCAGGACCATGCCCAGGCACCAGGCAAGGGTGGCCAATAAATTGCCGGGGATCACGTGGCCAGTGGCCAGGCCGCGCAGGGTCTCGGCGAACTGTGACACCGGCTGGTTGCGGACGTAGGGGCGCAACCATTCCGGGAAGGTCTTTTCCGGGGCAATGCCGGTGGACAGCATGAACAGCAGCAGCTGAGGGACGAACAGCAGGTGGCTGGCTCCCTGAACAGATTTGGCTCGCGATCCCAGCGCGTCGGCGCCCAGTCCCACGGCCAGGCACAGCAGCAACGAGATGAGCAGGAAGCCCGCCGCGTAGCCGAATCCGCCGGTGATCCGGAAACCGAAGGCATACCCGGCAATCAGCGCCACCAACAGGGAGAGCACCGCGCGCATCTGGGTGGCCGCCGTGCGGGCGGTCACGGTGGCTGCCGCGGCGACCGGCAACGTGCGCATTCGCTCGCCGAACCCGGACACGTGGTCACGCGCGGCCCGGTCCGCGGTGAGCAGCCCGACGAAGATCATCGATTGCGCGACCACCGCGGGGAGGAAATATTGCGTGTAGCTGATGTGCCCGGTGTCGACCAGGCCGTGCAACGCCACACTGAACCCCGCCAAATAAGCTGCCGGCGAAAGGATCTCAAAGATCATCTCGCCGTCGCGAGCCGCCGACATCAGCGAACGTTCGGTGAGGGCGGACAGGGCGCTCATGACCGGGCGGCGGTCCGTTCGGTCAGATGCAGGAAAGCCTCGTCGAGCGAGGGCTTACGCAGCGAGATGTCGGCGAGCTCGAGTCCAAGCGCGTCGACCCGTCGGAACACCTCGACCAGCGTGGCCACCCCATCGGGTGCGAACACTGACACCGAATTCGTGTCGCCGTCGACATCGACGCCCTCGAGGCCGTTCAGCGCCGCCGCGACCTGAGCCAGGTCAACGGGATTGGCGGGGGTCACCTGGCAGTAGCTGGTACCCACCGCACGCTTGAGCTCCTCGGCAGTGCCGCTGGCGATTACCTGCCCGTGATCGATGACGACGATCGAATCGCTGAGCACGTCGGCCTCTTCCAGGTACTGGGTGGTCAGCAGCACGGTGATGCCTTGCACGGTCAGCGAACTCACCAGGGCCCACACGTCGCGGCGGCTGCGTGGGTCCAGCCCGGTGGTCGGCTCGTCGAGGAACAGCACCCGCGGGGGCACCACCAGGGCGCTGGCCAAGTCGACGCGCCGGAACATGCCGCCCGAGTAGGTCGACAGCCGCCGGTCGGCGGCGGCGACGAGATCGAACTGTTCGAGCAGTTCGTCGGCGCGGGCCTTCGCACGCTTGCGATTCAATCCGCGCAGCCTGCCGAACAGGACCAGGTTCTCCCGGCCGGTCAGCATCGGATCCATCCCGGTGAACTGCCCGGCCATCCCGATGCTGGCACGTACCTCGGACGCCTGGCGGATGATGTCATACCCGGCGACGCTGGCGCGTCCCGAGCTGGGGCGGATCAGCGTGGAAAGAATGTTGATCGTGGTGGTTTTGCCGGCTCCGTTATGGCCGAGTACCCCGCACACCGTTCCGGCCGGAACCGAGAAGTCGATGCCGTTCAACGCGAGCGTGTTCCGCCCGAATGTCTTTGTGAGGCCTACAACCTCGATCGCAAGTGCACTCACGGTACGAGTATTTCACGGTGCGATGCGGCGTGCGGACGGTATAGATAGATAGCGATAGGGGAGATGGCCCAGGCCTTTCCGTCGGGCAAAATCATTGGCGTCCAATCTTTCTCGTCGCGCTTTTCGCGGAGGGCGTTGACCGCTCGCTATCCGGGCAACGAAACGACGAGGACCACCTATACGGTCGGCCTGGCGATCGGGATCTCGGCGGTGTCGGCATCCATGTCGACCTCGTCGTGGTGGAGCAAGGTGCGTACCGATTGACGCGTTCCCACCGAGCGAAGCAACAGACTGGCCGGCCTTGGCCGCACCAATTGCGGCCACCAGAACCACCGCCCGAGCAGCGCGGCGATGGTAGGCGTCATGAACGAGCGCACGATCAAGGTGTCGAACATCAGGCCCAGGCCGATCGTGGTACCGACCTGACCGATGATGCGCAGGTCGCTGACCACCATCGACGCCATGGTGAACGCGAACACCAGCCCAGCGTTCGTCACGACCTTACCGGTGCCGCCCATCGCGCGAATGATGCCCGTATTTATGCCGCCGGCTAATTCCTCTTTCATACGGGATACCAACAGCAGGTTGTAGTCAGAGCCGACCGCCAATAAGACGATCACTGACATCGGCAGCACCATCCAGTACAACTTGATGCCAAAGATGTACTGCCAGATCAGCACCGAGATCCCGAACGATGCGCCCAGCGAAAGCGTCACCGTGCCCACAATGACCAAGGCGGCCACGAAACTTCGGGTGAGGATGAGCATGATGATGAAAATCAGGCACAGCGCACCAATGCCGGCGATAAAGAGGTCGTAAGTGGAGCCGTCCCGGAAGTCCTTGAACGTCGACGCGGTACCTGCGATATAGATCTTGGAGTTTTCCAACGGAGTGTTCTTGAGCGCCTCTTCGGCCGCCAGCCGGATCTTGTCGATGCGGTTGACGCTTTCAGACGTCGCGGGATCGCCCCGGTGCGAAATGATGAAGCGAGCGGCCTTCCCGTCCGGCGACAAGAACTGGGCCATCGCGCGCTTGAAGTCCGCGTTGTCGAAAATCTCGGGAGGCAAATAGAACGAGTCGTCGTTCTTGGAATCATCGAACGCCTGCCCCATGGCGGTGGCGTCCTTGTCGTTGCTGTCCATCTGGCCGAGGATGCCGGACATGGTGCTGTGGTTCGTCAGCATCATGTTCCGCATGTCCTCGGACATCGCGATCATCGGCGGATACTGCTCGAGCAGCTGAGGCATCAGCTTGTCCATGTGATCGAGATCTTGGAGCAGCCCTACCATCTTGTCGCTAAGCGTGTCGACGCCATCGAGCGTGTCGAAAATGGATCGCAGGGAAAAGCAGATCGGAATGTCGTAGCAGTGTTTTTCCCAGTAAAAATAGCTGCGCAACGGCCGGAAGAAATCCTCGAAGTCTGAAATATGATCACGCAAGTCCGAAACAACATCAGCCATTTCTTTGGTCTTCGTGATCGAGTCGTGCGTGATGTCGGTCATGCGGGACTGAAGTGCATATATCCGCTTCATGATCTCGATCTGCTTGGCCATCATGTCCGCTTGGATCAGCATGTCGTCCATGCGCGCCCGCATGTACTTCAAGTCCTGACCCATCGTCGCCTGCTGCATGCTGAGCAGGAACGGAATCGACGTGTGCTGGATCGGTGTTCCCTCGGGTCGCGTTATGCCCTGCACACGAGCGATGCCGTGAACTGCGAAGACCGCCTTCGCAAGTCGGTGCAGCAACAGAAAGTCTGCCGAGTTCCGCATGTCGTGATCGGATTCGATCATCAAAATCTCGGGCATCATGCGCGACTGGTTGAAGTGGCGGTCTGCGGCCGCGTAGCCGACGTTGGCGGGAACGTTATCGGGCATGTAGAGCCGGTTGTTGTAGCTCGTCTGGTAGCCGGGCAAGGTCACCAGGCCCACCAGGGCGACCGCTATCGTCGCGCACAGAATGGGCGCGGGCCAACGGACGATCGCCGTGCCGATCCGCCGCCACCGGCCGAACCCCATCGCACGCGTCGGGTCGAACAACCCGAAGCCACTTCCGACGGTCAGGACCGCCGGAACCAACGTCAGGGCGATCACCACCGAGATGAGCATGCCCACGGAGCAGGGCATGCCCATGGTTTGGAAGATGGGCATGCGGGTGAAGCTCAGGCACAACATCGCCCCGGCGATCGTCAGACCGGAACCCAAGACGACGGGGGCGACGCTGCGATAGGTGGTGAAGTACGCGCTGTGCCGGTCTTCGCCGGCCTGGCGCGCCTCTTGATAGCGGCCGAAGAAGAAGATCGCGTAGTCCGTGCCGGCGGCCATTGCCAGGGCCACCAGCAGGTTGACGGCGAACGTGGACAGCGGCATCCAGCCGTTATTGGCGATGAAGGCGATGACACCGCGAGCGGCGAAGACTTCGACCCCGACGGTGAGCAACAACAAGATGACGGTCGTGATCGAGCGGTACACCAGGAGCAGCACGACGAAGATGATCAAGGCGCCGATCATCGTCATTTTCAGAATGGATCGGTCGCCGGCGAGCTGCATGTCGGAGAACAGCGCCGACGGACCGGTGACGTAGGCCTTGACCCCGGGCGGCGGTGGTGTCCGCGCGATCACGTCGCGGACCGAAGCCACCGATTCCTGGCCCAGGGTGGTGCCTTGATTGCCCGCCAGGTTCAACTGCACATAGACGGCCTTACCGTCGGGGCTCTGGGCACCCGCCGCGGTGAGGCGATCGCCCCACAAATCCTGCACATGCTCGATATGCTTTGTGTCGCTTTTTAATTCAGCAACCAGCTTGTCGTAGTAGGCATGTGCCTGGTCGCCAAGCGGCTGCTGTCCCTCCAGAACCAGCATCGCGAAGCTGTCCGAATCGGATTCCTTGAAGTCCCGGCCCATGCGCTGCATGGCCTGCACCGCCGGTGCGTCTTGAGGAGCGAGCGGCACCGAATGCTGTTGGCCCACAATCTCGAGCCGTGGCACGCCGAACGTCACCAGCAGGGTCAGCGCCACCCAACCGATGATGATGAACACCGCAAGGTGGCGAATGGTCCGCGCGAAGCGTGACGGCCGGGGTGGGTGCGTGGTCATAAAGCCCTCGACAGGCCGGCGACGTTATTGCCCTGTGTCACAGTGTTCCCCAAGGTCGCTGTTCCCATTTTGAAGCGGAAAGCCGCCACTTACTGCGGCTGCTTCAGGAGCAGTGAACGCACCAACGGACGGGGCCCGGTGTGCCGCAGCATCGTGCTGGCCGGGCGGGGGCGCACCAATTGTGGCCACCAGAACCAGCGTCCCAGCAATGCGGCGACGGACGGCGTCATGAATGCCCGCACGATCAACGTGTCGAATATCAAGCCGATGCCGATCGTCGTGCCCACCTGGCCGATGCTGCGCAGCTCGCTGACCCCCATCGAGGCCATGGTGAACGCGAACACCAAGCCGGCGTTCGTCACGACCTTTCCGGTACCGGCCATGGCGCGGATGATGCCCGTGTGGATCCCGGCAGCCAACTCCTCCTTCATGCGGGAGACCAATAGCAAGTTGTAGTCGGAGCCCACCGCCAACAGCACGATCACGGAGGTGGAAAGCACACTCCAGTGCAGTTGCATGTGCAGCAAGTACTGCCAGACCAGCACGGACAACCCGAAGGACGCACCGAGCGATAGCAGAACCGTGCCGACGATGACCATGGCGGCAATGAAGCTTCGCGTCATGATCAGCATGATGATGAAAATGAGGCAGATCGCGGATACGCCGGCGATCAAAAGATCGAACATGGATCCGTCCACCAGATCTTTGGTAATCGCCGCGGTACCGGTCAAATAGATCTTGGCGTTTTCCAGGGGAGTGCCCTTGAGCGATTCCTCGGCCGCCGTCTTGATCTGTTCGACCCGATTGAGGCCATCGGGCGTCGACGGGTCGCCCCGCTGGGAGATGAGCAGACGGACGTCCTTGCCGTCCGGCGACATGAACACCTTCTCGATCCGCTTGAACGACTCGGACCCATTGATGATCCCGGGCGGCAGGTAGAAGGAATCGTCGTTCTTGGAGGCGTCGAACGCCTGTCCCATGACGCTGGGATCCTTTGCGCTCGAATCCATTTGGCCCATGACGCCGGACATGGTGCTGTGCATGGTCAGCATCATGGTGCGCATGCCCGACATGGTTTCGATCATGGGCGGGATCTGCATGACCAGCTGCGGCAGGACCGCATCCAGCTGATCGAGGTCCTTCACCAGGTCGCCCAGTTTGTCGCTGATCAGGTCAACGCCATCGAGCGTATCGAAGATGGATCGCAGCGAGAAGCAGATCGGGATGTCGTAACAGTGCTTTTCCCAGTAGAAGTAGCTGCGGAGCGGGCGCCAGAAATCCTCGAAGTCGGAAATGTGATCGCGCAAATCTGATGTGATGTCCTGCATTTCATGCGTCGTCCCGACCATGTGGTGCGTCGTGGCGACGAGCTCTTTCATCAGGTCCAGCATGTGCTGCATGAGGCCGATCATCTTTCCCAGCTCGTTGGCCTGGGTGAGCATGTCGTTCATGCGGTCTTTTTGGAAAGCCATGTTCTGCATCTGGCTCGCCTGACCCATGCTGATGATCCAAGGAATCGTCGTGTGCTGCAGGGGCGCTCCCTCGGGGCGGGTCACGGTCTGCACCGTCGCGATTCCGGGGACCGCCAGCACGCCCTTGGCGAGTTTATTGAGGACGAGCATGTCCGTCGGGTTACGCAAGTCATGATCGGTCTCGATCAAGAGAATTTCGGGCATCGACATGCGCTGGCCGGGGAAGTGCCGGGCCGCGGCCGCATACCCCACGTTGGCGGGAATGCGGTCCGGAATGAATTTCTGGTCGTCGTAACTGGGCTTGTAATTCGGCAGCGTCAACAGCCCGATCAGCGAGACGGCCAGCGAGGCGATGAGGATGGGCGCCGGCCACCGCACGACGGCCGTACCGATCCGTCGCCACCTGCGGGTCGAGAGTGCACGCCGTGGGTCGAACAGACCGAACCGGGCTCCGGCGGCCAGAAGGGCCGGGCCCAGCGTTATCGCGACCAGGACCGCGACGGAGATACCGACGGCGCAGGGGATACCCAGCGGCTGGAAAAAAGGAAGTCGGGTGAAGCTGAGGCAGAGCACCGCGCCGGCGATGGTCAACCCGGATGCCAAAACGACCTTGGCGACACCGTTGAATGTGGTGTAGAAGGCCTCTTCTCGGCTTTCGCCCGCATCCCGCGCCTCTTGATATCGGCCGACGAAGAAAATGCCGTAGTCGGTACCCGTCGCAATAACAGCGGCGACCAGCAGGTTGACGGCAAAAGTGGTAAGGCCGACCAACCCGAGGTGGCCGATCAGCGCGACCATTCCGCGCGCGATCTGCAATTCAAGGCCGACGATCAGCAACAAAAGAATGACCGTGACAATCGAGCGATAGACGAGCAGCAACGTCAGGAAGATCACGGCAAGGCTGACCAGCGTAACCAGCATGATGCTCTGCTGACCGGCGATATTCATGTCCGCGATGATGGGTGCGGGCCCGGTCACGTAGACCTTTAATCCCGGCGGGGGCGAAGCCTCCTGCACGATCTTTCGAACGGCCGCCACGGACGCGTCACCCGCGGCCGCGCCCTGGTTACCGTTCAGGTTCACCTGTACGTATGCGGCCTTACCGTCCTGGCTTTGCGCGGCGCCGCGGGTCAGCGGGTCGCCCCAGAAGTTCTGGACGTGCTGCACATGCGCGTGGTCGTTTTCCAGAAGCGTGACCAAGCGGTCGTAATACGTGTGCGCCTCGTCGCCGAGTTGCTGCTGGCCCTCCAGCAGGATCATCGCCAGAGCGCCGGAGTTGGTCTCGTGGAAGTCCTGGCCGAGGCGCTCCATGGCCTTGAAGGACGGTGCGCCCAACGGGCTCAGCGAGACCGCGTGCTCGGCCTCGACCTTGTCCAGTGGCGGGACGCTGACGCTGAGCAGGACGGCGATCCCCAGCCAGCCCAAGATGATGGGAACCGAGAGGCGGTGGATGATCCGCGCTATCCGTGGTCGCGCGGCCGGCTGGGTTTCCAGTTGGTGGTGGGTACTCATGTGGCCGTCAACACGCAGTAGGTGAAGGCGTTCAATTCGTGCGAGATCCTCTCGGCTTTGACGACACCGTCGACCACGATGCGGCAGCCGAGACTATCGCTATTACCTTGCGCGACCACATTTCCCACGATCGATGGCAGCGTCGTCGAGATGTCGAACGACCACGGCAACTCGATACCGTTGATGTGGTTCGGCTCGCCGTTGGCGTCAAAGTAGCTGATGTCGGCCGTCGACCCGGCGGGGCCGAAGACCTCATACTTCACGTGCTTGGGGTTGAACGGTTTGGTGTCCTGCTGCCTGGATTCGGCATATGACGGGCGCTTCTCGGAACCGAAGACGCCGTGCAACCGCGAGACTGTCATACCTCCAGCGACAACGACCGCCACGATGACCAGCGGGATCCACAGCCGGCCCAGGAAGCTGAACAACCCAGGACCCTTTTTCGTGCGCGTCGGCTGAGAGCCGCTTCGCTGCGCGGGTGCCGTTGAAGATCGACGACCAAAGCCTAGGAAACGACGTTGGCTAATGTCTCGTCCTTCCGCGATGGTGTTGTCAGGCCGGGCCCGGACATCCGAATTGACCACTGCACCCCCTTCAGCCGTGTCGCGCCCGCTCGGTGTTCGCTCCCGACCATGCAACTACACACCGGTCGCAACGCGCCAGGCGACACGGCTCCGAATGCTGGGCCCGTCGCCGACCAGTCGTTTTTTTGTCACCTCTTGCGAGTCCCGCCCCCAGGGAGCGCGACCAGGTCTTGATGAGTAAACCACGCCAGTCGCTTCCGCATCGGTGCTTTGCGAACGCGTTGCGGGATCGTAATGCCTACGGCGTTTAACGACGTCGCGCTGATCGCGAATCCGCCCGAGGACCCCCGCGACGCCGCATCGCCACCTAAGCACAACACACGGCACGTGTCACAGGCGCAGACGGTTCAAGGTTCGTCACCGTAGCCGGGTCGCTTTCGTATCTGGGTGATTTTCCCGGCTCTGTGGCTTCGGCTAGGCTGTGTGGCGACAAGCACAATAACTTCATCGGCCTGAAGGACGTGCCTGCTCCAATAGCGAAATTTCGCAGCCAACGCCATTGACGCAGGTCACTGCTGCGAATTTGGGGCATCGGGGCCCCGCCGCACACCAATCACTGGATGGCATCAACGCCTTCTGGGTCACCAGGGACTTTAACCAAACCACGGGCGAGCGATCTAGGGCTCAACTATGGTTTGGACCTGTTCCACTCATGTCCACTATGCATCCTGGAGAATTGTGAGCATCAACCCATTCGACGACGACAACGGCAGCTTTTTCGTCCTTGTGAACGACGAGGAGCAACACAGCTTGTGGCCGGCCTTCGCCGATGTTCCAGCCGGCTGGCGAGTCGTCCACGGCGAAGCCGACCGAGCCTCGTGTTTGGAGTACATCGAGCAGCACTGGCCTGACATTCGGCCGAAGAGCCTGCGCGACAAGCTCGCAACGGGCCGGGGTTTTGACGAATAAGCAGCCTGGGTACGGGGCGGGTGGTGGCGGTGGAGACTTGGGGGAGTCGATGGAGAGGGAAGATCGGGCACTTCCGCTAACGCGCGGGCAGCTCGATATCTGGCTGTCCCAAGAAGCCGGATTCGCCGGCACGCAATGGCAGCTCGGTCTCCTGGTCAGAATCGACGGCATCGTCCATCGTGATGCGCTCGAGCAGGCGATTACCCAGGCGGTCGGCGAGGCCGAGCCGGGCAGGGTCTCGTTCTTCGAGGTCGACGGCCAGGTCGTGCAGAAGCCGGTCGACTACCCGCTGGTCGAGCTGACGTTCGACGACCTGAGGAGCGCGGCGGACCCCGTGCAGGAAGCCCGCGAAAGGGCTTCGTCCATCCAGCACACCCCGATGGCGTTGAACGGCCAACTGTTCAAATTCGTGCTGTTTCAAACAGGGCCCGACGAATTCTATTTGTTTGGTTGCTGCCACCACATCGCCATCGACGGTCTGGGCATGGCCCTTGTTTGCCGCCGGGTTGCGACCATTTACTCCGCGATGGTGGCCGGAAAGCCGATTCCCGACGCCTACTTCGGCTCGGTGCAGGACTTGGTGGACCTGGAGTCGGGGTACGAAGCCTCCGAGGACTACGCCGAAGACAAGGCCTATTGGAGCGAGCACCTGCCGCCGGAGAGCGGACCGGTGGATCGCCTGCCCGACGCCGTCGGCGAGCGCGACCATTACTCGCCGTCCGCATCCGTACAGTTGGACCCCTCGGTTGCCAACCGCATCAAGGAGCTGTCGAAAAAGCTTGCCATCAGGCGCTTTTCGGTCACCACCGCCGCTTGCGCCCTGCTGGTGCGCGGGTGGTCCGGTAGCGGCTCGGAGGTGGCGCTCGACTTCCCGGTCAGCCGGCGCGTGCGGCCGGAGTCGAAAACGCTTCCCGCGATGCTCGCCGGCGTGGTGCCGCTGGTCCTGGCGACGGAGCCGCAATCGACCGTCGCCGATTTCTGCAAGCACGTCGACACCCGGATCCGTGAACTCCTGCGTCACCAGCGCTTTCCGGTGCACACCCTCGAGGGCGACGGGCTGCGGCAAGCGCCGAATCGGGTCGGGATCAACTTCATCCCGTCCCGGCTGACGCTGGACCTCGCCGGCTCCCCGGCGACCGCGTCGTACACGAACCATGGCCCGGTCGGGCACTTCGGCCTGTTCTTCCTCGGCGCCGGTGACCAGCTATTCCTCAGCACCGCGGGCCCGGGCCAGCCGTTCGCCGGCTTCGGTGTTGCCGACCTGGCGGGCAGGCTGCAGCGGATCCTGGAGGAGATGACCGCCGACCCGGAACGGCCGCTGTCGTCGATCGATCTCCTGGCCCCGGACGAGCCGGCTCTCCTGGACGAGTGGAGCAACCGGCCGGCACTGCACGAGCCCGTGCCCGCACCCGTGTCGATTCCCCAGGCATTCGCCGAGCACGTGCAGAGCACGCCTGACGCGTTAGCGGTGACATTCGACGGCCGCTCCATGACATACGCGGAACTCGACGCGGCCTCCAACCGGTTGGGCCATCTGCTCGCCGACCGCGGAGTCGGCCCCGGGGACTGTGTGGCAGTGCTGTTCCCCAGGTGTGCCGACGCGATCGTTTCGATGCTGGCGGTGCTTAAGACCGGGGCGGCGTACGTGCCGATCGATCCGGCGCACGCGTCGTCGCGGATGGACTTCGTGCTTGAAGACGCGGCACCCAGTGCGGTGATCACCACGGCGGAGCTGCGCTCGCGGCTGGACGACCATGACGTCCTGGTCGTCGATGTGCACGATCCGGCCATCGACAGCCAGCCCGACACCGCCCTGCGGCTGCCCGCTCCCGAGAACACCGCGTACATCATCTACACCTCCGGAACCACCGGAACCCCCAAAGGCGTTGCGATTCCTCACTTCAACGTCGCGTGGCTGATCGAGTCGCTCGACGCAGGATTGCCCAAGGGGAACGTGTGGACGCAATGCCACTCCTCGGCGTTCGACTTCTCGGTGTGGGAGATCTACGGCGCCCTGCTGCGCGGTCGGCGGCTGCTGATCGTGCCCGAATCGGTGGCGTCCTCGCCGGCCGATCTGCACGACCTGCTGGTCGCGGAGAAAGTCAGCGTGCTTACCCAGACCCCGTCGGCGGTGGCGATGCTGCCGGCCGAAGGCCTGGAGGCCACGGCGCTGGTGGTGGCCGGTGAGGCCTGCCCGACCGACGTCGTCGATCGGTGGGCGGCGCCCGGGCGGGTGATGCTCGACGCCTATGGTCCGACCGAGACCACGGTGTGCGCATCGATCAGCATGCCGCTGGTGCCCGGATCGCCGGTGGTGCCGATCGGCTCCCCGATAGCCGGCGCGGCCATGTTCGTGCTCGACAAGTGGCTGCAGCCGGTGCCCGCCGGCGTGGTCGGCGAGTTGTACCTGGCGGGTCGCGGCGTCGGGCACGGCTACGTGCGCCGGGCCGGCCTGACCGCGTCGCGGTTCGTGGCCAACCCCTTTGGCGGTCCGGGCGCGCGGATGTACCGCACCGGCGACCTGGTCTGCTGGGGTCCCGACGGACAGCTGCAGTACCTGGGCCGCGCCGACGAGCAGGTCAAGATCCGCGGCTACCGCATCGAACTCGGCGAGATCCAGGCCGTGCTGGCCGGACTCGACGGGGTGGACCAGGCCGCGGTGATCGCCCGCGAGGACCGCCCCGGCGACAAGCGCCTGGTGGGCTACATCACCGGAACGGCCGACCCCGCCGCCGTGCGCGCCGCGCTGGCCGACAAGCTTCCGCCCTACATGGTCCCGACCGCGGTGATGGTGCTGGATACCCTGCCGTTGACCGGCAACGGCAAGCTCGACAAACGCGCCCTGCCCTCGCCCGAATACGCCGCGAGCGAGTATCGGGCCCCGGCCGACGCGATCGAGGAGATCCTGGCCGACATCTACGCCCAGGTGCTGGGGGTGGAGCGCGTCGGCGTCGACGACTCCTTCTTCGACCTCGGCGGCGACAGCATCCTGTCGATGCAGGTGGTGTCGCGGGCCCGCACGGCCGGCGTGATCTGCCGTCCGCGAGACATTTTCGTGGAGCAGACGGTCGCTCGCTTGGCGCGGGTGTCCGAGGTGGCGGCCGACGGTGAGTTCGGTGCGGCCGACGAGGGGATCGGGCCGGTGGTGGCCACCCCGATCATGCGCTGGCTGCAGACCATCGACGGCCCGATCGACGAGTTCAACCAGACCATGGTGCTGGCGGCTCCCGCCGGCGTGAGCGAAACCGACGTGGCGGCGGTGCTGCAGGCGCTGCTGGATCGTCATCCCATGCTGCGGCTGCGCGTGCAGGACGACGGCGCCGGCGGCTGGTCCCTGGAGGCACCCGAGGTGCGCTCGGTGCAGGCCGACGACCGCCTGCGCGTGGTCGACACGTTGTCCGACGCGGCACTGATCGAGGCCCGCGGTCGGCTCAATGTGGCCGACGGGGCGCTGGTGAGCGCGGTGTGGGCAAGTGCGACAAGCCAGTTGGCGTTGGTCATTCATCACCTTGCCGTCGACGGCGTCTCGTGGCGGACCCTGATCGAAGACCTCAACATCGCCTGGGCCCAGCTTCACAACGCCCAGCCGGTGGCCTTGCCTGCGCCCGGAACGTCTTTTGCCCGTTGGTCTTCGCTGCTCGCCGACTACGCGCAGAGCCCGGCGGTGACCGCGCAGGCCGATGCGTGGCGGCAGGTGGCCGCCACGTCGGCGGCGCTGCCGGCGGTGCAGGCCGAGGACACCTACGCGACCGCCGGTCAGTTGACGGCGTCGCTGGATGTCGACACCACCCGGCTGCTGCTGGGGGAGGTGCCCGCGGCGTTTCACGCTGGGGTGCAAGACATTCTGCTGATCGCGTTCGGGCTGGCGTTCACCGAATTCTTGGGTGAAGCCGCCCCGATCGGCATCGACATCGAAGGCCACGGCCGCCACGAAGAGGTGGCTTCGCGCGTGGACCTGTCGCGCACGGTGGGCTGGTTCACCACCAAATACCCTGCGGCGCTGACGATCAACGGCGGGCTGAACTGGTCGAAGGTGGTCGCCGGTGACGCCGCGCTGGGAGCGGTGATCAAGGACGCCAAGGAGCAACTGCGCACCCTGCCCGACGGTCTGACCTATGGGCTGTTGCGTTACCTGAACACCGAAGTCGACCTGGACGGTCCCGACCCGGTGATCGGGTTCAACTACCTGGGCCGGTTGGCCGCGGGAGCCGACCTCTCCGAGGAACTTTGGCGCGTCAGCGAGGACAGCCTGTCATCGGCCGCCGTGGCCACCGCGGTGGCAATGCCCTTGGCGCACACCGTGGAACTCAACGCGGGCACCATGGACACCGAGGCCGGCCCGAACCTGCACGCCAACTGGCGGTGGGCACCGTCGGCGCTGACCGACGACCAGGTAAACCGGTTGAGCCAGTTGTGGTTTGAGGCCCTCACCGGGATCTGCGCCCACGTGCGCGCCGGGGGCGGCGGGTTGACCCCGTCCGACATCGCGCCCGCCCGCCTGGACCAGCAGCAGATCGACGAGCTCTGCCGGCAGCACCAGATCGCCGACGTCTTGCCGCTCAGCCCCGTCCAGCAGGGGTTGCTCTTCCACACCAGCTTCGCGCAGGAACTCGAAGACCTCTACGCGGTGCAGCTCGGCATCACCGTGAGCGGTTCCCTTGACTCACAACGGCTTCGCGACGCGGTGCAGACCGTCGTCAACCGCCACCCCAACCTGGCGGCCCGGTTCCTCGACGAATTCGGCGAGCCGGTGCAGATCATTCCGGCCGAGCCGGTGATGGCGTGGAACTACGTCGAGCTGACCGGCGGTGACGTCGACGAACAGGTCGAGCAGCTGTCCGCGGCCGAACGCACCGCGGTCTGCGACCTAGCCGGCCAGCCTGCCTTCCGGGCCGCGTTGATCCGCACCGCGCCCGACCGGCACCGGTTCCTGCTCACCATTCACCACATCGTCATCGACGGCTGGTCGTTGCCGGTCCTGATGCGCGAGGTGTTCGCCGGCTACTACGGCGAGCGGCTACCCGCGCCCCCGTCGTATCGCAGCTACCTGATGTGGCTCGCCGCTCAGGATCGAGCCGGCGCCCAAGCGGCCTGGGCCGAGGCGCTCGACGGATTCGAAGCACCCACGCTGGTGGCGCCGCCGGGCAAGATCGGCCGGCGTGCCGTTGCCAGCTATACGGTGTCGGCGGACACCACCCGCGCCCTGAGCGAATTGGCGCGCTCCAGCCGCACCACCGTCAGCACCGTGCTGCAGGGTGCGTGGGCGCAGCTGCTGACCTGGCTGACTGGCCAGCACGACGTGGCCTTCGGCACCGCCGTCTCGGGCCGGCCCACCGAGCTGCCCGGCGCGGACGCGATGGTCGGTTTGTTGATCAACACCGTTCCGGTGCGGGCCAACATCGCCGCCGCGACCACCGTCGCCGACCTGCTCGAGCAGCTGCAACGCGTCCACGCCGAGACTCTCGAACATGAACACTTGGCGCTCAACGAGATTCACCGCGTCACCGGCCACGACCAACTGTTCGACACGCTCTTCTTGTACGAGAACTACCCGATCGATGCCGGTGCGTTGCTGGGCGTCCAGGAATTGGCCGTCACCGAATTCAGCAGCCGCGAATTCAACCACTACCCGCTTTCCGTGGTGGCCACGCCGGGACACGAACTGAGCCTGCGCGTCGAGTACGACACCGAGGTGTTCGAGGCGTCCGTCGTCGAAAGGCTGATCGAGCGGTTGCGTCAGGTGATGGCGACCATGACGGCCGATCCCGCACAACGACTTTCGTCGATCGATCTGCTCGACGCCGCCGAGCACGAGCGGCTCGACGCCTGGGGCAACCGGGCGATGCTGGCGCGCCGGCCGGGTGGGCAGGCGTCGATTCCGGCGATGTTCGCCGCGCAGGTGGCCCGCGCCGCCGACGCGGTGGCGATCACCTGCGGCGAGCGGTCGTGGACCTACCGCGAGGTCGAGGAGTCGGCAAACCGGTTGGCGCACCTGCTCACGGAGCAGGGTGCCGGCCCGGGGCAACGGGTGGCCGTGGTGATCCCGCGGTCCGCCGAAGCGGTGATGGCGATCTTCGCCGTGCTCAAGACCGGGGCGGCCTACGTGCCGATCGACCCGGGCGTGCCGGCGGCGCGCCTGGAGTTCGTGCTCGGCGACGCCGCGCCGGTCGCGGCGGTGACCACCGCCGAGGTGCGTTCCCGGCTGGACGGGTTCGACGGCCTGATCGTCGACATCGACGACCCCGCCGTGGCCACCCACCCGACGACGGCCCTGCCGGTTCCGGCCCCGGAAAACATCGCGTACATCATCTACACCTCGGGCACCACGGGCACGCCTAAAGGCGTCGCCATCCCGCACAGCAACGTGACGTTGTTGCTGGAGACACTGGATGCTCAACTCGGGTTGGGCCAGGTGTGGACGCAATGTCATTCGCTGGCGTTTGACTTCTCGGTATGGGAGGTTTTCGGCTCACTGCTGTACGGCGGACGCCTGGTCGTGGTGCCGGATGCGGTGGTGCGCTCCGCTGAAGACCTGCATGCGTTGCTCGTTCGCGAGCAGGTCAGCGTGCTGAGCCAGACCCCGTCGGCGTTCTATGCGTTGCAGAGCGCCGACGCGTTGGCGCCCGAATTGGGTGAGCAGCTGAAGTTGCAGACGGTGGTTTTCGGTGGTGAGGCGCTGGAACCGCACCGGTTGTCGACGTGGCTGCACCGTCACCCGGGTCTGCCCCGGATGATCAATATGTATGGCATCACCGAGACGACGGTGCACGCGTCGTTCCGGGAGATCGTCGGCGAAGACGTCGACCGCAACGTCAGCCCCATCGGTGTGCCGCTGGCCAACCTCGCCTTCTTCGTGCTCGACGGCTGGTTGCGCCAGGTGCCCGTCGGGGTGGTCGGTGAGCTGTACGTCGCCGGTGGCGGGCTGGCCGCCGGATATGTCGGCCGTGCGGGCCTGTCGGCCACGCGGTTCGTGGCATGCCCGTACGGGGCCCCGGGTGCGCGGATGTATCGCACCGGCGACCTGGTGCGCTGGGGCGCCGACGGTCAGCTGCAATACATGGGCCGCGCCGACGAACAGGTCAAGATCCGCGGCTACCGCATCGAACTCGGCGAAATCCAGGCCGCCCTCGCCTCGCTGTCCGGGGTCGAGCACGCGGCGGTGATCGCCCGCGAGGACCGCCCCGGCGACAAGCGCCTGGTCGGCTACGTGACCGGAACCGCCGACCCGGCCGAGGTTCGCACCCAGCTCGGCGAGCGGTTGCCGAGCTACATGGTGCCCTCGGCCGTGGTGGTGCTCGACGCGCTGCCGCTGACGGTCAACGGCAAGCTGGACACCCGCGCGTTGCCGGCTCCGGAATACCAGGACGCCGACCGTTACCGGGCGCCGGTGAGCGCGATCGAGGAGATCCTGGCCGGCATCTACGCCCAGGTGCTGGGGGTGGAGCGCGTCGGTGTCGACGACTCCTTCTTCGACCTCGGCGGCGACAGCATCCTGTCGATGCAGGTGGTGGCGCGCGCCCGGGCGGCCGGAGTGGTGTGCCGCCCGCGGGACGTCTTCGTCGAGCAGACGGTGGCCAAGCTGGCGCGAGTCGCCACGGTGGCCAGCGGCAACGACGAGGTCGACGAGGGGCTGGGCGCCGTGGTGGCCACCCCGATCATGCGCTGGCTGCAGAACATGGACGGTCCGGTCGAGCAGTTCAACCAGACCATGGTGCTGACGGCGCCGGCTGAGGTCACGTTCGACGACGTACCGGTGGTGGTGCAGGCGCTGCTGGATCGGCACGCGATGCTGCGGATGCGCGTCGAGGACGACGGCGTCGGCGGCTGGTCGCTCGACGTGCCCGAGGCGGGCTCGGTGCAGGCCGGCGACTGCGTGGAGTCGGTCGACGTGTTGTCCGAAGCGGCGCTGGTCGACGCCCGGTCGCGGTTGAACCTGGCTGACGGTGTGCTGTTGCGTGCCGTATGGGCAACTGCGACAAACCAATTGGCGTTGATCATCCACCACCTCGCCGTCGACGGGGTGTCCTGGCGGACCCTGATCGAAGATCTCAACATCGCCTGGGCGCAGCACCACAGCGGCCAGCAGGTGGCGCTGCCGGTGGGCGGCACCTCGTTCGCGCGGTGGTCGTCGCTGCTGGATGAATACGCGCGCCGGCCCGAGGTGGTCGAGCGGCTGGAGGAGTGGCGGCAGGTGGCCGCCATCCCGGCGGTGCTGCCGGAGGCGCAGCCCGAGGACACCTACGTGACGGCCGGACAGCTCTCGGCGTCGTTGGACGTCGAGACGACCCGGCTGCTGCTGGGTGAGGTGCCCGCGGCGTTCCACGCCGGGGTGCAAGACATTCTGCTGATCGCGTTCGGCTTGGCCTGGACCCAGTTCGTGGGCACCGGCGCGCCGATCGCGATCGACGTGGAGGGCCACGGACGCAACGAAGAGCTGGGCCCGCAGGTGGACCTGTCCCGCACGGTCGGCTGGTTCACCGCGAAGTACCCGGTGTCGTTGCGGATCGGTGGACTCTCCTGGGGCCAGGTGGTCGGCGGTGACGCGGCTCTGGGCGGGCTGATCAAGGACGCCAAGGAACAGCTGCGCGCGTTGCCCGACGGCTTGACCTACGGTCTGCTGCGCTACCTGAATCCCGAAGCGGCACTGGATGGTTCGGATCCGGTCATCGGATTCAACTATCTGGGTCGGCTCGCCGGCGGGGCCGCCGAACTGTCGGCCGATCTGTGGCAGCTGGATCCGGACAGCTTCGCGCTCGCCGGTGCGGCCGGCGCGGTGGCGCTGCCGTTGCCGCACACGGTGGAGCTCAACGCCGGCACCATGGACACCGCGGACGGCCCGCACCTGCAAGCCAACTGGACGTGGGCGCGCTCGGCGCTGGACGAGAAGCAGATCGGCCGGCTCAGCGAACTGTGGTTCGACGCCCTGGCCGGCATCTGTGCGCACGTGCGCAACGGCGGCGGCGGCCTGACCCCGTCGGACATCGCGCCCGCCCGCCTCAGCCAGCGCGACCTCGACGAACTGCAGCAGCAGTACCAGATCGCCGACGTGCTGCCGCTCACCCCGTTGCAGCAGGGACTGTTGTTCCACACCGGCACCGCCCAGGGCGGCGAGGACCTCTATGCGGTGCAGCTCGACATCTCCGTCACTGGCGCCGTCGATCCGGAGCGGCTGCGGAAGGCGGTGCACACAGTCATCACCCGCCACCCCAACGTGGTCGCCAGCTTCTCCGAGGACTTCGCGGAGCCGGTACAGGTCATGACGACCGATCCGGCGCTGGCCTGGCAGTACGTCGAACTGGACACCGACGGCGACATCGCGGAGCAGATCGAGCGGTTGTCCACCGCCGAACGCGTCGCCGTGTGTGATCTGGCCGGGCAGCCGCCGTTCCGGGGCGCCCTGATCCGCACCGCGGAGAACACCTACCGGTTCGTGCTGACCAACCACCACATCGTGCTCGACGGCTGGTCCAAGCCGCTACTGCTGCAAGAGATCTTCGCCAGCTACTTCGGGGTGCGGCTACCCGCGCCGGTGCCGTACCGCAACTTCATCACCTGGCTGTCCGAGCAAGACCGTGCCGCGGCTCAGGCGGCGTGGCGCGAGGTGCTCGCGGGTTTCGACACCCCGACGCT
The DNA here is from genome assembly GCF_019668465.1 of Mycobacterium senriense. Classification (NCBI taxonomy): domain Bacteria; kingdom Bacillati; phylum Actinomycetota; class Actinomycetes; order Mycobacteriales; family Mycobacteriaceae; genus Mycobacterium; species Mycobacterium senriense. The sequence goes on along the minus strand of NZ_AP024828.1, from coordinate 5,132,282 downwards.
GGTGGGCCCGTCCGGGCGGATGGCCCTTGGTCCGCGCGGTGTTGCGGAGTTTCACGTGTCCGCGGATACCAGCCGTCTGCTGGGCGAATTGGCCCGCTCATGCCGCACCACCGTCAGCACGGTGCTACAGGCGGCCTGGGCGCAGCTGCTGATGTGGCTGACCGGACAGCACGATGTGGTGTTTGGCACAGCGGTTTCGGGACGTCCGACCGAATTGGCCGGATCCGAGGCCATGGTGGGCCTTTTAATCAATACCGTCCCGGTGCGGGCGACTATCGGCGCTGAAACCACCATTGCCGACCTGCTTGACCAGCTACAACGTACCTACACCAACACCCTGGACCATCAGCATTTAGCACTGAATGACATCCATCGTGTAACGGGACATGACCTAATTTTCGACACAATGTTCGTGTACGAGAACTATCCCCTCGATACTGCCGCGCTATCGGCCGTTGACGAGTTAACTATTACTGGATTCACGAATCGGGAATACAACCACTACCCGCTTTCGGTGCAAGCCGTGCCAGGCCATGAAATAGGCCTACGCGTCGAGTTCGATACAGACGTATTCGGCGAGGCGAGGATCGACAAGCTTGTAGAGCGGTTCAAGCGGGTGCTGGAAGCCATGACCGTGGACTTGGAGGAGCAGTCATGACCGTCGGTGCGGGACGGCGATTGTTATCGATTGATCTGCTGGATGGCGGCGAGCACGATCGACTCGACGAGTGGGGCAATCGGGCGGTACTGACCAAGCCGGTCAAGTCCTCGTCGTCGATTCCCGAGATGTTCGCCATTCAGGTGGCGAAGGCTCCCCACGCGGTCGCGCTGACCTCTGGCGATCGCTCGCTGACCTACCGCGAGCTCGATGAGGCCGCGAACCGGCTGGCGCACCTGCTGGCCGAACAGGGCGCGCGCCCGGGCGAATGCGTTGCGCTGCTGTTCTCCCGTTCGGCCGAGGCGATCATCTCGATTCTTGCGGTGCTGAAGACCGGCGCGGCCTACCTGCCGATCGACCCGGCGCTGCCGTCGGCCCGGATGGAATTCATGCTCGGCGATGCCACGCCGATCGCGGTGGTGACCATGGCCAGCCTGCGCACCCGGCTGGACGGGTTCGACCTGCCCGTCATCGATGTCGACGAAGCCGCGGCGGACGGGCAGCCCAGCAGCGCGCTGGTGGGGCCGGCGCCCGAGGACATCGCGTACATGATCTACACCTCGGGCACCACGGGGACGCCCAAGGGCGTCGCGGTCACGCACCGCAATGTGACCGAGTTCCTGCGGACGTTGCACGCCGATCTGCCGACCGGGCCGGGGAAGGTCTGGTCGCAGTGGCACTCGCTCGTCTTCGACGTGTCCGTCTGGGAGATCTGGGGAGCGCTGCTGCACGGCGGGCGTCTGGTGGTCGTTCCCGAGTCCGTCGCGGTCTCGCCCGACGAACTGCACGCCCTGCTGGTCGCCGAGAAGGTCGACGTCCTGAGCCAGACCCCGTCCGCGGTGGGCATGCTCTCGCCGGAGGGCCTGGAGTCCACGGCACTGGTGGTCGCGGGTGAGGCCTGCCCGGCCGAGGTGGTCGACCGCTGGGCGCCCGGACGCGTGATGATCAACGCCTACGGCCCGACCGAGGCCACCGTCTACGCGGCGATGAGCACGCCGCTCGCCGGCGAGTCCGGTGCCCCGCCGATCGGATCGCCGGTTCCCGGTGCGGCATTGTTCGTCCTGGACAAGTGGCTGCGGCCCGCGCCGGAAGGCGTGGTCGGCGAGTTGTATGTGGCCGGCCGTGGCGTCGCCACCGGATATGCCCGCCGGGCCGGACTGACGGCGTCGCGCTTCGTGGCCTGCCCGTTCGGTGGGCCGGGCGCGCGGATGTACCGCACCGGTGACCTGGTCCGCTGGGGCGCCGACGGGCAGCTGCAGTACCTGGGCCGCGCCGACGAGCAGGTGAAGATCCGCGGGTATCGCATCGAGCTCGGCGAGATCCAGTCGGCCCTCGCCTCGCTGGAGGGCGTGGACCAGGCGGCGGTGATCGCCCGCGAGGACCGCCCCGGCGACAAGCGCCTGGTCGGCTACATCACCGGGACCGCCGACCCGGCCGAACTGCGCACCCAGCTGGGCAAGCGGCTGCCGGCCTACATGGTCCCGGCCGCGGTCGTCGTGCTGGAGAGCCTGCCGCTGACGGTCAACGGCAAGCTGGACAAGCGCGCCCTGCCCGCGCCCGAGTACCACAAGCGCGCCGGCCAATACCGCGCCCCCGGCAACCACACCGAGGAGATCCTGGCCGGCATCTACGCCCAGGTGCTCGGCGTCGAGCGGGTCGGCGTGGACGACTCGTTTTTCGACCTCGGTGGGGACAGCATCCTGTCGATGCAGGTGGTGGCCCGGGCCCGCGCGGCCGGGGTGATGTGCCGCCCGCGCGACGTGTTCGTCGAGCAGACGGTCGCCCGGCTGGCCCGGGTGGCCACCGACGGCGCCGACGAGGACGCCGTGGTCGACGAGGGGATCGGGCCGGTGCTGGCCACCCCGATCATGCATTGGCTGCAAACCGTGCAGGGCCCGATCGACGACTTCAACCAGACCATGGTGCTGGCCGCACCCACGGGCGTCACCTCCGAGGACGTCCTGGTCGTGCTGCAGGCCTTGCTGGACCGTCACCCCATGCTGCGGCTGCGCGTGGAGGACGACGGCGACGGCGGCTGGTCGCTGGAGGCGCCCGAACCGGGCACCGTGCAGGCGGCCGACTGCCTGCAGTCGGTCGAGCAGCTGTCCGACGCGACCCTGGTGGCCGCCCGGTCTCGGCTGAACCCGGGCGCCGGGGTGATGGTGAGCGCGGTCTGGGCAAGCGAGACAAGCCAATTGGCGTTGATCATCCACCACGTGGCCGTGGACGGCGTGTCGTGGCGGACCTTGATCGAGGACCTCAACATCGCGTGGGCGCAGCACCACAGCGGTCAGCCGGTGGCGCTGCCCGCCGGCGGCACCTCGTTCGCCCGCTGGTCCTCGCTGCTGGCCGAGCACGCACAGAGCCCGGCGGTGGTCGAGCAGGCCGACGCCTGGCGCGAGGTGGTCGCGACCCCGGCCGTGCTGCCGGCGGTTCGCCCCGAGGAGGACACCTACCAGACCGCCGAGCAGTTGTCGGTGTCGCTGGATGTCGAGACGACCAGGCTGCTGCTGGGTGAGGTGCCCGCGGCCTTCCACGCCGGGGTGCAGGACATCCTGTTGATCGCGTTCGGGATGGCCTGGACGGAGTTCCTCGGCAGTGCAACGCCGATCGGCATCGACGTCGAGGGTCACGGCCGTCAGGAAGAGCTCGGCCCGCACGTCGACCTGTCCCGCACCGTGGGTTGGTTCACCACCAAGTACCCGGTGTCGCTGACGGTCGACGGCCTGGATTGGGCGAACGTGGTCGCCGGCGACGACGCGCTGGGCGCGGCGATCAAGGCCACCAAGGAGCAGCTGCGCGCCCTGCCGGACGGGTTGACCTACGGCCTGCTGCGCTACCTGAACCCCGACATCGACCTGGGTGGATCCGACCCCGTGATCGGATTCAACTACCTGGGACGGCTGGGCGCGGCCGCCGACCTGCCCGGTGAGCTGTGGCGGCTGAGCCCCGACAGCCTGTCGCTGAGCGGCGCGGCCGCGGCGGTGGCGATGCCGCTGATGCACACCGTCGACCTCAACGCCGGCACCATGGACACCGAGGAAGGCCCCCACCTGCACGCCAACTGGACGTGGGCGGCCTCCGCGATGGACCGCGAGCAGATCAGCCGGCTCAGCCAGCTGTGGTTCGAGGCGCTCATCGGCATCTGCGCCCACGTGCAGGGCGGCGGCGGCGGGCTGACCCCGTCGGACATCGCGCCCGCGCGCCTGAACCAGCGGCAGATCGATGAGCTGAGCAAGCAGCACCAGATCGCCGACATCCTGCCGCTGACCCCGCTGCAGCAGGGCCTGCTGTTCCACGCCAGCTTCGCGCAGGACCCGGGCGACGACGTCTATGCGGTGCAGCTCGGAATCACCGTGACCGGTGAGCTCGACTCGCACCGCCTGCACGACGCCGTCCACACCGTGGTCAGCCGCCACCCCAACCTGGCGGCCCGCTTCTGCCCGCAGTTCGGTGAGCCCGTCCAGGTCATCCCGGCCGACCCGGTCATGGCGTGGCGGTACATCCAGCTGGGCGCCGAGGATCTCGACCCCGAGCAGCGGGTCGACGAGCTGTGCGCCGCCGAGCGCGCCGCGGTGAGCGACCTGGCCAACCGTCCCGCATTCCGGGCGGCGCTGATCCGCACCGCAGACAAGAGGTACCGGTTCGTGCTCACCAACCATCACATCGTGATGGATGGCTGGTCGCTGCCCATCCTGCTGCGCGAGATCCTCGCCAACTACTACGGCGACCAGCTGCCCGCGCCGGCGACCTACCGCAGCTACCTGACGTGGCTGGCCGGGCAGGACCGCACCGCCGCGCAAGCGGCGTGGCGCCAGGTCCTCGACGGCTTCGACACCCCCACCCTGGTGGGCCCGGCGGGCCGGATGCGGCTCGGCCGGCGGGCCGTGGAGTCCTACCGGCTGTCCGCGGAGACCACGCTCGCCCTGGGCGAGCTGGCCCGCTCCTGCCACACCACCGTCAACACCGTGCTGCAGGCCGCCTGGGCGCAGCTGCTGATGCGCCTGACCGGCCAGCATGACGTCGCGTTCGGTACCGCGGTGTCGGGCCGGCCCGCCGACTTGATCGGCGCCGAGTCCATGGTGGGTCTGCTGATCAACACCGTGCCGGTGCGGGCCAGCATCACCGCAGAGACCACCGTCGCCGACGTGCTGGAGCAACTGCAGCAGCACCACAACGACACCCTCGAACACGAGCACCTGGCGCTGAGCGACATCCACCACGTGACCGGTCACGACGCGCTGTTCGACACCTTGTTCCTGTACGAGAACTACCCGATCGACACCAGCGTGCCGTTGGGCTTCCACGAGTTGGCCATCACCGACGTCACCAACCGGGAGTACAACCACTACCCGCTGTCGGTGATGGCGCTTCCGGGCCGCGAGCTCGGCCTGCGCGTCGAATTCGACACCGACGTGTTCGACTCGGCCGGCATCGAGAAGCTGACCGAGCGGTTCCAGCGTGTGCTGTCGGAGATGACGGCCGACCCGACCCGACGGCTGATGTCGCTGGACGTCGTCGACGAGCACGAGCACGCGTGGCTCGACGAGCGCGGCAACCGCGTCGTGTTGAGCCAGCCGGCGACCGGCAAGTCCATCCCGGCCATGTTCGCCGCGCAGGTGGCCAGCACCCCCGACGCGGCGGCGCTGGCCTTCGACGGCCGCTCGATGACCTACCGGGAGCTCGATGAGGCCGCCAACCGGATGGCGCACCTGCTGATCGAAGAGGGCGCCGGTCCGGGCGAGACGGTCGCGCTGCTGTTCTCCCGCTCCGCCGAGGCGATCGTCTCCATCCTGGCGGTGCTCAAGACCGGGGCGGCCTACCTGCCGATCGACCCGGCGCTGCCGGCCGCCCGAATCGAGTTCCTGCTCGCCGACGCCGAGCCGGTCGCCGTGGTCACCACCGCGGGCTTGCGCGGACGGCTGGACGGCTGCAGCCCGACGGTCATCGACGTCGACGACCCGGCGCTGGGCAACCAGCCCGGCACGGCGCTGCCGATCCCGTCGTCGGACAACATCGCTTACGTCATCTACACCTCGGGAACCACCGGTGTCCCCAAGGGCGTGGCGGTCACCCACGAGAACGTCGCGCAGCTGCTGGACACGCTGCACGCCGACCTGCCGGAGGCGGGGGTGTGGGCGCAGTGGCACTCACTGGTGTTCGACGTGTCGGTGCACGAGATCTGGGGCGCGTTGCTGCACGGCGGCCGCCTGGTGGTGGTGCCCGAGTCGGTCGCGGCTTCGCCCGACGACCTGCACGCGCTGCTGGTCTCCGAAGGGGTCACCGTGTTGAGCCAGACCCCGTCGGCGGTCGGCATGCTTTCGCCGGAGGGTCTGGAGTCGACGGCGTTGGTGGTGGCCGGTGAGGCCTGCCCGGTCGAGGTTGTCGATCGGTGGGCGCCCGGGCGGGTGATGATCAACGCGTACGGCCCGACCGAGGGCACGGTGTACGCGGCGATGAGCGCCCCGCTGGAGAGCGGAACGGGCTCGGCGCCGATCGGTTCGCCGGTGCCGCGGGCCGCGCTGTTCGTGCTGGACCGATGGCTGCGACCGACGCCCGAGGGTGTTGTCGGCGAGCTGTACATCGCCGGTCACGGTGTGGCCACGGGTTATTCGCGCCGGCCCGGTCTGACGGCGGGACGCTTCGTCGCCTGCCCGTTCGGCGGCCCGGGTGCGCGGATGTACCGTACCGGCGACCTGGTCCGGTGGGGCCGCGACGGCCAGCTCGAATACCTGGGTCGGGCCGACGAGCAGGTCAAGCTGCGCGGCTACCGCATCGAGCTCGGTGAGGTGCAATCGGCCCTCGCCGGACTGGACGGGGTCGAGCAGGCCGCGGTGATCGCCCGCGAGGACCGCCCCGGTGACAAGCGGCTGGTCGGTTACATCACCGGAACCGCCGACCCGGTCGGGATCCGCATCCAGCTCGCTGAGCGGCTGCCGGCCTACATGGTGCCGGCCGCGGTGGTGGTGTTGGACGCGCTGCCGCTGACCGTCAACGGCAAGCTCGACAAGCGCGCCCTGCCCGCACCGGAGTATCAGAAGCGCGGTGGCGAGTACGTCGCGCCGGCCGACCCGACCGAAGAGATCGTTGCCGACATTTTCGCCCGCGTCCTGGGCATGGAGCGGGTCTCGGTCGAGGACTCCTTCTTCGAGCTGGGCGGGGATTCGCTGTCCGCGATGCGGGTGATCGCCGAGATCAACACCGCCGTCAACGACGCCCTGTCGGTGCGCACCCTGTTCGATTCGCAGTCGGTCCGCGCGCTGGCGCACCGGATCACCAGCGGTGCCGACACCGAGGGCGCCGCCGGACCCGGCTTCGCGGCGGTGCACGGCGCCGACGCCAAGGAGGTGTTCGCCCGCGACCTCACGCTGGACAAGTTCATCGACGCGACGACGTTGTCGACCGCGCCGTCACTGCCCGGCCCGAGCGCCGAGGTCCGGACGGTCCTGCTGACCGGGGCGACCGGTTTCCTGGGTCGCTACCTGGCACTGGAATGGCTCGAGCAGCTGGAACAGGTCGACGGCAAGCTGATCTGCCTGGTGCGGGCCAAGTCCGACGAGGACGCGTGGCGCCGCCTGGAGCAGACCTTCAACAGCGGTGACCCGGAACTGCTGCAGCACTTCCAGGAACTCGCCGAAGAGCACCTGCAGGTCGTCGCTGGCGACAAGGGCCAGGCCAACCTCGGCCTGGACGAGGAGACCTGGCAGCGGCTGGCCGACACCGTCGACCTGATCGTCGACTCCGCGGCCGTCGTCAACGGCGTCCTGCCCTACAACGAGTTGTTCACCCCCAACGTCGGGGGCACCGCGGAGCTGATCCGGTTGGCGCTCACCACGAAGAAGAAGCCGTACGCGTACGTGTCGACTTCGGATGTGGGCCGCCAGATCGACCCGGCGGAGTTCACCGAGGACGGCGACGTCCGGGTCATCAGCGCCCGGCGCGTCATCGACGGCGGCTATGCCAACGGGTACGGCAACAGCAAGTGGGCGGGCGAGGTCCTGCTGCGCGAGGCCAACGACCTGTGCGGTCTGCCGGTCTCGGTGTTCCGCTCCGACATGATCCTGGCCGACACCACCTACGCCGGTCAGCTCAACGTGGCGGACATCTTCACCCGGATGATCCTGAGCCTCGTGGCCACCGGCACCGCGCCCAAGTCCTTCTACCAGCTGGACGCCGACGGTAACCGGCAGAGCGCGCACTTCGACGGCCTGCCCGTCGAGTTCGTCGCCGAGGCCATCGCCAAACTGGGTGCCCAGGTGATGGACGGGTTCGAGACGTACCACGTGATGAACCCGCACGACGACGGCATCGGACTCGACGAATACGTCGACTGGCTGATTGAAGCCGGCTACCCGATCGAGCGCGTCGGCGACTTCGGCGAGTGGTTGCAGCGCTTCGAGACCGGCCTGCGCGGCCTGCCGGAACGGCAGCGCCAGAACTCGGTCTTGCAGATGTTGACGTTGCTGCTGCGGGATCCGAAGAATCTGCAGCCCGCCGAGCCGGCCCGGGGTGCCTTCGCACCGACGGATCGCTTCCGCGCTGCGGTGCAGGAAGCGAAGGTCGGTGCCGACAACGACATCCCGCATGTCAGCGCGTCGGTGATCGTCAAGTACGTCACCGACCTGCAATTGCTCGGTTTGCTGTAACCCCTTACGACGAACGCGAATGCGGCGTGGTCCATCCGGACCACGCCGCATTCGTTTATCCGCCATTGGCGCTACCGGCTTGTCGGGGCCAGCACGTGTAACCCGGCGATAGCGGACAACGCCGCGACGCGTGGCTGTCGAATCCGGAAATCCCATCGCAACTAGTGCATACTGTGTGTTATCAGACTACTGTCTAGTAGTACTATAAGTATGTACACAACCTTGCGCCTAAATGACGATCCATCTTCTTAGTCATTTACAAGACAATACGTTCGTATAACCGTGGACAAACGGGGTACTCGCCTATTACAGTTTCTAATTGTTCGACCCATGTTGACTACGGGGTCTTCGGAGCGGGTGAGCGTTGACCGTTCGGTCGCGCACACTTTCGGATTTCGCCGTCTGGCCAAACGACGAGGAGCAACGAAAAATATCGGTCAGTGTTTGCCGACCGGGCATCCCGCCTGATTAACCGGATGCCCAAGGCAACGGTGTCGACGAGGACGCCTGCTGGCCAACGTGCAGCAGAACGAGGTGAAGCACCGATGACCGAAGTGCGATGCGAAAGATGCGTGAGAACTGTCAGGGCATCCAATGGGTCACCGTCACGGTCGGCCCTGCAGTTGCTGGGGTGGACTGTCATCGACGGTGACCGGTATTACTGCCCCACACACAGCGGAGATGGGTACGCAGCCAGGGCTATTTGAACGAGGCTGCGCCCTGAGCGTCTGCGGAGGAGCCCGCGCCGCGCTAGTCGATTCGGTTGTTGTGGGGGAGGCGGCGGTGCTTGTTCGTGACAAGGGTGCCGGCGAGGAGCGCCTCGTCTATGTGACCGGAGCCACTGACCCGGCCGACATTCGGGCCCGGTTGGGTCAGCGGCTCCTCACGTATGTCGTGCCCAGGACGAATTCGGCGATGACCGTCAAGGGACCTGACGTCGCAACCCCGCCGCGCTAGCGTGGCTGGGATGGGCGGCGAAGCGCAGCGCAGCTGGGAGTTCGTGGTGGCGCCGGCGCGGAAGGCGCCCGGCATCACGTCGATGGTGGGTTATCGCGCGCTGGAGGTGCCCGAGACTGTGCATCGCGGTCTGCCGTCGTCGATGTTGACGTTCATCGTCAGCCTCGACGACGGGGTGGAGGCCGCATCCACCGTCGATGGCCTCGCGAGTTCTCGGCCCAACCCATTGGTCCTCGGTGGATTACACGTGCAGGCCAGTCATGTGCGGCAGCGGCGTGCCCAAGCCGGTGTGCAGCTGGCGGTGCACCCGTTGGCGTCGCGCGCACTGTTCGGTATGCCCAGCGCCGAGCTGCCGGTCACCGCCTACGACGGTGTCGACGTACTCGGCCGTCGCGCGATCGAACTCTCCGAGCGTGTCGCCGGAGCGCGTCATTGGCCCGACGTCTTCGCAACTGTGGCTGATTACCTTGTCGACGCCCAGCGCCGCCACGACGATGTGGCCGTGCGTCCCGAGGTCGCGTACGCCTGGCGGCTGATGGAGCGCACTGGAGGCCGAATTCCTTTGAGCGCGTTGGCAGATCGCGTCGGGGTGAGTGCCAGATGGATGACCGCGCTGTTCCAGCGGGAGGTCGGCAGATCTCCGAAGACGGTGTTGATGCTCATGCGATTCCAGCACGCGACGGCCAGGATCGCGGCGTCGGCGCGTCGTGACGGCCAGGTCGACCTCGCCGCGGTCGCGGCCGACACCGGGTATTGGGACCAGGCGCACCTGACCCGCGAGTTCGGCCGGTTCGCCGGGGTGCCGCCGCGGGCATGGCTGGCCGAAGAGTTCCGAAACATACAAGACGGCGGGCACTCGTCCGGTTCACGATGGGACCATGACTACTTCGAATCCGACCGTCTGGTTGACGCTGCAGGCACATAACGCTCTCAAGCTCATCGACTACTACGTCGACGCGTTCGGCTTCGTCGTCGCGGCCCGGTACGGCGACGGCGACCGGGTCGATCACGCCCAGCTGAATTGGCCGGAAGGCAGCGGCGGGATCATGTTGGGCAGCCACAAAGCCGGGGCGGACTGGTCGCGTGAACCGGGAACCGCCGGCGGCTACATCGTCACCGGTGATCCCGCTGCCCTCTACGAACGGGTGCTCTCACACGAGGCGGAAATCGTTCGCCCGCTCGCCAAAACCGATTACGGTGCAACCGAATTCGCCGTCCGCGATCCTGAAGGCAACTTGTGGTCGTTCGGCGACTACGTTGGCGAACCGATGCCGAGCTGATCACCGGGACACCTGCGCCTGACTACCATGACGGTAGAACGCGACGTCCCGCCAGCACGGAGGAGTGCTCATCCGATGACAACAGCGCGCCTACCTCGACTGCCACTCGACGAAGCCAAAGCCGCCGCCGACGAAGCCGCCGTCCCCAACTACATGGCCGAGCTCAGCATCTTCCAGGTGCTGCTCAACCATCCGCCACTGGCGCGCGGCATCAACGACCTGCTCGCCACCATGCTGTGGCACGGGACCCTCGACTCGCGGCTGCGCGAGCTGGTGATCATGCGGATCGGCTGGCTCACCTCCTGCGATTACGAATGGACACAGCACTGGCGGGTGGCATCGCGGCTCGGCGTTCCGGCCGAAGATCTGCTGGGCGTGCGGGATTGGCCAGATTACGCGGAGTTCGGATCCATCGAGCGGGCGGTGCTTGCGGCGACCGACGACGTGGTCCGCGACGGCGCGGTGAGCGCCGCGAACTGGGCGGCATGTGAGCGTGAATTCGCTGGTGACACAACGATTCTCGTCGAACTGGTAACGGTCATCGGCGCCTGGCGGATGGTCGCGTCGATCCTGCAGAGCCTGGAGGTGCCGCTGGAGGAGGGCGTGTCCAGCTGGCCGCCGGACGGCCGGTCTCCCCGGTCGTAGCGCCGGCGCGCAAACATGAGTTGCCCACGCGCCGTGGCCGATTGACTTAGCAGTCGATAACTCTTAGCGTCGGGCAATGAGAACCAGGGTCGCCGAGATGCTCGGAGTCGAATTCCCGATCTGCGCCTTCAGCCATTGCCGCGACGTGGTGGCAGCGGTGACCAACGCGGGCGGCTTCGGGATCCTGGGCGCCACCGCGCACAGCCCTAAACGCCTGCAGAGCGAGCTGACCTGGATCGAGGAACAGACCGGAGGCAAGCCCTACGGAGTCGACCTGCTGCTGCCGCCCAAATACGTTGGCGCCGAGCAGGGCGGCATCGACACCACGCAGGCCCGCACCCTGCTGCCCGACGAGCATCGCGCGTTCGTCGACGACCTCCTGGCCCGCTACGGCGTCACCGCGACGGCAGAGCAGCCGCGCGCGTCGCTGGGTCGCCTGAACATCTCGCCCAAGACCTACGAGCCGCTGCTCGACGTCGCGTTCTCCAACAACATCCGGCTGATCGCCAGCGCGCTGGGCCCGCCCCCGGCGGACCTCGTCGAACGCGCGCACGACCGGGACGTGCTGGTGGCCGCGCTGGCCGGGACCACCCGGCACGCGCAACGGCACGCCGCCGCGGGCGTCGACCTGATCGTCGCGCAAGGCACCGAGGCGGGCGGGCACACCGGCGAGGTGGCGACCATGGTCCTGGTGCCCGAGGTCGTCGATGCCGTGGCGCCGGTGCCGGTGCTCGCCGCCGGCGGCATCGCCCGTGGCCGTCAGATCGCCGCGGCGCTGGCCCTGGGCGCCGAGGGCGTGTGGTGCGGCTCGGTGTGGCTGACCACCGAAGAGGCCGAGACGGCGCCCGTGGTCAAGGAGAAGTTTCTGGCCGCCAGCTCGTCGGACACGGTGCGGTCGCGCTCGATGACGGGCAAGCCGGCGCGGATGCTGCGCACGGCCTGGACCGAGGAGTGGGAGCGGCCGGAAAACCCGGATCCGCTGGGCATGCCGTTGCAGACCGCGCTGATCACCGAGCCGCAGCTGCGCATCAACCAGGCCGCCGCCCATCAGGGCGCCAAGGCGCGTGAGCTGGCCACCTACTTCGTCGGGCAGGTCGTGGGCTCACTGGACCGGGTCCGGCCGACGCGTTCGGTGGTGCTGGACATGGTTGAGGAGTTCATCGACACCATCGGCCGGCTCGAAGGCCTGGTGGAGAAGTGATTCGCGGCGGCCAAGCCATCCGCACGGAATTGACGAATTCCTGACGGCCGCCGGGCGTACGCCCAGCTCAGCGCCGTGAACCTGGCCGAATGCTGTGTGCGCTCCTAATGAATGCGTACAGAATCTCCGACACGCTATCCAGGGATTTGACCCCACCATAGCCGTCGTGCATCATCGGTCGGGTAAGCACCTCGTTAGGTGAGGCGTCTACACGAATACAGGCCACTGACCCCGAACGTCGAAAGACGCCCCGGGTCAGGACAGCTCCTCCCGGCTTAAGGGTTGAGCCCAGGTGGCTTCCGGCTCGGATTGTTTTTCCAGGCCAGGACACGTCGTGTGGTGCCGAAGCTCTGACGAGTGAGGTGCGGATCCCCGACGGTCGTCGGGTTCTGCTCCTTTGCTGCGCATAGATTGCATGCGACCCGCGCATGCGTCGTGACCGCGAGGAGGTGAGGGACACATGAGTTCTAGCGATAGTCCGGACCGAAGTCCGAACTGTGTTTCGTCCCGATCCGGTCTCCGGCGCGACCTTCTCGGCTGAGTCGTCGCAACGCTAAGTGGCTATCGCCCAAGCGTTCTGAGATCACACGGGATGGGACACACGTCAGTCCAGTCAATCCCCGTTGGATCTCCCCTCTAGGAGGCGAAGATGACCGCAGCTTTCTACGACGAAGTGCTCACCGTAGCGCCCGCCCCCACGCTGACCGTGGTGCGCGACACCGACACGATCCCGGCTCCGGCCGAGGCTCCCGTGACCAAAGCCCGCCGCCGGTCCGACAACGCATCGTTCGGCGCCGGGGGCGACCCGCTGGTCGACGGCGCCGCCCGCCTGCTGAGCGTCCCGGTGCGTCACGTGTACGCCGCACTGTGGCGGGTCGGCGTCCTCGAAGTCCGCGCCTGAAAGACGAACTTCGATGGACGCCGAACAACCGTGGCTCCAAGAGGTCGCCTGGCCGCAGACGTAGCTCTGCGCCTTGGTGACCCCTTGGAGTGCACCCGGATTTGCGGGTCTTCGTAGAATCGATCTACTGGCGTCGATCCGGCCATCACCGGGGAGCCTTCGGAAGAACAGCCGTCCTGGCTCAGTAGAACCGAACGGGTAGGCCCGTCACAGCCGTCATCGAGCGGCCACGCGAAAGCGCGGCAAGCGGGGTGGTACCGCGGCGCTCGCGCAGCCAGCGCGTCGTCGTCCCCGGTTTGCACCGTGGCACAGGAGACAACGCGCATCGTGACCGACACACCCGGCCCCGCAGCTGACCTCGAGGCTCAGCCGGTGGACTCCGTCCAGGCCTACCCCAAGCCGGCCGGCGGAGCGCCGGACTTCCCGGCGCTCGAGCTCGAGGTGCTGGACTACTGGGCCCGCGACGACACCTTCCGGGCCAGCATCGCCCGCCGTGACGGCTCGCCGGAATACGTGTTCTACGACGGGCCGCCGTTCGCCAACGGGCTGCCGCACTACGGGCACCTGCTCACCGGCTACGTCAAGGACATCGTCCCGCGCTACCGAACCATGCGCGGCTACAAGGTGGAGCGCCGGTTCGGCTGGGACACCCACGGGCTGCCGGCCGAGCTCGAAGTCGAGCGCCAGCTGGGCATCACCGACAAATCGCAGATCGACGACATGGGCATCGCCGCGTTCAACGACGCCTGCCGCGCCTCGGTGCTGCGCTACACCGACGAATGGCAGGCCTACGTCACCCGCCAGGCGCGCTGGGTCGACTTCGACAACGACTACAAGACGCTGGACCTGCCCTACATGGAGTCGGTTATCTGGGCGTTCAAACAGCTCTGGGACAAGGGCCTGGCGTACGAGGGCTACCGGGTGTTGCCCTACTGCTGGCGCGACGAAACCCCGCTGTCCAACCACGAATTGCGGATGGACGACGACGTGTACCAGAGCCGCCAGGACCCCGCGCTCACGGTGGGATTCAAAGTCACCGGCGGTGCCCTGGATGGCGCTTATCTGCTGGTGTGGACGACGACGCCGTGGACCCTGCCGTCCAACCTGGCGGTCGCCGTCAACCCCGACGTGACCTACGTCGAGGTCAAGGCCGAGGGCAAGCGTTTCGTCCTCGCGGAGCCGCGGCTGGCCGCCTATGCGCGTGAGCTGGGCTTCGAAAAGGGCGAGGAGCCCGAGATCCTGGCCACCCACCGCGGCGCCGACCTGCTCGGCACCCGCTACCTGCCGCCGTTTCCGTACTTCATGGATACTGCCAACGCATTTCAGGTGCTGCCCGGCGAGTTCGTCACCACCGAGGACGGTACCGGCATCGTGCACATGGCGCCGGCCTACGGCGAGGACGACATGGCGACCACCGACAAAGTCGGCATCACCCCGGTCACGCCCGTCGATTCCAAGGGGCGCTTCGACGCCTCGGTCCCGGATTACCAGGGGCAGCACGTCTTTGACGCCAACCCGCACATCATCCGTGACCTGAAGAACGGCAGCGGTCCCGCCGCGGCCAACGGTGCGGTGCTGCTGCGCCACGAAACCTACGAGCACCCCTACCCGCACTGCTGGCGCTGCCGCAACCCGCTGATCTATCGGGCGGTGTCCTCGTGGTTCGTCGCGGTCACCGAGTTCCGGGACCGGATGGTCGAACTCAACCAGCAGATCACTTGGTACCCCGAGCATGTCAAGGACGGCCAGTTCGGCAAGTGGCTGCAGGGCGCCCGCGACTGGTCGATCTCACGAAACCGCTACTGGGGCACCCCGATTCCGGTATGGAAGTCCGACGACCCCGCCTACCCGCGGGTCGACGCCTACGGCAGCCTCGACGAACTCGAACGCGACTTCGGGGTGCGGCCCACCAACCTGCACCGGCCCTTCATCGACGAGCTGACCCGGCCCAACCCCGACGACCCGACCGGGGCCAGCACGATGCGCCGCATCCCCGACGTGCTCGACGTGTGGTTCGACTCGGGATCGATGCCCTACGCCCAGGTGCATTTCCCGTTCGAGAACGCCGACTGGTTCGACGGCCATTACCCGGGCGACTTCATCGTCGAGTACATCGGGCAGACCCGCGGCTGGTTCTACACCCTGCACGTGCTGGCCACCGCGCTGTTCGACCGTCCCGCCTTCAAAACGTGTGTGGCACATGGCATCGTGCTGGGATCCGACGGCCAGAAGATGAGCAAGTCGCTGCGTAACTATCCCGATGTCAGCGAGGTGTTCGACCGCGACGGCTCCGACGCCATGCGCTGGTTCCTGATGGCCTCGCCGATCCTGCGCGGGGGCAATCTCATCGTCACCGAGCAGGGCATCCGCGAAGGTGTGCGCCAGGTGCTGCTGCCGTTCTGGAACGCCTACAGCTTCCTGGCCCTCTACGCGCCCAAAGTCGGTACCTGGCGCACCGATTCGACGCAGGTGCTGGACCGCTACATCCTGGCCAAGCTCGCCGAGCTGCGCGACGACCTGACCCATGAGATGGACACCTGCGACATCTCGCGGGCCTGCGAGCAGCTGCGTCAGTTCACCGAGGCGCTGACGAATTGGTATGTGCGACGGTCGCGTTCGCGGTTCTGGGAAGAAGATGTCGACGCCATCGACACCTTGCACACCGTGCTGGAGGTGATGGCGCGGCTGGCCGCGCCGCTGCTTCCGTCGGTGACCGAGATCGTGTGGCGCGGCCTGACTGCGCAGCGGTCGGTGCACCTCACCGATTGGCCGCAGGCCGGCGACGTGCCCGCCGACCCCGACCTGGTCGCCGCGATGGATCAGGTCCGCGAGGTCTGCTCGGCCGCGTCCTCGTTGCGCAAGGCCAAGAAGCTGCGGGTGCGGTTGCCGCTGCCCAAACTCACGGTGGCGGTGGAGAATCCGCAGCGGCTGGAGCCGTTCGCCGATCTGATCGCCGACGAGCTCAACGTCAAGAGCGTCGAGCTGACCGACGCGATCGACACCTATGGCCGCTTCGAGCTCACCGTCAACGCGCGGGTGGCCGGGCCGCGGCTGGGCAAGGATGTGCAGGCGGCCATCAAGGCGGTCAAGGCGGGGGAGGGCGTCGTCAATCCGGACGGCACCCTGACCGCCGGACCCGCGGTGCTGCAACCCGAGGAATACAGCTCACGGCTGGTCGCCGCCGACCCGGAATTCACCGCGGCCCTGACCGACGGGGCGGGCCTGGTGGTGCTGGACGGCACGGTGACCCCCGAACTCGAGGCCGAAGGCTGGGCCAAGGACCGGATCCGCGAGCTGCAGGAGCTGCGAAAGTCCACGGGTCTGGATGTGTCCGACCGGATTTCGGTGGTGATGGCCGTGCCCGGCGAGCGGGCCGACTGGGCGCGCACTCACCGCGACCTCATCGCGGGCGAAATCCTGGCCACCAGTTTCGAATTCGGCGATCCGGCCGATGGCGCCGAGATCGGTGACGGCGTGCGGGTGAGCATCGCCAAGGCCTGAGCGCTCGCCGGGGTATCGGCGAGCGTAACGCCACGGCGGAATTCGGACGCAATTTTCGCCGTGGCGTTACGCTCGCGGCGGTCAGCTCCTCGATCGCAGCGCATGGTGGACATGCGGCCAGAACGGCATGCCCACCGCCACCGTCGCCCCGGTGGCGATCACGCCCACCGCGACGTCGACGCTCTTGCGGCCATCCGAGGCCCAGTAGACGTCCTTGAGGTCCAACAGCAGCGCCAGCTCGTCGACGATCATCGCGTTGGCGGCACCGTACGCCACCGCCGCCGCGGGATGCCGCCGCTGCTTCTCGCTTCCGCGCAACCCCACACCGGCCACCGTCGCCAGCATCCCGATCCCGATGTTGTAGTGGTGAAAGTGCTTGCCGCCCAACGACACACCGCCGCCGGATGGTCCATGGCCGGCGCGGATCCAGTGGGTGAGGCCGCGCAGGCCCGCGAAGGTCAGGGTGAACGACGCCCACGCCAACACGGTGGCCTGCTCGCCGGGCTGCAGGCGTTCGTTCCATTGATGGCGCAGCCGCTCCCATCGCGTCGAGGGCGACGCGCTCCCGTGCGGAGCGGCCGCGTCGCCCTGCCTGTTGTCCGTCATTTGATCGCGCGCCAGCGCAGCCGGCCTGCGCGAAGCTCGACCGCCTCGGCCCAGCGCTGCGAGTTGCAGATCCGGCGGTGCGCCAGGTTCATGGCCATGACAAAACGTTAGTCCCAACTGGCCCTTCGCGTGGGCCCTAGCATCGAGCGTGTGGAGTCGCGGTGGGTGCTGCACCTGGACATGGACGCGTTCTTCGCCTCCGTCGAGCAACTCACCCGCCCGACGCTGCGCGGGCGCCCGGTGCTGGTCGGTGGTGTGGGCGGGCGCGGCGTGGTGGCCGGGGCCAGCTACGAGGCGCGCGTGTTCGGGGCGCGGTCGGCCATGCCCATGCATCAGGCCCGCCGGCTGGTCGGTGTCAGCGCGGTGGTGCTGCCGCCGCGCGGCGTGGTGTACGGGCTGGCCAGCCGGCGCGTCTTCGACACCATCCGCGCCGTGGTGCCCGTGGTCGAGCAGTTGTCCTTCGACGAGGGATTCGGCGAACCCGCTCAGCTCGCCGGAGCGTCCGCCGAGGACGTCGAGGCGTTCTGCGAGGACCTGCGACGACGGGTCCGCGACGACACCGGCCTGATCGCCTCGGTGGGCGCCGGGTCGGGCAAGCAGATCGCCAAGATCGCCTCCGGGCTGGCCAAACCCGATGGTGTCCGGGTGGTGCGCCGCGCCGAAGAACGACCGTTGCTCGGCGGGCTGCCGGTGCGCCGGCTGTGGGGGATCGGCCCGGTCGCCGAGGAGAGGCTGCATCGCCTCGGCATCGAGACCATCGGCGAGCTGGCCGCGCTGACCGAGGCCGAGGCGGCCAACATCCTGGGCGCCACGATCGGGCCGGCGCTGCACCGGCTGGCCCGGGGAATCGACGACCGCCCGGTCGCCGAGCGCGCCGAGGCCAAGCAGATCAGCTCCGAATCGACCTTTGCCGCCGACCTGACCAGCCTGGAGCAGTTGCGTGAGGCCATCGAGCCGATCGCCGAGCACGCCCATCACCGCCTGCTGCGCGACGGCCGCGGCGCGCGCACCGTCACCGTCAAACTGAAGAAATCCGACATGAGCACGCTGACCCGGTCCGCGACGCTGCCCTATGCCACCACCGAGGTCGCCGCGCTGGTGGGCATGGCCCGCCGCCTACTGCTCGATCCGCGCGAGATCGGGCCCATTCGCCTTCTCGGCGTGGGCTTTTCGGGGCTGAGCGATGTGCGCCAGGAATCGCTGTTTCCCGAGTTGGAACTGGCGGCGCCGCAACCGGATTCGCCGTCGGTGGAGACCGCGACGGAGGCGATGTTCACTCCGGGGCCCGATGAGGCCGGGTGGCGGGTCGGCGACGACGTCGCCCACCGCGAGCTCGGGCACGGCTGGGTGCAAGGCGCGGGCCACGGCGTGGTCACCGCGCGGTTCGAAACGCGCTGCTCCGGCCCCGGACCCGCCCGGACGTTTCCCGCCGACGGTGGCGAGCTGGTGCGCGCCAACCCGATCGATTCCCTGGATTGGCCCGATTACGCCGGGGGGCTGCAGGCCGATGCGCTGTCAACCCCAGCGGGCGACGACGTCGGCGACCGGTAGCTCCGCGGACAGCGCGGCGATCAGCAGGACGCGCGCCTGAGACGGTCGCAGCCGCGGCACCATCACCGCCCCGGCCGCCGCCATGTCGTGGCCGGGACCATAGCTGGCGCCGACCCGGCCGCCGGGGACGCGGGTGGACACCGCGACGACGACCCCGTCGCCGCAGTGCCGGCGCACCGCGTCGACCACCGCAGGTCCGGCGTTTCCCGAACCCAGCGCCTCGAGCACCACACCCCGCGCCCCGGCGGCCACGCACGCATCGAGGGCCACCGCGTCGCTGCCCAGGTATGCCGCGACGATGTCGACGCGCGGCGCATCGGTGGCCCGCAGTTCGCCGGCGTACGGGCGGGTCTTCGGGCCGGTGAGGGCCACGTCGCCAGCCACGGTGCCGAGCAGCCGGCCGGTGAAGCCGCTGAGGTCCTCGGTGGCCACCTTGCTCATGCCCAGCGGTTGCAGCACCCGGCCGGCGAAACACAGCACCACGCCCAGGTCGCGGGCGGCCGGGCTGGCCGCCACCGCCAGGGCGTCGCGCACATTCGCCGGGCCGTCCGCCTCGGGGGCGTCGGCGCTGCGCATGGCGCCGGTCAGCACCACCGGGGCCGGGCCGGCATAGGTGAGCTCGAGCCACAGCGCGCTTTCCTCCATGGTGTCGGTGCCGTGCAGCACCACCACCCCGTCGGCCCCGCCGT
Organism: Mycobacterium senriense; assembly: GCF_019668465.1. Classification (NCBI taxonomy): domain Bacteria; kingdom Bacillati; phylum Actinomycetota; class Actinomycetes; order Mycobacteriales; family Mycobacteriaceae; genus Mycobacterium; species Mycobacterium senriense. The sequence continues at coordinate 5,112,647 of NZ_AP024828.1, read as the reverse complement.
CGACCGCGGCCGTCACCGCGTCGCGGATCCGGTCCCAATCGGCCAGGGTCAGCTCCGAGCTGTCAACTGCCAGCAGGTCAACGACGTCGACGTCGTGTTCTTCGCGGAAGGGCGCCGTCAGGTCGGATCCGCTGTACGAGGGTCGATGCACCCCGTCGGCGCCGGTGCCGGTCGATATCGTGCCGCCGGTGGCGATCACGGTGAGGCGGGCCATGGTGGCATCATTGCGCATCGCCGCGATCATGGAGCCTGCGTGGGGCAGTAGGGGATGATGGGGAAGTGCCCGAAGAACCAACGAACTCGACTGAGCCGGTGACCTCAGCCGAAGAGGCTGGTGCGGCCGCCCCGGTCGAGCCAGACGCGGAGCCCGACACCGCCGCTTCGCCCGCACCCGCTCCGCGGCGGCTGCGGCTGCTGCTGTCGATCGCGGCGGTAGTCCTGGCCCTCGACGTCGTCACCAAGGTCCTTGCCGTCAAACTGCTGCCGCCCGGCCAGCCGGTGCCGATCATCGGCGACACGGTGACGTGGACCCTGGTGCGCAATTCGGGTGCGGCCTTCTCGATGGCGACCGGGTACACCTGGATGCTGACGCTGATCGCGACCGGTGTGGTGGTCGGCATCTTCTGGATGGGACGCCGGCTGGTGTCGCCCTGGTGGGCGGTGGGCCTGGGCATGATCCTCGGCGGCGCCATGGGCAACCTGGTCGACCGATTCTTCCGCGCCCCCGGGCCGCTTCGCGGGCATGTCGTGGACTTCCTGTCGGTGGGCTGGTGGCCGGTGTTCAACGTCGCCGACCCCTCGGTGGTCGGGGGCGCCATCCTGTTGGTGGTGCTGTCGATCTTCGGATTCGACTTCGACTCGGTGGGTCGGCGCACCGCCGGCGACCGGCGTAAGGAAGAAGGCGACAGCCAGGACAGCGCGGGTGAGTGACCGCTCGATGCCCGTCCCGGAGGGATTGGCGGGCATGCGTGTCGACGCCGGGCTGGCCCGCCTGCTGGGGCTGTCGCGCAGCGCGGCGGCGGCGCTCGCCGAAGACGGCGGCGTCGAACTCGACGGCGTCCAGGCCGGCAAGTCCGACCGGCTGACCGGCGGCGCCTGGCTGCAGGTGCGGCTGCCCGAGGCGCCCGCCCCGCTGCAGAACACGCCGGTCGACATCGAGGGCATGACGATCCTGTACTCCGACGACGACATTGTCGCGGTCGACAAACCGGCGGCGGTGGCCGCGCACGCGTCGGTCGGCTGGACCGGGCCCACCGTGCTCGGCGGACTGGCCGCCGCCGGCTACCGGATCACCACCTCGGGCGTGCCCGAGCGGCAGGGCATCGTGCACCGCCTCGACGTCGGCACGTCCGGGGTGATGGTGGTGGCGCTGTCCGAGCGGGCCTACACCGTGCTCAAGCGGGCGTTCAAACAGCGCACCGTCGACAAGCGCTATCACGCGCTGGTGCAAGGACATCCGGACCCGTCCAGCGGGACCATCGACGCGCCGATCGGGCGTCACCGCGGGGGCGAGTGGAAGTTCGCGGTCACCAAGGACGGCCGGCACAGCCTCACCCACTACGACACCGTGGAGGCCTTCGTCGCCGCCAGCCTGCTCGACGTGCACCTGGAAACCGGCCGCACCCACCAGATCCGGGTGCATTTCTCCGCGCTGCATCACCCGTGCTGCGGTGACCTGGTCTACGGCGCGGACCCCAAGCTCGCGAAAAAGCTTGGGCTGGAACGTCAATGGTTGCATGCCCGCTCGTTGTCCTTCACCCATCCGGCCGACGGCAGGCGGATCGAGATCGTCAGCCCCTACCCGCCCGACCTGCAGCACGCGCTGGACGTGTTGCGCGACGAGGGCTGACTCAGGCGGGTTTGCGGGCCTCGACGAGCAGCCGCACGGAGTGCGTGACGAACGGCCCGCCGGATTCGATGCGCTCGTGCAGTTCGGCCAGCCGCTCGCGGTAGCGCTGCACGCTGAAGTCGGGCACCGTCCAGATCACCTTGCGCAGGAAGTACACGACGGCACCGATGTCGAAGAACTCGGCGCGCATCCGCTCCATCCGCACATCGACGATCTCCAGCCCGGCGGCCTCGGCCTGGGCGCGCACGGCGTCCGGGTGAAACTCGGCCCACTTCTGCGGCTGCGGCCCGATGAAGTACTCGACCAGCTCGCCCATGGTGGCCGGGCCGATGTGCTGCGCGAAGTAGGTGCCGCCCGGCCGGAGTACCCGCAGGATCTCGCTCCACCAGACGGAGATCGGGTGACGCGTGGTCACCAGGTCGAACGCGTCGTCGGCGAAGGGCAGCGGCGGCTCGTCGCGCATCGCGACGACCACCACACCGAGCGCGTGCAGGCGCCGGGTGGCCAGCGCCGCGTTCGGCGGCCACGTCTCGATGGCGGCCATGGTCGGCGGGAAGGGTGCCGCGCCGGACAGCACCTCGCCGCCGCCGGTGTGAATGTCCAGCGCGGCCGACACCGTCGCCAACCGGCCTCGCAGCAGCCGCTGATAACCCCACGACGGGCGTTCCTCGGTGGCCCGGCCGTCCAGCCACGAAAAATCCCAGCCCTCGACCGGGGCGGCGTCCGCCTCGGCGATCAGGTCGTCAAATGTGCGCCGCATGTCAAGCATGCTAGGCACAAACGGTCAAACCCGGACCTTGCCTGCGTCGCCCGTGGCGATCTCCGGGGCCAGCGGCGCTATCGCGCCGAGTATCTCGGTGACCGTCTCCGACGGCACCCCGGCGGCGGCCAGCGCGTCGGCCAGATGGCCGGCCACCAGATTGAAGTGGTGCGTGGTGATCCCGCGGCCCTGGTGCACCTGCTTCATCGGCGCGCCGGTGTAGGGCTCCGGGCCGCCCAGGGCGGCGGCGAAGAACTCCACCTGTTTGCCCTTGAGGCGGTTCATGTTCGTGCCGGTGAAGAAGCCGGACAGTTGATCGTCGGCAAGCACGCGAACGTAGAAGTCCTCGACCACGACTTCGATCGCCTCGTGCCCACCGATCCGGTCGTAGATGGGTGCCGGTCCGGGCTTGCGGAAGCGCGCCAGAATTTTCATAAGAACGATTGGAACATTGCGGCGTTGCTCGTCAGTTAGTGCGCGATCACACCCGGATTGCCCTGTGTAACAAGCGGATTGCCCACAGCTGGCGACCGTCGCCGGCGAACCGTGAGACCCGCCGTCGCGTTACATGGCGGCAATCCGCATCGGGCTGAGCGACTGATGCCCTAGGTTGGCTTAATGATGCACGTCACATCACTCGCACAGCCCCGCAAGGCGGTCGTGGTCAACGGGCAGGCCAGTTGCGGTCGGGGGGCTCACATCATCAGGAGCGAATGCCGATGAATCTCGGTGACTTAACGAACTTGGTGGAGAACTCGATCGGGAACCTGGTGGAAAAGCCACTGGCCGCGGTGTCCCACATCGTCAACACCCCGAACTCGGCCGGACGGTACCGACCGTTCTATCTGAGGAATCTGCTGGACGCGGTGCAGGGCCGCACGCTCGAGGACGCCGTCGAGGGCAAGACCGCCCTGATCACCGGGGGATCCTCGGGCATCGGGGAGGCCGCCGCGAAGAAGATCGCGGAGGCCGGCGGTGCAGTGGCGCTGGTGGCGCGCACCCGGGAGAACCTCGAGAAGGTCGCCGACGAGATCCGCGATAGTGGTGGGACCGCCCACGTCTACCCGTGCGACCTGACCGACATGGACGCCATCGCCGCGATGGCCGATCAGGTGCTCGACGAGCTGGGCGGCGTCGACATCCTGATCAACAACGCGGGACGCTCGATCCGGCGCTCGCTGGAGCTGTCCTACGACCGGATCCACGACTATCAGCGGACCATGCAGCTCAACTACCTGGGCGCGGTCCAGCTGATCCTCAAGTTCGTCCCCGGCATGCGGGAACGTGGCTTCGGCCACATTGTCAACGTCTCCTCGGTCGGCGTACAGACCCGCGCGCCGCGCTTCGGCGCCTATATCGCCAGCAAGGCCGCGCTGGACAGCCTGTGCGATTCGCTGCAGGGCGAGACCGTCAACGACGGCGTGCGGTTCACCACGGTGCACATGGCGCTGGTGCGCACGCCGATGATCAGCCCGACCACGCTCTACGACAAGTTTCCGGCGCTGACGCCCGAGCAGGCGGCCGGGGTGATCGCGGACGCGATCGTGCACCGGCCGCGGCGGGCCAGCTCGCCGTTCGGCCAGTTCGCCGCGCTCGCCGATGCGGTCAACCCGGCGGTGATGGACCGGGTGCGCAACCGGGCGTTTGAAATGTTCGGCGACTCCGATGCCGCGAAGGGTGATGAATCGCCAACCGAGGCAACGAAATTCGATAAGCGAAGCGAGGCGTTTGTGCGGGCGACCCGAGGGATACATTGGTAACACCATGAGCCTTCCAAAACCTGACATTCAAACCACCGTCGTCATCACCGGCGCCTCGTCCGGCATCGGCGCCGAACTGGCCCGCGGGTTGGCCCGCCGCGGCTTCCCGCTGCTGCTGGTCGCGCGGCGCCGCGAGCGCCTCGATGAGTTGGCCAACGAGGTGGGCCAGGAGTACTCGGTCGCCGTCGAGGTGCTGCCGCTGGATCTCAGTGACGGCAAGGCGCGCGCCAAGCTGGCGGGCCGGCTGCGCAGCGAGCCGATCGCCGGCCTGTGCAACAGCGCCGGTTTCGGCACCAGCGGGGTGTTCCACGAACTGCCGGTGGACCGGGAGAGCGAGGAGGTCACCCTCAACGCGCTGGCCTTGATGGAACTCACCCACGCGGCGTTGCCCGGCATGGTCGAGCGCGGCGCCGGCGCGGTGATGAACATCGCGTCGATCGCGGGATTTCAGCCGGTGCCCTTCATGGCGGTCTATTCGGCCACCAAGGCCTTCGTGCAGACGTTTTCCGAAGCCGTGCACGAGGAGCTGCATGGGACGGGGGTGTCGGTCACCTGCCTGTGCCCGGGACCGGTGCCGACGGAGTGGGCCGAGATCGCCAACGCCGAGCGGTTCAGCATTCCCATCGCGCAGGTGTCGCCGCGCGACGTGGCCGAGTCGGCCATCGGCGGCATGCTGGCCGGCCGGCGCACGGTGGTGCCCGGCATGGTGCCCAAGGTGGTCAGCACCGGCGGGCGGTTCGTGCCGCGCAGCCTGCTGTTGCCCGGCATCCGGATCGGCAACCGATTCCGCGGCGGCCCCAAGAGCTGAGGCCCGGCCGTCCGCGGTCGCCGGATCACATTCGTCACATCCGTCTCTCCGGGGGACGGGTGACGAGGCGCTAGGCTCAGGCGGTGGCTGCCGTGGACCTGACCGCCGACGTCCCGATGACCCCGCAGGACATGTGGGATCGCGTGTCTGACCTGTCCGAGCTGGGCGACTGGCTGACCATGCACGAGGGATGGCGCAGCGACCTGCCCGACGAGATCGCCGAAGGCACCCAGATCGTCGGCGTGGCGCGGGCCAAGGGCTTCCGCAACCGGGTGACGTGGACTGTGACCAGGTGGGACCCGCCGCACGAGATGGTGATGTCGGGATCCGGCAAGGGCGGCGCCAAGTACGCCGTCACGCTCACCGTGCGGCCCACCGACGAGGGCTCGACGCTGGGTGTGCGCCTCGAACTGGGCGGACGGGCGCTGTTCGGTCCGGTTGGCTCGGCGGCGGCGCGCGCCGTCAAAGGCGACGTGCAGAAGTCGCTGAAGAACTTCGTCGAGTTGTACGGATAAACCGGTTCGTCGCGATCGCAAGCGCGGCGAAGCCGGGCGCGGCGGGTCGCCACCAATAAACACAGACACACGCCGCGACACGCCGAACTCGTGTCGGTCCGCGGTCATAGACTGGCGTCCCTATGAACCAGCCATCCTTCGTGCACCTGCATAACCACACCGAGTATTCGATGTTGGACGGTGCCGCGAAGATCGCGCCGATGCTGGCCGAGGTGGACCGGCTGCAAATGCCCGCGGTCGGGATGACCGACCACGGAAACATGTTCGGCGCCAGCGAGTTCTACAACGCGGCGACCAAGGCGGGGATCAAGCCGATCATCGGCGTCGAGGCCTACATCGCCCCGGCCTCGCGCTTCGACACCCGGCGGATCCTGTGGGGCGACCCGGGCCAGAAGTCCGACGACGTGTCGGGCAGCGGCTCCTACACGCACATGACGATGGTGGCCGAGAACGCCACCGGCCTGCGCAACCTGTTCAAGCTGTCCTCGCTGGCGTCGTTCGAGGGCCAGCTCGGCAAGTGGTCGCGGATGGACGCCGAGATCATCGCCGAACACGCCGAGGGCATCATCGCCACCACGGGCTGCCCGTCGGGTGAGGTGCAGACCCGGCTGCGGCTGGGTCATGAGCGCGAGGCGCTGGAGTCGGCCGCCAAATGGCGCGAGATCTTCGGCGCCGACAACTACTTCCTGGAGCTGATGGACCACGGGCTGTCCATCGAGACGCGGGTCCGCGAAGGACTGCTGGAGATCGGCCGCAAGCTCGGCATCCCGCCGCTGGCCACCAACGACTGCCACTACGTCACCCGCGACGCCGCCCACAACCACGAGGCGCTGCTGTGCGTGCAGACCGGAAAGACCCTCTCGGACCCCAACCGGTTCAAGTTCGACGGCGACGGCTACTACCTGAAGTCGGCCGCCGACATGCGCCAGATCTGGGACGACGAGGTTCCCGGCGCCTGCGACTCCACCCTGCTGATCGCCGAGCGGGTGCAGTCCTACGACGAGGTGTGGGCGCCGCGCGACCGGATGCCGATCTTTCCGGTGCCCGAGGGACACGACCAGGCGACCTGGCTGCACCACGAGGTGTTGGCGGGGCTGCAGCGCCGCTTCCCGTCCGGCGTCGGGCAGGACTACATCGACCGGGCCGAGTATGAGATCAAGGTCATCTGCGACAAGGGTTTCCCGTCCTACTTCCTGATCGTGGCCGACCTGATCAACTACGCGCGCTCGGTCGACATCCGGGTGGGGCCGGGGCGTGGCTCGGCGGCGGGCTCGCTGGTGGCCTACGCGCTGGGCATCACCAACATCGACCCGATCCCGCACGGTCTGCTGTTCGAGCGGTTCCTCAACCCGGAACGTCCGTCGGCACCAGACATCGATATCGACTTCGACGACCGTCGTCGCGGCGAGATGGTGCGCTACGCCGCCGAGAAGTGGGGCTCTGACCGCGTGGCCCAGGTCATCACCTTCGGCACCATTAAAACCAAAGCGGCGCTGAAGGATTCGGCGCGCATCCACTACGGCCAGCCCGGATTCGCGATCGCCGACCGGATCACCAAGGCGCTGCCGCCGCCGATCATGGCCAAAGACATTCCGCTGTCGGGCATCACCGACCCGGGCCATGAGCGGTACAAGGAGGCCGCCGAGGTGCGCGGCCTGATCGAAACCGACCCGGACGTGCGCACCATCTACCAGACCGCGCGCGGCCTGGAAGGCCTGATCCGCAACGCCGGCGTGCACGCGTGCGCGGTGATCATGAGCAGCGAGCCGCTGACCGAGGCCATCCCGCTATGGAAGCGGCCCCAGGACGGCGCCATCATCACCGGCTGGGACTACCCGTCGTGTGAGGCCATCGGCCTGCTGAAGATGGACTTCCTGGGCCTGCGGAACCTGACGATCATCGGCGACGCCCTGGAAAACATCAAGAGCAACAGGGGAATCGACCTCGACCTGGAATCGGTCCCGCTGGACGACAAGCCCACCTACGAGTTGCTCGGCCGTGGCGACACCCTGGGCGTGTTCCAGCTCGACGGCGGTCCGATGCGAGATCTGTTGCGCCGCATGCAGCCCACCGAGTTCAACGACATCGTCGCGGTGCTGGCGCTGTACCGCCCCGGCCCGATGGGCATGAACGCCCACAACGACTACGCCGACCGCAAGAACGGACGTCAGGCGGTCAAGCCGATCCACCCGGAGCTCGAGGAGCCGCTGCGCGAGATCCTGGCCGAGACGCACGGCCTGATCGTCTACCAAGAGCAGATCATGTTCATCGCCCAGAAGGTCGCCTCCTACACGATGGGCAAAGCCGACGCGCTGCGCAAGGCGATGGGCAAGAAGAAGCTCGAGGTGCTCGAGGCCGAGTACAAGGGCTTCTATGAAGGCATGACCACCAACGGCTTCTCCGAAAAAGCGGTGAAAGCGTTGTGGGACACCATCCTTCCGTTCGCCGGGTACGCGTTCAACAAGTCGCACGCGGCGGGCTACGGCCTGGTGTCCTATTGGACGGCCTACCTGAAAGCCAACTATCCTGCCGAGTACATGGCCGGCCTGCTGACGTCGGTCGGCGACGACAAGGACAAGGCCGCCGTCTATCTGGCCGACTGCCGCAAGCTCGGCATCACGGTGCTGCCCCCGGACGTCAACGAGTCGCTGGTGAACTTCGCCTCGGTGGGCCAAGACATCCGGTTCGGGCTGGGCGCGGTGCGCAACGTCGGCGCCAACGTGGTGGGTTCGCTGATCGGCACCCGCAACGGCAAGGGCAAGTTCACCGACTTCTCGGACTACCTCAATAAGATCGACGTCGCGGCCTGCAACAAGAAGGTCACCGAATCGTTGATCAAGGCGGGCGCCTTCGACTCGCTGGGTCACGCCCGAAAGGGCCTGTTCCTGGTGCACACCGACGCGGTCGACTCGGTGCTGGGCACCAAGAAGGCTGAGGCGATGGGCCAGTTCGACCTGTTCGGCGGCGGCAGTGACGGCAGCCTCACCGACTCTGTGTTCAACATCAAGGTGCCCGACGACGAGTGGGAGGACAAGCACAAGCTCGCCCTGGAGCGAGAAATGCTGGGCCTGTACGTGTCCGGACATCCGCTCAACCAGGTGGCGCACCTACTGACCGCACAGGTCGACACCCAGATTCCGGCCATCCTCGACGGCGATGTGCCCAACGACACCCAGGTGCGGGTGGGTGGCATCCTCGCCTCGGTCAACCGTCGGGTCAACAAGAACGGAATGCCCTGGGCATCAGCCCAATTGGAGGACCTCACCGGTGGCATCGAGGTGATGTTCTTCCCACAGGCGTACTCCGTGTACGGGGCCGACATCGCCGACGACGTCGTGGTGCTGATCAAGGCCAAGGTGTCGCTGCGCGACGACCGGGTCGCCCTGATCGCCAACGAGCTTGTGGTGCCCGACTTCTCCAACGCGCAGCCGAACCGCCCGCTGGCGGTCAGCCTACCGACGCGGCAGTGCACCATCGACAAGGTGACCGCGCTCAAGCAGGTGCTGGCCCGCCACCCCGGCACGTCGCAGGTGCATCTGCGCCTGATCAGCGGGGACCGGATCACCACGCTGGAACTGGATGCCTCCCTTCGGGTTACGCCGTCGCCGGCGCTGATGGGGGATCTCAAGGCGCTGCTCGGCCCGGGCTGCCTGGGCGGGTAGGCACTGCCGACTGTGCGGCTGGCCGCACACTCGTGTCCGACTGTGCGGCTCGCCTCACACTCGCGGCGCCGTCCGGGCCAATCGCGACGCCGCCTGGTGGTCGTGGGTCGGGATGATCGTCACCGCGTGCCGCACCAGGTGCAGGCGCTGCAGGGTCCTGAACGTCTCCTCACGATCCTCGTCCACCAAATTGCCTGGGTAGCTGGCCTTCTGCCGGACCTTGTCGATCTGCAAATGGTGCCAGACGGCGTCGCCGGCGATCAGGATCCAGCCACGCGCGGTGTGGGCGAGCACCCCGACGCTGCCCGGAGTGTGACCAGCCAGATCCACGAGGACGACCGAATGGTCGCCGAAGAGATCGTGGCTGGCGGTGAACGTCAACACCGGCGGCCCGTCCAGGTCGTATTCGTTGACGGGCCGGTCGCGCAGCGAATCGCGCACGCCGCCGACGGGAGCGACGGGGCCGGAACCGATCCAGTCGTGTTCGCGGCGGTGTAGGTGCACGGGGAGACCCGGCAGGTCCAGCAGACCCGACACGTGGTCCCAGTGCGCGTGGGTGGGAAGCGCGAAATCCAGGCGTGGCGCCTCGGGGAGCCGGTCCAGTGCGGTGCGGGTCGGGATGGTGCCGGCCGGCGGGCGGACCGCGACCCGCAGCACGGCGGGCAGCTGCGCGATCGCGCGTCGCTCGACGTCGACGCAGACCGCGGGGTCGACGATGATCGTCGCTTCCGGGTGGGTGAGGAGGAACGAGGTCAGCGAGTTCTCGACGCGCGCCGGGGCGAAGGTGCCCTCGACGATGGCAGCGGTCGGCACCGGGCGTGGCAGCTGGGGCAGCGCGGTCACCGCCACGGTGCGGCCGGGAGCCGGCAGTCCCGCGTCGACGACGCTGCGCAGAAACCGCTCGTCGGGCCGCTTCGGGCGCACCATCCCGAGCGCCAATCCCGCTGCAGCGCTGCAGCATCGGCGCAAGCCAGGGGAGCGGACGGGGTCGGACACCGTTGGGTGCGTCATGGCAGGTCCACCCGCACGATGACGCTGTCCGGCCACACCCCTCGGTCGCGGGCGCGCCGCAACTTCTCGCGTGCGCACAGGCCTTGGTGCACGTTGGTGATGCCGGGAACCTTGATCAGCGGGACGATGTTCCACTGCCAGCCGTAGCGGCGGTGCAGCACGCGGTTGCCGCGGGCGGCCTCGGCGCCGGACAGCACCGTGGCGCGGCCGGTCACCGTCGTCGCGCCGGGGCGCACCCGGCCCCGGTAATCGCAGGCCGCGAGCTCCACGTCGTGGCGGGCGGCCAGTCGGTTGGTCTTGGGGCCGACCTTGGTCCGGAACAGCAGGCCGGCACCGTCGAACGCGAACCAGATCGGGGTGTCTACGGGCGTGCCGTCGCGGCGAAACGATCGCAGCAGGGCGTAGCGAGAACGGCTGAGTTCGGCGTATTGGGGGATGGCCATAACATCAGTCAAGGACTTAGAGTTGGCTCGAAGTCAACCATCGAATTCCCGGGAGGTGCGATGGCGCCGAGCCTGACGATCGGGGAGGTAGCGCGCCAGGCAGGGGTGGCCGCGACGGCGTTGCGCTACTACGAGCAGATCGGGCTGGTGCCGCAGCCGGCGCGGCTGGGCGGTCAGCGCCGCTACGACGACTCGATCCTGGCCCGCCTCGAGGTGATCGCGCTGTGCAAGGCCGCCGGGTTCTCGTTGGAAGAGATCCAGCTGCTGTTCGCCGACGACGCCCCCGGGCGCCCGGCCAGCCGCGCGCTGGCCGAGGCCAAACTCGCCGAGATCGACGCCCAGATGGACTCGCTGGCCCGCGCCCGTGCCGTCATCGAGTGGGGGATGCGCTGCACGTGCCCCTCAATTGATGCCTGTACCTGTGGCATTCACCCACCCAGCCCCGGCAAGGAGCCCACATGAGCCAGCAGCACCCCATCGCCGTGCAGAACTTCTCGCATGTCTGCATCGGCGTCTCCGACATCGAGGCGTCGCTGGCCTTCTACACCGCGGTGCTGGGCATGGACGTGGTCTTCGACGTCGAACTCGCAGGCGCCGGACTGGATTCGGTCACCGGCGGCGCCGCCCAGCAGGGCCGCATGATCGGCGGGCTGATCGGGGCGGCGATGGTGGAGCTGTTGTCGTTGGGTGCGGTGCCCGAGTGCCCGAGCGGCCCGCACCTCGGCTACACCAACATGTCGTTTCGCGTCGACGATCTCGACGCCGCCTACGACACCGTGACGCGCCACCACCCCGGCGTGCGGGCCGACCCGCCCGTCGACATCGGGGGCGTGCGGATGTTCTTCATCCACGACCCCGATGGCACGCCGATCGAGCTGGTGGAGCTGCCCGGCGGCGCGACGAGCACGGTGCAGCTCTGGCGCGCGCAGGCGTGAACCGGTGAAGTCACGGGATATGTTTCCTGCCCCTGTGCTCGGACGTAGGCTCACCAGGGCAGTGCTGATGCGGCGCCGGGGAGGACGGAAATGACGACAGCCCAGGATCCGGCCACCTTGTGCGCGGCGTTTCAGCGCAACGCCGCGATCGACCCCGACGCCGTCGTGCTACGCACACCCGGTGCAACCCAGACCATGACGTGGCGCGAGTGCGCCGAACAGGTGCGCAAGGTCGCCGCCGGCCTTTCGGGGTTGGGGATTCGGCGCGGCGACGCCGTGTCGCTGATGATGGCCAACCGGATCGAGTTCTATCCGCTCGAAATCGGTGCGCAACACCTTGGGGCGACGTCGTTTTCGGTCTACAACACGCTCCCGGCCGAGCAGCTGACGTACCTGTTCGGCAACGCCGGCACCAAGGTCGCGATCTGCGAGGAGCAGTACGTGGACCGGATCCGCGCCAGCGGGGTGCCGATCGAGCACATCGTCTGCATCGACGGGGCACCGCCGGGCACCCTGTCGGTCGAGCAGCTGTACGCGGCGGCCGACGACGACTTCGACTTCGAATCGACCTGGCGCGCAGTACAACCCGACGACATCGTGACGCTCGTCTACACCTCGGGAACCACCGGAAACCCGAAAGGTGTGGAGATGACCCACGCCAACCTGCTGTTCGAGTCCCGGGCGCTCAACACCGTGCTTCCTTCGGAGTTCGGTGACCGGGTCACCTCGTATCTCCCGACGGCGCACATGGCCGACCGGGTGATGGGGCTCTACGCCCTGGAGGTGTTCGGCGCTCAGGTCACCGTCGTCGACGATCCGCGGGCCATCGCAGCCGCGCTGCCCGACGTGCGGCCCACGGTGTGGGCCGCGGTGCCGAGGGTCTGGGAAAGGCTCAAGGCGGGAATCGAATTCACCATCGCCAACGAGGCCGACGAGGTCAAGCGTCAAGCGTTGCAGTGGGCGATGGCGGTGGCCGCCAGGCGCGCCGATGCCCTGTTGACCGGTGGCCGGATGTCGGACGAGCTGGCCGCCGAATGGGCCCGGGCCGACGAGCTGGTGCTGTGCAGGCTGCGCGAGCGGCTCGGGTTCGGCGAACTGCGCTGGGCGGTCTCGGGCGCGGCGCCGATCCCCAGGGAGACGCTGGCCTTCTTTGCCGGCATCGGGATTCCGATCGCCGAGGTGTGGGGGATGTCGGAGCTGAGTTGCGTTGCGGCGGTGAGTCACCCGCGTGAGGCCCGGCTGGGTTCGGTCGGCAAGCTGCTGCCCGGGCTGGAGGGCCGGATCGCCGACGACGGCGAGTTCTTGGTCCGCGGTCCGCTGGTGATGAGGGGCTACCGCAAGGAGCCGGAGAAGACGGCCGAGGCGATCGACGCCGAGGGCTGGTTGCACACCGGCGACATCCTGGAGGCCGACGCCGAAGGCTACCTGCGCGTGGTGGATCGCAAGAAGGAGCTGATCATCAATGCGGCCGGAAAGAACATGTCCCCGGCCAACATTGAGAACGCCATCCTGGCCGCGTGTCCCATGGTCGGGGTGATGATCACCATCGGCGACGGACGGCCGTACAACACCGCACTGATGGTCTTCGACGCCGACTCGGTGGGCCCGTATGCGGTCCAGCGCGGCCTGCCCGACGCCTCGGCGGCCGCCCTGGCGGCCGACCCCGAGGTCGTCGCGCAGGTCGCGGCCGGGGTGGCCGCGGGCAACGACAAACTCTCCCGGGTGGAACAGATCAAACGGTTCCGCATCCTGCCCACCTGTGGGAACCCGGCGGTGACGAGATCACGCTGACGATGAAGCTCAAACGCAAGCCGATCATGTCGAAGTACGCCGCCGAGATCGAAGAGCTCTACGCACCCGAACCGCATCCGGAGGTGCACGAGCCCGCCGAAGCCGCCACGGTGCAGCCGGCATGAGCGGGGGACCGGCGGGGACCGCCCGGGAGATCGGCCGGGTGGGAGTGCGAAAGTTGTTGCAGCGCACTGGTCTGGTCACCGAATCGACATCGCCGCTGTCGACCGACCCGGCCGAGGTCGTCGAATTGCTGGGCGCGCCATGGTATGCGCAGCGGCTGGACAAGCTGGCCCACGACCTGGGCCGCGACCCGGAGAGCGTGCGCGCCGAGGCCGCCTGTTATCTGCGCGAGATGGCGCCCTCGCTGGACCAGCAAGCGGTGAAGGCCTGGCGCAGCTTCAGTTGCTGGCTGATGCGCGCCTATGATGTGCTGACCGACGAGGACCAGATCGCTGCGCTGCGCAAGCTGGATCGCAAAGCCACGCTGGCGTTTTCCTTTTCCCATCGCTCCTACCTGGACGGCCTACTGCTGCCCGAGGTGATCCAGGCCAACCGGCTCTCACCCGCGCTCACCTTCGGCGGCGCCAACCTGAACTTCTTCCCGATGGGCGTCTGGGCCAAGCGCACCGGGACCATCTTCATCCGTCGGCAGACCAAGGACATTCCGGTCTACCGCTTCGTGCTGCGCGCCTACGCCGCGCAGCTGGTGCAAAACCACGCCAACCTGACCTGGTCCATCGAGGGGGGCCGGACCAGGACCGGCAAGCTGCGTCCCCCGGTGTTCGGAATCCTGCGCTACATCGCCGACGCGGTCGACGAAATCGATGGCCCCGAAGTGTATTTGGTGCCGACGTCGATCGTCTACGACCAGCTGCACGAGGTGGAAGCCATGACCACCGAGGCCTATGGTGCGACGAAGCGGCCGGAAGACTTTCGCTTCCTGATCCGGCTGGCACGCCAGCAGGGTGAGCGGCTCGGCCGCGCCTACCTGGACTTCGGTGAACCGTTGCCGCTGCGCAAGCGCCTCGAGGAGCTGCGCGCCGAGGAGTCCGGCACAGGCACCGAAATCGAGCGCATCGCGTTGGACGTCGAGCACCGGATAAATCGCGCGACGCCGGTCACCCCGACCGCGGTGGTCAGCCTTGCCCTGTTGGGGGCCGACCGCTCGCTGTCCATCAGCGAGGTATTGGCCACGGTGCGGCCGCTGGCGAGCTACATCGCCGCGCACAACTGGGCTGTCGCCGGGGCCGCCGATCTGACGAACCGCTCGACCATCCGCTGGACCCTGCAGCAATTGGTCGCCTCCGGCGTCGTCAGCGTCTACGACGCGGGCACGGAACCGGTCTGGGGTATCGGCGCGGAGCAGCACCTGGTCGCCGCGTTCTACCGCAACGCGGCGATCCACATCGTGGTCGACCGTGCGATCGCCGAGACGGCATTGCTGGCCGCCGCGGAAAACGCCGAGGAGTCGGTGGACGCCCTGGTACACCCCACGGCTGTGCGCGATGAGGCGTTACGCCTGCGTGAGTTGCTGAAATTCGAGTTCTTGTTCTCGGCGCGCGCGCAGTTCGAGAAGGAACTTGCCGACGAGGTGCGCCTGATCGGGCGGGTGGAGGACACCAGCAAGGCGGCCGGCGTGGCCGACGTGCGGGGCCTGCTGGAAAAGGCCGACGTGCTGCTGGCGCACCTGGTGCTGCGCCCGTTCCTGGACGCCTACCACGTCGTCGCGGACCGGCTGGCCGCCTACGAGGACGAATCGTTCGACGAGGACGCGTTTCTTGCCGAGTGCCTGGAAGTGGGCAAGCAGTGGGAGCTGCAGCGCAGGATCGCCAGCGCCGAGTCGAGGTCGATGGAACTGTTCAAGACGGCGCTGCGGCTGGTGCGGCATCGGGAACTCGTGGACGGCTTCGATGACCTGAACATCGCCCGGCGGCGCCGCGAGTTCGCCGACGAGATCGCCACCGCGGTCCGGCGGGTGAATACCATCGCCGAGCTGGCCAGAACGCGCTGATCGCCGGTCCTTGGCGCGCGCTGCGGTTCACGGACCGTTAACGTTTGGTCGCGATAGTGCGTTGGCGACGTCGGTGATGGTCGACGGTGTTCGATAGGGCCGGTGAAGCGAGGATTTGATGAGTGAGAAGTCCAGTGGGCAGTCCCGCCCACTGATCGGGTACGTCACCCATGAGATCGCCCCCCCGATCAGCCCCGCGCCGATCGGCCGGGAGTGGATGTCGGAGATACGGCAAGGGTGGCCGCACCGGTGCCTGCCGATGCTGATCGCGAACCAAAGCGGCTGGGAGGTGCGCAACCGCAGCGCGTTCACGGCGACGTGGATGGGCGGCAACGACCGCACGAACCTGATGATCGCTCCCGACACCCGCGAGAGCGGCCAGTTCCTGCCGTCGAGCCACTTCGGCTACGGCATCTTGACCTGGCACCTGCCGATCCTGTTTCGCACCCCGCCGGGCTACAACCTCCTGGCCCGCGGGCCGGCCAACTACCCGAAGGACGCCGTCTCCCCGTTGGAAGGCATCGTCGAAACCGATTGGTCCAGTTCGAGTTTCAGCATGAACTGGAAGTTCACCCGCGAGTTCATGCCGGTGCGATTCGAGGTCGGCGAGCCGATCTGCATGATCGTGCCGCAACGCCGGGCCGAGCTGGAGGAGTTCGCCCCCGAACTTCGGCCCATCGAATCCGACGAGGAACTGCGCCGCAAGCACGAACACTTCCTCGGTTCACGCGGCGCACTGGGCCGCGAGCAGGAGGCGGCGGGCGGCGCCGGTAACGAGAAGGTGCCGTGGCAAGGGGATTACACGCGGGGCCGGCACAGCGACGGCGAGCCCGGCGCGGAAGACCACCAGACCCGCCGTCATCTCCGGGCGTTCGTCCAACCCGGTAACGCGGGCTAGAACGAAATCACCGCGCGTGCACGGTAGTTGCCGCGGCCATGTTCGTGATCCGGTCCGGCGCCTGGGCCGACGCACCGGCCCACGCGATGTAGCCGTCGGGACGCACCAGCACGGCCGGCCCGCGGTCGGCGCGTTCGGCCTGCAGCATCCCGGGTGTCGCGACCGGGGCGGCACCGTATTCGCGGATGAAGACGAAGCCGCCGCCGCGCTGCAAGTGGGCCAACCGTCCCTCGACGAGGGGTATCGCGGCGGCGCGGGTGCCCACCGGTCCGCGCCGGCCGTACCGCAACGTCGTGCCCGCGAAACTGCCGGCCACGAAGTCCTGCACCGCGGGTATCCGAAGCAGGTTGGGCGCCAACAGGTTACGTAGCCATATCGCGGGCCGCCGGTGCAGCGTCGCGCCCCGGGCGATCATCCCGGACTGCAAGAGCACCCGCTTGCCGATCGGGTGGCGTTCGTCCTGGTAGGTGTCCAGCAGGGCGTCGGCGGCGCCGCCGAGCGCCGCGTCGAGCTTCCAGGCCAGGTTCGCGGCGTCCTGAATGCCGGTGTTCATGCCCTGGCCGCCCATCGGTGAGTGCACGTGCGCGGCGTCGCCGGCCAGGAACACGCGTCCGTGCCGGTACTGCGCGACTTGCCTTTCGTCGCAATGGAATCGGGACTTCCAGCCGATCTCGATCACGCCGAAGTCGGTTCGCATGGCGCGGGCCAGGACGTCGATGATCTCGGCGTCGTCGACGGGCGCGCTGTCGGGCAGCTGGTGGTCGCGGTCCCAGACCAGGGCCCGGTACCACGAGCCGTCCCCGTCGTGGCGGTTGTAGGGGGCCAAGAACCCCAACACGTCACCGGTGGTGTTCACCACCAGCCCGCCGCGCGACGGGCCGTGGGCCAGCTTGACGTCGGCCAGCATGAGCGAGGTCAGCACCATCTTGCCGGGGAACTCGACGCCCAGCAGCGTGCGGACCGTGCTGTGCGCCCCGTCGGCGCCGAGCACGTACCGCGCCCGCCACGTCTGCCGGTGTGCGGGATCGCCGTCGCCCTTGGGGCGGGCGGTGACGGTGACGCCCGCGGCGTCCTGCTCGAGCGCGACCACCTCGACGCCGCGCCGGATGTCGGCCCCCTCGGCCACCGCGTAGCGGCGCAGTGCCGCGTCGACGTTGGTCTGCGGGGTGATCAGGACGAACGGGTAGGCCGAATTGAGGCGGGTCAGGTCGAGGCGGGCCCTGGCGAACAGGGTCACGTCCGGCCCGCGCTGCCCGACCGCGAGCAGCTCGTCGGCAGCGTCGCGCGCGTCGAGGACCTCCAGCGTCCGGGGCATGACGGCGAACGCGCGGCTGGTCGGGTTTTCGGCGGGCCAGCGCTCCAACACCGTGACCGACCGTCCGGCGCGGGCCAGGTCACCCGCGGCGGTAAGGCCGGTGGGGCCGGCCCCGACCACCAGGACGTCGACCTCGCGAACGGTAGTTGTACTCATCGGACCGCTCCTTCCGGTTGCGGGTACCAGCGACGGATGTCGCCGGGGGTGGATTGCGCTGCCTGGTTGAAGACGAAGCGGCAGCCGGGCTGGGTGATGTGCGCGATGTTGACGATCGACTCGAACAGCAGGGTGTTGCCGACGACCAGGCGAATCCCGGCGCCGATCAGCACGGCGTCGTAGCGCTTGGCGCGCAGCCACTCGCCGGCCTTCTCGGCGCCGGCGGTGCCAAAGTCGATCAGGCAGTTGTCGACCTGGTAGCCGGCGGCACGCAGACCCGCCACGTTGTCGTCGTTGGCGGCCCGCAGCACCTCCCTCGACAGGCCCGCGAACTGGGCGAACTCGGGTGACGAGTAATCGATCACGTCAGGATCGAGCCCGATCTGGATGACGGTCACGGTCATGTCCGGCCTCCTCGGCCAACCGGTTCAACAACTGTTGAAATCAACCTAAGCTCGGTTGTTGGCGATGTCAACAGTTGTTGAACTAGAATTTCGGCATGCCCACCCGCGACGGCAAAGTCACCCGCGCGACGATCCTCGGTGCGGCGCGGACCCTGTTCTCTACGCACGGCTTCGAGCGGACCACCATCCGTTCGATTGCGGCCGAGGCCGGCGTCGATCCCGCGCTCGTCATGCACTACTTCGGCAACAAGGCCGACCTGTTCGCCGCGGTCTCGCGGCTCGACATCACCTTCCCGGACCTCACCGGCGTCGCCCCGGACCGCATCGCCGACGTGCTGGTGCCGTTGCTCATCCGGGTGTGGGATCCGGCCGGGTCGTTTCTGCCGCTGCTGCGCGCGGCGGCCACCAACCGCACGGCCGCCGACGCGCTGCTGGAGGTGTTCGTCGAGAAGGTGACGCCGGCCCTGGCCTCCGTCACGCCCGACCGCGCCGCCGAGCGGACCGCGATGGTGGGATCGCAGGTGTTGGGAATCGCCATGGCGCGCAACGTCGTCGGGATGCCCGCGCTGGCCGCGATGGACGACGCGACGCTGACCGAATGGCTGCGCCCGGTGCTCGCCCACTACCTCACCGGGGCGGCACCCTTATCACAGGCCTCGCCGGACCGCGAAAACCGCGCCTAGAGTTGAGGCCATGCCGCTAAAAGGGGAGTACCTGCCGAGCCCATTGGATTGGTCTCGCGAGCAAGCCGACAAATACGCCGAGTCGGGGGGAGCCGAGGCCGCCGACATGAAGGGCAAGCCGATCATTCTGCTGACCACGGTCGGCGCGAAGACCGGCAAACTGCGCAAGACACCGCTGATGAGGGTCGAGCACGACGGCCAGTACGCGGTCGTCGCCTCACTGGGCGGGGCGCCGAAGCACCCGGTCTGGTACCACAACATCAAGAAGAACCCCCGCGTCGAGCTGCAGGACGGCTCGGTGACCCGCGATTACGAGGCCCGGGAGGTCTTCGACGATGAGAAGGCCACCTGGTGGGAGCGTGCCGTGCAGGCGTGGCCGGACTACGCCGAGTATCAGACCAAGACCGACCGCCAGATCCCGGTGTTCGTGCTGACCCCGGTCGGCTGAATTCCGGAGTTGGTCGGCCGTCGTGGCACCATTAATCAGTGTCCGCCGAATTGAGCCAGAGCCCGAGCGTCTCGCCGTTATCCGCGGCTGACATCGACAGCGCGGCCAAGCGGATCGCCGCGGTGGTCGCGCCGACCCCGCTGCAGTTCAGCGATCGGTTATCGGCGCTCACCGGCGCGCAGGTCTACCTCAAGCGCGAGGACCTGCAGATCGTGCGCTCCTACAAGCTGCGCGGCGCCTACAACCTGCTGGTCCAGCTGTCCGAGGCGGAGCTGGCCGCGGGCGTGGTGTGCTCCTCGGCGGGCAACCACGCGCAGGGTTTCGCCTACGCGTGCCGGATGTTGCAGGTGCACGGCCGCGTCTATGTGCCGGCCAAGACGCCCATGCAGAAGCGCGACCGGATCCGCTATCACGGCGGCGACTTCATCGACCTGATCGTGGGCGGCACCACCTACGACCTCGCCGCCGAGGCGGCGCTGGCCGACGTGCAGAGCACCGGCGCCACCCTGGTGCCGCCCTATGACGATCTGCGCACCATGGCGGGCCAGGGCACCATCGGCGTCGAACTGCTCGATCAGCTCGACAACGAGCCGGACCTGGTGGTCGTCCCGGTGGGCGGCGGCGGCTGCATCGCCGGCATCACCACCTATCTCGCCGAGCGCACCGACAACACCTCGGTGCTGGGCGTCGAGCCGGCCGGCGCCGCGGCGATGATGGCCGCGCTGTCCGCCGGCGAGCCGGTGACGCTGGACCACGTCGACCAGTTCGTCGACGGTGCCGCGGTGCGCCGGGCGGGCGACCTGACCTACGCCGCGCTGGCGGCCGCCGGCGACATGGTGTCGATCACCGCGGTCGACGAGGGAGCGGTGTGCACCTCGATGCTCGGGCTGTATCAGAACGAGGGCATCATCGCCGAGCCCGCGGGTGCGCTGTCCGTCACCGGGTTGCTGGACGCCGACATCGAGCCGGGATCCACTGTGGTGTGCCTGATTTCGGGCGGCAACAACGACGTGTCGCGCTACGGCGAGGTGCTCGAGCGCTCGCTGGTCCACCTCGGCCTCAAGCATTACTTCCTGGTGGACTTTCCGCAGGAACCCGGCGCGCTGCGCCGCTTCCTCGACACGGTGCTCGGGCCGGACGACGACATCACCCTGTTCGAGTACGTCAAGCGCAACAACCGGGAGACCGGTGAGGCGCTGGTCGGCATCCAGCTGGGGTCGTCGGCCGACCTGGACGGCCTGCTGGCCCGGATGCGTGCGACGGAGTTGCACGTCGAGAGCCTCAAACCGGGCTCGCCGGCCTACCGATACCTGCTGCTCTAGCTACTTCGACCTGAAAAAGTCGGGGTGTGGCGGTGGCTGAAGTGGCCGTTGTTTGACGAGATGATGGCCTCGAACCCTTGGGCAAGAAGGGATCGAGGCCATCGTGCTGAGAACTTTAAACGACCAGCCGTCGTTGTGGGACGCGATACTGCCGTCGGAGCTGCTGGTGTTGCCCGACGAATTGGCGCGGGTGGACAGGCTGCTCGACGACCCAGCGTTCTTCGCGCCTTTCGTGTCGTTTTTCGACGCACGAATGGGGCGTCCGTCGGTACCGATGGAGACCTATCTGCGGATGATGTTCCTGAAGTTCCGTTACGGGCTGGGTTATGAGTCGCTGTGTCGTGAGGTGGGTGATTCGATTTCCTGGCAACGGTTTTGCCGAATCCCGTTCGGCACACGGGTCCCGCATCCGACCACGTTGATGAAGCTGACCCGCCGGTGCGGCGATGCTGCGGTGGCCGGGCTCAACGATGCGCTGTTGGCCAAAGCCACCGAGCGCAAATTGCTGCGAACCGACAAGGTCCGTGCGGATACCACCGTGGTGCCAGCGGCGGTGGCCTATCCGACCGACTCGGGTTTGTTGGCCAAGGCCGTGGGCAGCATCGCTGGCACGATCACGCGTATTCAAGCCGCCGGCGGAGCGACGCGCACCCGGGTGCGCGACCGCAGTCGCTCCGCGGGGGCAGCGGGCCCGTTCGATCGCGGCCAAGCTGCGTCTGCGCGGTGCAGCGGCGCGCGAGGAGGGCCAGGCTGCGGTGCTGCGGATTACCGGGGATCTGGCCGGTATCGCCGAATCGACGGTGCGTGATGCCCAGGCGGTGCTGCGCAACGCCCGACGGAGTCTGCCCACCGCGACCGGTCGGCGTTGCGGCCAATTGCGCCGAGCGATCAATGACCTCGATACGCTGTTGCAACGCACCGCTCTAGTGGTGGCTCAGACCCGCAGCCGGCTGGCCGGAGTGATGCCTGATTCAGCGACCCGGATGGTCAGTTTCCATGACGTCGATGCCCGCCCCATCCGCAAGGGTCGGCTCGGTAAGCCGGTGGAGTTCGGTTACAAAGCCCAGGTCGTAGACAACGCCGACGGGGTCATCCTCGACCACACCGTCGAGACCGGAAACCCTGCTGATGCACCGCAATTGGTGCCGGCCATCGCACGCATAACAGAACGCACCGGTGGTGCACCAACAGCGGTGACTGCTGATCGCGGCTATGGATACGCGTCGGTGGAAACCGAACTGCACGACCTCGGGGTTCGCCGCGTCGCGATCCCGCGTGCCAATAAGCCCAGTGCCACCCGCCGGGAGTTCGAACACCGAAGAGCATTCCGCACCAAGATCAAATGGCGAACCGGATGTGAAGGCCGGATCAACCACCTCAAACGCAGCTACGGTTGGAACCGCACCGAGTTGACCACCCTGACGGGAGCTCGAACCTGGTGCGGACACGGAGTCTTCGCCCACAACCTGGTCAAGATCAGCGCCCTGGCCGCATGAACAGCGCAGACCAGCAGCCCGATCGACCAGCCTCGGCCGTCAGCTCGAGCGCCCTCAGACCATCAACCGTTTTTCAGGTCGAAGTAGCTAGCCCCCAGGTAGCGCGGCAGCGCGACCCCGGGGTCGAGGTCGTCGGCGGGCACCGGCGTTCCGGCCGTGAGGCTCAGCGGCACCACGCCCGCCCAGTGAGGCAGCGGAAGGTCCTGCGGATCGTCGGCCGGGGGACCGCTGCGCACCTTCGCCGACACCTCGACGAGGTCGAGCGCGAGCACCCCGGTCGCGGCGAGCTCGCGGGCATCGGGCGCCCTGCAGTCGGCGGCGCGCCCCGGCGCGATGTGGTCGAGCAGGCAGCTCAGCGCGCGCGACTTCTCCGCCGGATCGTCGACGACGCGGGCGTCGCCCACCGCGACCACCGAGCGGAAGTTCACCGAGTGGTGCATCGCCGACCGGGCCAGCACCAGCCCGTCGACCAGGGTGACGGTGACGCAGACCGGCAGGCCCGACCCGGACGCCTGGGCCGCCCTGGCCGCCAGCAATGGGCCGCCGCCCGTCGAACCGTGCAGGTAGAGCGTTTCGTCGAGCCGGGCATGTGTCGTGGGCAAGACCACCGTCCCGACCGGCGCTCGAGTAGCCCAGGTGGCAGATCAGCGCCTCGTCGAGGATGTCGCGAATGGCGCTGCGCTCGTAGCGGGCGCGCTCCCGGTAGCGGGTCGGGGTGGTGCGTGCCGTCGGCTGGTATGCGGTGTCCACAAGATTGCCCTCTAGTTTGTTCTAGTACATAATGGATTGCGTGCCAGTACAAAACAGCATAACCGGATCCGGGGCGGAATCCATAGCCGCCAGCATCGAAGCGGCGATCTCGGCCGGCTCCCTGGCTCCCGGCGATGCGCTCCCGCCGGTGCGCGAGCTGGCCACCCGGCTCGGCGTGAACGCGAACACCGCCGCCGCGGCCTACCGCCTGCTGCGGCATCGCGGGGCCGTCGAGACCGCCGGCCGGCGCGGCACCCGCGTGCGTCATCGCCCGGCGACCACCCCGCGCTCGCTGCTCGGCCTCGACGTGCCCGCGGGCGTGCGCGACCTGTCGACCGGCAACCCGCACCCGGACCTGTTGCCCATCGCCGGCGCCTCGCTGGCCGGCCCGGGTGCCGGCCCTCCCGTGCTGTACGGCGAGCCGGCCGTCTCGCCGGCGCTGGAGGAATTCGCCCGCCGTGCGCTGCTCGCGGACGGGATCCCCGCCGATCACCTGGCCGTGACCAGCGGCGCGCTGGACGGCATCGAGCGCGCGCTCACCGCGCATCTGCGCCCCGGTGATCGTGTCGCCGTCGAGGATCCGGGCTGGGCCAACCTCCTCGATCTCTTTGCCGCACTGGGGCTTTCGGCCGAACCGGTGCGGGTCGACGACGAAGGCCCGCTGGCCGACGACCTGGCCCGGGCGCTGGGCAGTGGGGTGCGTGCGCTGGTGCTCACCAACCGCGCCCAAAACCCCACTGGCGCTGCGCTTTCGGCGCATCGCGCCGAGTCGCTGCGTCCGCTGTTGGCGCGGCGGGCCGAGGATCTGCTGCTGGTCGAAGACGACCACTGCGCGGGCATCTCCGGGGCACCGCTGCACACCCTGGCCGGCTGCACCGCGCACTGGGCGTTCGTCCGCTCGGCATCCAAGGCGTACGGCCCCGACCTGCGGGTGGCCGTGCTGGCCGGGGACCACCGCACGATTGAGCGCGTGCACGGCCGGTTGCGGCTCGGGCCGGGCTGGGTGAGCCACTTCCTGCAGCGGCTCGCCGTCGCCCTGTGGTCCGACCAGGCGGCCGGGGAGCTGGTCGCGACGGCCGAGCGGCACTACGCCGACAGCCGCCAACGGCTCTGCGGCGCCCTGACCGAACGCGGTCTACCGGCTCACGGCCGCTCCGGGCTCAACGTGTGGGTGCCGGTTCCCGACGAGACGGTCGCGGTATCGCGGCTGCTCGGCGGGGGCTGGGCGGCGGCCCCGGGCAGCCGGTTCCGGATGAACACGCCGCCGGGCATCCGCATCACGATCTCCGACGTGACTCCCGACGAGATCGATCCACTCGCCGACGCGGTCGCCCGGGCGGTGCATCCGGCCGGGCGGGCCACCGTCTAGCCGCGGCTCAAGCGCCCTCCTGGTCGTCACCGGCGCCGGGCCCGGGGCCGCTCCACAATTGCTCGACGCTGGGATACGGCGGCATGTCGTGACGCACGGTGCGGCGGCCCGACGCCGGATTGGTGGCGCGGCGGCTCGGCTTGCGCAGACAAATCCGCCTTAGCGGGGGACCGAATTCAGATTGACTCATGGCGGCATCATCGGGGGTGCGCCCGCCGTGCCGCTATTCAGTTATCCACAGGCCGCTCAGACCGACAGGATGGCGAACGAATGGCCTTGTAGCACAGTGCCGTCGGCATCGACGTCCGGCTCGTCCCAGGCCAGCACCACCTCGCCGGTGAGGGGGACCCTAACCTGCTCGGCGCCGAGGTTGCACACGATGCGCAACCGGCCACGTGACATGCTGATCCAGCGTTCGTCCTCGTCGAATTCGACCGCGAGGTGTTCCAGCCAGGGATCGGCCATGTCGGGGTGGTTGCGCCGCAAGGCGATCAGGTCGCGATACAGGCCGAGCAGCCGGGCGTGCTCGCCGGTGTCGACCTCGGCCCAGGCCAGTTTGGAGCGCGCGAACGTCTGGGGGTCCTGCGGGTCGGGGATCTCGTCGGCGTCCCAGCCGTGTTCGGCGAACTCGGCCTTGCGTCCTTCGGCCGTCGCCCGCGCCAGCTCCGGTTCGGGGTGCGAGCTGAAGAACTGGAACGGGGTCGAGGCCCCGTACTCCTCACCCATGAAAAGCATGGTGGTGTAGGGAGATCCGAGCGCGAGCGCGGCCTTGATGGCCAGCTGGCCGCCGGTCAGGTTCTGCGACGGGCGGTCTCCCAGGGCGCGATTGCCGACCTGATCGTGCGTGCAGGTGTAGGCGACCAGCCGGGTGGCCGGGATGCCCGACTTCTCGCTGGTGTCCAGCGGCCGCCCGTGGCGGCGGCGCCGGAACGACGAATAGGTGGCGGCGTGGAAGTACCCGCGGCCCAGCGTCTGCGCCAGGGTGGCGAGGCTGCCGAAGTCGCCGTAGTAGCCCTGGCGCTCGCCGGACACCGCGGTGTGGATGGCGTGATGGATGTCGTCGGCCCATTGCCCGGTCAGGCCGTAGCCGCCCCGATCGCGCGCGGTGATCAGCCGCGGGTCGTTCAGGTCGCTCTCGGCGATCAGCGACAGCGGGCGGCCCAATTGATGTGCCAGCCAGTCCGTTTCGGTGGCGAGCTCCTCGAGGATGTGGATCGCGGTGGTGTCCACCAGCGCGTGCACCGCGTCCAACCGAAGGCCGTCGGCATGAAAATCGCGCATCCAGCGCAGCGCACACCCGATGATGTAGCGGCGCACCTCGTCGGAATCGGCGTCGGCGATGTTGATACCCTCGCCCCACGGGTTGCTGGCCGACGACAGGTAGGGGCCGTACCGCGGCAGGTAGTTGCCCGACGGGCCGAGGTGGTTGAAGACCGCGTCGATCAGCACCCCCAAACCCTTGGCGTGGCAGGCGTCGACGAAGCGGACCAGCCCGTCGGGGCCGCCGTAGGGTTCGTGCACGCTGTACCACAGCACGCCGTCGTATCCCCAACCATGAGTGCCGGCAAAGGAATTCACCGGCATCAGCTCGACGAAGTCCACGCCGAGATCGACCAGATAGTCCAGCTTTTCGATGGCCGCGTCGAACGTGCCGGCCTCGGTGAACGTGCCCAGGTGCAGCTCGTAGATCACCGCACCCTCGACCGCGCGGCCGCCCCACCCGCTGTCGGTCCACTTGGCGGCGGCCGGATCCCACAACTGCGAGCGGGCGTGCACCCCCTCGGGCTGGCGGGCCGACCGTGGGTCGGGCAGCACGGTGGGGTCGTCGTCGAGCAGGTAGCCGTAGCGGGCGGCGGGCGCGGTGTCCACGCTGGCATGCCACCAACCGTCGCCCGAGCGCGTCATGGCGTGCGTCTGGCCGTCGACGTCGAGCCGAACCCGCGCGGGTGTGGGCGCCCAGACCCGGAATTCAGTCATGGTGGCGCTCCAGCAGAACAACCGGCAGATCGGCGAACAATTGGGCGGCCGACGTCGGGCCGTCGGCGATCACCCCGGTGAGCGCGTCCTTCCAGGTTCCGTCCGGGAGTGGCAAAACCGTGTTACCCCAGCCCGTTTCGGTCAGCCGCACGGTCCACCGGGTCACGGCCACCACGATGTCCTCGCCCCGGCGGAAGGCCAGCACGTGATCGGCGGCGTCGCCGTTGGCCAGCACCGGAACGTAGTCGCCGTGCAGGAAGGCGTCGGGCTGGTTGCGGCGCACGCGAAGTGCGGTGGTGACGACCCGGATTTTCGGGTGCTCCAACGCCTGCAGGGCGGCGCGCCGGGCGGCGTAGTCGACGGCCCGGCGGTTGTCCGGGTCGACCAGGCTGTCGTCCCAGAGCTCGGTGCCCTGATACACGTCCGGGATCCCGGGCACGGTCAGCGCCAGCAGCTTCTGGGCCAGCGCGTCACTGGCGGCATGCGGATTGAGTTGGGCGACAAGCTCGGTCAGCTGGCCGGCCACCGGGCCGTCGAGCACGGTGTCCAGCCACCGGTGCACCGCGTCCTCGAAGTCGGCGTCCGGGTCGTTCCACGAGGTGTGCCAGGACGCTTCCCGGATGGCCTTCTCGGTGTAGGCGTGCAGCCGGTCCCGCAGCGCGTCGGTGACCTCGCCGTTGACCGGCCACACGCCGAAGATGTTCTGCCACAGGAACTGTCCGGTCGCCGGATCGGGGGAGGGCGCGGCGATCTCCCAGCGCGCGAGGAACTCGGTCCACAGCGACGGCACCTGGGACAGCACCGAAATCCGGGCCCGCACGTCCTCGCCGCGCTTGGTGTCATGGGTGGTCAGCGTGGTCATGGTCTGCGGCCACAACCGGGCCCGGGTGGCGGCGCTGTGATGGAATTCGGCCGCACCGACACCGAAGCGGTGCGGTTCACCGCCCACCTCGTTCAGCGAAACCAGCCGGGCGTCACGGTAGAACAAGCAGTCCTCGACGGCCTTGGCGGTGACGGCGCCGCACAGCTGCTGCAGCCGGGTGGCCGGCTCGCCGCCGCGGGCCAGCGCCGTGGCCAGCACCTGCAGTGCGGGCCCCAACTCCGGTGCGGCCGCCTGGGTTTCGGCCAGCGCGGTGGGCAGCAGCGCGACCAGGCCGGGATAGTCGCAGCGGTACACCCCGATATGGGTGAGCAGCGCGGCCACCGCGTCGGGCAGCTGCGGGTCGTCGGCGCCGGCGGCGGCCACGATGCTACGGCGCAGCCGGCGCAGCTCACTGGCCAATGTGTCAGTGGCCGCACGGAGCTTGAGATCCACCAGCATGTCCGGCATCGCCTGGTAGTCCACCCCGGCCGACTCCACCAGCGCGGTCAGCGTCGGGGCGCCCATCGGATCCACCAGGACGCCACCGGTTTCGCGCAACACGTCGTAGCCGGTGGTGCCGCCGATGGGCAGGGTCGGCTCAAGCGCCTCGTCGACGGCCAGGATCTTCTCGATCACGATCCAGGCCTCCGGGCCGGTCAGCTCGCGCAACCATGCCAGGTACCCGCACGGGTCGGACAGGCCGTCGGGGTGGTCGATGCGAATGCCGTCGACGAGCCCCTCGGTGAACCACCGCCCGACTTCGGCGTGTGTGGCATCGAAGACGACGCGGTCCTCCTGGCGCAGCCCCGCAAGCGAGGTGATCGAGAAGAACCGGCGGTAGCCGCAGACGCCGTTGCGCCAGCCCACCAGCCGGTAGTGCTGGCGGTCGTGCACCTCGGGGCCGGTGCCCCCCGCGGTGCCGGGCGCGATCGGGAACGCCAGATCGCCCAGGCGCAACAGGTCCCCGTCCACGGTGAGGCCTGCGGCGTCGTCGTCGGAGCCCAGCACCGGCAGCACGATGCGGCCGTCGTCGTCGAGGTCCCAGTCGATGTCGAAATACGTTGCGTAGGGCGAAGAGCGGCCGTTCTGAAGGACGTCCCACCACCAGGGGTTCTGGCTGGGCTGGCCGATGCCCACATGGTTGGGCACGATGTCCACGATCAGGCCCATGCCACGCGCTCGCGCCGCCGCCGACAGTCGCGCCAGCCCTTCTTTGCCGCCGATCTCGGGCGACACCGTCGTAGGGTCGGTGACGTCGTAGCCGTGGCTCGACCCCGCGGTCGCGGTCATAATCGGGGACAAATACAGGTGCGACACCCCGAGGTCGTTCAGGTAGTCGAGCAGGTTTTCCGCGTCGGCGAAGGTGAACGCGAACCCGCTGGATTCACCACGCAGCTGCAGTCGGTAGGTGGAGATGACGGGTAAAGGCATGCGTCACTGCGTCTTACGCAATACCAACAGTGAACGCGAGGGCAGCGACACCTTCTCCTCGGCGGTCACCACCTGGTCGGCTCCCTCTTTGCGGCCGGTCGGTTCGTTGGTGTCCAGTTCCACGGTCCACTCTTTCGCATAGTCGGTGTTCGGCGTCACGAATTCCACTGGATCTTCACCGGCGTTGAAACACAACAGGAATGAGTCGTCGACCACCTGTTCACCGCGTGCGTTGGGTGCGCTGATGGCCTCGCCGTTGAGGAACACCGCCACACACTTGTGAATGCTTTCGCCCCAGTCCTCGTGCGTCATCTCGCGGCTACTCGGATTCAGCCAGGCGATGTCGCGCACCTCGTCGCCGGTCCGGATCGGCTCGCCCTCGAAGAACCGGCGCCGCCGGAACACCGGATGCCGCCTGCGCAGCGTGCTCACCCTGCGGGCGAACGCCAGCAGGTCGGCATTCTTGTCGACCAAAGACCAGTCCATCCAAGACAATTCGGAGTCCTGGCAGTACACATTGTTGTTGCCGTTCTGCGTACGTCCGAACTCGTCACCGTGGGCGATCATCGGCGTGCCCTGGCTGAGCATCAGCGTCGCCCAGAAATTGCGCATCTGGCGGCAGCGCAGCTCGGTGATGTCGGGGTCGTCGGTGGGGCCCTCGACGCCACAGTTCCACGATCGGTTGTGGCTTTCCCCGTCCCGGTTGTCCTCCCCGTTGGCCATGTTGTGTTTTTCGTTGTAGGACACCAGGTCGTTGAGCGTGAATCCGTCGTGCGCGGTGACGAAGTTGATGCTGGCGCTGGGACGACGACCGGTCGCCTCGTACAGGTCCGACGACCCGGTCAGCCGGGAAGCGAACTCGCCCAGGGTTGCGGGCTCGCCCCGCCAGTAATCGCGCACAGTATCGCGATACTTCCCGTTCCACTCGGTCCACAAACCCGGGAAATTTCCGACTTGGTAGCCACCCTCGCCGACGTCCCACGGCTCCGCGATCAGTTTGACCTGGCTGACGATCGGATCCTGCTGCACCAGATCGAAGAACGCGCTCAATCGGTCGACGTCGTGCAGTTCGCGCGCGAGCGTGGCGGCCAGGTCGAAGCGGAAGCCGTCGACATGCATCTCGGTCACCCAGTAGCGCAGCGAGTCCATGATGAGCTGCAGCACGTGCGGGTGGCGCGGGTTCAGGCTGTTGCCGGTGCCGGTGTAGTCCTTGTACAACCGCAGGTCGGTGTCGACGAGCCGGTAGTACGCGGCGTTGTCGATGCCGCGGAAATTGATGGTCGGCCCGAGGTGGTTGCCCTCGGCGGTGTGGTTGTAGACCACGTCGAGGATCACCTCGATGCCGGCCTCGTGGAAGCTGCGCACCATGGATTTGAACTCGGCGACGCTGGACGTGCGGTTGGCCGCGTACTGATTGTGCGGGGCGAAGAATCCGAAAGTGTTGTATCCCCAGTAGTTTCGCAGGCCGAGGTCGAGCAGTCGCGAGTCGTGCATGAACTGGTGCACGGGCATCAGCTCGATGGCGGTGACGTTGAGCGACTTGAGATGGTCGATGACCACCGGATGAGCCAACCCGGCGTACGTGCCGCGAAGCTCCTCGGGGACGCCCGGATGGGTCTGGGTCATGCCCTTGACGTGGGCTTCGTAAATGACGGTCTCGTGATACGGGGTCAGCGGTGCGCGGTCGGATCCCCAGTCGAAGAAGGGGTTGCTCACCACGCTGGTCATGGTGTGGCCGAGCGAGTCGACCATCGGGGGAGTCCCGGCGTCGGCGCCATCGGCGTTGGGGCCGTCCGGGGTGACCGCCTTCATGTCGTAGGAGAACAGCGCCTGGCCGAATTTGAAGTCGCCTTGAAAGGCCTTGCCGTACGGGTCGAGGAGGAGCTTGCTGGGGTCACAGCGGTGGCCGGCGCTCGGATCAAAGGGGCCGTACACCCGGTAGCCGTAGCGCTGGCCGGGGGTGATGTTCGGCAGGTAGGCGTGCCAGACGAATCCGTCGACCTCTTCCAAGGGAATTCGTGACTCGCCGCCGTGATGGTCGATCAGGCACAACTCGACCTTCTCGGCGA
Organism: Mycobacterium senriense; assembly: GCF_019668465.1. Classification (NCBI taxonomy): domain Bacteria; kingdom Bacillati; phylum Actinomycetota; class Actinomycetes; order Mycobacteriales; family Mycobacteriaceae; genus Mycobacterium; species Mycobacterium senriense. The sequence continues at coordinate 5,081,919 of NZ_AP024828.1, read as the reverse complement.
TTTCGGAGAACAACGAGAAGTTGGTCCCCGCCCCGTCGTAGGAGGCGCCGAGCGGATACGGGTTGCCCGGCCAGACGGTGGCGAGTTTGGGTTCGTGGTAGCCGCCTGCTTCTGAAGCGGGACTGTTGGTTGACACCTATCGACCTTATCCGCGTGCCGTTGCGCTCACTCGGGTAAGCGGCCAGGAGTAAGGCGGGTCACCACCAGCCGGTGGCCTCGGCGACCTGACGGCCCAATTCGGGTGTCATCGTCCGCACGTAGGTGGGGGTCAGGTGGTGGGCGCCGTGGTAGATCAGGATGTTTCCCTCGACCGGACGGCACACGTCGGTGCGGCAGATCGCGTCCGACATGTCGAGCACCTTGAGCTGCGGGAACTGTCCGACGAAGTCGAGCGTCTGGTTGCGGTCTGAGAGCAGGTCGGAACGCTTGATCGCGCATGACTGCGGGGTGCCGCCCCGTTTGGCCAGGCAGTCCGCCGGGTCGAACGGTTGTCCGTTCTTCACCAGCCACGGCGTGTCTCGCATGCCGAGAATGCGAATGTTGTTGTCGGACAACGTCTGCCAGATCCCGATGTAGGTGGCCGGCATTACATCACCGCTCTTGATGTTCCACGGCCGAGTGGTGGTGGTGAAGACGTAGTCGGGCCGGTCGGTGACCAGTTTGGTCATCGTGCGTTGCACCCACTCACGGCACTGCGGGTAGGGGGCGTTGTTGCCCATGATCAGCGGGACCTGCTCGGTCGACAGCGGGCAGCCCATCTTCAGATACGTCACGACCTTGAAGTGGCGCGTCTTTCCCAGGATGTCCAGCGCGGGCAGCCAGTGCTCGGCGTGTGACCCACCCGCCAGCGCGATGGTCCGGTCCGCGGCCACATCGCCATAGGTGCAGGTGACGACCGCGGGATTGACGAAGTCGCTGATGCAACCGTCCCGGGTCGTGGCGGGCAGGTCCTGTTTGACCTCCAAGACGGAGGGCCGCATCGGCAGCGCGGGCACCCGCACGCGTTCGGTCAGCGCACGCGCGCCGGGATAGTCCTGCGGGTTGAGGACGCTGAGCTCCTTGCCGGCTGACCGCAACACCGTGACGTGCTGACGCCAGGTGAATGAGGTCGCGGTCAGCGTCACGCCCAGCAGCACGATGGCCGATCCGAGCGCCATCGTCGGCCGGGCCAGGCGCGTCGGCCACGGCCGGGTGGGCGCTGCCGGCTTCGAGGATGCGCGGTAACGCAACGGGTCCTCGACGAGCCGGTTGGTCAGATAGGCCAGCACGCCGGATACCAGCAGCAGCACCGCGCCTTCGATGAAGCCGGCGTGCTTGTGGCCGCTGTAGGACAGCCAGAAGATCAGCAGCGGCCAGTGCCAGAGGTACAGCGCATACGCCATGGCGCCCAGCTCCACCAGCGGACGCGTCGCCAGGATCCGGTTGGGCAGCGGCAACCGGCCGCCCTGCAGGTTGGCTCCGACAAGTATCAGCAGCATGGCGGCGCCCACCGGTACCAGCGCCCACGGGCCGGGGAACTCCCGCACGCCGTCGATCAGCGCCCCGCAGGACAGCACCGCGCCGAGCGCGACGGTGGCCACCGCCGTCCGCACCCACATGGGCCAGCGGACCCGGGTCACCACCGCGCCGACCAGCGCGCCCAGCAACAACTCCCAGCCCCGCGCGAAGGTGTTGTAGTAGGCGGCCGCCTGGTCCTGCTGGTGCGCGACGATCGCGTAGACGAACGAGGCCACCGTCAACGCGGTCAGCACGACCAGGAACGACGTCCGGACCCGGGCGGCCGGCGAGCGCCGGAACAGGTAGGCCAACCCGGCGATCAACACGAGGAAGCTGATGTAGAACTGGCCCTGCACCGACATCGACCAGATGTGTTGCAGCGGGCTGACGGCTTCGCCCGCCCGCAGGTAGTCCGACGCGGTGTTGGCCAGCTCCCAGTTCTGGTAGTAGCCGAGGCTGGCCAGGCTTTGGTCGGCGAACGTCTCCCAGCGGGTTTCCGGCTGAACCAGGATGGTCAGCACCGCGCAGCCGGCCAGCACCACAACGAGGGCGGGAACCAGCCGCCGGATGAGCCGGACCACCTCGGATGCCGGCGACAGCGTCACGGCCGGGCTCAGCGCGGCACGAATCACCTTGCCGCCGAAGAAGAATCCGGACAGCGCCAGGAACACGTCCACGCCGCCGGAGACGCGACCGAACCAGATGTGGAAGACCGCGACCAACGCGATCGCGATGCCGCGCAGGCCGTCGAGGTCGTAGCGATAGAACCCCTGCGACCCCGCTTTGCACACCCCCGTGACCCCGGGATCGGCGGTGGCGTCCGGTGCGGGAGAGGGTGGCGGGGTCTGCATGATCGAGAGCTAATTTACCGAAAACCCACCACCCACTCCCGACAGCACGCGGCGGGGAGGCTGCTCAGGTGGGTCGCTGAGAGCATCCGCGCCGGCGGCGGGGGAGCAAGTGGCGGGCGTCGGACGGCCGAGGATCGACCGGGGCAATTACCTGCCGATGCCGGCGCCGGTGGGCTGCAACGGCGACTGCTGGGTCGGCAGTTGCTGCACGGGCGCTTGCTGGAACGGCGACTGCTGCAGCGGTGCCTGTTGCGTCGGAACCTGCTGCAACGGCGCCTGCTGAGCGGGCAGCTGCTGCGGCGCCTGCTGGTACGGCGACTGTTGCAGCGGCGCCTGCTGGGTGGGCAGCTGCTGCGGTGTCTGCTGCAGCGGGGTCTGCTGGGTGGGCAGTTGCTGCGGCGCCTGCTGGGTCGGCAGTTGCTGCGGGGCCTGCTGCAACGGTGCCTGCTGCGCCGGCGCGGAGGCCCCGAGAACCCGGACCATGTAGGGGGTCATGCCGTTGGTGCGCACCGGCGAGACCTGCACGACGTCGCCGACCTCGAGCATCTGGTTGTTGCCCAGGTACATCGCGACGCTCTGCGTGCCCTCGGGGCCGTAGAAGATCAGGTCACCCTTGCGAGCCTGCTGCGGGACGATCTTCTGGCCGACGCGGTAGATCGCGCCCGACGAGCGCGGCAGCTTGATGCCGGCGCCGGCGTACGCGTACTGCATCAGCCCGGAGGCGTCGAAACCGACGGTGTTGATACCGCTACCGGTGCCGCGGGTGGGGCCATTGATGCCGCCACCGGCCCAGGAGAACGGCACACCGCGCTGCGACAGACCGCGGGCGATCACCACGTCGGTGGCCTGCTGATAGTCCATCGACCTGGCGCCCGGGTCGGCGGTCGCGATGGTGGGAACCACCATCGGCGCCCCGAGCAGGGCCAAACCGATCGCGAAGGCGTAGATGCGTTTCATTGTTCTTGGCCTCTCAGGCGCTCAATGGGCCTCCACGCGGTGACCTCGCGCGTCCGCCCCCGGTTCATGGACCAAGCCGGGCCCCCACGCTGGGGCCGGACGCCGTCCATGGCACTTGCGAAGTGAATCAGCGGTCAGCCCGCTGTATTCACATCAGTCACACAAGCCACTTTGACAACAGATCTTGTTAGCCGCCAGGCCCAGGCGGGATTTTTTGTCGTACCGTGACCGGACGGTGACTGGCGCGGCGAATCTCGTATGCGCAGTTGTGATTTCGGTCTCAGTGGCTACGAAATCGCACGTCCGCCGGGCGCGGGCGGCGGGGCGATCAGAGCCAGTAGCGTTCGCTGAACATGGTCAGCAGCGACCCGGCCACCGAGCTGACCATGACCAGCGCCAGCGCCAGCACCGGCCAGAAGGACATGTACCAGCCCTTCAGGATCGACACGACCGGTCCGATGATGGCCGCGGCGATGGCCGCACCGATGCCGCCCCACACCACCGGGTGGATGTACAGATCCAGCCCGTAGGGCACCGGTCCGCAGGTTTCGTCCTCGCAGACGTTCGCCAGGAAACCGAAAAGGCGCGTCGGCCAGGTCGTCGCGGTGGCCAGCACCGCCAGCAGGATCAGCAGCACGACGGTGCAGACGACGTCCCACGGCGCCAGCCGCAAGCGGATCACCCGGGGAGCTTCCTCGTCGTAGTCCACCAGCGGGTAGTGCGTGTCCCTGGACCAGCCGGCCCCTGGCGCGGGCCCGGCCTCGGGTCCCGGCGCTGCGCTGTCGGACTGCCGCGGCGTGGCCATGATGTCCCATGCTTCCCGACGTCGGAGTTTTCCGCGAATCGGCTGCTTTACCCTCGATCACTATGCCCGCGGCGAAGGCCGGGCTGACGCCCGAGCAGATCAGCACGATCGACGCCGCGCACCTGTGGCATCCCTACAGCACCATCGGCGCCGAATCGGTCGCTCCCGTCGTGGCGGTCGGCGCCCGGGGCTCCTGGCTCACCCTGATCCGCGACGGCACGCCGGTCGAGGCGCTCGACGCCATGAGCTCCTGGTGGACCGCGATCCACGGGCACGCCCACCCGGCGCTGGATGCGGCGCTGACGGCCCAGCTCGGCGCGATGAACCACGTCATGTTCGGCGGGCTGACCCACGAACCGGCGGCGCGGCTGGCCCAGCTGCTGGTGGACATCACCCCGGCCGGGCTGGACACGGTGTTCTTCAGCGACTCCGGATCGGTGTCGGTGGAGGTGGCGGTGAAGATGGCGCTGCAGTACTGGCGCAGCCGCGACCGGCCCGGCAAGCACCGGCTGATGACCTGGCGCGGCGGCTACCACGGCGATACCTTCACGCCGATGAGTGTCTGCGACCCCGACGGCGGCATGCACTCGCTGTGGACCGACATCCTGGCCCGGCAGGTGTTCGCCCCCCAGGTGCCCCGCGACTACGACCCCGCCTACAGCGCGGCGTTCAAGGAACAGCTGGCCCGGCACGCCGCCGAGCTGGCCGCCGTCATCGTCGAGCCCGTCGTGCAGGGCGCCGGCGGCATGCGCTTTCACGACCCGCAATACCTGCGCGACCTGCGCGACATCTGCCGGCGGAACGACGTGCTGCTGATCTTCGACGAGATCGCCACCGGCTTCGGGCGCACCGGCGAGCTATTCGCCGCCGACCACGCGGGCGTCAGCCCGGACATCATGTGCGTCGGCAAGGCCCTGACCGGGGGGTATCTGACCCTGGCCGCGACCCTGTGCACGACCGACATCGCCCACACCATCAGCGCGGGCGAGGCTGGAGCGCTGATGCACGGCCCCACGTTCATGGCCAACGCGTTGGCCTGCGCGGTGTCGGTGGCCAGTGTCGAACTGCTGCTCGAGCAGGACTGGCGGGCGCGGGTCGGCGAGATCGGCGCCGGTCTGGCGACCGGACTGGAGCCGGCCCGGGCGCTGCCCGGAGTCAGCGACGTGCGGGTGTGCGGCGCCATCGGCGTCATCGAGTGCGAGCGGCCAGTCGACCTGGCCGTCGCCACCCCGGCGGCGCTGGACAGCGGTGTCTGGCTGCGCCCGTTTCGCAACCTCGTCTACGCGATGCCGCCCTACATCTGCACGCCCGGCGAGATCGACCAGATCGCCTCGGCGATGGTGCAGGTCGCTCGCCTCGTTGGCCGGCAGTGACGACTCGTTGCGCCCGGCTTCGCCGCGCTCGCGGTCGCCACGGGGCCGGCAGTGACGACCCGCTGCGCCCGGCTTCGCCGCGCTGGCGGTCGCCACTAGGCTGAACGCCGATGAAGGCACCGATCGAGGTTTCCCCGCTGGCCTGGCTGGAAGCGGTGGAACGGCAGCGCCGCGAGGCCGGACTGCGCCGCTCACTGCGGCCGCGTCCCGCCGTCGCCACTGAGCTGGACCTGGCCTCCAACGACTACCTCGGGCTATCCCAACACCCCGACGTCATCGACGGCGGGGTGGCCGCGCTGCGCATGTGGGGCGCCGGGGCGACCGGGTCCCGGCTGGTCACCGGCGACACCGAGCTGCACCAGGAGTTCGAGTCCGAGCTGGCCGACTACGTCGGCGCCGCCTCCGGACTGCTGTTCTCCTCCGGCTACGCGGCCAACCTGGGCGCGGTGGTCGGCCTGTCGGGCCGGGGTTCGCTGCTGGTCTCCGACGAGTACTCGCACGCGTCGCTGGTGGACGCCTGCCGGCTGTCGCGGGCGCGGGTGGCGGTGACGCCGCACCGCGACGTCGGCGCCGTGGAGGCGGCGCTGCAGGCCCGCGACGAGGAGCGCGCCGTCGTCATCACCGAGTCGGTGTTTTCCACCGACGGCGCGCTGGCGCCGCTGCGGGAATTGCACGAGGTGTGCCGCCGGCATCGGGCCCTGCTCGTCGTCGACGAGGCGCACGGCCTGGGCGTGCGCGGCGGCGGCCGCGGGTTGCTGCACGAGGCCGGGCTGGCCGGTGCGCCCGACGTGGTCATGACCACCACGCTGTCCAAGGCGCTGGGCAGCCAGGGCGGCGCGGTGCTCGGGCCGGCGCCGGTGCGCGCTCATCTGATCGACGCGGCCCGCACGTTCATCTTTGACACCGGCCTGGCCCCGGCGGCGGTGGGCGCCGCGCGGGCCGCGCTGACCGTGCTGCGGTCCGAGCCGTGGCGGGCGGACGCGGTGTTGCGCCATGCCGCCTTGCTGGCCGAGGCCTGCGGCGTTCTCGAGACGCCGCAATCGGCGGTGGTGTCGGTGATCCTGGGCGACCCGGACCTGGCGGTGGCCGCCGCGACGGCCTGCCTGGACGCCGGCGTGCGGGTGGGATGCTTCCGGCCCCCGACCGTGCCCGCCGGGACGTCGCGGCTGCGGTTGACCGCGCGCGCGTCGCTGGACGACGCCGAGCTGGAGGTCGCGCGCCGGGTGCTCACCGATGTGCTCGCCAAGCTGGGTTGAGGCGCGCCGGTGACGGTTCTGGTCGTCACGGGCACCGACACCGGGGTCGGCAAGACGGTCGCCACGGCGGCGCTGGCCTGCCACGCCCGTCAGGCCGGTCTCGACGTCGCGGTCTGCAAACCGGTCCAGACCGGAATCGACGCCGGCGACGACGACCTCGCCGAGGTGGCCCGGCTGTCCGGGGTGACCGAGCTGGCCGGGTTCGGCCGTTATCCGCAGCCGCTGGCACCGGTGGCCGCCGCGGCGGCGGCCGGGATGCCGTTGCCCACCCGCGAGCAGCTGTTGGCGCTCATCGGGGAGCTGGACCGCCCGGGGCGACTGACGCTGGTCGAGGGCGCGGGGGGACTGCTGGTCGAACTCGGCGAAAACGGTGTCACCGCACGCGATCTCGCCGTCGCGCTGGGCGCGGCGGTGCTGGTGGTGGTCGGCCCGTCGCTGGGCACCCTCAATCACACCGCGCTGACCCTGGAATCCATCGCCGCGCAGCATCTTTCGTGTGCCGGTCTGGTCATCGGCAGCTGGCCCCGGCGGCCTGGGGTGGTGGAGACGACGAACCGGCCCGCGCTGGCCCGGCTGGCCGCGGTGCGCGCCGTGCTGCCCGAAAACGCGTCGTCGCTGGACGCCGCCGAGTTCGCGGCCCTGTGCGCCGAGGCGTTCGACCGCGACTGGGTCACCTCGCTGGTGGGCTGATGGTCCATTCCATTGAGCTGGTGTTCGACCGCGACACCGAGTCGGCGATCCGAAACATCTGGGAAGCGTTGGCCGCGGCCGGAATTCCCAGTCAGGCACCGGCCAGCCGGCCGCACGTGACGCTGGCCGTGGCCGAAGGCGTCGCCGCCGACGTCGACGAGCTGCTGAGGCCGCTGAGCGAGCGGCTGCCACTGCGCTGCCTCGTCGGTGCGCCGGTGTTATTCGGCCGTGCCAGTGCGGTTTTCGCGCGGCTGGTGGTGCCGACGGGCCAGCTGTTGGCCCTGCATGCCCAGGTGCACGAGGTGTGCGGTCCGCATTTGACGCCGGGTCCGATGCCGAACAGCCTGCCCGGACAGTGGACGGCGCACGTCACGATGGCCCGGCGCGTCGGTGGCGCTCAACTCGGGCGGGCGCTGCGGATCGCGGGCCGCCCCGCCCAGATCGACGGCAGCTTCGTGGGTTTGCGCCGCTGGGACGGCAACACGAAGGTCGAGCATCCGATCGGTGGCTAGCTCCCGAAGAGCAGGTGAGCACGCAGTGTCTTCATATGGTTCGGCGGCAGGCTGCTTAGAATTTCATTTCGAGATCATCACAGGTAAACAAGCAAGCTCCGGTCGGGACCTGCTTTGCGACACTCGTGGATTCGCCTCGAAAATTATTTTCGTGTTCGATCCCCAGACCGCCTTCGCGGTTTAGAGTCTGGGTGGTGAACGATGTGCCATCGTCGCAGGCCGGCGGTCGCCAGCTTGTTAAGACGCCAGGCAAGCGTCGACTCGCAGAGCGGGTCGCGTCGAAACTCCTTCGCTTCCACCGCGTTCCGGTCATCTCGAGGATCGTGGAAGGCTGTCTGTTCGGCACGCTGTTACTCGATGGCGCCCTGATCTTGTGGCTGGCAATCGGCGACCTTGGTTATGCTGATGCGGTCTATGACTGGCTGGGGGCAGCCCTTCTGTTCTTGATAGCGGGCGCGAATTTTGCCGCTATCGTGCTCGGTCTCTATGGGATATACGGAACATCGTGGGCTGCTGTCGCAGCTTTTATCGCGCAAGCGCTGGTTTTTGCCTTGGCGGGATATATTTTGTTTATCGATGCGTTCAAAAGTCCGAAGACAAATATTGACGTGATGTTGATTGTCGGCGCAATCGGCTTTGTCGCCAGTGTATGGTGTCTTGTCTTGCTCCGCCGGGCGCTGACCCAGTTGAGACCATTCATAAAGACCGCTGCGGTTATAGGCCTGGTCGTTCCGCTGGCCGGTTCGCTGCAGTTCTACCTCCAGAACTACTACGCCCCGCATAGATCGGAACCCCTCGTCGATGTTTCGACAGAACTCAAGCCGCAAAGCGAGTCGAACTCAAGAATTCACCTGTCCGCCACGGTAACCGTGCATAATCGGGGCTCGGCGAGGGCCTCCGTCGGCGGGTCACTGCTACGAATTACGGCGTATCCGTCGGTAGCGCCGCCGCAGAAGCCAGAAGTTACAGGCCATGAGCAGCAGAAAACCGACACCGTATGCGAACTGGGCAGCAACGCCTCCGAGAAATGGTGTCAGATTGCGACTGGATTAGCTTTATCTGGCAGGAATCCGCAAAGTGAGTTTCGTGCTGAGTCGACAACTGGCCTGGAAGCGCAGGTCCTCTACGCCGGGATATTCATGCCTTATGGCAGCTTCTTGGCAGCCGGCGAGACAGATACTTTCCAAAGAGTGGTGGATATCGATCCGGCGACTGTTCGTCTAGTGCGCTCGTCGGTCAGCGCAGTATTTTTCACACAGCGAAATGTCAAAGACGCGCGGTCATGTTGGAAGTCCAGGGCGTCTGACCAGGCTGATTACGCGGCCTTTGCGGATGAAGTGGACACGCCACTGCATTTTCCGGATGTGGATGCGCCGCCGGACATTAGTCCCAGGGATGCGCCCAATATTTTGTGTGTTGACTATGAATTTGCGCCGCAGAACATCATCGATAAATGGATAGGAAACCAGGGAGTATATCGCATTGAGGTGATATTAAATGATCCGCTGATTTCTAATTACGAATATCCCGAACTTTCGAACAGTTATGCCATCATCGACAAGAACGGTAAAGCGATTGCGGATCCCGAAGGTCGCATATCGAAGATTATGCAACAGCGGTATCCGATTAGTGGGTATGGCGAGCTGCCGGCAGAGTACGCTCCGGGAGGTCCCATTAAAACCGATGGCAAAGGCTGAGTAGGCAATCTCAAAAGGCGATGGCGAAGCCGCACATCAGAGGTAAGAACAGTTGACGCCTACCCCCCGAAGAGCAGATACAAACCGGTGAAGGTGTAGCCGACCATCACCAGCATCATCGTCAGCTGGCCGGTGAGCTGATGCCCGGCGGGCAGCAGCCGCAGGGCTTTGTCGTGCGCCGCGATCACCGCGAGGATGTGCCCGGTGACCACGCAGGTCACCTTGATCGCGGCCAGCACCGGCGGGTGCATGGACAAGACGTAGGCCACGTGCAGATGCGCCAGTCCGAACAGATTCCACCCGTGGCCGAACGGGTCGGCCAGCGCGAACACCGCCTGCTGTCCGCGCTCCACCAGATAGGACAGGTAGTGCGCGAAGATGTAGCCGACGACGATCGGGATCAGCGAATGCGCCATCTCGCCCGGCAATTCGCGGCGCTGCTCCGCGGTGACCCCCCCGGTGGCGCGTGCCCCAAGTGAAAATGTCACTGCCACAACGCAAATGAAGACGATCAGCCCGACGGTGCGCAGCATCGACGACGCCAATGTCGGGGGAGCGCCGAATTCACGGGTGAGCTGATCGGAAAAGCCGCGCCACGTCGGCGACGACGAGAAACTGTCGAACGCCGTCGAGCCGAGCAGTACCGCCAGCAGCACCACGACGCCCGGCCGCACCGGCAGCGACGGCAGATGGTCGAGCGGGTTTCCGACCACGATCTTTCCGGTCTCCCGGTTGCGCCGGAACGGCGAGAGCCGGGAGACGGCCATGCTGTACACGCCGAACGGGTCGGCGCGGGCCAGCCAGCGCTGCCCGCACAGCCAGGCGCCGACCAGCATCAGCACGGCGTAGGCGGCTATCCACGTCCTGACCCACGGCAGTGACGCTGAGTTCGGGCTGGCCAGCTCCATCCAGACGAAGGCGAACAGGCCGAACGCGGCGGGCCGGTAGCCCCAGCCTTCGGGATAGGACAGCCGGGGCCGGCCGAGCCGCTCCGGGATGACGCGACGCAGCAGCAGATACACCGTGCGCATCGGCGAAATCACCCGCCACACCGGCCCGATGGCCAGCGACAGCGCCACGAGCCCGACCCATAGCAGCACATAGAACGCACCGAGCAGCGCATTGGACTCCGATTCGGGACCCCACACCCCGGCGGCCACCGCCCACAACGCGAACACCAGCGCCAGCGCGGCCGCCGAGGCCCTGGCCACCCGGGAGTCGACGAACGTCGTGAGCGCCGTCGGCAAGGGCCGGCCCGGCTTGAGCGGATCGAACCGCGGCCGCCGCCACGCGAACGCCACCAGGGCGAACGTGAAGGTCAGCGCCCATGCCGCCCCGACCATTGCGTAGGCGTAGGGCACCGGAAGGTCACCCGACCCACCGAGACCGTGCGCGAGCACCACCGCCGCGGCGGCGGAGCTCACGACTGCACTTGGATCGTTGCGATGGTGCGGTCCAGATGATGCAGCTCCACCGCGACGTTGCCCGGAACGTCGACGGCGAATCCGAACGTCTGGTTGGGAGCGGCAGCGACCTGGAACTTGTGATCCGGCGTCGAATGCACGTGCAGCTCGTCGGTGGCGTCGCTGGTCACGTGCAGGGTGATCTGCTGATGCACCTTGGCCTGCAGCGTGGCGTTGGTCGGGGTGACCTGCCCGTTGGCGATGGTCACGTCGATCGTCAGCGGAGCGGCCGGGGATTTACTGGTCGAACCGGCGCAGCCGGCCAGGCCGCAGACCAGCGCGGCCGCCCACCCTGCGATGAGTGTGCCTCGAAGTGCCATCGATCACGCCGCCCGTGGAAGCGGCTGCTTGTCTTCCACCGGTTCCGGCTCGGCGAGGGAATTGTTGAGCCGGCCGGCGCCCCAGGTCAACCCGGCGATCACCATCAGCGTCAGGAACAGCACCACGATGCCGCCCGCGGTGAACAACCAGGCCGGCGCGCTTTGGTCGCGTTCGCGCTGCAAGATGGTGACTTCCAGGACGAACGGCCGCGTGCTCGACGCCAGCGCGGGGACCTCAGGGGCCGGAATGGCGGCGTCCGCCGGTTCCCAGATCGGCACGGCCGTCATCGTGCGGCCGTCCTGGACCCGCAGCAGAGTCTTCCAATCCCCCCACACCGGAACCGGCTGGGTGGAGCGGTAGTGGCCCGGCCCGACTTTGGCGAGCCGATCGATGACCAGGCCGCGCTCGTTGTTCATGCGCCCCTGCCAGGACAGGATCGTCAGCCAGTCCGGATTGTCGCTGACCATGTCGGCGGGTAGGAGTTGGACGTCTGCCGACACCATGCGCTGCCCCGGTGCGCTGGGCAGGTCGGTCAGCGTGATGGCGGCGTTGTTCTTGCCTGGCACCACGATGTGCAGTCCGTTGGCCACCGCCCCGCCGATCACCAAAACCGTCACCACGATCACCGAGATGCCGATGGCGCGACCCGGCAGGCGCTGTCCGGTGAGCACCATGCCGAACATGGCCCCGCACATGCCCATCAGGACCGCCACCGGCACGGCCATCGCCAGGGCCTCGCCCCACATGCTGATCGGCCAGGGGTAGTGGTACACCGCGGCGATCCACAGCGACTCCAGCCAGAGTCCCACGGTGCCGACGGCCAGCCCGGCGACGGCGCCAAACACGATGGGGCGCTTGAAAAGCGGGGTCAGCGCGACCAGCTCCACGGCCAACGCGGGGCCGAGGTACAGGGGGAACCAGTTGATCGGGGCCCCGAGTATCGGGCCGACCAGCAGGGCGACCCCGCCACGCAGGGCGATGGCGAAGATGGCCGAGATCAGGGCCGCCCCTCGCCCCATGGTGGTGCGGGCGGCGACGGCCGCCAGGGCCGCCGCGCCGGCGATCAGCATGGGTTGGAACACCAGGCGGAATTGGGGAACGCCGAAGTCAAACTCGATCTGATAAACCGACAAGCCGATGAATAATCCGCCGAAGGACAGGTAGCGCAGGAAGGTGATGAAGACGCCGTGGTAGACGTCCTCGCCCTCTTCGGCCTCACCTTCGCGCTCCAGCATCAGCACCGCGAACAGGGAGAAGCAGGCGCCGCCGATCATCATCAAATGTGTTGGGCCCCAAAGGGTTACGTCCTGGCCGAAGATGCGGTGCCAGATGTCGTCGAGCGGGAACCCGATCATCGCGTACAGCCCGCAGCCGGCCATCAGCACGCCACCGACGGGTGCGTGCCAGTTCCGCGTGATCTGCACCGCCGCCGGGCCGGGCTTGTCGAACGGCAGCACGACCGCCGTCATGCCGCCCAAAAAGATGCCGAACAATCCGATGATGATGAAGTAGTGCGCCGGGTTGGCCAGCGGGCCGGGGTCGCGGCCGTTGCCGATGTGCCAGCTGACGTCCCAGATGAACCCGAACAGCGCGCAGATGATGGACGTGGTGAACACCAGAACCGGCAGGGCGACCCAACCGGGCCGGTGGAATTTGTCGCCCACCTTGTCGGCGGCCCGGGTCAGCCACTCGATGCGATGGGTGCGATGAGCGTGGCCCACCCACAGCAACAGCAGGGTGATCACCAGCGCGGCGATCGAGAGCCCGATCACCTGGTTCAGCCCCGCACCGCGTGCCGGTGCCTCAGCAAGAATTGTCAGTTCATTCGACCGCATCGTCGTGCCTCCCAACCGCGCCGGGCTGCCCCGGAGGATCCGATTCCGTCAAACCGCTTATTACTGTCAAGTAGGGTCCGTGATTGTTTGTTTAATGCCCCGATCCAGGGCTCGTCAATCACGCTCTTTGTCGGGCGTGTCGCGATGGGCAGCGTCCTTGCCGGCGCCCGTGGTGCTCCGGCCTTCCCGGCGGTCGCGCAGCGCGATGTACAAGACCACCCCGACGACGATCACCGCAGGCAGGAACGCCGGCGCCGCCAACAGCAGGTAGTGGTGGGCCAGGAATTCGACGTGCGGAGTCACAATGGTCGTATACCCATAGGTAGGTCGTGTACTTCGGCCGTTACCCTACTTTGAACACCTTTCATTCACGGCTGCCATCACCACGTGGCAGATGTGTCCCCACGCGCGGACACGATAAAGAGGCAAGGGGAGTACCTGGTGACTCAAGCGGCAACTCGACCGGCGGCCGAAACCGGCAACGACGAGGACATCCTGGCGGTGGCCCGGCAGCAGGTGCTTCAGGACGGCCAGGGATTGAGCCGGGAGCAGGTGCTGCGGGTGCTGCAGTTGCCCGATGACCGGCTCGACGAGCTGCTGGCGCTCGCCCACGACGTGCGGATGCGCTGGTGCGGCCCCGAGGTCGAGGTCGAGGGCATCATCAGCCTGAAGACCGGCGGCTGCCCGGAGGACTGTCACTTCTGCTCGCAGTCGGGGCTGTTCGCGTCGCCGGTGCGCAGCGCGCGACTCGACATTCCCAGCCTGGTCGAGGCGGCCAAGCAGACCGCCAAGTCCGGGGCCACCGAATTCTGCATCGTGGCCGCCGTGCGCGGGCCAGACGAGCGGCTGCTGGCCCAGGTCGCGGCCGGCATCGAGGCGATCCGCAACGAGGTCGAGATCAACATCGCCTGCTCGCTGGGGATGCTGACGGCCGAGCAGGTCGAGCAGCTCTCCGAGATGGGTGTGCACCGCTACAACCACAACCTGGAGACCGCCCGCTCGTTCTTCACCAACGTCGTGACCACCCACAGCTGGGAAGAGCGCTGGGAGACGCTGTCGATGGTCCGCGATGCCGGCATGGAGGTCTGCTGCGGCGGCATCCTCGGCATGGGCGAGACCCTGGAACAGCGCGCGGAATTCGCCGCCGAGCTGGCCGAACTCGGCCCCGACGAGGTGCCGCTGAACTTCCTGAACCCGCGGCCCGGCACCCCGTTCGGCGACCTGGAGGTCATGCCTGCGAGTGAGGCGCTGAAATCGGTGGCCGCGTTCCGCCTGGCGCTGCCCCGCACCATGCTGCGATTCGCCGGCGGCCGGGAGATCACACTGGGCGACCTGGGTGCCAAGAAGGGCATCTTGGGCGGCATCAACGCCGTGATCGTCGGCAACTACCTGACCACGCTGGGCCGGCCCGCCGAATCCGACCTGGAATTGCTGGACGACCTGCAGATGCCCCTCAAGGGGCTCAACGCCAGCTTGTAGACCGACTTCGCGGCTAGGTTGGAGACTTGTGGTTGGCGATTTGGGCGCTGCGGTCAGCGCCGGCGTCTACAACGTCTACACCGGGGAATTAGGGGGCACCTCAGTGCCGACAGCGGCTCAGTTGGGTCTTGAGCCTCCGCGATTCTGCGCGGCGTGCGGTCGCCGGATGGTGGTGCAGGTTCGCCCCGACGGCTGGCGCGCGCGCTGCTCGCGGCACGGTGAGGTCGATTCCGGCGATCTGGAGACGCAGCGGTGACCGAGCCGGCCAAGTCCGATGCGCCTCTCGTCACCGTTTCCCGGCGAGCCCGGGTGCGCGCACTCCTGGTCGTGGCCCTCGGGTCGGCGATCACCGGCCTGGTGATCGGCGGAGTGTGGGCGTGGATCGCCCCGCCGATTCGGGCCGTGGTGGCCCTCACCCGTTCGGGCGAGCGGGTCCACGACTATCTGGGCAACGAGTCCGAGCACTTCTTCGTCGCGCCGGCCCTGATGCTGGGGCTGCTGACCGTGCTGGCGGTGGTCGCCTCGGTCGGCGTGTGGCAGTGGCGCGAGCACCGCGGGCCGGCAATGGTCATCGCGCTGTCGGCCGGCATGGTGGCGGCGGCCGCGCTGGCCTCGGCGGTGGGGGCCGGGCTGGTTCGGCTGGCCTACGGCGCCCTGAACTTCGATGCGGTCCCGCTGACGAAGAGCCCGTCGGTCGCGTACGTCACGCAGGCGCCGCCGGTGTTCTTCTCGACCGGACCGCTGCAGATCGCGGTGACCCTGTTGTGGCCGGCCGGCATCGCGGCCCTGGTCTACGCCGTGCGGGCGGCCGCGGATGCCCGCGACGACCTGGGTGCGCTGCCGCCGGAGCCTAGGCCTTCCGAAGCGCTGCCGGTGGCAGGCGGAGGCGCCGCGGAAGCGCCCGTGTCATAGCGGACGGCGGCCGAGCTTGCGGCCCGTGACGACCTTGGCCGCGATCTTGAGCAGCCGGGCCATGCCGACGTAGGTCATCGGGTTGAACATCGTCGGCCACGTCGTGCGGACCAGGTGCTCGGTCAGCGGGCGGCCTTCGAAACGATCCGTCAGCCAGCGCAGCGCCATCGGCGCCGACAGCGGGTGCAGCATCATGTGCTCGTTGAAGGCGTCGCGGTGGTAGGTGACGTGCGCGCCGCCGGCCGAATACGCGTCGGCGAGCAGGTCGATGTCATGGACGTCGATCAGGTAGTCGTGGACGGCCTGCACGATCAGCACCGGCGGTGTCGGGACGGCGGCGCCCAGCTTGATGTGGTCGAAGACGTAGGTGACCTCGGGGGTGGCCAGGATCTGCTCGAGCGGCTGGTCGAGGTAGTCGCCCATGTTCTTGCCGGCCATCCGCACCACCGCTTCGACCGTCGTCATCTTCTCCAGCGAGTCGAGCAGGGCGCGTCCCTCCTCGTTGGTGTGCTCGCGGATCACCCGGTCCAGATCGGGATAGATGTGCGCGAGCGCGGCCACCACCAGCGCGGGAAGCCCCGACAGGAAGCTGCCGTTGAGCCGCCGGAAGGTGTTGCCCAGGTCACCGACGGGTGAGCCCAGCACCGCGCCGACGATGTTCAGCTCGGGCGCGTATTCGGCGCACATCTCGGCGGCCCAGGCGCTGGCCAGTCCGCCACCGGAGTACCCCCACAGCCCGACGGGGGCGGTGGACGACAGGTTGAGGCGCTCCGAGTTGCGCGCCGCCCGGATGCCGTCCAGGACGCGGTAGCCGGGCTCATACGGCGCGCCCCACAGGCCGCGCAGGCCTTCGTGGTCGGGCACGGAGACGGCCCACCCCTCGGCTACGGCGGCGGCAATCAGGAAGAGCTCGAACTGGCCGATGGAGCCCAGCGCCTTCGCGCGGCGCCGCAGCGCGTAAGAGGGGAAGCAACGTGACGAGACGGCGTCGATCGCGCACTGGTAGGACAGCAGCGGGCAGGACTGGCCCGGAGCGAGTTCGGCGGGGACGATCACCGTCGTGGCGGTGGCCTCCGGCTCGCCGTTCATGTCCATCGTCCGGTACAGCAGCTGGACGGCCTTGATGGGCTGCGGGATCAGGCCGAGGAACGCCAGCGCGACATCGCGCGAGCGCAGCACGGTCCCGGGCTCGGCGTGCTGAAAGCCCAGCGGCGGCTGGTAGAACGGGTCGTCCGAGGGCAGCAGCGGACGCACCTTGTGCTGCAGTTCCTCGTGCGGCGGCCGGGCGATCCATTCCGCGCCCTGCGTGCCTGCGAGGTTGCCGAGCTCAGCCATTGAGGCTCCCTTCGTGGCCACCCGGCATTCTCGCGCACGAACGGCGGGTAACCAAAACGTAATCGCCGTAGTGTGAGCGACTTCTTGCCACTCCGGCCAGCTCATAGCGCTGCCGGAGTGGAATACCCCCGCGCCGCCCGAATGAAGCTTTTCGGCCAGCCTAGCCTGGCAGCCCCGGCGGCCTGAGCGCGGCGAACTCGTCGGTGACCCGCAGCGCCGCGTCGGTGAACCGGTACAGCGCGGCCGGACGTCCGCCGCTGCGCCCGGATTGTGCGATGGTGCCGGTCGCCCGGATGACGCCACGCCGGGCCAGCACTCGCTGCAGGTTCGTCGCGTCCACCTGATAGCCCAACGCGGCGCCGTAGATGTCGCGCAGCGTGGAAAGCACGAATTCCCTTGGTGCCAAAGCGAAGCCGATATTGGTGTAGGACAGCTTGGCGATCAGCCGGGTGCGGGCGTTGTCCACCATCTGGCCGTGGTCGAAGGCCATCGGCGGCAGGGAGTTCACCGGATGCCAGCGGGTGTCCGGCGGCAGCTCGGGGCTGGCGGGGGAGGGCACCAGGCCCAGGAATGTGGACGCGATCACGCGGGTGTCCGGCACCCGGTGCGGGTCGGAGAACACCGCAAGCTGTTCCAGGTGGGCCAGCTCTTTGAGGTCGACCTTTTCGGCGAGCTGGCGCCGGACCGAGGTGATCATGTCCTCGTCGTTGCGCAGCTGCCCGCCGGGCAGCGACCACTTGCCCTGTTCCGGCTCCCGCGCGCGCTGCCATAACAGCACGTTCAACTGCGGTTTCGCCGTCCGGCGTCCCTTCGTAACCTGTTCGGTCACTTCGCGAACCTGGAACACGACCGCGAGCACTTCGTGAGCGGTGCTACCATGGGCCATGTTTTCGATTATAAGTCGAAAACCTGCTGGGCTGAAAGGAGCCGCCATGACGGTTATCAATCGCATGGACACGCTCACCGAAAGTATGGTCGCCGACATCACGAATTCACCCGCCGGGTACGCCGGTGTGGCCGGTGATGAGCAATGGGCCGCCGAGGTTCGCCGCCTGGCCAAGCTGCGCGGCGCCACCGTATTGGCGCACAACTATCAACTGCCCGAGATCCAGGACGTCGCCGACCACGTGGGCGACTCACTGGCGCTGTCGCGGATCGCCGCCGAGGCGGCCGAGGACACCATCGTGTTCTGCGGTGTGCACTTCATGGCCGAGACGGCCAAGATCCTGAGTCCGGACAAGACCGTGCTCATCCCGGACCATCGCGCCGGTTGCTCGCTGGCCGATTCCATCACCGCCGACGAGCTGCGGGCCTGGAAGGACGAACACCCCGGTGCGGTCGTCGTCTCCTACGTCAACACGACGGCGGCGGTCAAGGCGCTCACCGACATCTGCTGCACCTCGTCCAACGCGGTCGAGGTCGTCGAATCCATCGACCCCGACCGTGAGGTGCTGTTCTGCCCGGATCAGTTCCTCGGCGCCCACGTCCGCCGGATGACGGGTCGCGAGAACCTGCACGTGTGGGCGGGCGAATGCCACGTGCACGCCGGGATCAACGGCGACGAGCTCAACGACCAGGCCCGCGCCAACCCCGATGCGGAGCTCTTCGTGCACCCCGAATGTGGTTGCGCCACTTCGGCCCTGTATCTCGCGGGTGAGGGTGCCTTCCCGCCGGACCGGGTGAAGATCCTGTCCACCGGCGGCATGCTGGAGGCCGCCAACCAGACTCACGCACGCAAGGTGCTGGTCGCCACCGAGGTCGGCATGCTGTACCAATTGCGCCGGGCCGCACCGCAAGTCGACTTCCGCGCGGTCAACGACCGCGCTTCCTGCAAGTTCATGAAGATGATCACCCCGGCCGCGCTGCTGCGCTGCCTCGTCGAGGGGGCCGACGAGGTCGATGTCGATCCCGACGTCGCCGCCGCCGGCCGGCGCAGCGTGCAGCGAATGATCGAGATCGGCCAGCCGGGCGGTGGCGAGTGACCGCCCGTCCCCAGTGGACGCACAGCGCCGACGTCGTCGTAATCGGTACCGGTGTCGCGGGATTAGCCGCCGCGCTGGCCGCCCACCGCGCCGGTCGCAGTGTCGTCGTGCTAAGCAAGGCCGACCAGGCCCGCGGGGCGACCGCGACGCATTACGCGCAGGGCGGCATCGCGGTGGTGCTGCCCGACAATGACGATTCGGTGGAGGCCCACGTCGCCGACACGGTGGTCGCGGGCGCGGGTCTGTGCGACCCCGCGGCGGTCTACTCGATTGTCGCCGACGGCTACGCGGCCGTCGCCGAATTGGTCGGCGACGGAGCACGTTTCGACGAAGCCGCGCCGGGCAAATGGGCGCTGACGCGCGAGGGTGGACACTCGCGGCGTCGCATCGTGCATGCCGGCGGCGACGCCACCGGCGCGGAGGTGCAGCGGGCCCTCGACCACGCCGCGCGCACGCTGGACATCCGCACCGGCCATGTGGCGCTGCGGGTTCTGCACGACGGTGCGGCCGTGACCGGCGTCCTGGTCGGCACCGCCGACGGGTACGGAATCATCAGTGCGCCGTCGGTGATCCTGGCCTCCGGGGGCCTCGGGCACCTGTACGGCGCGACCACCAACCCCGAGGGCTCCACCGGCGACGGCATCGCGCTGGGCTTGTGGGCCGGTGTCCCGGTCAGCGATCTCGAGTTCATCCAGTTCCACCCCACGATGCTCTTCGCCCCCGATGCCGCCAGCGGACGGCGTCCGCTGGTCACCGAGGCCATCCGCGGTGAGGGTGCGAAACTGATTGACCGACAAGGTGATTCGGTGACGGCGGGTGTTCACCCGATGGGGGACCTGGCCCCCCGCGACGTCGTCGCCGCGGCCATCGACGCCCGGCTGAAGGCCACCGGTGATGCCTGCGTCTTCCTCGACGCGCGCCATATCGGCGACTTCGCCGACCGGTTCCCGACGGTGACGGCCGGCTGCCGGGCTGCCGGCATCGATCCCGTCCGGCAGCCCATTCCGGTTGTGCCCGGGGCGCACTACAGCTGCGGCGGCATCGTCACCGACGTCTACGGCCAAACCGAACTGCCCGGGTTGTTCGCCGCCGGCGAGGTGGCGCGCACCGGACTGCACGGTGCCAACCGGCTGGCGTCCAACAGCCTGCTGGAAGGTCTGGTGGTCGGCGGGCGGGCCGGCAAATCGGCGGCCGCGCATGCCGCCACGATCGGGCGGGTGCGCGCGGTCGCGCCCGGGCCGCTCGTCCACACCGCCCCCGAGCGCGCCGAGCTGCAGCGCGCGATGAGCCGCGACGCGTCGGTGGTGCGCGATGCCGCCGGACTGACCCGACTGTCCACCGTGCTGTCGCAGGCGCAGCTCCGTGCCGTGTCCGGGCGCCGCGACTTCGAGGATGTGGCGCTGGCCGTCGCCGCCCGCGCGATCACGGCCGCGGCCCTGGCCCGCACCGAGAGCCGGGGCTGCCACCATCGCGAGGAGTACCCGCAGACCGCGTCCGAGCTGGGCCGCAGCAACGTGCTGCGGCTGGCCGACGACCAGAACGCGGTGCTGGTGGAGGCGTTGGCGGCGGTCGTATGACCACCATGTCCGACTGTGAACTGACCGCCGCGCGCGAAACCATCAAGCGGGGCCTGGTCGAGGACCTGCGCTACGGGCCCGACATCACCACCCTGGCCACGGTGCCCGCCGAAGCGGTCGCGACCGCCTCGATGGTGCCCCGCCAGCCCGGCGTGATCGCCGGCATCGACATCGCGCTGCTGGTGCTCGACGAGGTGCTCGGCGCCCGCGGCTACCAAGTGGTCGACCGCGTCGAGGACGGGGCCCGCCTGGAGCCGGGCCAGCCGGTCCTGACGCTGCGCGCCGAGACCCGCGGCCTGCTGACCGCCGAGCGGACCATGCTGAACCTGATCTGCCACCTGTCCGGGATCGCCACCACGACGGCGCACTGGGTGGACGCCGTGCACGGCACCAAGGCCCGGGTGCGCGATACCCGCAAAACCCTGCCCGGCCTTCGCGTCCTGCAGAAATACGCCATCCGGGTCGGTGGCGGCGTGAACCACCGCCTGGGGCTCGGCGACGCGACCCTGATCAAGGACAACCACGTGGTGGCCGCGGGATCGGTGGTCGACGCGCTGCGGGCCGTGCGCGATGCGGCACCGGATCTGCCGTGCGAGGTGGAAGTGGATTCACTCGAGCAGTTGGACGAGGTGCTGCCCGAGAAGCCCGAGCTCATCCTGCTGGACAACTTCCCGGTCTGGCAGACCCAGATGGCCGTGCAGCGCCGGGACGCGCGGGCACCCGCAGTGCTGCTGGAGTCCTCGGGCGGGCTCAGCCTGGAGAACGCGGCCGCCTACGCCTCGACCGGGGTGGACTACCTGGCCGTCGGCGCGCTGACCCATTCGGTGCGGGTGCTCGACATCGGCCTCGACATGTAGGTGGGACTGCGTCCGCGGTGCGCCGCGTCCAGTGTGCATCCTGGGCGGGCTTCACCGGCGTGTCGCCGCCCTGGGCGCACACTCAACGCCGCCAGTGCACACTCGACGCCGGCCGTAGCGCCGCCGGCCTCAGGCGATGTCGCCGACGAAAACACCGATCCGGCGCAGCTGCATGCGCGCCAGCCCCGGCAGGCCGTCCCCGTTCGAGCCGGCGGGCAGAATTCGCGGGTTGATCAGGTGCACCGACCGGTTGCGGCTGAGCTCCACGTCCGCCTCACCGGCGGCCAGCACGTTTTTCACCCAGTTCGTCTTGCCGTGGCCCAGCGCGATCGCCAGGGTGTTGCCCTTGCGATAGGTGGTCACGATGGTCTCGTAGGGCTTGCCGGAGGTGCGGCCCCGGTGCTTGATCGTCGCGGTTCCGGGCAGGTATCGCACGATCGGCTTCAGCGCCGGGTTGAAGTATTTGATCTGGAAGCGCTCAAACCAGGGCGGGAAGACCATCGGGATGCCCGGGGCGTTGTTGGGGTGATCCTTCGCGGACATGGCGGCTCCCTGGGTCGGCAACGCGGGGTATGGCCTCAATACCGGCACTGTACCGGTCGGATATTGACTTGAGTTCCTCTGGGACAATGGACACCGTGAGCACCACCCAACCGTCGCCGATGGCCCGTATCGACCTGCGGGGCACGGAGTTGACGGCTGCCCGATTGCGGGGGGCGCTGCCCCGCGGCGGCGCCGACGTGGAGGCGGTGCTGCCCAAGGTCCGGCCGATCGTGCAGGCCGTCGCCGAGCGCGGCGCCGAAGCCGCGTGCGAGTTCGGGGCCACGTTCGACGGGGTCCGGCCCCCGGCCGTCCGGGTGCCGGACGCCGCGCTCGAAAACGCCCTGGCCGAACTGGACGCCAGGGTGGCCGACGCGCTGCAAGTGATGATCGAACGCACCCGCGCCGTGCATGCCGACCAGCGTCGCACCGACGTCACGACCACCCTTGGCCCGGGCGCCACCGTCACCGAGCGGTGGGTCCCGGTTGACCGGGTGGGTCTGTACGTGCCCGGCGGCAACGCCGTCTACCCCTCCAGTGTGGTGATGAACGTGGTGCCGGCCCAGGCCGCCGGCGTCGCCTCGCTGGTGGTGGCCAGCCCCCCGCAGGCTCAATTCGACGGCCTGCCGCACCCGACGATCCTGGCCGCGGCGCGGCTGCTGGGCGTCGACGAGGTGTGGGCCGTGGGCGGCGCGCAGGCGGTGGCGCTGCTGGCCTACGGCGGCACCGACCTCGACGGCGCCGAGCTGGCGCCCGTCGACATGATCACCGGGCCCGGCAACATCTACGTCACCGCCGCCAAGCGGCTGTGCCGGTCGCACGTCGGGATCGACGCCGAGGCCGGCCCGACCGAGATCGCGATCCTGGCCGACCACACCGCCGACCCGGCGCACGTCGCCGCCGACCTGATCAGTCAGGCCGAGCATGACGAGATGGCCGGCAGCGTGCTGGTCACCCCCAGCGCGGACCTGGCCGCCGCCACCGACGCGGAGCTCGCCGCCCAGCTACAGACGACCGTGCACCGCGAACGGGTGACGGCCGCACTCGGTGGACGCCAATCGGCCATCATCCTGGTCGACGACCTGGACGCCGGCGTCGAAGTGGTCAACGCCTACGCCGCCGAACACCTGGAGATCCAGACCGTCGACGCGGCCGCCGTGGCCGGCCGAATCCGTTCGGCCGGAGCCATTTTCGTCGGCCCGTACGCGCCGGTAAGCCTCGGTGACTACTGCGCCGGATCCAATCACGTGCTGCCCACCGCGGGCAGCGCCCGGCATTCCAGCGGCCTGTCGGTGCAGACCTTCCTGCGCGGCATCCACGTCGTCGACTACACCGAGGCGGCCCTCAAAGACGTGTCCGGACATGTGATCACGCTTGCCGAGGCCGAAGACCTGCCATCGCACGGCGAAGCGGTACGGCGGAGGTTCGAGCGATGAGCGGACGATCGGAGCCCACGCTCGACGACCTGCCGCTGCGCGACGACCTGCGCGGCAAATCGCCTTACGGCGCACCGCAATTGGACGTCCCGGTACGGCTGAACACCAACGAGAACCCGCACCCGCCGAGCAAGGCGCTGGTGGATGACGTGGTTCGGTCGGTGGGCCAGGCCGCCGCCGACCTGCACCGCTACCCCGACCGCGACGCGGTGGCCCTGCGGGCCGACCTGGCCGCCTACCTGAGCGCCCAGACCGGCGTCGCGCTCGGAGTCGAAAACCTCTGGGCGGCAAATGGTTCCAATGAGATCCTGCAGCAGCTGCTGCAGGCCTTTGGGGGGCCGGGGCGCACCGCCATCGGGTTCGTCCCGTCGTATTCGATGCACCCGATCATCTCCGATGGCACCCGCACCGAATGGCTACAGGCCGCCCGCGCCGACGACTTCGGCCTGGACGTCGACGCCGCCGTCGCCGCCATCGCCGACCGCGGGCCCGACGTGGTGTTCGTCGCAAGCCCGAATAACCCGTCCGGGCAGAGTGTTCCGCTGCCGGACTTGCGGCGGCTGCTCGACGTGGTGCCCGGCATCCTGATCGTCGACGAGGCCTACGGCGAGTTCTCTTCGCAGCCCAGTGCCGTCGAGCTGGTGGGGGAGTACCCGACCAAGCTGATCGTCTCGCGCACCATGAGCAAGGCGTTCGCGTTCGCCGGCGGCCGGCTGGGCTACCTGATCGCCACCCCGGCGGTGATCGACGCGATGCTGCTGGTGCGGCTGCCGTACCACCTGTCGGTGCTCACCCAGGCCGCCGCCCGCGCCGCGCTGCGGCACGCCGATGACACCCTGGGGAGTGTGGCGACACTGATCGCCGAACGCGAGCGTGTCTCAACCGCCTTGGCCGGCATGGGTTTTCGGGTGATTCCAAGCGACGCGAACTTCGTGCTGTTCGGTGAATTCGCCGATGCGCCGGCCACCTGGCAACGTTATCTGGACGCCGGCGTGCTGATCCGCGACGTCGGCATCCCCGGCTACCTGCGCGCCACCACCGGACTGGCCGAGGAGAACGACGCCTTCCTGCGCGCCAGCGCCCAGATCGCCGCCACCGAACTGATACCGGTTACCCCCAGCCCCGTAGGAGCACCGTGACAGCGACCGCCACCCGTCGTGCGCGCATCGAGCGCCGTACGAAGGAATCCGACATCGTCATCGAACTCGACCTGGACGGCACCGGCCAGGTCGACATCGACACCGGTGTGCCGTTCTACGACCACATGCTCACGGCCCTGGGCAGTCATGCCAGTTTCGACCTCACCGTGCGCACCAAGGGCGACGTCGAAATCGAGGGACACCACACCATCGAGGACACCGCCATCGCACTGGGCCAGGCGCTCGGCCAGGCCCTGGGTGACAAACGGGGCATCCGGCGGTTCGGCGACGCGTTCATCCCGATGGACGAAACGCTGGCCCACGCGGCGGTCGACGTGTCCGGCCGGCCCTATTGCGTGCACAGCGGAGAACCGGATCACCTGCAGCACACCACCATTGCGGGCAACTCGGTGCCGTATCACACGGTGATCAACCGGCACGTGTTCGAATCGCTGGCGATGAACGCGCGCATCGCGTTGCATGTGCGCGTCCTGTACGGGCGCGACCCGCACCACATCACCGAGGCGCAGTACAAGGCGGTTGCCCGTGCGCTGCGTCAGGCGGTCGAGCCCGACCCCCGGGTGTCGGACGTGCCGTCCACCAAAGGGGTGCTGTGACGGCACTGAAGAAAGTTGTTGTCCTTGACTACGGCTCGGGCAACCTCCGGTCGGCTCAGCGTGCCCTCGAGCGGGTAGGCGCGTCGGTCGAGGTGACCCGCGACGCCGACGCCGCGGCCGCCGCCGACGGACTGGTGGTGCCCGGCGTCGGCGCGTACGAGGCATGCATGACGGGGTTGCGCAACATCGGCGGCGAGCGCATCATCGCCGAGCGGATCGCCGCCGGGCGCCCGGTGCTGGGCGTCTGCGTCGGCATGCAGATCCTGTTCGCCCGCGGCGTCGAATTCAGTGTGGAGACGCAGGGCTGCGGCCAGTGGCCGGGCTACGTCACGCGACTGCAGGCGCCGGTCATCCCGCACATGGGCTGGAACGTCGTCGAATCCGGGCCCGGCACTGTCCTGTTCAAGGGACTCGATGCCGACACCAGGTTCTACTTCGTGCACTCCTACGCCGCGCAACAGTGGGAGGGTTCGCCCGAGGCGGTGCTGACGTGGGCCACCCACGAGGGGCCGTTTCTGGCCGCGGTCGAGGACGGGCCGCTGTCAGCCACCCAATTTCACCCGGAGAAGAGCGGGGATGCGGGCGCGGCGGTGTTGAGCAATTGGGTCCAGGGATTGTGAAGGGCCTCGCGAAAGCGCTTTCTACCAAGCAACAGCCGACGATGCGCGTAACGCGTTGCAATCTCGGCACACAGGAGGGAATGTGTTGATCTTGTTGCCCGCGGTCGACGTGGTCGACGGCCGTGCCGTGCGTCTGGTGCAGGGCAAGGCGGGCAGTGAAACCGAATACGGCTCGGCGCTGGACGCCGCGCTGACCTGGCAGCGCGATGGTGCCGAATGGATCCATCTGGTCGACCTGGACGCGGCGTTCGGGCGCGGCTCGAACCGCGAACTGCTGGCCGAAGTGGTCGGCAAGCTCGACGTGCAGGTGGAGCTGTCCGGCGGGATCCGCGACGACGATTCGCTGGCCGCCGCCCTGGCCACCGGCTGCGCCCGGGTGAACCTGGGCACGGCGGCCCTCGAGGACCCGCAGTGGTGCGCTCGTGCGATCAGCGAACACGGCGACAAGGTCGCGGTGGGCCTGGACGTCCAGATCGTCGACGGCGCGCACCGGCTGCGCGGGCGGGGCTGGGAAACCGACGGCGGCGATTTGTGGGAGGTGCTGGAACGCCTTGACGGGCAAGGGTGTTCGCGGTTCGTGGTCACCGATGTGACCAAGGATGGGACGCTGGGCGGCCCGAATCTGGACCTGCTGGCATCCGTGGCCGACCGCACCGATGCCCCGGTGATCGCCTCGGGCGGCGTGTCCAGCCTCGATGACCTGCGCGCGATCGCCACCCTCACCGGCCGCGGGATCGAGGGCGCCATCGTGGGCAAGGCCCTCTACGCGGGCCGATTCACTTTGCCTCAGGCGCTGGCCGCGGTGGCGGGGTAGCGCCGCATGGACGTGCACACGTTGGTGGCGCAGGCGTCGGCGATTCTCGACGACGCGGTCGAACCGTTCCTTGCCGGTCACCGCGCCGACTCCGCGGTCCGCAAGAAGGGCAACGACTTTGCCACCGACGTGGACCTCGCGATCGAGCGGGAGGTGGTCGCCGCACTCGTCGAGGCCACCGGGATCGGGGTGCACGGCGAGGAATTCGGCGGTTCGGCCGTCGACTCGCCCTGGGTGTGGGTGCTGGATCCCGTCGACGGCACCTTCAACTACGCGGCCGGATCGCCGATGGCCGGGATCCTGCTCGGCCTGCTGCACCACGGTGACCCGGTGGCCGGACTGACCTGGTTGCCGTTCATCGACCAGCGCTACACCGCGGTGGCGGGCGGCCCGTTGCGCAAGAACGGGGTGCCGCAGCCGCCGCTGGCCGCCATCGATTTGGCCGACGCCCTGGTCGGCGCCGGGTCGTTCAGTGCCGACGCCCGCGGCCGGTTCCCGGGGCGCTACCGAATGGCGGTGCTGGAGAACCTCAGCCGGGTCTCCTCGCGACTGCGCATGCACGGCTCCACCGGGCTTGACCTGGCGTTCGTCGCCGACGGAATACTCGGTGCGGCAATAAGTTTCGGTGGCCACGTGTGGGACCACGCCGCCGGGGTCGCACTGGTGAGGGCCGCCGGCGGCGTCGTCACCGACCTGGCCGGTGAGCCGTGGACTCCGGATTCGGATTCCGCACTGGCGGCCGGTCCCGGCGCGCACGCCGAAATCCTCGAAATCCTGCGTGCCACCGGCCGACCGGAGGACTACTGAGATGGCCCCGAATCCGCACCGCCTCGCGGTGCGAGTGATCCCGTGCCTGGACGTCGACGGCGGGCGGGTGGTCAAAGGGGTCAACTTCGAAAACCTCCGGGACGCGGGCGATCCCGTGGAACTCGCCGCCGCCTATGACGCCGAAGGCGCCGACGAGCTGACCTTTCTCGACGTGACCGCGTCGTCGTCCGGGCGGACCACCATGCTCGACGTGGTGCGCCGCACGGCCGAGCAGGTCTTCATTCCGCTGACCGTCGGCGGCGGGGTGCGCACCGTGGCCGACGTCGACGTGTTGCTGCGTGCGGGCGCCGATAAGGTGTCCATCAACACCGCCGCGATCGCCCGCCCCGAACTGCTGGCCGAGATGGCGCGCCAGTTCGGATCCCAGTGCATCGTGCTGTCCGTCGATGCCCGCACGGTGCCGCCGGGCGCGGTGCCGACGCCGTCGGGCTGGGAGGTCACCACGCATGGCGGGCGCCAGGGCACCGGGCTGGACGCGGTCGAGTGGGCTTCGCGCGGAGCCGATCTCGGGGTGGGGGAGATCCTGCTGAACTCGATGGACGCCGACGGAACCAAGGCCGGGTTCGACTTGGAGATGCTTCAGGCGGTGCGGTCGGCGGTCACGGTGCCCGTCATCGCCAGCGGCGGCGCCGGGGCGGCCGAACACTTCGCGCCCGCGATCGCGGCCGGCGCCGATGCGGTGTTGGCGGCCAGCGTGTTTCACTTCCGGGAGCTGACCATCGGTCAGGTGAAGGCCGCCATGGCCGCAGAAGGGATCACCGTGCGATGACGCTCGACCCGCAGATCGCCGCGCGGCTCAAGCGCAACGCCGACGGCCTGTTCACCGCCGTCGTGCAGGAGCGCGGCAGCGGTGACGTGCTGATGGTCGCCTGGATGGACGACGCGGCGCTGGCCCGGACCCTGGAAACCCGTGAGGCGACGTACTATTCGCGCTCCCGCGGCGAGCAGTGGATCAAGGGGGCGACGTCCGGTCACACCCAATACGTCCACTCGGTGCGCCTGGACTGCGACGGCGACGCCGTGCTGCTGACGGTCGACCAGGTCGGCGGCGCCTGCCACACGGGCGATCACAGCTGCTTCGACGCCGATGTGCTGCTGGCACCGGAGCGCTGACCGCCTAGCACCTTGAGCGCGTCGCGGCGGGGCAGCCGCGGGTGCTGGGCCAGATAGACCTGACCCATGCCCCCGGCGCCCAGCCGCCGGATGATGGTGTAGCCGGCAAACTCCTGGCCTTCGGTCAGGCCTTCGCTACCGCCACCGCTGTCGGGCATGTGAGCATGTTACTGACGCCGTCGCTGCCGCAACCGGTTATCGCCGACCGGGTCGGGCGGTGTCCGCGGTCACTTTCTGCAGGCGCGGGGGGACGACTTCGGCAAGAATGGCGGTCAATGTCGAAATGGTTGTCCTGGAACGCCGTTGTGCCGGTGCTTTCCGTCGTCGTGCTGGCAGGGATCTGGGGCGAGAAACTGGGACCACTACTTGTCGGAGTGGCTGCGCTGTTTCTCATCGGCGCCGTGATCGCCGCGGTGCATCACGCGGAGGTGGTCGCACACCGAGTCGGTGAGCCCTTCGGGTCGTTGGTGCTCGCGGCCGCGGTGACGGTCATCGAGGTCGCCCTGATCGTCGAGCTGATGGCGTCCGGCGGCAACGAGGCCGCGACCCTGGCCAGGGACACCGCGTTCGCCGCGCTGATGATCACCACCAACGGGATAGCCGGTTTGTCGCTGCTGCTCGGATCCCGGCGCTACGGCGTGACGCTGTTCAACGCCGAGGGCGCCGGAGCCGCCCTGGCCTCGGTCACCACGGTGGCCACGTTGAGCCTGGTTTTGCCCGCGTTCACCACCGGGCATCCGGGCAAGGAGTTCACCCCCGGCCAGCTTGCCTTCGCCGCGATCGCCACGCTCTTGGTGTATCTGCTGTTCGTGTTCACCCAGACCATGCGGCACCGCGATTTCTTTCTGCCGATCGCGCAGAAGGGCCAAAAGCGCGTTTTCGAGGACGAGAGTCACGCGGATCCACCCACCAGGCGGCAGGCCTTGAGCAGCCTGCTGCTGCTGCTCTGCGCCCTGGTGGCGGTGGTCGGGCTGGCCGAGGAGGAATCCCCGGCCGTCGAACACGCGGTAGTGGTGGCGGGCTTGCCGCAGTCATTCGTGGGTGTGATCATCGCGGCGCTGGTGCTGCTGCCCGAGACGCTCGCGGCGGCGCGGTCGGCGCGAAAGGGCCGCATCCAGATCAGCCTGAACCTGGCGTACGGCTCGGCGATGGCCAGCATCGGGCTCACCATCCCGACGATCGCGCTGGCGTCGACATGGCTCAAGGGGCCGCTGGTGCTCGGCCTCGGTGCCATCCAGCTGGTGTTGCTCGCCCTGACGGTTGTGATCAGCATGCTGACGGTGGTGCCCGGGCGGGCGACCCGCCTGCAGGGCGAGGTGCACCTGGTGCTGTTGGCCGCCTACGTGTTCCTGGCGATCAACCCCTGACGGTTACGCGCGAGCCCGCAGGGTCGCCAGTGCCTTGTCGGCGTGGCTGTCCATGTTGAACTCGCTGGAGATCACCTCGAGCACCGTGCGGTCGGTGTCGATGACGAACGTCGTGCGCTTGACCGGCATCAGCTTGCCGAGCAGGCCGCGCTTGACGCCGAACTGCGTGGCGACGGTGCCGTCGGGGTCCGACAGCAGCGGGTAGTCGAACTTCTGCAGGTCGGCGAACTTGGCCTGCTTCTGCACGGCGTCGGCGCTGATGCCCACCCGCCGGGCCCCCACCGCGGCGAATTCGGAGGCCAGGTCGCGGAAGTGGCACGCTTCCTTGGTGCAGCCGGGCGTCATCGCTGCCGGGTAGAAGAACAGCACCACCGGCCCGCCGGAAAGCAGTTCGCTGAGCTTGCGCGGCGTCCCGGTCTGATCGGGTAACTCGAAGTCCGCGACGGTGTCACCAGGTTTCATGGCGGACACGCTACGCCGCCGCCATCGTCGTCGGGCTGGCCCGAAGCGCAGCAACCCGTCTGGGAAGATGGTTTGGTGCACGCCCACCTCGCCGCGACGACCTCACGAGAGGATTTCCGCCAGCTGGCAGCCGAGCACCGCGTGGTTCCGGTGACCCGCAAGGTGCTGGCCGACAGCGAGACGCCGCTGTCGGCCTACCGCAAACTCGCCGCCAACCGCCCGGGCACCTTCCTGCTCGAGTCGGCCGAGCACGGCCGTTCCTGGTCGCGGTGGTCGTTCATCGGCGCCGGGGCGCCGTCGGCGCTGACGGTGCGCGACGGTGAGGCCGTCTGGCTGGGCGTGGTGCCACAGGATGCACCGACCGGGGGCGACCCGCTGCAGGCCCTCCGCGCCACGTGCGAGCTGCTGGCCACCGGCCCGCTCGACGGGCTGCCACCGCTGTCGGGCGGGATGGTCGGGTTCTTCGCCTACGACATGGTGCGGCGCCTGGAACGGCTGCCCGAGTTGGCCGTCGACGACCTGAAGCTGCCCGACATGTTGCTGCTGCTGGCCACCGATGTGGCGGCCGTCGATCACCACGAGGGCACCATCACGCTGATCGCCAACGCCGTGAACTGGAACGGGACCGACGAGCGGGTGGACGAGGCCTACGACGACGCGATCGCCCGCCTGGATGTGATGACGGCGGCGCTGGGCCAGCCGTTGTCGTCCACGGTCGGCACATTCGAGCGGCCCGAGCCGCGCTACCGCGCCCAGCGCAGCGTCGAGGAGTACGGAAAGATCGTCGACTACCTGGTCGACCAGATCGCCGCGGGGGAGGCCTTCCAGGTGGTGCCCTCGCAACGGTTCGAAATGGACACCCCCGTCGATCCGATCGACGTGTACCGGATGTTGCGGGTCACCAACCCAAGCCCCTACATGTATCTGATGCAGGTGCCGAATGACATTGGCGGAACTGACTTTTCGATCGTCGGCTCGAGTCCCGAGGCGCTGGTCACCGTGGCCGACGGCACCGCGACCACCCACCCGATCGCCGGCACCCGGTGGCGCGGGGACACCGAGGAAGAGGACCAGCTGCTGGAAAAGGAGCTGTTGGCCGACGACAAGGAACGCGCCGAGCACCTGATGCTCGTCGACCTGGGCCGCAACGATCTGGGCC
The DNA here is from genome assembly GCF_019668465.1 of Mycobacterium senriense. NCBI lineage: Bacteria > Bacillati > Actinomycetota > Actinomycetes > Mycobacteriales > Mycobacteriaceae > Mycobacterium > Mycobacterium senriense. The sequence goes on along the minus strand of NZ_AP024828.1, from coordinate 5,050,425 downwards.
GGGTCTGCGCGCCGGGCACCGTGCGCGTCGAGGACTACAGCCACATCGAACGCTATAGCCACGTCATGCACCTGGTGTCGACGGTGACCGGCATGCTCGAAGAGGGTCGCACCGCGCTGGACGCGGTGACGGCCTGCTTCCCGGCCGGCACGCTGTCGGGCGCACCGAAGGTCCGGGCCATGGAGCTCATCGAAGAAGTGGAGAAGACGCGCCGCGGCCTGTACGGCGGCGTGGTCGGCTACCTGGACTTCGCCGGCAATGCCGACTTCGCGATCGCCATCCGCACCGCCCTGATGCGCGACGGCACCGCCTACGTGCAATCCGGCGGTGGGGTCGTCGCGGACTCCAACGGCCCCTACGAGTACACCGAGGCGACCAACAAGGCCCGCGCCGTGCTGAGCGCGATCGCGGCCGCCGAGACGCTGACCGAACCCGGCCCAAGCGGCGATGAGTGAGGCCCGCGCGGACACCGGCCGGCCGAACAGCCGGTGGCTGATCCGGATCGCCCAGGCGGTGTTGGTGATCGCCGCCGGGACGTTGTGGGCGGCCTCGCGCCTGCCGTGGGTCGTCATCCGGTCGTTCGACGGGCTGGGGCCGCCCAAACAGGTGACCTTGGCCGGTGGGGCGTGGTCGACGGCGCTGCTGCCGTTGGCGTTGCTCCTGCTGGCCGCGGCCGTCGCCGCCATCGCCGTACGGGGTTGGCTGCTGCGCGCGCTGGCGGGCCTGCTGGCGGTGGTCAGCCTGGCGGTGGGGTACTTGGGGATCAGCCTTTGGGCGTTGCCCGACGTGGCGGTACGCGGCGCCGAGCTGGCGCACGTCTCGGTGATGTCGCTGGTGGGAAGCGAGCGGCGGTACTGGGGCGCGGGCGTCACGGTGGCCGCCGCGGCGTGCACGCTGATCGCCGCCGTCCTGCTCATGCGCTCCGCGTCCGACTCCGGGTCGGCCCGCTCGAGCGCAATAAAGTACGCGGCACCGGCGACGCGCCGGTCGATTGTGCGACGCGAAGAGGCCGACGGGGCGATGCTGGAGGAGCCGGAGACGCCGGGAATGTCGGAGCGGATGATCTGGGACGCGCTTGACGAGGGACGCGACCCGACCGATCGGCCGAACGAGTCTGACACCGAGGGTCGGTGACGGGCCGCAAGCCGCGGGCCGCTACCCTTCATTCACGTCGTCGCAATCGGCTGGGGACAACGCAGTGGCCGTGGGATGACAGCGGGCGACAGGGCGAAGGGAAACGACAGGCATGAGTCCGGCAACCGTGCTTGACTCCATCCTCGAGGGAGTCCGGGCCGACGTTGCCGCGCGCGAAGCGCTCATCAGCCTTTCCGAGATCAAGGCCGCCGCGGCGGCCGCACCGCCACCACGCGACGTGATGGCCGCCCTGCGCGAACCCGGAATCGGTGTCATCGCCGAGGTCAAGCGCGCCAGCCCGTCGGCGGGTTCGCTGGCGACCATTGCCGATCCGGCGAAACTGGCCAGGGCCTACGAAGACGGTGGCGCACGCATCATCAGCGTGTTGACCGAGGAGCGCCGCTTCCACGGCTCGCTCGACGACCTCGACGCGGTTCGCGCGGCCGTCTCGATACCGATTCTGCGCAAAGACTTTGTCGTGCAGCCCTATCAGATCCACGAGGCGCGCGCGCACGGCGCCGACATGTTGCTGCTCATCGTCGCGGCGCTGGAGCAGTCGGCGTTGGTGTCGATGCTGGACCGCACCGAATCGCTGGGCATGACGGCGCTCGTCGAGGTGCACACCGAGGAAGAAGCCGACCGGGCGCTCAAGGCCGGGGCCAACGTAATCGGCGTCAACGCCCGCGATCTGGCGACACTGGAGGTGGACCGGGATTGCTTCGCGCGCATCGCTCCCGGGCTGCCCAGCAACGTGATCAGGATCGCCGAATCCGGTGTGCGCGGTACGGGAGACCTGCTGGCCTACGCCGGTGCGGGCGCCGACGCCGTCCTGGTCGGCGAAGGCCTGGTCAAAAGTGGTGACCCGCGCGCCGCGGTTGCCGACCTGGTCACCGCGGGCACCCATCCGTCCTGTCCGAAACCGGCTCGCTAGTCACTACGTCACTCCAAAAGCCCCAGCGCTGAAACGTTGAACCCATGAGCCATCCCCGCGTAGAGACTTGGTGATGGTGAACCCGTCCCGCCCGGACCTTCCGCTCGCGAGCGCAGCCATCGCCGAACCCACCCGCCACGAACCCGATGCGGGTGGCCATTTCGGTGTGTACGGCGGCCGCTACGTCGCCGAGGCGTTGATGGCCGTGATCGAAGAGGTCACCGCGGCCTACGAGAAGGAACGTGTCAACCAGGATTTCCTGGACACGCTGGATTACCTGCAGGCGAACTACGCCGGCCGGCCTTCGCCCCTGTACGAGGCGCGCCGCCTGTCCGAACAAGCCGGCGCGCGCATCTTCCTCAAGCGAGAAGACCTGAACCACACCGGATCTCACAAGATCAACAACGTGCTCGGTCAGGCGTTGCTGGCCCAGCGGATGGGCAAGAAGCGGGTGATCGCCGAGACCGGGGCCGGTCAGCACGGCGTGGCGACCGCTACCGCGTGTGCCTTGCTCGGCCTGGAATGCGTGATCTACATGGGCGCGGTGGACACCGAGCGTCAGGCGCTCAACGTGGCGCGGATGCGCCTGCTGGGGGCGACGGTCGTCTCGGTGGAAAGCGGTTCCAAGACGCTCAAGGACGCCATCAACGAGGCGTTCCGGGATTGGGTTACCAACGCCGACAACACCTTCTATTGCTTCGGCACCGCGGCCGGCCCCCATCCCTTTCCCGCCATGGTGCGCGACTTTCAGCGCATCATCGGCCTCGAGGCGCGCGCCCAGATCCAGGCCCAGGCGGGCCGGTTGCCCGACGCCGTGGTGGCCTGCATCGGCGGCGGTTCCAACGCGATTGGGATCTTCCACCCGTTCATCGACGATCCGAATGTGCGGCTGGTCGGATTCGAGGCGGCCGGCGACGGTGTCGAAACCGGCAGGCACGCCGCGACCTTCAGTGGCGGCTCACCCGGTGCGTTTCAGGGATCGTACTCGTATCTGCTGCAGGACGAGGACGGACAGACCATCGAATCCCATTCCATCTCAGCGGGTCTCGACTATCCGGGAGTTGGTCCAGAACATGCGTATCTGCGCGAGACGGGCCGCGCGGAGTACCGGCCGATCACCGACTCCGAGGCGATGGATGCATTCCGTGTCCTGTGCCGCACGGAGGGGATCATCCCGGCCATCGAATCCGCGCACGCCGTCGCGGGTGCGCTGAAATTGGGTCCCGAGTTGGGGCACGGCGCGATCCTCGTGGTGAACCTGTCCGGGCGCGGTGACAAGGACGTCGAGACCGCCGCGAAGTGGTTCGGGCTGTTGGGATCCAGCGATCGATGACGGTCAAACACAGCGAAGCGGGCAAGCTCGAGTCGATTTTCGATGGCTGCCGCAAAGACAATCGCGCGGCGCTGATCGGATATCTGCCCACCGGTTACCCGGACGTGCCGACGTCGGTGAAGGGGATGACCGCACTGGTCGAATCGGGTTGCGACATCATCGAAGTCGGGGTTCCCTATTCGGACCCCGGCATGGACGGCCCGACCATCGCCAAGGCCACTGAGATCGCGCTGCACGGGGGAGTGCGCGTCCGGGACACCCTTGCCGCGGTCGAGGCGATCAGCGCGGCCGGTGGTCACGCCGTGGTGATGACCTACTGGAACCCGGTGCTGCGCTACGGGGTTGACGCGTTCGCCCGGGATCTGGCATCCGCCGGCGGCTTCGGCCTGATCACGCCGGATCTCATCCCCGAGGAAGCCGGGCAGTGGTTGGCGGCCTCCGAGGAGCACCGGTTGGACCGGATCTTTCTGGTGGCGCCGTCCTCGACGCCGCAGCGGTTGGCGATGACGGTCGACGCGTCGCGTGGATTCGTCTACGCGACCTCGACGATGGGCGTGACCGGGGCGCGCGACGTCGTGTCCAACGCGGCGCCCGAGTTGGTGAGCAGAGTCAAGGAGGTATCCGACATACCCGTCGGTGTCGGTCTGGGGGTGCGGTCGCGAGAGCAGGCCGCCCAGATCGGCAGCTACGCAGACGGTGTCATCGTCGGGTCCGCGCTGGTGTCGGCACTGGGGGACGGGGGGTTGACTGCATTGCGTGCACTGACTGAGGAACTCGCCGCCGGTGTTCGTCAGAGGGCGGCCGCCTCGTGACGAAGCTGCTGGCCTATTTCCCGAGCCCGCCGCAGGGCGTGTGGCACCTCGGCCCGCTGCCCATCCGGGCCTACGCGCTGTTCATCATCGCCGGCATCGTGGCCGCACTGCTGATCGGTGACCGGCGCTGGGAAGCCCGCGGCGGCGAGCGCGGCGTGATCTACGACATCGCGCTGTGGACGGTGCCGTTCGGCTTGATCGGTGGCCGGCTCTATCACTTGGCCACCGACTGGCGCACCTATTGGGGCCCCGGCGGTGCCGGACTCGGGGCGGCCGTACGGATCTGGGACGGCGGCTTGGGCATCTGGGGCGCGGTGGCGCTCGGCGGAGTCGGCGCCTGGATCGGCTGTCGCCGGCACGGGATTCCGCTTCCCGCCTTCGCCGACGCGCTGGCACCCGGAATCATTCTGGCGCAGGCCATCGGACGGTTCGGCAATTACTTCAACCAGGAGCTCTACGGCCGCGAGACCACGCTGCCGTGGGGCCTGCAGGTCTTCTATCGCCGAGACCCCTCGGGATACATCGACCCGCATTCGCTGGATGGCGTCTCGACGGGCCAGATCGCGTTCGTGGTGCAGCCGACGTTTCTCTACGAATTGATCTGGAATGTCCTGATTTTCGTCGCGCTGATCTATGCGGACCGACGCTTCACGTTGGGCCACGGCCGGCTGTTCGCCCTGTACGTGGCGGGCTACTGCGTGGGGCGGTTCTGTGTCGAATTGCTGCGCGACGACACCGCCACCCACATCGCCGGTATCCGGATCAACTCGTTCACATCGACTTTCGTGTTCATCGGGGCCGTGGTGTATCTGATGGCGGCGCCGAAGGGCCGCGAAGATCCCGAGAGCCTACGCGGCAACCAATACCTCGACGAGGAAGCGGCCGAGGCCGAACCGGTGGACGAGCCCGCCACGGTGACCGCAGCGACGACCACGGCGGGCGTTGTGGGTCTCGCGGCAGCCGATGCGCCGACCTCGTCGCTGGAGACGGCGGACGCCGACGAAACCACCGCGGCCGGTGCGGAAGCCGAAGAACCGGTAGCGGACTCGACGGAGGCCATCGAAGCGGAGCCCAGCGAGGCTGAGGTCGACGAGCCCGAAGCCGAGGAGCCCGAGGCCGAGGCCGAGCCTGAAGCCGAAGAGCCGGTAGCGGAATCGGAAGAGCCGGAAGCCGTGGCCGAGCCTGAAGAGGCCGAGCGCGAAAAGCCCGAAGTCGAAGAGCCTGAGACCGAAGAGTCGGAAGCCGAAAAGCCGGAATCGGAAGCCGAAGAGCCGGACGCGGAATCGGAAGAGCCCGAAGCGGAATCGGAAGAGCCCCAAGCCGACGAACCGGAAGCGATAGACGCCGACAAACCCGAAACCGGGGAATTGGAGGCCGCAACGGAAGACGAGCCGGCCGCCGAAACACCCGAACCCGACAAACCCGAATCCGAAACACCCGAACCCTCAACGAGCCCGACCCAGCCCGAAACCCGTCGGCGATGGGGCTCGCGACTCAGGAACCGGCTGTCGGGCCGCTGACCACCGGCGCCCGATTTCACCTGGCGGGGCGCAACGGATCTGGCATGCTGAACAGCGTGACCAACGCGAGGTCAGCGGGCTGGATGGGGCAACCGCATCCACCCGCGCAACCCGACCCGCACGGCCTGCGGCGTCACCGGTTCTCCATCGCAGCCGGGACCGGCGTGGCGCTGGGTGGCGCGCTCGGCTACGTCGCGCTGGCCGACCCGCACCGCCCGAGTTCGATCTATCCGGCCTGTCCGTTCAAATGGCTCACCGGCTGGAATTGCCCGTTTTGCGGCGGGCTGCGGATGACGCACGACGTGTTGCACGGCGACGTGATGGCCGGGATCCATGACAACGTCTTCCTGCTGGTGGGAATCCCGTTGCTGGCCGCATGGCTGCTGGTGCGCCGCGCCCGCGGCAAGGGAGCGCCGCCCAGGGCGGCGTTGCTGACGGTCGTGGTCGCGACGATCGCGTGGACGGTGCTGCGTAACCTGCCCGCCTTCCCGCTGTTTCCCAGTGTTCTTGGTGGGTAAGAGCACACTGCGCGGTGTCAGCTATGTGCGGGCTGTGGGGGTCACACACGACTATGCTGGGTCGCCGTGAGTAGACGCGGAAAGATCGTCTGCACCCTTGGCCCTGCGACCAATTCGGATGAGGCGATCCAGGCCCTGGTTGAGGCCGGAATGGACGTCGCGAGGCTGAACTTCAGCCACGGCGACTACTCCGATCACAAGGCCGCCTACGAGCGCGTCAGATCCGCTTCCGACGCCACAGGCCGCGCCGTCGGCGTGCTCGCCGACCTGCAGGGGCCCAAGATCAGGCTGGGGCGTTTCGCCACCGGCCCCACGTACTGGGCCGACGGTGAAACGGTGCGGATCACCGTCGCCGACTGCGAGGGCGACCACGACCGGGTGTCGACCACCTACAAGAGACTTGCCGAGGACGCCGTCGTCGGTGACCGGGTCCTGGTCGACGACGGCCTAATCGGGCTGGTTGTCGACGTCATCGAGGGCGACGACGTGATCTGCACCGTCACCGAAGGTGGCCCGGTCAGCAACAACAAAGGCATGTCGCTGCCCGGGATGAACGTGTCCGCACCGGCCTTGTCGGAGAAGGACATCGACGACCTCAGCTTCGCTCTTGAACTCGGCGTCGACCTGGTAGCGCTCTCTTTCGTGCGTTCGCCCTCCGACGTCGAGTTGGTGCACGAGGTGATGGACCGGGTCGGCCGGCGGGTGCCCGTGATCGCGAAGCTGGAGAAGCCGGAAGCCGTCGACAATCTCGAAGCCATCGTGCTGGCGTTCGACGCGATCATGGTGGCCCGTGGCGACCTGGGCGTCGAGCTGCCGCTGGAAGAGGTGCCGCTGGTGCAGAAGCGGGCCATCCAGATGGCCCGGGAGAACGCCAAGCCCGTCATCGTGGCCACCCAGATGCTCGATTCGATGATCGAGAACTCGCGGCCGACCCGGGCCGAGGCCTCCGACGTGGCGAATGCTGTGCTCGACGGCGCCGACGCGGTGATGCTGTCCGGGGAGACCTCGGTCGGGAAGTATCCGCTGGCCGCGGTCCGCACGATGGCGCGGATCATCTGCGCGGTGGAGGAGAACTCTACGGCCGCTCCGCCGCTGACGCACGTGCCCCGCACCAAACGCGGCGTGATCTCCTACGCGGCCCGTGACATCGGCGAGCGGCTCGATGCCAAGGCGCTCGTCGCCTTCACCCAGTCCGGCGACACGGTCAAGCGCCTCGCGCGCCTGCATACCCCGCTGCCGCTGCTCGCCTTCACCGCGTGGCCCGAGGTGCGTAGCCAGTTGGCCATGACCTGGGGCACCGAAACGTTCATCGTCCCGATGATGACCTCCACGGACGGCATGATCCGCCAGGTCGACAAGTCGCTCCTGGGGCTGGGTCGCTACAAGCGTGGCGACCTGGTGGTCATCGTCGCTGGCGCGCCACCTGGCACAGTAGGGTCAACCAACCTCATCCATGTGCACCGGATCGGGGAGGACGACGTCTAACTAGAGGAGAGCGTGTGCCGGCCGGCTGTGAGTCTCAAGAGCCGAATGCGGTTGACGAAGCCGCGACAGAGACCCATCCGGACTTCGAGGAACTGCTGGCGACACTCGACCTCCACCGCGTCGACGACGACCTGTTCATCGGCTCGCATCCCAGCAAGAACCCCATGCGGACCTTTGGCGGTCAGCTCATGTCGCAGTCGTTCGTCGCGAGCAGCCGCAGCCTGGTTCGCGACGACCTGCCGCCGGGCGCGCTGTCGGTGCACTTCATCAACGGGGGAGACACCGCCAAGGACATCGAATTCCGCGTGACGCGGCTGCGCGACGAGCGCCGCTTCGCCAATCGGCGCGTCGATGCGATGCAGGACGGCACGCTGCTGTCTACGGCCCTGGTCTCCTACATGGCCGGCGGCCGCGGCCTGGAACACGGCATCGAGCCGCCGGAGGTGGCCGAGCCGCACACGCAGCCGACCATCGGTGAACTCCTGCGTGGCTACGAAGAAACCGTCCCGCACTTCGTCAACGCCCTGCAGCCCATCGAGTGGCGTTACACCAACGACCCCGCGTGGGTGATGCGCACGAAGGGTGATCGGCTCCCGCACAATCGGGTCTGGGTCAAGGCTTTGGGGGAAGTTCCCGACGACCCCGTATTGCACACGGCAACAATGGTGTATTCGTCGGACACCACGGTGTTGGACTCGGTCATCACTACGCACGGCCTTTCCTGGGGATTCGACCGCATATTCGCCGCCTCGGCGAATCATTCCATTTGGTTTCACCGGCAGGTCAACTTCAACGACTGGGTGTTGTACTCCACATCGTCGCCGGTGGCAGCCGATTCGCGGGGACTCGGCACCGGGCACTTCTTCGACCGATCCGGGCAACCGCTCGCCACGGTGGTGCAAGAAGGCGTGCTGAAATACTTCCCATCTTCCGGCCGATAAAACGTGACCTAATAGCTGCGGAATCTCCGCGCGAATTCGGGCCCTAAATGGCCCTGATCGGGCGTAGCTTTGACGTAGTCGGGTAGTCGGTGCAGAGGCGGTAATCAACCCGCCCAGCTGGTGTCAGCGCATCGGGAGGTGAGTGTGAACGGCCCAGTGGTGGACGTCACGGTAGCAAGACCCCGCGTGCGCGAACGCGTTGTCGTGTCGGTCGATTCGCTCGCGGCCCGCTTGATCGGCGCGTTGGCGCTGTTCGGCGCGGCGTGCTGGCTCATCGAGATCCTCGCTCGGCACCATAGCCATCCAAGCTGGAACTACACCGACCGGTTGGCCTGGTCGCTGACGGTGCTGGTGGCGGTGGCCTGGATGGCTCGCGGCATCTTTCTCGGCCGGCCCGTGACGACCATGCACGCCGCCGCGGCCGCCTTCTTCGTCCTGGCCGGACTGGGACTGCATGTGCTGTCGTTCGATTTGCTCGGTGACCTGGTGATCGCCAGCTCCGGCATTGTGTTGATGTGGCCGACGACCTCGTATCCGCGGCCCGGTGACCTGCCCCGCGTGTGGAGGCTGATCAACGCCACCGGCGGCGACGCGCTCGCCCCGTTCACCATGCAGACCGGCAAGAGCTATCACTTCACCGCCGACGGCACGGCGGCGCTGGCCTACCGGACGCGGATGGGAATCGCCGCGGTCAGCGGTGACCCGATCGGCGACGAGGCCCACTTCCCGGAACTGGTCGCGGATTTCGCCGCCACCTGCCATACCCACGGATGGCGCATCGCCGTGGTGGGGTGCGGCGAGCGGCGGCTGGGCCTGTGGACCGATTCGACGGTGTTGGGACAATCGTTGCGGCCCATACCGATTGGCCGCGATGTGGTGGTCGACGTGTCCGGCTTCGACATGGTGGGCCGCAAATTCCGCAATCTGCGTCAGGCGGTGAAGCGCACCCACAATTGCGGTGTGACAACAGAAATCGTGTCGGAGCAGGAACTCGACGACAAGCTGCTGGCCGAGCTGACCGAGGTGGTGCGCGAGTCATCCAAGGGAGCCCACGCCGATCGCGGATTCCACATGAACCTCGACGGCGTGCTGGAGGGCCGGTTCCCGGGGATCCAGCTCATCATCGCCCGGGACAACGCGGGCACGGTGCAGGCATTCCACCGGTACGCCACGGCCGGTGAGGGCAGCGACATCACGCTTGATGTGCCGTGGCGCCGGCGCAGTGCCCCCAACGGTCTCGACGAGCGGCTGAGCGTCGACATGATCATGGCCGGAAAAGAGACTGGGGCGCAGCGGGTATCGCTCGCCTTTGCCGCGTTCCCGGAGATTTTCGACGACAAAAACCGCGGCTGGACGCAGCGCGTCTTCTACCGGTTGATCCACGTTCTCGATCCGTTGATCGCCCTTGAGTCGTTGTACCGCTATGTGCGCAAGTGGCACGCGCTGGATGCCCGGCGCTACGCGCTGATCTCCATGACGCAGATCGTCCCGCTACTGTTCGTGCTGCTGTCGCTGGAATTCATGCCGCGCCGGCGACACCTCTGAGTCCGCCCGCGTCACGTCGTCATCGACGCGTAGTTGCCGACAGGCCAGCCCCTCCGGCAGGTGGTGAGTCGCCACCACCACCGTCCGCTGTGCGGACATCAACCGCGAATCCGGGGCCAACAGGTCGCGGAGAACCCGTTCTGCGTCTGTGACGTCGAGGTGTTCGGTGGGCTCGTCGAGCAGCACGACTGGCATGGGCGAGATCACCGCTCGCGCCAGCAATAGCCTTCGGCGCTGGCCGGCCGAAAGGGCCTGCGCCCCACCGGTGAGCACAGTGGACAACCCGCCTGGCAGACCGGCGAGCCAGGTGCCCAGGCTGACCGCGCCCAGTGCTGCAACCAATTCCTCGTCAGGGCAGTCTCCGCAGGCGACCAACAGGTTGTCGCGGATGGTGGTGGCGAAGATATGGGCGTCCTCGGCGAAAAACCCGATCGCGCTGCGCAAGTCGGCCTCGCCGAACTCGTTCATGGCGGTACCGTCCAGCGTCACCCGCCCGTCCAGGGGCGGCAGCAGACCGGCGAGTGTCATCAACAACGTCGTCTTGCCGGAACCGCTGGGGCCGGTGACGGCCAGCCGCGCTCCCGGCGGCAGATCCACCGCTATCCGGGTCGAGCGTGCCGCGCCCTCATGACCGGAACGCATGTCGGCCGACAACCGTCCGGTGCCGACGGGTGTGGGTACGCTCGCCGTCGCAATCTCGGGCCCCGGGGGGCTCAGTTCGAGCAGGCGGCGCGCGGCGATCCGCGACCGCGTCAGTTGGACCGCGGCGGCCGGTAACGGCGTCATCGCCTCGAAGGCGGACAGCGGCAGCAGCATCAGCACGGCCAGTGTGGTGGGCGCGACCGCGTGGGCCAACCCGATCCCGCACACCACCGCGCCTAGCACGCTCGCCCCGATCGCGGCGGTGGGCATCGCCTCGGCAATGGCCGCCGGTTCGGCGGCGGCGTCCAGGGCATCGCCCCAAGCGCGTTGCCGGCGTTGCGATTCGGCGATGACGTCGGGTAGCAGGCCGGCGACCCGAAGCTCGGGGGCATGTTCGAGGGCGACCATTGCCGACGTGTCGCGTTCGGAATGATGCTGCCGCGCAACGCCTTCCTGGGCTGCGGCGGCGCGGCCGGCGATCCGGGGCGCGACCAAGCCGGCGATCAGCAGGCAGGCCGCCAGCACCACCGCCGCAGCCGGTGAAATGGCCGCGACGACTGCGGTTGCCGCCAGCGCCAGCACGACCGCGACCGCGATCGGCACCAGGGCGCGCACCAGGACGTTGGCCAGCTCGTCGACGTCAGCACCCACCCGCGTCACCAGTTCACCGCTGTGCAGCCGGACGGCGGCCGCCGCCGGTCCGCGCGCGAGCCGCTGGTATATCTGGACGCGCGCGGTGCCGGCCGCGCGCAGGGCCGTGTCGTGAGTGGCCAGTCGCTCGCAGTAGTGCAGCACCGCCCGCGAGATCGCGAACATCCGAACCGCGACCGCGGCCACCGACAGGTCCAGCACGGGCGGCATCTGCCAGGCCCGCGTGATCAGCCATGCCGAAACACCGGCCAGGGCCAGCGCACTACCCAGCGAGAGCGCCCCGAGCGCGACCGCTGCCAGAACACGAGGCAGCCGCGGGCGCAACAGCGTCAAAGCGTCGATGAGCGGATCAGGCCGGCGCATAACGCACCCCCCGGTCGGCGACGACTTCGACGACCTGGTCGCCAATGGCCACCACCGGCGCACGATGGCCGACGACGATCACGGTCGCACCGGCGCGGGCCCGCTCGACGATCGCCCGCAAGACACCTTCCTCGGTGGCCGTGTCCAGGTGCGCGGTCGGCTCGTCGAGCAACAGCACGGGGGCCGTCGAGCCGAGCGCACGGGCCAGACCCAGCCGTTGCCGCTGCCCCAACGACAGCCCGACACCGCCGCGCCCGAGCACGGTGCCGCCCCCATCTGGCAGCTCCGCCAGCACCGCGTCGAATCCGGAATCGGCACAAGCCTTCTCGATGTCGCGCAATTCTCCGAGCAGCTTCAGGTTGTCGTCGACCGTGCCCGGCACGAGTACCGGCCGCTGGGGGAGCCAGGACAGCTGCGCCCACCAGGCGGCCGGTTGCAGGTCGGCGACGTCGACACCGTCCACGACGACCCGGCCCGACGAGGGCACGCTGATGCCGGCGATCACCTGCAGGGTGGTGCTCTTGCCGGCGCCGTTGTGCCCGGTCAGCACCGTCACCGAGCCGGGTTCGATGACCGCGCTCAGGTCGTGCGGTGCCCGGCCGTCGCGGCCGTCGACGGTCAGGTGGTCGAGGCGGATCCGCGCGCCGCGCGCGGTGACCGTCTCAGCCCCGGCCTTCGACGCCGCCGGCTCGCCGATGAGGGCGAACGCGGCACCGGCGGCGGCCCTGCCGTCTTGCGCGGCATGGAATTCCACTCCGATGCGGCGCAGCGGCCAGTACACGTCCGGCGCCAGCAACAGGACGGTCAAACCGGTGGTCAAAGTCATCTCGCCGAACACCAGTCGAAGGCCTATTCCGACGGCGATCAGCGCCACCCCGAGGGTGGCCAGCAGCTCGAGCACCAGGGCCGAAAGGAACGCGATCCGCAGCGTCGCCATGGCCGAGCGGCGGTGCGCCGCGGCCAGTTCGGCGATGCGGTGGTCGGGACCCGAGCTGCGGCCCAGCGCCCGCAGGGTGGGGATGCCGGCGATCAGGTCCAGCAACCGGGCCTGCAGCGTGGTCATCGCGGCCAGCGCCGCGGCCGACCGGTCGGCGGTCGCCAGCCCGATCAACACCATGAAGATCGGGATCAGGGGCAGCGTGATCGCCACGACTACCGCCGATTTCAGGTCGTAGGCCGCGACCACGGCGACGGTGGCCGGTGTCAGGATCGCGGCGAGCATCAACGTGGGCAGGTAACCGATGAAGTAGGGGCGTAAGCCATCCAGCCCGCGGGTGACCACGACGGCCGCGGTGTCGCGTTGCGTCGCCAGTTCGCTGGGTTGCCTGGCGGTCACCCCGGCGAGCACCTGGCCGGACAGATCGGCGATGACCGCGCTGGCTCCTCGTTGCCCCAGCCGGGCCTGAAGCCAATGCGTCACCGCGCGGACCACCCACAGCGCCAACAGGATTGACAGCGGACCCAGCCAGACGTGCAGTCCCCGGGCGGCGGGCTGGCCGACGACGCCGGCGACAATGCGCGCCAAGACGATCGCCGATCCGATCGCGCAGCCGGAGATAAGCACACCGCAGCCCACCACGGCGAGCAGGTAGCGGCGCACCGCCGCCGACGCTCGCCACAGTCTCGGGTCTAGCGGCGCCCGGCTGGCACGGTCCGTACCGCTCAGGACGGGCGCCTTGCCAGCCCGATCGGCGCGGGTAACCGGTCAGCCGAGATCCGTTGCCGGAAAATCCAATACGACCAGGCTTGGTAGATGACCGTCAGCGGGGCCATGAACGCCGTCACCCATGTCATGACTTTGAGGGTGTAGTGGGTGGAAGAGCCGTTGTAGATGGTCAGGCTCCACTGCTTGTTCAGCGTCGAGGGCACCAAGTTCGGATACAGCGAGCCGAATAGCAGGATCACCACGGCCGCGACCACCAGCGCGACGCAGGTGAACGACCAGCCGTCGGACGCCCGGCGCCACACCAGTAGCACCGCCGCCAGTTGCGCCAGCACCGCCACGGCCAGCACCAGCCAGGTCCAATCCTTGCCGTGAGCCAGTTGCGTCCAAAGTCCAAATGCCGCAACCAGTGCGGTCACCGGAATCGACAGCCAGACGCCGAACCGGTACGCATCCTCGCGGATGGCGCCGGAGGTCTTCAACGCGACGAATGTCGCTCCGTAGAACAAGAACAGCCCGGCGGTGGCCAATCCGCCCAGCAGCGTGTAGGCGTTGAGCACATCGGTGATCGAGAGGTGAATGTGGCCGTCGGCCTCGACCGGGAGTCCGCGCACCAGGATGGCGAATGCGACGCCCCACAAGACGGCCGGTAGCCACGATCCGGCCGCGATGGCGACGTCGGCCCAGCCGCGCCATTTGGTGTCATCGATCTTGCCGCGCCACTCGATCGCCACGGCGCGCACGATCATGCCGAAAAGGATCGCCAGCAGCGGCAGGTACAGCGTGGAGAACACGGTGGCGTACCAGGCGGGGAAGGCGGCGAACATCGCGGCGCCGCCGACGATCAGCCAGACCTCGTTGCCGTCCCACACCGGTCCGATGGTGTTGAGCGCCGTGCGGCGCAGCGGTTCGGCTTCGCCGACGCCGACGCGGGCGAACGGCTCCATCAACATGCCCACGCCGAAGTCGAAGCCCTCGAGGATGAAGAATCCCAGGAACAGCACCCCGATGATGCCGAACCACACTTCCTGCAGTCCCACCGTCGCAACTCCTTTCGGCGTCGGGTAAGCCCTCGTCAGTACGCGAAGGACAGAGGTGCCACCTCGTCATCGCTGGGTGCTTGTGGGGGAGCGGGTTCCGCGTCGTGTTCCAGCGGCCCTTCGACGGTGTAGCGCTTGAGCAGGAAGAACCAGAGGACCGCGAGCACCGCGTAGACGAGGGTGAAGGTCACCAGGGAGGTGATGACCATGCCGGGCACGTGATTGGACACCCCTGCGCGGACGGTCATCCGAATCGATTGGTCCCCGCTGGGATTGGGCGCCACCACCCAGGGCTGTCGGCCCATCTCGGTGAACACCCACCCGGAGATGTTGGCCAGAAACGGCGTCGGGATGGTGAGCAGGGCGAACCAGGACATCCAGCGGCGCTTGGGTGTTCGCCCGCCGCGGGTGACCCACAGCACGGTCAGTGCGAACAACACCGGGATAGCCAGGAATCCGATCATCGCCCGGAAGGACCAGTAGGTGACGAACAGGTTCGGCCGGTAGTCGTCGGGTCCGAAGCGCTGCTGGTACTCCTGCTGCAACTCGTCCACCCCGCCCAGCGTCACGCCGCTGAACTTGCCCTCGGCTAGGAACGGCAGCACGTAGTGCACCTTGATGACCTCGGCGACACTGCCGCAGTTGTTGTGGGTTCCGATCGTCAGCACCGAGAAGTCGGGGTCGGTCTGCGTGTGGCACAACCCCTCCGCCGATGCCATCTTCATCGGCTGCTGGACGAACATTAGCTTGCCCTGCCGGTCACCGGTGAAGAACAGGCCAACGGTGGCGAGCAGCACCACCCCGCAGCCCAGGATGGCCGCCGGGCGAAACATGGTGCGGGCCTCGGTTTGTGATTCGGGCGTGGTGGACCCCTGCTTGTGTGAGCGCACCATCCACCATGTGCTGACGGCGGCGACGAAGGTGCCCGCAACCAGGAGCGCCCCTGTCACAGTGTGTGAAAACGCCGCTTGCGCAGTGTTATTGGACAGCAGGGCGAAGATGTCGTCCAGCTCGGCGCGTCGCGTCGACGGGTTGTAGTGCGCGCCGACCGGGTGCTGCATGAACGAGTTCGCCGCGATGATGAAGAACGCCGACGCGTTGACGCCGAACGCGACGATCCAGATGCAAGCCAGGTGGATCAGCTTGGGCAGCCGGCTCCAGCCGAAGATCCACAACCCGATGAAGGTGGACTCGAAGAAGAAGGCGAACAACCCCTCCATCGCCAGTGGCGCACCGAAGATGTCGCCGACGAACTTCGAGTACTCCGACCAGTTCATGCCGAACTGAAATTCTTGGACGATCCCGGTCGCCACGCCGATGGCGAAGTTGATCAGGAACAGCTTGCCGAAGAACTTGGTCAGCCGGTACCAGGCGGTGTTACCGGTGGCCACCCACACCGTCTGCATGATGGCGATCAGCGGCGCCAAACCGATGGTGAGCGGCACGAAGATGAAGTGGTAGACGGTTGTGATACCGAACTGCCACCGCGAAATATCGACGACATTCATCTGTCATCTCCCGAGACTGCGGAGGGCCGACCAACGGCTACGACAGAGTGTAGTAGATGAGTCGGCGTCTCCGCTACCGCAGCCCCTGCTCAGCTGGCGCGAGGGTCTTGGAGGCCTTGCGGATCCCAAACGACGAAATGATCTCGAACACACCGATGACGATGAACCAGGCGCCGACCACGATCGCCAGGGTGACGATGGATTGGAACGGTGAGGCCAGCACGACGATGCCCGCGAGCAGGCTGATCACCCCGACGAAGATGTTCCACCCCCGGCCGGGCAGGTGCGGGTCGCTTACGGCCGAAACCGTTGTGGCGACACCGCGGAAGATGAACCCGACGCCAATCCAGATGGCCAGCAGCAGGATTGCGTATCCCTGACCGAAATGACGGAACGCCAGCAACGCCAGGATCAACGACGCCGCGCCACTGACGAACAGCAGGATCCGGCTGCCCGCCGAGACGTGAAGCGAGAACGCGAAGACGACCTGCGCGATACCGGTGATCAAGAGATAAACGCCGAACGCGACGGCGGCGACCAGGATGGAAATTCCCGGCCAAGCCAGCACCAGGACACCGAGGACAAGAGACAGAATTCCCGACAGCAGAGCGGATTTCCACAGATGCGGCAGCAAGCTCGGAACAGGGTGGGTTCCAGGAGAGCCAGGGGAGATAGTCATGGCCGAAGTCTGGCACAAACGTGAGCTGTGGTACAGGGACGTTGGTCAGACGTGGACCGTGCGCGGATCCTCGGCGCGCAGGTCGGTGGGTTCTTCACCGGCCCTTCGGCCGATTAGATACCAGGTGCGCATAACGCCCTTGCCCTTGATCTCGATCCGGCCGCGCTCCTGCAGAACGAAGTCGTGTTTGAGACGTTCATGCATCGCCTCGGGCACTTGAATTCGGCCCACCGAATCGGTGGACTCCATCCGCGACGCGACGTTGACGGCGTCGCCCCACACGTCGTAGAAGAACCGGCGCGAGCCCACCACACCGGCCACGACGGGTCCGCAGGCCATGCCCATCCGCAACGGGACCGGACCGCCGTGCGGATCCTTCAGCGCCCCAGCAACATTGGCCATGTCGAGCGCCAGCGCGGCCAGGGCGAAGGCGTGGTCCGGCCGCGCGCGCGGGACCCCGCTGACCACCATGTAGGAGTCGCCGCTGACCTTGATCTTCTCCAGGCCGTGTCTGTCGACCAACTCGTCGAAGGAGCCGTACAGCCTGTCGAGGAACCGCACCAAATCGGCCGGGCTGGTGCTGCTGGCGCGTTCGGTGAAGCTGACGATGTCGGCGAACAAGACGGAGGCCTCGTCATACTTGTCGGCGATGACGTTCCGGTCGGCGCTTTTGAGACGCTCGGCGATACTGCCCGGCAACATGTTGGCGAGCAGCGCCTCCGACCGCCGATACTCGGATTCCATCACCGTCTCGGCACGCCGGGTATCGCGCAGCGCGAACCACACCGTGATGAACACCATGACGCACGCGGACACGATGGTGACGACGAACATCATGGACTGCGCCCACCCCGGCACCAAGCCGGTATCACGGGGAACGAGAAATTCCAGCCCTATGATCAGGCCGGCGGCGATCGCCGCCAAAATTCCGGCCAACACGATGTGATCCAGCCCCAGCACCAGCACCACCAGGCACGCGCCCACCACCAAGAAGAACTGGGCGCCCGAGGCTGTGCCCGAGTCCCAGCAGGTGGCGAAGACCGTGGCATAGGCGGCGCCGATAAAGGTCAGCGGCGCGACCAGATCACCGAAGCGGTGCAGCCACGGCACAGATGCGAAGATCACCGCCGAGATGACATTGACGAGCAGCATCTGCCAGATCCAGGCGCCGGTGACGACCTGCAGTACGACGAAGGTGGTGCAGACTGCCACTGCCAGCCAGGCCGCAATCGTGAGCACTCGGTACTGGCGTGCGGCGCTGTCGGCGTAGTGCTGATTGCGGTCGCGTGACTGGGCGCGCGCCGCAGCCACGCAGTCCGGGCGCTGCGAGGAGCCGTCTGGGCGTCTTGGTGGGGCACCACACTTCTTGGCCGCCACGGGTGTAAGCCTAACCGCCGAGCAGGCTGGTCGGCGAATGTCTCCAAAAAAGTTGGCGATTTCGCCCCGTAAGTTTCCGATTCTGATAACAGTTCTTGTTATCGGGTTGTTATCGGGTTTGCGAATGGATCGTTATGGTTATTTAACACGTGTTAAGCAGGGCTGTTAGACACGTGTTGGCCTCGACTAAGGGGTGCCTGATGGCGCGTCTCAAGAGATTCGTTCTTGCGTTAACCCTAGCTCTCACCGCTTTGCTCATAGACGGCTGCAGCGCCGCCTGCGGCGACCCGGGCTGGTTACTCCGGGTAGCCACCGATTCGATCGGCAACTCCGCGGGGGCAGATGTGTCTGCCTCCGGCCAGGTTTGCGTTACCCGGTCCTTCGGCGACTGAACCGGACGGTGGGCCTCGACGAGGGGTGAGGCCCCCCAACGGTCCGGTTTGCGCGGGACCCCCGGGCATTGGCTCACGCGACCGAAGCCGTTGCTGGAAGGATTTCGGCACGCACGCGCGCGGCGGAGAAATAGTATGAATTCATAGCGATCTTGCTAATGCAATTGCGTGCGCGTAATTGCGTGGAGTTGTTTAAATGCCCCGGATCCATACCATTGGAAGGTATTGGAGGAAATAACAGACCGCCGGGTTTGGAAACGGCGGTGAAGGCGCTACTTCGGTACCGGAAAGGGTAGTAGCTCCCCCGGTGCGCCGAGTGCCCTGCGTCCCTTGGGGCAGCGGATTGTCGGCGCGCGCGCTGGGTCTGTGGTGCCCTCGGTGAGATTCGAACTCTATTTTTGCCTCAGTTCAGGGCACCGAAACAGTCTCTAGCTGCTAAAAGACATCACAGTAGTTCACAAGAGTTATGTGTAACTGTGGGCAAAGTGTGGGCACGGCGTGGGCAATCTGAACCACCAAACCCAAGCCGAAAGGAACGTCCCCATGACCAACACTTGGCGCAACTTCGCCGCCCAACTCACCCCG
This sequence comes from Mycobacterium senriense, assembly GCF_019668465.1. Lineage (NCBI taxonomy): Bacteria > Bacillati > Actinomycetota > Actinomycetes > Mycobacteriales > Mycobacteriaceae > Mycobacterium > Mycobacterium senriense. The sequence continues at coordinate 5,031,306 of NZ_AP024828.1, read as the reverse complement.
GACCAGGTAGCTCAGTTCGAGCGAATGCAACTCGCTGGTGTTCCTGACGCAGATCCCGCGCTAGCGGCCGCCACACTCGACCTGGCGATCGAGCTCGCGGCGATGAACCGCGCCAGGACGATGCCCGCGCGGGAGATCGTCGATCAACTCGTCAACCGGATCGGCGAGGCCGAGACACGCCGCCGGCTCGGGCTGCCGGCATCGACCGACCTGTACCGACGCGCCGAGATGTTGGACGGCGGGCGATAAACGGCGGGGCGACGGCCGCCTAGGGATGCCAGTAACAGCCGCTTCCCACTGTTACTGCTGGGGCACCTGTTGCACATCTGCAACAGGGCGACAAACTGTAGACGATTTTGGCCAGGACGCGACCGCGACACGCCGGCCAGAACCGCGGAGACGCACGCTTGGCGCTGTACCGTGATTTTCGCGGATAACGACGAAGAACCCCAGCCGGGGGGTCGTCCCACCCGGTAGGGGTTCCGTCGAACATCGCGTTTTCCCCGCGCGGTCCCGACGGTATCACCGCCGACTGAGCGGTTCCAGATGACCCGCCGGTTTTGTGGTGGGAGCCATCGGGATCGTTACCGTAGATGGGAGAAGCGATGTCTGGGTACATCGTCTCTTACGATTTGTCGGCACCCGGGCGCGACTACGCGAGCCTCTTCAGCTACCTGAAGTCGTTCCCGTATCACGCGCACCTGCTCGAGAGCAGCTGGGCAATCATCACCGACAAGTCCGCGATGGAGGTGTGCAACGAGATCCTCGCGCACATCGACAGCAACGATCACGTGATGGTTAACGAGGTGACTCGCAACACGGCCTGGTTCGGTCTGCCGGCCCCGGTCAGCGAGTGGCTGCAGAAATATCTGCCAGCTGTCGCCACCACCTAACAGTTCGAGGGAAGCGCGGGACACCTTCCGGTGTCCCGCGCTTTTCTGTGTTGGGGTCGGCGTTGCGCCGCCAGCGCTGGACTCGCAAGCCGTTACGGTGCCGTCCATGGAAATAGACGACGACGCCCTCCAACGCGAGCTTGAGCGCATCACCAAAGAACACGACCGCACCATCGAGATCCCGGATGGCCTCACCGAAGACGAAGCCGTTGCGTCCGCGATCGAACAGTACAAAGAGATGACCGGCATGGAACTCGCAGAAGAAGACGTACGCGCTGAGGTGCGCCGAAAGATGGCCGGCCGCGACACAACCTAAGCGACCCGACAGTGAGCAGCACCGCTACCGCCGTGACGGCGTGGATTGCGTTCGCCATATCGGTCGGCACCTTCGTGTGGAAGTTCGTCGAGACCTACATCCGCTGGCCGCGACTAGGAGTCGACCTCCGCCAGAGCGTTACCGTAACCGTCGCGTTCACCCTGGCGACGACGACGACGATGGGCGGCCCGCCGCCACAAAAAACCCCTACCCAGCCATCTGAACCTGGTCCGCCCAACCAGGACCGGTTCGACATCATCGTCGTCAACAGCGGCGCCGAGGCCACAACGGTTTTCAACGTCGGCATACGATCCGCAGACGGGTCGCAACGTATCGACGTCCTGTGGGAGCGGGAACACGGTCGAGAGATCTCAGGCCCGGAACTGCCTGCACGCGTCGAGGCGCACGGCACGCTCACCTGGACTATCGACCACGAACTCACAAGCCGGTACCCGAGAGGGACAAAGCTCGTCGGATGGGCACACCGATGGCGGCAGTACCACAAATATCCCAAATCACGGCGGAACACGATCAGCGAATACGTGACACCGCTCGAATACGTGAAGAACTGATTCGCGAGGCCCCGGCCCCAAACCGGGGCCACCCCAGGCAGCGCCTAAAAACGCTGATTCACAACGATTTTCGTCCCACGCATAGCCCGCGCAGCGCCCCGATCGGCCCCAACCGGCCGCCGGGTCCGGGAAGTTTTCACCCCCGCGTGAACAAAAATTTTGTCTACCGTGCGGAGTCGCGCCCACCCCCCCGTCGAATTTTTTTCGGGGGGCCCGGCGCTGTGGCATCGAGCGCCAGGTGTTCAACCTCTACGAGCTCGTGCTTCACGGTCGGCGGCGGGGAGCTCTACCGGAGCTTGCGCCGCCCCAACAGTGTCCCAACGATCACTGCGACACCGACGATCACCAGCAGCGTGATCATGCTTTCCCCCTTCGTGTGGATGCTGCTCACGATAAACGGGGAATCGCCGGGGAATGGTCGCGCGGGGATTGGTGTCGCTGGGGATTGGTGTTGTCGGGGATTGGTTTCAGATCAGGTGCAGCCGATAGGGGTGGCCGCCGACGGTCGTCACGGCCTCGTGCAGCCGGGCCGTCGTTTCGGCCGTGTCGGCTGCGAGTGTGGCGTCGAGGCGCTGTTGGTCGGCCGGCGAGTCTGTCCAATACAGGCGCGGCGCGGTGGTGAATCGCAGGTTCGCGTCCGCGGCGACCGCATCGTCGTAGTTGGCTGCGATGTCGTTGTAGGTGTTGAACGGGATTTCTTCGGCGATGCCGAAGTAGCCGAAGCACACGTCGGTGTGGCCGGGCGGCTGGAAGCGGCCGTAGTTGTTGAATCCCACGATCATCGCCGCGCCTCGCGCCGCGTGATCGCTGAGTTTCCGTCTCGCCGTCCGGTATTTCAGGTACGGGCACGCGATCACGGCGTAGAACGCGCAGCTCCGGTGCACCGGGCCCACGAGTTGTGCGTACAGGCCGCCGGGGTAGAGGAAGTGGCTATCGGTTGACCCTCCTTCTGCGACAACGGTGTAGACGCGGCCGGGGATCGGGTATCCGCAGACTTCGCAGCATCGCCGCATACCCAATGCTTCGGATCGTCTGATGTCGGCGCCCTTGAGGGGTTTGCCGGATTTCCAGTCGGTGTCTGCGGGCGCGACGAGGTTGGGGAATTCGTCGAGGCGGGGCATGTCGGCCAGCCACGGCGGCAGCGGTGGTGAGTGGCGCATTCAGATTCGCAGCAGCCGGTAGGTGTATCCGCCGACGGTGGTGAGGGATCCGCCGCCGTGGCCGATTCCGCTGTGCGCGAGCCCGATCCGCGCGTGCATGGAATCCTTTTGGTACATCGCGTTGAGGCGTCGTGAATCTTCGGGCGAATCGGTCCAGTACAGGCGCGGCGTGGTCGTGAATTTGAGTTTGGCGTCGGCGGCCACGGCGGCGCGGTAGTTGGCTGCGCAGGTGTTGGCGGGCAGTTCCTCGGCGAGGTCGAAGTATCCGAGCAGCACCGCCGCGCTTGCGGTCGGCGCCGAGGCGTGCCCGGGTGGATTGAACAGGCCGTAGCCGTTGAACCCGGCGACGAACGCTTGCCCTCGGGTCGAATGGTCGGTGAGCCGGCGGCGTGAGATGTTGTGCCGCAGGAATGGGCAGACGACGGCGGAGTAGATCGCGCATGAGCGGTGCATCGCGTTGGCGCCGGCGAACAGCGGGCCCGGGTATCGGTAGTGTTCGCCGGTTTCGGTGAAGATCGCGTAGACGCGCGGGCCGAGCGGATAGCCGCAGAGCCAGCAGCGGCGTCGGGCGCCCAAGACGAACGATCGGGCGCCATCGCCGTTGGCTTTGACGGGCTGCCCTGATTCCCACGAGTTGCCCGCTGGCGCGGGCAGGCCGTGGAAATCGTCGAGGGTGGGCAGTCTGGCGGTCCAAGGCGGGCGCGTCGGGTAATCCCTCATGCCGTCGGGCTACTCACCAGAACCATTTGCCGACGCCGGTGTCGGACCCGGCGCCCTGGGTCTCGGATTCGGCGCTGGCGTGGCCGATTTCGGACAGCGGTACGGCGGTTTCGTCGGGGATGCTGGCCAGCACTTCGCCCATGCCCGCGTCGGCCGCGATCAGCGAAACCCAGTGCTTGCGGCGTGATGCCGCGATTTTGCCTTTGTCGATCGCGGCGTCGACTTGGGCCTCGACCTTGGCTTGATCGGCGGCCGCGCGTAGCCGGCGGCCTTCGGCGGCGTCGCGTTTGAGCGCTTCGTGGCTGTCGGCGTCGAGCAGCTCGAGGCCGTGTTTCTTCGCGGCCGCGGCGATCGCCGAAGGTGCCTCGGGTTCGACAGCTACCGCGTCGCGCACGGTGTCGAGGACCAGCGACACGTCGTCGGTGTCCTCGGGGAGTCCGAGCAGCGCGAGCAGCACCGCGGACTGTGTGTCATCGAGTGTCAGTGCCATTGTGTATCAATCCTTTTCGCTACGAGGACAATCCGGTCAATTTCTTGCAGGCGAACGGCCGGTCCACGGCAAACGCCGGCACGGCGAACGACTGAACACGCCACGACCGGATCGATTGGTCGATCCAGCTTTCGGTGGTCAGCCCGAACTCCCAGCCGACCACGCCGACCATGCCGCCTTGCACCATGTACGCGGTGCCGTCGGTCAACCGCGGGTTGGAGTGCATCGTCAAGCCTGCGGACTTCAACACCTGATCGAGGTATTGCCCGTAGAGGGTCCGCAGCGCGCGTGCCTGCTCCGGTGCAACAAGAAGCGTGTCCAGCTTGACGCCGAGCTCGTCACGGTCGGCGAGTTCCTGCGCGGCCGCGAAGTGAGCTGTCGGCAGCTCGTTGGATGCGGTCAACTGATCCAGAGGCCCAACCGTGATGGCGGTGTCCCACGGCGTCGACACTGCAATGCTGGCCGGGTCTTCGGCTTCAAGCGCCGCGACAGCCCGCAGGTCCAGGGTTTTCGTGATGGTGTTCGCCAGCTGGAGCACCTGCGTGTCGAGCAGGCTGATGTTGTTGCGGAGCACCTGTTCGATCGGCACCGTGAACGCGCCGCCGAAATCTTCGACGAGACTCAACCGAGGGTCTGGCAGGACGCCTTCGATCTGCTTGTATTCGGCGCCGGGAACGCGAGGTTCGACCGGGCCCGCGGTGTAGTAATCCGAGGATGCGATGCTGTTCCAGAGCATGGCTCCTGCCTGGACGCGGGAACCGTACTGCCGGAACAGTTTTGGCAGCAGGATCATGTCGTCGGCGAGCTTGGCGATCTGCTGCGCGATGATGGTCGGCTGTTTCAGCGCGACATCGACGGAAAGTTGCCGCCCGTTCAGTACGGGTAGCAGCGGGGAGTTGATAGGCGTGGTCACGGCGTGGATTCCTTCCGGGTGCGTGGGGTTAGTAGAGGGCGATTTCGGCGATACCGCCGTCGGCGGCGCCGTTGACGGCCACCCCGACAACCGGGTTGGTGCCGCTGGCGGTCGAGACTGCGCCGCCGGTACCGACCTGCACGGCCGCGCCGGCCGCAATCGCGCCGGCCGCGATCACCTTGACGACACCGCCCCGGGCGACGAGGACGAGCTGCCCGGCGGGCGCAGAGTAGGCGGCAACGCCGAACGGCCGGTCGCCGGCCGCCGACGGGGCGACAGCGAGGTTCCCGCCGACCGCGCGGTTACCGCTGATCGAAACGAAATGCCGCTCAGTCACATTCGCGGTCGCCTGCGCGGTGATGCGGTGATGGCTCGGCGGCTCGTAAGACCAGGGCGCGGTGATCGTGGTGCTCATGTGTTGGTTGCTCCTATCAGATTCGGCGAACTGCGGGTTTGTTGACGGTTGGCTGGGTGCGGCGGCGTCGCACGGCCTCGGATGCGTGGCGCTTCTGCTCGGCGGCGCCGGCGCGCGGATTGCGGCGATGCTGCTCGACGTGGCGCTCCCTCGCGGCGCGGAACGCGGCGAGACCTGACACTTTTGCGGGCACTTGTCAGGCTCCGATCGTGATCTGGGTGCGGCGCCGGCGGGCTGCCGCGACTCGGACAGCTCGTTCGCGTGCGGCCCGGTCGCTGGCTGGTGCGGCGGCGAGGATGACGCGGCGCGCCGATCGGGCGGCCACGCCGTACAGGGCGGCTACGTCGTCAACGTCGGATAGTCCATCCACGCCCGGCAATTCGGCTCCCAGCAGGGCAACGGCAGTGAGGACAAACCCGTATTCGCGGCCGTCGCTGCCGGTATAACCGGTCAATCCTTCGACCGAGCGTTGCGGCCATGCCGAGCCCATCACGGCAGCCAGGGCGCGCGGCACGTCGACGAAATCCCCAACCAGCATGGCGCCGGCCTGGGCGAGCCGAAGATTTCGGACGCGCCCGAATGCCGGCGCGCCGCGGCCGCCAACATGGCCGAGGGTGATGACCGGATCTCTGACCAGGCCGGCTTTGTAAGCGGCTACAGCATCAGCGAGGTCTTGGCGGGTCACAGTCCATGTCCCGGTGCTGATTTCATGCACGCCGATCTTCGCTAGCTCGACGTTGGGAATCGTCACGACGTTAGGCACGGTCACCGCTCCATGCGTTCGGCGCGGGCTTCGGCGTAGCGTTCGACGTCGGCGGCGTCGAAAAACCATCGTGTCCCGGTGAAGCGGGCGCGGACTTTGCCGCGGCGGGCGAGATCGCGGGCGCCGCTCGGTGTGCAGCCGAGGATGCGGCGCGCGTCGCCTGTGCCGATGACATGTCCGAGATCTTCGCCGCTTTTCGCCGCTGTGTCCGCGCAGCTACTACGCGAACCGTCAGTAACCGCTGACGCTTTCAGCTTGGCGCGCAGCGATTCCAGCCGCGGCCGAGGTTGCTTCCCGTCCGCCAGCAGCAGTTCGCAATACCGCGACAGCGCGCCCACCAGGTAGGCGGCGTCATCGGCGTCGAGCAGCACACCATGCGAAACGCGCTGAATCGTCATGCGCCGCTGGTGTTGTCGCCGGGCATCGTGATCTTGCCGTCCGCCCCCACGTCCGCGAGGTACAGGTGCAGCCGCGCGATCTCTTCGCGCAGCTTGCTTGTCATCGCGAGCGGTTCGTCGGCGTACTCGTGAAGCAGCCCGAGCACGGCGGGCAGGATTTCCGCGGACGCGTCGGGCCCGAAATCGTTCAGGGCGGACCGGCGGGCGAGTTCGGCCCCTTCGGGCCAGAGCCCGGACCACAGGGCGTGTACGAGGATTTGAGCGGCTCGGAGCCGGATCCGGATATGCCGGCGCGGATCATCCAGGGGCACTTGCTCAGTCATGGTTGAGTCCTCTCGTGATCGTGGTTGAGTTGTTCGGCGCGGAGCCGGTCGACGCCGACGACGAGCCGGGTTGCCAGGTCGATCGCTTCGTCGGCGGTGAGGGTGAACCGGTACGCGTCCCCGAGACGCAGCTGGATCCGCGCCGGGTGGAACTTAGGCACGACAGAAGCGGCGAGACCCGCGGCAGCGTTCAACCGCATGCCGGCGCCTCTGGGGTCCGTTCACCCACCCCTATATAGGGGTGGGGTGAAACGTGATCGCCTGCTGCGTGATCGGCGTGATCGGTGCCGTGATCGCCCTGACCTGCTATTCCGTCGTTGTGCGTGATCGGTGCGTGATCGGCGTGATCGTCGTCGGTATCGAAAAGTCCGTGATCGGCCCTGACCTGCGGTTTTTCGTCTGCGCGTGATCGGCCGTGATCGGTGCGTTCGGCGACGAAATACGCTGCCGCGACGCCGCCGTCATCGCCGCCCTTACTGCCCTCGATGCGCACCAGCACGCCGGTAGCAACTAGCTTGTCGAGTTTGCGGCGCCCCTTCTCAATATCGGCGCGGCTTGGTTGCGGCTTCTCGGTAATCGCTTGCGCCGCGCCCTTCGCGGTCAGCCCGTCCGGCCCAGACGCCTTCACCAGCTCGACGAGATTGATACCGTGCTCAATCGACAGGATCCCCGCGCCTTGGTCGTGCAGCAGATGGTACGGGCCCACTTCCTCGGCGGGCTGCTTGACATGTCGGAACCCGACAATAGGATCGCCAGGTTCACCGCCGAGCAGGATGACCGAGCCGCAGCCGGAGGTCAGCCATGTCGAGCCGTAAATCATGTCCACGGCCGAGCCGGGCTGGTCATGTCGGTTGTTGCGCTTGACAACGTGATGCAGCTCGATGAGCTGACAGCCCGAGGTCAGAAGGTGTTGGCGCGCGCGGTTGTAGCTGGCGCCTACGGTGTCGTCAGAGAGGCCGATCGCGGCGTCTTTCAGCGAGTCGACGATCACGACGTCGGCCGCGTGTTGGGTAGCCATCGCCGCGAGCAGCGTCGGATTGACCGCGATGTCGGCGGCCGGCGGGCCCGGGCGCACAGTGAGCCGCTGTGTCAGTAGCGGGCGATCGCTTTCGCTGAATTGCCTTCGCAGCGAACGTGATATCTGCCGCGGACGGTCCATCGCTAAGTACAAAATCCGGCCGTCGAACTCAGCGAAGGGCAGCCCCAGGACCGTTTCGAGGCCGCCGAGGAGTGCTTTGACGATGAGCCCGGCCAGCGTGGTTTTTCCGACGCCTTGCGGACCGGCGATCATCAGCGCTTCTCCTGGCGCCCAGAGCACTTGGGTGCCTTCGCCCCATATCGCGGGTACCTCGGCGGGTTGGTCGAGGATGAACCGGGCGCCTGTAACGGCCGGATCGGGCAGTTGCGCGGCCTCAGCGCCATCATCGTCGGGGGGTTGTTCAGAAGGTCCGGGGTCGTCCGGGTGGGCGCCATTGCGGATCGCTGTGTCCCGGCGTTCGTCCTCGGCGAGCCATTCGAGATACTCGTCGGAGCGGTCAATGCCAGCGTCAGCCATTGCGCGGCCACCCGTCGGCCCGTTCTCGCGGCGTCAGCGGGTCACGTCGGCGGGTGTGTGGCAGCGGCGGAAGCCGGCGCGCCGCTTCATGTCTGCGCCGCAATTGCGCCAACAGCTCAGCGCCGTGCCCGTGTCGGTTGCCAGCGCTAGACTCACAGCTGGTCTCTTTCGTCAGCGGTGGCAACTGGGATCTGGAAGCCGGCGCCCCACCATCCGGGCGCCGGCTTCCTCGTTTCTGGCTCATACCACGGCGCTGCGCTGATCGTCGGTGCGCTGCATCCGGTTCGCGGCGAGGTAAGCGAGCACATCTGAGCGCAAATACCGGACGCGCCGTTCCCCGAATCTGACGAAGGGGACACCGCGGCCGAGGTACCGATCCTGTGCCAGTGATGCGGGCGTTGTTCGCATGAATTTGGCCAGCTCGGCCGATGTCATGACTTCGGGAAGGTCGTTGCCGCCCATCTGAAACCTCTATCTTTGATCTCATCCGCGTTCAGTCTGATCGCGTCTCCATCAAGTTATAGACGGTCTCGATTTATTGCGCAAACCAACATCACTCTGATACTTGAATCTTCATTTTTGATCGCGCATACTCGTGGCGTGTCAGGTAAGTCGATGGATCTGGGGCCGATCGGAGCCCATGCCGCCGAAACGGTGCGCACACTCCGGGAAAAACGACGGCTGACCTATGCCGAATTGGCCCGGATCCTCGACGGCCTCGGCCGTCCGATTCCGCCGTTGGGATTGCGACGTATCGAGGCCGGCGAACGGCGAATAGACGTCGACGATCTGGCCGCGCTTGCGTTGGCGCTCGAGGTATCGCCGCTGCGGTTGCTGCTGCCGACCGAGGAAAGCGCGCTGGTGTCCAACGGCGAACGCTATTCGGCTGCCCGGATATGGGATTGGGGCATGGGCAGGTGGCCGCTTGCCGGCGATGAGGTGACGTTCGTGCGCGATTCGCACCCGCTGCGGTGGGCCGAGAAGATGACCGGCCGCGAAACAGGCGACGCGATGACCCTCAAGCTCGGCGCGCACACGATCCAGCGCGACATCGAACGCGAAGAACAGATCGCCCACAAGTCGGTTGAGGGCGACTGACGTGGCAACCATCAGTAAGTATCAAACATCAAGCGGTGCAACGCTTTACCGCGTCCGCTACCGGACTCCCGAACGGGGTCAGACCGATAAACGCGGGTTCAAAACCAAGCGGGACGCCGAGGCATTCGCCAACAGCGTCGAGGTCACCAAAGCGCGCGGGGAGTATGTCGCGCCATCCCTCGGGCGGGTCACGGTCGGGGAGTTGGGCACAGCGTGGCTGCTGCGCAAAGAAGGCCATATGAAGCCCAGCGCGTATCGCTCCTATGAGAACGCGTGGCGGGTGTACGTCGAGCCGCACTGGCGCGCGACGAAGGTTGCCGACGTCCGCTACACCGCGGTTCAGGCCTGGGTCGCCGGGCTGTCCAAGAAGCTCAGCGCATCGCGGGTGACCACGGTGTATTCGGTGCTGGCAGGCATCCTTGATGACGCCGCCCGGGACCGTTTGATCGCTGCGAATCCGGCGCGTGGCGTGAAGCTGCCGCGCCGCGGCAAGCGGAAGAACGTCTATCTCTCACCGGACCAGCTGCGCTGCTTGGCGATCGAATCGGGGCGTTACGGGTCGCTGGTGCTGCTGCTCGGGACCGTGGGCCTGCGTTGGGGTGAGGCCGCGGCGCTGCGCGTTGCTGACGTCGACTTCCTGCGGCGCCGTGTCGTGCTGCACGAGAACGCGGTGGCTGTCGGGGGAACAACTCACGTCGGCACGCTCAAAACCGGGCACAGCCGCACGGTGGCGCTACCGGCGTTCGTCGTCGACGAGCTCGCGGCTACCTGCGCGGGCAAGGACCGCGACGAACTGATCTGGCCTGCGCGCGACGGAGGGTACCTGGCGCCACCGACGAATAAGTCCTGGCTGGCCGGCGCAGTGGAACGATGCCAGAAGGCCGACAAGACATTTCCGCGGATCACCGCACACGCTCTACGTCACACCGCGGCGTCGCTGGCGGTGTCGGCGGGCGCCAACGTCAAGGTGATTCAGAGGATGCTCGGGCACTCCTCGGCCGCGATGACGCTCGATGTCTACGCCGATCTTTTCGACGACGATTTCACTGCAGTCGCCGACAAGTTATCTGAAACTGTGGGCAAAGTGTGGGCACGAGGGGGTGACGCGGCGATCTAGCAAACATCGAAACGCCGTCCTACCTGCAACAACGGACTTACAGCTTGAGTGCCCTCGGTGAGATTCGAACTCACACTGGACGGGTTTTGAATCCGTTTCCTCTGCCAGTTGGGATACGAGGGCGCGCGGCCTCTTACCTTAGAGGCAGCCTCCCACCATAGAGGATCAGGAGTGCTCAACTGCCTCACCGCCCCCGAGGTCGCTGGTCTGAGGCGTTCACGACACAATATGCGTCATGACAGGCCCCACGACCGACACCGACGCCGCTGTGCCGCGCCGGGTCCTGATCGCTGAAGACGAAGCGCTCATCCGAATGGATCTCGCCGAGATGCTCCGAGAGGAGGGTTACGAGATCGTCGGAGAGGCCGGCGACGGACAGGAAGCCGTCGAATTGGCCGAGCGCCATCAGCCGGACCTGGTGATCATGGACGTGAAGATGCCGCGCCGCGACGGCATCGACGCGGCCTCGGAGATTGCCAGCAAGCGCATCGCCCCGATCGTGGTGCTGACCGCCTTCAGCCAACGCGATCTGGTGGAAAGGGCGCGCGACGCCGGGGCGATGGCCTATCTGGTGAAGCCGTTCACCATCAGCGACCTCATCCCGGCCATCGAATTGGCACTCAGCCGCTTCAGTGAGATCGCCGAGCTGGAGCGCGAGGTGGCCTCGTTGTCCGACCGGCTGGAGACCCGCAAGCTCGTGGAGCGCGCGAAGGGGCTGCTGCAAAGCGAGCAGGGCATGACCGAGCCCGAGGCCTTCAAGTGGATTCAACGGGCCGCCATGGACCGCAGGACCACGATGAAACGGGTGGCCGAAGTCGTCCTGGAGACCCTGGACCCGTCCAAGGACGCCTGAGACCGTAATCGCCGGCGCCCGTAGGTCCTAACGCGCGACGATCACCGACGAGCCGTGCCCGAACAGCCCCTGGTTGGCGGTCACCCCGACGGTGGCGTTCTCCACCTGCCGGCCGGTGGCCCGGCCACGCAGCTGCCAGGTCAACTCGCAGACCTGAGCGATCGCCTGGGCGGGGATCGCTTCGCCGAAGCACGCCAGCCCACCCGACGGGTTGACCGGGACCCGGCCGCCGATCGTGGTGGCGCCGCTGCGCAGCAGTTCCTCCGCTTCGCCCTTGGCGCACAGCCCCAGATGCTCGTACCAGTCGAGTTCCAGCGCGGTGGACAGGTCGTAGACCTCGGCCAGGCTCACGTCCTCGGGTCCGATGCCCGCCTCGGCGTAGGCCGCATCGAGGATCTGATCCTTGAACACCCGCTCCGGGGCGGCCACGACGGCGGTGGAATCCGTTGCGATGTCCGGCAATTCGGGCAGGTGCTGCGGGTAGCGCGGCGTGACCGTGCTGACCGCGCGCACGGACGGCACACCCTCGAGCGAGCCGAGGTGCTTGCGGGCGAACTCGGCGCTGGCCACGATCAGTGCCGCGGCGCCGTCGGAGGTGGCGCAGATGTCGAGCTGCCGCAACGGGTCCGAGACCACCGGACTCGCCAGCACGTCCTCGACCGAAGATTCCTTGCGGTAGCGGGCGTTCGGGTTCTGCAGGCCGTGCTGGGAGTTCTTCACCTTCACCGCGGCGAAGTCCTCGGACGTCGCGCCGTAGAGATCCATCCGGCGCCGCGCCAGCAACGCGAAGTACACGGGGTTCATCGCACCGATGAGGTGGAAGCGCTGCCAGTCGGGGTCGTTCTTGCGCTCGCCGCCGACTGGGGCGAACGCGCCCTTCGGGGTGGTGTCGGCGCCGATGACCAGCGCGACGTCGCAGAAGCCGGCCAGGATGTGGGCACGGGCGCTCTGCAGCGCCTGCGAACCGCTGGCGCAGGCCGCGTAGCTGGAGCTGACCGGCACGCCGTTCCAGCCGAGCTTCTGGGCGAACGTCGACCCCGCGATGAAGCCCGGGTAGCCGTTGCGGATCGTGTCGGCGCCGGCGACCAGCTGGATCTGCTGCCAGTCCAGCCCCGCCTCGACCAGCGCGGCGCGCGCGGCGACCACGCCGTATTCGGTGAAGTCGCGGCCCCATTTGCCCCACGGGTGCATCCCGGCCCCGAGGATGTAGAGCGGTTCCGGAGCGCTCATGAGGCCACCTTCCACGCGTGCACGAGGCGTTCGACGCCGTCGGCGTCGGTGAACAGGGTCATGGTGGCCAGCTCCATCTCGATGCCGACCTTCAGGTCGGCGGCCAGCGTGCCCTCGACCACCTTGCCGAGCACGATGATGCCCTCGTCGGCCAGCTCCACCGCGGCGATGGCGAACGGTTCGAACGGGTCCGCCGCCGGGTAGGGCGCCGGTGGCGGGTACCGGTTCTCGGTGTAGCTCCACAGCGTTCCCCGGGTCGACAATGCGACGGACTCTAGGGCGTCGCTGGCGCACGCCGGATTGGGGCAGTTGTTCTCCCGCGGCGGGAACACGAAGGTGCCGCACTCGGGGCACTTGCTGCCGATCAGATGGGGATTTCCGGCGTCATCGGTGGCGAACCACCCGTCGATCGCGGGTTCTTGACTGGTGACCTCTGGCACTGGGCCAGACTACCCAGCCCAAACTCAAAACTGAAACGTGTTGCAGTTCTGCTGGTGGCACGGTTGGGGCGCCTGGTCCGTCACACCGGGTGCTTAGAGTGAGAGCCGTGCCCGCCACGAAAACCACTACGAAGGCCAGCGAGGAAGAAACCACGCCGACGCTCATGCTGCTGGACGGCAACTCGCTGGCGTTTCGGGCGTTCTATGCGCTGCCCGCCGAAAACTTCAAAACCCGCGGCGGGCTGACCACGAACGCGGTCTACGGCTTCACCGCCATGCTGATCAACCTGCTGCGCGACGAGGCCCCGACCCACATCGCCGCGGCGTTCGACGTGTCGCGGCAGACCTTCCGCTCCGAGCGCTACCCGGAGTACAAGGCCAACCGGTCGGCGACGCCCGACGAGTTTCGCGGCCAGATCGACATCACCAAGGAAGTCCTCGCGGCGTTGGGCATCACGGTGTTGGCCGAGGAGGGTTTCGAGGCCGACGACCTGATCGCAACGCTGGCCACCCAGGCCGAAAACGACGGCTACCGCGTGCTGGTGGTCACCGGCGACCGTGACTCGCTGCAGTTGGTCAGCGACAACGTGACGGTGCTGTATCCCCGCAAGGGGGTCAGCGAGTTGACCCGCTTCACCCCGGACGCGGTCGTCGAGAAGTACGGGCTGACGCCCAAGCAGTACCCCGACTTCGCGGCACTGCGCGGCGATCCCAGCGACAACCTGCCCGGCATTCCCGGCGTGGGGGAGAAGACCGCCTCCAAATGGATCGGCGAATACGGGTCGCTGCAGGCGCTGGTGGACAACGCCGACTCGGTGCGCGGCAAGGTGGGCGACGCGCTGCGCGCACACCTGGCCAGCGTCATCCGCAACCGCGAGCTGACCGATCTCGTCAAAGACGTGCCGCTGGCCCAGACTCCGGACACGTTGCGGCTGCAGCCGTGGGATCGCGACCAGATTCACCGGCTCTTCGACGACCTGGAGTTCCGGGTGTTGCGGGACCGGTTGTTCGAAACCCTGGCCGCGGTGGAGCCCGAGGTCGACGAGGGCTTCGACGTGCGCGGCGGCGCGCTGGAAGCCGGCGAGCTCGCCGTGTGGCTGGCCGAGCACAGCTCGGGAAAGCGGTTCGGCCTGGCCGTCGTCGGTACCCACCTGGCCTACGACGCCGACGCCACCGCGCTGGCCATCGTCTCCGCCGACGGCGAGGGCCGCTACATCGACACCGCGACGCTGGATCCAGAAGACGAAGCGGCGCTGGCGTCTTGGCTTGCCGACCCCGGTCCGCCCAAGGCGCTGCACGAGGCCAAGCTGGCAATGCACGACCTGGCCGGACGCGGCTGGACGCTGGCCGGCGTCACCTCCGACACCGCGCTGGCCGCCTACCTGGTGCGGCCCGGGCAGCGCAGCTTCTCCCTCGACGACCTTTCGCTGCGCTACCTGCGCCGCGAGCTGCGCGCGGAAAACCCCGAACAGCAACAACTTTCGCTGCTCGACGACGACGAGGGCACCGACGACCAGGCGGTGCAGACGCTGATCCTGCGCGCCGTGGCGGTGCTCGACCTGGCCGACGCGCTCGACGAGGAGTTGGCGCGCATCAACTCCACGTCCTTGTTGAGCGGCATGGAGCTCCCGGTGCAGGCGGTGCTGGCCGGCATGGAAAACGCCGGTATCGCAGTCGATTTGGATCTGCTAAACGAGCTGCAGAGCGATTTCGCCCACCAGATCCGCGACGCGGCCGAGGCGGCGTACGCAGTGATCGGCAAGCAGATCAACCTGGGCTCGCCAAAACAGTTGCAGACGGTGCTCTTCGACGAGCTGGAGATGCCGAAGACCAAGCGCACCAAGACCGGCTACACCACCGACGCGGATGCCCTGCAATCGCTGTTCGACAAGACCGGCCATCCGTTCCTGCAGCATCTGCTGACCCACCGCGATGCCACTCGGCTGAAAGTCACCGTCGACGGGTTGCTGAACTCGGTGGCCTCGGACGGGCGCATCCACACCACGTTCAACCAGACCATCGCGGCCACAGGCAGATTGTCGTCGACCGAGCCGAACCTGCAGAACATTCCGATCCGCACCGAGGCGGGCCGGCGGATCCGCGACGCGTTCGTCGTCGGCGACGGTTACAGCGAGCTGATGACGGCCGACTACAGCCAGATCGAGATGCGGATCATGGCCCACCTGTCCAAGGACGCGGGCCTCATCGAGGCGTTCAACACCGGGGAGGACCTGCACTCGTTCGTCGCCTCGCGGGCATTCGGCGTGCCGATCGAAGAGGTCACCGCCGAGCTGCGCCGCCGGGTCAAGGCGATGTCCTACGGCCTGGCCTACGGATTGAGCGCCTATGGGCTGTCCGCGCAGCTGAAAATCTCCACCGAGGAAGCCAAAGACCAGATGGAGCAATACTTCGCCCGGTTCGGCGGGGTGCGCGACTACCTGATGGACGTCGTGGAGCAGGCCCGCAAGGACGGCTTCACGTCGACGGTCTTCGGCCGCCGTCGGTACCTGCCCGAACTCGACAGCAGCAACCGTCAGGTGCGCGAGGCCGCCGAGCGGGCGGCGCTCAACGCGCCGATTCAGGGCAGCGCGGCCGACATCATCAAGGTGGCGATGCTCGAGGTCGACAGGGCGATCAAAGACGCAGGGCTTTCGTCCCGGATTTTGCTGCAGGTGCACGACGAGTTGCTGTTCGAGGTCGCCTCCGGCGAGCGGGACCAGCTGGAGGCGCTGGTACGCGCCAAAATGGGCGGCGCCTACCCGCTCGACGTGCCGCTGGAGGTTTCGGTGGGTTACGGCCGCAGCTGGGACGCCGCGGCGCATTAGCGCGGCGATCCGGCCGACGTGGTTGCGCACTAAGCGAACGTCGACACCGGCGTTTGTCGCGAGCGAATCCGGGTCACACCGCAGGCGACGACTAGCGCGACGAACCCGGGAGTGTCATGAACGCAGGCTGGATCATTCCGTTCATCGTCCTGGGCGGCGCGCTTCAGACGTGCGGAGCCGCCATGAACGGCCAGCTCTACAAGCACCTGATCAACCCGTGGCTGGCGTCGGCAGTGTCCTTCGCGGTGATCACCGTTTTCTTCGTTGCCGCATTCCTGTTGATGCCGAAACCGCTGCCCACGGCCAGGGACGTCGCGTCGATGCCTTGGTGGGCCGTGGTCGGTGGCCTGGTCGGGGCCGTCCAGGTCTATGCCGGCCTCACCCTGGTCAACCGGGTCGGGGCCGGCACGTTCATGGGCATCACCGTCACGTCAGCGCTCATCATGTCACTGGTGATCGACCATTTTGGCTGGTTGCGGCTGGATCCTCACCCGATCACGCTGCCCAGGGCCCTCGGCGGCGTCCTCATGGTGTGCGGAGTAGTGCTGATCGCCAGGTTTTGACAGTTGGAGCGGCCCTGCGGCCTCGCGAGCAAAACGCCACGGAACGCCACGGTGACAAAGCGGCCCAAAATTTGCCCGCACGTCATGTCCGCGTCAGATATTCAGAGGTAAGAGAGGCTGGGTTTGGCCAGCATCAGCACAGTCGAGTAGCCTCGACAGGTAAATCCCAATTGTCCCTACGACCAAACCTGTCCGGAGCAACCCAACAACATGCCGAGTCCCGCCGTCACCTCGCCGCAAGTAGCCGTCAACGACATTGGCTCGAGCGAGGACTTTCTCGCCGCAATAGACAAAACGATCAAGTACTTCAACGATGGCGACATCGTCGAAGGCACGATCGTCAAAGTGGACCGGGACGAGGTGCTCCTCGATATCGGCTACAAGACCGAAGGGGTCATCCCCGCCCGCGAACTCTCCATCAAGCACGATGTCGACCCCAACGAGGTCGTTTCCGTCGGTGATGAGGTCGAAGCCCTGGTCCTCACCAAGGAGGACAAAGAGGGTCGCCTGATTCTCTCCAAGAAGCGCGCGCAGTACGAGCGCGCCTGGGGCACCATCGAGGCGCTCAAGGAGAAGGACGAGGCCGTCAAGGGCACCGTCATCGAGGTGGTCAAGGGTGGCCTGATCCTCGACATCGGGTTGCGCGGCTTCCTGCCCGCCTCGCTGGTCGAGATGCGCCGGGTGCGCGATCTGCAGCCGTACATCGGCAAGGAGATCGAGGCCAAGATCATCGAGCTGGACAAGAACCGCAACAACGTGGTGCTGAGCCGCCGCGCATGGCTGGAGCAGACCCAGTCCGAGGTGCGCAGCGAGTTCCTCAACCAGCTGCAGAAGGGCGCCATCCGCAAGGGTGTCGTCTCCTCCATCGTCAACTTCGGTGCGTTCGTCGACCTCGGCGGTGTGGACGGTCTGGTGCACGTTTCCGAGCTGTCCTGGAAGCACATCGACCACCCGTCCGAGGTGGTGCAGGTGGGCGACGAGGTTACCGTCGAGGTGCTCGACGTCGACATGGACCGCGAGCGGGTTTCGTTGTCGCTCAAGGCGACTCAGGAAGACCCGTGGCGCCACTTCGCCCGCACCCACGCCATCGGCCAGATCGTGCCCGGCAAGGTCACCAAGCTGGTTCCGTTCGGTGCGTTCGTGCGTGTCGAGGAGGGCATCGAAGGTCTGGTGCACATCTCCGAGCTGGCCGAGCGCCACGTCGAGGTCCCCGACCAGGTGGTCGCCGTCGGCGACGACGCGATGGTCAAGGTCATCGACATCGACCTGGAGCGCCGCCGGATCTCGTTGTCGCTCAAGCAGGCCAACGAGGACTACACCGACGAGTTCGACCCGGCGAAGTACGGCATGGCCGACAGTTACGACGAGCAGGGCAACTACATCTTCCCCGAAGGCTTCGACTCCGAGACCAACGAATGGCTCGAGGGCTTCGACAAGCAGCGCAACGAGTGGGAAGCCCGCTACGCCGAGGCCGAGCGCCGGCACAAGATGCACACGGCGCAGATGGAGAAGTTCGCCGCCGCCGAGGCTGCCGGGCACACCGAGCAGTCGCCGGGCAACGGTGCTCCTCCGGAGAAGGCGGGCGGATCGCTGGCCAGCGACGCCCAATTGGCCGCTCTGCGGGAGAAACTCGCCGGCAACGCGTGACGCTCTGCTGAGCACGTCATGCTGCGGATCGGGTTGACCGGTGGCATCGGCGCCGGCAAGTCGGCGCTGTCGTCCACCTTCGAGCAATGCGGTGCCGTCATCGTCGACGGTGACGTCATCGCACGTGAGGTGGTGCAGCCGGGGACCGAGGGCCTGGCCGCGCTGGTCGAGGCGTTCGGAAGCGACATCCTGCTTGCGGACGGATCGCTGGATCGACCGGCGTTGGCCGCGAAAGCCTTTCGCGACGACGAGGCACGCAAGACGCTGAACGGGATTGTCCACCCGCTGGTGGGCAATCGCCGTTCGGAGATCATCGCCTCGGTGCCCGAGGATTCCGTTGTGGTCGAGGACATTCCGCTGCTGGTGGAGTCCGGGATGGCGCCACTGTTCCCGCTCGTCGTCATCGTCCACGCCGACGTGGAGGTGCGGCTGCGGCGACTGGTCGACCAGCGCGGCATGCCCGAGGATGACGCCCGCGCGAGGATCGCCGCGCAGGCCAGCGACGAGCAGCGCCGCGCGGTCGCCGACATCTGGGTGGACAACTCGGGCAGCCTCGAGGATTTGGTACAGCGGGCCCACGACGTGTGGGACACCCGCATCGTCCCGTTCGCGCACAACCTGAGCGCACACCAGATCGTCCGGGCTCCGGCCCGGTTGGTGCCGCCCGACCCGAGCTGGTCGGACCAGGCGCAACGAATTGTGAGCCGCCTCAAGACCAGCTGCGGTCACCGCGCGCTGCGCGTCGATCACATCGGCTCGACCGCCGTGCCGGACTTACCGGCCAAGGACGTCATCGACGTTCAGATCACCGTCGAATCCCTGGCAGTCGCAGACGAACTCGTCGAGCCGTTGCTGTCCGCCGGGTACCCGCGCATCGAGCACGTCGCCGAGGACGTGGCCAAGCCCGACGCCCGCAGCACCGTCGAGAGCTACGACCACCGGGACGATCCGGGGCTGTGGCTCAAGCGAGTTCACGCCTCGGCCGATCCCGGTCGACCGACCAACGTGCACATCCGGGTGGACGGCTGGCCCAATCAGCAGTTCGCCCTGCTGTTCGTGGACTGGCTGACGGCCAACCCCGCCGCCCGAGCCGACTACCTAAACGTCAAGCGCGCCGCCGAAAAGGGCGGCGCCGGAGACACCGCGGCCTACGTCGAGGTGAAAGAGCCGTGGTTCCTGGACGCGTACCGCCGGGCCTGGGAGTGGGCCGACTCGACGGGCTGGAAGCCCTGACCCTTATCAGGGCAACGGTGCGCCGCACTGCAGCGCACCATTGTTGGGATCGTTGTTACCGGCCGTCGGTCTCACCATTTGGTCGGTCTGGGTGAAAACGTTGTCGTCGGCGTCGATTTCGCAGTGCACGTTGGCCGCGTAGGGAAAGCGCAGCACAATCCGCAGGCCGGCCTGCGCCGGGTCGGGAAGCACGGTGTTGGCCTCGAATACGTTGCCGGGCATGGAAGGAAGCCCGGTCGTGCTCGTCTGGCCGCCGTTGGTCACGAACGTGGCCTGGCTACCGGTCGTCAAAGCGTCGATCCTCGCCCGATAGGTGATGTTGTGCAGATCCGCTCGTGCGATTGAGGGACTCAGCTGGGCGCCGGCGGCGATGACCGTCAGCGCGGCGATCGGCAGCCACCTGCGGGGTTGGGAGGTCATAGCAGCTGAGATTACGCCCAACGTCGCCCGGCCCACCAGGCTGTTCGGTGCAGCCCCTAGGGCTGGCAATGGGGACACCAGAACGACATCCGGCCGCCGATCCGGCCGTGGCGAAGGGCGCTGCCGCAGCGCGGGCAGTGCGGGTCTGGATCGTCGCGTGCCCCGGTGAGCCAGCGCGGGAGGCCGGGCACCCGGCCGTGGCGCACCGCCGTGTGCAGCACCTGCGTCATGGCGCGATGCAAGTCCTTGACGGTTCCGTCGTCCAACTCCGCAATCGCAACGGTGGGCCGTATCCTGGCCCGCCAGCAGATTTCGTCGACGAGCAGATTGCCGAGGCCCGCGATCACCGACTGGTCCATCAGTGTCGGTTTCAGCCGGCCGCGTCGCCCGGCAATCACGTCGCGAAACTCTCGCAGACCCATGCCCAGCGCGTCGGGCCCCTGCGAACCCAGCACGTCCGCCAGGTCGTCCTCGTCGTCGGTCAGCCACACCCCGCGCAGCTTGCGCAGGTCGGCGTAGCGCAGTTCACCCTTGTCGAGCGACACCACCAGGCGCTCATACTTTTCCGGCTCGGCGCCCGCTTCGGCGTAGTACGGGTGTCCGGTCATGCCACTGTGGATCAGGAGCGCCGGGCCATCGGTCGGCAGTACCAGCCATTTGCCGTGCCGGCGCGGGGCGCGGAAACGGTGCCCGGCCAGGCGCCGGGCGAGCGCGGCGGCGGAGGTGTTGCGCAGGATTCCGGGGTCAAGGACATCAACGTGTTCAATCCGGCGGCGGGGCAAGGTTTTAGCAAGCTCGCGCCGGAATCCTTCGACATCCGGCAGTTCAGGCACACTACGACCCGCGCCAGCTCAGCGCCATGCCGTGGTGCGCCAGCCACCGCGACAGGTCATAGCCGTTGCAGGCCAACCCATCGACGGCGACCACGGCGCGTCGCACTGCCTGCTCCGCGGCCTCGGGAGTCAGCAATCCGTGCCGGACGGCATCCAGCAACTCGTCGACGTCGGTGAGCTCGGCGCTGGCGCCGGTGCGGACCTCGATGTCCAGGTAGTGGTCCTCGGAATGCCACACGGTGGGCCCGGGTGAGTATTCGCCCACATCCAGGTAGTAATCGTGGTCGCGTTCATGCCCGGGATTGAAGTGAAACACGGTGGCGCGCAAGCCCAACGACGGCAGCAGCCACGACTCGAGGTAATGGAACTGGGCGCGACCGGGAGTAGGGCGGGCGACGTAGAGGCCCCACGGGTGCACCGCGTACTCGTCAACGGTCCGCACGATCCCCTTGGGATCGGTGTTCGTGCGGGCCGGGAGGTCGAACGTCTCGTGCTTCGGCGGGTGAATGATGTCACCCTACCGCCGCCGGGCGATTCCTTAACGGCGCAACCGGATCTTCCACCGCACGAACCCGGCGTAGAAGAGCGACAATGCGGCCAGCATGCCCATGTCCAGCAGCCAGATCTTGGACGTGTGTTGCCAGAACCGGTCTTGGGACAGCAGCGATTCGGGCACCAGGTGGCGCAGGTCCACCGTCGACGACGCCGCGGCGTAGCCCCAGCGCGCCGGCATCGCCCACGACAGCTGGTTCAAACCGAGCCGGCCGGTCACCGGGACCATCCCGCCGCACAGCACCAGCTGCGCCATCACCGTCACCACGAACAGCGGCATGATCTGCTCGCTGGACCGAACCAGCGACGAAATCGCCAGGCCCAGAATGGCCGAGGCGACGCACGTCGCCGCCACAGTGGCGAACAGTTCGACGGTGGCCCCGACGGTCGAGTGGCCGAACAGCACCGCGCCGCGCGTCGGGGCGCTCTTGCCGATCACCACGATCGCGGTCACGATCGCCGACTGCAGTATCGCGAACCCGCAGAACACCGCGCTCTTGGCGAGCAGGTAGGCCGTGGTCGACAACCCGACCGCCTGCTCGCGCTGGAAGATGGCGCGCTCGCCGACCAGGTCGCGAATTGTCAAGGCGGTACCCATGAATGCCGCGGCCGGCATCAGCAGGGCAAGTATCTGCGCGGCCTCGTCGGGCGTCCCCGCGTTGGGTGCCGGGACATGAAATCCGTTGCTGCCCGGGACCGTCAGCGACAGCGAGCCGAGGATGAACGGCAGCAGCGCCAGAAAGACGAAGTAGGCGCGGTCGGCGATCACCAGGCGGACCTGGCGGCGGGCGATCGTCGAGATCTGGCGCCGCACGCTGGTGTGCACCGGTTCGCCGAGACTGCTCGGCTCGTCGGTCTTGTCCGGCAGGTACTTCTGCGGCCGCTTCTGCGCCTCCTTCTGTTCCAGGAAACGGCGGTTGGCCTCGTCGGGGTCGGCGCCGACCTGCGTGAAGATCTTCGCCCAGTTGGTGGTGCCCATCGCCCCGCCGATCTGGTCGGGCGCGCCGCAGTAGGCCGTCTTGCCGCCGGGCGCCATCAGCAACACCTGGTCGCAGACGTCCAGGTAGGACAGCGAGTGCGTCACCACCAGCACGACACGGCCGGCGTCGGCCAGCTGGCGCAGCATCGTCATCACCTGCAGGTCCAGCGCGGGATCCAGGCCGGAGGTGGGCTCGTCGAGGATCAGCAACGACGGCCCGGTCAGCAATTCGAGCGCCACCGAGGCGCGTTTGCGTTGCCCGCCGGACAGCTTCTCGACGCGGGTATCGGCGTGCTTGGTCAGGTCGAGCTCCTCGAGCACCTGGGCGACCACCTTGGCGCGGTCCGCTTTGCTGGTGTCGGGCGGCAGCCGCAGCTCGGCCGCGTAGCCCAACGCCTGGTTGATGGTCAACTGGCGATGCACCACGTCGTCCTGCGGGACGATGCCGATCCTGCTGCGCAGCGACGCGTAGTCGGCGTGAATGTTGTGGCCCTCGAACGTCACTGAGCCCGACGTCGGGATGGTGTAGCCGGCGATGAGCCGGGCTAGTGTGCTCTTCCCGGCGCCCGAACCGCCGATCACGGCGGTCAGCGTGCCGGGGCGCGCGGTCAGCGAGATGTCGTCCAACAGTTGTTTGCCGTTGTCGACGACGTACTTGACGTCGCGCACTTCCAAACCGCCGGTGCGGGTGGCGGCGCCGCCGTGTTCGGTCAGGGTGCCGTCGCGGAACACCAGGTCGACGTTGCCGATGGTGACGATGTCGTCCTCGGACAGGATGGCCGACCCGATCCGGGTGCCGTTCACGAACGTTCCGTTGACGCTGTTGTCCCGGATCTCGGTGCCCAGTTGGGTGGGCACCAGGGTCGCGTGCTGACGCGACGCCAGGACGTCGGAGACGACGATGTCGTTCTCGGCGGCCCGGCCGATCGTCATGGCGCCGGCCGTGCCGGCGGCCGAGGACGCGCGCGGCGAGAGCAATTTCACAAAACGCGTCGCCAGGTTCGACACGTCGGCCGTCTTGGCGTCGATGACGGTGAATTCCGCTGCGGGCGTGGGGGATGGCTGCGACGGTGCGGCGGTTTCGCCCGCGATCGGCGGCGTGACCTGCAACCTTGCCGGCGAGCCGGGGTCGATCACGGTGAGTTGGTCGGGCGGTGTGCCACGCGGCGCCGGTGGCGCAGGCACGCGGGGTGGCGGCGCCTGACGGGGCGGCGGTGTCGCCGGTTGTCGCGGCGGCGCGTTCGGCGGTCTGGCCGGCTGCCGCGGTTGCACGGGGCGCGACGGCGCCCCCTGCGGACCGCCACGCGCCGGGCTCCGGCCCGGGCCGCCCGGCCGGGCCTGCGGGGGCAGCGGCGGGTGGGTCGGGTTCGTTTGCTCAGCAACCGCGGACCAGGGCAGGGTCGGCGGCCCGGAATCGTGGCTCGGCCGGGTGCGCGGCGGATGCCCGGCATGACCCTGCTGAGGTCCGATCGCGAAGGTCAGGCGCGGTCCCTGCGGGTTTCCGACGTGAATGCTCTGGCCGTCGTGAATGTCGACCACCGGCATCCGGTAGCCGTTGAGGTAGGTCCCGTTCAGCGAGCCGTTATCGATTGCCAGCCACCGGCCTTGGTCGAACCGCAGGATCAGATGCGCGCGGGAGATCCGCGGATCGGCGATGCGCACGTCGGCCTGAACGTCGCGCCCGACGACCACCTCGTGGCCGGCCGCGAAGGATCGTTGGGACCCGTCGTGCCGAATTGTCAGGATGGGCGGAGCGGGTCGAGTCACTACTCAAGTATCGGCCCGTTTCGGCAGTGCGCTCTATTGGACCCAGCTGTGACTTCGCTTTGTTTCGATTCGGCCTCTCATAGCCCTTTCATAGCCTGCTGCGACGAATCGCCTACGGCGGTGCGGCATTATTCGAACCGGAGGGGAAAGCTCGATTGTGTCCGCGCGCCGAGCACAGCGTTGTGCCGGCAGCTGGCGAGACGGAGTAGAGGGCCCAATCGCTATGCGCGTGCCCTGGTGTGCGATCCGCATCACAGTGCGGTGACACCGGGGCGGTGCCGGGAAACGAGGGGGCAATGCTGTGACGAACGAACACAGGGGAACTACCCGGCGCATCGGCGCCGGGCGACGGCTGCTGAGCAACCCGCGGCAAGCCCGTGAGGCATTGCGTGCGGGTTTTCACTCGTTGCCCGCCATGCCCATCGGGCAGATGTTCCGCCGGATACCCCCCGTCGATTCCGCGCCGAACGCGGAACCCGTGGTGGCGCAACAGCCCAGCGACTCGTCGGGGTCGCGACTTGCGGTCGGTAACGGGGCGTCGTTCGCCGGCTACACGATTCTGCGGCAGCTGGGCGCGGGTGGCATGGCCGAGGTGTATCTCGCGCTGCACCCCAGGCTGCCCCGCCGTGACGTGATCAAGGTCCTGGCCGAGGCGGTGACAGCCGACCCGGAGTTTCGCGAAAGGTTCAACCGGGAGGCCGATCTCGCGGCGACGCTGTGGCATCCGCACATCGTCGGTGTGCACGACCGGGGCGAATTCAACGGGCATCTGTGGATTTCGATGGACTACGTCGAGGGCACCGACGCCTCGCGGCTGGTCAAGGAGAACTACGCCGACGGCATGCCGATCCACGAGGTGTGCGCCATCGTGCAGGCGGTCGCGGGCGCGCTGGATTACGCCCACGACCGTGGCCTGCTGCACCGCGACGTCAAGCCGGCCAACATCCTGCTCACCCATCCCGATGAGGGGGAGCGCCGAATCCTGTTGGCGGACTTCGGCGTCGCGCGTCACCTGGGCGACATCAGCGGGATCACCGAAACCAACGTCGCGGTCGGAACCGTGGCATACGCCGCGCCCGAGCAGCTGACGGGTTCCCCGATCGACGGCCGGGCGGACCAATACGCTTTGGCCGCAACGGCTTTCCACCTGCTGACCGGGGCGCCGCCGTTCCAGCACTCCAACCCGATCGCGGTGATCAGTCAGCACCTGCACGAGGACCCGCCCCGGCTCAGCGATTTCCGCCCCGATCTGGCCGAGCTCGACGAGGTGTTCTTCCGCGCCCTCGCCAAGCGACCCGAGGACCGGTTCGAGCGCTGCCGCGCGTTCGCCGCCGCCCTCAGCGAGCCGGCCGGCGGTGCCTCCGAGGTCGGCCCCGACGCCCAGCCGCGCGCCGCCGTGTCTACACCGCATCGCCGGCGCGGGCCCGCCGGCGCCGTGGCCGGGCTGGGTCACCGGTTTTCGGCGAAGACCAGGTGGTCGACCGCGCTGGTGTGTGCGGTGCTCATCGCCGTCGCGGCGACCTGGTCACTGCTCTACTCGTTTCAGCCCGACACGCCGCCGAGCAACCCCGCACTCGCATCGAGGCCGTCCGCCCCGGCCGCCAGCGCCGCCCCCACCGCGGGCGGCCCGGTGCTGAACGGGACCTACAAGCTGGACTACGACCAGACCAAGCGCACCACCAACGGCATCTCGATCCGGCACGACGGGGCCGCCACCAGCTGGTGGGCATTCCGGTCGGCGTGCACCACCAATGGATGCGCGGCCACCGGGATCCAGCTGGACGATGCCACCCACCAGGTGGCGAACACCACCGACGGGGGACAGGCCGACACCCTGCGCTTCGTCGGGGGCTACTGGCAGGGCGCCCCCGCGCAGCAGAGGGTGGGCTGCACTCAGCCCAATGGCCAGGTCCGGGCCACCCAGCAGGAAACCATCGCCTGGTCCCTGGCGCCCCAGACCGACGGCACGCTGCGCGGCACGATGACCGAGACCGTGCTGAGCAACGAGTGCGGCGCCCAGGGGGCGGTGGTGCGGGTGCCGGTGGTCGCCGCCCGGACCGGCGACGTGCCCGCGAAGGTGGCGTTGGGCGACCCCACCCAGGTCATCAACACCTCGACCACCGCGTCCGCGCCGGCGCCGCCGGTGCTCGGCGGGCTGTGCAGCGACGTCGGCAAGGTCGCCTACGACCCGACCAACAACGAGCAGATCGTCTGCGAGGGCAGCAGCTGGGCCAAGGCGCCGATCACGATGGGCGTGCACGCCGCCGGCAGCTCATGCGACCGGCCGGGCACGTCGGTGTTCGCCATGAGCACCTCGAGCGACGGCTACCTGCTGCAGTGCGATCCGGTCACCCGGACGTGGACGCGCCCGGCGGGCTAGCCTCCCGGTCGGTGGGCCTGCGGGTCCGGGTCTTCGGGTACCAATAGGTGAGTCTCGAATCCGCTAGCGCATCCGCTAGCACGTTTGGGAAAGGCATTGTCCTTCCCGACAGGTACGCGTGTTTCAAGGATTTGATTTCACATAGTCGACCGATAAGCAATCGAGACGGGACCCTGGTCTACGAAGTGCCGATCAATCGTGTCCATTGCACCCGAGGGCCAGTAGGAATCCCAGATTGTGAGGACACTGGTGAGAGCCTGACGATGAGAATCGTGGTGAATATCAACGAAGGGCGCGCCGGGACCCCTGACGGGGGTCAGAAGGGAGTGATCTCGATGTATCCGCTCGCAGGGGGTAGTGGCGTAGTCGAAGTGTAACCGGGTTGGACGCTATGCCCGCCGTGGGTGAACAAAAATGTGCCGATCAACTGACGCCGACGACGCGCAAATTCGCTTTGCCGCCGACGTGTTGCGAAACCTTCTGCGCCACATCGAATCTGAGAACAACAGAGCGGATAAACCGTTTCTGGTCTCACATGCGTGGACCGACGGACCAATCATGTATGTCGTGTACACGGCACCGCCATCGGACCGAACTTGGGGACTCGTTCGCGACACCAGAGAGTCAGTCATCGACCCTGGCCCATGGCCAGATTTGCACGAGGCGGTGCAGTACTACTACTTGGTCGATTTCCAGGAAAACCAACCGTCTTCGTCCTTCCGCCGACCGGGCGAGCCGGACACCATCTGGTGGTTCGGCTTTCCTCGCAACGAGCTCCCGGACCGCATATCGGATATCCCTGACAAGTACCGGCACACGCCGTCGCCTGAAGCGCCTTCGTTGAAGCACGGCGAAGACCAAGAGCAACGTGTGACGGAGCCTCGGCTGTACGGAAATCCGCTATGAGCATCCGCTTTACCCAGAAACGGCTATAGGCGGTCGCACTGCTCCCGAGATCGTCCAGTTGATGAGCGAACGTTCAAAAGTGGACGCGCCCGGCGGGCTAGCCTCCCGGTCGGTGGGCCTGCGGGTCCGGGTCTTCGGGTACCAATAGGTGAGTCTCGAATCCGCTAGCGCATCCGCTAGCACGTTTGGGAACCACCTTGTCCTTCCCTACAGGTACGCGTGTGGCGGATGTGGCTTGGCGCGGGTACTGACCTGGGCGGACCAGCTCCGCGGCACTTGTCGGTGATCGGTTCTACCCTGGTGGCATGGCATTCGCCACGGAGCATCCCGTAGTAGCGCATTCGGAGTATCGCGCTGTCGACGACGTCGTGCGCGTCGGCGGCGACTTCGAGGTGGTCAGCCCGCACGATCCCGCCGGCGATCAGCCGGCCGCCATCCAGGAGCTGGAACGCCGGATCAGGGCGGGGGAGCGCGACGTCGTGCTGCTGGGCGCCACCGGTACCGGGAAGTCGGCCACCACCGCGTGGTTGATCGAGCGGCTGCAACGGCCCACCCTGGTGATGGCGCCCAACAAGACGCTGGCCGCCCAGCTGGCCAATGAGCTGCGAGAGATGTTGCCGCACAACGCGGTTGAATACTTCGTCTCGTACTATGACTACTACCAGCCCGAGGCGTACATCGCCCAGACCGACACCTACATCGAGAAGGACAGCTCGATCAACGACGACGTGGAGCGGCTACGGCACTCCGCGACGTCCTCGCTGCTGTCGCGCCGCGACGTGGTCGTGGTGGCGTCGGTGTCGTGCATCTACGGCCTGGGCACGCCGCAGTCCTACCTGGACCGCTCGGTCGAGGTCCGGGTGGGCGCCGAGGTGCCGCGGGATGCGCTGCTGCGGCTGCTGGTCGACGTCCAGTACACCCGCAACGACCTGTCGTTCACCCGTGGCTCGTTCCGGGTGCGCGGCGACACCGTGGAGATCATCCCGTCCTACGAAGAGCTTGCGGTGCGTATCGAGTTCTTCGGCGACGAGGTCGAGGCGCTGTATTACCTACACCCGCTGACCGGCGACGTGATCCGCCAGGTGGACTCGCTGCGAATCTTCCCGGCCACCCACTACGTGGCCGGGCCCGAGCGGATGGCCCACGCGATCTCCACGATCGAAGCGGAGCTGGCCGAGCGGCTGGCCGAGCTGGAGGGCCAGGGCAAGCTGCTCGAGGCGCAGCGGTTGCGGATGCGCACCAATTACGACATCGAGATGATGCGTCAGGTCGGGTTCTGCTCGGGCATCGAGAACTACTCCCGGCACATCGACGGCCGGGGCCCGGGCTCGCCGCCAGCGACCCTGCTGGACTACTTCCCGGAAGACTTTTTGCTGGTCATCGACGAATCCCACGTCACCGTCCCACAGGTCGGGGGCATGTACGAGGGCGACATGTCGCGCAAACGCAACCTGGTCGAATACGGGTTCCGGCTGCCGTCGGCCTGCGACAACCGACCGCTGACCTGGGAGGAGTTCGCCGACCGGATCGGGCAGACGGTGTACCTGTCGGCCACCCCCGGCCCCTACGAACTCAGCCAGTCCGGTGGCGAATTCGTCGAGCAGGTGATCCGGCCCACCGGCCTGGTGGACCCCAAAGTGGTGGTCAAGCCGACCAAGGGGCAGATCGACGACCTGATCGGCGAGATCCGGAAACGCACCGAGGTTGATCAGCGGGTGCTGGTCACGACGCTGACCAAGAAGATGGCCGAGGACCTCACCGACTACCTGCTCGAGATGGGCATTCGGGTGCGCTATCTGCACTCGGAGGTCGACACGCTGCGCCGGGTGGAGTTGCTGCGGCAGCTGCGGCTGGGCGAATATGACGTGCTGGTCGGCATCAACCTGCTTCGCGAGGGCCTGGACCTTCCCGAAGTGTCTCTGGTGGCAATCCTGGACGCGGACAAAGAGGGCTTCCTGCGGTCATCGCGGAGCCTCATTCAAACCATCGGCCGCGCGGCCCGCAACGTCTCCGGTGAGGTGCACATGTACGCCGACACCATCACGGATTCGATGAAGGAGGCCATCGACGAGACCGAACGGCGCCGGGCGAAGCAGGTCGCGTACAACGAGGAACACGGCATCGACCCGCAGCCGCTGCGCAAGAAGATCGCCGACATCCTCGACCAGGTCTACCGGGAGGCGGACGACAGCGAGACGGTGGAGATCGGCGGGTCTGGGCGCAATGCGTCCCGCGGCCGGCGCGCCCAGGGTGAGCCGGGGCGCGCGGTCAGCGCGGGGCTGTTCGAGGGCCGCGATACGGCCAGCATGCCGCGCGCTGAGCTGGCCGACCTGATCAAGGACCTCACCGCCCAGATGATGGCCGCGGCTCGTGACTTGCAGTTCGAGCTGGCGGCGCGATTCCGCGACGAGATCGCCGACCTCAAGAAGGAACTGCGTGGGATGGACGCCGCCGGCCTGAAATGAGTTTGCTGGCAACCGATCTCCGGCTCTTATCTCCCCGCGACCCCATACGGTAGAGGGGTGACCGACGCGGCGACTATCACCGGCGGCTGGCGTGAGCTGCTGGGCGCGAGGTACCTGAGAACTTCCATCCTGCTGGCCGGCGGGGTGGCGCTCTACGCCACAAATGAGTTCCTGACCACCAGCTTATTGCCCAACACCATCGCCGAAATCGGCGGCAGCCGGCTCTACGCGTGGGTGACGACGCTGTACCTCGTGGGGTCGGTGGTCGCGGCGACGATGGTCAATCCGATGCTGCTGCGCATCGGGGCGCGGTCGTCATATCTGATGAGTCTCGCCGTGTTCGGCATCGCCAGCCTAATTTGCGCTGCCGCACCAACCATGCATGTTTTGATTGCTGGGCGGGCCATGCAGGGGATCGCCGGCGGCTTGCTGGCCGGACTGGGCTACGCGGTCATCAACTCCGCCCTGCCCCGCTGGTTGTGGACGAGGGGCTCGGCCCTGGTGTCGGCGATGTGGGGGGTCGCGACCGTCGTCGGCCCCACCACGGGTGGCCTGTTCGCGCAGCTCGGGATCTGGCGATGGGCTTTCGTCGCAATGGCCATCCTGACCTTGCTGATGGCCCTGCTGGTGCCGGTCGCGCTGGCCCGCGTCAACCCGACGAACGGCCTGGCCAGGATGAAGGTCCCGGTGTGGTCGCTGCTGATCATCGGGGTGGCGGCGCTGGCCGTCAGCGTCGCGCAGGTCCCGCGCAACACCGCCGCGACGTATGGGCTGCTCGCGGCGGGCATCGGCCTGGTCGGCGTCTTCGTGATCGTCGACTGGCGGATGCACGCGGCCATCTTGCCGCCCAGCGTGTTCTCGTCCGGCCCGCTGAAGTGGATCTACCTCACCATGGGCGTGCTGATGGGCGCGGCGATGGTGAACACCTACGTGCCGCTGTTCGGACAGCGGCTGGCCCACTTGACGCCGATCGCGGCCGGATTCCTGGGAGCGGCGCTGGCGCTGGGCTGGACGGTGAGCGAGATCGTCAGCGCATCGCTGGAGAACCCGCGGACGGTCGGGCGGGTGGTCATGCTGGCGCCGATGGTGGCCGCGTCGGGCCTGGCGCTGGGCGCCGTCGCCCGACACGGCGACGGCTCGGCCTGGACCGCCGCGCTGTGGGCGGTGGCCCTGCTGGTCGCCGGCGTCGGGATCGGGATGGCCTGGCCGCACCTGTCGGCCCGCGCGATGGCCTCCGTTGCGGACCCGGCCGAAGGCGGCGCCGCTTCCGCGGCGATCAACACCGTCCAGCTGACCTCCGCCGCGATCGGTGCCGGCTTGGCCGGTGTCGTCGTCAACACCGCCACCGGCGGCGAGGAGATGGCGGCGCACATGCTGTTCACGGTGTTCACCGCGTTGAGCGCGGCCGGCGTGGCGGTGTCCTACGCCGCGACGCGGTCCACCCGGCAAGCCGAGCCGGTCGCCACCGGGGGCTGAGCCCGGGCGCACAGCATGCCCCGGCCCTTCACCCGGTCGGTGAAGCGCAAATCACCGCGTGGACTTGACAACCTGCGAGTAGTGGAACTGCCACCGCTCGACAATGTGGAAGCCGAGGTAGCCCGGGAACCGGTACGCCGGGGCGCGCCCGAATGCGCTTCCGGGCGGTAGCGATTGCCCGGCCTGATGGTCGGGCAGCGAGTTGTCTTTATTGGTGATGGTCCAGATCGCCGGGCATTTATTGATTTTGGCCGTCGTCAGCCACACGGCGACGTGCCCGTCCCACAACGATCCGACCTTGGGGCCGTACAAGCCGCGCTCCACGTCGATCAACGACCGGAAAGCCGCCGGACGGGTGGCCAGCAGCGCACGAATCGGCCCTGGCTTCCATGGCACGGTGTTGTCCACCATCAGACAGTCACCGGGGGCGGCGTGGGAGCTGATCAGATCGGCGACCTCGCTGTAGTCCCACCCCTCTTTGGCATACGGCCAGCGTTGGACGAACAGGTAATTCGGTACCGCGGCAATGGCGAACAGCAGCACCCCGCCGGCGATGGGCCAGGGCCGGCGCGCGACGGTGACAAGGCAGACGGCCAGCACGACGGCCATCGCGGGGGCGGTGAAGATCAGGTAGCGCGGGTAGTAGATCGGTTCACTGACGGCCGAATAGATGACGACCAGGGCGGTGGGAATCACCATCCACGCCGTGGCGATGAGCAACAACCGGCGCAAATCGCCGGCCGGGGCCGGCACGCCCGCCAACCGTGTCGCGGCCGCCGCGACGATCAGGACCGCGCTCGCGACGGCGAAGGCCACGCTGTGGTCGAAGTACTGGCGCAGGATGATGTCGAACGCGTAGTGCCAGCTGACCGGGTAGATCCAGTTGACCTGCCAAACCTGGTTGTGTGCGAACACCAAAAACGGCGTCATGACCGCCACCGCCACGGCCGACGCGGCGGCCCACCAGAGCGCCGGAGACCTGCGCGCACCTTTGGGTGCCAGCAGCGGCAGCATCGCGCCGTACACCGGCACCAACAGCACCAGGTTGAGGTTGAGCAGTATCGACAGCATCAGTCCCAGCGCGTACCAAACCCACCCGCGCGGCCTGTTGCGCCGGACGGTGACGACGAACAACACGGTCACCCATGCGGCCGCGGCGGCCACGAAGGCGTACGGCCGCGCTTCCATTCCGGCCCACGTGGTGCGCGGCAGGATCGCGAACATCGCCCCCGCGCACACCGCCGCGGGCCGCGTCGAGAACTGCCTGGTGAACACCGTGACGCCGGCGGCGGCGGCTCCGATCGCCAGGGAACTGGGGAAACGCGACCAGAATTCGGTAGGCGGGAACACCGCGAACCAACCGTGCATCAGCAGGTAATACGCGCCATGGACGGCGTCGATGTGACCCAGCAACCGCCACAGCTCCGGCAAAGTCCGGCTGGCCGACGCCGATATCGTCGCCCCCTCGTCGAACCAGAGCGAAGGCCGGCAGGCCCAGGCGGCGCTGACAGCGGTGGCGAACAGGGCGATTGCCCACGGATCGAGCAATCCGCCGCGCGCACACCCGGACGCGGGCTCGGCGCCAAAATCCCCTGCACGGGGCTCGACGGTGGGCTCGAGGGTCGGCATGGACATGATGCTTGTTACTGTAAGGCGCCGTTGATGGAACGGGTCACAAACGGCGTCCGGCGCATTCGCACTTCGTGTTCACTTCGGCGAAAAGCGGCGTAATGCAATGCCTTCCACGTTGGCCGCGTGCATTCGATTGTTTTGTCATTGGCAATATTGTCCGTTGCCTCAGCCAGCGCCCGCAAATTGCGCACGCGCCACGCCACGCGGTGTCGTTAATCTGCCTCCTGCGCATCGAGCAAACGCGCTACTGTCTTGGGTTGGCTGACCAACCGAAACTGGGAGGGTAAATGGGCGCCTATCGGACTGTGGTGGTAGGAACCGATGGCTCGGATTCGTCGATGCGCGCGGTGGAGAAGGCGGCGCAGATCGCGGGAGGGGACGCCAAGCTGATCGTGGCGTCGGCGTACCTGCCCCAACACGAGGACGCCCGGGCCGCCGACGTCCTGCGGGACGAAAGCTACAAGGTTTCGGGCACCGCCCCGATTTACGCGATCCTGCGTGACGCCAAGGACCGCGCCCACGCCGCCGGTGCACAGAACATCGACGAGCGACCCATCGTCGGGGCGCCGGTCGACGCGCTGGTGCACCTCGCCGAGGAGGAGCAGGCCGATCTGCTCGTGGTCGGCAACGTCGGCTTGAGCACGATCGCCGGCCGGCTGCTGGGATCGGTGCCGGCCAACGTCTCGCGTCGGGCCAAGACCGACGTGTTGATCGTGCACACCACGACGTAGCCGCGCGCTACCAGCCCCGCTCGCGCCATTCGCTCAGGTGCGGGCGCTCGGCGCCCAACGCCGTGTCGTCGCCATGGCCGGGGTAGATGATCGTGGAGTCGTCATACACGTCGAACACCCGGGTGCTGACGTCCTCGATCAGCTGGGTGAAATCGCCCGGCTGCCACGTCTTCCCGACGCCGCCCGGAAACAGGCAGTCGCCGGTGAACAACTGGGCGACCCCGCCGGTCGCGGGCCCGTCCAGGGCCAGCGCTATCGAGCCCGGGGTGTGCCCGCGCAGGTGGATGACGTCGAACGTCAGGTCGCCGATCTGCACGGTATCGCCGTTGTCCAGCAAACGGTCCGGTTTGACTGGCAGCGGTTCCGCGTCGATCTCGTTGGCGGCGGTCGGCGCCCCGGTGGCGGCCGCCACCGCCTCCAGCGCCTGCCAGTGATCGAAGTGCTGGTGGCTGGTCACGATCAGCGACACCTTCGGCGCGTACTGCCGGATCAGGTCGATCAGCACGTCCGCGTCGTTGGCGGCGTCGATCAGCAGTGTTTCGCCGGTAGCGGAACAAGTAATCAGATATGCGTTGTTGTCCATGGGGCCGACCGAGACCTTTAGGATCATGGCGCCGGGTAGGGTCCGGCGGGCCGCGGTACCGGGGTCAACGTGTCCGGTGTAGTTGTCGTCCACTGCAGTCATGTGCGCCACTCCTTGGTCCCGACTTCAGCCACGTTACTGGTCGCACGTTGCTTGTCGGTATGGGCACATAGCATGGAATGCGCCGCGCGCAATTCCGGCTCGGATTCCGCAGCGCGGCTACGAGAAGTCGCCAGATAGTTCCTGAGAGGGGCAGCGTTGGCTGACCGTCTGATCGTCAAGGGCGCCCGCGAGCACAACCTGCGCGGCGTCGATCTCGACCTGCCCCGCGACGCGCTGATCGTCTTCACCGGGCTGTCGGGTTCGGGCAAATCGTCGCTGGCCTTCGACACGATCTTCGCCGAAGGGCAGCGCCGTTACGTGGAGTCGCTGTCCGCCTATGCCCGTCAGTTCCTGGGCCAGATGGACAAGCCGGACGTCGACTTCATCGAGGGCCTGTCCCCGGCGGTGTCCATCGACCAGAAATCGACCAACCGCAACCCGCGTTCCACCGTCGGCACCATCACCGAGGTGTACGACTACCTGCGGCTGCTCTACGCGCGGGCCGGCACGCCGCACTGCCCGATCTGTGGCGAGCGGATCGCCCGCCAGACCCCGCAGCAAATCGTCGATCAGGTGCTGGCGATGCCGGAGGGAACCCGGTTTTTGGTGCTCGCCCCGGTGGTGCGCACCCGCAAGGGTGAGTTCGCCGACCTGTTCGAGAAGCTGAACGCCCAGGGCTACAGCCGGGTGCGGGTCGACGGTGTCGTGCACCCGCTGACCGATCCGCCGAAGCTGAAGAAGCAGGAGAAGCACGACATCGAGGTGGTGGTGGACCGCCTGACCGTCAAGGCGTCGGCCAAACAGCGGCTCACCGATTCGGTGGAAACCGCGCTGAACCTGGCCGACGGCATCGTGGTGCTCGAGTTCGTCGACCACGAACACGACGCGCACAACCGGGAGCAGCGGTTCTCCGAGAAGCTGGCCTGTCCCAACGGGCACGCGCTGGCGGTCGACGACCTGGAACCGCGGTCGTTCTCGTTCAACTCGCCCTACGGCGCCTGCCCGGAGTGCAGCGGCCTGGGCATCCGCAAGGAGGTCGACCCCGACCTGGTGGTGCCGGACCCCGAGCGCACCCTGGCCGAGGGCGCGGTGGCGCCGTGGTCGGCGGGCCACACCGCGGAGTACTTCACCCGGATGATGGCCGGGCTGGGCGACGAGATGGGCTTCGACGTCGACACCCCGTGGCGCAAGCTGCCGGCCAAGGCCCGCAAGGCCATTCTCGAGGGCTCCGATCACCAGGTGCACGTGCGGTACCGCAACCGATACGGGCGGACCCGGTCCTACTACGCCGACTTCGAGGGCGTGCTGGCCTTCCTGCAGCGCAAGATGGCCCAGACCGAGTCCGAGCAGATGAAGGAACGCTACGAAGGCTTCATGCGGGACGTGCCCTGCCCGGAGTGTGACGGAACGCGGCTCAAGCCAGAGATTCTGGCCGTCACGCTGGCCGCGGGGGACCGGGGCGCGAAGTCCATCGCCGAAGTCTGCGATTTGTCGATCTCGGACTGCGCGGACTTTCTGAACGGACTCACCCTCGGCGTCCGAGAGAAGGCGATCGCCGGGCAGGTGCTCAAGGAAATCCAGTCGCGGCTGGGCTTTTTGCTCGACGTGGGGCTGGAGTACCTGTCGCTGTCCCGCGCCGCGGCAACGCTGTCCGGCGGTGAGGCACAACGGATTCGGCTGGCCACCCAGATCGGGTCCGGTTTGGTCGGCGTGCTCTACGTGCTCGACGAGCCGTCCATCGGGCTGCATCAGCGCGACAACCGCCGGCTCATCGAAACCCTCACGCGGCTAAGGGGTTTGGGTAACACGCTGATCGTCGTCGAGCATGACGAGGACACCATCGCGCACGCAGACTGGATTGTCGACATCGGCCCGCGGGCCGGTGAGCACGGGGGCGAGATCGTGCACAGCGGCACCTACAGCGAGCTGCTGGCGAACAAGGATTCGATCACCGGCGCCTACCTGTCGGGCAGGGAACGCATCGAGATGCCGGCGAAGCGGCGCGCGATAGACCGCAAGCGTCAGCTGACCGTCGTCGGCGCCCGCGAGCACAATTTGCGTGGCATCGACGTCTGTTTCCCGCTCGGCGTCCTCACCTCGGTGACCGGTGTGTCCGGATCCGGCAAATCGACGCTGGTGAACGACATCCTGGCCGCGGTGCTGGCCAACCGGCTCAACGGCGCCCGGCAGGTCCCCGGCCGGCACACCCGGGTCACCGGGCTTGATCACCTGGACAAGCTGGTGCGGGTGGACCAGTCACCGATCGGTCGCACGCCGCGATCCAACCCGGCCACCTACACCGGGGTATTCGACAAGATCCGCACCCTGTTCGCCGCCACCACCGAGGCCAAAGTCCGTGGCTATCAACCGGGCCGGTTCTCGTTCAACGTCAAGGGCGGCCGCTGCGAGGCGTGCACCGGCGACGGCACCATCAAGATCGAGATGAACTTCCTGCCCGACGTGTATGTGCCGTGTGAGGTCTGCCACGGCGCCCGCTACAACCGGGAAACCCTGGAGGTGCACTACAAGGGCAAGACCATCTCCGAGGTGCTGGATATGTCCATCGAGGAGGCGGCGGAGTTCTTCGAGCCGATCACCGGCATCCACCGCTACCTGCGCACCCTGGTCGACGTGGGGCTGGGATACGTGCGGCTCGGCCAGCCCGCGCCGACGCTGTCCGGCGGCGAGGCGCAGCGGGTCAAACTGGCCGCGGAACTGCAGAAGCGCTCGACCGGACGCACGGTGTACATCCTCGACGAACCCACCACGGGCCTGCATTTCGACGACATCCGCAAGCTGCTGAAGGTCATCAACGGCCTTGTCGACAAGGGCAACACGGTCATCGTCATCGAGCACAACCTGGACGTGATCAAGACCTCGGACTGGATCATCGACATGGGGCCGGAAGGCGGCGCCGAGGGCGGAACCGTTGTCGCGGAAGGCACTCCGGAGGACGTCGCCGCGGTGCCGGAGAGCTACACCGGGAAGTTCCTCGCCGAGGTGATCGGCCGCAGCCCGGCGCCATCCAGCGCTCCGCGGCGATCGAACCGCCGCCGCAAGGTCACCGCCTGAGCCCGGTCATCCCTGATCGGGCCGCATCGATTGCCGGATCTGGGTCAGCCGCTCGGCCGCGGCACGCCGGCGTTCGTCGTATTGTTCGTCAACCGAGCGGCCTTCGGGTGACTCCGCGTCGAGTTCCGCGGCGCCTTGCGCGGTCGCGTACCGGGCCTCGATCTGGTCGCGCACCGACTCGAAGGTCGGCACACCGGTGTCGTCGTACTCGGGTGCGGGCCCCGTCGGGCCGGGCGTGACTGGTTCGTCGGGCATGCCGTCACGGTACTGCGACGACGGATCGTGATGCCGCGTCGCAATCTGATGCGGCAGCGTCAATATCGCGTCACGGCACTACGGTGAGTCCGACGGCCAAAACAAATGCGCCGCAAGGACCGCTTCGTGGACCCACTGCCCTTCGCGCTGCAGTCGAATTCGCCTGTTTATGTCACAATTCCATTGGTTAATTTGTCGCGAGTCAATTAACAAACGATTCAGAGCCGTTCAAAAAATTACTCGTTAGTAACGGCGAATAGGCGGAGGTCACGTATGGAAGCGATGCAAATCACGAAGCTCGGGATTGACGGTCCGTGCTCGGAATCGGGGTTTGGTTGGCGCGATCATGCGACGGGGTGCTGGGTCACCGCGGCGACGCCGGCCGCGGAGCCCGATCTGTGGGATGAGTACCTAGATGGCGCGCTGAACAGCTATCGCCGGCACGGGCTGGACTGGGTGCTCGACCTCGACCAGGTGCAGGATGGAGCCGACACATCCTTGTTTTTTGCTGCGCTCGACCCAGACGGGCGAGTCGTCGGAGGTACGCGCGTTGTCGGGCCTTTGCGCTCGCCGGAGGACTCCCACGCTCTCGAGGAATGGAACGGCAACCCAGGTCTTCCGTTGCTGCGCCATATGATCTCCAACCGGCTTCCGTTTGGCGTCGTGGAGGTGAAAGGCGCGTGGACCAATTCTCGCGAATATGGCAACCGCGCGCTGTCCACCGTGCTGGCCCGCACCGCGCTGCCGATGATGACTTTGCTGGGTGTTCAGTTCGTGATGGCCACCGCGGCGGCTCACGTGCTGGAGCAGTGGCAGTCCTCCGGGGGCGTTGTGGCCAACCGCGTACCGGCGACGGCCTATCCCACGGAGGACTACCGGACCAAGGTGATGTGGTGGGATCGTCGCACCCTTTCCACACATGCCGAGCCGGCACAATTCAAGCTGATGTGCGCCGAGAACGCCGAAATCCTCAGCCGCATCTCGGCGTAGCAGAAATCAAAGTGTTCTAGGGTCGACTCGTGTCCATCGCTGAGCCCGCGCGCGACGTTGCAGCGCTGCCGTTGGCCCCGAAAAACCCGCTTCCGTATCGGGACCGACTGAAGGCCATCAGGGAATTCCATACCGGCACCAACAAACTCCGCGATGCCGGCGGGCCTGTCACTCGGGTTACCTTGGGGCCGAAGTGGCTGATCCCGCCGATCGTTTTGGCGACGTCACCACAAGGTATCCGCGACATCGTCAGTGTGAGAGACGGTTCGGTCGACAAGACCAGCACGGTGTCCACCGAGCTTCGTCGGCTGCTTGGCGGAAACCTGTTCGTCTTGCCTCACTCGGAGTGGTTGCCGCGCCGACGCACCCTTCAACCGGTGTTCACCCGCCAGCGGGTCCGCCAGTTCGGTGGGCACATGGCCGAGGCCGCGGAGATCGTGCGTGCCCAGTGGCGCGACGGCGCCGAGATCGATCTGGACGCGCAATGCCGCACGCTGACGTTGCGGGCACTGGGTCGCTCGGTATTAGGTTTGGATCTCGACGAGCGCTCCGATGCGATCGCCGAGCCGCTGCGCGTGGCGACGAGTTACGCGGTACGGCGCGCGCTGCGGCCGGTGCGCGCACCGGAGTGGATGCCCACACCGGCGCGTCGGCGTGCCCGCGCTGCGGCCGCGGCGATTCGCAGGCTGGCCGACGAGATTTTGCAAGCGTGTCGTGCCGACCCCGAGCGGGAGGCTCCGCTGGTACACGCGCTAATCGCCGCCACCGATCCAGAGACCGGGCTATCGTTGTCGGACAACGAGATCCGCGACGAAATGATCATTTTTTTGTTCGCCGGCCACGACACGACGGCGACGACTCTGACCTACGCGCTGTGGGCGCTGGGTCGCCACCCGGACTTCCAGCAGCGCGTCGCGGCCGAAGCCGCCCGCCTACCAAATCGCCAACTCACTCCCGACGACGTTGCGCGGCTGGGCTTTACCGTCCGTGTACTTCAGGAGGCGCTGCGGCTGTGCCCACCGGGCCCGACCGGAACCCGAATGGCGACGCGCGATGTAGAAGTCGCCGGCTACCGCGTCAAAGCCGGCACCATGCTGGCGTTCGGAAGGATGGCGGTACAAACCGACCCGGGCCTGTGGGACGATACGCTGCGATTCGATCCGGACCGGTTCAGTCCCGAGCGCGCTGACGGTCGCGACCGTTGGCAGTACGTTCCGTTCGGGGGCGGGCCGCGCTCGTGTATCGGGGACCACTTCGCGATGCTGGAAGCCACCCTCGCGTTGGCGACCATCGTGCGCCGAGTCGAAATCGAGTCTCTTTCCGAAGAATTCCCGCTGGCCGTGCCCTTCACAATGGTCGCGGCGGCTCCGATCAGGGCCAAGATACGACTACGTCAGTAACTTTTCCGTTGCCTAAGTCCTGACGCGGTGCCGCACCTGCCGGCGGGGTGGGGACCGGCAAGTTGTCGCGAATGCCATGATTGCGGCTATGGCTTCTCGACACATGCGATTTCGGTTCTTCTATCGGGTTGGCTTCACGCCGTGGGAGGGCCATCCGATCGGGCAGGGTCTGCGAGATCTGGTCGAGGGAAGCGCGGAGACCCCGGCATTGCGCCAGGGATCGGCTCTCGACGTGGGATGCGGCACCGGGGATTGCGCCATCTACCTTGCTCAGCAGGGCTGGAGGGTCACCGGGGTTGACTACGTCGCAAAGCCGCTCGACAAGGCGCGGACCAAGGCCGGCGCCGCCAAGGTTCCGGTCAATTTTGTCCGTGCTGACGTCACCCAGTTGAGTCAATCCGGAATCGGTACGGGCTTTGACTTGATCGTCGATAACGGGTGCATCCACAACATGAGTGGCGCCGATCGTGAGGCCTACGTCCGGGAGATCACCGCCGTGGCGGCGCCCGATACGCGGCTATTCATTGTCGCGTTCCCTCCCGGTGGCCGGTTCGGGGTGCCGGGCATTGATCACGCCGAGATCGAACGACGATTCGCTCCCGGCTGGAAACTGCTGACCACCGGCAACGAGCGGGAACTCGACGACAAGACCGCGACGTATTACTACCTGTTTCAACGCCGCCCTTGACCGCCGGTCAGCAAAGGGTTGTCGCTTCGTGCGGGTCTACAACGAGTTGCCTATTCCAGAAGACCCCGTGTCGGAGAAGTTAATCGGGACGACGCGTTTGATCAAGAGCGACTCCATCGCCGCGTTGTCCAGCGGGCGGGACAGCAGAAAGCCTTGTGCGCGATGGCAACCGAGGCTGAGCAGCGTCTTGGCTGCGGCCACGGTTTCGACCCCTTCGGCGACGACCTCGAGCCCGAAGGCCTCGGC
The DNA here is from genome assembly GCF_019668465.1 of Mycobacterium senriense. Classification (NCBI taxonomy): domain Bacteria; kingdom Bacillati; phylum Actinomycetota; class Actinomycetes; order Mycobacteriales; family Mycobacteriaceae; genus Mycobacterium; species Mycobacterium senriense. The sequence continues at coordinate 4,990,305 of NZ_AP024828.1, read as the reverse complement.
CAGGGCCATCGTCGAGCGCACGATCGCCAGATCACCGGCGTTGGTATCGAGACTGCGGACAAACCCCTTGTCGATCTTAAGTGCGTCGACGGGCAGAGATTTCAGATACGTCAGCACACTGTATCCGGTGCCGAAGTCATCGATGGCGATCTGTACGCCGATATCCTTCAATCCGAACAATGTTTTGCGTGTGGCGTCGATATCTTGAACCACAACACTTTCGGTGATCTCCAGACATACGGTGCTGGGATCGAGACTAAACTCGTCGAGGGTGGCTGCGACGGCAGCGACAATACCATCTGTGACAAGCTGCACCGGCGATACGTTGACACGTAGCACCGTGCCATGTCCGACGCCGCGTGATTGCCAGAGCCCAAACTGCGCACACGCGGAACGCATTACGAGACGGCCGAGTTTGGCACCGAGGTTGATCGATTCCACGACCTGAATGAACGAATCGGGCATCAATAACCCCAGAGTCGGATGTTGCCAACGGATTAGCGCCTCGGTACCGAGGATGGCGCCGGTATTCATGTCGAACTCCGGCAAGTAGTGGAGCACTAAGGTCCCGATACCGCTATCGATCGTTCCGTCCAGGTGCAATTCGATGTCGTTGCGGATCATGTCTGTCGTAGACATCTCCGGACTGAAGGTTGCGAGTTTGTTGCCGCCGGAACCCTTAGCTGACCGGGTGGCCTGGTCGACTCGACGCAGTAGGTCCGACGTGCTCTCGTGTCCGGGTAGGCCGGCTGCGACGCCGATACTGACGGTACGACTGAGCATCTCGCCGTCGATTGAGACTTGTCCGTGAACCTGGTTGTGCAGCGACCGACCGAATGCTTCGGCAGCCTCGACGTCCATGGGCACGGTCGGCACGACGACAAACTCGTCACCGCCGAAACGCGCAATGACCGTGGGGACGGCATCGGTGGCCTCGCGCAGCAGCGCGGCGAAGGCCACGATGAACCGGTCGCCGGCGTCTTGGCCGAGGCGGTCATTGATGACTTTGAAGCGGTCGAGTGAGACGAACACTACTGAGACCGGACCCGGCTGTCCCTCGGCCAGCCGCTTGTCGAGGTAGGCGATGAGCGCCCTGCGGTTCAGCAACCCAGTGAGTTCGTCGTGCTCAGCCAGGTAGTGGATCTGCTCTTCGGCGACGACCCGGGCCTGCAATTGGGCGAAGAGCGCGGCGATCGCCTGCACCGCGTTGAGCTCTTCGGGCAGCCATTCGCGGTCTCCGACCTTGCCGAAGGCCAGCGTGCCGGTCGTTACATCGCCAGACAGCAGCGGCACGGCGGCCAGGGAGACGGTGCCCCACCCGGTGCCCTCGTCGATATTGCGTTGATAGTCGGCATTCGCCGGCGCGGGACGCACGACTTGCGGCACTTTGAGGTGCTCGGCCTGGGCGAAGACGGAGTCGGCGTCGGAGAAATAGATGACGCCGATCGGGTCGGGGTCGGCGTTGCGTGGCGGCCACTCGGCGACGAGCACCGTGGCGTGGATCGTGTGATCGTTGTGGCGCAGGAAGCTAAAGTCCACAGCCAATTCGCGGACCAAGTCGCCGAGCACTCGTTGACTAATCGCGGCAGAGTTAGCCGCGGTGGCTGCCATCAACTCTGCGGCGGCCGCGGTGACCAAATAATCTAGCGTGCCCGACATTGCCCTTACCGTAGCTTCAAGTCGTGGGCTGCGCCGACATTGCGTACTGGGTCATGGGTCTGCGCGCCAAACAGACTCCGAATCCATAAGTGGTGCATCAGCAGGGGACCGCTCAACGAAGCACCCGTCCGCGGTCAAAATTGCGGCGGCTTGGTACCGATGCCGGTGGACCGGCAGTGAACCGGAGTACCAGCACCGCGGAATGTTCGGAAGGTATGCCTGCCAAACTTCGGAAGTCGCGCTGCAATTGCTTTAGCTCATTCGCGAATTGGGTTGACAGCTCGCCGAATTCGGTTTGGTTGTGGGCGTACAGGAAGACCGGCGAGACCGGCTGCACGGAAAGCCCTTGCCGCTGCGCAATGATCCAGACCAACTCAACAGCCGCTCCTCCCCTGGCGTAGTCGCGAAGGTCCTGTCCCGGTACGGAGACCGCGGCCAGCGCAGAACTGGCTAATACCCGGTCCCGGGCGTCTTCACCGAGGGCGCTGCCGGCGTTCCATTGGGCCAAATGGGTCATGACGTCGGTGCGGCGCAGGATATCGAGCATCGCCAGATCTCCGGTGTCGAGTTCCAGACTGCGCACGTCGATGCCGGTGTCGGGGTCGGCATCACCGGGCCAGCGCAGTTCGGAGACCATCTCTTTGTGCAGCTGCGGCGTCAGGTAGCGGGTGCGGTCGGACGCGGCAAGAATTGTTGCCGCATGCGCGATGTCGTCTCTGTCGGTGATGAGGTGTAAATGCGCGCCTTCCCGTTTCGCCGCGGCGCGCAGCGCCTCGATAGTGGCGGCGCCGATCGGCCGGGGGCTGCCATGGTGGCGGTTGGTTTCGCGCTCGAGCATCGGTTGATAGAGATCGGCAAGGTCGGGGTCGGTGCCGTCGCTCAATTTCAGTGTGGCGCGCAGCGGCGATCCGTTGCCAATTTCGGTGAGGCTGACGGGGCCCAGAACGTGGTGAGCCGCGGCGGCGATCCTGGCGTTCAAGAGGGCAGCCCCCACTGCGACAGCGCTGCCCCGGAATCCGACGTCCATTGTCGACGTGTGTTGCGCGGCAATATCGATGGTGATCTCGGTAGGTCCGGCTTGGACACACCAGGGCTGAACGTTTCCCCCGGAAGGTGCGCGGATCGCCGCGGCGGCGACGACTCCGGCGATCCCGGGTAGTTCCGGTGGCTCGGGATGGTCTACCGGCGCGGGGTGGTGCCTGGCCATGTCGGGGTCACGGAGTTGGTCGAGCGCCCAGCCGATGTCGATGCGAGTACGGCCCGAGCGAAGCTCTTCGCCGAGCCCAATTCTGCGCACGCCCTCGGCCAACGCCGACGCCCCCAGCACGACATCCGAGGCCACCTGCGGCCAGGTCGACACCGTGCGGTCGATCTCTAACAATGAGGCAGCCGTCCGGGGTGAAAGACGTTCGGCCTCAAGGTGACGCAGGATGTGGGGGACCTTCTCGCGGCTGCTCATGCCGGGCAATAATCCGATGTCGAGGTCGCCGAGCAGACCATGCAGAATCGGTCGGTGAGGCTGTTGATCGAAACGCTCCACATCGATCAGGCCGCGATCGCTGGTCGCCATCAACACCGGAATGCGACGGCTGCGGGCGCCTTCCCGCAAGACCGCCTTCATATCCAGTGAATCGCATTCTTCGATGACGATGTCGAGCCCGTCCAAAAATGCGTCGACGGTATCGAAGGTCAGTCCGGCGTCAAACACCTCCACCGGTAGGTACGGGTCGAGCTCGGCGATCCTGCGCGCCGCCACGCAAGCTTTATTGACGCCAAGGTCGAACACGCTGGCAGGCACCCGATTCAGGTTCGATAGCTCGAGATGATCAAAGTCAGCCAGCCGAAGGCGGCCACACAATCCCTGGGCCGCCACGGTGTGCGCGATGACGTGGCCGACGCTGAGACCGGCAACGCCGACGCGCAGTGCGCTCAGCCGGTCCTGTTCCGCCGGAGTTATGTTATTGCGATTGCGGTCCAGGCGTACAGCGCGATATCCGCGCGGGCCCAGCACCGCCACAACCGCGCGCCGCCACGGGTAGTAGGCCCAGCGGCCGGGCTCTGTCAGAAGCTCAGGATGCGGGCTGGGCCGCAGGCTACGCAGGTTGGCTGTCTGTGCATCGAGCCGGTCGATGAACTCCACGCTGGGATCGGCGTGTAATCGCCGCAACACCAACTCGCCGTGCGCCTCAGCAGCGTCGAGAATCTCCGCGGTGTAGGCGATTACGCCGGGCTCATCCATGGTGCTATGTGTATAGCACCTGGGCGGCGAGCCGGACCGGGTTTGAGCCGGTTTGTGTAGCGCAAGATCAACGCCGAGGTGTCGATTCGTCGAGGAATTGCCCGTGCCGTATGAGGTTGGTGACGGCTGCATCCCAGCGGCGCAATTGCGGCTCGGTAAAGAAAGATTCCCGCAGGTATAGCTCGATGTACGGATGCAGAATGATCGCGCCGACACGCAGGATCAGCGGGTTGAGCGCAGCCCAATCGGGATCGAGGTCGGGGTGGATGTTGTTCCGTCGGGAGAACTCATCGCGCTGGGCCGTGCTGATCCCCAACAGCCCGGTGAAGATTACCGAACCCAATGCGCCGCCCTCGGCAAGCGCGCGACCGAGATAGGTCATCACGTCGGGTCGTTCGACCATAAGTGCTGTCAGTTGGCGCCCGGCCGCGTTGAGCCCGTCGGAGGGGGGGTCGGGCAACGTTGTGGGTTCCAAAGCCTCGCTTACCACCTGCAGGACGTACTGATCGACTGCGGCGGCTAGCGCGGCCTTGGTACGAAAGTGGTGCTGCACCAGCCCAATCGAAACCTCCGCGGTCTCCGCGATCGCGCGCAGCGTCGTGGCGGCGATGCCGCGAACAGCAAAGCAGCTCAGCGCGGCGTCGCGAATTCGCTCCTTGGGGGAGGGCCCTGCTGGCGGGGGCGGGTCATACGGAAACAGCCGGGTGGATCCCACGGCCGGACAATATACCCGCACCGCATTCCGATACGTGGATATCGGATCACCGTAGAGTGCGTATCGATTCGAGCGTTTGCGTTCCGCACGAGGGGCGGAGGTCGCAGACGGAGCCCTAGCCCGCTAGCGCGATCGGCGCTCGAAGTACCGGACCATCTGTTGCCAGTACACCAGCGTGAGCGCCATCTGCACCACGACGGCGATCAGCGCCGGGTGCAGCCGATGCCGGCGCGCGGCGACCAGCGCCACCAGCGCGGCCGCCGACGTCGCCGCGCTGACCACCATCGCCGCGTCGCGGGGTCGACGGCTGATCCACAGCTCTTCGCCCAGCATCGCCCGCGTCGACCATGCGCGGTGATGCGCCGGCTTGCCGAAGACCACGGGATTCACGGCCAGCCACAACGCAATCCACGCCGCGTGGGCCCGTCGCCGCGTCCAGACCGGGATCAGGATCAGCGGCGTGCTGGCCCACCGGGTCCATGCGCTGAACGGATGGCAGTGCCGCGCGAAAACGGCGCGCCGAACCCGCGCGACGGACAGCACGGGCGCTATCGCTTGGCGGTGTTGGAACGCTCGGCCGGGACGACCACCGGGGCACCCACGGTGGGCGCGGACGCGGTGGGCAGCGGCGTCCGCGGAATTCCCGGGGTGCCGAGCTCCCCGGCGAGCCAGGGCAGCGAGGCCGCGAACACGCGGTCCGCGAAGGGCCAGTCGTGCTTGCCGGGCTGCGGCACCACCGCGCAGTCGATTCCCGCGGAGCGGCCGAGCGCACACAGCGAATAGGCGGCGGCGGTCTGGTTGCCGGGATTGGCGGCCGCCTCGCGTCCGGCGAGCCGGATGGCGCCGCTGTCGCTGAGCTGGAGGTCGCGGCGTGGGCTGGGCGGGCCGTCGGACGAGATCGCGAACCAGCCGGCCACGTCGCGGTAAGGGCCGTGCCGGTTGATCACCGTCGTCGGATCGAAAGTCGCCCAGGCGTCGGCGTTTCCGCCGAACAGCCTGGCGATGGTTTGGGACTTGGTGCCGGCGTTCGGGAAGAAATCGCCTGCCACGTCGACGAACGCGCTGAACATGTCGGGGTGCATGACGGTCAGGTCCACCGCGCAGGTCCCGCCCATGGACCAGCCCGCTACGCCCCAGTTGGCCCGGTGCGGGCTGACCCCGAAACTCGAAATCATAAACGGCACAACATCTTTGGTCAGGTGGTCGGCCGCGTTGCCCCGAACCCCGTTGACGCATTCGGTGTCGTTGTTGAAGGCGCCGCCGGAATCCACGAACACCAGCACCGGCGCCTTGCCGTCATGCGCGGCGGCGAAATCGTCGATCGTCTTGACCGCGTTGCCCGCACGCGTCCAGTCCGCCGGCGTGTTGAACTGCCCGCCGATCATCATCACGGTCGGCAACGGCGGAGGTGGGGTGGTCGCGAACCATTCGGGCGGCAGGTAGACCAGCTCACCGCGGTGTTTGAAGTGCGATCCATCCGAGGGGATCGCCACCGGCACCACCGTGCCGTGCGGTGGCCGGATTCGGCGGGCGGCCATCGCGGTAACGGTGGCCCGATCGGTTTGATCGGGCAGCGGGCCCGACGTCAGCTGGCTCCACGCCGACTGCACGGTGGGGAAGTAGCCCACCCAGACGTTGAGCATCAGCGCGGTGCTGAGCACGCACAGCGGCACGGCCAGCACCGCGGCGCCGCGCCGCCAGCGGCGCGCGGTGCTCCAGCCCAGCACCAGCACCGCCGCCGCCATGCCGGTCAGCGTGACCCAGAGCCACAGGGCGGCCGGGGCGGGGTCGTCGGAGAGCCCGCGGTCGACGATGTACCAGTGCGTCAGGTAGGCCGTGACCCCGCCGGCCAGCGCGGCGGCCGGCATCCACACCGTGCGCCAGCGGCGCGACCGCCAGCCGACCGCCAATGTCAGCACCACGGCCGCGAGCACCTGGATCGTCGCCGGCACCCAGCCATGCATCAAAGAGGTGTGGCTACTTGCCAGGAACTGCGCGGGAGCGCTGTCCGTCGGGGCTGTCACGTGACTCATTGTGATCTATCGGTAACCGGCCTGGAACATATTCACCTAATGTTCGCTCAGGGCTTTCCGGGCGGTCGGGGCCTGGGCTAATGCGGCTTGGCCAGCGGAAATGGCAACGTTTCGCGGATGCTGCGGCCCGTTATGAGCATGACGAGCCGATCGATGCCCATTCCCAGGCCACCGGTGGGCGGCATCGCGTATTCCATCGCCTGCAGGAAGTCCTCGTCGAGCTCCATCGCCTCGGGATCCCCGCCGGCAGCTAACAGCGACTGCTCCTGCAGCCGGCGCCGCTGCTCCACCGGATCGGTGAGCTCGCTGTAGGCGGTGGCCAGCTCGACACCCCACGCCACCAGGTCCCACCGCTCGGCGACGCCCGGCTGGCTGCGGTGCGGCCGCGTCAGCGGGGACACCGAGGTCGGGAAGTCGATATAGAAGGTCGGCTCCTCGGTCCGGTCCTCGACCAGATGCTCGTACAGCTCCAGCACCACCGCGCCCGCATCCCACTGCGCCCGATACGGGATGTGCGCGGCATCGGACAGCTTGCGCAGGGCGGACAGCGACGTCGCGGGATCGATGTGCTCGCCGAGCGCCTCGGACACGGCGTCATGGACCGTCTTGACCGCCCAGACCCCGGAGATGTCGACCGGTTCCAGCCGGCCGTCGGCGCCGGGCCGCAGCACGACCTGTTCGCCGTGCGCGGCCTGGGCGGCGTTCTGGATGAGCTCGCGGCATCCGTCGATCCACACCTTGTAGTCGGCGTGGGCCTGGTAGGCCTCGAGCAGGGTGAATTCCGGGTTGTGGCTGAAGTCCACACCCTCGTTGCGGAAAGCCCGGCCCAATTCGAAGACCCGCTCCACGCCGCCGACGCACAGCCGCTTCAGGTAGAGCTCCGGCGCGATGCGCAGGAACAGGTCCAGGTCGTAGGTGTTGATGTGGGTTACGAAGGGGCGGGCGGTGGCTCCGCCGTGGATCTGCTGCAGGATCGGGGTCTCGACCTCGATGAAGTCCTTGGCGAACAGCGTCTGCCGGACCGAGCGCAACACCTCGCTGCGCGCCTTGATCAACTCCCGCGACTCGGGATTGACGGCCAGGTCGACGTAGCGGGTCCGCACCCGCGCCTCCGGGTCGGTCAGCCCCTTCCACTTGTTCGGCAACGGCCGCAGGCACTTTCCGATCATCCGCCAGTCGGCGACGATCAGCGAGCGGGTTCCCTTCTTGGAAAAGCCCATGTGCCCGGACACCTCGACCAGGTCGCCCAGGTCGATGGCCGCGGTGAAGTCGGCGGTCCGTCCCTGCTGCAGCTGCGAATTGTCAAGCAGCACTTGCATTTCCCCCGACCAGTCGCGCAGCTGGGCGAACAGCACGCCGCCGTAGTCGCGGATCCGCAAGATCCTGCCCGAGACGGTGATGGTGTCCCGGTCATCCGCGTCGAGCGCGCCGGCCACGGTGTGGCTGGGCGGGGTTCCGACCGGATACGCATCGATGCCGTTGCGCTGCAATATCTTCAGCTTGGCCAGCCGCACCCGCACCTGTTCGGGCAGCCGAGACCTGGTCTCCTCTTCGTCGGCGGTTTCGCGACGCTCCCGTAGCCCGCTGACGTCCGGGGCGCTGCCGTCGTGATGCAGCAGTCCGGACTCCGCCAATCGCGGCGGGACGGCCGGGTAGTGGCCGGTGTGCGTCTTGCGCCGGCCGAACGGCAACACCAGGAACCCCTCGGCGAGCGCCGAGGCGACGCCGACCCGCGGAATCAGCCGGGCGTCCTCGTAGCAGGCGTACCGCGGCACCCAGTCGGGCTGGTACTTCATGTTCGAGCGGTACAGGGTCTCCAGCTGCCACCACCGCGAGAAGAACAGCAACAGTCCCCGCCACAGTCGGGCGACGGGACCGGCGCCGAGCTGGGCGCCCTGTTCGAACGCCGAGCGGAACATCGCGAAGTTCAGTGAAATGCGGGTGATGCCGAGGGTTTCGGCGTTGAGCGCCAGGTCGCTGACCATCAGCTCGATGGTGCCGTTGGGGGACTGTGGCGAACGGCGCATCAGGTCCAGGGAAACGCCGGTGGTGCCCCACGGAACCAGCGACAGCATCGCCACGACGCTGCCGTCCCGGTCCAGCGCTTCGACCAGCAGGCAGTCCCCGTCGGCGGGGTCGCCGAGCCGGCCCAGCGCCATGGAAAAGCCGCGCTCGGTCTGGGTGTCCCGCCAGGCGTCGGCGCGTTCGATGATGTCGGCCATCGCGTCGGCGGCGATGTCGCGGTGGCGCCGGATCCGCACGGTCAGCCCCGCCCGGCGGGCCCGGGTCACGGCCTGACGGACCCCGCGCATGTCGGGGCCGGACAGCTTGAAATCGGAAGTCCGCAGGATGGCCTCGTCGCCGAGCTCGAGCGCGTTAAGGCCGCTTTCGCGGTACGCCCGCGCGCCCTGGGTGCTGGCGCCCATCACGCCGGGCGCCCAGCCGTAGGTCTGGCACAGACTCAGCCAGGCGTCGACGGCCTGGCCCCAGGCCCGAGGATCACCGATCGGGTCGCCGCTGGCCAGGCACACGCCGATCTCGACCCGGTAGGTGATGGCGGCGCGCCCGCTCTGAGCGAACACCACCGACTTGTCGCGGCGGGTGGCGAAGTAACCCAGCGAGTCGTTCTTGCCGTACAGCTCGAGCAGCCCGCGGATCGCCGATTCGTCCTCGCCGGTCAGCGCGTTCTCCGCGCGCTGGGACTGGAAGAGCACGATCGTCGCCAGGATCAGCGCCAGCGCACCGAACAACCCGAAGATCGCGTTGAGGAACACGTGCGGCCGGCCGGTGAACAGGTCCGGGTCCGCCAAGGCGAACCCGACCACCCGGTTGGCCACATACGGCAGGCGGTCCGGGCGCGCCAGCGTTCCCGGGAACAACTCGACCAGACCCCAGGACACCAGGATCCCGACCACGTCGCCCGCGACCAGCACCGCGGCCGCCTTGACCAGCGCGCCCCTGCGCACCTTGGCCCAGAACTCCCGGTAGGCCAGCACCAACAGGACGATCGCCACGATGTGTACGGCGAACCCGAGGTTTTCGCCGAAGATCTCGGCGGCGGTGTTGTCGCCCGCGGCGATGTCGGCGGCGTTCAGCGCGGCGGCCAGGATCATGTTGGCCAGCAACAGCAGCCAGGCGATGCGCTTGCGGGCGGTCAGCGCCGCGGCCAGCAGGGCCAGGATGAACGACCACGCGATGCTGGTGTCCGGAAAGTTGAACAGATAGTTGTTGATGAACTCGCGGGGGACCTTGATCAGGTACCTGATCAGCGGGGACACGCTTCCGAGCAGCGATACGGTGGCGATGACGCCAACGGTCCATCCGGCCGCCGCCGGCACCCAGCGGTACCGCGAGTTCGACCGGCCGTCGGGCCCCAATCGCGGCCCCGATCGAGGAGATGCGAGTGTCACAGACCGCGAGGATATGCCCTCAATCCGTGAAAAGCTTGTTGAAGCGCTAAGTGTGGCGGGCACGAGTTTGGGACCGCTTTTCGGGCCGCGTTGACCCCCGTTGCAGCGCGGTCGCCCGGTCGAAGTGCTAAAAGCCACCTCAAGGCTGCTAAACTGGCGGCTGCGACCATCCCGGCGAATGCCAGGAACAGTTAAGTGGAGTCCCACTCCCACCGCGCGCCGACGAAATCCCTGAGCGGATCTTCCAAGGTTCAGCGGTCCGGTCACAGGCATCGCGGATGCCTGTTCCGCGGGCAACGCGGGCGGCTCGACTAGTTTCCAGCCGCGATCGGTCGGCATTGGGCCCTGCTTGTGCAGGGCTTTTTTGCTAGTGGTGTGGTGTCTCCGCCGCTGCTTCCCGGACCGACCCGACCGGTCGTCACCGCACGACATATAGAAGCCCAACAAGGGAGGCCCCATCAGCACTGAGACCCGCGTCAACGAGCGCATTCGCGTACCTGAAGTCCGATTGATCGGCCCAGGGGGAGAGCAGGTAGGCATAGTGCGCATCGAAGACGCACTGCGCGTCGCTGCGGACGCCGATCTCGACCTTGTCGAAGTTGCCCCGAACGCCAGGCCGCCGGTCTGCAAGATCATGGACTACGGCAAGTTCAAATACGAAGCGGCGCAAAAGGCGCGCGAATCCCGCCGGAACCAGCAGCAGACCGTCGTCAAAGAGCAAAAGCTGCGACCGAAGATCGACGATCACGACTACGAGACCAAAAAGGGTCACGTCATCCGCTTCCTGGAAGCGGGATCGAAGGTGAAGGTCACCATCATGTTCCGCGGACGCGAGCAGTCGCGGCCCGAGCTGGGCTATCGGTTGCTCCAGCGCCTGGGTGCGGACGTCGCCGAGTACGGCTTCGTCGAGACGTCCGCCAAGCAGGACGGCCGCAACATGACGATGGTGCTGGCTCCGCATCGCGGCGCGAAGACTCGCGCCAAGGCGCGGCATCCGGAAGGACCCGGGGGCGGGGCGGCATCGGACGATGCGCCCGCCGAAGCCGAACCTTCGTCGAACTGACCGCTAGACAGCAGCAAGTGCTCGAGCGCTCGAGCACTTCATAGAACAGAGGAAAAATGCCCAAAGCCAAGACCCACAGCGGAGCGTCAAAGCGGTTCCGGCGCACCGGAACCGGCAAGATCGTCCGCCAGCAGGCCAACCGCCGGCACCTGCTCGAGCACAAGCCCTCGAAGCGGACCCGCCGCCTGGACGGCCGAATCACCGTGTCGGCCAACGACACCAAGCGCGTTAACAGCCTGCTGAACGGCTGACCACCACGCCGGCCAGACCCGCATCGCGAGCTGGCACGGCGACCCGACCAACTAATTTTGAACGAGAGTAGGAACATCCAATGGCACGCGTGAAGCGGGCGGTCAACGCCCACAAGAAGAGGCGCAGCATCCTGAAGGCCTCGAAGGGCTATCGCGGCCAGCGATCCCGGCTCTACCGCAAGGCCAAAGAGCAGCAACTTCATTCGCTGAACTACGCCTACCGCGACCGTCGTGCGCGCAAGGGCGAGTTCCGCAAGCTGTGGATCTCCCGGATCAACGCGGCGGCGCGCGCCAACGACATCACCTACAACCGGCTGATCCAGGGTCTCAAGGCCGCCGGCGTGGAAGTGGACCGTAAGAACCTGTCCGACATCGCGATCGCCGACCCGGCCGCCTTCACGGCGCTGGTCGACATCGCGCGGGCGGCACTGCCCGAGGACGTCAACGCTCCCTCGGATTCCGGAGAAGCGGCCTAACCAGAGACGGTGCGGACCGGCCAGGTGCTGACCGAACGTTCGGCCAGGGTGGTTGCGGCGGTCAAGTTGCACCGCCACGTCGGCCGCCGGCGGGCGGCCCGATTCCTCGCCGAAGGCCCCAACCTCGTGGAGGCCGCCGCCCGCCGCGGCCTGGTTCGCGACGTCTTCGTCACCGAGGTCGCCCAGCAGCGTCATGCGTCGCTGCTGGCGACCTTGGCATCCGCGGGATGCCCGGTGCATTCGGTCACCGAGCGCGCGGCGAAAGCGCTGTCCGACACCGTCACCCCGGCCGGACTGGTCGCCGTGTGCGAAACGCCGCAGACCCAGCTGCGGGACGTGCTGGCCGGCGCGCCCGCGCTGGTCGCGGTCGCCGTCGGGATCAGCGAGCCGGGCAACGCGGGCACCCTCATCCGCCTCGCCGACGCGCTGGGCGCGGCCGGCGTGATCATCGGCGGCCACAGCGTCGATCCGTACAACGGCAAGTGCCTGCGCGCGTCGGCCGGCAGCATCTTCTCGGTTCCGGTCGCGGTCGCGCCCGACACGGCCGCCGCGCTCGACGCGTTGCGCGCCGCGGGCCTGCAGCTGCTCGCCACCACCGTGGACGGCGAGACGCGGCTCGACCAGGCCAGCGACCTGCTCGGCGCACCGACGGCGTGGCTATTCGGCCCCGAATCACACGGTCTGCCAACCGAAATCGCGGCGGCGGCCGACCACCGCATGCGCATCCCCATGGCCGGCGGCGCGGAGAGTCTCAACGTGGCGTCGGCCGCGGCCATCTGTCTGTATCAGAGCGCGCGGGCGCTGAGCCTGCCTACGCGGCCGTAGCCGGCCGCTTCGGCCGACCGCGGCCCGCCCGCAGGCCGGCCAGCGACAGCGTGGTGTGCACCAGGGATCCGGCGCGTTCCATCAGGGCCCGGGCGGGCTGCAGCGCGGGGTCCAACGGCGACTTGGGCGGCGGCGGAAAGTAATGCATCGGCAGCCCGCGGCGGTCCCGCGGCGGCGCCACGAACGGCGGGGCTTCGACCAGCGGCGCGTCGCTGGGCAGCCGACCCTCGGCGCGGCGGTAGGCGGCCAGCGCGCGGGGATGCAGCCGGATCTCGTCGGGCACCGCCACGAACGCCAGTTCGACGAGCTTGCCGAACAACCGCAGCAATACCTCGTCGCCCGGCGTCCAACGCATTCCGGCCTTCTCGCGCACCGAGGGCTCGAAAAGTCCCGCCGCGATCCAGCGCTGGCCGGCGACCAGCGGCCTGAAGATCTGGTCCCAGACGGGGGTCGGCATCAAGACGAACTTCGGCTTCGGGATCCGCATCTGGAAGATGTCGAGCGTCGCCCGGTTGATTTCCAGGGTGTCTCGGCCGGTGCGCTCCCAGTACTCCTGGAAGTCCTCCCACGTGTCGGGCACCGGCCGCATGCTCATCCCGTACATCCGGTACCACTGCACGTGCTCGGCGAACAGCTGCCGCTTCTCGGCCTCGGTCAGGCCGCCGCAGAAGTACTCGGCCACCTTGACGATCAACATGAAAAACGTGGCGTGCGCCCAGTAGAAGGTCTCCGGGTTGAGCGCGTGATAGCGCCGCCCGGCGGCGTCGGTGCCCTTGATGGTGTGGTGGTAGCTGGTGATCTGTCGGCCGGTCTGCAATGCCCGGTCGCCGTCGTAGACCACGCCCATGATCGGGTAGACCGACCGGGCCACCCGCTGCAGCGGCTCCCGCAGCAGGATCGAATGCTCCTCGACGGCCGCCCCGAGTTCGGGGTACATGTTCTGGATCGCGCCGATCCAGACACCCATCATTCCGGTGCGCAGATCGCCAAAATACTTCCAGGTCAGGGAATCTGGTCCGAGCGGGTCCGCGGATTCGCTCCCGCAAGCGTTCACAGTGCCAGTCATCGCGGGCCTCCTGCTCCGATTGCGCTTACGATAACTTTGACAACGCGTGTTGTCTACGACTTCGGCGATGTGTCGGCGAGGGTGTTATCGAGCTTCCACATCGGTGTGGCGCCACCGTGATCAGGTGTTTCGGTGCGAGATGTGACACATTCGGCAGAACCGTCTCGGACTGTCGTTGCCTGCCTGGAACGAAAACAAATAACCTGGCCAGGTGGAACTCGCGCGTCGCGATCTGGACCCGGGTGAGCGCGAAGAGACCGAGGCGCAATCCCCGACGCAACGCTCTCCACTGCACAGCGCGACTCACTGGCTGCACAGCCGCAACCGAAGCCCCGGGGCGGTTGCGTTGATCCGGCGCGCGCGCAAGCTGCTGCCCGGCGACCCCGAGTTCGGCGATCCGCTGTCCACGGCGGGCGACGGCGGTCCGCGTGCCGCGGCGCGCGCGGCCGACCGGTTGCTGGGGGATCGCGACGCGGTGTCACGCGAGGTCAGCCTCGGGGTGCTGCAGGTGTGGCAGGCGCTGACCGAGGGGGTGTCCCGGCGGCCGGCCAACGCGGAGGTGACGCTGGTCTTCACCGATCTCGTCGGCTTCTCGACGTGGTCGCTGGAGGCCGGTGACGACGCGGCGCTGGCGCTGCTGCGCCAGGTGGCGCGGGCGCTCGAGCCACCCCTGCTCGACGCCGGCGGGCACATCGTCAAACGGATGGGCGACGGCCTGATGGCCGTATTCGGCGATCCGACCGTCGCCGTGCGGGCCGTGCTGGCCGCCAAGGAGGCGCTGAAATCGGTCGAGGTGGCGGGTCATACGCCCCGGATGCGGGTCGGGATTCACACCGGGCGACCGCAGCGGCTGGCGGCGGACTGGCTCGGTGTCGATGTGAATATCGCCGCACGGGTTATGGAAAGAGCCACCAAGGGTGGAATCATGGTGTCGAGTTCAACGTTAGATCTCATACCGCAAAGCGAGTTGGACGCGTTGGGCGTCGAGGCCAAACGCACGAGGAAGCCGGTTTTCGGGGCGAAGCCCGCCGGCATCCCCGACGATTTGGCGATATATCGCCTCAAGACTCTTAAGGAGTTGTCAGGCTCTGATGACACAGCCGAGACGAAACCGCAGCCATAATGGGTGCCAATGTTAGGGGGCATCGTGTCCCGGCTCGCCCGGGTCCAATTCACCGTGGGGTATGCCGCGGTGCTGCTTGCCATCAGTTGCTCCATCCTGGCCCTGGGCCCGCACGCGCATGACGTCATCGTTCAGCGCGCCAGCACGAACGTGCACAACCTCGCCCACGGCCACCTGGGCACTCTGCTGGGCAGCGCGCTGGTGGTCGACGCCGGCCCGCTCTACTTCTGGCTGCCCTTCCTGACCTGCCTGCTGGCGCTGGCCGAGCTGCATCTGCGCACCATCCGGCTGATGGTCGCCTTCCTGGTCGGCCACATCGGCGCGACGCTGTTGGTGGCCGCTGCCCTGGCCGCGTCGGTCGAGTTCGGCTGGCTGCCCATGTCCATCACCCGGGCCAGCGACGTCGGCATGAGCTACGGCGCGCTGGCGGTTCTCGGCGCGATGACGGCCGTGATCCCGTCGCGCTGGCGGGCCGCCTGGGTCGGCTGGTGGGTGGCAGCCGGCATCGCTTCGGCGATCATCGGCGGCGACTTCACCGACGCCGGCCACACCGTCGCGGTGATCCTGGGCGTGATGGTCTCCGCCCGGTTCCGGCAGCCGATCCACTGGACGCCGGCGCGGTACCTGATGCTGGCGGCGTCCTCGGGCTTCGGCTTCCTGATGCTGGCCCACCACTGGGGGACCATGGCGGCGACACCGGTGTTCGGCCTCCTGGGTGCCTTCGTCGCCTACAAGCTGGCGAAGTTCGCCGGCGGTCGCGGCCTGCCGGACCTGCCGCTCGACGGTGACGATGTGCTGGCCGTTCCGCAGCCGGCCGTCGCCGGCTAAGCCACTTCGCGACTGCCGCTGCGCCCCGCGGCCACGGGCCGCTCATCTGCCACGCCCGCCGGGCGCCACGCGCCGAATCACTATGATCAGCACTTGCCGCTGGGCAATGTGCAGCCAACCTTGAAGCAAGGAGAGTGTCGCCGCGTGGGTGATCAACCCGTCGACCTGTCGCCGGAAGCCCTGGCCCGAGCGGTCAGCGCCGCCCGGGAGGCCTTCCTGCGCGCCGGCGACCTCGACACCCTGGCGCGCGTCAAGACCGAGCACCTCGGTGACCGCTCACCGCTGGCCCTGGCGCGCCAGGCGCTGGGCGGCGTCCCCAAGGACGAGCGGGCCGACGCCGGCAAGCGGGTGAACGCCGCGCGGGCCGATGCCCAGCAGGCCTACGACGACCGGCTGGCGGTCCTGCGCGCCGAACGCGACGCCGCGGTGCTGGTCGCCGAAGGCATCGACGTCACGCTGCCGTCGACCCGGCAGCCGATCGGCGCCCGGCACCCGATCACGATCCTGGCCGAACACATCGCCGACACCTTCATCGCCATGGGTTGGGAACTGGCCGACGGCCCCGAGGTGGAGTCCGAGCAGTTCAACTTCGACGCGCTCAACTTCCCGGCCGATCACCCCGCCCGCAGCGAGCAGGACACCTTCTACATCGCGCCCGACGGTTCCCGGCAGCTGCTGCGCACCCACACCTCACCGGTGCAGGTGCGCACCCTGCTCGCCCGCGAGCTGCCCGTCTACATCGTCTCGATCGGCCGCACGTTTCGCACCGACGAACTCGACGCCACCCACACGCCGGTGTTTCATCAGGTCGAGGGCCTGGCGGTGGACCGCGGCCTGACGATGGCGCACCTGCGCGGGACGCTGGACGCGTTCGCGCGCGCCGAGTTCGGCCCCGAGGCCCGCACCCGGATACGGCCGCATTTCTTCCCGTTCACCGAGCCCTCCGCCGAGGTCGACGTCTGGTTCGTCGGCAAGAAGGGCGGCGCCGGCTGGGTGGAATGGGGCGGCTGCGGGATGGTGCACCCAAACGTGTTGCGCGCCGCGGGGATTGACCCGGATGTCTACTCCGGCTTCGCCTTCGGCATGGGCCTGGAACGAACGCTGCAGTTCCGCAACGGGATTCCGGACATGCGTGACATGGTCGAGGGCGACGTCCGGTTCTCGCTGCCGTTCGGGGTGGGTGCCTGATGCGCGTTCCGTACAGCTGGCTACGTGAGATCGTGGCGGCCGGCGCGCCGGACTGGGACGTCGCCCCGGCCGAGCTCGAGCAGGCGCTGGTGCGCATCGGCCACGAGGTCGAAGAGGTGGCCACCCTCGGGCCGGTCGAGGGACCCCTGACCGTGGGCCGGGTCACCGCCATCGAAGAACTCACCGGTTTCAAAAAGCCGATCCGGTTCTGCCACGTCGACGTCGGCGAGGGCAAAGACCGTGAGATCGTCTGCGGTGCAACCAACTTCGCCGTGGGTGACCTGATCGTGGCGGCGCTGCCCGGCACCACCCTGCCGGGCGACTTCCAGATCGCCGCCCGCAAGACCTACGGGCGCAACTCCGACGGCATGATCTGCTCGGCGGCGGAACTCGGTTTGGGCGCCGACCATTCCGGGATCCTGGTGCTGCCGCCGGGCACCGCCGACCCGGGCGCCGACGGCGCCGCGGTGCTGGGTCTGGACGACGTGATCTTCCACCTGGCGATCACGCCCGACCGCGGCTACTGCATGTCGTTGCGCGGCCTGGCCCGCGAGATCGCCTGCGCCTACGACCTGAACTTCGTCGACCCGGCCGGCAGCCAGGTGATCAAGCCGCTGCCGGTCAACGGCGAGGCCTGGCCGCTGACCGTGCAGCCCGGCACCGGCGTGCGGCGCTTCGCGCTGCGCCCGGTCACCGGCATCGACCCCGCGGCCGTGTCGCCGTGGTGGCTGCAGCGCCGGCTGCTGTTGTCCGGCATCCGCGCGGCCTCCCCGGCGGTCGACGTGACGAACTACGTGATGCTCGAGCTCGGTCACCCCATGCACGCCCACGACCGCAAGCGGATCAATGGAAGCTTCGGCGTGCGGTTCGCCCGGCCCGGCGAGACCGTGGTGACCCTCGACGACATCGAGCGCAAACTCGAGCCCGGCGACGTCCTCATCGTCGACGACACGGCGACCACCGCGATCGGCGGCGTGATGGGCGCTGCAAGCACCGAGGTGCGCGCCGATTCGACCGACGTGCTGCTCGAGGCCGCCGTCTGGGATCCCGCCGCCGTCTCGCGCACCCAGCGCAGGCTGCACCTGCCCAGCGAAGCCGCCCGCCGCTACGAGCGGGGCGTGGATCCGGCCATCTCGGTGGCCGCGCTGGACCGGTGCGCCACGCTGCTCGCCGACATCGCGGGCGGAGTGGTCTCCGACGGCCTGACCGATTGGCGCGGTGAGCCACCGCGCGACGACTGGTCGCTCCCGCCCATCGAGATCGCCGCCGACCTGCCGGATCGCGTCGCCGGGGTGCCCTACGCCGCGGGCACGACCGCCAAGCGGCTCGCCCAGATCGGCGCCGACGTGGCCGAGCGGGGCGACACGTTGACGGTCACCCCACCCAGCTGGCGGCCCGACCTCGTGCAGCCCGCCGACCTCGTCGAGGAGGTGCTGCGCCTGGAGGGGCTGGAGGTCATCCCGTCGGTGCTGCCGCCGGCGCCGGCCGGCAGGGGTCTGTCCGACGTGCAGAAGCGCCGCCGCGCCATCGGCAAGTCCCTGGCCCAGTCCGGCTATGTGGAGATCCTGCCGACGCCGTTTTTGCCCGCGGACGTGTTCGACCTGTGGGGCCTGCCGGCCGATGACCCGCGGCGCACCACCACCGACGTGCTCAACCCGCTGGAGGCCGACCGCCCGCACCTGGCCACCACGCTGCTGCCCGCATTGCTGGAAGCGTTGGTGCGCAACGTCTCTCGCGGCCTGGTCGACGTGTCGCTGTACGCCTTGGCGCAGGTGGTCCAGCCGACGGCGAACACTCGCGCGGTGGACCTCATCCCCGTCGACCGCCGGCCCACCGAAATCGAGATCGCCGAGCTCGACGCGTCGTTGCCGCGTCAGCCGCAGCACGTCGCGGCGGTGCTGACCGGCCTGCGCGAGCGCCGCGGACCCTGGGGCCCCGGCCGCCGGGCCGAGGCCGCCGACGCGTTCGAGGCGGTCCGCATCATCGCCCGCGCGAGCGGAATCGACGTGCGGTTGCGCGCGGCGCAGCAGCTGCCGTGGCATCCGGGTCGGTGTGCCGAAGTGCTCGTCGGGGAGACCCCGGTGGGTTACGCGGGCCAGCTGCATCCCGCGGTGATCGAGCGCTCCGGGCTGCCCAAGGGCACCTGCGCCCTCGAGCTGAACCTGGATGCGATGCCCATCACCGCGGCGCTGCCCGCGCCCCGGGTGTCGCCGTTCCCGGCCGTCTTCCAGGACCTCAGCCTGGTGGTGCCTGCGCACGTGCCGGCCCAGGCGGTGGCCGACGCCGTCCGCGAGGGCGCGGGGGAGCTGCTCGAAGACCTGCAACTGTTCGACGTGTTCTCCGGCCCGCAGATCGGCGAGGACCGCAAGTCGCTGACGTTCGCGCTGCGGTTCCGCGCGCCCGATCGCACCCTCACCGAGGACGACGCCACGGCGGCCCGCGATGCCGCGGTCCGCCGCGCCGCAGAGGCGGTCGGCGCGGAGCTCCGCGCCTAGTGGAATGGATTTGCAAACCACTGCATAACCATGCAGAATCGGCGGAATGGCCGACGGACTGAAGGTGGCGGTTGCCGGTGCCAGCGGCTACGCGGGCGGTGAAATCCTGCGCTTGCTGCTCGGGCACCCGGCCTACGCGCACGGGCGCCTGACGATCGGCGCGGTGACCGCGGCCGCCAGCGCCGGCAGCACGCTCGGTGAGCACCACCCGCACCTGACACCGCTGGCCCAGCGGGTGGTCGAGCCGACCGAGCTCGACGTGCTGGCCGGCCACGACGTGGTGTTCCTGGCCCTGCCGCACGGTCATTCGGCCGCCCTGGCCGAACAGCTCGGGCCCGACACGTTGATCATCGACTGCGGCGCCGACTTCCGGCTCACCGACGCGGGGGCGTGGGAGCGGTTCTACGGATCGCCGCACGCCGGCAGCTGGCCGTACGGGCTGCCGGAGCTGCCCGGCGCGCGCGAGCCGTTGCGCGGCGCCCGGCGGATCGCGGTTCCGGGCTGCTACCCGACCGCGGCGCTGCTGGCGTTGCTGCCCGCGGTGGCCGAGGACCTGATCGAACCCGCCGTCACCGTGGTCGCCGTCAGCGGCACCTCCGGGGCCGGCCGCGCCGCCAAAACCGACCTGCTGGGTGCGGAGGTCATCGGCTCGGCGCGGGCCTACAACATCGCCGGCGCGCACCGCCACACCCCCGAGATCGCCCAGGGTCTGGGCGCCGTCACCGGCCGCGACGTCACCGTGTCGTTCACCCCGGTGCTCATCCCGACGTCGCGCGGCATCCTGGCGACCTGCACCGCACGCACCCGCGCGCCGCTGGCGCGGCTGCGGGAAGCCTACGAAAAGGCCTACCACGCAGAACCTTTCATCTACCTGATGCCCGAGGGGCAGTTGCCGCGCACCGGGGCGGTGATCGGCAGCAACGCGGCGCACATCGCCGTCGCGGTGGATGAGGCGGCTCAGACATTCGTCGCGATCGCAGCGATCGACAACCTGGTCAAGGGGACGGCCGGCGCCGCCGTGCAGTCGATGAACCTGGCGCTGGGTTGGCCGGAGACGGAAGGCCTTTCGGTGATCGGGGTGGCGCCGTGACATCCACGGCTGCGCATGCGCGGTTGCTGCGCGAACAGGGCGTCACCGCGCCGGCCGGGTTCCGGGCCGCCGGCATCGCCGCCGGTATCAAGGCGTCCGGCAATCGCGACCTGGCCCTGGTCTTCAACGAGGGACCCGACTACGCGGCGGCCGGGGTGTTCACCCGCAACAAGGTCAAGGCCGCGCCGGTGCTGTGGAGCCAGCAGGTGCTGAGCACCGGTGCGCTGCGCGCGGTGATCCTCAACTCCGGCGGCGCCAACGCCTGCACCGGACCCGCCGGATTCGCCGACACCCACGCCACCGCCGAGGCCGTCGCGGCCGCGCTGTCGGACTGGGGGACCGAGACCGGCGCCATCGAGGTCGCGGTGTGCTCGACCGGCTTGATCGGTGACCGGTTGCCGATGGACAAGGTGCTCGCCGGGGTGCGCACGATCGTGCAGGACATGGCCGGCGGCCTGTCCGGCGGCGACGAGGCGGCCCAGGCGATCATGACCACCGACACCGTGCCCAAACAGGTTGCGCTGCACCATCCGGGCAACTGGACGGTCGGCGGAATGGCCAAGGGCGCCGGCATGCTGGCCCCGTCGCTGGCGACGATGCTCTGCGTGCTCACCACCGACGCGGCCGTGGATGCCGCCGCCCTGGACTGCGCGCTGCGTCACGCCAGCGCGCGCACCTTCGACCGGCTCGACATCGACGGCGCCTGCTCGACCAACGACACGGTGCTGCTGCTGGCCTCGGGGGCCAGCGGCGTCGCGCCCAGCCAGGCCGAGCTCGACGAGGCCGTGCTGCGGGTCTGCGACGACCTGTGCGCCCAGCTACAGGCCGACGCCGAGGGCGTCACCAAGCGGGTCAACGTCACCGTGCAGGGGGCGGCCACCGAGGACGACGCCCTGATCGCCGCCCGGACGATCGCCCGCGACTCCCTGGTCAAGACCGCGGTGTTCGGCTCGGACCCCAACTGGGGCCGGGTGCTCGCCGCGGTCGGCATCGCGCCCATCGCCCTGGATCCCGACCGGATCACGGTGTCGTTCAACGGCTTTGCGGTCTTCTCCGACGGGGCGGGGGTCCCGGGAGCGCGCGAGGTGGATCTGTCCGAAGCCGACATCGACATCACCGTCGATCTGGGGCTCGGCGACGGCCGGGTGACCATCCGGACCACCGATCTGTCGCACGGTTACGTAGAAGAGAATTCGGCCTACAGCTCATGAGCTCCGCTACCGAAGCGCTGCCCACCGCGGTCAAGGCGCAGGTGCTCGCCGAAGCCCTGCCCTGGCTCAAGCAGCTGCACGGCAAGATCGTCGTCATCAAGTACGGCGGCAACGCCATGACCGACGACACGCTGCGCCATGCGTTCGCCGCCGACATGGCGTTCCTGCGTAACTGCGGCGTTCATCCCGTCGTCGTGCACGGCGGCGGCCCGCAGATCACCGCGATGCTGCGCCGGCTCGGCATCGCCGGCGACTTCAAGGGCGGATTCCGGGTCACCACACCGGAAGTGCTCGACGTGGCGCGGATGGTGTTGTTCGGCCAGGTCGGCCGCGAGCTGGTCAACCTGATCAACGCGCACGGGCCGTATGCCGTCGGCATCACCGGCGAGGACGCCCAGTTGTTCACCGCGGTGCGGCGCAGCGTCACCGTGGACGGCGTGGCCACCGACATCGGCCTGGTGGGCGACGTCGAGATGGTCAACACCGCCGCGGTGCTGGATCTGATTGCCGCACGGCGCATTCCGGTGGTGTCGACGCTGGCCCCGGATGCCGAGGGCGTGGTGCACAACATCAACGCCGACACCGCCGCGGCGGCGCTGGCCGAGGCGCTGAACGCCGAGAAGCTGTTGATGCTCACCGATGTCGAAGGCCTATACACCAGCTGGCCGGACCGCGGTTCGCTGGTCAGCGAAATCGACACCGCCACACTGTCACAACTGCTACCCACGCTGGAGGCCGGCATGATTCCCAAGGTCGAAGCCTGTCTGCGGGCGGTGACCGCGGGCGTGCCGAGCGCGCACGTCATCGACGGGCGGGTCGAACACTGCGTGCTGGTGGAGCTTTTCACCGACGAGGGCACCGGCACCAAGGTGGTGAGCGCGTGACGGCGACGATGCAGAGGAGCGTCACCATTGGCTGAGAGCAACACCGACCGCATCAAGCGGCGGTGGGAAGCCGTGATGATGAACAACTACGGCACCCCGCCGATGGCTTTGGCCAGCGGCGAGGGCGCCGTGGTCACCGACGTGGACGGCAAGGCCTATCTCGACCTGCTCGGCGGCATCGCGGTCAACGTCCTGGGCCACCGCCACCCCGCGATCGTCGAGGCCGTCACCCACCAGATGTCGACGCTGGGCCACACGTCGAACCTGTATGCCACCGAACCGAGCCTCGCGCTGGCCGAAGAACTCGTGGCCCTGCTGGGCGCCGGCAACGAATCCGCTACCGACGCGCGGGTGTTCTTCTGCAACTCCGGCACCGAGGCCAACGAAGTGGCGTTCAAGCTGTCGCGGCTCACCGGTCGCACCAAACTGGTTGCCGCTCAAGAGGCTTTCCACGGCCGGACCATGGGCTCGCTGGCGCTGACCGGGCAGCCGAGCAAGCAGGCGCCGTTCGCGCCGCTGCCCGGCGACGTCACGCACGTGCCCTACGGCGACGCCGACGCCCTGGCCGCCGCGGTCGACGACGCCACCGCCGCCGTGTTCCTGGAGCCGATCATGGGGGAGAGCGGCGTCGTCGTCCCGCCCGAGGGTTACCTGGTCGCCGCCCGCGACATCACCGCGCGGCACGGGGCGCTGCTGGTGCTCGACGAGGTGCAGACCGGGATGGGCCGCACCGGAACGTTTTTCGCCCACCAGCACGACGGCATCACCCCCGACGTGGTGACACTGGCCAAGGGGCTCGGCGGCGGGCTGCCCATCGGCGCCTGCCTGGCCGTCGGGCCGGCCGCCGACCTGATGACACCCGGCCTGCACGGCAGCACCTTCGGCGGCAACCCCGTCTGCGCGGCGGCG
Organism: Mycobacterium senriense; assembly: GCF_019668465.1. Classification (NCBI taxonomy): domain Bacteria; kingdom Bacillati; phylum Actinomycetota; class Actinomycetes; order Mycobacteriales; family Mycobacteriaceae; genus Mycobacterium; species Mycobacterium senriense. The sequence continues at coordinate 4,966,840 of NZ_AP024828.1, read as the reverse complement.
GCGCTCGCGGTGCTGCGGGTGCTGGCCGAGCAGAACCTGGTCCGGCACGCCGAGGTGCTGGGCAAGTCGCTGCGCCACGGCATCGAGGCGCTGGGCCACCCGTTGATCGGCCACGTGCGCGGCCGCGGGCTGCTCTGCGGGGTGGCGCTCACCGCGCCCCGCGCCAAGGACGCCGAAGCGGCCGCGCGCCGGGCCGGATTCCTGGTGAACGCGGCCGCACCCGACGTCGTCCGGCTGGCGCCGCCGCTGATCATCACCGAAGCCCAGGTCGACGGCTTCGTCGCCGCGCTGCCGGGCATCCTCGACGAAGCAGCAGGAGCCGCAGCATGATCCGCCACTTCTTGCGCGACGACGACCTGTCGCCCGCCGAGCAGGCCGAGGTGCTGCAGCTGGCCGCCGAATTGAAGAAGGATCCGTTCACCGCCCGCCCGCTGGAGGGTCCGCGCGGCGTCGCGGTCCTGTTCGACAAGAACTCCACCCGCACCCGGTTCTCGTTCGAGGTGGGCATCGCCCAGCTCGGCGGGCACGCCGTCGTCGTCGACGCCCGCAGCACCCAGCTGGGGCGCGATGAAACCCTGGAGGACACCGCGCGGGTGCTGTCGCGCTACGTCGAGGCCATCGTCTGGCGCACGTTCGGTCAGGAGCGCCTCGACGCGATGGCCTCGGCCGCGACGGTGCCGGTGGTCAACGCACTCTCCGATGCGTTCCACCCCTGCCAGGTGCTGGCCGATCTGCAAACCATCGCCGAGCGCAAGGGATCGCTAACCGGTTTGCGCATGGCCTATTTCGGTGACGGCGCCAACAACATGGCCCACTCGCTGATGCTCGGTGGCGTCACGGCCGGCCTGCACGTCACCGTCGCCGCGCCCGACGGATTCGCCCCGGACGAGGCGTTCGTGGCCGCGGCCCGGCGGCGCGCCGAGGACACCGGCGCCTCGGTCACCGTCACCACCGACGCCGACGCGGCCGCGCGGGGCGCCGACGTGCTGGTCACCGACACCTGGACGTCGATGGGGCAGGAGGACGACGGCCTGGACCGCCTCACCCCGTTCCAGCCGTACCAGATCAACGCCCGGCTGCTGTCCCTGGCCGACCGGGAAGCCATTGTGCTGCACTGTCTTCCGGCTCACCGCGGCGACGAGATCACCGACGAGGTGATGGACGGGCCGGCCAGCGTGGTCTGGGACGAGGCCGAAAACCGGTTGCACGCCCAAAAAGCGCTGCTGGCCTGGCTGCTGGAGCGGTCGCGATGACTCGCAGCAAGGCCACACCCGAAACCACCCGGGCCGGCAGGCAGGCCCGCATCGTGGCCATCCTGTCGTCGGCCGAGGTGCGCAGCCAGAGCGAACTGGCGGCGCTGCTGGCCGACGAGGGCATCGACGTCACCCAGGCCACCCTGTCGCGGGACCTGGAAGAACTGGGCGCGGTCAAGCTGCGCGGCGCCGACGGCGGCGTCGGCGTCTACATGGTTCCCGAGGACGGCAACCCGGTGCGCGGGGTGTCCGGCGGCACCGCGCGGCTGTCCCGGCTGCTGAGCGAACTGCTGGTGTCGGCCGACGCCAGCGCCAACCTGGCGGTGCTGCGCACCCCGCCCGGCGCCGCCGACTACCTGGCCAGCGCGATCGACCGCGCGGCGCTACCGTACGTCGTCGGCACCATCGCCGGCGATGACACCGTCTTCGTGGCCGCTCGAGAGCCGATGACCGGCGCCGAGCTGGCCAGCACCCTGGAAAAACTCACGTAAGCGTTTCAACCTAAGGAGATTGGTTCATGTCAGAACGCGTCATCCTGGCGTATTCCGGCGGGCTGGACACCTCGGTGGCCATCAGCTGGATCGGCAAGGAGACCGGCCGTGAGGTCGTAGCGGTGGCGATCGACCTCGGTCAAGGCGGCGAAGACATGGAGGTCATTCGCCAGCGGGCCCTGGACTGCGGCGCGGTGGAAGCCGTCGTCGTCGACGCCCGCGACGAGTTCGCCGAAGGCTACTGCCTGCCCACCATCCTGTCCAACGCCCTCTACATGGATCGCTACCCGCTGGTGTCGGCGATCAGCCGGCCGCTGATCGTCAAGCACCTAGTCGCGGCCGCGCGCGAACACGGCGGCGGCATCGTCGCGCACGGCTGCACCGGCAAGGGCAACGACCAGGTCCGGTTCGAGGTCGGATTCGGTTCGCTGGCACCCGATCTCGAGGTGCTGGCGCCGGTCCGCGATTACGCCTGGACGCGGGAGAAGGCGATCGCGTTCGCCGAAGAAAACGCCATCCCGATCAACGTGACCAAACGCTCCCCGTTCTCCATCGACCAGAACGTGTGGGGCCGCGCGGTGGAAACCGGCTTCCTGGAACACCTTTGGAACGCCCCCACCAAGGACGTGTACGCCTACACCGAGGACCCCACGCTGAATTGGAGCACGCCCGACGAGGTGATCGTCGGGTTCGAGCGCGGCGTGCCGGTGACGATCGACGGCAAGCGGGTGTCGGTGCTGGGCGCCATCGAGGAACTCAACACCCGCGCCGGGGCCCAGGGCGTCGGCCGCCTCGACGTCGTCGAGGACCGGCTGGTGGGCATCAAGAGCCGCGAGATCTATGAGGCGCCCGGTGCCATGGTGCTCATCACCGCGCACACCGAGCTCGAACACGTCACGCTGGAGCGGGAATTGGGCCGGTTCAAGCGGCACACCGATCAGCGCTGGGCCGAGCTGGTTTACGACGGGTTGTGGTACTCGCCGCTCAAGGACGCGCTGGAAAGCTTCGTCACCAAGACCCAGGAGCACGTGACGGGTGAAGTGCGAATGGTGTTGCACGGCGGCCACATTGCGGTCAACGGGCGGCGCAGCGCGGAATCCCTGTACGACTTCAACCTGGCCACCTACGACGAGGGCGACAGCTTCGACCAGTCGGCCGCCAAGGGTTTCGTCTACGTGCACGGGCTGTCGTCGAAGATCGCGTCCCGCCGGGACCAGGCCTTCGACGAGGGCCCGGCCGAAGCGTGAGCACTCGCGAGGGGTCGTTGTGGGGCGGGCGATTCGCGGACGGCCCGTCGGATGCGCTGGCCGCGCTGAGCAAGTCCACCCATTTCGACTGGGTGCTGGCCCCCTACGACATCGTCGCCTCGCGGGCCCACACCGTGATCCTGTTCCGGGCCGGCCTGCTGAACGAGGAGCAGCGCGATGGGCTGCTCGCGGGTTTGGATCAGCTCGCCGAGGACGTCGCCGACGGCAGCTTCGCACCACTGGTCACCGATGAGGACGTGCACGGGGCGCTGGAGCGCGGGCTGATCGACCGGGTCGGGCCCGATCTGGGCGGGCGGCTGCGGGCTGGTCGGTCGCGCAACGACCAGGTGGCCACCCTGTTCCGGATGTGGCTGCGCGACGCGGTGCGCCGGGTCGCCGCGGGGGCGTTGGACGTCGTCGGCGCGCTGGCGGCTCAGGCCGCCGCCCATCCGAGCGCCATCATGCCGGGCAAGACCCATATGCAGTCCGCGCAGCCGGTGCTGCTGGCCCATCACCTGCTGGCGCACGCGCACCCGCTGCTGCGTGACGTCGACCGGATCGTCGACTTCGACCGGCGCGCGGGGGTGTCCCCGTACGGGTCGGGCGCGCTGGCCGGCTCGTCGCTGGGTCTGGACCCCGACGCGATCGCCGCGGAGCTCGGTTTCGCCGCCGCGGCCGACAACTCCATCGACGCGACCGCATCCCGCGATTTTGCGGCGGAGGCCGCCTTCGTGTTCGCCATGATCGGGGTCGACCTGTCCCGGCTAGCCGAGGACGTCATCCTGTGGAGCTCGACGGAATTCGGCTACGTCACCCTGCACGATTCGTGGTCGACCGGCAGCTCGATCATGCCGCAGAAGAAGAACCCCGACATCGCCGAGCTGGCGCGCGGCAAGTCCGGCCGGCTGATCGGGAACCTGACCGGCCTGCTGGCAACGCTGAAGGCCCAGCCGCTCGCCTACAACCGTGACCTGCAGGAAGACAAGGAACCGGTGTTCGATTCGGTGGCCCAGCTCGAGCTGGTGCTGCCCGCGATGGCCGGGCTCGTGGGCAGCCTGACCTTCGACACCGAGCGGATGGCCGCGCTGGCCCCGGCCGGCTACACGCTGGCCACCGACATCGCCGAATGGCTGGTGCGCCAGGGGGTGCCGTTCCGGTCCGCGCACGAGGCGGCCGGCGCCGCGGTGCGCGCCGCCGAACAGCGGGCCGTCGGCCTCGACGAGCTGACCGACGACGAATTGGCCGCCATCAGCCCCGATCTCACACCACAGGTCCGTTACGTTTTGACGATCGAGGGCTCGGTGTCCTCGCGCGACGCGCGCGGTGGCACCGCGCCGGTTCGGGTCGCCGAGCAGATCGAAACCGTCCTGGCCAGCGCCGATAGGCTCAAAACCCAGCTGCGCGGCGACGGTTGAGATGAAGTTGGTTTCCCTGACGGGCCGTGGCAGGCAGACTAGACTTCGGGCTCAAAGGCATCCGGTTGAACGCTACGGACCGGGTCCTCGTCACCAAGGGGTGGGAGAACAATGAGCGTGGTCGCCGGCGTCTTCGGTGCGCTACCGCCGCACCGATACTCCCAGCGCGAGCTCACCGACTTCTTCGTCAGCATCCCGGAGTTCGAGGGCTACGAGGACATCGTCCGGCAGCTGCATGCCAGCGCCAAAGTCGACAGCCGTCATCTGGTGCTAACGCTAGAGCAGTACCCTGCGCTGACCGATTTCGGCATGGCGAACCGGATCTTTACCGAGCATGCCGTGAAGCTGGGCTGCGACGCGCTGTCCGGCGCGCTCGACGAGGCGGGACTGCAGCCCCGGGACGTCGACGTGCTCATCACCACCACCGTCACCGGTCTCACCGTGCCGTCCGTGGACGCCAGGATCGCCGCGCAGCTCGGCCTTCGCGACGACGTGCGACGGGTGCCGATGTTCGGCCTTGGCTGCGTGGCCGGCGCAGCGGGGATGGCCCGCGTGCACGACTACCTGCGCGGCGCACCGGACGCCGTGGCCGCCCTGCTCTCCGTCGAGCTGTGCTCGTTGACCTATCCCGGATACAAGCCGTCGCTGGCCGGCATGGTCGGCAGCGCCCTGTTCGCCGACGGGGCCGCGGCGGTGGTGTCCGTCGGCGAGCGGCGCGCCGAACAACTGGCCGCCGGCGGACCGACCATCCTCGACTCGCGCAGCCACCTGTACCCCGATTCGCTGCGCACCATGGGCTTCGACGTCGGCGCCACCGGCTTCGAGCTGGTGCTGTCCAAGGACGTCGCCGCCGTCGTCGAGCAGTACATCGAAGCGGATGTCACAGAGTTCCTGGGCGCGCACGGCCTGACGACGGCAGACATCGGTGCTTTCGTGAGCCACCCCGGCGGCCCCAAGGTCATCGAGGCCATCACCGCGGCGCTCAGCCTGCCGCCCGAGGCGCTCGAACTCACTTGGCGTTCACTCGGCGAGATCGGCAACCTGTCGTCGGCGTCGGTGCTGCACGTGCTGCGCGACACCATGGCCAAGCCGCCGCCGAGCGGAAGCCCCGGTCTGATGCTCGCGATGGGTCCAGGATTCTGTTCCGAACTGGTGTTGCTGCGTTGGTACTGATTTTCGCGCACGCGCTTCCGTTCCTACCGTAAGGCGTCGGCTTTTTGGGCGTTAAAGAGTGTGTGGCGGTGGGACGCCGGTTGGCGTGGCAGGGACCCACCGCGGAGGTATCGCTGTGAGTGACACGAGAGGCCGCCTTCGATGAACGGCAACACCGAAGAGCTGATCAAGGCTCTTCGCCAGTCGCTGAAAGACAACGAGCGGCTCAAGCGCGAGAACCGCCAGTACCTGGCCGCCGCGACCGAACCGGTGGCGGTGGTGGGCATGGCCTGCCGGTACCCGGGCGGCGTGAATTCACCAGAGGCTTTGTGGCAGATGGTGGTTGAGGGGCGCGATGTGGTCTCGGAGTTCCCCGCGGACCGCGGCTGGAACCTGACCGGTCTGTTCGACGCGGATCCCGACGCCGCGGGCAAGTCGTACGCCCGCTGCGGCGGGTTTCTCTCGGATGTCGGCGATTTCGATGCCGCGTTCTTCGGGATCGCCCCCAGCGAGGCGCTGGCCATGGACCCGCAACAACGCCTGCTGCTCGAGGTGTCCTGGGAGGCGTTGGAGCGGGCCGGGATTGACCCCGCCACCCTGCGCGGCTCGGCGACCGGTGTGTTCGCCGGGATATTCCACGGCTCCTACGGGGGTCAGGGACGCGTGCCGGGCCACCTGGAGCGATACGGCCTGCGCGGTTCGACGCTCAGCGTCGCCTCGGGCCGGGTGGCCTATTCGCTGGGGTTCGAGGGCCCGGCCGTCTCGGTGGACACGGCGTGTTCGTCGTCGCTGGTGGCGCTGCACCTGGCGGCGCAGTCGTTGCGTTCCGGCGAGTGCGATCTGGCGCTGGCGGGCGGCGTGACCGTGATGGCGACACCGGCGATGTTCATCGAGTTCAGCCGGCAGCGGGCGCTGGCCGCCGATGGCCGGTGCAAGGCGTACGCGGGTGCCGCCGACGGCACCGGGTTCTCCGAAGGCGTCGGAGTGCTGGTGCTGGAGCGGCTGGCCGATGCCCGGCGGCATGGTCATCCGGTGCTCGCGGTGGTACGCGGGTCCGCGGTGAATCAGGACGGCGCCTCCAACGGCCTGGCGACGCCCAACGGGCCGTCGCAGCAACGGGTGATCCGGGCGGCGCTGGCCAACGCGCGCCTGGGCACGGCCGACGTCGATCTGGTCGAGGGTCACGGCACGGGCACCATGCTCGGGGATCCCATTGAGGCGCAAGCGGTTCTGGCGACCTACGGGCAGGACCGGCCGGCGGATCAGCCGCTGTGGCTGGGTTCGATCAAATCGAACATGGGCCATACCTCGGCCGCCGCGGGGGCCGGCGGAGTGATCAAGATGGTGCAGGCGATCCGCCACGGGGTGATGCCCAAGACGTTGCATGTGGATGAGCCGACGCCGCATGTGGATTGGACCGCCGGGGCGGTGTCGCTGCTGACCGAGCAGCGGCCCTGGCCGGCGGTGGACCGGCCGCGCCGCGCGGGAGTCTCGTCCTTCGGCATCAGCGGCACCAACGCGCACGTCATCGTGGAGCAATACGCCCCGGAGCCCGAAACCGCCACCCGCCCAGGCGATGACGTGGTGGTGCCGTGGGTGCTCTCGGCCCGCTCGGGTGAGGCGCTGGCGAACCAGGCGGCGCGGCTGCTGGCCCGGGTCAAGGCCGATCCCGGCGTGCGGGTGCTGGACGTAGGCTGGTCGCTGATCGCGACGCGGGCGCGCTTCGAGCACCGCGCCGTGATCGTGGGCGCCGACGGCGCGCAGCTGCTGCGCGGGCTGACGGCGCTGGCGGCCGGCGAGCAGAGCGCAGGTTTGGTCGTCGGGCGTGCGCGGCCGGTGGGCAAGACGGTGTTCGTGTTTCCCGGCCAGGGCTCGCAATGGGTTGGCATGGGCGCCCAATTGCTGGACAGCACAAGGGTATTCGCCGAGCACCTGCGGCGCTGCGACAAGGCGCTCGCCGAATACGTCGACTGGTCGCTGATCGACGTGATCCGCGGCGTCCCGGGCGCACCCGGATTGGACCGGGTGGACGTGGTGCAGCCGACGCTGTGGGCGGTGATGGTGTCGCTGGCCGAACTGTGGCGCTCGGTGGGCGTGCTGCCCGATGCGGTGATCGGCCATTCGCAGGGCGAGATCGCGGCGGCCTATGTGGCGGGGGCGCTGTCGCTGGAAGACGCCGCCCGCGTGGTCGCCCTGCGCAGCCGGCTGCTGGTGCAGTTGTCGGGTCGGGGCGGCATGGTCTCACTGGCGTGCAGTCTGCCGCGCGCCGAGCAGCTGATCGCCGGGTGGGGTGAGCGGCTGAACATCGCGACCGTCAATGGTGTTGCCGCGGTGGTGGTCTCCGGCGAGGTGGACGCCCTGGCCGAACTGATGCAGCGGTGCGACGCCGACAACATCCGGGCCCGCAAGATCGACGTCGACTACGCATCGCATTCGGCACAGGTGGACGCGATTCGCGAGTCCCTCGCCGAGGCGCTGCACGGCCTCGCGCCCCGGCCGTCGGCGGCCGCCTTCTTCTCCACGGTCACCGGTGAGCTGATGGACACCGCGGGGCTGAACGCCGACTACTGGTTCCAAAGCATCCGGCAGACCGTGCAATTCGAGCGGGCGGTGCGCAGCGCGTGCGATGCGGGCTATCAGACGTTCATCGAATCCAGCCCGCATCCCGTGCTGATGACTGCCATCGAGGAAACGATGCCCGACAGCGAGCGGGCGTGCGTCATCCCGTCGCTGGGCCGTGAGGACGGCGGCGTGGACCGCTTCTGGCTCTCGGTCGCCCAGGCCCACGTGGCGGGTGTGGCCGTCGACTGGCGCGCCGCGATGGCCGGCCTTGGTGGCCGGGCCGTCGACCTGCCGACGTACGGGTTTGTCCGGCAACACTTTTGGCTTCCAGGCGGGTCGACGGGGTCGCAAGACGTCGCCGCCCTGGGCGTGGCCGCCGCCGAGCACGGGTTGCTCGGTGCGGTGGTGCCGCGGCCCGATTCCGGCGGTGTGGTTTTGGCGGGCAGGTTGTCGACGGCGGCCCACCCGTGGCTGGCCGATCACGCGGTGGGCGAGACGGTGCTGTTTCCCGGGGCCGGGTTCGTCGAGCTGGCCATCCGCGCCGGCGACGAGGTCGGCTGCGCGGTGCTCGACGAGCTGACCTTGTCGGCTCCGTTGCTGCTGCCCCCGGCCGGGGGCGTGCAGGTGCAGCTGGTGGTCGGCGCGCCCGACGAGTCGGGGCTGCGGCGCTTGTCGGTGTATTCCGCCGGCGACGAACCGGATTCGGAGTGGGTGCTGCATGCCGAGGGGCTGTTGCGGCCGGGCACGGTGACACCGGCCACCGACTTCTCGATCTGGCCGCCCGCCGGGGCGAGCGCGGTGGACGTCACTGACGCCTACGTCCGGCTGGCGCAGCGGGGCTACGACTACGGCAGCGCCTTCCGGGGACTGCGGGCCATGTGGCAGCGCGGGGACGAGCTCTTCGCCGAGGTCGTCGTGCCCGATGACGCCGGAACTCAGGACGGCGGTTTCGGAGTGCATCCCGTGCTCCTGGATGCGGCGCTGCACGCGATCGGCGTCGCCGCCGACCAGGACCAGACCGTGTTGCCGTTCTCGTGGCAGGGGGTGTCGCTGCACGCCTCGGGTGCCTCGCGGGCGCGGGTGCGGATCGCGCCGGCCGGCGCAGGGTCGGTGTCGGTGGAACTGGCTGACGGAGCGGGACTTCCGGTGCTCTCGGTGCGGTCGTTGGCCATGCGCCCGGTCTCGGCCGAGCAGTTGACGGCGGCTCCCGCGCAGCGCTCCCGCGCCGAGGGATTGCTCGACGTGACGTGGTCGCCGATCGCACTGGGCGCCGGCGCGGGCGGCGCCCAGGCCACGGTGTGGGAGCTGGGCGACCATGGCGGCGACGTGGTGAAGGCGGTGCACGCCGCGGCCGCCGAGATTCTGGCGACGCTGCAAGCGTGGCTTCGTGACGAAGACGCCGGCGTGCTGGCCGTGCAGACCCGCGGGGCCGTCGCCCTTGCCGGCGAAGACGTTTCGGACCTGGCCGGCGCGGCGGTGTGGGGCCTGGTGCGCTCGGCGCAGGCCGAGTACCCGGGCCGGATGGTGCTGATCGACTCCGACGGCTCCGTCGCCGCCGGCGCGGTGATCGACTGCGGCGAGCCGCAAGTGGTGGTGCGCCAGGGCGTGGCGTACGCGGCGCGGCTGCGGCCGGTGCACATGGGCTCCGCCGTCGGCTTGCCTTCCGCCGGCTGGCGGTTGGATGCCGGCGGTGAGGGCACGTTGCAGGACCTGGTCGTAAGTCCGTGCCCGCCAACCGAATTGACCGGCGGGCAGGTGCGGGTGGCGGTGGCCGCGGTCGGCGTCAACTTCCGCGATGTCCTGGTGGCCCTGGGGATGTATCCCGGCGGCGGGCAGCTCGGTGCCGAGGGCTCCGGCGTGGTCGTCGAGGTGGGACCCGACGTGACCGGGCTGGCCGTCGGCGACGCGGTGATGGGGTTGCTCGGGGTCGTCGGTTCCGAGGCCGTGGTGGATCAGCGCGTGGTGACACCGGTGCCGGCGGGCTTGTCGTCGGTGGCGGCCGCGGGTGTGCCGGTGGTGTTCCTGACGGCGCTGTACGGGCTGTCGGTGCTGGGCGGGCTGCGCGCCGGCGAGCGCGTCTTGGTGCACACCGCCACCGGCGGCGTGGGCATGGCCGCGGTTCAGCTGGCCCGGCACTGGGGCGCCGAGGTGTTCGTCACCGCCAGCCGCGGTAAGTGGGACACCTTGCGCGCGATGGGATTCGACGACGACCACATCGGCGATTCGCGCACGACGGAGTTCGAGGCGAAATTCATAGCGACCTGCGGCGCCGGGTTCGACGTCGTGCTCAACTCGCTGGCCGGTGAGTTCACCGACGCGTCGTTGCGGCTGTTGGCGCCCGGCGGACGATTCATCGAGATGGGCAAGACCGATGTGCGCGATCCGCACGTCATCGCCGACGAGTATCGGGGTGCGGTGTATCGGGCGTTCGATCTGATGGAGGCCGGCCCGGACCGTACCGCGGCCATGCTGGCCGAGATCGTGGGACTGTTGGCCGACGGCGTCGTGAAACCGTTGCCGCTGAGGACGTTTGATGTCCGCTGCGCGTCGGCGGCCTATCGGTACGTCAGCCAGGCCCGCCACATCGGCAAGGTCGCGCTGACCGTCCCGTCGGGACCCGGCGAGGTGCTCAGCGGCTGCGGCGGGGGACTGGCGGGTGCCAGCGTGGTGATCACCGGTGGCACCGGGATGGCCGGTTCGGCGCTGGCCCGCCACCTCGTCGACCGTTACCGGGTGGCGCACGTGGTGCTGGTCAGCCGGACCGGCGCCCAGGCCGCCGGGGTATCCGAACTGGTGGCCGGGCTTCAGGGGGCCGGCGCGCAGGTGTCGGTGGTGGCCTGTGATGTCGCCGACCCCGACTCGGCCTCGGCGATGCTGGCCCAGATACCGGCGCAGTATCCGCTGCGCGGAATCGTGCACGCCGCGGGCATTCTCGACGACGGACTGATCTCGTCGCTGACCCCGGATCGGGTGGACGCGGTCCTGCGCGCCAAGGTCGACGGGGCCTGGAATCTGCACGAGCTCACCCGGCACCTGGATCTCTCGGCGTTCGTGGTGTTTTCGTCGATGGCCGGGATTGTGGGAACCCCGGGTCAGGCCAACTACGCGGCGGCCAACAGTTTCCTCGACGGGCTGGCCGCCTATCGGCGCGCCCACGGACTGCCCGGCCTGTCGCTGGCGTGGGGCCTGTGGGAGCAGGCCTCGGCGATGACGGCGCACCTCGGGGATCGCGACAAGGCCCGGATGAGCAGGATCGGGCTGGCGCCGCTGTCCACCGCTGCGGCGCTGGCGGCGTTCGACGCGGCGATGCTGGTGGACGCTTCGGTGCTGGTGGCCGCCCGCGTGGACCGGGCCGCCCTGTCTGACAACATTGCCGCGCTGCCTGGACTGCTGCGCGAACTCGTGGCCGGCCCGACCCGGCGCGTCATCGTCGACACGGACATCGCTGCGTCGACGACCGGGCTGTCGGCCCGCCTGCACGGGCTGACCCCGGAGGCGCGACAGCGCGAACTGGTCGACCTGGTGTGCGGCAACGCGGCGTTGGTGCTGGGCGTGGCCAATCCGGCGGACATCGACGCCGGCCGCGCGTTCCAGGAGCTCGGGTTCGATTCGCTGACCGCCGTCGAACTGCGTAACCGGCTCAAAAATGCTACGGGCCTTACCCTTTCGCCGACGCTGATCTTCGACTATCCGACACCCACCGTGCTGGCCGCGCACCTGGACACCCAACTGGCCGGCACCGGCGGTGCAGACGATCAGCCGAACCTGATGGGTCGCTTCAACGACATCACCCGCGAACTGCAGGCGCTGCTCGCGGCGCCCACCTGGAATGCCGACGACAAATCCCTGCTGCGGGCCCGCATTCACAACCTGCTCGCCGCGCTCCCGCCGGGCGATCCTTCCGATGCCGAACACCTCGACGATGACCTCGACGCCGCCACCGAAAGCCAACTCTTTGCGATCCTCGATGAAGAACTCGGCCGCTGACACCCCGCAAGGAGCAACGATGCCGGGCACCTCGCAACACGTCGACTACCTGAAACGCCTCACGGCGGATCTCAGGCGGACCCGGCGGCGTGTCGCGGAACTGGAGGGTCAACTCTCCGAGCCGGTCGCCGTGGTGGGCATGGCGTGTCGCTATGCCGGTGGCGTCGAATCGCCGGAAGACCTGTGGCAGCTCGTGATCGAAGGCCGCGACACGGTGTCGGACTTCCCGGCCGACCGCGGCTGGGACGTCGACGGGTTGTACGACCCCGACCCCGACAGCAAGGGAAAGATGTACACCCGGCAGGGGAGCTTCCTGCAGGACGCCGGCGACTTCGACGCCGGATTCTTCGGCATCGGACCCAGCGAGGCGCTGGCCATGGACCCCCAGCAACGGATGATGCTGGAGATCTGCTGGGAAGCGTTGGAGCGGGCCGGCATCGACCCCTTCGCGCTGCGCGGCTCGGCGACCGGCGTGTTCGCCGGGGTGATCCACGCCGGCTATGGCGGCGAGGTGAAAGGCGAACTGGAGGGCTACGGGCTCACCGGCTCGACGCTGAGCGTGACCTCGGGCCGGGTGTCCTACGTGTTGGGCCTGGAAGGCCCCGCGGTGTCGGTGGATACCGCGTGTTCGTCGTCGCTGGTCTCCATGCATCTGGCCGCGCAGTCGCTGCGGTCGGGAGAATGCGATCTGGCCCTGGCCGGTGGGGTGACCGTGATGGCCACCCCCGCGGCCTTCGTCGAGTTCAGCCGCCAGCGCGCGCTGGCCCCCGACGGTCGCTGCAAGGTGTACGCCGGCGCGGCGGACGGGACTTCGTGGTCGGAGGGCGCAGGCGTCCTGGTGCTGGAGCGGCTGGTCGATGCGCGGCGCCTGGGGCATCCCGTGCTGGCGGTGCTGCGCGGCACGGCGGTGAATCAGGACGGCGTATCGAACGGGTTGACCGCGCCCAATGGGCCGTCGCAGCAGCGGGTGATCCGGGCTGCGCTGGCGAACGCCGGGCTGACGGCCGCGGACGTGGATGTGGTCGAGGGCCACGGGACGGGGACGGTGCTCGGGGACCCGATCGAGGCCCAGGCGCTGCTGGCGACCTATGGGCAGGATCGTCCCGCGGACCGGCCGCTGTGGTTGGGGTCGATCAAATCCAACATCGGGCATACCTCGGCCGCGGCGGGGGTGGCCGGGGTGATCAAGATGGTGCAGGCGATCCGGCACGGGGTGATGCCCAAGACGCTGCACGTGGATATCCCGTCGCCGCACGTGGATTGGACGGCCGGCGCGGTGTCGCTGTTGACCGAGCCGCAGCCGTGGCCGGATCACGGCGGGATACGGCGGGCGGGCGTCTCGTCGTTCGGGATCAGCGGCACCAACGCGCACGTGATCGTCGAGCAGGCCCCCGCGCAACTCGACGACGAAGCCGAACCGGTTGCGGGACCGTCGAATCCGGTGATCCCGTGGGTGATTTCGGCCCGGTCGCCCGAGGCGTTGGCCGGCCAGGCTCAACGGCTGCTGGACCGGCTGAGTGCCGACGCGGGTGTGCGAACGGTGGACGTGGGCTGGTCGCTGGCGACTACCCGCGCGGCCTTCGAGCACCGCGCGGTGCTGGTGGGCGCCGACCGCGAGGCCCTGACGGCGGGGTTGGCGGGACTGGCGTCCGGGCGGCCCGACCCGGGCGTGCTGGTGGGCCGGACCCGGTCGGCGGGCAAGCGGGTGTTCGTTTTTCCCGGCCAGGGCTCGCAGTCCCTCGGGATGGGTGCCGAGCTGTATGAATGTTTCCCCGTGTTCGCGCGCGCCTTCGACGAGGCGGTCGCGGCGGTGGACGCTCACGCGCGGCTGCCGTTGCGCGAGGTGATGTGGGGCTCGGACCCGGAGTTGTTGCAGAGCACCGAGTTCGCCCAGCCGGCGTTGTTCGTCGTAGAGGTCGCGTTGGCCGCGCTGTGGCAATCCTTCGGTGTGACACCGGATGTGGTGATCGGTCATTCGGTGGGCGAGATCGCCGCCGCGTGCGTGGCCGGGGCGGTGTCACTGCCCGACGCGGCGCGGCTGGTGGCGGCGCGCGGCCGGCTGATGGCCGGGCTGCCCGCCGGCGGGGCGATGGTCGCGGTGAGCGCAACCGAAGCCGAGGTGGCTGGATTGCTGAACGGTGCCGTGAGCATCGCGGCGGTCAACGGCCCGCGATCGCTGGTGCTTTCCGGTGAGCAGGCCGCGGTGGCGGCGGTCGCGGACCGGCTGGCCACGGGCGGCGCGAGGGCGCACCGGCTGGCCGTCTCGCACGCGTTTCACTCGCCGTTGATGGAGCCGATGATGGGGGAGTTCGCGGCGGTGGCCTCCGACGTGTCGGCCGCCGAGCCGCGAATCGCTTTGGTGTCCAACCTGACCGGGCAACTGGCCGGCCCCGACTATGGGTCCGTCGGGTACTGGGTCGACCATGTGCGCAAGCCGGTGCGATTCGTCGACGGCGTTCGGCTCGCCGAATCGTTGGGTGCCGATGTGTTCCTGGAGGTGGGTCCGGGTGCGGCGCTGACGTCCGCGGTGGAGCAATCCCTGACGACCGACCGGCCGACCTCGGTGGTGACCATGGTCAAGGGCCGCCCCGAAGTGGACTCGCTGCTGCGGGCGGCGGGTCAGCTGTTCACGGCCGGTGCCGACGTGCGGTGGGCCGCGGCGTTCGCCGACCCCGCCGCGCGGCGTGTCGACCTGCCCACGTATGCCTTTGTGCGACGGCGGTTTTGGCTGTCCAGCGATTCGGTGGGTTCGGCCAACATCGCCAGCCTGGGTCTGGCCGAGGCCGAGCACGCATTGCTGGGCGCGGTGGTGGACCGGCCCGATTCCGGCGGTGTGGTGTTGACGGGCCGGCTTTCGGTTGCCGCACAACCATGGCTGGCCGACCACACGGTGGCCGGCACGGTGCTGTTTCCGGGAGCCGGTTTCGTCGAGCTGGCATTGCGGGCCGGCGACGAGGTCGGCTGCTCGGTGATCGAGGAGTTGACGCTGTCGGCGCCGCTGGTGGTACCGGCGACCGGGGTGGTGCACGTTCAGGTCGTGGTGGCCGCAGCCGATGACGCGGGAACACGCTCGGTGGCGGTGTATTCGCGTGCCGCACAATCGGATTGGGTGTTGCACGCCGAGGGCGTGTTGAGCGACGCTGCGCCCGCACCGGCCGCCGACCTGTCGGTGTGGCCGCCGCTGGGTGCGGAGGTGGTGGACGTGACCGGCGCGTACGACGACCTGGCGGTCCGCGGCTACGGGTACGGGCCGGCCTTTCGTGGGCTGCGGGCCGTATGGCGAAGGGGGACTGAGACGTTCGCCGAGGTGGAGCTCCCGCAACAGGCCGGGGTGTCGACCGGCGGGTTCGGCATCCATCCGGTTGTCCTGGATGCGGCGCTGCATGCGCTGGGTGTGGCCGGCGAGCGGACCGAGACCGTCTTACCGTTCTCGTGGCAGGGAGTGAGTCTGAACGCGGCCGGCGCTTCTCGGGTCCGGGTCAGGCTGGCGCCGGTCGGTGCCGGCGCCGTATCGGTCGAGCTGGCCGACTCCTCCGGGCTGCCGGTGTTGTCGGTGCGCGAGCTGGTGACACGCGCCGTGTCGGCCGATCAGCTGACCGCGGCCGTGGCGGCCCGCTCCGGTAGCGGTGAGCTGCTCGACGTGGTGTGGTCACCGGTCTCTCTGCCCGGCAACGACGTTGGCGCGAACGTCACCGTCTGGGAGTCACCGCCCGCCGACTCGGGTGCGGTGACCTCCGTCTACCGGGCGACGCATGAGGCGCTGGGTGTGTTGCAGTCCTGGCTGACGGGTGAGGCGACCGGGGTCCTGGCGGTGCTGACCCGCGGGGCGGTGGGGCTGGCGGGCGAGGGCGTCGCGGACCTGGCCGGTGCCGCGGTGTGGGGGTTGACACGTTCGGCGCAGGCCGAGCACCCCGGCCGCGTGGTGTTGGTCGATACCGACGGAACGCTCGATGCCGCAACGGTGATCGGTTGCGGCGAGCCGCAATTGGTGGTGCGCGACGGTGTGGCCTACAGCGCCCGGCTGAAGCCGGCCGACCAGCGACCGCTGCTGCGGCTGCCCGATCCGCCGTCGGTGTGGCGGCTGGCCGCCGGCGATGCCGGGACGCTTGAGGACCTGGCGGTGCAGGAGTACCCGCCGGCGGCACTGGAGGCCGGTCAGGTGCGGGTGACCGTCGCCGCCGCCGGGGTGAACTTCCGCGATGTGCTGGTGGCGCTGGGCATGTACCCCGGTGCCGCGCAACTGGGCGCCGAGGGCGCGGGAATCGTCACCGAGCTCGGCGCCGGCGTGACGGATGTCGCCGTCGGGGATTCGGTGATGGGGATCTTCGGGCTCGCCGGCTCGGAGGCCGCCGTCGATCGCCGGTTGGTGACCCGGGTGCCGCGGGGCTGGTCGATGGCGCAGGCCGCGGCCGTGCCGGTGGTGTTCTTGACGGCCTATTACGGGCTGTCGGTGCTGGCCGGTCTGCGCGCCGGGCAGCGGGTACTGGTGCACGCCGCCACCGGCGGTGTGGGCATGGCCGCGGTGCAGCTGGCCCGGCATTGGGGCGCGGAGGTGTTCGCGACCGCCAGCCGCGGCAAGTGGGACACCCTGCGCGCCATGGGATTCGACGAGGCACACATCGCGGATTCCCGCACCCTGGAGTTCGAGCGGAAATTTGCCGGCGGCGTGGACGTGGTGCTCAATTCCCTGGCGGGGGAGTTCAACGACGCGTCGCTGCGGCTGCTGGGGGCCGGCGGCCGCTTCATTGAAATGGGCAAGACCGATCTGCGTGACCCGGATGACGTCGGCGCGGCCCATCCCGGGGTGACGTATCGCGCGTTCGATCTCATGGAGGCCGGCCCTGACCGCATCGCCGAGATGTTGGCGGAGCTGATGGAGCTTTTCGCGGGCGGGGTCCTGACGCCGTTGCCGGTCAAGGCATTCGACGCGCGCAGCGCCGGCGACGCGTACCGGTTTGTCAGCCAGGCCCGCCACATCGGCAAGGTCGTGCTCACCATGCCGGACGGGCCGGCCGGCCTGGCCGGCGGCACCGCGCTGATCACCGGCGGCACCGGCATGGCGGGTTCGGCGGTGGCGCGGCATCTTGTCGAGCGGCACCGGGTGCGGCACGTGCTGCTGGTCAGTCGCACCGGTGAACGCGCCGACGGCATGGCCGAGCTGGCCGCCGAATTGCGCGAAAAGGGTGCATCGGTGTCCGTGGCGGCCTGCGATGTCGGCGACCGGGACGCCGTCGCGGCGTTGTTGGCGCAGGTGCCCGAGCAGTATCCGTTGCGCTCGGTGTTCCACGCGGCGGGCGTGCTCGACGACGCGGTCATCGCGTCACTGACACCCGCGCGCATCGACACGGTGTTGCGGGCCAAGGTCGACGGGGCGTGGCATCTGCACGAGCTGACCCAAGGGCTGAATCTGTCGGCCTTCGTGGCGTTTTCGTCGATGGCGGGCATCGTGGGTGCGCCGGGCCAGGGGAACTACGCGGCGGCCAACAGCTTCCTCGACGCGCTGGCGGTGCATCGCCGCGCTCGCGGGCTGCCGGGACTCTCGGTGGCCTGGGGGATGTGGGAAGAGACCTCGACGATGACCCGGCACCTCGGCGATCGTGACAAGGCCAGGATGAGCAGGGCCGGGCTGACCGCATTGTCCACTCGGCAGGCGCTGGAGCTGTTGGATGCCGCGTTGCTGACCGAACACCCGATGGTGGTGGGCACCCGGCTGGACCGGGCAGCGCTGGCGCACCACAGCGACACGCTGCCGCCGCTGCTGAGCCAGTTGGCCACCCGCCCGGCGCGCCGGGTCCTGGAGCACACCGACATGGTGTCCCTGACGGGGCTGCGGGCGCGGCTGGAGGGCATGACCGCAGAGCAGCGGCACAGCGAATTGGTGGAATTGGTCTGCAGCAACGCGGCCACGGTACTGGGCCACAGCTCCGCGGACGTCAACGCCGACGATGCGTTCGGCGACCTCGGGTTCGATTCGCTGACCGCCGTCGAACTGCGCAACCGGCTGAAAATCGCTACCGGCCTTACCCTTTCGCCCACGCTGATCTTCGACCACCCCACCCCGGGCGCGCTCGCCGAACAACTCGGCACCCAGCTGGCCGGCAGCGCCCCCGGCGCGACGGCCACGGCCGCCACGCCGCCCGATCGGATGGCCCGCTTCAACGACATCGCCCGGGAGCTGCAAGCGCTGCTCAACCAGCCCGACCTGAGCCCCGGCGACAAGGCGCAGCTCATCAGCCGGCTCGAAGGCCTGGTGACCACGGCGACCGGCCCGGCACCGGCCCCGCTGCTCGAACACCACGAGGACGCGTTCGACGACGACATCGCCACCGCCACCGAGAGCCAGCTGTTCGCGATTCTCGACGACGAAGTCGGCCCCTGACCTTGCCCTCGACAGACGTAGCGATCATCGGGCTGGCATGCAGGTTCCCGGCCGCGGCCGGACCCGGCGCGTTCTGGCGCCTGATCCGCGACGGGCGTGAGGCCACCCGGTTCACCGGGGACGCCGGCGAATTCGACGCCGACTTCTTCAACCTGTCGCCGCGAGAGGCGAGCGCGATGGATCCGCGGCAACGCATCGCCCTGGAGCTGACCTGGGAGTTGCTCGAAGACGCCTTCCTGGTACCGGAAACACTTCGGGGAGAACCGGTTTCGGTCTTCCTCGGGGCGATGACGGACGACTACGCCGCGCTGACGCTGCGCGACGTCGCCGACAACCTGGACCACCACACCTTCACCGGGATCAGCCGGGCGATGATCGCCAACCGCATCTCGTACGCCTTCGGACTGCACGGGCCCAGCATGACCGTCGATTCCGGGCAGTCGTCTTCTCTGGTGGCGGTGCACCTCGGCTGCCAAAGCGTGTCCACCGGCCAATCCGCGCTGGCCATCGCGGGCGGGGTCCACCTCAACCTGGCCGACGAAATCGGAATGCTGGAACGCGAATTCGGCGCGGTCTCGGTCTCGGGTCACACGTGTGCGTTCGATCGGCGCGCCGACGGTTACGTGCGCGGTGAAGGCGGTGGACTGGTGCTGCTGAAGCCCTTGCCGTCGGCGCTGGACGACGGTGACCGCATCCGCGCGGTCATTCGCGGCGGCGCCATCGGCAACGCGGGGCGCAGCGCGCCCGCCCAGACCGTGCCGTCGGCGCGCGGCGAAGCGGACGTGATCCGGCGCGCGCTCGCCGATGCCGGTCTGCACGGCGGCGACATCGACTACATCGAGGCGCACGGCACCGGGACCAAGGTCGGCGACGCGATCGAAGTCCAAGCCCTGGGGGAGATCTTCGCCGAGCGCGCCCACGACCCGGTGCGGCTTGGATCGGTCAAGACCAATATCGGCCACACCGGCGGCGCCGCGGGGATCGCGGGCCTGCTCAAGGCCGTACTGGCGATCGAACACGCCGCGATCCCACCCAGCCTCAACTACGCCGGCCCCGGGACCGAGCTCAATCACCTTGGGCTGCGGGTCAACACCGCGCTGACACCGTGGCCGCCGGTGGATCGCCCGCGCCGGGCCGGGGTGTCCTCGTTCGGCATGGGCGGCACCAACGCGCACCTCATCCTCGAGCAGTTCGAGCAGCCGCATGCCCAGCCGGAGATGTGGCCCGCGGATTCGCCCGCGGACGCGGACGAGGTACTGCCGTGGGTGCTGTCGGGACGCTCCGAACAGGCGCTGGCCAACCAGGCGCGGCGGTTGTGGGCCTATCTGGCCGACCGGACCGATGTGAACCCGGTCGACATCGCCTGGTCGTTGGTCAGCACCCGGACGGTCTTCGAGCACCGCGCCGTGCTGGTGGCCGGCGATCGTGCCGCGCTGGCAACGGGTTTGGCGGCCCTTGCAGCGGGGGAGTCCGGGCCGGGCGTGGCGGCGGGCCGGGCTAGGTCGTTCGGGTCGTCGGGTAAGGCGGCCTTTGTGTTCCCGGGTCAGGGATCGCAATGGTTGGGGATGGGGCGGCAACTTTATGGCCGGTTCGACGCGTTCACCCGCGCCTTCGACGAGGCAGCCGCGGCCGTCGACGCTCATCTGCGGGCGCCGCTGCGTGAGGTGATGTGGGGCGCCGACCCGGAGTTGTTGCGTAACACCGAATTTGCCCAGCCCGCCTTGTTCGTGATCGGCATCGCGCTGACGGCGCTGTGGCAGTCCTTCGGTGTGACACCGGATGTGGTGTTGGGGCACTCGGTCGGCGAGATCACCGCGGCGTGCGTGGCCGGGGTGCTGACGCTCGCGGACGCGTCGCTCATGGTGGCGGCGCGGGGACGGTTGATGGCCGGGCTGCCGGCCGGCGGGGTGATGGTGGCCGTCGGGGCGGCCGAGGCCGAGGTGGCCGGGTTGCTGACCGACGGGGTGAGCATCGCGGCGGTCAACGGCCCGGACGCGGTGGTGCTTTCGGGCGCACAGGCACCGGTCGACGCGCTGGCGGATCGGCTGGCCCGGGAAGGCCGGCGCGTGCACCGGCTGGCGGTGTCGCATGCGTTTCATTCGCCGTTGATGCGGCCGATGGTGGCGGACTTTTCCGCGGCGGTGGCCGGCATCGAGGTGGGAGAGCCGCGAATCGGGTTGGTGTCCAACGTGACCGGTCGGCCGGCGGGCGCCGGCTACGGGTCGCCGCAGTACTGGGCGGAGCATGTGGGCCGGCCGGTGCGATTCTTCGAGGGCGTGCGCGCCGCGGAGGCGGCAGGCGCCGCGATCTTCGTGGAACTGGGTCCCGGTGCGGCGTTGACGGCGGCGGTGGACCAATCGCTGAGCGCCGAGCGGGCCGTCTGCGTGCCCAGCATGGCCAAGGATCGCCCGGAGGCGGAATCGCTGCTGGGCGCGGCCGGCCAATTGTTCACCCGCGGCCTCGAGTTGAACTGGGCGGGCGTGTTCGCCGGCCTGCACGCGCGACGCGTCGAGTTGCCGACGTATGGCTTTGCGCGGCAAAGGTTTTGGCTGGGCGCCGAAGGCGCCGGTGCGACGGGCGCTGCGCCCGCGACGGCTTCTCGAGCGCCCGACCTGGCGCACCGGCTGCTCGGACTGGCGCCCGACGACCAGCACCGTGTGCTGGTCGAGCTGGTCTGCGAACACGCGGCGGCGGTTTCGGGCCATCCGGACGGCCACGCCATCGACCCCGACCGCGCTTTCGGCGACCTCGGCTTTGACTCGATGATCGGGGTCGAACTGCGCAACCGACTCACCAGCCATACCGGCCTGGCACTGTCGCGAACGCTGATCTTCGATTACCCGACGCCGGCCGCGCTGGCCGATCATCTTCGGCGGCAACTACTCCATGCCGAGCCGGCGGAATCGGACGAGGAAAAGATCTGGACGGCACTGCGCAAAATTCCGGTGCGCGAGCTTCGAAGAACGGGATTGCTCGAAAAACTTTTATTGCTCGCCGGCACGC
This sequence comes from Mycobacterium senriense, assembly GCF_019668465.1. Lineage (NCBI taxonomy): Bacteria > Bacillati > Actinomycetota > Actinomycetes > Mycobacteriales > Mycobacteriaceae > Mycobacterium > Mycobacterium senriense. The sequence continues at coordinate 4,945,351 of NZ_AP024828.1, read as the reverse complement.
CGGAAACGCCCGCCTCCGAGGCAAATGCCGGTGCCGACGAGATCGACGCGTTGAGCCCCGATGCGTTGATCGCGATGGCGCTCAGCTCGGCGGACGACGAGGACTCCGAATGATGAATTCCCCGCTGGCGGATGTGATTACGCGTCAGCGGAGCGTCCGCAGTAAGACATGTGTCGAATACGTCAAACTTTTGCACCGTCAAACGGGACGGCATAAACTTCCCGCATCAAGGGGAGATTTTCTGCTGGTTGGCAATCAAGAGGGTAGAGCATGAGCGTCATCGCGGGTGTTTTCGGCGCGTTGCCGCCCCATCGGTACAGCCAAAGCGAAATCACCGACCGGCTCGTCGAGTTGCCGACGTTGAAGGAGCACGAAGAGATCGTCCGGCGGCTGCACGCCGCCGCCAAGGTCAACAGCCGCCACTTCGTGCTACCCCTCGAGCGCTACCACGAGCTCACCGACTTCAGCGCGACCAACGAGATCTTCATCGACAAGGCCCTGGAGCTGGGCTGCGACGCGCTGTTGGGCGCGCTCGACGAGGCCGGGCTGCAACCGCAAGACATCGACATGATCACCACCACGACCGTCACCGGCATCGCGGTGCCGTCCCTCGACGCCCGGCTGGTGGGCCGCCTGGGCCTGCGCCCGGACGTGCGCCGGATCCCGATGTTCGGGCTGGGCTGCGCGGCCGGGGCCGGCGGCGTGGGCCGCCTGCACGATTACCTGCGGGGTGCGCCGGACGGCGTCGCCGCCCTGGTGTCGGTCGAGCTGTGTTCGCTCACCTTCCCGACGGTCAGGCCGACCGTGTCCGGACTGGTCGGCACGGCGATGTTCGGCGACGGCGCCGCGGCCGTCGTCGCCGTCGGCGACCGTCGCGCCGAGCAGCTGAATTCCGCCGGACCCGACATCCTGGATTCGCGCAGCCGGCAGTACCCCGAATCGCTGCACATCATGGGCTGGAACATCGGCTCGGACGGCATGCAGCTGGCGATGTCCCCGGACCTGCCGAAGGTGATCGACCGCTACCTCGCCGGCGACGTGAACAGCTTCCTCGCGGCGCACCGGCTGACCAAGGACGACATCGGCGCCTGGGTCACGCACCCCGGCGGCCCCAAGGTCATCAACACGATTGCCACCAGCCTCGAACTGCCGCCGGAGGCGCAGGAACTGACCTGGCGCTCGCTCGAGGAGGTCGCCAACCTGTCGTCGGCGTCGGTGCTGCACATCCTGCGCGACACCATCGCCAAACCGCCGCCCAGCGGCAGCCCCGGGCTGATGCTCGCCATGGGTCCCGGTTTCGGCTCCGAACTGGTGTTGCTGCGCTGGCACTGAGCGCCTGACCGCGTCGCGAACCCGCCGCGCCAGCCTCATTCGAGCTGCTCGGAGAGCTCCAGCCAGCGACTCTCCGTCGCGGCCACCTCGTTTTCGAGCGCACGCAATTCCTGGGTTAGCCGGGCGATGCCGACATGGTCGGATTGGTCGTGCGCGGCGAGTTCGTTGTGCTTGTCCTCGATCCGGTCCGCCAGCCGCGCGAGCTGGCGATCGACCGAGGCCACCTCTTTCTCCGCGGCGCGGCGTTGCGCGCCCGACATCGCTTGGGGAGCGGGCTCGGCCGGCCGCGGCGATGCGGCGGTCGCCTCGCCGGTCCGCTGCTCGGCCAGCCGCAGGTACTCGTCGACACCGCCAGGCAGATGCCGCAACCGGCCGTCGAGCACCGCGTACTGCTGATCGGTGACCCGCTCCAACAGGTAGCGGTCGTGCGAGACGACAATCAGCGTGCCCGCCCACGAGTCCAGCAGGTCCTCCATCGCGGCCAGGGTGTCGGTGTCGACGTCGTTGGTCGGCTCGTCGAGCAGCAACACGTTGGGCTCGGACAACAGCGTGAGCATCAGCTGCAGCCGCCGCCGCTCACCGCCGGAGAGATCCTGGACGCGGCCGGACAGTTGGCCGCGGCCGAACCCGAGCCGCTCCAGCAGCTGCGCCGGGGTGACCTCGCGGCCGTCGACCTGATAGCCGCCCTGCAGCCCGCCCAGCACATCGGCGATCCGGTCGCCGCCGACTGCGGCCAGGGCGTCGCCCTGCTGGTCGAGAACCGCGAGCCGCACGGTCTTGCCGCGCTTGACCCGTCCCGCGTCCGGGGTGATGGTGCCGTCGATAAGCCCCAGCAGCGTCGACTTGCCGGCGCCGTTGGCCCCGACAATGCCGGTCCGCTCGCCGGGGGCGATCCGCCACTCGATGTCCCGCAGCACCGGGCGGCCGTCGAACGAGATCGACACGTCGAGCAGGTCGACCACGTCCTTGCCCAGCCGGGCGGTGGCCAGCTTGGCCAGTTCGACGGTGTTGCGCAGCGGCGGCACGTCGGCGATCAGCTGGTTGGCCGCCTCGATCCGGAACTTGGGCTTGGACGTCCGCGCCGGCGCCCCGCGGCGCAGCCACGCCAACTCCTTACGCATCAGGTTCTGTCGCTTGGCCTCGGCGACGGCGGCCATCCGGTCCCGTTCGACGCGTTGCAGGACGTAGGCCGCGTACCCGCCGTCGAACGGTTCGACGATCCCGTCGTGCACCTCCCACGTCGTGGTGGCGACGTCGTCGAGAAACCAGCGGTCGTGGGTCACCAGCAGCAGCCCGCCGGTGTTGCGCGCCCAGCGTTGGCGCAGATGGCTTGCCAGCCAGGTGATGCCCTCGATGTCCAGATGGTTGGTGGGCTCGTCGAGTGCGATGACGTCCCACTCGCCCACCAGCAACCTGGCCAGCTGCACCCGGCGGCGCTGGCCGCCGGACAGCGTGGCAACCGTTGCCTCCCAGGCGATGTCGGAGACCAGCCCGGTGACCACATCGCGGACCCGGGCGTCACCGGCCCACTGGTGCTCGGCCGCCTCGCCGACCAGTGTGTAGCCCACGCTGTGCTCGGGGTCCAGGGTGTCGGCCTGGCTCAGCGCGCCGACCCGCAGCCCGCTGCGCCGGGTGACCCGGCCGGAGTCGGGCCGCTGCTGGCCGGTCAGCAGCCGCAGCAGGCTGGATTTGCCGTCGCCGTTTCGCCCGACGATGCCGATGCGCGCTCCGTCGTTGACCCCGAGCGTGATCGATTCGAAGACCACCTGAGTCGGATATTCGAGGTGTACGGCCTCAGCTCCAAGTAGGTGCGCCACCGGGCCGACCCTACTGTCGCCGCTAGCCCAGGGTCAGCAGAGCCTGGTCCACTTGGCTTTGGGTCTCCGATGACGCCTTGCTGGCCACGGCGTCCAGGAAGCGGCTGGCGACGTCGCGCAGCTTGAGGTTCGCTTCCTGGGAACGCCACACCAGAATGTCGAAAGCACGCTCGGCCGAGATGCCGTAGGCGGTCATCAGCACGCCCTTGGCCTGCTCGATGCGCGCCCGGGCCTCGGCCACCGCCGAGAGCACGTTGCTGATGTCGGAGTGCAGTGAGTCGGTGACGTCGACGTAGAACCCGGACGTGCCGGCCAACGCACCGCTGTCGTCGAGCATGCGATCGCCGGCGACGACGACGCAGTGGGTCCGTCCGGCGGTGTCGATGATTCGGTGCCGGCTGCTGAACGGCTTTCCCTTCATCACTCGTTCGAGCACGGCGGCCACCCGGTCCCGGTCGTCGGGATGTTTGTGTTGCAGCAGCAGTTCCGTGGTGGGCTCCACCTGTCCCGGTTTGTAGCCGTGCATCCGCGCCACGGCGTCCGACCACTCCCAGTGTTGGCCGTCCAGGTAGAACCAGAACCTGCCGACGCGCTGGGGCTCGCCGAGGCCCAGCACCAGGTCGACCGCGCTCAGGTCGCCGTGCTCGACGACGTCGGACACCAGCGCCTCGCGGCGCCGCACACTTTCGTCATTGGAGTGCATCGTCATCGCGTGTTTCCCCAATCTTCTTTGTGAAAACCCTGGCGTATCATTCCCGTTTTTGCGCGCGTTCATTCCTCGCCATCCGGCGTTCATGACCAAAGCCTGTCTGTCAGATCACCCGGTAGCGCTCGGCGTCTTGATGCTTGAACTCGAGGCCGAACCCCGGCCGGTGTTGATCGGGTCGCAATGCGCCGCCATCGGGCGGCAGCGCCCCGTCGAAGAGCATGTGTTCGATGCGGTGGTGGTCGTGGAAGTACTCCAGATGCCGCAGGTTCGGGATGCTCGTGGCGACGTGGGCGTGCAGGTTGGGAGCGCAGTGCCCCGAGACGTCCACGTTGTAGGAGGCGGCGACGGCCGCGGCGCGCACCCAGTCGGTGATGCCCCCGCAGCGAGTGACGTCGATCTGCAGGCAGTCGACCGCGTCGGCGGCGAGCATGCGGTTGAAGTACGCCAGGTCGTAGCCGTACTCGCCGGCGGTGACGTCCGGGGTCACCTGGTCGCGTACCTCCCGCAGCCCGTCCAGATCGTCGGAGGACACGGGTTCTTCGAACCACGTGACATCGTGGTCGGCCATCGCGTGGGCCACCCGGATCGCCTGCTTGCGGTCGTAGCCGCCGTTGGCGTCGACGTATAGTTCGACATCTGGTCCGATCACGTTGCGCGCCAGGGCAATCCGATCCAGATCGCGATTCACCTCGGAGCCCCACGACTCACCGATCTTGATCTTCACCCGAGGGATCTTCCACTGGTAAACCCAGCGTTCGAGTTGGGCGCGCGTGGTGCGCTCGTCGTAGGTGGTGAAGCCGCCGCTGCCGTAGATCGGCACTTCCGCGTGCGCCATGCCGAGCAGCCGGCACACCGGCAGCTCCAGCAGCTTGCCCTTGAGATCCCACAGCGCGGTGTCGACCGCGGAGATCGCGCAGGAGGCCAGCCCCGGCCGCCCGTTGTTGCGCATCGCCGCGACCATCGACGCCCACCGCGCCGGGATGTCCACGGCACTGTGGCCGGCGAGAACGTCGCCGAGCTTGCCGTCGATCAGCTTGGCGCACGCCCCGTCGGCGTAGGTGTAGCCGATCCCGCGGCGCCCGCCGGCCGCAACCTCGGCCAGCACAAACGTGGTCGACGTCCAGGACAGGGTGCCGTCGGCTTCCGGTGCGTCGGTGGGGATTTCGTAGACCTGCGCGGTGACCTCCTCGATCCGCGCGTAGGGCGTCATCGTGCCCACCTGCGGCCCGCCCGGGCCGAGAGCCAGGCTCCCACTCCGGCGGCGCTCAAGGCGCCGGTGCCGCTGACGACGGGGTGCTGGGACGCCCACAGTTGGGGGCTGTGGGAGTGCGACTGGTCGTCGAATTGGCCGTGCGGGCCGTGGTCGGTGCCCGGCTCGGAGTCCAGCGGCTGCCAGAGGTTGTTGGGCCGGTCGCGGCTGACGTGTTCCTTGGTCTGCTGGGAGTCGTATCCGGTGCGGCCCAGGTAGCGGTCCAGCAGCGGCGCGACGAACTTTTGGCCCAGCAGTGTCACCATGGTGGAATCGCCGACCCAGAATTGCTTTCGCCCTGGGTGATCGGCGGCGTACAGGACCCCGCGGGCGGCGACCTCGGGCTGGTAGATCGGCGGCACCGGCTGGGGATGGCGGGGCAGCCGGGACAGCACCCAGGAGAATTGCGGGGTGTTGACCGCGGGCATCTGCACGACGGTGATCCGCACCTTCGAGCCCTCGTGAAACAGCTCGCAGCGCACCGATTCGGTGAACCCGTTGATGGCGTGCTTGGCGCCGCAATAGGCCGACTGCAGCGGGATCGATCGCTGGCTGAGCGCCGAACCCACCTGCACGATGGTGCCGCGGTTGCGGGGGCGCATCTTGGCGAGCGCCGCCATGGTGCCGTGCACGTACCCGAGGTAGGACACCTCGGTCACGCGTTTGAACTCCTCGGCGCTGATCTCGGTGAACGGCGCGAACACCGACGTGAAAGCGACGTTGACCCAGGTGTCGATGGGGCCGAAGGTGGCCTCGGCCTCGTCGGCGGCGGCGAGGACGGCCGGGTGGTCGGCCACATCGGTCGGGATGGCCAGTGCCTTGCCGCCGCCGGCCTCGACGTCCCGTGCGGCCCCGTCGAGTCCGGCGGCGCCGCGGGCGAGCAGGACGACGTTGGCGCCGCGCCGGCCGAACTGCTGGGCGGTGGCGCGGCCGATGCCCGCGCTGGCTCCGGTGATCACCACGGTTTGTGTCATCGCAGAACTGCCTCTCGCTCGGTCCGGTAGTCACTCATGGTTGGCGTCGTCGTCGGTGAGGGTTGCCGTGCATTCGAGCATCAGCGCGTGGGCGAACGCTTGGGGTAGGTTGCCGCGGAGCTGGCGCTGACGCACGTCGTACTCCTCGCAGAACAGCCCCGGCGGGCCGCACGCGGCGCGGTTGCGTTCGAACCAGCGCATCGCGCAATGGCCATGGCCCAGTTGGTCTTCGGCCAGTGCCATCATGAACCCGCAGAGCAGGAAGGCGCCCTCGGCGTCACCGAGGTCGCGCTCGTCGTGCCGGAAGCGGTAGACGAACCCGTCGTCGGTGAGCTCCCGGCGAACGGCGTCCAGGGTGGCCCGGGTGCGTGGGTCGTCGACGGGCACGGCGCCGCGCACCGGCGGCAGCAGCAGCGACGCGTCGACCCCGGTCAGCCGCGGGCTGCGCTGCCAATAGCCGTGCGGGTGCAGGCTGCTCGAGGCGGTGTCGGCCAGGATCGCGTCGGCCAGCGAAGCGCATGTGGTCACCTCGGGGCCGGCGCCGGCCAGCTTGGCGATGGCGCGCAGCCCGGCCACACAGGCCAGCCGCGACTGCGTCCAGTGCTCGTCGCCGACCTCCCAGACCCCGGCATCCGGTTCACGCCAACGCTTTTCGATCGCGCCGATGGCCGCCTGCGCCGCGCGCCACCCGTCGGCGTCGAGTCGGTCCGCGGCGCCCGCCTTGGCCAGCAGCTGCAGCGCCTCGCCGAACACGTCGAGCTGGAATTGCTGGTTGACCCAGTTGCCGATCTTGTCGGTGCCGCCGGGATAGCCGGGCAGGTCGAGCTCTTCTTCGCTGGGCACCGCGCCGCCGGTGACCGTGTAGGCGGGTTTGAGGTTCGGGCCGTCCTCGAGCAGCCGGGCGCCGACGAATTCGACAGCACGGTCCAGCAATTCGGTCGTGCCGACCGCGGCGGCGGCCATGCCGGCGTATACCTGGTCGCGGATCCAGGCGTAGCGGTAGTCGTAGTTCTGATTGGTGTGCGCGCGCTCGGGCAGGCTCATCGTCGCGGCGGCCACCATGCCGCCGCCGCTGCTGGTCAGCCCGCGCAGCACCGCGTAGGAGTGGCTTCCGTCGCGCGGGGCGATGGTGCACTCCAGCCGGGGCACGCTGCGCTGCCAGGCGGCCGCGGTGGCGTCCCAGGCCACGTCGGGATCCGGGGGCTGGTCGGGTAGCGCGCGTTCGGACAGCTCCAGCACCAGGTCGTGCTGGCGGCCCTCCTCGAGGGTGATCTCACAGGTGAGCAGCTCGCTGTTGTCGTGCGCGGCTTTGACGGTGCGTGCGTCGCAGCCGGCCAGCCAGCGCCAGCGCAACCGGCCCGACCGGCCGCTCCACACGCCGCCGTCGGAGGTCGGCTGGCCGAGGCCGTGCCGGCCGAACCCCGCGGCGGGGGCCAGCAGCACCCGCACGCGCGCCGTCCCGCGGCACACCGTGAGCCGCCGCAGCAGTATCACGCGGTCCGGGTCGCCCGGAAAGGCCAGCGCCTCACGGCATTCCACGGTGCTGTCGCGGGTGATCCAGCGGTTGCGCCAGATCAGGCTGCCCGGTTCGTAATAGCCGCCCCACACGTGCCGGACGTCGACCGGGGTGATCGCGTAAACACCGCCGCCGCCAATGAGATTGGAGAAGACGGCGTCGGAGTCCCAGTGCGGCGCGCACATCCACGCGACGTCGCCCTGCGGGCCGATCAGTGCGCCGCGCTCGCCGTCGGCGAGCAGCGCGTACTCACGCAGCACCCGCGGCGCGAAAATCGTCTCGACGTCGATCGTCCGGTCAGCCACGGGCTCCCGCCTCCGACCTCCGTCCGGCGGTGGTATCGGTCTTCCCGCCGGCCAGCCGCTCGGCGAGCCGCGAGGCCAGCGCCATGATGGTCAGTGCGGGGTTGGCCGAGCCCTGCGTCGGGCACACTGAGCCGTCGGCGAGAAACAGGTTCGGCACGCCCCACACGCGTTGATCGGAGTCGACGACGGAATTCTGCGGACTGGTGCCCATCCGTGCGCCGCCGATCAGGTGGGCGAATCGCTCGATGGTGAGCACGTCCTGGGCGTCGGCGGCGTGCAGGATGTCGCCGATCACCTTGGTGGAGTAGGCCATGTTGGCCTTGTCGTTGTCGCACAGCGTGTAGTCGAACCGGGCCACCGGAATGCCGTACGGGTCCTTCTCGTCGGCCAGTGTCACCCGATTGTCCGGCAGCGGCAACAGCTCGTTGAGCACGCCGACGGTCGCCCAGTGGTTGTAGTCACGCATGTACTCTCGCATCGCGCGACCCCAGTGCCCTTCGGCGAGTACGTGTTCGGCCCAGCCGATCGGCATCGGTGACACGGTTTGGATGGCGAAGCCGCGGGCGAACCCACGCGAGGGGTCGGTCTCGTAGAACTGTTCGGAGCTCACCTCCGGGGGAGGCGCCTTGTACATCCGGACCTCTTCGGACCACCGGCCCGCGGACTGGGTGGCGCCCTGCACCATCACGTAGCGCCCGACCTGGTCGTCGTTGTTGCCCAGCCCGTTCGGGAAGCGGTCGCTGGCCGAGTTCAACAACAGTCGTGGCGTCTCGATCGAATATCCGGCAATGGCAATCACTTTGGCGCGTTGCAGGCGCTCCTTGCCGCCGATCTCGTCGTAGTAGACCACGCCCCGGGCGGCGCCGCTCTCGTCGAGCTCCACGCGGGAGGCCATGCAGTTGGCGCGGATCTCCACGGCGTGGGCCAGTGCGTCGGGAAGATGCGTGACGTACGGGCTGGCCTTGGCGTTGACCTTGCAGCCCTGCAGGCAGTAGCCGCGGTAGATGCAGTGCGGTCGGTTGCCGAAGGTGCCGTTGACGATGCCGACGGGGCCCACCCGCATATCGATGCCGAGCTTGAGCGCGCCCCGCCAGATCTTGGCGGCGGCACCCGAAATGGGGTGCGGCGCAAAGGGGTAGCGGTGCGGATCGCCCCAGGGCCAGTTCTGGCCGGCCACCGGCAGCTCGAGCTCGACCTGCTCGTAGTGGCGACGGATGTCCTCGTAGCGAATGGGCCAGTCCGCCCCGACCCCGTCCCGGGTGTAGGTCTCAAAGTCGCTGGGGTGGAAGCGCGGGGTGTACCCGGCGTAGTGCACCATGGACCCGCCCACGCCACGTCCGGAGTTGTTCTTGCCCAGCTCGATCGGGTCGTCGCCACCGATGATGCGTTTCTGCGTCCAGTACAGCGCATGGGAGCCTGCCTCGTCGGACACCCAGTCCTCGTCGGGGTGCCAGAACGGGCCGGCCTCCAAAATCACCACTCGCCAGCCCTCCCGGGCCAGCCGCTGCGCCAGCACCGACCCGCCGGCACCGGCGCCCACCACAACCAGATCGACCTCGTCGTCGTCGGCGTAGCGGCACATGGTCTTTTCGCCGGGCAGGTCGCGCGAGTGCACGTCGAGCAGGAATCGTGAATCGTTGTCCTTGGGTTCGACCGCGCCCTTGAGCAGGCCCCGCAAGAAGTCGCCCATCACAACTCCCCGTTGTTGACGATTTGCACCGGATCCTCGTCGGTGGCGCCGCGGGTCTCGTACGGTTCGCGCGCGGCGGCCGGCCCGGTGGCACCACCGAGGCGCATGAAACCTCGCGGATAGGCCGGGCCGCCGAACCCGATCTCGTTCCATGCCCACGGGTGGGAGTAGAAGCCCGACAACGTCATTCGCATGCATACCGACCACGCCCGCTTGACGTTCAGGTTCTCCCACGCCCCGCCCTGCAGGTCCGCCTGCGAGAACTTGTCGATGATCGCCTCGCGGGTGGTGATATCGGCGTCGGCGAACGAGGGTGTGCCGTAGTGGGTCGACGCGGTCTCGTCGAGCCCGCGCAGCACCAGCCGCCAGGTGTCGCGGTCGTCGGGCATGTCGGCGTACTGGTAGCCGTCGAGGCGCCCGTCGGCGAGCTTGGAGTCGACGGACTCGGCCACCGGCACCCGCGGGTCGACGTCCTGCGCCAGCACCGTGTCGCAGAACGCGCGCAGGCACGGCTCCTCTTCGGGCGTGAAAAACCGTAGCGGGCCGGGCGGTTCGAGCCGGGCCAGCACCACCTTCCGGGTGGCCTCGTCCCACTTGTCGGCGGTTTCCAGCACGTCGTAATCGGGGTAGCGCCCGATCATCTGCGGTGTGACACCGCGTCGCTGCCTGGGCAGCCAGGACGGGTGTGGTGGCTTGCCGTCGGGGCGCAGGTTGGGCAGGTGGTCGGGGCGTGAGGTGTTGGCCATCTGAGGTATCCCAGCCCCTAACCGCGGAACCGTTCGCGGCGCAGGATCGACGCCAGCAATCCCATCCCGCCGACCATGCACATCAATCCCGGCGCCGCGATCGGCGGCCCCATGGGCACGTTGTATGAGGCGTTCTTCCACCCGCCCGGCTTGCGGGCGACCCCGCGGGCGTGCAGGTATTCGCCCATCAGTCCGTTGGCCGTATAGATGCCCGCGGTGATGGGCAGCCAGAGTTTGGCCCAGCGCTTCGAGAACACCCCGCCGATTCCGGCGACGACCACCGGCGGGGTCACCACGATCGGGCTCCACATCCATTTGTTGCCGAAGCTGGCCTTGTAGTGCTCGAAATAGATTTCGGCCGTCGTGACCAGAGCGGCCACGGCGGTCAGTCCGGACAGCGAGCGCTCGAATCGGCCGTGCGCGACGTCGTACAACGCTCGCCCGGCCAGATGTTGGACCTCGCCGAGTCCGTCGCCGCCGGCGGTGCGGTCTTTCAACCGTCCGCCGTTGCCCAGCAACAACATGTGCATCCCTTTCTCGCAAGCGCTCACGCCCGGCCGGTGACTACCGGCCGGGTGTGGCGTGGTTGGTGAACTGGTTGGCCGCCGTGGGCGCGCCAAAGACACCGGGTGTCCGAATGAATGCGCCGCCGATGTTCGGGAAGTGGTCGCCGAGCGAATCCGCCGACGTCATGCCCATATGCCACCTCGCCTTCGCGTTGGAAGGAACACGATCTGGCAGGCTTCGGTCCCCCGACACTGTCGAGTGACGGTCGCCGAAGCCCGTCCAGAAAACTGGAAGCGCCAGCTGTGTCTTTCAACCAAAGCCCCGACAACGCGTCGCGGCCGAAGCGCAACGGCTGTGTACCCGGCGTCCTGCTGCGCAAACGACGCCGCGGCGGGTTCTCAGCGTGCTTTCAGGAGCGCAGGCCAGCAGGGGATTGAGACCGCATCGAGGCCGCCAGCTACTCACGCTGGTAGGGCCGATCGCGAACGTAGCGAATGCAGGAGTACCGCGGCGCGGCGACCGACCACAACACGCCGTCGCCGCGATTCAATGAAGCGCCATGGGTATCCGCAGCTCACGCGCGAAGGGTTCCCATGCGGGCTCCGTCGCCTGACCGGCGGCGATCATAACCAGCCAGCGCCCGCACACCCACGATGGCAAATCGTCGGTCCCGGCGATCGACCGCGGTGTGGCTACTTCCACACGCCATGGCCGAGGCCGCGACGACCGTAAACCGTTGCCGGCGAGCATGATTGGTTCGAACCGAAGCCGGGTAGTTGATCGCTCATGAAGAAGATCGCACGCATCGCAGCATCAGCAGTCGCCCTGACCGCCGGTTTGGGGCTCGCCGGGTCCGGGGCGTCCGCCGTCGCCCACGCCCATCCCGCGCCATTCCCGCAATACCACTGGTGCCCCGGCCAGGGGTGGGATCCGGGCTGGGGGCCGAACTGGGACCAGGGTCGCTGCCACGACGAGCACTGGTATGACGGTGAAGCCCGCGACCAGGCTCACTGGCACAACGGCCCTTGGGATCAGAACTGGCACTGATGCCGACTGGGCGTTCATGATCTCGCAGCGGATTACGTTGGTTCGGAACTCATTTCACGCAAGCGCTTGAGCACGAGTCGTCCCACTTGCATCGAAATAGTCGGCGAGAGGCGCTCCAGGTACCACAGCGCCTTCCACCAGGCCGGCTCGATGATGATCGCTTTGTTACGCAGCACGGCACGAAGGACGCGGGCGGCGAATTGTCGGGTGCCATCGGCCGCGTCGGTTCCCAGGATTTGAGTATGTCCTCTTCGCTGGCGCCGGTATTGGTCATCCGCCCATAAGTGCCGCCGGTGAGGATCGGGGTCCGGACCGCGCCGGGACACAACACCGACACTTCACGTTGTGGCGCTCGGCCTCCAGCCGTAGCGCCTTCGACAGCGCGACGACGGCGTGCTTGGAGGCGGTGTAGCTGGCCGTGCCGGGGCCGGCCAGCAGACCCGCCATCGACGCTGTGTTCACGATGTGGCCCGAGCGCTGCCGGATCATGATCGGATACACCGCCTGGATGCCGTGCACCACCCCGTGCAAGTTCACGGCGAGGACGTCGTTCCAGTCGTCGAGGCTGTAGGAGTCGACCTCGCCGCCGACCCCGATGCCGGCGTTGTTGAACAGGTAGTCGATTCGACCGGACGTCCGCACCGCCTCGGCGACCGCGCCCCCGAACGCCGGATAGTCGCGGACGTCGAGTTCGATCGCGTGGGCCTTCGTGCCCCCGCCGCTGAGGCGTTGCGCCAGCTCCTGCGCCGCGGCGAGTTGGCGATCGGCGAGCCAGACCTCCGCGCCGCCCTCAACCAACTTGGTGGCCAGCGCGGCGCCGATGCCCGACGCGCCGCCGGTGATGAATGCGACCTTGCCCGACAAGCTCGACGTCATGAGGGAAGGATAGGCGCCGTCTGCGCAGCTAGGCCGTCCTTTAAAAGCTCTCGCAGGTTATGTCGGACCCCGGTGGCATGATCGAACGTATGTTCGAGTGGTGGTTGGCCTCGCGGGAGACGCCGGAGTCGGCGGTGTTGCTGGATCGGGTGCGCGAGGCCGGGCGTGCGGAGGCGCGGGCGGCCGCGGAGCGGTTGGTGGCCGCCGGTGAGCTGTTGGTGTTGCGGTGCCGGGAGTCGGGGGAGCGGGCGGACTGGTCGGCGGACGCGTGGGAGGTGGTGGCCGCGCAGGTGGGTGCGGCGTTGGGGTGCAGCGTGGCGATGGGGCACAGCTATTTGCGCTATGCGATGGCGATGCGGGATCGGTTGCCTGAGGTGGGTGCGGCCTTTCGGGCCGGGCAGATCGATTACCGGTCGTTTCAGACGATCGTGTTTCGCACCGATTTGATCACCGATGCCGAGGTGCTGGACCGCGTCGATGCGCAGGTTGCGGCCCTGGTCTCGCGGCGCCCGTCGCTGACCCGCGGCGGGCTGGCCGCCGCGGTGGACCGGGTGGTGGCATGGGTGGATGCCGATGCGGTGCGGCGCGCCAAGGACGCACTGGGTGATCGCTATGTGGATGTGCTGGCCAACGAGTCGGGGATGGCGTATGTGACGGGCAGCGTCGTAGGCGCCGACGGGCGGGCCCTGGATCGGCGCCTGGACGCGTTGGCCGCCACGGTGTGTGATGCCGATCCGCGCACCCGCACCCAGCGGCGCGCGGATGCGTTGGGGGCGTTGGCCGCCGGGGACCAGCGGTTAGTGTGCGGGTGCGGGCGTGCGGACTGCGCCGCGGCAGCGCCGGCACCTCGAAGCAGCGTGGTGATCCACGTGGTCGCCGAGCAGGCCAGCGTGGACGGCAAGGTGTCGAGGCCGGGTGTCTTGCCCGGGGTGGAGGGCCTGATCCCGGCCGAGGTGATCGCCGAGTTGGCCCGCTCGGCGCGGCTGGTGCCGGTGATCGCCCCGGGCGGCGCCGAGGACCACTACACCCCGTCGGCCACATTGGCCGACTTTGTGCGGTGTCGGGATCTGACCTGTCGGGCCCCGGGCTGTGACCGCCCGGCCACCGACTGCGACCTCGACCATACGATCCCGTATGCCGAGGGCGGCCCGACGCACGCCTCGAACCTCAAGGCGCTGTGCCGACAACACCATCTGATGAAAACGTTCTGGGGCTGGCGCGACCGACAGCTGCAAGACGGCACGGTCATCTGGACGCTGCCCGACCAGCACACCTTCGTCACCACCCCGGGCAGCGCACTGCTGTTCCCCCAGCTGTGCGTCCCCACGGGAGACATTCCTGCGCCCACCCCACCAAGACCCGACCGTTGCGCCGAACGGACCGCGATGATGCCCCGACGCACCCGCACCCGCGCCCAAAACCGGGCCGCACGCATCGCCACCGAACGCAAGCACAATCGCGAGGCACGGCAACTGAAACGGCGAGAGCGCGAGACCGCCTACCTCGGTCCCGCGCCACCCGCCGGCGACGGCGATGATCCGCCGCCGTTCTAACGGGATCTGGGGCTGTCCGGCGTAGGGCCGGGGTCCATATCCGACCTGAACCGGTGCAGCGGCTGACACCTGATCGTGGGAACCACTGCCCTTCTAGCTGCCCTGATGTGCCATGATGTCCAAGCTGTCAAGACTGCAGGGAGCAGCAGTGGATCTCAATTTTTCGATGGTCACGCGACCGGTCGAGCGGCTGATCGCCACCGCGCAGAACGGGCTGGAGGTCTTGCGGCTGGGTGGCTTGGAAACCGGTACCGTGCCGTCGCCGTCCCAGACCGTCGAGAGCGTGCCGATGTACAAGCTGCGGCGGTATTTCCCGCCGGACAGCCGGCGCGGCCAGTCGCCCGTCGGGCCGCCGGTGCTGATGGTGCACCCGATGATGATGTCGGCGGACATGTGGGACGTCACGCGCGACGAAGGCGCGGTGGGGATCCTGCACGCCCACGGGCTTGACCCCTGGGTCATCGACTTCGGCGAACCCGACAAGGTCGAGGGCGGCATGCGCCGCACCCTGGCCGACCACATCGTCGCCCTCAGCCAGGCCATCGACACGGTCCGGGAAACCACCGGCAGCGACATCCATCTGGTCGGCTATTCGCAGGGTGGCATGTGGTGCTACCAGGTCGCCGCCTACCGGCGCTCGAAGAGCCTGGCCAGCATCGTCACCTTCGGTTCGCCGGTGGACACCCTGGCCGCCCTGCCGATGGGCATCCCGGCAAACTTCGCTGCGCCCGCCGCGAACTTCATGGCCGACCACGTCTTCAGCCGGCTGGCCATCCCGAGCTGGATGGCGCGCACCGGCTTTCAGATGCTCGACCCGCTCAAGACCGCCAAGGCGCGCGTCGACTTCGTGCGCCAGCTGCACGACCGCGAGGCGCTCCTCCCGCGTGAGCAGCAGCGCCGGTTCCTCGAACGCGAGGGCTGGATCGCGTGGTCGGGCCCCGCGATCTCCGAACTGCTCAAGCAGTTCATCGCCCACAACCGGATGATGACCGGCGGGTTCGCCGTCAACGGTCAAATGGTCACCCTCACCGACATCACCTGCCCGGTACTGGCGTTCGTCGGCGAGGTCGACGACATCGGGCAGCCGGCCTCGGTGCGCGGCATCCGGCGCGCGGCGCCCGACGCCGAAGTCTACGAATCCACCATCCGCACGGGACATTTCGGTTTGGTCGTCGGATCCAAGGCGGCGCAACAGAGCTGGCCGACGGTCGCCGAATGGGTGAAGTGGCTGTCCACCGGGGGCGACAAACCGGACAGCATCGACCTGATGGCCGATCAGCCCGCCGAGCACACCGACAGCGGGGTGGCGCTGAGCTCACGGCTCGCGCACGGCCTCGGGGAAGCGTCCGAGGCGGCGGTGGGACTGGTGCGCGGCGCGGCGAACACCGTCGTCGCCGCCAACAAGTCGGTGCGTACCCTGGCCGTCGAGACAGCCCGCACGCTGCCTCGCCTGGTCCGCCTGGGCCAGATCAACGACCACACCCGGATCTCGTTGGGCCGCATCATCGAAGAGCAGGCCCACGACGCGCCGCAGGGCGAATTCCTGTTGTTCGACGGCCGGGTGCACACCTACGACGCGGTGAACCGGCGCGTCAACAACGTCGTTCGCGGCCTGATCGACGTCGGGGTCCGGCAGGGCGACCGGGTCGGCGTGCTGATGGAGACCCGGCCCAGCGCGCTGGTGGCCATCGCCGCGCTGTCCCGGCTCGGTGCCACCGCGGTGGTGATGCGGCCCGACGCCGACCTTGCTGCCTCGGTGCGGCTCGGGGGAGTGACCGAACTGCTGACCGACCCCACCAACCTCGAGGCTGTGCTGCGGTCCGACCGCCAGGGGCTGCGGCAGGTGCTTGTGCTCGGTGGCGGCGAGTCGCGGGATCTGCACCTGCCCGAGGACTCCGACGTCATCGACATGGAAAAGATCG
Organism: Mycobacterium senriense; assembly: GCF_019668465.1. Taxonomy (NCBI): domain Bacteria; kingdom Bacillati; phylum Actinomycetota; class Actinomycetes; order Mycobacteriales; family Mycobacteriaceae; genus Mycobacterium; species Mycobacterium senriense. Next base: position 4,929,108 of record NZ_AP024828.1, on the reverse strand, counting down.
ACCCGGACGCGGTCGAGCTGCCCGGCTGGTACCGCCCCAATCCGGGGCTGGCCCGGGACCTGGCGTTCATCGCGTTCAGCGCGGCCGGCGGCGAGCTGGTGGCCAGGCAGATCACCAACTACCGCTGGGCGGTGTCGGCCTTCGGTACCGCCTCGACGGCCGCCCTGGACCGCCGCGACACCGTCTACTGTCTGACGCCGCTGCACCACGAGTCGGCGTTGCTGGTCAGTCTCGGCGGCGCCGTCGTCGGCGGCACCCGCATCGCGCTGTCGCGCGGCCTGGACCCGACCCGGTTCGTTCAGGAGGTGCGCCAGTACGGCGTCACCGTGGTGTCCTACACCTGGGCCATGCTGCGCGAAATCGTCGACGATCCCGCGTTCGTCCTGCAAGGCAACCATCCGGTGCGGCTGTTCATCGGTTCCGGCATGCCGACCGGGCTGTGGGGGCGCGTCGTCGACGCGTTCGCGCCCGCCCACGTCGTCGAGTTCTTCGCCACCACCGACGGGCAGGCGGTGCTGGCCAACGTGTCCGGAGCCAAGGTCGGCAGCAAGGGCCGCCCGCTGCCGGGCGCGGGGCGGATCGAGCTGGGCGCGTACGACGTCGAGCACGACCTGATCCTGGAGAACGAGCGCGGCTTCGTGCAGATCGCCGAACCCAAACAAGTCGGGGTGCTGCTCGCCGCGTCCAACGGCCCCATCGATCCCAGCGCCTCGGTCAAGCGGGGCGTGTTCGCCGCCGGCGACACCTGGATCTCGACCGAGTACCTCTTCTACCGCGACGACGACGGCGACTTCTGGCTGGCGGGCCGGCGTGGCTCGGTGGTGCGCACCGCGCGTGGCCTGGTGTTCGCCGAGCCCGTCACCGATGCGCTGGGCTGCATCAACGGCGTGGACCTCGCGGTGACCTACAACGTGCCGGTGGGCGACCACGAGGTGGCGGCGTCGGCGGTGACGCTGTTGCCGGGCGCCTCCATCACCGCGGCCGACCTGACCGAGGCCTTCGCCAAGATTCCGATCGGACTGGGACCCGACATCGTGTGCGTGGTGCCGGAGATGAACCTGAGCGCGACGTTCCGGCCCACGGTCAGTGCCCTGCGGGCGGCGGGGATTCCGAAGGCCGGGCGCCACGTCTGGTACTTAGACGCCTACACCAACCATTACCGCCGCCTGACCAGTGGGGTCCGTGCCGAGCTGACGGGAGCGCAGTCATGATCGACGATGCACTTCTGAGCATTCTGGTGTGCCCGGACGACCGGGGCCCGCTGGTGCTGGTGGGATCCGAGGTGCTGTACAACCCGCGGCTGCGGCGCGCCTACCGCATCGAGGACGGCATCCCGGTGCTGCTCATCGACGAGGCCCGCGACGTCGACGACGACGAGCACACCCGGCTCATGGCACAAGGCCGTCCGGCAGCTCCCCGGTGAGGTAGCGCTGCAGGTTCGGCGCGATGGTCTGCGCGATCTGCTCGGGCGGCAGTGACGCGAACGGCTCCAATTGCAGGATGTAGCGCGCCATCACCACGCCCACCAACTGCGACGCGACGAACTGAATGCGAATCAGTCCGCTTCCCGCTGGATTGTCCACGCGCGAGCCGACTTCGACGGCGATCACGTCCTGGATGAAGGTGCGAAACAGGTTGACCTCCGAACCGGCCAGCACCGAGCGCAGCGTGGCGATGAACCCGGTGCCCAGGTCGGAATCCCAGAGCGGCAACAACATCGACGGCAGTCGGTAGCCGATTTCCTCGATCGGCACTTCGCGCAACGGGCCGATGATGTCCATGGGGTCGATCGGGATGTGCACCGCCGCGGCGAACAGCTTTTCCTTGGTACCGAAATAGTGATGCACCAACGCCGAATCCACACCTGCCGCCGCGGCCACCGCCCGAATCGAGGTATTGCGAATCCCTTTGCTGGCAAACAGTTCTCGCGCGCTGGCCAGGATGCGGTTGCGGGTGTCGGAGACCCCGGCCGGGCGCCCCCGCCGCCGTCGCCCGGCGCTGGTGGCCGTCACTAGGAGCGACCCGGCACTAGGGCGTCCGCCGCCGCAGCGTGGCCGCCGCCAGGCACAGCGCGGCCAGGGCGAAGCCCAGCACCACGACGATGTCGCGCACCGCGATGAACGTCAGTTCCGGGTGCGCACCCACCTGCTGCAACGCATCCAGCGCATAGCTGGCCGGCAGCACATTGCTGATCCATTGCAGCCAGTGTGGCATCAGCGCCCGCGGCACGATGATGCCGGCCAGCAACAGCTGCGGCACCATCACCAGCGGGATGAACTGCACGGCCTGAAACTCGGTGCGGGCGAACGCACTACACAGCAGGCCGAGACCGACGCCCAGCACGGCGTTGACGATCGCGATGACGAACACCCAGGCCGGGTTGCCGGCCGTGTCGAAACCCAGCAGCCAGAACGACACGATGCACGCCAAAATAGCTTGCGCCGCAGCGGCAATGGAGAAGGCGCTGCCGTAGGCGATCAGCAGGTCGAGGCGGCGCAGTGGAGTGGTCAGAATGCGCTCCAGCGTCCCGGAGGCGCGTTCGCGCTGCATGGTGATCGCCGTGATGATGAACATCACGAACAGGGGGAACAGGCCCAGCAGGATCAGGCAGGCGTTGTTGAACGGCGTCGGCCCGCCCGGGCGGTGCGGGGCGTTCTGAAACATGAAGTACATCAGGCTGATCACCAGGACCGGCACCAACAGGATCATCGCGAGGCTGCGGCGATCGGCGGCCAACTGGCGCAGGATCCGCGCCGTGGTCGCGGTGTAACCGCGTAGGCTCAGCCGGCTTCGCGCATGGTGCTGCGCTTGATGATGGACAGAAACGCGTCCTCCAGTGACGTGCATCCGGTGTCCTCTCTCAGTTGGGACGGGGTGGTGTGGGCGACCAACCGGCCCTCGCGCATCAGCAGCAGGTCGCCGCAGTGGTCGGCTTCGTCCATCACATGGCTGGAGACCAGCAGCGTGGTTCCGGCGCGGGCCAGCTCGGTGAACTGCTCCCAGAGATCCGCGCGCAGCACCGGGTCCAGGCCCACCGTGGGCTCGTCGAGCACCAGCAGGTCGGGCTGGCAGACCAGCGCGCACGCCAGCGACGCCCGGGTGCGCTGACCGCCGGACAGGTTGCCGCACAAGGCGGTTCGGTGATCGGTCAGCCCGACCTGCTCGATGGCGGCGTCGGCGGCCTGGCTGTCGTACCCGTACAGCGCCGCGAAATAGCGAACGTTGTCCAGGATCCGCAGGTCGTTGTAGATGGTCGGGTCCTGCGGCATGTAGCCCACGCGGTGACGCAGTTCGGCGCTGCCGGCTTCTTTGCCGAGCACGGTGACGGTGCCCTTGGAGATAATCTGGGTGCCGACGATGCAGCGGATCAGTGTGGTCTTGCCGCAGCCGGACGGCCCGAGCAGGCCGGTGATGCTGCCCGCGGCGATCTGAACCGAGAAGTCGTGCAGAGCCGGGCGTTTGCCGCGCACGACGCGTAGGTGATCGATGTGCACCGCCGGTTCCGCGGGATGGGCAATTAATTCATCGCTAGATGAACTCATCATGCGATGAATAATCGTCCGGACGCGCGCGGTTGTCAAGGTTTCTCGGGCAGCTGGCCCGGCCCGACGACCGGGGTTTCTAAAGCGCTAGTTGAAGCGCTCGCCGGTGGCCGGGCGGCGCTGCGGCAGATGTCCGTGCACGCCTTCGGCGTAGGCAGTTTCGGCGTGCTGCGTGAGGTCGACACCGGTGGTCTCGTCTTCGGCGCTGACCCGGAAACCCACGACGCGGTCGATGACCTTGCCCAGCACGAACGTCATGGCGAAGGCGTAGAGCGCGACGACCGCGATCGCCAGCGCCTGCTTGCCGAGCTGGCCGAGGCCTCCCCCGTAAAACAGGCCCCGGGGGCCCGCCGTCATCACCGCGGTGGCGAACAGACCGATCAACGACACCCCGACCACGCCGCCGACAAAGTGCACGCCCACCACATCGAGCGAATCGTCGTAGTTGAAACGCAATTTCGCGCCCACTGCGAACGCGCACACGATGCCCGCCGCCAGCCCGACCACCGTCGCGCCGAGCGTGTTGACCGTCCCGCAGGACGGGGTGATGGCGACCAGGCCGGCGACCACTCCCGATGCCGCACCGAACGTGGTGGGCCGGCCGTCGCGGATCTGCTCGACCGACAGCCAGCCGAGCATGCCCAGGCAGCCGGCGACCAAAGTGTTGAGGAAGATGGCCGCGGCAGTTCCGTTGGCGGCCAGGGCAGAACCGGCGTTGAACCCGAACCAGCCGAACCACAGCAGCCCGACACCGACGAACAGCAACGGCAGGTTGTGTGGCCGCATCGCGTCCTTCTTGAAGCCGATGCGCGGCCCGAGCACCAGCGCCAGCGCCAGGGCGGAAGACCCGGAGACGATCTCGACGACGAGGCCGCCCGCGTAGTCGAGGACGCCCAGCTTGGCCAGCCAGCCGCCCGGTCCCCAGACCCAGTGCGCGACAATCGAATACACCGCGATCGTCCACACCGGGACGAAGACCATCCAGGCGGCGAACTTGGCGCGGTCGGCGATCGCGCCGCTGACCAGGGCGGCCGTGATGATCGCGAACGTCAACTGGAACGTGGCGAACAGCAGTTCGGGGACCGTGCCGTGGACGGTATCGGGTGTGATGCCCAGCATGCCGAAATGCCGGAGGCTGCCGGCCAGCCCGCTGGCCCCATCCTCGGAGAACGCGATGGTGTAGCCGACCAGCAGCCAGGCCACCGTCACCAGCGGAATGGAGATGAAGCTCATCATGATCATGTTGAGCACACCGGTGGTGCGGACCATGCCGCCGTAGAAGATCGCCAGGCCGGGGGTCATCAGCAGGACCAGTGCGGTGCTGGCCAGCAGCCACGCGGTGGCGGCGGGGTCGATCGCATGCATGAGGTGGGCTCCTTCTCGCGGCCCTGGGGTCACGGGACACCGGGATACTGCCACGTCTGGCCTGCCGGTAGGTTCGTTGGGTTCAGAAAAGAGGATTCAGGATCTGATGTGGTCGACGCTCGAGGACGATTTCGCGAAGGCGCGGCTGCGGCCCAGCTGTTAGTCGACCCGCTCGAGGCCGCGCGCCGGTTACTGGGCGCCACCCTCACCGCGCGCGGTGTGAGCGGCATCGTCGTCGAGGTCGAGGCCTACGGGGGAGTCCCCGACGGTCCCTGGCCCGACGCCGCCGCTCACTCGTACAAGGGCCTGCGCGCCCGCAATTTCGTGATGTTCGGGCCCCCGGGGCGGCTCTACACCTATCGCAGCCACGGGATCCACGTCTGCGCCAACGTCTCGTGCGGACCCGACGGCACCGCCGCCGCGGTCTTGCTGCGAGCCGCCGCCATCGAAGACGGCACCGATGTCGCGCGTGCCCGCCGCGGCGAGCTGGTACACACCGCCGCCCTGGCACGCGGCCCGGGCAACCTGTGCTCGGCCATGGGAATCACCATGGACGACAACGGCATTGACCTGTTTGCGCGCGACAGCCCGGTGACCCTGGAACTGCACGAACCGCTGACCGCGACGGCCGGCCCCCGGGTCGGCGTCAGCCAGGCCGCCGACCGGCCCTGGCGGTTGTGGCTGCCCGGCCGCCCGGAGGTCTCGGCATACCGGCGCAGCCCCCGCGCGGCCGCGCCGGGCGCCAGCGACTAGCCGAACCGATCTCGGGTGGAAGGATCTTGGATCATGGGCGACATGATCATCGACGAGCTGGGCTGGCGCGGACTGATCGCGCAGTCCACCGACCTCGATGCGCTGACCGCCGAGGCGCAGCGCGGGCCGATGACGGTGTACGCCGGCTTCGACCCCACCGCGCCCAGCCTGCACGCCGGACACCTGGTGCCGCTGCTGGCGCTGCGCCGGTTCCAGCGCGCCGGCCATCGCCCGATCGTGCTCGCCGGCGGGGCCACCGGCATGATCGGCGACCCGCGTGAGGTCGGCGAGCGCACCCTCAACGACGCGGACACAGTCGCCGAGTGGACCGAGCGGATCGGCGGGCAGCTGCGGCGCTTCGTCGACTTCGACGAATCAACCACCGGCGCCGTCGTCGTCAACAACCTGGACTGGACCCGCCCGCTGTCGGCGATCGAGTTCCTCCGCGATCTCGGCAAGCACTTCTCGGTCAACGTGATGCTGGACCGCGACACCGTCCGGCGCCGCCTCGAGGGCGACGGCATCTCCTACACCGAGTTCAGCTACATGCTGTTGCAGGCCAACGACTACGTCGAGTTGCACCGGCGCTACGGCTGCACGCTGCAGATCGGCGGTTCCGATCAGTGGGGCAACATCGTCGCCGGCGTCCGGCTGGTGCGCCAGCAGCTCGGCGCGTCGGTGCACGCGCTGACCGTGCCGCTGGTGACCGCCGCCGACGGCACCAAGTTCGGCAAGTCCACCGGCGGCGGCAGCCTGTGGCTGGACCCCGAGCTGACCACGCCCTACGCCTGGTATCAGTACTTCTTCAACACCGCCGACGCCGACGTGATCCGGTACCTGCGCTGGTTCACCTTCCTGACCGCCGACGAGCTCGGCGAGCTGGAGCAGGCGACGGCCGAGCGTCCCCAGCAGCGCGCCGCCCAGCGGCGACTGGCGCGCGAACTGACCGTGCTTGTCCACGGCGAGGCAGCCACCGCGGCCGTCGAGCACGCCAGCCGGGCGCTGTTCGGGCAGGGCGAACTGGACCGCCTGGACGAGGCCACGCTGGCGGCGGCGCTGCGCGAGACGTCGGTCGCCGAGCTCAAACCCGGTGGCCCCGACGGGATCGTCGACCTGCTGGTCGCCAGCGGCCTGTCCGAGAGCAAGAAGGCCGCGCGGCGCACCATCGGCGAGGGCGGCGTCTCGGTCAACAACGTCCGCGTCGACAGCGAGGAGTGGGCGCCGCAACCGTCCGACTTCCTGCACGGCAAATGGCTGGTGCTGCGCCGCGGCAAACGCACCGTCGCCGGGGTCGAAAAGGTCTAGCCCGAACCGGTCCCCGACGGCCGCCGCGAAACGCGTGCGTGCACAGATCTTTACCTCACCGTGACGTTGACGTGACCCTCGGCGACCACTGTTGTCACGGTGATTTTTGCGACGCGTGCGCGGTTGACCGTCCTGCCGATTCTGGGGGTGATCACCGGCCTGGTGTCGCTGGCCGCGGTCCTGTCGGCGCCGATCCGTGCCGACATGCTGGGCAACGCCTTCCTGTCGGCGCTGACGAACGCCGGGATCACCTACACCCAACCGGCCACCACCACGGCGATGGGACAGTCGGTGTGCCCGATGCTGTTCGAGCCCGGCGGGTCGTTCGACGATGTGACCTCCAGGATGGCCGAGGGCAACGGATTGTCGTACGAGATGGCGGGCAAGTTCACTATCGTCGCGATCGCGACCTACTGTCCGGCGGTGATCGCGCCGCTGCTGGGTAACCGGCTGCAAAGCTAGGCGCGGGGCTGCCCGTATTCTCGGCTGCGTGGTCGACGACAGGGAACGGCAGCGCGGTGAACGGCGTGGGCGGCCGGCATCCAGCGGCTGGTCGGGTCCGGGCCGTGCGCGCCCGGCCCAGCCGCAGGGCGCACGCCGCGATGCCCAGGCCGATCGCGCGCCGCACGACGGGCCACCGATACCGCCCGGCGTGGAAGCCAAGCAGCTGGCACCCGACATCCGCCGCGAACTGAGCACCCTGGACCGCGCCACCGCCGACGCGGTGGCGCGCCACCTGGTGGCCGCGGGTGAACTGCTCGACGAGGACCCCGAGGCCGCCCTGCGGCACGCCCGGGCGGCCCGGGCCCGGTCCAGCCGGATCGCCACCATCCGGGAAGCGGTGGGCATCGCCGCTTATCACTGCGGCGACTGGGCGCAGGCGCTCGCGGAGTTGCGCGCCGCCCGCAGGATGGGCAGCAGGTCCTCGCTGCTGGCCCTGATCGCCGATTGCGAACGCGGACTTGGCCGCCCGGAGCGGGCGATCGAACTCGCGCGGGGGCCGGAGGCCGCCGAGCTCAGCGGGGACGACGCCGACGAGCTGCGCATCGTCGCGGCCGGGGCGCGCGCGGACCTCGGCCAGCTTGAACAGGCGCTCACCGTGTTGTCCACGCCGCAGCTGGACCCGGCCCGCACCGGCACGACGGCGGCGCGGTTGTTCTACGCCTACGCCGACACGCTGCTGGCGCTCGGCCGCGACGACGAGGCGCTGCAGTGGTTCCTGCACTCCGCGGCCGCAGATGTCGACGGCGTTACCGATGCCGAAGACCGGGTCAGTGAACTCGGCCAATGACAGGGCAGAATCACACCAAAACCCTTGCGCAGCAATATGATTGCCTGCTCATCGATCTGGACGGCACGATGTTTCGCGGCCGTCGGCCCACCGAGGGCGCGGTGCAGGCGCTGGCGCAGGTGCGCAGCCGCGCGTACTTCGTCACCAACAACGCGTCGCGCAGCGCCGAGGAGGTCGCCGCGCACCTGACCGACCTGGGTTTCACCGCCGTCGCCGACGACGTCGCCACCAGTGCGCAAAGCGCCGCGCGGCTGCTGGCCGACCAGTTGGCGCCCGGCTCACCGGTGCTGATCGTAGGCACCGAGGCCCTGGCCAACGAGATCACGGCCGTCGGACTGCGCGCGGTGCGCAGCTACGACGACGACCCGGCCGCCGTCGTGCAGGGCCTGTCCCAGACCATCGGGTGGCCGGAGCTGGCCGAGGCGGCGCTGGCCATCCGGGCCGGCGCGCTGTGGGTGGCGTCCAACGTGGACCTGACCCTGCCCACCGAGCGCGGGCTGCTGCCCGGCAACGGCTCGTTCGTGGCCGCGCTGCGGGCGGCCACCGGCGGCGAGCCTCAGGTCGCGGGCAAGCCGGCGCCCGGACTGCTGCGCGATGCCGCGGCCCGCGGCGACTACCACGCCCCGCTGGTGATCGGGGACCGGCTCGATACCGACATCGAGGGTGCCAACGCCGCCGAGCTGCCCAGCCTGATGGTGCTCACCGGGGTCAATTCGGCGCGGGACGCGGTGTACGCCGAGCCCGCCCAGCGGCCCACCTATATCGGCCACGACCTGCGCTCGCTGCACAGCGGCGGCGAGTCGCTCGCGGTCGGGCCGCAGCCGGGCTGGCGGGTCGAGGTCGCGGACACGACGATCACCGTCGGCGGTGACGGGTCGGAAGAGGGGGACGGCCTGTCGATCGTCCGCGCCGTCGCAGCCGCGGTGTACGGCGCGGCGGACGCCGACGCGGACCCCGAGGCGCTGCGGATCGAGGCCGCCGACGACGGGGCGCGCGCCGCGCTGCAACGCTGGTCCTTGGTGCGTACCGACTGACGGGTGACTAGCGTAGTAACGCGATGACTATCGATCCCGATGAGATTCGCGCTGAAATCGACGCCCTGCTCGCCCGGCTTCCCCAGCCCGGGGACGGCGAAGACCCCGAGAAGGTGCCGTCGCTCGACGAGCTCGAAGAGATCGCACGCCGCCTGTCCGAGGCGCACGACGTGCTGTTGGCCGCGCTGGAGTCGGCGGAGAAGGGCTGAGTGCCCGGATGTCTCGACGCGCCCGCGTTGACGCCGAGTTGGTCCGGCGCGGCCTGGCCCGGTCCCGTCAGCAGGCCGCGGAGTTGATCGGCGCGGGGAAGGTGAGCATCGACGGGATGCCGGCGCGCAAGCCGGGCACCGCCGTCGCCGTCACCGCCGCCCTGACCGTCGCCGAGGACGGCGAACGCGGCTGGGTGTCGCGGGGCGCGCACAAGCTGATCGGGGCGCTGGACGCCTTCGAGATTTCCGTCGCGGGCCGCTGCCTGGATGCCGGCGCGTCGACGGGTGGCTTCACCGAAGTCCTGCTGGATCGAGGCGCCACCGAGGTGGTCGCCGTCGACGTGGGATACGGCCAGCTGGCGTGGTCGCTGCGCAGCGACGCGCGGGTGGTCGTCGTCGAGCGGACCAACGTTCGCGACCTGACGCCGGACGCGATCGGCGGGCGCGCCGACCTCGTGGTCGCTGACCTGTCGTTCATTTCGCTATCCACGGTGTTGCCGGCGCTGGCTGGATGTGCCGCACCCGACGCGGATATCGTTCCCATGGTGAAGCCGCAGTTTGAGGTGGGCAAGGGCCTGGTCGGTGCCGGGGGTGTGGTGCACGACCCGGGCCTGCGCGCCGACGCCGTGCTGGCGGTAGCCGGTCGCGCGGGCGAGCTGGGCTGGCACACGGTCGGAGTCACCGCCAGCCCGCTGCCGGGCCCGTCGGGCAATGTCGAGTACTTCCTACGGCTGCGCGCCCAGACCGATCGGCCGCTCGCCGGTGACGAGCTGGTGAGCGCGGTCCGGTGCGCGGTGGAAAGCGGGCCTCAGTGAACGAAGACGCTCCCCGCACCGTCTTGATGGTGGTTCACACCGGCCGCGACGAGGCCACCGAGACCGCGCGACGAGTTCAGAAAGTGCTGGGCGACAACGGAATCGGGCTTCGCGTGCTGTCCGCCGAGGCGGTCGACAAGGGGCCGCTGCGCCTGGCCCCCGACGACATGCGCGCCCTGGGCATCGAAATCGAGGTGGTCAACGCCAACCCGCAGGCCGCCGAGGGCTGCGAACTGGTGCTGGCGCTGGGCGGCGACGGCACGTTCCTGCGGGCCGCCGAATTGGCCCGCAACGCCAACATTCCGGTGCTGGGTGTCAACCTGGGCCGCATCGGCTTTCTTGCCGAGGCCGAGGCGGAAGCCATCGACCGGGTGCTGGATCATGTTGTCGCACAAGATTATCGGGTGGAGAACCGGTTGACGCTCGACGTGATCGTGCGCCACGGCGCCGACGTCTCCGTGCACGGGTGGGCGCTCAACGAAGTCAGCCTGGAAAAGGGTCCCCGGCTGGGCGTGCTCGGGGTGGTCCTCGAAATCGACGGGCGGCCAGTGTCGGCTTTCGGCTGCGACGGGGTGCTGGTGTCCACACCCACCGGGTCCACCGCGTACGCGTTCTCCGCCGGCGGCCCGGTGTTGTGGCCGGACCTCGAGGCAATCCTGGTGGTACCCAACAACGCTCACGCGCTGTTCGGCCGCCCCATGGTCACCAGCCCGGACGCCACCATCGCGATCGAGATCGAGGCCGACGGGCATGACGCCCTGGTGTTCTGCGACGGTCGGCGCGAAATGTTGATCCCGGCGGGCAGTCGGCTGGAGGTAAAACGTTGTGACACACCGGTGAAGTGGGCCCGGCTGGACAGCGCCCCGTTCACCGACCGACTGGTCCGCAAATTCCGGTTGCCGGTGACCGGGTGGCGCGGGAACTGACAACTCCAACGCAGGTGCTGACTGAATGCTGACCGAAATCCGCATCGAGTCACTCGGTGCCATCAGCGCCGCGGTCGGGGAGTTCGACCGCGGCCTGACCGTGCTGACCGGCGAGACCGGCACCGGCAAGACCATGGTGGTGACCGGGTTGCACCTGCTCGGCGGTGCCCGCGCGGACGCCACCCGGGTACGGTCCGGGGCCGACCGGGCGATCGTCGAAGGCCGGTTCACCACAACCGATCTCGACGAGGCCCTGATCGTCAAGCTGGACGACATGCTCGGCGCGTCGGGCGCCGAACGCGACGAGGACGGCAGCGTGATCGCGCTGCGCTCGGTCAGCCGTGACGGACCGTCGCGCGCCTACCTCGGCGGCCGCAGCGTGCCGGCCAAGTCGCTGGGCGACTTCACCGCCGGGCTGCTGACCCTGCACGGGCAGAACGACCAGCTGCGGCTGATGCGGCCCGAGGAGCAGTGCGGCGCGCTGGACCGGTTCGCGAAGGCCGGCCCCGCGCTGGAGCGCTACTGCAAACTGCGCGACGCCTGGCTGTCGGCGCGGCGCGACCTCTTCGACCGCCGCAACCGGATGCGCGAGCTGGCGCTCGAGGCCGACCGGCTGAACTTCGCCCTCAACGAGATCGACGCCGTCGACCCGCAACCCGGTGAGGACGACGCCCTGGTCGCCGAGATCTTGCGGCTCTCCGAACTGGACACCCTGCGCGAGGCGGCGGCCGCGGCGCGCGCGGCCCTGTCCTCGGACGACGCGGATGGCTCCGAATTCAGCGCGACCGACAGCCTGGGAAAGGCAAGGGCCGCACTGGAATCGACGGACGACGCGAAGCTGGTGGCGTTGGCCGGCCAGCTCGACGAGGTGCTGACCGTGGTCGTCGACACGGCCGGTGAGCTGGCCGGATTCCTGGAGGAGCTGCCGGCCGATGCCGGCGCGCTGGAATCCAAACTGGCCCGGCAGGCCGAACTGCGCACCCTGACCCGCAAGTACGCGGCGGACATCGACGGCGTGCTCGCCTGGGCGCGGGAGTCGCGGGAACGGCTGGCCCAACTCGACGTCTCCGAGGAGGGGCTGGCGTCGCTGGCGGCGCGGGTCGACGAGCTCGCGCGTGAATTGACCCAGGCCGCGGTCGATCTGAGTAACATCCGGCGCAAGGCCGCCAAGCGGCTCGCCAAGGAGGTCACCGCCGAGCTGTCCGGGCTGGCGATGGCCGACGCGCAGTTCAGCATCGACGTTGCTGTCGATAGCGCCTCGGCCGACGACGCGGCCACCCTTACTCTGCCGTCGGGCGAGTCGGCCCGCGCCGGCGCCGACGGCATCGACCAGGTGGAGTTCGGCTTCGCCGCGCACCGCGGGATGGACCAGCTGCCGCTGGCCAAGAGCGCCTCCGGTGGCGAGCTGTCCAGGGTGATGCTGGCGCTGGAAGTGGTGCTGGCCGCCTCGCGCAAAGAGACGGTGGGCACCACCATGGTGTTCGACGAGGTCGACGCCGGGGTGGGCGGCCGGGCGGCGGTGCAGATCGGCCGGCGGCTGGCGCGGTTGGCGCGCACCCACCAGGTCATCGTGGTGACGCACCTTCCGCAGGTCGCGGCGTACGCCGACGTGCACCTGGTGGTGCACGGCGCGGGGCCGAAGGGGACCAGCGTGGTGCGGCGGGTCGCCGACGACGAGCGGGTGGCCGAGCTGGCGCGGATGCTGGCCGGGCTGGGCGAATCCGACAGCGGCCGTGCGCACGCCCGTGAGCTGCTGGCTGCGGCGCAGAAGGATGAGATCTAATCGCCGGGAACAAGTAATACAGATGTGACTAATAGGACTCTAGATAACTTATGAGGCTAATGTTACGGCGCGCCTCCCGTCCGGGCCGCAGCTTCGCGGACAGAATCGCCCCCATGAAGATGTCAGGCCTGCTTTCCCGTAACCCCGCCCGGCCGGGCCTCGTCGGCACCGCCCGCGTTGACCGGAACATCGACCGCCTGCTGCGCCGGGTCTGCCCCGGCGACATCGTGGTGCTCGACGTCCTGGATCTGGACCGCATCACGGCGGACGCGCTGGTGGAGGCCGACATCGCCGCGGTGGTCAACGCGTCTCCGTCGGTGTCGGGCCGCTACCCGAACATGGGCCCGGAGGTACTGGTCAACAACGGGGTGACCCTGATCGACGAGGCCGGACCAGACATCTTCAAGAAGGTCAAGGACGGCTCCAAGATCCGCCTGCACGAGGGCGGGGTGTACGCCGGTGACCGCAGGCTGGTCCGTGGGACCGAGCGCACCGACCACGACATCGCCGACCTGATGCGCGAGGCCAAGAGCGGGCTGTCCGCGCACCTGGAGGCCTTCGCCGGCAACACGATCGAGTTCATCAAGAGCGAGAGCCCGCTGCTGATCGACGGCATCGGCATCCCCGACGTCGACGTCGACCTGCGCCGCCGGCACGTGGTGATCGTCGCCGACGAGCCCAGCGCCGAAGAGGACCTGAAGTCGCTCAAGCCGTTCATCAAGGAGTATCAGCCGGCGCTGATCGGCGTCGGCAGCGGCGCCGACGTCCTGCGCAAGGCGGGCTACCGCCCCCAGGTCATCGTCGGTGACCCCGACCAGATCAGCACCGACGCGCTCAAGTGCGGTGCCCAGGTGGTGTTGCCCGCCGACGCCGACGGGCACGCGCCCGGGCTGGAGCGGATCCAGGATCTCGGTGTCGGGGCGATGACGTTCCCCGCCGCGGGCTCGGCGATCGATCTGGCCCTGCTGCTGGCCGATCACCACGGCGCCGCGCTGCTGGTGACGGCTGGCCACACGGCCAACATCGAGACGTTCTTCGACCGCACCCGCGCGCACAGCAACCCGTCGACCTTCCTGACCCGGCTGCGGGTCGGAGAGAAGGTGGTGGATGCCAAGGCCGTGGCCACCCTGTACCGCAACCACATCTCGGCGGGCGCCATCGCGCTGCTGGCGATGACCATGCTGATCGCCGTCATCGTCGCGCTGTGGGTCTCGCGCACCGACGCCGCAGTGCTGCATTGGGTCACCGACTACTGGAACCACTTCTGCCTGATGGTGCAGAAGTGGGTCACCTAGATGATCTCGTTGCGTCAACATGCCTTGTCGCTGGCCGCCGTCTTCCTGGCGCTGGCCGTGGGAGTCGTGCTGGGCTCCGGCTTCTTGTCGGACACCCTGTTGTCCAGCCTGCGTGACGAGAAGCGGGACCTGAACACCCAGATCAGCGGGCTCAACGACCAGAAGAATGTGCTGAACGAAAAGCTCAGCGCGGCAAACAATTTCGACACCCAACTGGCCGGCCGGATGGTGCACGACGCGCTGGGCGGCAAGACGGTGGTGGTGTTCCGCACCCCGGATGCGACCGACGACGACGTGGCCGCGGTGTCGAAGTTCGTCGGTCAGGCCGGCGGGACGGTGACCGGCACGGTGTCGCTGACGCAGGAGTTCGTCGAGGCCAACTCGGCGGAGAAGCTGCAGACGGTGGTGAACTCCTCGGTGCTGCCCGCGGGTCAGCAGCTGAGCACCAAGCTCGTCGACCAGGGTTCGCAGGCGGGTGACCTGATGGGCATCGCCCTGCTGGCCAACGCCAACCCGGCGGTGCCGGCGGTGGACGACGTCCAGCGCAACACCGTGCTGGCGGCGCTGCGCGACACCGGCTTCATCACCTATCAGGCAACCGATCACATGGGCGCGGCCAACGCCGCGCTCGTCGTCACGGGCGGGTCGCTACCGCCGGATGCCGGGAACAAGGGCGTCAGCGTGGCGCGGTTCTCGGCCGCGCTGGCCCCGCACGGCTCGGGCACCCTGCTCGCCGGGCGCGACGGTTCGGCCACCGGAGGCGCCGCCGTGGCGGTGACGCGTGCCGACGCCGGGATGAACTCCGCGGTAAGCACGGTCGACGACGTCGACGCCGCGCCGGGCCGCATCACCGCGGTCCTGGGCCTGCACGACCTGCTCAGCGGCGGGCACGCCGGGCAGTACGGCACCGGTCACGGGGCGACGTCAATCACGGTGCCCCAGTAGCGGGCGTGTTAGCCGCGGCACAGCGCGGTGGATGTTAGGGTGGGTTTCCGTGGGTCGGCAGGCCCAGCTAGTTATTCGCTAGAACATTTTTCACGCCCTGCCCGTCTTCACGGAGGTCGCCTGTGCGAAAGCACCCGCAATCCGCCACCAAGCACCTCTTCGTCAGCGGGGGCGTCGCATCCTCGTTGGGCAAGGGGCTGACCGCCAGCAGTCTTGGTCAGCTACTGACGGCCCGCGGGTTGTACGTGACGATGCAAAAGCTCGATCCGTACCTCAACGTCGATCCGGGCACCATGAACCCCTTCCAGCACGGCGAGGTCTTCGTCACCGAGGACGGCGCCGAAACCGACCTCGACGTCGGCCATTACGAACGGTTCCTGGACCGCGACCTGTCCGGCTCGGCGAATGTCACTACGGGCCAGGTCTATTCGACGGTCATCGCCAAGGAGCGGCGCGGCGAGTACCTCGGCGACACCGTCCAGGTGATTCCACACATCACCGACGAGATCAAAGCGCGCATCATGTCGATGGCCCAGCCCGACGCCCAGGGCAACCGGCCCGACGTGGTCATCACCGAGATCGGCGGCACCGTCGGCGACATCGAGTCGCAACCCTTCCTGGAGGCCGCGCGGCAGGTTCGCCACGACGTCGGCCGGGAGAACGTCTTCTTCCTGCATGTCTCGTTGGTGCCCTACCTGGCCCCGTCCGGCGAGCTCAAGACCAAGCCCACCCAGCACTCGGTGGCCGCGCTGCGCAGCATCGGTATCACCCCGGACGCGCTGATCCTTCGTTGCGACCGTCCCGTCCCCGAGGCGTTGAAGAACAAGATCGCGCTGATGTGTGACGTCGACATCGACGGAGTCATCTCCACGCCGGATGCGCCGTCGATCTATGACATTCCGAAGGTGTTGCACCGCGAGGAACTCGACGCGTACGTGGTGCGCCGGCTGAGCCTGCCGTTCCGGGACGTCGACTGGACCGAGTGGGACGACCTGTTGCGCAGGGTGCACGAGCCGCACGAGACGGTGCGAATCGCGTTGGTGGGCAAGTATGTCGACCTGTCCGACGCTTACCTCTCGGTGACCGAGGCGCTGCGCGCCGGCGGGTTCAAGCATCACGCCAAGGTGGAGCTGGTGTGGGTGCCCTCCGACGACTGCGAGAGCGCGGCCGATGCCGCGTCGGCGCTGGGCGACGTGCACGGCGTGCTGATCCCGGGTGGGTTCGGCATTCGCGGCATCGAGGGCAAGATCGGCGCCATCCAGTACGCCCGCACCCGGGGGCTGCCGGTCTTCGGCCTGTGCCTCGGCCTGCAATGCATCGTGATCGAGGCCGCCCGCTCCGCCGGTCTGACCCAGGCCAACTCGGCCGAATTCGACCCCGAGACGCCCCATCCCGTCATCTCCACGATGGCCGACCAGGTTGACATCGTCGCTGGCGAAGCCGACCTGGGCGGCACCATGCGGCTGGGCGCCTACCCCGCGGTGCTGGAACCGGAATCGATTGTGGCCCAAGCCTATGGCGCAACGGAGGTGTCCGAGCGTCACCGGCACCGCTACGAGGTCAACAACTCCTACCGCGACAAGATCGCGGAGAGCGGGCTGAGGTTCTCCGGGACGTCTCCGGACGGCCATCTGGTGGAGTTCGTCGAGTACCCACCGGACGTACATCCGTTCATCGTCGGCACCCAGGCTCACCCCGAGCTGAAGAGCCGGCCCACCCGGCCGCACCCGTTGTTCGTCGCATTCGTCGGCGCGGCCATCGATTACAAGGCGGGCGAGCGGCTGCCCGTCGAGATACCCGAGCACTCGTCCAACGGCAACCAGGTCAAAGAGCGGTCGCTACCTGAACCCGCAGCCCGTGGCTGAGCACGCCTTCGAGACCACGTCGTCCGAAACCTTATACATCGGAAAGATTTTCGCGCTGCGGCGCGATCAGGTTCGGATGCCGGGCGGTAACGAAGTCACCAGGGAGGTCGTCGAGCACTTCGGCGCCGTCGCCGTGGTGGCGATGGACGACGACGACAACATCCTCATGGTCTATCAGTATCGGCACCCGCTCGGGCGCCGACTGTGGGAGCTGCCGGCCGGGCTGCTCGACGTCCACGGCGAGGCGCCGCATCTGACCGCGGCCAGGGAGCTGCAGGAAGAGGCCGGCCTAAAAGCCGGCGACTGGCGGGTGCTGGTAGATCTGGATTCCACGCCCGGCTTCAGCGACGAATCGGTGCGCGTCTACCTGGCGACCGAATTGAGCCAAGTGGATCGGCCCGAGGCGCATGACGAAGAAGCCGACATGAAGCTGCAGTGGTTTTCCCTGGAGGATGCCGCGCAGCAGGCACTCAACGGTGAGATCGTCAATTCCATTGCCGTCGCTGGGATTATGGCCGCACACGTGGTCACCAGAGAGTTCATGCACACCCGCCCGGTGGACAGCCCGTGGAAAGACAAGCCGACCGCGTTCGCGGCGCGGAAGGCCTCGCAGTGAAAGTTGCCCTGGAGTCACAGCTACAGGGCTACCTCGACCACCTCACGATCGAGCGCGGCGTTGCCGCGAACACCCTGAGCTCGTACAGCCGCGACCTGCGCCGCTACACAAAACACTTGTCGGACCGCGGAATTCACGATCTGGCCAAGGTGGGCGAGAACGACGTGAGCGAGTTCTTGGTGGCGTTGCGCCGCGGCGATCCGGACACCGGGGCCGCCGCGCTGTCCGCGGTGTCGGCGGCGCGGGCGCTGATCGCGGTGCGCGGCCTGCACCGGTTCGCCGCCGCCGAAGGGCTGGCCGAACTCGACGTGGCGCGCGCGGTCCGTCCGCCGACGCCGGGCCGGCGGCTGCCCAAAAGCCTGACCATCGATCAGGTGCTGGCGCTGCTGGAGGCCGCCGGCGGCGAGAGCCCGGCAGACGGCCCGCTGACGCTGCGTAACCGGGCGCTGCTCGAACTCCTGTACTCCACCGGCGCGCGGATCTCCGAAGCCGTCGGCCTCGACGTCGACGACGTGGACACGCACGCCCGGTCGGTGTTGTTGCGCGGCAAAGGCGGCAAGCAGCGGCTGGTGCCGATCGGGCGTCCGGCCGTGGCCGCGCTGGATGCGTATTTGGTGCGGGGCCGTTCAGAGCTGGCCCGCCGCGGGCGCGGGACGCCGGGCATTTTCCTCAATGTGCGCGGCGGGCGGCTGTCGCGGCAGAGCGCGTGGCAGGTCCTGCAGGACGCGGCCGAACGCGCCGGGATCACCTCGGGGGTGTCGCCGCACATGCTGCGGCATTCCTTCGCCACCCACCTGCTGGAGGGCGGCGCCGACGTACGCGTCGTGCAGGAGCTGCTCGGCCACGCCTCGGTGACGACGACGCAGATCTACACGATGGTCACCGTGCACGCGCTGCGCGAAGTGTGGGCCGAGGCCCACCCGCGGGCGCAGTAGCCGCTCAGTCGCCGAGGTAGTCGGACTCCAGCACCAGGTCGGACAGCATCGTCTGGTACTCGAGGTGCGCCTTGTGCTCGACGGTGTTGAATCGCTTGCCCTGCTGGCGGTGCATGTACTCGCGGTACTTCGGCGCGCCCGGCACCCGGACGTTGTCGGCGACCACGATCGAGCCCGGATGCAGCCAGCCGCGCTCCATGACGCTCTTCAGGTCTCCGAGGTAGGCGTCCTTGTCGTGGTCGAGGAACACGAAATCCAGTGTGCCTTCGGCGAACCCGTGCTCGTTGGCCAGCGCGTCCAGGGTGCGCCCGCCGTCGCCGATGGTGCCGACCACGCACGTCACCCGGTCGGCGACGCCGGCGTGCACCCAGATCTGGCGGGCGTTGGCGGCGTTGGCCTCGGCGAGTTCGACGGAGTACACCTTGGCGTTCGGGGCCGCCCTGGCGATCCGCAGCGCGCCGTATCCGACGTAGGTGCCCAACTCCAGTGCCACCGCCGGATTCGCGCGGCGCACCGCGGCGTCGAGCAGCAGCCCCTTCTCGTCGCCGACGTTGATCAGCAGCGATTTCTGGTAGGCGAACTTGTCGATGGTGGCCAGCACGTCGTCGATGTCGCCGGCTCGCGCGTTCGCCAGCACGTACTCGACGGCGGCCGCTTCGCGCCCGTCACCGATCTGGCCCGTCGTGGTGATGTTGCGATTCCCGGTGGCCATGCGCCAGACCGACCAACGCAGTAGAGGTATCCGTCGCTTCAGGCTCATGGACGCCACGATAGGCGGGTGGCGATGCCGCCGGCCCCGCCGCGAGGCCGCACAACTGTCGGAAAGTGGTGCTGCTGTGACTGGAGTGAATAGGCTGTCGGGATGTGCGTTCTACCATCGATTTTTGCCCGTATTGGCTGGTTAATTGCCTGCGGGTTGCCGAGTTTCGCGCGGCGAACCCGTTAGACTTTTCGACGATGTTCACTTCCCGAACACCCCCGCCATGACCGAGCAGCCGGACAACGGCGTCGAGCTCGGTCTGACCGGGCGGCCGCCGCGGGCGATCCCGGAGCCACAGCCGCGCACCTCGCACGGCCCGGCCAAAGTCGTCGCCATGTGCAACCAGAAGGGCGGCGTCGGGAAGACCACGTCGACCATCAACCTGGGTGCCGCGCTCGCCGAGTACGGCCGCCGCGTGCTGCTGGTGGACATGGACCCGCAGGGCGCGCTGTCCGCCGGCCTGGGCGTCCCGCACTACGAGCTGGAAAAGACGATCCATAACGTCCTGGTCGAGCCGCGGGTGTCGATGGACGACGTGCTGCTGCAGACCCGGGTCAAGCACATGGATCTGGTGCCCAGCAACATCGACCTGTCGGCCGCCGAGATCCAGCTGGTCAACGAGGTGGGGCGCGAGCAGACACTGGGCCGCGCGCTGCACCCGGTGCTGGACCGCTACGACTACGTGCTGATCGACTGCCAGCCGTCGCTGGGGCTGCTCACCGTCAACGGCCTGGCCTGCGCCGACGGCGTGGTGATCCCGACCGAGTGCGAGTATTTCTCGCTGCGCGGGCTGGCGCTGCTGACCGACACCGTCGACAAGGTGCGCGACCGGCTGAATCCGAAGCTCGAGATCAGCGGGATCCTGCTGACCCGTTACGACCCGCGCACGGTCAACTCGCGCGAGGTGATGGCCCGGGTGGTGGAGCGCTTCGGGGATCTGGTGTTCGACACCGTGATCACCCGGACCGTCCGGTTCCCGGAGACCAGCGTGGCCGGCGAACCCATCACCACGTGGGCCCCGCGATCCACCGGGGCCGTCGCCTATCGCGCGCTGGCCCGTGAGTTCATTGACCGATTCGGCGCGTGAACGCGACCGAAACCGGTGAGGCGCCACAGCAGAACGGCTTCCAGGTCCGCCTGACCAATTTCGAGGGTCCGTTCGACCTGCTGCTGCAGCTGATCTTCGCGCATCGCCTCGACGTGACCGAGGTGGCGCTCCACCAGGTCACCGACGACTTCATCGCCTACACCCGCGAAATCGGTCCACAGCTGGAGCTGGAGGAGACCACGGCGTTCCTGGTGGTCGCCGCGACCCTGCTGGACCTGAAGGCGGCGCGGCTGCTGCCCGCCGGACAAGTCGACGACGACGAAGACCTCGCGCTGCTGGAGGTGCGGGACCTGCTGTTCGCCCGGCTGCTGCAGTATCGCGCATTCAAGCACGTCGCCGAGATGTTCGCCGAACTCGAGGCCACGGCGCTGCGCAGCTACCCGCGCTCGGTGTCGCTGGAGGACCGGTTCACCGAACTGCTGCCCGAGGTGATGATCGGTGTCGACGCCGAACGGTTCGCCCAGATCGCCGCGATCGCGTTCAGCCCGCGGCCCGTCCCGACCGTGTCGGTCGCGCACCTGCACCAGGTCCAGGTCTCGGTTCCCGAGCAGGCCAAGAAGCTGCTGGCCATCCTGGAAGCGCGGGGCAGCGGGGCGTGGGCGACGTTCTCCGACCTGGTCGCCGACTGTGAGGCGTCGATGGAGGTGGTCGGGCGCTTCCTGGCGCTGCTCGAACTGTATCGGTCCCGGGCGGTAGCATTCGACCAGTCAGAGCCGCTTGGCGTGCTCCAAATCTCGTGGACCGGGGAACGTCCGGCCAGTGAAGCCTTGGTAGAAGTGCGGGACGAATGACTGAAGAACTGCCCGAGATCGACCTGGATTCAGGCATCCCGGACATCGCCGAAGTCGCGCCCATGGAGTCCGAGGAGCTCGGTTCCGTGCTCGAGGCGCTGCTGTTGGTGGTGGACACCCCGGTGACCGCGGAGGCGCTGGCGTCGGCCACCCAGCAGCCGGTGTACCGGATCGCCACCAAGCTGCAGGAGATGGCCGAGCAACTCACCGAGCGCGACAGCGGCATCGATCTGCGCCGGAACAGTGAGGGGTGGCGGATGTACACCCGCGCCCGGTTTGCGCCCTATGTCGAGAAGCTGCTGCTGGACGGCGCGCGGTCCAAGCTGACCCGGGCGGCGCTGGAGACACTGGCCGTGGTCGCCTACCGCCAGCCGGTGACGCGCGCGCGGGTGAGCGCGGTGCGCGGTGTCAACGTCGACGCCGTGATGCGCACGCTGCTGGCGCGGGGTCTGATCACCGAGGCCGGCGCCGACGAGGACACCGGCGCGGTGACGTTCGCCACCACCGACCTGTTCCTGGAGCGGCTGGGGCTGACCTCGTTGGCGGATCTTCCGGACATCGCGCCGCTGCTTCCCGACGTCGATACGATCGAGGACCTCAGCGAATCCCTGGACAGCGAGCCACGTTTCATCAAATTGTCCGGCGGTCAATCGTCCGGCCAGTCGCTGACGTTCGACGTGGACCAGGATTGATGGACGAAGATCAGGGGATCCGGCTGCAAAAAGTGTTGTCCCAAGCCGGAATTGCGTCGCGGCGGGCCGCCGAGAAGTTGATTATCGACGGCCGCGTCGAGGTGGACGGCCAGGTGGTGACCGAGCTGGGCACCCGCGTCGACCCGGACTCCGCGGTGATCCGCGTCGACGGCGCCCGGGTGGTGCTCGACGACTCGCAGGTGTATCTGGCCCTGAACAAGCCGCGCGGCGTGCACTCGACCATGTCCGACGACCGCGGGCGACCGTGCATCGGCGATCTGGTCGAGCGCAAGGTTCGCGGCAACAAGAACCTGTTTCACGTCGGGCGGTTGGACGCCGACACCGAAGGGTTGATCCTGCTGACCAACGACGGCGAGCTCGCGCACCGGCTGATGCACCCTTCCCACGAGGTGCCCAAGACATACCTGGCGACGGTGACCGGGTCGGTGCCACGTGGGCTCGGCAAGAAGTTGCGTGCCGGCATCGAGTTGGACGACGGGCCGGCCAAACTCGACGAGTTCGCGGTGGTGGACGCCATTCCGGGCAAGACGCTGGTGCGGGTGACGCTGCACGAGGGGCGCAATCGCATCGTGCGCCGGCTGTTGGCGGCCGCGGGATTCCCGGTGGAGTCGTTGGTGCGCACCGACATCGGGCCGGTCTCGCTGGGCAAGCAGCGGCCGGGCACCTTCCGGGCGCTGGCTCATCATGAGATCGGCCAGCTGTACAAAGCGGTGGGCCTGTGAGCGGAACGAGCAGAACGAGCGCAGCGAGTGATGCGAGTGCAGCGAACCATCAGCCTGTGAGCGACATCGTGGTGGCCATCGATGGCCCGGCGGGCACCGGAAAGTCCTCGGTATCAAAGGGATTGGCGCAAGAGCTCGGCGCGCGCTACTTGGACACCGGCGGGATGTACCGGATGGTGACGCTGGCCGTGCTGCGCGCCGACATCGACCCGGCCGACGCCGAGGCCGTTGCGCACACGGCGGAAACGGTGCAGATGTCGATCGACTATCGCCCCGACGGCGACCGTTATTTCCTTTGCGGAGAGGATGTTTCGACGGAGATCCGTGGCGACCGGGTGACCGGCTCGGTGTCGGCGGTGTCCTCGGTTCCGGCCGTGCGCACCCGGCTCGTCGACCTGCAGCGCGAAATGGCCGAGGGCCCGGGCAGTGTCGTCGTCGAGGGCCGCGACATCGGCACAGTCGTGCTGCCCGACGCTCCCGTGAAGATCTTCCTGACCGCGTCGGCCGAGACCCGGGCGCGGCGGCGCAACGATCAGAACGTGGCGGCCGGGCTGGCCGACGACTACGAGGCGGTGCTGGCCGACGTGCGCCGGCGCGACCATCTGGACTCCACCCGGGCGGTGTCGCCGCTGCGGGCGGCCCCGGACGCGGTGGTCGTCGATACCAGCGAGATGACCGAGGCCCAGGTGATCTCGCACCTGCGGGACCTGGTCAAGCAGCGAAGCGGAGCGGTGCGGTGAGTCAAGACGGCACGTGGAGCGACGAAAGCGACTGGGATTCCGTCGAATTCGGCCTGGACGAACTGGAGGAGGCCGGTCCGGCGCCGGTGGTGGCGGTGGTCGGCCGGCCCAACGTCGGCAAGTCGACCCTGGTGAACCGGATCCTGGGCCGACGGGAAGCGGTGGTGCAGGACATCCCGGGCGTCACCCGCGACCGGGTGTCCTATGACGCGCTGTGGACCGGGCGCCGGTTCGTCGTGCAGGACACCGGGGGATGGGAACCCGACGCCAAGGGGCTGCAGCAGCTGGTGGCCGACCAGGCCTCGGTGGCCATGCGCACCGCCGACGCGGTGATCCTGGTGGTCGACGCCGTCGTCGGCGCCACCACGGCCGACGAGGCCGCCGCCCGGATCCTGCTCCGGTCGGGCAAGCCGGTCTTCTTGGCGGCCAACAAGGTTGACAGCGACAAGGCCGAGGCGGACGCCGCGATGCTGTGGTCGCTGGGGCTCGGTGAGCCGTACGCGATCAGCGCGATGCACGGCCGCGGTGTGGCGGACCTGCTCGACGCGGTGCTGGCCGCGCTGCCCGAGGTCTCCGAGGTGGCGCCCACGTCCGGTGGCCCGCGGCGCGTGGCGCTGGTCGGCAAGCCCAACGTCGGGAAGAGCTCGCTGTTGAACAAGCTCGCCGGTGACCAGCGCTCGGTGGTGCACGACGTCGCCGGGACCACGGTGGACCCGGTGGACTCGCTGATCGAGCTGGGCGACAGGGTGTGGCGGTTCGTCGACACCGCGGGACTGCGGCGCAAGGTCGGCCAGGCCAGCGGGCACGAGTTCTACGCCTCGGTGCGCACGCGCTCGGCCATCGACGCGGCCGAGGTGGTGATCGTGCTGATCGACGGGTCGGACCCGCTCACCGAACAGGACCAGCGGGTGCTGTCGATGGTCATCGAGGCCGGCCGCGCCCTGGTGCTGGCCTTCAACAAGTGGGACCTGGTCGACGAAGACCGCCGCGAGCTGTTGGAGCGCGAGATCGACCGCGAATTGGTGCAGCTGCGGTGGGCGCCGCGGGTCAACATCTCCGCCAAGACCGGGCGGGCGCTGCAGAAGTTGGTGCCCGCGATGGAGACCGCGCTGGCGTCGTGGGACGCGCGGATCCCCACCGGCCCGCTGAATTCGTGGCTCAAAGAGGTGGTGGCCGCCACGCCGCCCCCCGTGCGTGGGGGCAAGCAGCCGCGCATCCTGTTCGCCACCCAGGCCACCGCCCGGCCCCCGACGTTCGTGCTGTTCACCACAGGTTTTCTGGAGGCCGGGTATCGGCGCTTCCTGGAGCGGCGGCTGCGCGAGACGTTCGGGTTCGAGGGCTCGCCGATCCGGATCAACGTGCGGATACGCGAAAAGCGCGGAGCCAGGCGGCGCTGAGGTGGTAAGGGTTTTCGGGACGCTGGCGGTCTCTTCGGACCGATAGGTGCTTCCCGATTCCGCTAGCGCCGCCGCTAGCGCGATTGCGCTTCACCGCATGGTCGCCTGCCGCCCGCCACCCGGAGGTCGCCTGGCGGGTCGGCCGCGCGTTTACGGTAGGCTTTCGACCTGCTGCCGGTGCACGCATCGGCACGCGGGCTGTGGCGCAGTTTGGTAGCGCACTTGACTGGGGGTCAAGTGGTCGCAGGTTCAAATCCTGTCAGCCCGACGCAGTTCAGAGGGCATTTCCGAGAGTTTGGAAGGTGACTCTTTGCATTGTGTACCGCCTTTGCATACCGCCTTCACAGTCCGAGCGCATCGCCGAGTCCCTTCACCGCGGCCCGCGCGGCGTCATCGCTGGTGTGCCCGTACAGATCGCCTGTGATGCTGATCGACGCGTGTCCGAGCAAGTCGGCCGCGGCTTTAATGTGGACGCCGGACTCCAACCAGCCGACGGCCGCCGAGTGGCGCAGCGTGTGCGCGCCGACGTTCTCGATCCCAGCCTTGCCCGCTGCAATCTCGACGGTGCGCAGTAGGTTGCGCGGGTCGAGCCACCCGCCGCCCTCGGTGGCGAACACGGCGCCCGTTTCGACCCATTGGTCGCCAGCGTGCAGGCGCTCGGCGATCTGCGTCCTGCGGTGCTTCTTCAACTCGGCGATCAGCCCGGTCGTCAACGGGATGCGCCGGCGCGAACGATCAGTCTTCGGCGCCGTCCACGCCAACGCGCCAGAGACGCGCACGACGACGCCGGCCACGGTCAACTCACCCTTAGTCAGGTCGACGTCAGCCCAGCGCAGGCCGGCGACTTCGCCGCGGCGCATTCCGGTTGCCGCGAGCACCAGCACCGCTAGCCGGTACCGAAGCCCGTCCAGATGGCTCAGGAGTCGCCGCACGTCTTCGGTGGACAGATAGCGCGCTTCTTTCGGCGTGACAGCGGGACGCTTCACCTTCGCCGTCGGATTGGCCGCCAGCAGTCCGTCGCGGACAGCGATATCGAGCGCGGCCCGCAGCACCGTGTACACCTGTCGAACGGTGCTGTCGGATAACTCCTTGCCGCGCAGACGCATTACGAGCGATTCGATGTGGGTCGGCCGAATCTGGTCGAGCCTCAGCGCGGCAAGTTTGGCGTCGCCTTCCAAGTGCTTGCGACACAGATTCGCATAAAGCTCCTGAGTGGTTGCTTTGCGCGACGACGCCGGCAGCGCCGTCGTGCGCCAGGACTCCAACCACGACCCGACCGTCTGCTTGTCGTCGCGCGGGGGAGCGCCCTCAGCGATCCGCTTGCGCGCGTCGTTTAGCTTGCCGCGCGCCTCAGCGCGGGTCTTCCCGTACACGCTGAGCCGTTTCCGCTCCCCGTCAGGTGTGGTGTACCTGGTGGACGCTTCCCACAGTCCGTTTGGCCGCTGCCGGTAAGAGCCTTCACCGTCGGCTCGTCGTGTGCCCATAACCGCCTCTCCACAGGTCAAGTGGTCGCACGCAGAAGAATAGTCACGAACACGCGCGCTCGCTCGATTACAGGGGCACGTCTAAGCGGTCTGGTACGGTCGGTGCCACGACCGAACACCGACGCTAATCGAGACTTACAGGCGACACGCTGCTACACAGGCAGATTCGACCGGCGCGCCACCCACCGGGAACCCCGGACCGGCCGAGATTGTAGGAGTCGAGACGAACGGCGCACGCCCCGAACCGGGGTCCACCCGCTGAGTCCCGCAACGCGGACTCGCTGAACCGGCAGCCGAGCACAGAGAAGGCCCAAATGGCCTATCTGTAGCTCGGCGTTCCCGTTTCAGAAGGGAATCCCCACCGTGCCGAAGAACCCGAAACTCACTCCCGCGCTGCGCAAGCTATGCACCATCCCCAACGTCTGCGAACAGCTTGACGTCGGCCGTACCACCGTTTACCAGCTGATAAACGACGGCACGCTGCGCCGCGTGAAAATTGGATCGCGAACGCTGATTCCGCAAGCTGACGTCGACGCGTTCGTTGCCGGCCTGCTCGACGCCGCCGCTGTCTGATGATCTACGAACGGAAAAGCCGCCGACCCGGGCAGGTATCGGCGGCTTCGAAGCCCCTGGAGGACTGCCAACAGCATAGCGGCGTGGCCGGCTGGGAACGCCGCCGCCGAGCGGCCCGCCGTGTCGAGCCGCGGGATTGTGGGTGCAGCGATCCGTGGACGCACCGCTGCACCGACCGGTCGCCGTCAGACAGGATGGTCGAAGCTGGCCGGGACGCCGCGTTGCACTTGCTCGCGGATGGCTACGTCCCGCTACTTAAAGCCGATGTCCTGCAATCGCTTTCGCGGCGCGGCGGTGACGATCGAAGGCTCGCCGAGCTCCTGTTCGAAGCGGCCGGCGGCAAGATCGCATGACCGAGGACCTATTGGCTCGGGGCCGCGCGATCGCCGAGCGATTGCAGTCCGAGGCCAGCCAGGTGCCCGCCGTGATTGTCGTCGGTCAGGATGCAGAGACGGTGCAGTTGCCCGAGTACGGGGTGAGCGGTGCCGAGTTCGTGCTGGACGCGCCTGCCGGCATTCCCGCGATTTGGGGCCGTGATAACTCGGTGCTTTGGTCGGCGGGTGAGGCGTTGATGCTGGCCGGCGGGCAAGGGCTGGGTAAGACAACGTTGGCGTTGGCGCTGGTGCGGGAGCTTCTTGGGCTGGGCACCGGCAGCTTGCTCGGGCTGCCGGTCAGAGCCGACGTGGGCCGGGTGCTGTATCTGGCGATGGATCGGCCCAACCAGA
Organism: Mycobacterium senriense; assembly: GCF_019668465.1. Lineage (NCBI taxonomy): Bacteria > Bacillati > Actinomycetota > Actinomycetes > Mycobacteriales > Mycobacteriaceae > Mycobacterium > Mycobacterium senriense. The sequence goes on along the minus strand of NZ_AP024828.1, from coordinate 4,901,416 downwards.
TTGCGCGGGCCGCGGGTCGGATCTTCGGAGAGGCCGACCGCCAAGTTCTGGCCGAGCGTCTACAAGTGTGGCGCGGCCCGCCGACACGCGACCTCGCGGCCAACCCCGGCACGTTGGCGCGGATGGTCGAGTACTACGACGCGGGCGTGGTGGTGGTCGACAGCCTGAAGGATGCGGCCGTGAGCCTGAGTGAGGATCGAGTTGGCGCGCAGTGGAATCGGGCGCGGCAAAACGTGCTAGCTCTGGGCTGTCAGATGTTGGAGTTGCACCACCCCAAGAAGCGCAACCCTCTCACGCCCCGGGCCGCTCCGTCGGTCGACGACGTGTACGGCTCGACATGGCTGACGTCGGGCTGCGGATCAGTGGTGCTGCTCGCAGGCGAACCCGGCGACCCGATCGTCAGCTTCCGGCACGTGAAGCAGCCGGCCGACGAGGTCGGGCCGTACCGGCTGCTGCACGACCAAACGGCTGGCGTGATGACCGTCGACCACGCCGTCGATCTGGTCGCGCTGGTGCGCGCGGCGGGCGTCGATGGCCTGACGGCTAAGGGCGCCGCGCAGGCTATCACGGAGAAGCAGGCGCCCACGCGGGCCGATGTCGAGAAGGCCCGTCGCAAGCTCGACCAGCTTGCCGCAGGGGGTGTGCTGGTGTGCATCGAGGGCAGCCGGGGCGGTGGCGAGCTGCGTCAGAGCACTGCGTGGTTTCTGGCCGAGAACCAATCACGCCCCATTCACGAATCCGAAGAAACCGCTGGTAGAGACGTCACGCAGCCGTTCGCCGATTCTGAATATCACGCATCAATCACCCCCATCACGAGGAACAGAACGGTGCAGGACGAGCCGTCACGCAAGCAATCACGGCAATCACGCCATTAGCAATCACGCTCCCACCCACCCCTTATAGGGGTGGTGGGTGGGAAGCGGTGAACGGACGAAAGGAATCCGCATGACGGAGCACCCCGGAGCGCTGATCGACCACGAACGGACGGTCCGCTTATGTGCGGCCGGCCGGCCCGACTACTGGGCCGCGTTCTGCGTCACTGCATCCGGTGACGAGCACCTGGTCCTCGCCAAGCACTCCGCAATCGGCGACCCCGCCGAACGATACGACAGCACTTGCCGCGGCGTCGCTCACGAACAGCTTGGCCCGCTTCCATTGGAGTTCGTGCGCCGGCTCACGATCAGCCGGCGCACACACCGATGCGGCCGGTCAACACAAGCAGGCCGGCCCTGCCGAATCCGGGTAGCGGCAGAAGGCCAAGCCTGTGAATGGCATCGTGCGAAGGCTGCGACGTGAGCGTCTGTGCCGCGCTGGTCTGTCACCGCAGCACCGACACTGGGCCCGTCACCGTCGAAGCGACGTACTGGCCCAACGCCGGGCAGGCACGATTGGCCGAAGCCGAACTCACTCCGTGCGGCCCGCTGTGCATCGGCGTGCACAGCCTCGTCGTCGTCCGCGTTGAGGTAGGCCGATGAGCGACACGGAACCGATCGTGGTCGGTCTCACAGCGACCGAAGTGACATTGCTGCTCTTTGGCACGCGCGACCTGATGGCTCGCTGTGTCTTCGGTGGCAGACCTCTGCCGCGTCTTCCGCGCGGGTTCGACACTGTGCATGCCCGCCTCGTTAGTTCCGTCCGCGGAACCAAAACTTGTGCGCCGCAGCCACAATCGTCACGATCGGCAGCAGAAGATCTCATCGACAGCACAGACGCCGCCGAAATCCTGCACTGCTCGGAAAGGTGGGTCCGTGATGATCGTTTCCGAGACAGGATCGGCGGTCGCAACGTCGGCGGTCGATGGGTCTTCCCGCGACAGACAGTCGTCCAGTACGCCGAACGAAAGGTAGACCAGCGCTAATGAACCCGACCGATTGGCTACGGCTCGGAGTCGAGCAGTACCTCCGCGACCTGCCCGACGAAGAACTCGAAGAACTCATGCAGCTGGTCCGGCCACCCGGCGGCAAGGCAGCCGACGACGGCCGAGCTGCGTTCGCGCGCAACTTGTTCGGAGGTGGTAACGATTAGCGGGGCGGACAGCCGGTTCGGTGGGCTGACCATCGTGGAACGGGTCGCCAGGAACGTCGACCGCGCCGCGGTGGAACACGCCGAGAAAAAGCAAGCCGCCCGAGCAACCGCGGAACGCATCGAATTCCTGTACCGCCGACTGTTCGGAAAAGTCTCTGTCGGTACGCAAGTCGCGGCGCTGCGCACCGAAAACGCGGCGCTCCAAGACTTCGGTCGCGCCGTTGACCAAGCCAACAACCGTCTGCAAGTCGCGATCCTACGCGTCGCCATCGACAACCGATGGGCCACCGTCGTCAACGCATTCATCAACCTCTGGGACGGCGAACACCCCATCGCAGACACCGCCAAAGAACTCTGGCACCTGACCACCACAGGCCGAGCCTCAGCCTGACCCACACGAAAGGAAAACACACGCAATGTCTCTCACACAGCTCGAATCCCAGATCGACGACCTACGCAAGCAGGCCGAGCGCATTCAGAGCCGGTGGGCCAGCACCACCGACCGGCTCGACGCCGACCGCACGCTAACCGACATCGGGAAGCGCGCCAAGCTCGACACCGAACACGCACAGGTGAGCGCCAAGCTCATCGACCTCCGCAAGAAGGAAAACGAACTCATCACCGCCAAGAGGCAGTCGCTTGAGAAGCGGTTATTCGGACTGTCGAGTGTGGCCAGCACCGATCCCAGTCAACTCATCGCGTACCGCGACGCTCAAGACCGAGCAGCGCGGCTCGCCCAAAGCGACGACGCAGCAGAGCTATTCGCGTCAGCCATGCGTTCCGACGACGCGACTCTCGCCGCCGCGATACTGGCGCGAGCGCTCGCCAACGGATGGAACGGCATCGTCACCGAATACGTCAAGCAACACCCGGCCGCAGCCGAAGACCTCATAGACCTAGCCCAGCTCCAGCAGTACGACTCGTTCGGAGCCGGTCTGTCGTACGCCACCATCGGCCCGTCGCTCGGGCGCATGTAACCCCGCCAGGGCCCGAAGACCACTCCGAAGACGACGAAACCACCACAACATGACCAAGCAAGTAGTTCCGATAGAACTAGCAGCACGTGAAAGGAACACAAGGATGAACAGCACCCCGACCGAAATGCAAGTTGGCCGTGAAAGCTTGATGTTTCACGACTCCAACGATCCGCGAGTCGGCGGGGAGAGTATCTGGCTCCGAGACGACACCGAAGTGGCGGTCATCCTGCGCTCGTCTTCCAGAGGCTGCACCGAGATAGCTATCGCGCACGCTAACTACTATCCGGAGTTCAACGACCTCGTCACGGGTGGGGACTTTGAACTCAGCTCAGAGCAAGCCCGCTGGCTCGCTACCTACTTGCTACGTGCTGCCGAAGCCTGCGGCGCCGGCTCCCGACCAGACCTACCCGGGGTGACCCGGGGGTAGCCCCCGCGTCGCCCCCCATGGCATTGGCGCGGCCCCCCCTTGCCCTCAGAAAAAAATATCGAGAGATACCGGGCGATTTGGAGCCTCGCTCGGGCGTACCCACACCGCGCGCTGGACTTTGGGGCCCGGCCGCGGCGCGGCGGCGAGCTGGGCTTATCCGGTGCGTGGTCTGGTCACGGGCCGAACGCCGTATTAAGCAGAGCCGGCAAGAGGGCTGACAGACGTGGCGAACGGTTTTCACGAGCGGTTTTGATCGCGTCGAGGGAGGCGATCGATCGCAGTACCGCCCGCTGTTCGTCTAGCGGCGGCACCTCTATCTCACGCTCTAGCAGCTTCGCTGCGTTTACTCGTTCGCGCCGGGCGCCGATACCTTTTGACGCGCCCTTGAGCTGCGCCCAAAACGGCTCGGTGGAAACAACCAACCCCACGAAATCTCGTTCGACGGCATTGTCATGAACTGTAAAAGTTGGAAATTCGGGTGAAACATAGAATCCGTTCATGGCCGCGGGAACGGCGGCGATCGCTCCCTCCCATGCCTTGAGCCGGCTCATGACGATCTGCCCCGCGCTTATTTGGTTCAAGGTCTTGTAGCTGGTTTGGTTTCCCTCGATGCACCCACGCGAGAACACTCCGCGGCCAAAGGAGTAGACGCCCGCAATGTTGTATGAAGCAGTCGGCTTCACGGCCACCTCGTGAACATCGAGGGTAAGGAGCTCACCCAGCTGCATTTTGCGCCAACCCGCGTGTGCCTTCTGCGACGCTGACAGATCTGGGCGAGACATCAGCGAAACCACGGCCGCTTCTGTCAGTGCGGTCGCCCGCGCGGCTAGATCGACGATATGTGCCCCCCGTCGCTGGACGGCATCGAGGTGCGCAGCAATTCGTCGTTGCACATCGATTGCCGGGAGCGGGATTTCGAGGGACTCGAAGCGGTCAATCGCCAGCGTTCGGTTCCGGTCAGCCGAGCCGGGGGACGCTCGTCGTATCTGCTCAATCCCTGGCTCACTGAGGAAATACCAGCGCGCCCAGCTGACGTCGATCTGCGCGTCGATCGGGGTGTAGGAGAGAAATCGATTTGAAGCAACGCAGTGCGCATCGGCCTCGGTCGAGACCGCAATCGCTCCTTCCCATCCCTTTATGTTGCTGATAACGAGACGATTTGGACGCAATGCGAAGAATCGGAGGCTTCCCAGCTGATCGCCCGGTGTGGGCTCATAGTGGAAGATCCCTTTGCCGAAGGATCGTATGCCGATCTTCACGTACTCGATCTGCGGATCGGGGTCGACCGGAATTCGTTCATGCTGCAGGACGTCGCCGACGCGGCGGAGTGCGGCGGTCACGGGTGAAACCCTGAAACTTCATGCTGCAGCTCCTCCAGAAGGGCAAGTATCGACCGTTCCGTTTCGACAATCTCAGCGAGCAATTCGGTCGGCGGGCGGTGCGCGAGATCGTCGGCGCGGTTGGGATTGCGCAGGTCTAGGTTGTAGTCGTCGCTTGACTCCAGATCAGCGACAGGCACTCGCCAGGCCCGTTCGTTTTCCGCGCGATTCGTCCACCATGCTTGGCAATCGGCAAACTCCTCGAAGCGCATCGGCTTGGTCTTCGAATACTTCTTGCGGCCCTCCGGAGGCTGAATCTCGTAGTACCAGACCTCTTTCGTCCTGCCGGCCTTGTCGAAAAACAAGAGGTTCGTGGGGATATCGGTGTACGGCGAGAACACGCCGTCCGGCAGCCGCACGATCGTGTGTAGATTGCACTCTTCGAGAAGCTGCTTCCTGATTCGAGCCCCGACGCCGCCACCGAAGAGTAGGCCGTTTGGTACGACGATGCCGCAGCGTCCGCCGTCCTTAAGCATGCGGATCACCAGCTGAAGAAATAGCCAGGCGGTTTCGGCCGTCTGTTTGTCAGCGGGGAAGTTGGCCTGGATACTTCTCTCCTCCTCGCCGCCGAACGGCGGATTCGTCAGCACGACATCGACCCGGCGTGCCTTACCGATTTGAGTGATGGATTCGGCGAGCGCGTTGCCGCGGACGATGTTCGGCTGGCCGACGCCGTGCAATACCAGATTCATCATTCCTAGCAGGAATGGCAGGGGTTTCTTCTCGATGCCTCGCAGGTTGCTATGCAGAGTGCGTAGCTGGCTCGTCGTTGTCACCATCGGCATTTGGTGCTCGAGCGACTCCACGAGGAAGCCGCCTGTGCCCTCGGCCGGGTCCAGTACGACCTCACCTAGCTTAGGGTCGACTTGCTGCACGATAAACCGGATGATCGGCCTCGGAGTGTAGAACTCTCCCGAATCGCCTGCAGCGTCACGCATTTCCCGCAGCATCGACTCGTACAAATGCGCCATCGTGTGAATGTCGTCGGACGATGCGAAGTTGATCTCATTGACCTTGTTCACGACGTCCCGCAGCAAGTATCCGGAAAGCATGCGGTTGTAGGTCTCCTTGAACACGGCGGCAAGCGTGTCGCGTGGGTCATGCGTTCCGGTGCCGGAGAGTCCGCGAAGATATGGGAGTAGTTCCCCATTCACGAAGGTGAGCAGCGCTTCGCCTGTGCGACCATTCGGGTCGGCGGCCCAGTCACGCCAACGATAGGGCGCCTCGATCGCGGGACGGAAATTCTCGTCGGTGACCTCTCGGCTCTCCTCGAGGCCGTCGAACGCTTTCAGGAACAGCAGCCAAGCGAGTTGTGGGATTCGGTCAAGGTCGCCGTTCAGCCCGGCGTCCTTCCGCATGTGGTCGCGCGCAGACTTGATGACCGCAGCAAGCTTTGCTTGCGGCGACGTTGCCGTTGGCGGCGTCTTCTTCCCTGCTGCCACCGGCTACTCCTTACTCTCGGGAAACATCTGTATCCATAGGGCTTGAACCAGGCCTGCTCCGCGAGGAAACGTGCGGGCGTCAACGTCGTAATCGGCTGCGAGCTCCTCATATCGATGCGGCCACGACGATGGGAATGGAGGTAGCTGACTAGGGGGATCAGCGGCGTCGCGCTCGGCCCACACCGCACGTGCAGCGACTGCAACGCCCCCCGGGGCGATTAGTCCGTACTCGATCAAGATGACCAGGTCGAGTAGATCACGCACTCGCGAGTTGTCGCGATCCCCGTAGTCGCGCGTCATCGCGTGAAACTTCTCGGCGGCATGACGTTCGACATCAATTATCTCGACCTCTGTCGTCGGAATCCCCGCGAATGCAAGCGAATTGGGAAGGGGCAGCCGGTCGGTATTGTTCAGCTCGTGCGCTCGCGGCGACACGTCTAGCTTGATCGCCCCGAAATGCCGGTCGGCCAGCAATGCGGTTACCGGCACCCGCCAGGTGAGATGGCCACCACCATCCTCGCGGAGCTGTGCCGGCTCACCGACCTCCAGTACAAAACGATCGCCAACAATATCGACTGACAGATCCGCGATGAGTCTGTCGCGGAGATCCGCGGCATCCGAAACGCCTTCCCGGAACCCGACGTCGATGTCTTTCGTCGCGCGCGCTGAGCCACCGAGCCGAACCTCGAGTGCCATACCGCCTTTGAGGACCCAGAGCCCCGGTTCAGCTCGATGCAGCCTCGTCACAATGCGCTCGAATAGAACACGGCGCCGGAGCCGGTCGAGGCCAATACCCGCTTCAACTGAGATGGCTTGGAGTCGGTACTCAAGTGCAGTTCGCAGTGCGCGCGGGGTCTCGTACGTCACTATGCGTTTGTCTGCTGTAGTGCGCGCTCGAGGTAAAGCGCAGCGCGCGCATTAACCACCTCAGCACGCGATCTCAGCGCGCGAACGCTGACGAGTCCACGCTGCCTAGCCTCCCCGACCGCCCGGGCCAATTGATCTTCGTCCGGAGCTGTGGCGGCGATGTCGATCAGCGAGCGGGTCGGCGTCGTGACACGAAACCCAGTTCGCACCTCTATGTCGACGTCCGACAGCTCCTCGTGGTGCAAGACAACGACTTCGTCCCGCATCGTGAATTCCAGCGGCACGGTGAGGTGCACCCGGCCTGACTCAAACTCGCCGATGTCATGTACGGCAAGCGCCGTCTCATGTGACACGACTCCTTTGCCGCGCGACCACAGCGACCAACGCACGAGATCGTCATGGACATCAGGGAGCCACTCGAGCAGCCGGAACAGCCCTCGGTCAATCCGAATCCAGTTGCCCGCAGCAACATGGTGAGCCTGTGCCTGGTATGAGTAGCCAACCTCCTTCGCCTGAGCGGCCGTAAAGTAGCCGGCCTGTTCGCTGGCGATCTTGAACAGATGTCGGCGAAGATCGCGGCGGTCGACAGGCACCAGGCAATCCTAGCATGAACTGAAACTATATCGTAGCTTGAGTTTCAGTGCTCAGCATGATCTCAAACTAAAGTTTATCTAGAGATCAAGCCACATAAACTAGTTCTCCAAGCTTGGCCTGTGCATCCCGAAGCTCAGCGACCGACCCAAAGCGGCGGGCTATCTCCACGGGCGTGCCAAGGTTCGAGAACGGCTGCACCTGGAGCACTGCGGGATCCTCCAGCTCGGAAATGCCGTACTCGGCGTACTTTTCGAGCAGGAAGTCGAGCACCTCGCGGGCGGCGGGCTGGAACGCCGCGAAAAAGTCCGCATGCTCCTTGCGGACTCGGCGCGCGCGGTCAACTCGGGTGGCCAATGGCTGGTTCCAGGCAAGGTGGACAAGGACATCAATGGGATCCGCGGCGGCGAGGCCTGCACGCTCCGCCAACTCCTCCGCGTCAACCCCGCGCGCGGCGAGCGCATTGACAACTTCGCGGCGGCTAACCCGGTTCGCCCATTTGGCCCGCAGCTCGTTCGCGCTGGGAAATAGGGATCGAACCGTCTGAGTCACGAGGTCGCGGTACTCGACGAGCCGGAGCCGATTCGTCTGCGGGTCAAGTTCGTATGCGGCTTCCGCCGTCACATACACCTCGACGTCGTCGACGTAGAACCTCGCACGTGGCTCTGGTAGATCATCGGGATCGACGTCGGCTTCTTGGTCTACCGGTGGCGACTCGACCAGCAGCTTAGGCTTCTCGATAACGACGTCCTCCACGACACTTCCCTCGTCGTCGATCTCCTCGCGGACGACTTGTTCAGGTGGGCCGTCGAATTCCGGGTCACTGAACAGTGCGCTCGCCCCCGAGTAGTCGATGATGTCGAAGGAAAGCTTGTCGTCGTCCGGAAACAACCGGGTGCCACGGCCAATCATCTGCTTGAACAGCGCCATCGACCCGATTGGCCGAAACAGCACGACGTTGCGCACAGTGGGCGCATCGACGCCCGTCGACAGAAGCTCTGATGTTGTCGCAATGACCGGGAATTGAGAATCGGTGTCGGTGAACCTGCTGAGGTGACCTTGACCCACCTTCTTCTCGTCGCTGACGATTCGCACGACGTAGTCCTGGTGTTGCGGTGTGATGTCGGAGTTAGCGTTGTGCAGGGCTCGACGCATTTGGTCGGCATGCACTTGGTTGGCGCAGAAGACAATCGTCTTGGCGAAACGGTCCGTTCCGCGCAGGTAGTTCGTCAGGTGCTTGGCCGCGGCCTCAGTGCGACTTAGCAGCGAGACAACCCTCTCGAAGTCCTTGGTGGTGTAGAGCCCCGCTGGGATCTCCTTACCGAAAAGGTCTAGCTGGCCTGGTTCAGGAGACCATCCATGTGCGTCCGGGCTGAGCACCACACGGCGCACGCTGTATGGAGCAAGGAAACCGTCCTCGATGCCCTGCGCGAGGGAGTACTGGAAAAGCGGGGCGCCGCCGAAATAGGCATATGTGTCGGCGGTCTCGTCCCGCTTCGGAGTGGCAGTCATTCCCAGCTGAGTCGCCGGACGGAAATGGTTAAGGATTGCCCGCCAGGACGACTCCGCCCGGGCGCTGCCCCGGTGGCACTCATCGACGATGATCAGGTCGAAGAAGTCAGGCGCGAACTGCCGGAACATCCCGTTCGGCTCAACACCGCCGTCGGCAAGCTGCTGGTATAGGCCGAAGTAGATCTCGCGCCCCGCCTTTGCGGAGCCGCGCAGCTTCCAGATTGGCGATCCCGCGTCCGCGCCGAATGCGGGCTTGAACTCCCGCTCAATCGGCTGGTCGATAAGGACATTTCGATCTGCCAAGTACAGAATCCGCGGGCGCCGGCCACGAATCCACCCGCTATTCCACAGCTTCCAGACGATCTGCATTGACACGAAAGTCTTGCCAGTACCAGTCGCCATTGTGAGCAAGAGGCGCTTCCGACCGCCGAGGATCGCTTCGATGGAGCGGTTGATTGCAACCCGCTGGTAGTAGCGCGGCTCCTTGATGGTCCCGTCGGAGTTGTGAAGCGCTCGGTTAAATGGGAACAGAAGACCATCGGAAACCGTATCGTCGCGGATGCCCTTCCACTCCCGGTAGCGCCCCCACAAAGTATCCGGCGACGGGAACGAGGGGAGGTTTGCCCTCTCTATGCCGGTATTGGAGTCGTTTTCGACGATAGACAAGCCATTCGTCGCATAGGCGAATGGTACGTCGAGCAGTTGCGCGTAGTTCTTCGCCTGTTGCATGCCCTGACCCGGCGTCGAGTATTCGCGTTTGGCCTCAACTACGCCGATCGGGACTCCAGGCCGATACTCAAGGACATAGTCCGCGCGCAGCGCTTCGGCACGCCGGTGCTTGGAACCGACTTTGATGATCCGGCCGTCGGTGACGCGGTATTGCTCGATGATCTGGTCATCGCTCCAACCGGCCTCTTTCAACTTCGGCACGACGTAATCGCGGCAAGTGTCCGCCTCGGTGGGTCCCCAAACGCGAGGCCGCGCCGGCGCCGCAGGCGGCGGGTCAGGGTCCGGGTCGCCAAGTATCGCCCGAAGAGCCGCGCGAACGATTTCGCTTACCGAGGTCGCCTCGGCCTCGGCCCGCGACTCCAATGCCACCTTGAGTTCGGGCGGCACGCGCACAGGCACGACCTCCGCCCGAGGCCGAGCGCGCGGTTTGCGGCTTATCGCGGAGACTGGGTACCCGGCTTCGGCTTCATCTGCAAGCGCCTCGAGATCCACCGAGCTGACGAACGCTGGCGTCGATACCTCTCTCTTCAGATAGAGCCTTACCGCCTCACGCACGAGCTCACTGACCGAGGTGCGCTCAATCGCCGCTCGGCGTTTGACCGCCGCGTCGAGATCCGGATGCAGCCGAACAGGCAGCACGGCTGCAGGTGCCGAGCCCATTCGCGGGCGGCCAGGGCGGCCAGGGCTCCGGGCGAACTGAGCGGGGTCGTAACCACGCTCGGCCTCGTTGGCCAACGCCTCGAGGTCCGCGTCGGTTAGTACGCGTCCGCCTTTCATTTCGTGCGTCTGTTCGTCGTGTTCCATCTCACCTCCCGACACCCGGGAGCAGGGCTAGGTATTGCGGCCGGCATTTCATCGCATGCCAGACCTTGTGGTCGCCGTTGGACTGCTCACCGCCGACCAGCTCGAGGATGTTGCCAGCGGCATCGGGTCCGATGGTGAGGATCTTTGGTGGTTCGGAATCGGGATCAATCACGTCTTCGTACTGGTAAAGGTCGTAGGCGTGCGAGATCGCCTCCCGCGAACAGCCGTGCTTCAACGCAGTCTTTTCGATTCGAAGCACGCCGACAAGTGTAATACGAAATTGCTAGGTGTCTAGGCCCGGCCAATACAAGGCGGTCGAAGGGCACGTCGCATAAGCAAGCTCACGCGCCGCACGGTGCTCATATCGGGCTCCGATCCACGCGATCCCCGTAGGTTGCGAAACCGACCGGAGTTCTGGGGGTGTTTGCCCGTCTCGTCCTGTCGCTGCGCTCCTCAGAATGTCGGCGCCGTCAGCCCGGTTATCTCGACGATGGACTGCGGGAAGCGAGCAGCAGTGAACGCCAGGTATGAGCGACGTGCGTCCATCGTGATCCGGCCGATTCCGGCGCTTTACAACGCGCGAAGTCGGCTGGTCGGTGCAGCCCTGAACGGATTGTCCGCCGGCGTCGCCGCGCCGGCGATCTCGGCGATCCGCTCCTCGGAGAAGCCTTTGGCCGTGAGCGCATCGCCAATCCGCGTTGGGAACTCGGGTCTTTCGTCGGGGATGAACTCGCTGCCCGGTTCCTTCGTCTTCCACCCTTTCGCGTTCATCATCTTGTAGAAGCGCGTCCGGGCTTCCGGCGTGACCGTCTTCAAGCCGTGCGCCCGCTCAAGGAGCGCCTGCATCGACACACCCCATTCGCGCTTGAGCGCGGCAAGAGTTCCCAGGTCCACCTTGCGAAGCTCTGGCCGAATCTCGTCGAGCGGCATCAACAGCTCGGCCGCGAAGCGGTTGGCTTCAGCTTCCATATCCTCGGTAGCGATATTCGAGTGCAGCACCAAATGGCCAAGCTCATGAGCTTTGGTGAGCCGCTTGCGGTCTGGCGCAGCATTGGCATTGATCAACATCACGGGATGGTCGCCGACCCATTGGGAAAGACCGTCGATCCGGTGAGTGCCGAAGTCCTCCTCGAACACCAGCACGCCGGCGCTCTCAAGCCATCGCGTGAGGTTGACGACGGGGCCCAAGGGCATCCTCCACTGTGCGCGAATCAGTCGCGCGGCATGCTGCGCGGGCACATCGTCTGGGTCGAACGTTGGTACGTGCTGATCGCTCATCATCGAGATTTCCTCGAACAGAAACGACGCGTGAACCCGAAGCAGGTTCAGCCGTGCTTCCATCTGGCGCCACAGAGACGCCTTCGTGGTTTTCTGCCGACGCATATGGGCGTCCACGGCCAAGGCTCCGCGAAAGCGGTTGCCATGTATAAGGAGTTGCTCCGTAACTCCCAGCGCCTGCGCCAATGCTGCCACCGTCTCTGGCTCTGGGGCGCGGTCACCGGCCTCGTAGCGATTGATGGTGGGTTGCGTGGTACCCACCATGTCTGCCAGCTCCGCTTGGGTGAGTCCCCGCGCCTTCCGAGCGATCGCGAGCACATCTCCCAGCCCGCTCATGACGTACTCGCTTCTCCCTCATCGTCCTCAGCATCGCTCGCGAGGTCACCCAGGTCGATGGTCGGCAACGTCGGTTCGATCGGCTTCCACGACACCTTCTCGCCCTCGGCGGGTTCGCTCAGCTCGATGGCCCAGATGACGTTATCTTTTCCGTCCCGGAGCGACACCACGGGTGCTTCGATCTCGCGGAGTTCCCGATCCCAGCGGTAGCCGACGGCGATGCGTACCTCTTCGAGGCCAGGCAGCGTGTCGGTGTTCTGCCGCCAGAACTCGATGGCCGTCCGGGTCGGGTACGTGCTGATGCGGTCGCCGGCAAGATGTCGCTTGATCCTCAGCCGAAGGTGGATGCCGAGCGCGATTTCGCGGGTAGGGCCCACCTCGATGATGTTGGCGTCGGCGTCGCTGTCGATGAGAGTGACCAGATGCGCCCACATCCGATCATGGATGAGGTTGGAGAGGCAGCGCGCATGCATGGTGGGAAACCATCCTGGACGCCACCCGCGCATGTCGTTGAGGTCGTTACGGGCACCACGCACGGCGGCGACCAGAGAATCGAGGAATTTGTCGCCAAGTTCGGCAACAACTTCGTCGTCGGTGGGATAGGGGGCTGAAAACATACCGGAAAATATACCGGCCGGATCCGACAAGATGCCTTAGTTTCGGTCCATAGGACACCCGTGTCGTACCGACGGGGCCGTCACTCGTTAACGCGGGCCGTCTGGCTCGGGCGGGAAGGGAATGCGCGGTCCGTACCGCCATTCATACCGTCATTAGGTCGATTTGACCGCGGCTTTCCGTGTTCGTCCGCGGCTGTGTCTACGTGTGGTAACTCGCTGTGCCACAAGGGATATAGCACACATTCGCGGACGCCTGCGTATACCGCCGTTAAGCCTGGGGGTCAAGTGGTCGCAGGTTCAAATCCTGTCAGCCCGACAACAGGTCATTTCTCGGGACATCGTTGACAGGTGTTCCCGAGACGTGGTCTACACCTAGCCGGTTTTCGGGGCTTTTCCAATCATGTGTGACTTTGCGGATGAGCTGGTCGGTGTCGCAGTTCAGGACGCGGATTCGAGGTTGTTGGTCAGCATGATGACATGGGTGCCGCTGCGGTGTTTGGACAGTCCGGTGGTGCAGGCGGCGGTTGTAGCGCGCGGTGATGACGTTGGCGGCGTCGATTGTGTCGTGGCGGACCCGGTAGTGCGGCGGCCGTGGTTGGGTGTGCGTCTGTCCACGGCGCGGTGGGGCCGGGTGGTTGTGTAGTAGGTGGCGAATTCGTCGAGCAGAGCCTGCAGTTAAGTCGACTCGCGCTGCAACGGTGGCGACGACGGCATCGGTGCGTGCGCGGAGTGCAGCGGCGAGGGTCGGGCCCGGGCCGCGTTGATTGTGTAGGAATCGGTAGCGTCGGCGCCTGGGCTCGACTCGGGCTAGCAGGACCGTGACATGGCGGCCCCGGTGTATCAGTACTTCAACGAAACTAACCGTAGCTTCGATGAGATTGCGGTGCGGGCTTGGCAGCACCTTTAGTGCAACGCCGGGATCCCACTGTCTCCATTGCTGACAGAGCCGTTGGGTCGCAGCGGGGTCTATGTCCACCGCGCGCGCGGCGACTTTCTCTGCGCCGCGGGTGCAGACTCGACCCGCCGGGCGGTCGATCGCCCCCTGGCGGGACTTAGACAGTGCGTCACGGGTTCCCCTGACGGGCAACGCGATGCGGATCGGAGAGTCCTCGGCGACGTCGTCGTCGGCCACCTGGGCCCCCGCGGCGCCACCTGGAAGCCAGACCGGGCGGGCCGTGACGAACAGCCCACGTGGCGGCGCGGCTGCGCCCTCCCGTCCGGATCCCGGCGTGACCGGGCCGAAGGCGCCAACTGAGAGGCACCCCCAGCGGGTCGTTCCCGCCCCGGACCTCCCAGATGACGCGCACGGCGGAGACGAGCAGCAAGACGGTCAGCGTGGTCAGTGCGTGAATTTGGACGGTGAGTGGGACGGTCGCAGCCATAACGCCCCCGGCCACGAGCCGGTCGACCATGATCCTGCGGTGGTCGCGCCACCGGTAGGCGACGTCGCCGAGGTAGAACAATGCGACGCCGCCGCTGAGGGCGACACCGGGCAGCGGGTCCATCGGCGCGTCCGGGTGTCCCACGGCCTCGTACACGCCGAGGGCGAAGAAGACGATGCCAGTGACCAGCACCAGGTGGAGATAGCTGTAGGCGTCGCGGGCGTGACGGGCCCGGCGAGCCGGGCTCAGCCGCCGCAGCCGCGCGGCGGCGCGGGGGCTCGGCTCGAAGTACGTCCACCACATCCCGGCGGCGATAAGCACCGCCGTCACCACCGCGACGGCGGTCAGCGGCCGGCCGATGCTGTCCTTCGCACCCCCACCCGCACTCACGATCGACTCGCCGAGGGCGATGATCACGATGAGACCGTGCCGCTCGACGAAGTAACTTGGGGACACCCGCCACCCGGCGCGCCCGGCTATGAGCGGCCCGCTGAGGTCGACTATCGCGGACACTAGCCATAGCAGCTCCCGGTAAGGCGACGTCATGAAGGCTCCCACGACAATGAGCCCGGAGCCGGCCAGCAGGTAGGGCACCAGCTGGAGGGTGGGTGTGCGGAGCTGCTCGTCTCCGCGCGTCGTGCGGAGTAGCAGCACCACATGAAGCAGCCGGACGAACACGTAGGCGGTCGCGAAGACCAGCGCCATTTTCCCAAAGGCGTTCGGCAGCGCCGTCGCCGCGATGAGCATCGCAGCCATCGCGAAGTAGATCAGGATGCGCGCGGGCGGGTCCGCGTGCTCGAAGGTGTTGGTCAGCCAGGCGTAGTTCTCCCAGGCCCACCAGATCGCCGCCAGTGCCAGCGCCCCTTGACCGAATCCGGTCCACGAGACATTCGCCAGCATCAGGGTCGTGACCTCCGACATCGCGTAGACGTAGACGAGGTCGAAGAACAGCTCAAGCGTGCCGACCGTACGGTCCTCGTGGTAGGCCGTCCGCTGGTGCTGTGTTGCCCTGTCGATCACCGACCCCTCCCATCCACCCGGGACGTCGGCCGCCGGGCGGCGAAGGCACCAGTCGTCACGGGTCGGCTGGTCACCAAAACTCTTTAAAGTTTGCAGTTTTCGGACTTGAGCATCCACGCTTCCTTTTCGAGGGCGTCGATGATGGCATGCAGCAGGTCAGCAGTTGACGGATCGGCGGCATCGACCTCGTCATGCACAGTCCGGACGGTGTCGACAACGGCGTAGACCCGAGCGGCCATCATGTCCACCGTTTCGGTGGTGCTGAGTTCGGTTGGCGGCGCGGCGGGGACGGTGGTCGTGCGCGCGACCGTATCTGAGCGCCCGTCGGGAACTGCGTCAAGGGCGCGCATACGTTCGGCGATCGTGTCACTGGCTTCGCGCACGGTGTCGACGATGCTGTCGAGTTGCAGGTGCAAGTCTCGGAAGTTTGTTCCGACGACATTCCAGTGCGCTTGCTTGCCTTGGAGGTGCAGCTCGATCAAGTCGACGAGTACTTTCTGCAGGTTTTGCGGCAAGCTATCCGGGGCGACGAACCTGCGCACCTGGTCGACGTCACGACGGTTCGTCTGGATTGAAGGTGTCACGGCAATCCCTTTCGTGGTATCCGCGGCGATGTGTCGTTGTCTGACAAGGTTTGTTGCCTAGGGCCGACCATGCACGCTGCCGTTTCGGCGGAGGTCGCGGCTGGGCAGGGCTGACGTTAGCGTTCACGCGTCGGCGCAGTGGCAGGACTGGATGTTGACGGCTAAGCATGATTTCTGGTCCAGCCGTCGTCGCGAGCTTCGAAGTGTCAGTGGGCGTTCGCGGCCTCCGACAGCCGCAGTCCAGTGTCATGATGCTGCTGCCGGGGTTTTGGCGAACGCCTTCACGACGGCGGCGCAGAACGCCGGCAGATCGTCCGGCGAGCGACTCGAGATGAGGTTTCCGTCGACGACGACTTCCTCGTCGACAACGTTGGCGCCCGCGTTGCGCAGGTCGGTCCGGACGCTGGGATACGACGTGAGGGTTCGCCCCGCGACGACGCCTGCCTCGATGAGCGTCCATGGGCCGTGACAGATCACCCCGACCGGTTTGCCCGACTCCACGAAGTCCCGCACGAATGCGACTGCACGTTCGTCAATGCGCAGCTTGTCGGGATTCACGGTCCCGCCCGGCAGCAGCAGGCCGCCGTAGTCCTCGATCGACGCGTCGGCGACAACCCTATCGACAGTGAACGTGCCCGCTGGATCGAGGTCGTTGTTGCGCATCTGAATCCACCCTTTACGCAAAGACAACAGTTCGGTCTGCCCACCGGCCTGGTGCACCGCCGCGGACGGATGCACAAGCTCGACCCGTTCCACACCATCGGCTGCTAGGATTGCAAAACTTTTGCCCTGCAACATATTTGACATTACTTACACTCCTCACGCCGCCGCCAGTTGTGGTCTGAGTACTACGATGTTGCGACAGAATCGAGCTCGTTGCGGGCCTCGACCGCGCGCCGCAGTTCCTCCTCTGCGCGGCGGTGCGTCTCGGCCTCGGCAACCATCCGCTCTTCCTCGCTGTTGTAGAGGGTGGACTGTTCGCTGATCGTGATGCTCTGCTCCGCGTTGGTGTCCTTGTCGCGTGCGGTCACGTTGAGGATGCCGTTGGCGTCGATGTCGAATGTCACCTCGACGTGCGGTTCACCGCGCGTCGCCGGCCGGATGTTGCCTAACTTTGGACCGGCCCAATACCCGGTTGTCGCTGGCCATTTCGCGTACCGCCTGGTTAGGCCGGACCGTCGAGATCATCGTCGCGGGATTAGCCAGGACCACACCTACGCGTTCACCGTTTGCTGAGACTCAGACGTGGTTGGAATGGCTTGCGCGCCACCTTTCGCCGCGCCGATTGCGATCTTGCGCGGCTTGCTGGCCTCCGACACCGGAACCGTTAAAGTCAGCACGCCATGGTCGACTTGGGCGGTCATCTTGCTCGGATCGAGGTTCTCGCCAAGAAAGAGCTGCCGGCGGAACTCGCCCTGCGGTCGTTCGTCAATGATCACCTGGTCGCCCTCCTGGCGCAGCGGTTGGCGACGGGCGCTGACCTCGACGACATTGCGTTCGACGGTGACGTCCACATCGTTTTCTGTGATGCCGGGCACGTCAATAGCGATGATGAATTGGTCACCCCGGCGAAAGGCCTCTATGGGCAGGGTATGCGCCGTCCAGGCGCCTCCTACTGCCTGATTGGCCAGCCGGTCAAGGTCAGGGAACGGGTCGAATCGCATCACTGTCATGGCGGTCTCCTAGGTTGGCCACGTTCGCGGCGGTCGCGCGTCGACGCCACGTAGAATCCGTACCGAAAGCGCGGTAATACGCTCCCAGAGCAGGAGTCTGGCATCTGGCCGCGGTAGTCGCGTGCACCCAGTGGGTCCGAAATCTGGACCGGGATTCGTCCTCCCAGGACGAGCACCAGAGTGTTGGACGGGCAATGTTGAGCGTCACGCTCACCACTGGGATCGTGTCACTGGTATCGCCGGGGGAGTTCCAAAATTATTCGTTAGACAAGCGTGTCGTGACCGTGTACTTCGGTGTCGTGACCGCTGTTCGTAGCCCTAGACGAATGGCGTTGCAGGAGGGGACGATCCGTTGTACTCACAGCACGAATCGCGCGTGACGCACGAGTACAACCACCATCGCCGGCATTCATCTACTGGGCTACCAGGCGCCAGCCCGCAGGCTCTATACCGCCCGTGGTGGATTAGGCGACGGGAGCAGCCTGGTGAACTCCATAGGGAGCTGCGACATGAAGTCGTTGAACTCCTTCCGGTCAACCGCCTCCCGCAAGGTCAGCAGCACCGCCTCCACACCGGTCATAGTCTCGGTCTTGGTCAGCCCAGTGCGACTGCTGACGCGCACAATCAGGTCATCCAGGGCGAATCGCTCCGGACCTTTGCCGTTCCATCGGACTGAGTCGCCAAGCTCCTCGGGGAGCTGTCGGATCAGGTGCCGTACCTCTCCGGCGCTGACTCGCATCGCCAAGACCTCGAGTACCGCGCGGGTCAGATCGGCTGCCTCCCCCTTCGACAGCATGGCGCGCTCGGCGACGTCGCGATAAAACTCGTGAGCATTCATCGGCTCATCTCCAACTGTCTGTTCCACAGAGCGGCGGTTTTTTCTCGGACAATGCCCGCTTCAGCGTTGCGGCGCACCAACCTGTGGTTAGTAAGAGTCGATGGACAACCTGTTCTGGCAGATCGAGACCGCTGCAAAGGGGCGGGCCCTCAGGTCTAGCGAAGCCGACAGTTTTCGCACCTGTGTGTCCAAGACCGCAGGCAGCGTCAGCGGCATCATGTCGACGAAGACCGTCGGATCGACAAGGAGGTACTCAATGGCTCGAATACTGATCGTGCTCTCTGGCAGCGACCACTGGACGTTGTCCGACGGCACCCGCCATCCCACTGGATTCTGGGCCGAAGAATTCGTCGAACCCCACCGCACCTTCCGCCACGCCGAGGTCGATGTCGACATCGCCACTCCTGGCGGTGTCCGGCCGACCGTCGATCAGGTCAGCCTGGCGCCCGATCGCGCCGGTGGCGAAGAACGCGCCGCCGAGCTTCGTAGCTATTTGGAATCGCTGCAGCACGAGCTCGCCGCCCCAATGTCGGTGGAGCACGCCGCCGAAAACCTGGGCAACTACGACGCCGTCTTCATTCCGGGCGGCCACGGGCCGATGGAGGATCTGCCGGACTGTCGACCGCTCGGCCGAATTCTGGCCGGTCTGTTCGACACGGGACGAGTCGTGGCTGCGGTATGCCACGGGCCGGCCGGACTGCTGGCGGCCCGCCGCGAGGACGGCACCTGGCTGTTCGCCGGCCGAAGGCTGACCGGCTTTACGAATGAGGAAGAGCGCCAAGGAGGTCTGGCGGACCGTGCCAAGTGGCTACTGGAGACCCGACTGCGCGAGGAGGGAGCGGACTTCGACCAGGGGCAGCCCCGGAGTTCACATGTGGTGGTGGACGGGCGCCTTGTCACCGGCCAGAATCCGGCGTCCTCGAAGCAGGCGGCCGAACGCACGCTTGCGGTCCTCATGGCGGCACAGTCCCCGCAGTCGTGACGAGGAAGGAGCCAAGGATGCATGTTCGGTACACGCTGATAACCGCCGACCCTGAACGGATTGACGACGCCATCGCATACCTCGCTTCTGATGGCCGATTGCGCCTTGAGTCAGAACCCGGCGAGAAAGGAATGTCGCTGCAGGTATCCCCCGACCTGGCCGTCGCGGTTCTCGAGTCGTTCTGGGTCTCACACGACGCCATGCGAGAAAGCGAAGGCGTAGAGGCCGGTGTCCGCGACGAGGCGATCCGTCTTGCGCTCGGCACCGCCTCGGTCGAACGTTTCAGGCGGGCGAGCGTGACTCGGGTGGGGCGAGAAGAGGGCGGAGCGGGCGTGCGCCACACCGTCTATCAGACGAATCCGGCCGCACTCGACGAGGCGATCGCCGGATATGAAGACACAGCGGTGCCTTGGCTGACGGAAACCGACGGGTTCGTCAGTGCAGCCCTGCTAGTCGATCACCGGTCTGGGAGACAACTCAGCCAAACCATTTGGCGCGACATCGACGCGTTGGTAAAAAGCCGTAGTTCTGCCGCAGCGATCCGGGTGGACGCCGTCGCGGCGACCGACAGCGCCGTAGTCGCACTCGACGAGTACGGGCTCGTGTTTCGGTCGGTCCGGACGGAATGATCGACATCGCAAACGCGACAGCATTAGGTCCCAGGAAGGCATTGATTCGTACCATCGGGCGAGGGCCGCTCCGAGGAAGCAAACCCCCTGTGTCGGTTACCGATCAGGAGGCCTGTCGTCAACTGGCCCACCCTTCGTCGGGTCGGCGGCACAACGCCGGTTCATCACGTGCATGGTCGAAGTGACTCCTCATGACCAAGTCGGGGGCCAAGAATCGACCTGCCGGATCGTCTACTGCCGGCGAACGAGTGAATACCTTTGACTCATGGCTAAAGACACAGAAAACCAACACACCACCGACACCCAAACCATCACCGAAAACCAAGGCACCACCGGAAACGACTCCGCAGATCTACAGGCGCCCGGAGGCAACCCGGACAACCGCGAAACCGTTCAGAATTTGGGCGCACCCGAACTCCGCAATGCCGTGATAGAGCTGTTGACGATCATTGACGATTCCGATGATATGAACGTGGTCGTCACCATCTCCGACGACGGCACTGTCGTCGTCGAGGCTGCCTAGTCCGACGAGCACTGGAGAATCCGAGGACTGCTGAATGGCGTGTGTTCGGTGAACCGCACGCAGTCGAGCAGTTTCATCTGTCGGCGCTGCCCCTCGTCGAGCAAGAACCAGGCACGAAATCATGGCTTGCGGTTCGGTTCAGTCCGTCGACATTCGGCATTATCGACGCTTTCCCCGACGAGGCGGCACGAGAGGCACATCTTGGCGGCCCAGTTGGAAAGGCCCTCGCGGAGAAGGCCGACGAGCTGTTCGCCTTGCCACCCGCCATCAGCAATCTGGACGTTCTCGCCAACAAGCTCTGAGGCCGTTGGTGACGCCGCTGTATCAGGGTGACCCCAGGATAGGGCAGCGAATCAATCCGGACGCGATCTGTTAGACACCGCGGACGACGCCCTGATCGCCTTGGGCAAAGGAGAATTGAGGTGTGACACGGATGGACGACGGTCTGGCCGCCCATTTCTAGCCGATCGGACAACATCGTGAACTCGTCGATACCACGCGCACGCGCTGCGGCGGCGATGTCCGTGCTGATTGCCGCCGCCGCGGTAAGCGGCTGCAGCGCCGGACAACAGTCGCAAACCGCCAGGATGGAACCAGCCGTCAACGGCTCCATGGCCACCCTCAATAACATCGCGCTGCGCAACATCCGGATCCGTGCCAAGCAGACCGGCTATGCAGTGCGGCCGGGTAAGACCGTCGACCTGGCGCTCGTGGCCACCAATCAATCACCGGACACCGCGGACGCCCTCGTCGCGGTCACCTCCGACGTCGGTGCGGTCACTGTGGCCGGAAACACCGCGATACCGGCCGGTGGCATACTGATCGTCGACAGCCCGGATCGGGTGGACGCCGCCGCGCTGGCAGCGGTTGAACCCGCCAACACTGCCACCGCAACCCTGATACTGACCAAGCCGATCAGCAGCGGGCTGACTTACGAGTTCACGTTCCAGTTCGCACACGTCGGCGAGATATCCGTCCGAGTGCCGGTCTCGGCTGACTAGCGCAATCGGCGTCACGGCCACAGAGACACCCAGATGCCGTCGCTGGACACGGGTCAGCGCGATGCGGTCGGGTTGCCCTCGCGCCGGGGGGCACCGGCCGGAAGCTTTGCGGCGAGAACATCGGCTGTTTCGAATACCGGAGTTTCCTCAAAGAGATGAGCATTGGCTTTGAGCGCTGCGGCTACCTTGCCGGTAAGATGAGTCTGCCTGCCGACCTCATCGGGAAACACCATATACAAACCAAATTCGAGCAACCCGAAGCGAACAGCGAACCACGCAGTAGTGCCGGGTTCTTCCTCGACATCCCCGAGGTTACTGGACAGCAAATCCGCAACCTCTTGCGCCTTCGTAGGCTTAGCCTCGAGCCGCGCAGCCAACGCATATGTGGCCTTCATGATGTGCTCCTGAAATGTGAACTACGTAGGGGCCGTGCCCGTTGTTCAGGCTAGGGTGGGCCGGCCTTGGGGAAATCGCACCGGCAGCAGCAACTGATCGCGTCCAATTCGGCCTGCCAGGTCGAACCAGGCTGTGAACGCCTGCTGCACAACGAATTCCACCGCTATGTACTGCTCGCGGCGGATCTGCCAGACCCAGGGGCACCCCGTCACGTAGTCGCTGTTCATGGCACACGAGGTCGATTCGGCGCCCAAAATTCACCGCGCCAGACGGAGGCATCCGGCTTCTCAGCGAGGCACCATGTCGTTCTGCGATAAGAGGCAACGCTTCTAGCGGGCTGGGCGCCATCCGAGCAGCGCAAACCCATTTCCCAGAGGTGAGGACTGACATGAATAACACCGCAGATGACGTCGCTCTCGCGCTGTCACTGGCAGACGAGGCCGAATCGATGACCATGCCTCGGTTCACCGCCGTCGATCTCTACGCAAAAACGAGGCTGGAGGACACGCCGTTGATGGATGCTTACCGCGACGTAGATGTCGCCCTCCGCAGAAGACTGGCCATGAAGCGACCGCAAGATACAATCTTCGACGAAACGCTCCGCGGCCCAAAGATGTTCGCCGGACGAATCTGGGTCATCGATCCGCTGGACGGCCGGAAGAATTTTATCCGCGGCGTACCTATTTGGGCGACGCTTATCGCGCTGATGGTCGACGGCGTGCCAACTGTGGGTGTCGTCAGCGCCCCAGCTCTGCATCGGCGTTGGTGGGCAGGCGCCGGGGATGGCGCGTGCGCGACCCGGTCGACCGAGCCGGCGCGACGGCTGTCTGTCTCGGCGATCGATGACTTGGAGGCAGCCAGCCTCTGCTTCTCCAGCCTGTCCAGCTGGGGGGTACTCGGTCTGCGTGAGCGGTTCATCGTCCTTGCCGACGACGTATGGCGGGCGCGCGGTTACGGCGACTTCTATTCGTACTGCCTGGTGGCCGAGGGGGTCGCCGACATCGCGTTAGCAGCGCAGGTGTCGGTCCGGCAGCTGGCGGCCGTCGATATCTTGATACGTGAGGCTGGTGGCACTTTCACAGACCTGGGGGGTTTCCCGGGACCGCACGGCAAGACCGTCGCAGCAACCAATGGCCCACTCCACAATGCGGTCCTTGGCCGCTTCTCCGGCACCGCGGCGGTGCATCAGACGATTTGAGCACGGTGGCGGTGTCGGCGTCGGCGTCGGCCGGACATGCGCAGTCATCGCCGTTTCGTTTGGTGCACCGAAAAGTACCCCGGCAGACCAGAAGCATCCGAGACGGCGTTTCTTGCCCTGGCGGGTCGAGGTTGCCCCGGCACGCCGTCAATACACTCGACACATATGGCGACGACGCCACGCGACAAACGGGGCTACCACGCGTTCGTCTTCGACATGGACGGCGTGGTCACCGACACCGCAAAGGTCCACGCCGCGGCGTGGAAAGCGCTGTTCGACGAGGTGCTGGCGCGCATCGGAAGGCCGGGTCAGCCGCCATTCGATCCGGTGCGCGACTACCTCGTCTACATCGACGGACGCACGCGCGAGGACGGTATTCGGGCCTTCCTGACCGCTCGCGGCATCATACTGCCGGAGGGCAGCCCGGACGACGGCCCGGAGCGGTTGACCGTTCACGGGCTCGCCGAACGTAAGCAGCGGCTGTTTGCCGACGCCATCGCCCGCGCCGGGGTCGCGGTGTTTCCCGATGCCGCCGATCTACTCGCCAAACTTCTCGACCGCGGCATTCCCGCCGCGCTGGTCACCGCGAGCCGCAACAGTCAGGCCGTGCTCGACGGGATCAGCCTGTCGGGCATGTTCACCACCATCGTTGACGGGTCCGACGCCGCGCGGCTCGGGTTGCACGGCAAACCCGACCCGGCGATGTTCCTCGAGGCCGTCGACCGCCTTGGTGTGGAACCGGCCGACGCCGTCGTCCTCGATGACGCCGTCGCAGGGGTAAATGCCGGCGTCGCAGGCGGTTTCGGGCTAGTCGTCGGAGTGGACCGGACGGGACACGGCGTGGAACTGGCCGACGCCGGGGCACATCTTGTGCTCACCAGCCTCGCGCAGCTCGATGCGGTGCTGCCCGACGGCGGGTACGCCGGCAAGTGGATCGGCGGCGCGAATAAGGGCAGTTCGGACCATTGGCACCTGGTATACGAGGACTTCAACCCGCTGCTCGAAGGGACACGCGAGGCGCTCTGCACGCTCGGCAACGGGTACTGGGCCGCGCGTGGCTCGGTTCCGGGCACCACCGCCGACGGCGTGCACTACCCGGGTAGCTACATTGCACGGGTATACAACCGGGTCACCAGCGCCATCGGCAGGCGGGCGATCGAAACCGAACACCTGGTCAACACGCCGGACTGGACGTTTCTGACGGTCCAGTTGGCCGGCGGGCCCGCTCTGCGTCCGGGTATACCGGAAATGCTTTCCCACCACCAAGACCTTGATCTGCGCGCCGGGATGCTGACTCGCATCAACAGGTACCGAGATCATGCCGGACGAACGACGAAGATCACCACGCGACAACTGGTCTCGGTGTGCGAAACACATATCGCCGCACTGGAAGTCACGATCGAGGCCGAGGACTGGTCCGGTGAGACGACTGTTGAGTCGATCATCAACGGCGCCGTCGCGAACCGCAACGTCGCTGCCGATCTTCGACTCGTGTCGCAGCATCTCGAGCCGGTCGGCTCGAGCGTCGTCAACGACAAGACGGCGCGCGTCGAAGTACGGACCAACCAATCGGGCATCGAGATCGCGATGGCGGCGCGGCATCACGTCGCTCCGGCCGCATCCGTCGCCGACCGGCGGCCGATCGCCGACGAAAGCCGTGCCGGCCACACGTTCACCCTTCATCTCCGGCCCGGCGTGCCGGTGACTGTCGAAAAGACCGTGGCCGTGGCGACCTCGCGCGACAGCGCGATCTCCTCCGCTGCCCTGGATGTCGACAAGCGGATCGCACGCGCGGGGAGGTTCGATGACCTTCTGGAAGGGCAGCGCACGGTGTGGCGGGACTTGTGGCAGCGGTTCGGCATCGGCCTGGAGGTCGGGTTCGAGCAGGCGCTGGCGCTGAACCTGCACATCTTCCACGTGCTGCAGGTGGTCGTCGCCGCTGACACCGACCTCGATGCGGGCCTGCCCGCGCGTGGGTTGCACGGCGAGGGCTATCGCGGACACATCTTCTGGGATGAACTGTACGTTTATCCGCTGCTAACCATGCGCAGGCCGGAACTGACCCGCTGCTTCCTGCTGTACCGGTATCGTCGGCTACCCGACGCGCGGGATTTGGCGTGGGCCAACGGTTTTGACGGTGCAATGTTCCCTTGGCAGTCGGGCAGCGATGGCCGCGACGAGACCCCGGCCGAGCTGTTGAATCTCCGCAATGGTCAGTGGATGCCGGACAATTCCCATCGACAGCGTCATGTGGGCCTGGCGGTGGCCTACAGCGCCTGGCAGTACTACCAGGCGACCGGTGACAAGGGCTTCCTCGAGGACTACGGGGCCGAGCTCATCGTGCAGGTCGCCCGGCTGTTCGCCAGCATGGCAGTTCATGATCCGGTCGATGACCGGTTCAACATCAGCGGCGTGATGGGACCTGACGAGTACCACGACGGCTATCCGGATGCCCCGGGCCTGGGTGTTCGCAACAACGCCTACACAAATGTGTTGGCGGCCTGGGTATTAGCACGGGCAGCCGACACGGTCGACCTGCTGACCGGCCGCGACTGTGTCCCGCTGTGGCGCCGCCTGGACATCAGGCCGGGGGAGCGCGAGCACTGGCAGCGGGTGAGCCGACGGATGCGGGTGCCGTTCCACGAAGGCGTGATCAGTCAGTTCGAGGGATACGAGGCGTTACAGGAGCTCGACTGGGACGGCTACCGCGAACGCTACGGAAACATCGGGCGGATGGACCTGATCCTGCAGGCTGAGGGCGACTCCACGAACAGGTACAAGCTGTCCAAGCAGGCCGATGTCCTGATGCTGTTCTGTTTGTTCTCCATCGAAGAACTGCGCGATTTGTTCGACCAGATGGGTTATTCACTTGACCCGGATGTCGTGCAGCGGACCGTGAAGTACTACGAGGCGCGGACGACTCACGGCTCTACCCTGAGCAGGGTTACCCACAGCTGGGTGTTGGCCCAGAGCGACTGCGCCCAGTCGTGGTCGTTGTTCAAGGAGGCTCTCAAGGCAGACCTTCAGGACACTCAGGGCGGAACGACTCGCGAAGGGATCCACCTCGGGGCGATGGCCGGAACGGCCGACATGGTGCTGCGCTGCTACGCCGGGGTCGAAACACGGGGCGACGTCCTTCACCTTCACCCGGTGCTGCCGAGCGAGATCGGCCGGGCGTCGTTCGAGATCATCTACCGCGGTCAGCCGGTCGACGTCGAGTTGACCCAGCGGTACGCCCGGATTCGGTTATTGCCGTGCGCGGCCGACCCGATCCAGGTCTGTGTCGAGGGCAGCACAAAGACCCTAGGCCCGGGTCAATCGTGGGCGGTGCATCTTCCCGCCCGCTAGCCACCTCGCCCAGCATCGTGTCGGCTGGCGTCAGCATCGGTCCGAGCCCGATTGCGCCGTCCTCGTTGCGCAGGGCTGGTGATCCGCTTGTTGATGTCGTTGGTTGTGGTGTTGGGAAGCTTGACGATCATGGCCGCCGCCATTCCCGGCCCATGCGCCGCAGCATCTCGAACGCCGACGAGGGGCCCCACGTGCCGGGCTCATATGACTCGGGCCGACCGTGCGCGGCCCAGTAGTCGAGGACCGGATCGAGTATTTGCCAGGACAATTCGACCTCCTCGTTGACCGGGAACAGCGAAGCCTCACCGAGTAGCACGTCGAGGATCAGTCGTTCGTACGCCTCGGGCGAGTCCTCGGCGAACGCGGACCTGTAAGAGAAGTCCATGTTGACGTCGCGGACCTCCATCGCGGTGCCGGGCACCTTGGAGCCGAACCGCAGCGTGATGCCCTCGTCTGGCTGGATCCGGATCACCAACGCGTTGTGGCTGAGCTCCTCGGTCATGATCTGGTCGAACGGCAGATGCGGTGCGCATTTGAAGATCAGCGCGGCCTCGGACACCCTGCGGGCCAGGCGTTTTCCGGTTCTCAGGAAGAACGGCACTCCGGCCCAGCGGCGGGTGTCGATCTCTAGCGTGATCGCCGCGAACGTCTCGGTGGTGGACTCCTTGGAAAAACCCTCCTCATCGAGCAGGCCGAGGACGTGTTCGCTGCCTTGCCAGCCAGCGCTGTACTGGCCGCGGGCCGTGGTCTTGTCGAGCGGCTGGGCCAGCCGGACCGCCGAGAGGATCTTGATCTTCTCATCTTTCAGTTCGCGCGCACTGAAGGTGATCGGCTCTTCCATTGTGGTGAGCGTTAGCAGCTGCAGCAGGTGGTTCTGGATCACGTCGCGGGCGGCGCCGATGCCGTCGTAATAGCCCGCGCGTCCGGCGAGACCGATGTCCTCCGCCATGGTGATCTGCACGTTGTCAACGTAATTCGCGTTCCAGATCGGTTCGTACAGCTCGTTGGCGAACCGCAGCGCCAGGATGTTTTGGACTGTTTCCTTACCGAGGTAGTGGTCGATGCGGAACACCGACTCCTCTGGAAAAACACGGTTGACGATAGCGTTGAGTTCGCGGGCGCTCTGCAGGTCATGGCCGAACGGCTTCTCGATCGCCACCCGGCTCCAGGTGCCCTCCCGAGGACGCGCCAGCCCTGACTTCTGCAGCTGCTCGCACACCACCGGAAACCCATTCGGCGGGATCGCCAGGTAGAACGCGCGATTGCCGCCGGTGCCGCGCTCCGCATGGAGCTTCTCCAGGCATTCAGCCAGTCGGCCGAACGCCGCCTCGTCATCGAACGTGCCGTGCACAAACCGGAAGCCCTCGGCCAGCCGGTCCCACACCTCCTGCCGGAACGGCGTGCGCGCATGTTGCTTAACGGCGTCGTAGACGACAGTGGCGAAATCCTCGTCGGCCCAATCCCGCCGGGCGAAACCGACGAGTCCGAATGTCGGCGCCAGCAGCCCGCTATTAGCCAGGTCGTAGACCGCCGGCATCAGCTTCTTGCGGGCCAGATCCCCGGTGATCCCGAAGATCACCATCGCGCAGGGACCGGCGATACGTGGCAGCCGCTTATCGCGCTTGTCCCGCAGCGGGTTAACCCAGGCGGCCGCAGCGGCCGGTGTGGACTTGGTCGACTGGACGGTCGTCATTTCGCCGCGGCGTCCAGCTGAGCCTGCATTTCCTTCAGCAGTTCGTTCCACGACGCCTCGAACTTTTCGACGCCCTCGTTCTCGAGCACGATGAACACATCGCGCAGATCCACCCCCACCGCCGAGAGCTTGTCGAACACCGCTTGCGCCTCGCCCGCCCGGCCGGTGACGGTGTCACCCGTAATCACTCCGTGGTCGGCCACCGCGTCGATCGTCTTCTCCGGCATCGTGTTTACGGTGTCAGGCGCGACAAGCTCCGTGACGTACAGCGTGTCGGAGTAGTCCGGGTTCTTGACCCCGGTCGATGCCCAGAGCGGACGCTGCACCCGCGCCCCGTCGACCTTCAGCGCCTCAAATCGCTGACCACCGAGGAACACCTCCTGGTAGGCGGCATACGCCAACCGCGCGTTGGCGACGCCGGCCTGGCCGTGCAGCGCGAGCGCCTCGTCGGTGCCGACCTTCTCCAGCCGCTTGTCGATCTCGGTGTCCACCCGCGAGACGAAAAATGAAGCGACGGAATGGATCTTCGACAGATCGTGGCCGGCGTGCTTGGCCGCTTCTAGCCCAGCCAGATAGCCATCCATCACCGCGCGGTGGCGCTCGACCGAGAAGATCAGCGTCACGTTGACCGAAACGCCTTCGGCGAGAACAGCGGTGATCGCCGGCAGACTCGGCCGTGTGGCGGGAATCTTGATCAGCACGTTGGGCCGGTCGACGACCTTGCACAGCTCGATCGCCTGCAGGATCGTCTTGTCGGGGTCGTGGGCGAGCCGCGGATCAACCTCGAGCGAAACCCGGCCGTCGACGCCGTCGGACGCCTCCCACTGCGGCCGCAACACATCACAGGCTTCGCGGACGTCGTCGGTCGTAACAGTCCGGACGGCGGCGTCCACGTCGGCGCCACGCTTGGCCAGCTCCGCGATCTGCTCGTCATACGCGTGGCCTTCCGACAACGCCTTTTGGAAGATCGTTGGGTTGGTGGTGACGCCGGTGACGCACCTGGTGTCGATGAGCTCCTGCAAATTGCCGGTGCGCAAGCGGTCGCGCGACAGGTCGTCCAGCCAGACAGATACGCCGGCGGCCGACAGCGCCGCCAGGTTGGGATTCTGTGACTTTGCTTGAGTCATCCGGGTATTCGCTTCCTCAGTTGTGCAGTGATCGTTCGGCGGCGGCCGCGACTTCCTCATCGCCCAGGGCGGCGCGGTGCGCCTTATCGGTGTTCACCTGGTCGGGGCCAGCGCGATCTTGGTGTCGTCCTCGATCGAGATGCGGTTGTGGTCGTAGAAGACGATCAGGTTCGCCCAGTTGCTGGGTGCCGGCCAGCGGCGCCAGGCTCATCGCGGTGCCGGGATGGCCGTTGCCGCCCTTTTGCACGGCGCCGGCAGCGAGCACCCGGATCGTGTCGACCGCACGCCCCCCACGTTCTTGTAAACCTGATCGCCGATCAGAATGGCGCCGTGGCGGCGGTAGGAACCGATAGAGCGCCGGCCCCGACGTGTGTGGGCCGAGCTGGGCGCTAGACATAGTTCTGATGCACGTAGCACCAGCGCCACGTCTCTCCGGACTCCATGGACTGCACAATCGGGTGGTCAGTGGCACGGAAGTGCGCGTCCGCGTGGCGCATCGGTGACGAATCGCAACAGCCGACGTATCCACAGGTGAGGCATAACCGCAAATGCACCCACTGCGTGCCGTGCCGCAGGCATTCTTGGCAGCCCTTGTGGGTGCGCGGGCTCACTGGGTTGATGGCGACGACATCGGGATCCATGTGCGTCGAGGTCATTGACGTGCCTCCTTGAGGGTTTGTTCTGCGAGTGATTTATCGAACCTTTTTCCTTGCGCCGCAACGGAAGCGCCGAGCAGCATGGTGGGTATCGCGCGAATGGTGAAGCGCTGGCAGGTAGCCGGCGCCTCGTCCACGTCGAATTCGACCAACTTCAGCGTGGCGGCGCGTTCGGCGGCAACTCATTGCAACGCGGGGCTGACTTTGTTGGTTCCATGGCGTTACCTCGTCAGTTACGACTTTCGCGCAGAACTGCTGGTATCCATCCGGAGGTTCTCCTCGAGCGGTAATCAAGCCGACGACTGCCACTTCGGATGGTGCGAACCTACGCGTCAACCGTCTCGCCTGGCCCGGAACCCGTTTCAACGGCTTGCTGTCCGCCGTTGGAGTGCCCGATCTCGACCTTGCGTGGCTTGCTCGCCTCTGAGAGGGGGATCGTCAGGGTCAGCACACCCCGGTCGCATGCGGCGCTGAGGTTGTCGGGATCGAGATTCTCACCAAGGAACAGTTGCCTGCGGAACTCACCCTGCGGCCTTTCGTCCACGATGACCTCGTCGCCCTCCTGCCGGATGGGTCGGCGCTGTGCAGTGATCTCGACGACGTTGCGTTCGACGGTCACATCGATATCGTTCGGGTCGCTGCCCGGAACGTCGATCGCCACGATGAATTGGTCGCCGCGTCGCAGCGCCTCCATCGGCAGCGTTCGCGCGGAGCGCGCTCCGGTCAGAGCCTGGTCGGCTAGTCGGTCGAGTTCGCGGAAAGGGTCAAATCGGATTAGAGTCATGTTTTTCCTCAGTTGGGTGTTCGCGGCTGCGGAACCCCGGACCGGTGGATGTCCTATCGCACCTGGTGAGGTCCGGAACCCACTCTGTCAACGTTGCGTCGACAGCGCGTGCGCCCAGCGGGTGGAAATTGTTGGCCCCAATTCGTTACGCCAGCACGAACATTCGGATCGTGACGCGGCTTTGCGCGAAGGGCCGCGGTGTTCCTTTGAAAGCGTTCGTTGCAGGCTGGTTCGGCAGCTGTCCGCGGGTGCGCGTGCTCTGGCCGAGACGTGCCAGCTCTTGCCGACAGCCTTTCGCAGGGTCCTTCTGCACGCCAATGCGTTTCCCGAGAGCGCCTTTCGGAATCGAATGATGTCACGGCACCCGGCGGAAC
Organism: Mycobacterium senriense; assembly: GCF_019668465.1. NCBI lineage: Bacteria > Bacillati > Actinomycetota > Actinomycetes > Mycobacteriales > Mycobacteriaceae > Mycobacterium > Mycobacterium senriense. The sequence goes on along the minus strand of NZ_AP024828.1, from coordinate 4,870,224 downwards.
GTGCCGGGTGACGGCTGCTCACAAGCCGGCCAGTCCTATCGCAGCGCTGCCAACCTCGCGACGCCGCCGCGCTTCAATCACAAGCCAGCCAAGCGCTGGAATCTGCGCTCTCGCCGCACGACGCGGGAGCTAACTGCTTGGAAAGGCGAGCAAATTCTTCGACAATGGTGCTGTAGAACGCGCGCAGCGCGTGCGGCGAGGGCGGCTCGCCATCCAATATGGAGGCGCCGGTCTGTCGCAGGGACCGGATCGTCAGATAGGACGGGAGACTTTGGCCCCGGGCCACACCCGCCTCAAGCAGGGTCCAGGTGCCGTGGCAGACGACCCCGACCGGCTTCCCCAAGCTAATGAAGTCACCGACGAATGAGACCACGCTGTCGTGGCTGGAAAGCTGGTGGGATCTCACCATCCCGGGCAGCAGTAGCAACGCCTCGTACTCGTCGGCCGACGCGTCGGCCACCGCCCGGTCGACGGTGTACACGCGGCTTGGGTCGAGGTCTTCATCGAGCGATTCGATCTGCCCGGTTCGCAGCGACAACAGCTGCGTCTGAGCGCCCGCTCGTCGCACCGCATCGCCCGACCAGTCCAATTCGGTCTGTCCGACGCCGTCCGCCGCAAGCAGTGCGATCCTCAAACCTTGGAGGCATTCGGTCATCTCGGACTCCGCTCGGCAATGAGGTGTAAACGGGGATTTCCCGTTGACAAGCATCGCCTTTGCGGACGTCCGTATCCTGCTCCCGCCGGAGCGAATATGTCAGTCGCTATTCGCCCCGCCGTGACAGGACGGCCGGATCACCGCGGATTACTTCCCCTTCTGGCAGTCATGTACCGCACGACTTCGCTGCGGGTCAGCCCCATGTAGGCACCCTTTTCGAGAATTTCCTCCACCGCGAAACCCTGGCTCTGCAGGGCTTGAACAAACTTAATCCTGTTCGACGAGTACTTCTGCACCCTTGGCTTGCGAAACTCGCCTTTCGGAACATCGAATTGCGCGTGCTGGCGTTCTCGCTTCACCACAACGGGATCACGTCGGTACTTGCCTTCTCTCATGTCCCGAAGGGCTTTTTGCCCGGCTTCACCCCGGAGGATGACATACTCGGCATTCGTCTTATGCTGAGCAATCTCCGCCACCAGCAGGCCTGCGGCGTTGGCACGAACACACGCTCGCTTGGTGCAGTACGTGAACCCCAATTCGGTTCGCTCTCGGAGGATTTCGTCTCCGCAGGTTACGCATCTCATTTGTTGTCCTTCGTCCATCGCGCGCCACCGACGAGATTGGCGGCCCATAGAGTAACGATCGGTTACGCCCACTAGTTCCCGCTCAACTGTGATGACACCGTCGTCTGGGAGGTAGACGAAACGATCACGCGCACAGCGTATTTCGTTCGCGTATCTCTCTCGGGGGTCTCGTCCGCACCCGCAGGTGTGGGGGAGTGGCGGCGGCCACACCAACGTGGCGGAACAATCGAGGGATGTCGAGTGAGTACCCATCGGCGCCAACGGTGTCGAAGCGAGACCGGGTCGCCCTTTATGCGGTTAGTTTCTTCATGGCCGACATGGAGGCCGGTATGGGTCCCTTCCTGGGCGTGCTACTGCAGAGCCGTGGCTGGAGCACCGGCACCATCGGCGCGGTCATCACCTTGGGCGCTGTTGTTGGCATGCTCGCTGTCACTCCGGCGGGTGCGCTGGTCGACGCCACCAGCCACAAGCGCGCCTGCGTCATCGTCGTCGGGCTTGGCGCCGTGGCGGGCGCGGCGGTCATCCTGACGTCGCAGCACTTCTGGGTGATCGCCGGGGCCCAGGCGGTGATGTGCATTTCCGGGGCAACGATCGCACCCGCGATGATCGGCATCACCCTCGGCGTCGTTGGGCAAGCAAGGTTCACGGGTCAAAACGGCCGCAACCAGGCCTTCAATCATGCCGGCAACATGACTGGAGCGGCCATCGCCGGCCTGCTGGGCTGGCATTTCGGGTACGCCGCGGTGTTCTGGCTGGCGGCAGGGTTTGCGGTCCTCACTGTCGTCGCCGTGCTGGCGATCCCGGCTGGTCACATCGACCATCACCTCGCCCGTGGGGAGGCGCTCGCCACCGACCAGCCGCGTATCAAGTCGTTGCGCGTCCTCCTCAGGTGCCGGCCGCTGCTGGCGGTAGCAGCAGCGGTGATGCTTTTCCACCTGGGCAACGCCGCGATGCTGCCGCTCTATGGGTTGGCAGTGGTGGCCAAAAACGGCAACCCGTTCATCACCGTGGCCGGTACCGTCGTCATCGCCCAGGCCGTGATGGTCCCCGCCTCGCTGGCAGCCATGAGAATCGCCGAAGTCCGTGGGTACTGGCCGGCCATCTTGATCGCGTTCACCGCGCTGCCGGCGCGCGCCCTCATTGCCAGCCATGTGATCACCAGCTGGGGTGTGATACCGGTGGAAGTCCTCGATGGCGTCGGTGCCGGCATCCTGTCAGTCGCGGTGCCGGGACTGGTAGCCCGCATACTCAACGGCACAGGCCACATCAACGTCGGTCAGGGCGCCGTGATGGCTGCGCAAGGGCTTGGTGGTGCGCTGAGTCCGGTGCTTGCCGGATTTGCTGCCCAGACAATGGGATTCGCAACCTCATTCACCATGCTCGGCGGCATTTCTCTGGGATCACTGATTATCTGGCTGGGTTCCGCCTCGATGCTGCGCCGCGCCGGCGACAGGTAGCCCGCCCCGGTCGGCCGGTTTGTCAGGACTGACATGGGCCGGTGCGAAATGCTAATATGGCGGGGACTTCGGCAGTGAAGCTGCCGGTATTGCACCCAGGAACCCTGGTCTCGCCGGACCAGGCCTCTAGTCCTTCGAAGCGTGGCAGTCCGGTGGCCGACCCGGGCGCGGGGGGAGGTGCGCGACGCGCGACAGGATCCCGTTTCCCCGCGCCATCCATTGCTAGTTCGATCGAAACGCGTACGGCCATGAACGCCAATTCGACGATCGCTGACGATCTCGAGCCAACCGGCCCCCCGGAAGGCCTGGCGGCGCTGGCCCGGATTAACTTCCATTCGTTGGATTCCGAGGGCATCCTCGCGGTAGCTGTTGAAGGGGCTGCGTCCCTATGCACATGCCGAGTCGAGGCGAGTTACTGCACCGTCGGCGAGGAGATGAAGCTGTGTCCATCCTCTCAAACCGAGCGCCCAGAGCTGACAGACCTGCTTCAGCGATCGAGCTGGGAGGGAAGGGTCGAGCTGCCCCGGGGAGATTGGGGGTGGGCGTTGCCTCTATGCCATCGGGATGTCGTACACGGTTGCCTTGTGATCGGCGCCAGTGCCGAGCCCACACCGCATCAGCTTTTGCTGCTGCAGCTGCTCGCACAAAACGCCGGTGCCGCGCTGGCGTGCGCCGAGCTGCATCAGCGGGAAGTTGGACGCGCCAGCCAACTCGCGGAGACGAATGAGGTTCTCGCCGTCGCGGTGAACCGGCTGAAGACCCGGACGCATACGCATGAGCTGCTGGAGGCGGCGTTGGCCGCTGGCGAGGGCCTGGAAGGCATCGTCAATGCACTTCATCGATTGACGGGACGTCCGGTCTGCCTTGAAGACAGGTTCGGCAACCTCTCCGCATGGGCAGGGCCCGGACGGCCACTCGAGTACCCGAAGCCGAAGCCCGGGCGGCGCGACCGGTTCTTGCGTTCGCTCTCTACGCAGGCTTGTCCGGTGCGCTCCGGGGATCGCCTGTGCGTCCTGATAAAGCCGCGCGCGGAGATGCTCGGTGTTGTCGCGCTCATTGTCCGCGACGACGAGGTCGACGAGGACATGTTGTTCGCGCTCAGGTACTGCTGCAATGTGCTGGGCCTCGAGTTATCCCATCAACGCACCCTCGCGGAGCTGCACCTGAATCTGCGCCGCGAACTGGTCGATGACCTGCTGGCGGGCACCGACGAGCACGGGGCCTACGCCCGCGCCGAGGCGCTGGTTCATGATTTGCGCCGGCCGCACTATGTCGTGGTGATTCGCAGCGGGCGCGGCGCCGACAGCGCCGCCATCGCCGCCGCGGGCCGTGCCGCAGCCAGCCTCCACATGAACTACCTGTCGGGCCGCCAAGGAAGTCTGATCGTCTTACTCGTCGACAGTCATCCGGATCCCGATGCACTGCTCCGGGAAGTCAACAGACAGCTTGGCGACTCCGCGAGTGCAATTGGCATTGGATCGCGCTGTGATGTGCCGGCCGATTTTCCGCGGTCTTTGCTCAGAGCCCGGCGCGCGCTCAACGTCCGGCTGAACTCGGCCCATCCCCGGGGAGCGTCTGACTACCGCGAGCTGGGGTTCTACCATTTGGTCGATGCGGCGCATACCGCCGGCGTCGTCGACGAGTACGTCCGCCAATGGCTGGGGGCGCTGATGGATTACGACGCCGCGAAAAGCTCCGATCTGGTACACACCTTGAGTCACTATGTCGAGTGCGGCGGTAACTACGACGAATCGGCTGCCGCTTTGCATATTCACCGGAGCACGTTGCGGTACCGGCTCGGCCGCATCGCGGACCTGACGCATTTGGACCTTCGCGATGTTGATACTCGCTTTAACCTGCATGCCGCTACGCGAGCGTGGCGCTTCCTTAACGCGAGTACGTGATCGCACTGTAGTCGAAGCCAATGCGTCGCTTAACTATTCAGCGAGCGGGGCGCATCGCCCGAGCGCCGCTCCTGCTCCGCAAGGGCGAATTCGCCGCTCATTTTCGGATCTCTGGGGCCAGTTTCCGGTCGCGCAGCGCCTCCCTCAGCCCGGGCTGGGGGAGTTCCAGCGATATTGGGTGACCGACTGACATTCGTTGCAGCTGTTGATGATTCGCGACACCGTGCCGGCGTAGCGCTGAAGTTCTGGGGGCGCCGCCAGGTTGAGCCCGCCCACGACTGCACCTCCGGCGTCATGGCGAACTGCTGGGCGGCCCGGAGATCTTCCGCGTTGAGCTCCGCCACGATTTGCTGGAAACTGCACGTCGTGTTGACAATCGTGTCCTCATCGAATTCGGGTCTGCGGACGCGGGATCGCCCGCGCCGGTCAACGACAACGCTGCACCGCCCGCCGCAAGAGCCGGTCCCACCGACCAACGCTTGACCGCCGTTTGCTACCCCTAGTCCGTCCCTTGCACCGGGATCCGAGCGTCGGCTGGATCATCGCGCGCCCAGCCGCTGAAACTCCGTGGGCAGCTGGCTTAAGACGTCATCGAACTCAGCTTGTGTCACCGCGTCGTGAATCGTTGCCATCACCGCGTCCACGGCAGTCTCGGCGGTCTCCGCGTCACGCCCGCTCCGTTCAGCCACTCGGTCGATGAACTCGTCGAAACTGAACGCTTCGGCCTCTTCTTCCGTTGGGAGCAAAGCATCTTGCAGCGGTGAGGGCAGTTCAGCGGCCAGATCGCGCGCCTCGCCACCGCTGATGCGCTCCGCGAGGGTGGTCAAGGTGGCGCGGGTGACCGCCACCGCGTCTCCTGCGAACAGGCCGCTACGCTCGGCCACTGACGAAATGAATTCCTCATATCGCATTTTTCCTCCATTGGTTTCGGTTTCCCATATCGTGCCGAGCCTCGAGCGCCGGTGCATCGTTCTCGGGAGTCGGATTCCGGCGCTGGTAATCAGCCTGGCGGGTGAGCTCACGTCACGGTGCAGGACGGCACTCATCGGCCCGGCATGCTCTCCGGCTTTAAAAATCGACGCCCCACGGGGCCGCGATCGGCACACCTGGTGCTGCACAGTAATGGGGTTCGATGTCGCCAACGGAACCTTGCCGACGCAGGGCGCTCCTGGCGCCGCCGCGCAGCCGGGGGCGCGGATCACAATTGCTCTCTGCTTCAGTCGTGTTGTCGGACAGCACTGTTCGACGCTTCCTGGCCCACGCTCTGATCGGCGAACCGCCATACGTTCCCGATCGTCGGGCATGCGCGTAGCTAAATCGCAATGCCCCCAGACTGTTACGGCTTAGTCTGGCGGGACGAGCGTTACCACCCTTTCCCGTCCCGTCGGGCCGGTGCGGTTGCGACGGCCAATTCGCACCATGAAGTCATGACGCAGGAGCCTTTGAAGATTGGTCTGTTGGCGCCGCCATGGGCCGCCGTGCCCCCACCCGGTTATGGCGGAACCGAGTCAGTGGTGTGCCAGCTTGCGCAAGGCTTGACCGCGGCCGGACATGAGGTCGTGCTGTTTGCCACCGGTGACAGCACCGCACGGGTCCCCATCGTCTATGCCATGGCCAACGCGAACTGGGACCGCATCGGGCACGGCGAGGTGGAACTGCCCCACGTGATGCGCGGCTACGAGGCGCTTGCCGGTTGCGACATAATCCACGACCACACCCTGTTGGGGCCGGCCTGGGCCTTAGCGACCGGCTATGACCGAGTGGTCACCACCTGCCACGGCCCGTTCAGCGGTGAGCTACGGGCGATCTACCGCCGCTACGGCAAGCGGCTACCGGTCGTTGCGATCTCACACGACCAGGCTTCTCACGCGCCCGAGATCGCGGTGGATCGGGTCATTCACCACGGCCTCGACCCCGACGAATACCCGCAAGGCAGCGGCGAGGGGGACTACCTGTTGTTCCTCGGGCGGATGACGCCCGACAAGGGTGTGCGCGAGGCCGTATTGGCCGCACGGGCCGCGGGCGAGCCGCTGATCATCGCGGCCAAGAACCGAGAACCAGCCGAACGCGCATATTTCGCCGAAGAAATCGAGCCGCTGCTCACCGACGATGTCGACGTCAGGGGGGAGGTCACCGGTGACGCGAAGTTGGCGTTACTGGGTGCCGCCAAGGCCCTTCTGAATCCCATCCAATGGGCCGAACCGTTCGGGTTGGTGATGATCGAGGCGATGGCCTGCGGCACGCCGGTCATCACCTGTCCCAACGGCGCCGCACCCGAGATCGTGGATACCGGCAGGACGGGGTTCCTCTGCTTCGATTCCGCCGACCTGGTGAGCGCGATCCACCACGTCGATGAGTTGGACCGTGCTGTCTGCCGCGGCGCCGTCATCCAGCGTTTCTCCACCGCTCGGATGATCGACGACCACCTCGCCTTGTACCGGCAGATGGTCGCACGGTGACCTTCGTCGATGGGGAAGAATGCGCGGCCGGAGCTTGGGCGTCCGGAACGGGCCCGCCCGTGACCGGCGGCGACGGCGACGTCACGCTGCTGGAAGGTTCGACGTTTTGCATTTCGGCCGTATCGGGCGACGTCCATCGCGACCAGCCACACGGACTGTTCGTGGCCGACACCCGAATGCTGTCCTGCTGGCGCCTTGCCATCGACGGCGAGCCAGTGCAAAACCTGTCCACGATCCAGGAACCCACCGAACCGTACCGCGCGACTTTCGTCGGCCGGGCTCCGCCGCGTCGATGGCTGGCGGACAGCACGATGCTGGTCCTGCGCGACAGGCTGGTCGGTGACGGGTTGCGCGAGGACCTGATATTGCGCAACCTCGGCGCCGAGCCGGTGGGGGTCACCGTGACACTGACCGTCGACACGGACTTCGCGGATCTCTTCGCCGTCAAAGAGGGGAGGGTTCAGCCACCGCACGGCCTCGCCGTCGACATCGGAACGGCGTCAATGACTTTCACGCTCGCTGGTCCGGACGACACCCGCAGCGCTCAGATCACGGCCACCGGAGACCCGAGCGTCACGCCAGGCAGATTCACCTTCCGGATCGTGGTCCCAGAACGCTCCCAGTGGTCAACCTGTTTCGCCGTGGAAGCCACGACCGGCGGCAGGCGAGTTCAGCTTCGGCACCGCTGTGGCGAACCGATAGATACCAGCGCGCCCGCGCAACGGCTGCACGCATGGCGGCTGTCGAATCCACTGATAGCGACTGGCGATTCGGCGCTGGATCGTTCACTGGAGGTGGGCACCCGCGACTTGGGTTCACTCCAGATCGAAGACCCGGCACAGCCGGGCTGTCCGATCCTTGCCGCCGGTGCACCATGGTTCATGGCGCTATTCGGCCGAGATTCCCTGTTGACCGCATGGATGGCCTTGGGCCTGGACTCGCGCTTGGCGTTGAACACCTTGCGCACTCTGGCCCGGCTGCAGGGGACCCGGGTGGACCCACTGACGGAGGAGGAGCCGGGCCGCGTCCTGCATGAGGTTCGTTTGGGCAGGGAGGCGGCGTTGACGCTGGGCGGGGGAACCACCTACTACGGCACCGCTGACGCCACACCACTTTTCGTCATGCTGCTCGCGGAGCTCGATCGGTGGGGGGCCCTTCCCGAGGCTGACCGGCCCGCCCTGCTCGCCGCGGCAGACCGCGCCATGGCATGGATCATCGAGTACGGCGACGCCGATGGAGACGGTTACGTGGAGTACCGCCGACACACCGACCGCGGCTTGGTCAACCAGGGCTGGAAGGATTCCTTCGACGGCGTCAACCATGCCGACGGGCATCTGGCCGCCCCACCTATAGCGCTGTGCGAGGTGCAGGGCTATGTGTACGCAGCGTTTCAGGCCCGGGCGTGCCTCGCCGAGGGAGACGGTGACCCAGTCTGCGCCCAACAGTGGCGCAGCAGGGCGGCGCGCTTAAAAGCGGCGTTCAACTTGGCCTTCTGGATGCCCGAACAGCAGGCGTTCGCGCTTGCGCTCGACGGCGCCAAACATCAAGTCGACGCTATCGCGTCGAACATGGGGCACTGCCTGTGGACGGGGATCGTCGACGACGACAAGGCCGCCGCGGTGGCCGCGCATCTTGTTGGGCCTGCGCTGAACTCGGGCTTCGGTGTGCGGACTCTCGCCACCGAGATGAACGCCTACAACCCGATGAGCTATCACAACGGCTCCGTGTGGCCGCACGACACCGCCGTCGCCGTCGCCGGGCTCGCGAACTACGGTTTTGTCCAAGAGGCTCAACAGATTGCGTTGGGGCTTCTCGACGCTTCCGAATACTTCGGGGGTCGGCTGCCCGAGCTGTTCTGCGGCTTTCCCCGTGCCGAGTTCTCGCGTCCCGTGCCGTATCCGACGTCATGTTCGCCGCAAGCCTGGGCCGCTGCGTCCTCACGCCTGGTGCTGCGCAGCCTACTCCGCTTCAACCCCGACATTCCGCACGGCCAGGTTCAGGTGTGTCCGATGGCTCCGGGTCGGTTCTTGCCTGTGCGCCTGCACAACGTCCCCCTCGCCGGCACACGGATCAGCCTCACCGTCGACGCAGAGGGCGGCGTCGACGTGTGCGACCTCCCCCCGGGAGTCCGGCTGGTTACAGCCCAGCCCAGGCATTCGCCCGGTCGCGCTTCGGCGCAGCAGCACGATCAAAGTCACTGAGTTAAGTCGCCTTCGTTGGCAGCTCGTCGGCATCCCGGCGCTCGGCAATTTGCGCTAGCCGCCAAAGGCATTCACGATTCCGCGGTGCGAATGCCGCGGCTTGCAGGGACTCGGGCAACCAGCTCGAGGGGCCCGACACCGCTAATTCTGACATTGCGACCCGACAGCCCGCGCCATTATTGCTCAACCGTAACGTGATGCGCGCCTCCGTTGCCGGCCTCACCCGGGCGAACAAGACGAGTTCCTTGCGCGGATAGCAGGATTCGACGACGGTCTCGTCGTTGATCACCGCCGGCCAAGCTCCGATGGAGTGCAAGATCCGGGTGCCCGGCGAAGGCCATCTCCTACTCACGGCGCGCGTTCGGCTGTTTCCTACCACCCAGCTGGAATAGGTCCAACCGTCGGCCAAAACATCCCAGACGCGCTCGCATGTGGCGTCGACATCTCGAGTGACCGTCATGTCGCCCTCCGGTTCGAACATCCGATGGCCTTATTCAGAGTCTGTCTAACGTGGGGAAAAGAAGTTCTCGAGCGGCCAGTTGAACGGCTGCCGCTATCGGGATGGCAACGAGCGCACCAACTATTCCGAGCAGCTCCCCGCCGACGAGTACGGCCAACAATGTGGCGACCGCCGGCACGTTGACCGCGGGCCCGATGATCTTGGGTACCAACAGATAGTCCTCGGCGAAGCGGAAGCACGTGTAGAACAACAGAGTTGTGATGCTACCGGAATGGAGACGGTGAGTGCGACTGCGGCGACGATGACACCGGCGACGCTCGACCCGAACGGGATGAGGTCCAGCAAAGCTACGAATATGCCGAGCAGCAGCGGATAGGGCACATCGAAGATGACGGGCCAGACGAAGCTGGCCACCCCGGCGATGGCCGATATGACGATGTTGCCGAACACATATGCGCCCACTTTCGCGAACACCTGATCCCCGAGGAGGATCGCACGGGGACGGCGGGAGCGCGGCACGAAGCGGTATAAGGTCGCGCGGATCCGGGGAAAATCGGCCAGAAAGTAGACCGTCAGCACGGCGACGACGACAACGTCGGCTACGGCCCCGAAGACCGCCTTTCCCGCCTTGACGGCCTGCCCGACGACCGGCCCTCCGGAGCCGTTGACTGTCTCGGTGATTCGTTGTTGGAGGCGGAAGCGGTCATTGAGCCGGCCGATCCAGGACGAATGGTCCCCGATGTGCTGGATGTAATGGGGCGCCTGGTCGGTGAACTCCCGCGCCTGCTGCACCAGCGGGGGAATGGCCGCGGCCAGCGATCCGCCACCACCGCGATCACTGCGAACAGCACCACGGTGACCGCCGCCCAGCGAGCCACCTTCTTCCCGACCAACCACCACACGGCAGGCTCGAGCCCCAAGGCTACAAAGAAAGCTACGCCAATCAAGAGAAGCATCGACGACACCGCCGCAAGACCGCGTACCGCGCTGTACGTCACCGCGACACCGGCCGACGCGGTCAGGCCGACGAAGAACGGTGAGTGCCAGTCGAATCGGCGCCGGGGAGGCCCCACGGGCTGATCTGGTGTACTGAGCTGCGCCGCAACGTCTTCGGCATCAGCAATGGGCCCTCCGTCTGTGTCGCCGGGCCCCCGGGTGAGGCTACTTGCTGCAGCCGCGCTCAGCTCCGTCGTGTTGCTCATCGCGTCATTGCTTCGCGCAGTGGACAAGCCGGGAGGCCAATTCCCGCAGCGGGGTATTGGTCTCTTGCGAGATCGCTCTCAGCATCGCGAAGGCGCGAGCGGCATCGACACTAAAGCGTTCCATGATCATGCCTTTGGCTTGCCCGATGACGTCGCGGGTGGCAAGCGCGGCCTTGAATTGACGCTCCTGCTCGTCCTGCATAAGTGCGATCGCGGCATGGTTGGCGAGCATCGCGCCAACCACCTCGCAGTCGGGCCCGAAGGCTTCGGCTCGGAACCCGAAAAGAGTCAACGTTGCCCAAGTGTCACCGGAAATGTCTATCGGAGAGGACAAGACGCTGTGCACCCCGGCGGTGGTGGCGGAAGGCGCAAATCGCGGCCATCGGGTATCGGTGCGCAGATCGTTGCAGCGAGTCGCTTTCTTTGCGGTGATCGCCTCAAGGCATGGACCGTGGCCGGCCGCTTGCTGAGCGCTGTCGAGTGCTGAGGTCAGCTGCGATGTCGCGGTGATCGATCGCAGATGGCCGTTTTCGATTATCGAAATTTTTGCGCAGTCGGCGCCCGGTATCAATGCCAATGAGGCACCGGTCAGCTTGCTGAGGGCGTCCTCGATGCCCGCTGTGCCGACCATCGCACCGGCCAGTTTTGCGGTCGTCGACTGAACCGCTTTACCGCGGCGCCCGTGGCGAGGTTGCTCGGGATCCGCGAAGTGCCCTACCGCGACCACAGCGAAACCATTTCGGGAGAAGCGTGGTGACTCATCGCAAACCATTGCCGCATAGCCGGTTTCGTTGTTCCCATTCCTCCCCCAAACTCCCGACGGGTATTGCGCGACTGCCGTACCACTATGCCAACCGGATTGGAGTTCAGGCGTCGACCCAACAGATCAATAAATCGGAAGCGTCGTCGACCTCGCGGAGCCATTAGTGTCCGAGTCTTGGCGACCCGAGGCGTTAGAAACCCCTCATGCGTCGTGTCGGCACCGCTCACCTGGAAAGGGGGACCCGACGTGCCGTGGGGCGCTTCATGAGTTAAGAATGTTAACTAAATCCCAGAGGCGTGGACGGGCCGACGCGGGAAACCGTGAGATGCCCACGATTGGGAAATGCAATACGGGCCCGACAACTTCGCAGGTGGAGGGCGGATGCGGCGGTGAACCAGGACGGTCAGCGACTTGTCGCGAACCACCTCGACGCGTTGACGTCCCATTGGGCGCAACTAACGGACACGACGGATATCGACGAAGCGACGGAGGTCCTGCGGCCCGCGTTTTTCCCTGTCGCGATCACTCCGAGCGCTACGGGCTCGTTACACATTCGCGTCATGGCCGAGCAGCTGCCGCTGCTCAGTATCGGCTACCTCGACCTCGGTGGTGAGGCGACGATGCGGGTAGCGGACATGCCCGGCTATCAGATCGCTGTCGCAGTGTCGGGTCACAGCCTGACGAATTGGCCCGATGGTCACGCAACCACCGTCACTTCGCCCGGGTCGGCGACGGTCTTCAGACCCGGCACCGACGTCGAACATCTATGGTCACGCGATTGCGGCCAGCTCGGCATCAAGATCGCCCCGGCCGAGCTGACTCGCGAGCTGGAACAGTTGCTCGACCGGTCGATTGGTAAGGCCGTGGAGTTCGCTCGTCGGCTGGACCTGACGGACAGGTCATCGCAAAGTTGGCTGAGCCTGGTAGCGGTTCTGGCGCGAGAGGCCGGCAACCATGCCGGAATCCTCGCCCATCGACTCGCCGCCGCGAATTTGCAGCATTTGCTCCTCGAGGGTCTACTGCTCACGCAGCCGCACAACTACACGCACGCACTCCATGAGGATGGTCGGCCTACCTCTGCAGCGACGGTGCAGCAGTCAATCGACTTGATGCGCAGTTATCCGGAATCGGAGTGGACGACCGCGGCACTTGCCCGCGCGACGGGTGTCAGCGCGAGGGCACTGCAGAAGGCGTTCGCCAAGGCGGGCGAGCCGCCGCCTATGACGTACCTGCGCCACTTACGGTTGCAACGGGTACGGGCCGAGCTCGCTGACGCGTCACGGACACGGCCCTCAGCGGTCACTACGGTGGCGAGCCGTTGGGGATTCGTGCACCTCGGCCGGTTCGCTCAGCAGTACCGTCAATTATTCGGTGAACCCCCGTCACAGACGCTTCGCGTGGCGGAACGCTAGGGGTGACGTTGCGCTTCGTCGACCGTCGCAAAGATTTCGAATCGCTCGAGCAGATCGGCGGCTGCGAGAACTCTCGCGATGGGACCGGTCGGCGACATGACTAGGCAGAACGATGTGTCGGACTCTGCCGCCAGCGCCGTAGCGCCGACCAAGGTCTCGACAGCGGCGTCATCGATGGACGTCGCGCCTGAAAGCTCCAGCACCAGCTGTGCCGGCTCTTGTGTCAATTCGTCGGCGATGACGCGGGACAGCCCTGCGTGTGTTTCACCGTCGAGCACACCTGTCGCGTAGACGATGCTCGTGGTGTCGGGAAGTCGTTGCACGGTGTACGAGAACGACCCCCCTTCTTGGCCTTCTGCTTCACGCTCGCTGACTGACCCCACCTCCCTAGTGCTTCTAGAGAGTCAAGCAAGCCAATGGGTGTCTCGATATCCGTCGAGCGTCCCGGCGCTGTCCGATCTGCGCCGCACCCCCATCACCAGTGGGTCTCGGTGCTGGTCGGTCGGCTGGGGAGCGGAGGAACAACGTTCTACCCATGACAAAAGGTCAACGGAGTCAATGATTAGCGATGCAAGGCGCCCATGGAGCCGACGGGCGGCCGAGCGGCAACTATTTTGGCATCCGTTCATCTGAGGGCCCTCGCTCGCCGGCGCTGGTAGCCCGCGTGATTGGCTGCGTTTCCCCGATCATCTCGGAAACTTTTGTGGCGAGGTGAAGGTTGAGGCGCGTCTCCACATTCTGCAGGTCGTGGCCCGAAATGTCGCGGATGCGCCCGAGGCGGTAACGCAGGGTACTGCGGTGAATGTTGAGCGCGCGCGCCGTGTGATCGTAATTCCCTCCGGAATCCAGATAGCGCGCCAGGGTGTTGACCAGTTCGGCGTTTTTCTCCTGGTCATATGCCATGAGGGGGCCTAGCCATTCCGCTAGGAATTCACGAACCTCAGGGCTGTTGTCGCTCGGATCGAGGATTCGGCACACGCCTAGGTCATCAAAACGACGGAAACCGTGCCGGCCTACCGAAGCTTTCTGCATGCGCAAGGTTCGTCGGGCCTCTGCGAAGGACCGCGGTAGCTCGGAGGGAGTTGTCGCGACCGACCCGATCGCGATCCACCCACGCCCGTTCCCAACAGCCGCGGATATCGCACGATACAGAGAACGTGGCTCGGGCAAATCCTCGGTGAGCAGGATCGTCATCGACGGGCGGCGCGCGCAAAGCGGGCGCAAACCCGCGGAGGTCGCCCACCGAGTGGCCGACCGGGCGATGAGGGCGCCGTCGATTTCGGCGCTCCACTGCAGGACCGTCACCCGATGCGGCCTGCGCAGGTTGTAACCCAGGGCCTCACCCCGGGCATATGCCGTCGCATTATCAGTTCCGGCGAGCAGATCGTCGACCAGATCCCGACTCAGTCGCAACTCCGTTTCTGCGAGTGAGCGCTGATGGGAGAATTCCACTGCCAACACCGCCGCCGCGTATTCCAGCGCGAAGATATCGAGCAGATCAGCCCGGCGCTGCGGATCGTGCAGCACGACGACTCCCAGGAAATCTGCCTTTGCGCGGATAAGGCTGAAGATCCGGTTCCCGCAGTCGCTGTGGTGTCCATGCGATCCTGCGTTGCGAATCACGTCTTCGCGGTTGCCCCCGCCGACCGCCCGATATGCGGTGGGAATCGGCGCGGGCGACCATGCTCGCAAGTTTCCAAACGTGTCCTCGACCGAGACTGTCAATGAGGTCAGGTCGTGCAATGCGTCTGCAATTCCGGCCGCATCCGCCGATCCGGACAGGTTGGTCAGAGCCTTATGGATGTGCTCCCGTCGCTCGAGTTCGGCCACGCTGCGTGACATCCGGCGAATCGCCTTCTCGTGTCTGTCAGTCAGCTCCCTGAGCTGGATGTGTTGGCGTCGTCCCCTTTCGATGACGTCGGCACTTGCCATCGCGGTGGCCGCCTGTTGCGCGAGTGCTTTGAGCAACACCAACTCGTGGCAGGAGGCGGGATCCTGGGCGCGGACAACCAGGACACCGGTGACGGCATCGGTGGTGCGCAGCGTGATCGCATATCGCCAATTCGAGTCGGGGAGCACGATCTCGTGATCGACGCCCAGGCTGGCGGCGATGGCCGCGTCGAGGGCGCTGTCCAGCGGGCGGTCAGGATCGCTGTTATGGACCAGGGATCCGTCGACCAACCGATAGGCGGTTTCAGTAAAGCACTTGCCCAGGCATTGCACTGCCTCCGCGGCCAATTCCAGTACGGCGTTGGCCGGGCGACCGTCGAACATCAACGAAGACAGAATGAAAACGCCGTACAAGCTTGGAAGCTCGGCACGGTGATCGATGCCCGCCGTCGGTCCTGATGTATCCACAGTCATGGCCCCACCTCATCATTTCCCGACCTGACATCCCCGCTGTACCCGGGACGGCGCCGATTCAACCAATAGGGATAAGGGCAGACCATAGCCGATAGCCGTTGCGGGACAATCGATCTGAGGTGATGGTGCGCGCGAATTCGGCCCACCGCTGCAAAATGCCGTCATCAATTTAGGCCTCGGAGGGTGAAGAGTCCGGCGGGATGTCGGTGCAAGGGTGCGCTGGTGGCGTTCAGCGACGGAAGGAACTTTCAAAATGGCAGACGCATTGCAGGGCAAAAGGGTTGCGATACTCGCGGCCGACGGCGTGGAGCGGGTCGAGCTGCAAGTCCCCCGGGACCAGGTTCAGGAGGCCGGGGCGCAGACTGAACTGCTGTCGCTACATTCGGGACAGATCCAGGCCCGAAACAACGATCTAGATGATGGTGGCAGCTTTGACGTCGACAGGGAGATTTCTGAGGCGTCTGTCGACGATTATGACGCGTTGCTTCTACCCGGCGGCACGGTCAATCCCGACAAGCTTCGAATCGACGATCGAGCAGTCGCGTTTGTCCGCGACTTCGTCGGTTCGGGTAAGCCGGTCGGAGTGATCTGCCACGGCCCGTGGACGCTCGTCGAGGCGGGCGTCGCCAAAGGCCGCACACTCACCTCGTTTCCGAGCATCCGGACGGACCTGCGCAATGCCGGAGCCACGGTCGTCGACGAGGAGGTCGTCGTCGACGGGAACTTGATTTCGAGCCGCTCACCGGACGATTTGCCGGCGTTCTGCCGGGCCGTCGTGGAGCAGTTCGCCAAGGCGCCGGCCCGTGCTAAGTGACTTCTGAGTCATAGCCGTCCGGCGTACGGTCGTGGAAGCGTGACCACTCAGACTTCTGGCCAAGGATCCGGAGCGTTCACAGCGGCGGCGGTCTGACCGTCCACCGACTCGGCTTCGGCGCGACGCGCCTCTCGGGGAAGGGCGTGGGGGCCCGCCCGCCGGCCGCACTGAACGCGTGCGCGTGTTGCGGCCCGCCGTCGAGCTGGGGGTCAACTTCGTCGCAGCCGCGGACTCCTACGCCCGTACATCTCCGAGGAGATCCTTCGGTAGGCGCTGCACCCCCGCAGCTAAAACGGCGACGTGGGGGGAGGGTCGCTGACCCGGTGTCGCAGTGTTTCCGAGGGAGATTCGCCGAACAGCTGGTGATACAGACTGGCAAACCTGCCAAGGTGCATGAACCCCCAACGGCCCGCGACCATCGTCACCGTGACCGAGTCGGGTGAGCTGGCGGCAAGTTCTGTGTGGACCCGATGTAACCGAAGCCGCCGCAAGTAGGCCATCGGCGAGGGCTGATCGGACCGCTCAAATGCCCTCTGCAGGGCTCGTGCGCTTACCCCGGTTGCTCGTGCGAGGTCGGCAGTGCTCCAAGGTGTTTCCGGGTGTGCGTGCATCAGATCGATCGCGCGCTTTGCGGCAGTGGCGCTTGCCGCCCCTTCACTTTCAGCCAAGGCTTCGGTGTAGTTGTGGGGTTGTATTTGCAGCAGGCCCTGGATCAGCAGAAGCTGCAAGTTCGCCACGGCGAGCCGGTGGTTGAGAAGCCCACCCGGTTGCCCGGCTTCACGTGCCAAGAGCCAGACTAAGCGGTACCAATCGTGTGCAGCGTTGGTGCTCAGATTGAACTGCCGGGCAAACGTAATCCGTTTGCGCACAGGGCGGTTGAGCATGGCTTCCAGCTGCCTTCGCATCTGCGGTTCAGAAACCTTGAGACAGATCTGACCGCAGTCGCCGGACCAGTCAAGCACGCACGGCGTGCCCGGTGTGAACACCGCGACTGACCCGGTCGTCGTCTTGATGAGCTCGCCGTCACGCCACCGGTTCACCGCCCTGCCTGACAAAGGGGCATCGATGTAATAGGCAGTCACCTCGTTTGCCCGGATGGTGATGTCAGCGCCGAAGCCAAGGTAGCCGGCGGTAAACAGCGGAAGTTGCACCGCATTCATCCGCATGTTCACCGATTTGGTCTTGTTCGGAATCAGCTCGGCGGTGACATAGACGCGGCCTAAGGCATTGGCCGCCTCATCGACGTCCGTTGCCCGGATCTCAGGCGCCAGGTCGAAGGGTAGCTCGGTCAAATTGTCGCTCCCAGCCTGGTGTCAGCGATTGGTGTCTCCCGCTTCACTCAAACCAGCATGCTAGCCGTACCGGCCTGGAACGCGCATGGAAACATTCAACGCATTCGTGTACACCTCTGCACCGTGCCGGTCGGCAGAAAACATCTGTAGCAGTGATCCCGTCAGAGCCAAGTTGATCGAGCAGGAACGCTGGGTTCATCTCCAACCTGCGTGCCTCCGGTTGACGGGAAGCGGACAATTTGGGGCCGCTTATCGGATATCACATGGCTGTATCGGTGCGCTTTGCTACAGCGAGGGTCCCGACGCGAGGGGAGGCGACGTGAAAAAACCAGGCTCTGGAGCGGACGACTGCTGGCTGCTTCGGCATCGTGGGTGTCTCCGACGGGGTGATCACCGTAAACGTCAAAGTGAAGCGAATGACATCGCGATAATGGGTGACGTCATCGCCCCGGCAAGACGCTGCGTGAGGCGACTGAAGCGCCGACCAACTGATCACGCGAGGTCGGAACACATTTGAGCAAATACTGCGAGAGGCAGCTTTGAGAACCGCAGTCGTCTACCGAACGCATGCCAAGGCGTTGAAGAAAGAGTGTGAGCAGGCCAACTACGGCGAGCCCGATGAAGTCCAGTTCGAGATGTGCCAATTCACCGATGGCAGAGTGGCGCAACGCTGGCGCGTGGGCGCGCGAAGCTGCGTGTGGTGGGACTCGTTAGAAGACCTCTACGCCATCCATGTCTACGCGCACCCCGATTACGGCACGCGCGTCGAATGGTCAGACGGCTACGTAGAGGAACTGTAGCCGTGCCTGGTGCCGGGTAACATCGGGCGGGCGACTACAGGCTGCCCTGCCGATGCACCAAGCCAACGGTGGCAGAGCACTTCGCTCCGAGGACGGATCGTAGAACTCAGCGGAAGGTTTCGGCATGTGATGCGCCGAGCCGAGAGGTGTAGCAGCTCATCTGTCTCGTCGGGCCTATTCAGGCCCCAGCATCTCGTGCTGCAGTGCCGAGTTCTGCGGTGGCCCAGTCGGGCAAGGTTAGTCGAGGCCCGGGTGTTCATCTCGGACCCGGCAAACCCTCAGGAGCCAGATATGACAACAGCCAACGAGGACAGAGAGCGCGACTTTCTCGCGAAGTGCATCGCCGACGCTTACCAGATGCTCGACATCATTCCCGGGGTGGATCCTAATGGCGCCGCGCTGGTATGGCTTGCCGATCAGTTCATGCAGGTGCGTCGTCGAACCCAGAGCCAACTTGCGCCGACAGCGTGATCACGGCTGATACCGTCAACCGGATCCTGCGATTCAATGGACAGGGCCTGCCGGTTGTTTCCCAGTACGCCCGAGTGCCCTGCCAGCCGCAAGGCCGCGTTGTTAGCCTGCGCAGCGAGGTGGATAGTCAGCTGCACGTCATCCGGCCGATGGCCAAGGACCGTAGCCTCGGCCACGACGCCAGGATGTCCATACGCGGTGACATCGACCGAATCATGGATGTCGCGGGGCAAGAACGCTGGCCCCCCGGCGCGGTTGCGCTGTTCTCCTGCAGCGGCCGCGGGTTTTTCGAGGAAGTGATTTTGCCACGACAGGTCCGAGGGCGGGTCATCGTCGACGAAACCACGTGGGTCCGCCCAATGCTGGCCGTGCTCGACGAGTACCACCGCTGTTGCGTCGCCGCGGTCGACCGAGAGGGCGCCCGCCTCTGGGAGCTCTATCGCGACGAGATGCAGGAGCGGGGCACATTGTCGCTTTCCGCCAAGCCGGGCCGAAACCAGGACAAGCTTGAGGAGCAGACCAAAAGGCACTTCCGCGAAGTGATAACCATGATCGACAAGCTCTACCGGGGCGGCGGATTCGAGCTGTTGATCGTCGGCGGCCATCGCCCAGAACTGCCGCGCTTCCTCGACCTGCTCACCCATGAACTGCGGGGGGTGCTCGCCGGCACCTTCCCGGTCGACGACGACGCGAGGAGCAGTTTTGGCGAACTCAAACGGCAGGCAATCGCGGTTGTGGACCGCTACGAGCGCGCCGGGGAGGAGCGGATGGTCGCCGAGGTCGTTGAGACGTCGGCTGCCGGGGGTCTGGCTGTGCTCGGCCTCGAGCCGTGCCTGTGGGCCGGCAGCGTTTCCGCCGTCGATCGCCTCTTGATTCAAGACGGCGCGATCGCACCCGGGGTGATCTGCGACCGCGATCACTGGTTGGCCCTCGCGGGCGATACGTGCCCACTGTGTGATCGGCCGGTGCGGCCCGTGCCCGACGTGATTGACGAACTCGTGCAGGTCGTCATAGACGATGGTGGCGCCATTAAACACGTCTCCGCCCATACGGTCCTCATGAAGTGTGTGGCCGCGGCGTCGTTGCGGTTTCCGCTTCCACCGAAACCATGACGGGTCTGGAAAATACTGCGCGGAGCGTCGAGCCTGAGCAGACACGAACAGGGCGGCGTGCGTGATGCACTGCGTATTTGGTTCTAAAGCGCCCGGCAGGACGACTCCGGGTGGCCAAATTCGTCTCACCGGAAGGAAGCGTCGCCGGTTGGCGGCGATCATTATGGCAGGGCGACATTTTACGAACGAGCTGAGGTGGGCTGCGCCATGGAGAACGAACGGGTTCTCGTCACCGGAGGGTCGGGATTCGTGGGTTCTCACTGCGTCTTCGCACTGCTGAACGCCGGCTATCGTGTCTGCGCGACCGTGAGATCGGCCGAACGCGAAGCCGACGTCCGAAACATGTTCGCGCATGCTGGCGTAACGCCGGGCGATAACCTCACATTCGCTGTCGCCGACCTCACCTCCGATGCCGGCTGGCCCGAGGCGGTCGACGGCAGCGGCTTCGTCCTGCATGTCGCCTCGCCTTACCCACCTGATGAGCCCGCCCACGAAGACGAGGTGATCGTGCCCGCTCGTGATGGCACGCTTCGCGTCCTGCGCGCCGCTCGCGACGCGGGTGTCAAGCGGGTCGTACTCACGTCGTCGTTCTTCGCCATCGGCTGCGGCCACCGCGATGTCGACCGCGAGTTCACCGAGGATGATTGGACCGATCTCGGCGGTGAAGGCATCACTGCCTACGTCAAGTCCAAGGTGCTCGCCGAACGCGCGGCGTGGGACTTCGCTGAAAACGAAGCCGGCCGAACCGAACTCAGTGTCGTCAACCCGACCGCGACCTTCGGTCCGACGCTCAGCGACGACATTTCCGCTTCTCTGGCGCCGATTCTGACTCTGCTCATGGCCGGGGAGGAGCCGGTATTGATGGCGAACCTCCGGTTTCCGGTGGCTGATGTCCGGGACGTTGCCGACATCCACCTGCGCGCGATGACGCACCCCGCGGCCGCGGGTCAGCGCTTCATTGCCTGCTGCGATGGCGGCCCTATCACGATGCGGCAGGCCGCACAGATCCTGCGTGCCTGGGTGAGCGTCGACTCCGTCGCCGCATCACCTGTCCTCGGTCGGACCGGGCGACCGTCCAACCGAAAGGCCAAGGCCTACCTAAGCTTTAGCCCCCGAGCGATCGACGAAGCGCTCCTGTCAACCGCAGGAAGCCTCGTCCGTCTCGGGCTGGTGCCAACTCCGTGACCATTTACCTGCCGTTGAGTCGCAGTGAGGCAGTCCTACCTGACTCCGAAAAGGCGTGATGTTCCGAATATGCGGAACGAACCGACGCTCACGTGCAGCGGCGAGAGTTGGAGATGGTTAAGACTTTCGAGAGTATGAAGACCGCTATTCTGGCGGCCCGCAGGATATTTCAGCAATGATGCGTCCGAGCGTGGTCCGCTCGAGCGAGAGAAAGCCCGCGTCGACTGTGTTCACTTTTGACCACGCGCTTGTGGGATCGGCGGCTTCCGCTGACTCGGCATGGACTCAGTACGTAGCGGCAGTGGATTGTGCGCGCACGCCCTGCTTATTCAGGCCAGTGCACACGGTTGCCAAGCGATCGCGAAAGTGCGCAGCCAGGTCGGCGTTGAAGCCTTCGCGAACCACGATGCGCAACACCGCAACGTCTTCGGCGTTAGCCGGCATGGTGTAGGCCGGCACTTGCCAGCCGAAGGCTCGTAGCTCGTGGGAGAGTTCGAATGCCGTGAAGCCGGCGTCGTCGACCACTTCGAATGTCAGCACAGGCACCGCCGAGCCATCGCTGACCAGTTGTAGCCCGTGGATGGCCTCGATCTGCTTGCCAAGCCACACTGCGGTGTCGCGCAGTGTCGACATGATGCTGGTGTACCCGCGGCGACCGAGGCGCAAGAAGTTGTAGTACTGCCCGACTACTTCGTTGCCGGGGCGGGAGAAGTTCAGCGTGAACGTCGGCATCTCGCCGCCCAGATAGTTGACCCGGAACACGAGATCCTCTGGCAGATACTCGTGGCCGCGCCACACCACAAAACCGATGCCCGGGTATGTGAGTCCGTACTTGTGGCCGCTGACGTTGATTGAGACCACCCGGTCGAGCCGGAAATCCCACTGCAGTTGTGGGTGCAAAAAGGGCGCGACGAATCCACCGATCGCCGCATCTACGTGCACCGGTACGTCGAGCCCGCGCGCGCCAGCGAGATCGTCGAGCGCGCTGACGATGTCGGCGATCGGGTCCAACTCACCGGTGAAGGTCGTGCCCAGGATCGTGACCGCTCCGATGGTGTTCTCGTCGGCGGCCTGCCGCACCTGCTCGGGTGTGACGACGTAGCGGCCCTTCTCGATCGGCAGATAGCGCGCCTCGACGTCGAAGTAGCGGCAGAACTTCTCCCACACGACCTGAACGTTGTTGCCTAGTATCAGGTTCGGGCGGGTGGCATCCTGGTTCGCGGCTTTGCGCGCAGCGCGCCAGCGCCACTTCAGTGCAAGCCCGCCGAGCATCACTGCCTCAGAGGATCCGATGGTTGACACCCCGGTCGCGCTGGCCGGGTCATCAGACGACAATCCGGGGGCGTGGAACAGGTCGGCGACGATGCTCACGCAGCGTTGCTCGATCGCAGCGGTCGCCGGGTACTCGTCCTTGTCGATCAGATTCTTATCGAACGTCTCGGTCATGAGCTGCTCGGCCTCGGGTTCCATCCAGGTGGTGACGAACGTCGCTAGGTTCAGCCGCGAACTTCCATCGAGCATCAGCTCGTCGTGGATAAACCGGTAGGCGACCCGTGGATCCTGCGTAGCTGCCGGAAGTCGCAGCGCCGGAATATGGTTTATTTCAAAGCGTCCGGTGTAAGCGGGCATGATGGCCCCACCGTGGTAATGATGACGTGGTTGAGTCATTGCTGCCTCCTGGGCGGCCCGCGGCAGAGTTGGCTGTGGAGGGTACGGCAACGCCACATTGATCGTCTCCGTCGAAACCCGCGCATATGGAGCTAATCCCAGCTGGTCTTTGGCGAGGCGCGCATCAACCTTGGAGGACCGAATCACCCAGGTCTTTATGCCCCACGGGGTCCAAGTGCGTCCTCGACAGGTCGCAGTGTTAGACCAGCTACGCGCCGTGGCTTTCTAATTCGGTGTCGTGACCGGTGTTCGTAACCCTACACGGATGGACCAGGCCCGAGGCGACATCCGTTGTACTCCCAGCACGAATCACGCGTGAAATGTCCGGCCTCGTGGGTGGACGCGACAACGCTGGGGGTTGTCAGACTGTGTAGTGGGCACGCAATGGTTCGCAGGGCCCTTTGCGACTCCGGAGCCGCCGCCGTCACACCCAAATGGAGAGCATGGTGACCGCTTGACCGACGTGCGGCACGTCTTGGCGGAGCCGCGCTGCCAGCAAATCCTTACCAGACGACCAACGAGGTGCAGAAGTGGTTAACGTGGGACACGCGGAAAAGCCTGAGATCGACACGACAAAATTTTTGCCACACGCATGGAAAGCAGCGCTGGCGTCGGGGCTGGTAGCAGTCATACTCGGCGTGCTGATTTTGGTGTGGCCCGGCATATCGATACTGGTCGCGTCCGTGCTATTCGGGGTGTATCTGCTCGCAATCGGCTGCGCCCAGGTGTTCGCCGCCTTCACGTTGCCGGTATCTGCGGGAGGTCGGATTGTACTTTTCATCGGCGCCGGCGCGGCGTTGATCGTTGCGATACTGACCTTTCGACACTTCGGCCAGGCGTATGCGGTGCTGTTGATGGCGATTTGGATCGCCATCGGCTTTATCTTCCATGGCGTCGCAACGACAGTCGCCGCTATCAGCCATCCTGGGATGCCGGCACGCGGGTGGCGGGTCTTCTTCGGCATTCTCAGTCTGTTCGCCGGGATAATCGTGCTTGCGGCGCCGTTCACGTCGATCGTCACGTTGGCCCTCGCGGTGGGGGTCTGCCTGATTGTCATCGGGGCGTTCGAGATCATATCGGCGGTCCGCATGCGCGGGGACGTGAAAAGGGTCCGCGTCCGCGTGAGGCCTGCGACCGGCAATGCGGCGTAAGCCATGACTTGGCGGCCCTCAAAGGGTTTCGCGCCTGCCGCGGCGTACACGATCACTGGGTGGACGCGTGGTGGAGGGATTTTGTGATCCAGATGCGCTTGCCGTTGCGTGGGCCAATTTCTCCTGGGTCGGTGCGCCACAGCGATGATCCGACTTTAGAAACCAGAAACCCCGTCGACACAGCACTGAGACCGGGCCTGCGACTTCTTCAGGCTGGTCTTCTGAGGCTGAGGCGATCCTGAACCCAGCCGATGACAGCGGCACTACAACGTTTGGTGCGACGAAACGTTTGGTCCGACGAAGTGTTGGGGCACAACGCGGTCATGAAACGTTAATTGCTGCTCGATTCCGACACCTCGATCTTGCTGTGCTTGGTGGTTTGCGCCTTTGGTACATGAACAATCAACAGACCATGTGCAAGAGAAGCATCGACGTCATCGGCCCTAAGGTCACCAGGCAGGGTCACGCGATACTCGAAATTCCCGATACGACGCGTGCGCCGCCGCAGCAGACCCTCGCGCTTGCGCTCCTTGACTTCGCCGGTCACGACAAGTTCGTTGCCTTCCAGCTCCACGTCGACGTCCTCGGGGCGCACACCGGGCAGCTCGATCTCGACCACGTAGGCGGCGTCAGTCTCTGACACATCAGCGGCGGGCAACCATGCACCGTCACGGTCGGTACCACCAACTAGCGACTGCACGAGCCGGTCGAACTCGGAATAGATGTCCTCAAATCCACGGAATGGGCGCCACATCGTCGGGGTAGCGCCGACACGTCGCACAGGCAGAGTCATAACTGAACCTCCTCATTCGTACCGCTTGTGGTTCTAGAGTGCACTGCCGACACGGATGATCGCGTCGTACTGTCAAGCCGAATCCGGCTCCGCCATTTCACACTCCGGGTCCAAGCTTTTTCGTGGCCGAACGACCGCGGTGATGGCCACAACGCACTGCGCGATCGACTCTCGGTGGAGAGGCCGCCCACTTGGGGGCGCACCTGCCGGCAAGGTTTGAGCATCAACCCTGCCCAGCGGGGCGGCCCGCACCTGCCGCCGCGATGGCGGGGTGGGGGTGGAAGCAGTTCTGTGCGGGTTGCGCCCACTCGACACGTTGGTCAATGGTTCTGACGCGTTTGTACCTGTCCGCAAATGACGAAGCAGCCCTCAGGTTTGGCGCTGCCAGGGCGATCAAAATTGCGCACTACTGCCGCAGGCTGGCCTCGACTTCCCATATGGGTGCGTCATGTTGGTATCTGCTTGCGCGTCGGATCACGTCCTGCGGTGGTCGAATTCAATTGTCGCTCCGGCGATCCGGTGCAGTTCCCACATGCGCCGTCGCGAGATCTGTTCGGCCTGCCGGGTCCGTCCGATGCTGCCAGCGGTACCGTGGCCGACGCCATCGCCATCGGCGCTTGTCCGGGGTCAGTAACCGTGGGTCCGGACGGCACCTGCCTGTGCGTCACCCACTACGACACGCGTTCGGTCTCGATGGTCAACCTGGCGACCGGCACCGTTAAGGCGGTCGGCCTGCGGGACGCTCCGCTCGGCACGGTGTTCACCCCGGACGGCACCCACGTCTATGTGACCAATGAGCATTCACTGACCGTGATCGACACGACGACCACTAGCGCATACGACCTCGTCGCCGGCGACCTACCAGAGGTCTGCAGCTCAGTCCCGACGGAAAGCATGCCTACAGCACCAATTTCGGCGACGGCATGATCTCGGTGATCGATACCATCACCAACTCGATCACAGCGACCCTCGAGGTGCTAAGCCATCCCGAGGCGGTGGCGGTCAGCACAGATGGTGAGCGTGTCTATGTGGGCGACTACTGGTCGCGCGCCGTCGCGGTGATCTCGGTGCCAATGCTGCGCGACCTGCACGGCGACACGTGAAAGGCCACGCCATCAGCGTCGCTGTCACTGGTAAGACCCACCAGCGGGACCGGACTCGTTCGGCCGTCGAAGGTCACTCGTGCCGTCAGGACGAATTCGTACCTCGGTTTTCACCCCGGCGGGCGCTCGCGCAGAGCCAATCCGATTGCAAAGCTGGCTGTCGGGATGCGTACCGATGTGGCCACGACCCACTCGACTTGCGCGCCCCGAACACTCACAACTTGAGGAGATGCGATGACTCTCATGCGGTTCGACCCGTTCCGCGAACTCGACCGGTTTGCTGACCAGGCACTGACAAGCGCTCGGACGCCACAGACAATGCCGATGGAAGCCTTCCGGCGTGGTGATCAGTTCATCGTCGCCATCGATGTACCGGGCGTTGCCCAGGACGATGTGGACATCACCGTCGAACGCAACGTCATCGAACTCAGCGCTCGTCGCCAGCCTCTGCGGCAGGCGGGCGACGAGGTGATCATCGACGAGAGGCCGCAGGGCGAGTTCCGTCGGCAGCTTTTTCTCGGGGACAACCTCGATCCGGACAAACTGACGGCGCAATACGACCGCGGCGTGCTGACACTGACAATTCCGGTTTCGGAGGCGAGCAAGCCCCGCAAGATCGAAATCGGCCGGCCGATTGAAACACCGCACGCCGTCGATACGAAATCCGAAGTCAAACAACAGGTCAACGCTTAGGCGCCACGATGGCTGACACCACGCACGCGGTGGACCCGGACGCAGTCCGAACAGATCAACCCGCCCGCCGGGTCATCGCCACCTTCGACAATTATGCCGACGCGGAGCGGGCCGTTGACTACCTTGCGGATCAACACTTCGAGGTACAACGGGTCGCCATAATCGGCCGTGATCTGGAGCTGGTCGAACAGGTGACCGGTCGGACGAACTACGGGTGGGCCGCGCTGCGCGGTGCCGCCGCCGGCGCACTGACCGGGGGGTTGATCGGCTGGATCTTCGGCCTGTTCAACTGGTTATACCCGTTGATCGCCGGTCTGGTGCTGGCTTGCTATGGCGTCATTTTCGGCGCGGTCATCGGCGCGTTGACCGGCCTTGCGATGTACGCGTTTCAAGCCGGTCGGCGCGACTTCACCGCCGTGCGGTCGCTGCAGCCCAGGCACTTCGACGTCGTCGCCGATGCCGATCGGGCTGACCGCGCAATGCAACTGCTGAGCGGCGACGCAAACGAGAGGGGCAGGTAATGGCAACAGCAGTAGGAATCGACCTCGGCACGACCAACTCGGTGATAGCGGCGTGGCAGGGCGGCGAGCCGATCGTGATCCCCAACGCCGAGGGTGCCCGGACGACGCCGTCGGTGGTGGCGTTCACCGAAAGCGGTGAACGCCTCGTCGGCCAACTGGCCAGACGGCAATCGATAATGAATCCCAAAGGCACCATCTATTCCGCGAAACGGTTCATCGGCCGGCGCTTCGACGAAATCTCCGGAGAGGCCAAGGCGGTCAGTTTCGACGTCGTCAGGGGCGAAGGCGATGCTGTCCGCTTCGACGTGCGCGGCAAGAAATACTCGCCCGAGGAGATCAGCGCTCAGGTGCTGCGCAAACTCGTCGACGACGCGGGCAAATTCCTGGGTGAGCGGGTCAAGGAAGCGGTGATCACCGTTCCGGCCTATTTCAACGACGCCCAGCGCAACGCCACCAAGGATGCCGGCCGGATCGCGGGCCTCGAGGTGCTGCGCATCATTAACGAGCCCACGGCCGCGGCACTCGCCTACGGGCTGGACAAGAAGGGGCACGAGACGGTGCTCGTCTTCGACCTCGGTGGCGGCACGTTCGACGTCAGCCTGCTCGACGTGGGTGATGGGGTGGTCGAGGTCCGCGCCACGGCGGGTGATTCGCATCTGGGTGGCGATGACTTCGACCGCCGGCTCGTCGACTATCTCGCCGATGAGTTCCAGCGGGAGAACAACATCGATTTGCGGAAGGATCCGCAGGCGTTGCAGCGGCTGTTCGAGGCGGCCGAGAAGGCTAAGGTCGAGCTGTCGTCGGTGGCGCAGACCCAAGTGAATCTGCCTTTCATCACCGCCGACGCCAGCGGACCGAAGCATTTGACCACCACGATCATGCGGTCGAAGTTCGAGGACCTCAGCGCGGATCTGGTTGAGCGAACGATGGGTCCGGTGAAGCAGGCGATGAGCGACGCCAAGGTCACGGCGAACGACATCGACGAGGTGATCCTGGTGGGCGGATCGACTCGTATTCCCGCAGTCCAGGCTTTAGTCCGTCGCCTCACCGGCGGTAAGGACCCCAACATGAGCGTGAACCCCGACGAGGTTGTCGCGCTTGGCGCCGCGATCCAGGCCGGTGTGCTCAAGGGCGAGGTCTCCGACGTCTTGTTGCTCGACGTCACCCCATTGTCGCTGGGTGTGGAGACGGCTGGCGGGCTGATGACCAAGATCATCGAGCGCAACACCACCATCCCGGCACGGCGCAGCGAGGTGTTCACCACCGCGGCGGACAACCAGCCGGCTGTGGATGTCGTTGTGCTGCAGGGTGAACGGGAGCTGGCCCAGGACAACCGGGTGCTCGGTCGGTTCAAGCTGGAGAACATCCGCCCGGCGCCCAGGGGCGAGCCGCAGATCGAGGTGACCTTCGACATCGACGCCAACGGCATCCTGCAAGTCACAGCGCGCGATAAGGACACCGGCGCTGAGCAGGGCATCACCATCAGCGAGCAGTCCAACCTGGATAAAAGCGAGGTGGAGCGGATGCTCGCCGAGGCCGAGGCCAACCGCCGAGAGGACGAGCAACTGCGCGCAGCCGTCGAGGCGCGTAACGCACTCGACTCGGCGGCGTACCAGGTGGAGCGCCGCCTGGCAGAGCTGGGCGACTCGGCGGCGCCGCACGATCGGGCACGCGCCGAGATGCTGGTCGCCGACGCGCGCCAAGCCGTGAAGGAAGATGCACCGATGGACCGGGTCCAGTCCTTGACGTCTGAACTGCAGCAAGTGCTTTACGGGCTGCAACCCATGGCGTCCGGTGGCGGCAACGGGCAACCGACCGGCGGCGGCCAGGGCTCTGTCGTCGGTGACGACGACGTGGTCGACGCCGAATTCGACCGGGGATGAGCGGCAATGGCCAGCCCCGCAGAGCAGTCCAGGACCCAAGAGGACGATGACCGGGTGGCAGAAAAACAACCAGAAGCGGTTGCCTCCCAACCTGATTCGGACAACGAGCTGGCCAAGCTCGAGGACCGGTGGCGGCGCGCAGCCGCCGATCTGGACAATCTGCGCAAGCGGTATGCCCGTGAATTGGACCGCGAACGAACTACCGAACGATCCAGGGTGGCCGGTGCGTGGCTGCCCATCGTGGACAACCTGGAGCGGGCGATCAGTCATGCCGGTGACCAGTCCGACGCGGTCCTCGAGGGCGTGCGAAGCATTCTCGAACAAGCGCTACGGGTACTCGAGCAGCTCGGCTACCCGCGCGATGCGGAGGCAGGGGTGCCCTTCGACCCGGAGCGTCACGAGGTGGTCGGTGTGGTGGACCAGCCGGACAGCGTACCCGGCACGGTTGTCGAAGTGGTTCGACCGGGCTACGGCGAAGGTTCGAGGCAACTGCGGCCGGCGGCCGTGGTGGTGAGTCGACGCGGGGAGTGACGCTTCGTGGCCCGGGACTACTACGAAGTGCTCGGGGTGTCGCGGGACGCGACCGCCGATCAGATCCAGCGGGCGTTTCGCACATTGGCCCGCAAGTATCATCCCGACGTCAATAAGGATCCAGCGGCCGAAGAACGGTTCAAGGAGGTCAACGAGGCCTATCACGTGCTGTCGGACCCCGAAACCCGCAAGCGCTACGACCGATTCGGCGAAGACTTCCGCAAGGTTCCCGAGGACTGGGAAGAGCGGGTGGGCGCCGGTGCGGGTGGCTTCCGCGGCGGAGGGCCTTCCGGCGCTCGGGTGCGCTACGGCCGGGGCTTCGGCGGCGCCGGCGGCATCAACATCGAAGACCTTTTCGGCGACATGTTCGGCGGCAGTGGCGGATTCGGGCCGATTCCGGGCGCCGACCAGGAAGCGGTGCTGGAGCTCACCGTCGAGGAGGCTTACCGGGGCGGCAAACGGCAGATCTCACTCGATGGCCGCAACTACGGGGTCAACGTTCCCGCCGGTGTCATGGACGGTCAGCGGATCAGGCTGGCGGGAGAGGGCGGCCGAGGGAGTGGCGATGGACCGGCCGGAGATCTGTACCTGCGGGTGCGGATCAAGCCGCATCCCCGATTCCGGCTCGACGGACGCGACGTCACCGTCGATCTGCCGGTGTCGCCATGGGAGGCGGTGCTGGGGACCACTGTCGCTATTCGAACTCCCGGCGGGGAAGCCAAAGTTAAAGTGCCGCAGGGGTCGTCGACTGGCCGGAGGTTGCGGCTGCGCGGCGAAGGCATGCCCAACCCACGGGGTGCCGCGGGCGACCTCTACGCGGAGATCAAGGTGATGGTGCCGCCGAAACCCACAGCGCGGGAACGCGAGTTGTTCGAGCAACTGGCGGCCGAGTCCACGTTCGACCCCAGGAGGGGATGATGACGGCATCACGCTATGTCCTGGTGCGGCGGCCCGGAATGCAGCTCGACGACTTCGCAATGCGCTGCGGGTTGCATCCCGACATGGTGCGCCGGCTGGTCGCGCTCGGCCTCGTCGCTTGCCAGCAGGATGCCCACGGCGATCTCTGGTTCGAACCGTCTGCGTTGGTGACAGTCGCCCGCATCCAGCGGTTGAGGGCCGGGCTGGGACTGAACTACGCGGCGATCGGCCTGGTGCTCGACCTTTTGGACCACATCGAAGAGCTGGAATCCGGTTTTCGCCGAAGGAGGACATCGCGGTGGACGTCAACAAACTGACGCAGAAGTCACAGGAGGCGCTGGCCGAAGCGCAGAGCATCGCGACCCGGATGGGTCACAACGAGGTCGATGGCGAACATCTGTTGATGGCGCTGATCGACCAGCCCGAGGGTCTCGTACCGCGGCTGCTTGATCAGACCGGCGCCGACGCCGCGGCACTGCGCGCGGATCTGGAACGCGAGCTGAATCGGCGCCCGAAGGTGAGCGGCCCCGGCGCTGGGCCGGGCCAGGTGTCTGTCACCAGGCGCCTGGCGAACCTGCTGGAGGCCGCCGAGCGGGAAGCCAAGCGGCTCAAGGACGAATACGTGTCGGTGGAGCACCTCGTCATCGCACTCGCCGAAGAGGGTTCGGCGAGTGCCGCCGGACGGATTCTGGCCTCCCAAGGCGTTACTCGGGAATCGTTCCTCGGCGCGCTGACCAAGGTCCGCGGCAACCAACGGGTCACGTCAGCGTCGCCGGAGGGGGTCTACGAGGCGCTGGAGAAGTACGGCCGCGACCTGGTCGCCGAAGGTCGCGCCGGCAAGCTGGACCCGGTGATCGGCCGAGACGCCGAGATCCGCAGGGTGATCCAGATCCTCAGCCGCAAGACGAAGAACAATCCGGTGCTCATCGGCGACCCTGGCGTCGGCAAGACGGCGATTGTGGAGGGCCTGGCCCAGCGGATTGTGCGCGGCGATGTCCCGGAAGGGCTGCGGGACAAGACTATTTTCTCCCTCGACATGGGTTCGCTGGTGGCAGGTGCGAAGTATCGGGGCGAATTCGAGGAACGGCTGCAGGCGGTGCTATCGGAGGTGAAGGCCGGCGAGGGTCGAATCCTGCTGTTTGTCGACGAGTTGCACACGGTGGTCGGCGCCGGGGCGACGGAAGGTTCGCTGGACGCGGGCAACATGCTCAAGCCGATGCTGGCCCGCGGTGAGCTGCATATGATCGGTGCCACCACACTCGACGAGTACCGCAAACACATCGAGAATGACGCCGCCCTGGAGCGAAGGTTCCAGACGGTGCTGGTAGACGAACCCGATGTGGAGGACACCATCTCCATTCTGCGGGGGCTGCGCGAACGTTTGGAGGTATTTCACGGTGTCCGTATCCAGGACGGTGCGCTGGTAGCGGCGGCGACGCTCTCGCACCGCTATATCACCGACCGGTTCCTTCCGGACAAGGCGATTGACCTGGTCGACGAGGCGTGTGCGCGTCTGCGGACCGAGATCGATTCGATGCCTGCGGAATTGGACGAAATCACGCGGCGGGTGACCCGGTTGGAGATCGAAGAGGCCGCACTCGCGAAAGAGACCGACCCGGCCAGCAAGGCCCGTCTGGACGAACTCCGCAAAGAACTGGCCGATCTGCGGGCGGACGCCGATGCGCGGCACGCGCAGTGGGATGCCGAGCGACAGGCGATCCGCCGGGTGCAGGAATTGCGGGGACAGTTGGAGCAACTGCGGCATGAGGCCGAGGAAGCTGAGCGCAACTACGACCTGAACAGGGCAGCGGAACTGCGGTACGGACAGATCAGGGAACTCGAACGTAAGCTGCAAGCGGCCGAAGACCAACTCAAGGCCAAGCAGGGCGAGCGGCCGCTGTTGCGTGAGGTCGTCACCGCCGACGAGATCGCCGAAATCGTGGCCGCCTGGACCGGGATACCGGTCGCCCGCCTGCAAGAGGGCGAACGCGAAAAGCTCTTGCGGCTCGACGAAATCCTGCACGAACGGGTGGTGGGCCAGGACGAGGCGGTGCAACTCGTCGCCGATGCGGTGATCCGGGCCCGATCGGGAATTCGGGACCCGCGTCGGCCGATCGGCTCGTTCATCTTTCTCGGGCCCACCGGTGTCGGCAAGACCGAACTGGCGAAAACGCTGGCGGCCGCCCTGTTCGACAGCGAGGACAACATGGTGCGCCTGGACATGAGCGAATACCAGGAACGGCACACCGTAAGCCGGTTGGTCGGCGCGCCACCGGGGTATATCGGATACGACGAAGGCGGTCAGCTCACTGAGGCGGTGCGGCGCAAGCCCTACTCGGTCGTGCTTTTCGACGAGATCGAGAAGGCGCACGCCGATGTGTTCAACACCCTGCTTCAGGTGCTCGACGACGGTCGGCTCACCGATGCGCAGGGACGTCAGATCGACTTCCGCAACACGGTGGTCATCATGACCTCCAACATCGGATCGCATTACCTGCTCGACGGCGTAACCGCGGACGGCGAGATCAAGCCCGACGCCCGCGACCGGGTGATGGCCGAGTTGCGCGGACACTTCCGGCCCGAGTTTCTCAACCGGGTTGACGACATAGTGTTGTTCACCCCGCTGTCGATGCAGCAGCTCGAACGGATCGTCGAGTTGCAGCTGGCCGAGCTGCGGGATCGCCTGGCGGAAAGGCAAATTGAGCTGGACATCACCTCGGACGCTCGCCGGATGATCGCCGAACACGGTTACGATCCGGTGTACGGGGCACGACCGCTTCGCCGCTACATCGCCCACGAGGTGGAGACCAAGATCGGCCGGGCGTTGCTACGCGGCGACATCGCGGCCGGTGGCAAGATCCGCGTCACCGTGGACAATGGCGAACTCGCCGTGGCCTATTCGGAACCGGCCCTGGCGGCCTGACAGGGGAGGCGCCATGGAAACAGACACCGTGACATGCTCGCACTGCGGAAAACGCAACCGCGTACCCGCGGCGGCCGCGGGGAAGCCCCGGTGCGCCAACTGTCACCGTTGGCTGCCGTGGATCGCTGCGGCCAGCGACGGGGACTTCGCCGACGTTGCCGAAAAGGCCTCGGTTCCAGTACTTGTCGACCTTTGGGCAACCTGGTGTGGACCGTGCCGAATGGTGAGCCCGGCGCTGGAGCAGCTCGCCACCGAACGCGCCGGACAACTCAAACTGGTCAAGGTCGACGTGGACAAGGCGCCGGCGATTTCGCGGCGGTTCACGGTGCAGGCAGTGCCGACACTGCTGCTCCTTGACCACGGGCAAATACTGGCGCGTCAGTCGGGCGCCGCACCCATTGCTGTACTGCGTGATTGGCTTGACCAAGCGGTATCAACGACAACCAAGGAGGCGCGATCATGACGTCGACATTCACCGACCCCGACTTGGCGGCCATCCGCCGTGTCACTCCCAGAACTCCCGAAGGCTGCGAGGAATGTTTGCGTCTGCATACCCCGTGGGTGCATCTTCGGCTGTGCCTGAGCTGCGGGCACGTCGGATGTTGCGACTCGTCTCCGATGCGCCACGCTCGCAAACACGCCCACACAGTGGGCCATCCCATCGTCCAATCGTTCGAACCGGGCGAATCATGGCGTTGGTGTTATGTCCATGAAATCTTTGTCTGAGGTGACTGATGTCTGACGTAACGTCCGTTGAGCCACCGGTCGGGGGCACCCAGGAGTGGGAGGAGACCCCGGACCTGTTCGGTGCATACCCACGGTTGACCGAGGACCAGATCGCGACATTGCTTCCTGGCGGTACCAGGCGGCGTGTCGACGTTGACGAGATCCTGATTCGCGAGGGGCTGCGATCCGACGAGTTGTTTGTGATTTTGTCGGGCAAAGTCGCAATCGTCGCCGATGGCGAGTCCGGTAAGAGACAGGTGCTGCGCGTGCACGGACCCGGTAGGTTCCTGGGCGAGCTGGGCGATCTGGAAGGCCAGCCGGCGTTCTACACCGCGATCGTCGTGGTCGAGGGTGAGGTGTTGGCGGTTCCCACCAGCCGCGTGCGTGCCCTGGTCGCCCATGACCAAGTTCTGAGCGATCTGGTCTTGCGTGCATATCTGGTGCGCCGTTCCCTGTTGATCGGGCAGGGCGTCGGGTTCCGGATTATCGGGTCGTGCTTCTCGCCCGACTCCGCCCGTCTGCGAGAGTTCGCCGCCCGCAACCGATTACCACACCGATGGCTGGATCTGGAAAGTGATCCCAGCGCTGAGCGGCTGCTGCGCCGTTTCGGCATTCGGCCCGAGGACACGCCAGTGGTGATCTGGGGCACCAGGGTGCTGCGCAATCCCAGCAATGTCGAGCTTGCCCGGTTAGTGGGTCTCGCCGTGCCGGACGTAATCAGCGACGAACGCGACCTGATCGTGGTGGGCGCCGGTCCGGCCGGTCTGGGTGCAGCGGTCTATGGAGCTTCGGACGGGTTGCGGACGTCGGCGATCGAGCGAATCGCCGTCGGCGGCCAGGCGGGGACGTCGTCGCGCATCGAGAATTATCTGGGCTTCCCGGCCGGGGTCTCGGGGTCTGACCTCGCCGAGCGGGCGTTCCTGCAGGCCAACAAATTCGGCGCGCGAGTCTCGGTGTCCGCGGAGGCCACCCGGCTGGAAGCCGACGGCGGACAGCTCCAGATCACGTTCGCCGATGACACTGTGGCCGTCGGCCGTGCCGCGGTGCTGGCCACCGGAGCACGTTATCGCCGCCTGGCGGTCCCGGGGATCGAAGTGTTTCACGGGAACGGGGTGTATTACGCCGCGACCTATCAGGAAGCGCTGCTGTGTGGTGACGGCCCGGTCGTTATCGTCGGTGCCGGTAACTCCGCCGGGCAGGCGACGGTGTTCCTGGCGACTCAAGTTTCGCGGGTGTATCTGCTGGTGCGGGGAGACGACCTGGGCAAAAGCATGTCACGCTACCTCGTCGACCAGATAGTTCAGGAGCCGCGGGTGACGGTCCGTCTCAACACCGAAGTCCGCGAAGTCGACGGCGACGGGGCGTTGAAAAGCGTTGTGGCGGAGAACACTCAGACCGGTGAGCGGGAGTCTATCAAGGCGCGTGCACTTTTCGTGTTCATCGGGGCGGACCCGAACACCGAGTGGTTGGCCGGCGCGGTCGCTCTCGACGACCACGGTTTCATCGAAACCGGGCAGGCCGCAGCGAATCACATTGCCGGAGTAAACGGACGCACCGCGGTCCACCGCCCGGTCTTCTTGGAAACCAGCATGCCCGGTGTCTTCGCCGCCGGAGACGTGCGCAGCGGGTCGGTGAAGCGAGTGGCATCCGCGGTAGGCGAGGGGGCCATGTCGATCCGGCAGGTCAACAACTACCTCATGACCTGAACTCCGCCACCGTAGCCCAGCGAACGGACAACGCTGTCACAGAACCTCGAGCGGACGAGGCCGGTTAGGCGGCGGGAACGCTTGGTCGAGGGCATGCAGGTCGTCGCGGTTGAGCTCGATGTCGCGGGCGGCGGCGTTTTGCCGAACGTGGGAAGGCGTTCCGGCGCGCGGAATAGCGTTGACGCCGTCGTGTTGAAGCACCCAAGCCAGCGCGATCTGTGCGGGAGTCGCATTGTATTGCAGCGCAATCGGTTGCAGTGCCGGGTGTTCCAGCAGCCGGCCCTGCTCGATCGGCGAGTAGGCCATGGGCGGGATCCGATGTTGGGCCAGCCACGGTAGCAGCGCGTACTCCGGGCCTCGACGGGTCAGGTTGTACAGGATCTGATTCACCTGGACCTCATCACCGCCTGGGACGCCCGAAAGTTCGATCATGTCGTCGATGTCGAGATTGCTCACGCCCCAGTGGCGGATCATCCCGTTCTGCTTCAATTCGGCGAAGCCCTCGATCGTCTCGACCAGCGGGATGCGGCCCCGCCAGTGCAGGAGGTAGAGATCGATGTAGTCAACGCCGAGCCTGACCAGGCTTGCCTCGCACGCGCGAACGGTGCCTACCCGGGTCGCATGGTGTGGGAGCACCTTGTCGACGAGGAATACTTCGCTGCGCCGTCCGGTAATCGCCTCACCCACCAAGGTTTCCGCCGCGCCGTTGCCGTACATCTCCGCTGTGTCGATCAACGTCATTCCCAAGTCGACTCCGAGCCGGATCGAGGCCACCTCCTCGGCCCACCTCGTTGGCCTTTCGCCGAAATGCCAGGTTCCTTGCCCGAGGGCGGCGATCTTCTCGCCTGAGGGTAGGGGGATCGACGGAGTTCGGTTCATTGATCAACCGCCCTTTCGCAACGGTCCGGGCTGAACGGGGAAACCACCGCTCCGCCGGATTGACCTATTCTGCTTGCGGCATCACGCACCGCACTTCGACCTGAGAGTGCACAACCGCGGGACCAGTGTGGTTCTTCGGGGTCCAGGCGTCATAGCCGGTAGGCGTCCGCCTCGCAAACCGCGCAGAGTGCGCGCGTAGCCCAAAATTGGCTGGCTAAGGCAATTTCCCGATCGACACGACATTCTCCGCGACAGCTGTGCCGAGCTCATTCTCCGACGCCCATGTTCGACAGCTGGGCTTTGCCCGCGCTAACCATCGCCGCCCAGCCGGTGTCGTCAACACCGGATGACCCCGTTCCGCCCCATGAGTGGCTGATGACGGCCACCCGTGGAATCTAGCTACTGCCAGTGCCTTTTTGCGCCCGTCAGTGACGACTTGCAGGCTGGTCTAGCGTCTCGTGGGGCCACAGAGGCACCGAAAACTCGACCCGGCAGGACGAAGATGTCAGAGCCGCCATCTGAGAGCGTGGTTGCTGGATGTTGCGTGATCGTCTGCGCACGGCTTCGGATTTTCGTTGGGAGAGAACATGAAAGCTGTTGTTTACGAAGGGCCCAGGGAGGTTCGCGTCGAGGACGTTCCGGACCCGACTATCTCAGAGCCCACCGATGTGATCGTCCGGATCACCACTACCAATATTTGCGGGTCCGATCTGCACATGTACGAGGGCCGCACCGCGATGGAAACCGGCAGGGTCCTCGGCCATGAGAACCTCGGCGAAGTCGTGGAGACAGGAGCCGCCGTGGTCTGGGTAAAGGTAGGTGATCGGGTCTGCCTGCCGTTCAACATCAGCTGTGGTTTCTGCCGCAATTGCGAGAATGGGCTGACGGCCTTTTGCCTGACGACCAATCCCGACCCGGACATGGTCGGGGCGGCCTACGGGTTTGCGGGTATGGGCCCGTACAACGGCGGGCAAGCCGAGTACCTGCGGGTGCCGTTCGGCGACTCGAACTGCCTGAGGCTGCCCGACGACGCGCAGGAGAAGGAAAACGACTACGTCATGCTGTCGGACATTTTCCCGACGGGCTGGCACTGTACCGAACTTGCCGGGATGCAACCCGGCGATGAGATCGTCATTTACGGCGCGGGCCCGGTCGGGTTGATGGCCGCCCATTCAGCGATGATCAAGGGCGCGGCCAAGGTCATGATTGTCGATCGTCACCCCGATCGGCTCAAGCTGGCCGAACAAATCGGCGTGATCGCGATCGACGATTCGAAGGGATCTGCCGTCGAGCAGATCCTGGAACAGACCAACGGCGCTGGCGCCGACTGCGGTTGCGACTGCATCGGTTATCAGGCACATGACCCTCAGGGCCATGAAGATCCCTCGATGGTACTGCGGGATCTCGTGCGGGCAGTGAAGTTCACCGGCGGAATCGGCGTGGTGGGCCTGTATCTGCCGCAGGATCCAGGCGCGCCGGACGAAGAACGAAAAAAGGGCAGGATCACTTTCGAAATGGGTCAGTTCTGGGTTAAAGGCCAACGGATGGGGACCGGTCAGGCCAACGTCAAGCACTACAACCGTCAGTTGCGTGATCTGATCCACGAAGGCCGGGCCAACCCGTCGTGGATTATCTCTCACCAGCTGCCGTTGTCTGAGGCCCCGAGCGCGTACGAGCACTTCGACGCGCGCGACGACGGTTGGACCAAGGTGGTGCTCAAGCCGCAACTTGCGATGGGTTGAAAGGACGGATTCCGATGTTGAACACGTTTCAGGGCAAGTTCGTTGGCGAATCAGGTGCGCAATGACTCTCACTGTGACATCGGTTTCTCTTGACGACGCACAGCGAGTGGTTGCCGCGGGCAGGGCGAAAGCCGACGAGATTTCTTCTCCTTCGAATATCGCGGTCGTCGACGTCGGCGGCAACCTTGTGACGCACATTCGGATGGACGGCGCCTGGATCGGCAGCGTCGACATCTCCATAAACAAGGCTTTCACGGCCCGTGCATTCGACCTCGCTACCGATGAGCTGGCGGTCGACGCCGGTCCGGGCGGTCAGTTCTATGGAATCCACGTCTCCAACGGGGGCAGGGTCATGATTTTCGCAGGAGGAATCCCCCTACTGCGTGCCGGCCAGATAATAGGCGCCGTCGGTGTCAGCGGCGGGAGCGGGAAACAGGACCTGGCTGTTGCCGAAGCCGCCGCCGCTGCCCTTTGACAACGCATCTGACCACCGTGAAAGGAGGCCATACTTCAAGTACGTCGGAGTGCTTGCATCTCCATGAGCTCACGCTTGATCGCGTCGAGCGCCGCATCGCGCCGCCCGCTGGTCATGAGTCGTTTGGTAGCCGCCACGGAATTCGCATCGTGCGTGCTGATCAATGCCGCCGCGGACGAGGCCTGCTCGAGGAGTTCGGCATCCGGAACCACGCGCCACGCCAGGCCAGTTTCGAAGGCGGCCGCTGCGTCGATCCATTCGCTGGAGAGCATCGCCCACATCGCATCCGCCCACCGCATTCTCGTGGGCAGAAGCGCTGAGCTGCCCGCCTCCGGCACGATGCCCAACGCGGTGAACGGAAACCTCAGCCGGGCGGTTTCCGCGATGAGCACGAGGTCGCAGTACAGCAGCAGTGTGCAGCCGAACCCAACCGCGACCCCGTTGACGGCGGCGAGCAAGGGTTTTTCGAATCCGCCGAGAACGTCGAGAAGTCGCAGGAATTGGTCACCGGCATGCTGTCGTACGGTGTTTGGCGCCGCGGCGTCAAGGAGTGATCGGTCGGCGCCGGCAGAAAAAGCCCGTCCACTTCCGGTAAGCACCACCGCCCGTGCCCGGTCATCGTGGGCGAGACGCTGCAGCGGCACTCCGAGCTCGTGATACCCGGTGCCCGTGAATGCGTTGAGGCGCTCGGGTCGGTCGAATGTCAGCCACGCCACAGCGCCGTCGCGCCGCTCGTGAAGCATGTCAACCATCGGCAGGCCTAGACGCCGGTCGATGCGGCAAGTTCACTCATCATGCACTTGGGGTCCGCAGGATCATCGGGAAGCTCTGCACGGCGCGAACCCCCGGCGTGAAGTCGAGTTCGATACCGGGTTTGGTGTGGTATTCGGGGATACGTTCATGCCAGACGCGCAGGGCGGTTTGCAGTTCGACCCGAGCGAGGTGTGACCCAAGACAGCGGTGGACCCCGCCGCCGAATCCGAAGTGGCGATTCACTTTTCGGTCGAACCGGACCGATTCCGGTTCGGTGATGGACTTTTCGTCGGTGTTGGCCGAACCGAGCATGACCAGCACCTGCTCGCCGGCGCGGATGGGGCACCCACCAAGTTCCGTGCTTTGCTTAGCTTCACGTACGACCGCCATGACGGGCGTTTCCCACCGCAGCAGCTCCTCGACCATGAATGCAACGTTCTCCCGGTCGTCGGCGATAGCCTTGCGATCATCTGGATGCTGTGCGAGGTAACTGAAAAAGCAGTCTAGTGAGGCCGATACGGTGTCGAGGCCGGCGATGAGAAACAAGAAGCAGATGTCGAGGATTTAGTCACTGGTGAGCCGGTCTCCGTCGATCTCTGCTTCGAGGAACCAGCTCATCAGATCGTCCCGGCGCTCGCGCTTGCGCTGCTCGATCGTGGCGGTGAAGTAGTTGTAGATCGACTGTGCCGTGGCCGCTTGATAGGCATCGGTATCAGGATTCCCCAGCGGCTTTCCGACGAACTCGTGCGGCCTGATGATCCCGTCTTTCATCGTCAGCAGGGTGGGTAGCTCGTCGAGCGGCAGGCCCAGCATGGTCAAAAAGACCTGGGTGGGGAACGGGACGGAGAACTCCTTGGCGAAATCGATCTCCTCTCGGCCGATGAAGCCGTCGATGAGTCGGTTGACTAGTGCCGCGATCGATTCCTCAAGTGCTTTCATCCGTTTCGGTGCGAACAGCGGGTCGAGAATCTTGCGAAACTTTCCGTGCTCCGGCGGATCGATCTGGAGGGGGATGAGTGGACGGTCGTTTTTCAGGACTCCGGAAGTCAGGGCCGAGGAGTACATCTGCGGGTTGTGCAACACCTCGTCCACGAGTTCCCAGGTGCTGACGAGCACCCCGATACCGTCCACACGCATAACGGGAGCGGAGTCTCGCAACATCTTGTATGTCGGCTGAGGATGGCGGGTCAGTTCGGGAGCCGCCAAAAGGCCCAGCCCCGACAAGTCATTCTCCTGCGTCATCCGGCCCCCTCATCGTCTAATTCCGCTAACCAGCGGACGTTTGTAGTAGCCGCCCACAGTGACCTGCGTTGGCTCACAGTCCTTCTGTCCATCCGCTGAACCCACCGGTCTCGCTGACAAACTCGGCGCTTAGCCCGCGGGCCATTTACAAATGCTATTTTTATAGTGTCTCTGGCGCAAGTGCGCAGCCAACACCCACAGGATGGATATCATGCCCCGACCACCCCGCGTCTTGCCTTGCATCGACGCGCCCAGCGGGTTCTTTTGGAGGTCGGGTGCCGATGGTCGCCTCCGCTTCCTGCGCTGCTCGGCGTGTTCGTATTTCATTCATCCGCCCGCGCCATATTGCCCGCGCTGCGGCGGACGCGATGCCGCGCCGGAAGTCGTCGCGGGCCGGGGAAAGCTGTACTCGTACACCGTGAATCATCAGCCCTGGGACGGCGTCGGCGAGGTCTACATCATCGGCGTGGTCGCGATGGATGAGCAGCCCGATCTTCGGTTGCTGACCAATCTCGTCGACGTCACCGCCGATGACGTCCGCATCGGCATGCCGGTGGAGGTGGTATTCGAGGATCACGCACCCGTATATCTTCCGCTATTTCGCCCAGCGGCATCGTGACCGCAGCCGAACGCCGAGCCGTCATTTCGGGCATCGGACAATCGCAGGTGGGTCGGCGGCTGGGGCGCGACGGGCTGGACCTGACCATCGACGCCGCGCTTGAGGCAATTGCGGACGCCCGGCTGACCGTCGCCGATATCGACGGGCTGGCCACCTATCCGGGACGCGTCAACGGTTTCCCCGGGTTCTCCGGTCCCGGCTCACCCGAGGTGCAGGACGCGCTGCGGTTGTCGCTCAACTGGCACAGCGGCGCCGCCGAGGGCCCCGGGCAGGTGCAGGCGCTCGTCAGCGCGGTGATGGCGGTGTCGATGGGACTGGCCCGTCATGTTCTGGTGTATCGCACCGTGACGGAGTCGACGGCGCAGGGCAGCGGGCGTCGCCCGGGTATCGGCGTCGGCGGCAGCGAAGTGGGCGGCCCGCAGCAGTGGCTGATCCCGTTCCGCGCGTATTCGGCGGCGAATTGGCTGGCGCTCTATGCGCAGCGGCATTTCCACGAGTTCGGAACGACTCACGAGCAGATGGCGCAGATTGCCCTGAACGGGCGCCGCAACGCCGCACGCAATCCAAAGGCGGTGTTCCGCGATCCGTTGACCCTCGAGGATTACCTGGGCTCGAGAATGGTGTCGTCCCCGTTTCGGCTGTATGACTGCGATGTTCCCGTCGACGGGTCCACCGCGCTTGTGGTGTCTGTTGTCGAACATGCGTCGGCCGTAGACCACCCGGTTGCGCGCGTCGACGCTGCGGGGACCGCGCTACGGGGACGACCGTCGTGGGAGCAGTGGGAGGACTTGACCACCATGCCGGCGCGAACTTCCGCTGAGCACATGTGGTCGCGCACCGATTTGCGTCCCGCCGATGTCGACGTCGCGCAGCTTTACGACGGATTCAGCTGGTTGACGATGTCATGGCTGGAGGCCCTGGGGTTCTGCGGTCACGGGGAGAGCGGCCCGTTCATCGAGGACGGCACGCGCATCGCGCTCGATGGCGAACTTCCGTTGAACACCAACGGCGGCCAGCTCTCGGGCGGCCGACTGCACGGCTACGGTTACCTGCATGAGGCGGTGCTGCAGCTGCGCGGGGAGGCCGGGGCACGACAGGTCGCCGGGGGACCGGAGGTGGCGGTGGTGTCCAACGGTGGCGGACCGATTTCAGGCTGTGTGCTGCTGACGCGGCTTGCGTGACCGCTGACCCCGGCTGTGAGGGCTGGCCGCAGCTTCGGTGACGCTCAAGGCGGGCCAGATGAATCGTAGCGCTTGTGCCCGTGCCGCTTTGCGGCTACTGCGGTGCCCGTGGGGGGAGGTTGCGGCGCTGCTGACCACGGCGAACATGCTCACCGCGTCTGGCTCCGGCTTGGGTGAGTGCAAGACACCGGCGCGGTGGCCGGCGCGCAACACCTTGACCAGTGGCTGGGAAAGCAACCAGCGCATCTCCATGATCTCGCTCACCTGGTAGGCGCTGTGAACCTCTGGCGTTGTGAAAAGAGCTGTGCGCGAGGCCTTCATGGGTTCGAAGAATTGGTCCAGCAGTCCATCGAGCCACGCCTCGAGCGCCGCCACAGGTCCAGGAGCCGCTGCAATCGCGCGCTCCAATGCTCGCCGCGCCGACTCGCCATCGCGCCGGATGATCGCGGCCAGCAA
Source organism: Mycobacterium senriense (assembly GCF_019668465.1). NCBI lineage: Bacteria > Bacillati > Actinomycetota > Actinomycetes > Mycobacteriales > Mycobacteriaceae > Mycobacterium > Mycobacterium senriense. The sequence goes on along the minus strand of NZ_AP024828.1, from coordinate 4,827,126 downwards.
CGCATCCTTGGATTGAAAGTGGCGGTAAAAACTGGTCGTCGACAGTTCGGCCTCGGCCAAGATGTCAGCGACGGACATGTCGGCGAAGCCGTTGCGCGCCATCACGCGCACCGCGGCGTCCATCACCAGGCGACGTTCGGTGTCATCGTCAAAGTGCCGCGGCCGTCCCGCCTTGTCGGACTCTCGTGCCGGTGATCTGCTCACCGCGCTTCCTCCTCGGACCTGTTCGCGCGCCGTCCATCGTGGCGGTCTCGGACTATCATCTCTCAATCGCCGACAGGTCCTCGCCACGCTACCGACCTGGATTGAGGAAGCTAGGTGAACAACTCGCCAGCGTGGCGGCTCAGGGGGGGCCTGTTATACCAGCGAGCCATCACGCGTTGGTTGACGTCCCTAGCCGAAGAATCCGGCTGTCGGCTGGGCACCGCGCTCGACCACCCGCACCAGCTTCGCGTTGACGAATTCCTTGATGCCCAGCGGACCGAGCTCACGTCCGTAACCGGAGCGCTTGACACCTCCGAAGGGCAACTGCGGTTCTGAGCTGGTGGGGTAGTTGATCCACACCATGCCGGCCTCCAACCGTGCGGCCAGGCTCCGAGCCCGCTGCTCGTCCCCGCTCCACACCGAACCACCGAGTGCGAAGGGTATAGCGTTGGCGAGTTCGACGGCCTCAGCTTCGGTTTCGACCCGGTACACCTGCGCCGCCGGACCGAACAACTCCGCACGGAAGGCCGGATTGTCCGGTGTGATATCGGTCAGAATGGTCGGCTGGACGTAGGCGCCGGGGCGGTCGACGCGGCCGCCGCCGAGTACCAGGGTGGCGCCGCTGGCGACGGCCTGTTGAATCTGATCGATCAGGCGTTGTGCGGCCTGCTCGGAGCTGAGCGGGGCAAGGGTGGTGGCCTCGTCGGTCGGGTCTCCCGGCCTCAGCGCGACCATTCGTTCCCGCATAGCCTGCAGGAAACGGTCGTAGAGGTCGCCCAGCACGATGAATCGCTTTGCGGCGACGCAGCTCTGGCCGCAGTTCGCAACGCGCGCGGTCACCGCGAAGTCCAGCGTGCGCTCGAAGTCATCATCGTCGAGCACGATGAACGGATCACTGCCGCCGAGTTCGAGCACTGTCTTCTTCACCTCGTGTCCCGCGCTCTCGGCGACCGACTGGCCGGCGGCGTCGCTCCCGGTCAGCGAGACGCCACGCACCAAGGGATTCGGAATGATCCTTTGCACCGTGCGACCGGGTACGAGCAGGTTCACGTAAACGCCGCGCGGCAGGCCCGCGTCGGTCAGCAGTTTCTCGATCGCGATCGAGCATTGCGGACACTGGCTCGCGTGTTTCAACACAATGGTGTTGCCGGCGGCGATGTTGGGCGCCGCGAAGCGGGCAGCCTGGTATATCGGAAAATTCCACGGCATGACGCCGAGCAGAACGCCCAGTGGCTCGTAGCGTATCTCCGCGCTGCCCGCGTCCGCGTCGAGCGGTTCGGGCGCAAGTAGCTTCGCCGCGTTTTCTGCGTAGTAGCGACAGATTTCGGCGCTCAGATTCACCTCGCCGCGCGCTTCGTGGCGGAGCTTGCCCATTTCCATGGTCACCAGGCCGCTCAGCTCATCGATACGTTCCAGCATTAGGTCGGCGGCGCGGGCGAGCGCGGCCACCCGCTCGCTGACGGGACGCTCGCGCCAGGACAGGAAGGCTCGGTGGGCGTCGTACACCGCGTGATCGACCTGTTCGTCGCTCATCGGGTTGAACTCGCGCAGCAACTCCCCGTTGGCCGGGTTCACGGTGGCAATGGGTGAACGGTGTTCGACCCTGACCGAATGTGAGTCCATGGTCTCCTCCATCACTTGCGGGCGGCTTTTCAACTCGTGCAACTGGCCCCGCGTTCCCCGACGCGAGGGACTTGGTCGCGCCTTCAACACCGAATTCGCCACGCTTCTCCATGGCAGCCGACGTCTTCGAAGTGTGGCAACCCGGTATGCGCGAATCTTGGACCCGGTCGTACCTATTTCGCGGTGTGCATTTGTCCCGTCAGGACCACGGCCGAGGGCGGCTCGGCACACGACTTTTCACCTATGTCGGGTTGGGTCACGGCGACGTGAAGGTGACGTGCATAGCATTGGGTCCACGCAGCGTGGTACCGACTTGGCTTGTAATCGTTGACGTATGGGCCTGCGCGGGATCCAGGGCAAGGTCAGGCAAACGCCGCACCAGCAACGTCAGTGCGGCGACGAGTTCGGTATTGGCCAGCCAGTTCCCGATACAGCTGTGCGGACCCTGCCCGAAGGACACCGTCGGCATCACGTTGCGGGTGATGTCAAATTCGTCGGGCCGATCGTAGACAGCCGGATCTCGATGCGCGGCATTGATAGCGAAAATCATTGGTGTCAGTGCAGGGATCTCGATCCCATGCCACGTGGTCGCCTCCGGGCATGCTCGGGGCAGCATTCCGACCGCGGGCTCCCAGCGCAGTCCTTCCCACACCGCCGGTTGCACATACTCTTCGAGATCGGAGCGCAGAAGGTCGAGTTGATCGGGATGGTTGAGTAGCGCGGACAACGTGTTGCCCAGGGCGAGCATGGTGGTGTCGGCTCCCAGCGGGAACAGCATCCTCAGGAAAGTGTGAATCTCTTCGTCGGTAAGGGTTTGCCCGTCCTCTGCGCTGGCCGTGACCAGCATCGAGATCATGTCATCGCTCGGTTCGCGCCGGCGCTCGGCGAGCAACGGAGCCACATATTCGGTGAACTCCCGGGCCGACCGGGTCGCCCAGTCGGGATCGAACGGATAGTGGATCATCGCCTGTGCCCAGCGATGAACCTTGGCCTCGTCATCGACGGGAATGCCGAGCAGGCGGCTGATGATCAGCAGTGAATATCGATGGGTGAACTCAGCGACCAGGTCGGCCGATCCTCGGTCGATAAACCGGTCGATCAACCCATTGATGACCGGTTCGATCACCGGCTGCACATACTGCTGGACACGATTACGCCGCAGCGGCGCGGACACCATCGCGCGGTTGGCTCGGTGTTCGGTGCCCGACATGCTTAAAACCGTTCTGCCGAAGACCGGTTCGGTGGTCATCGCATACACAGGTGCAGCGGGAAACGTGGCCTCGTCTCTAAAGGCGGCCCGGACCAGCTCGTCGGTCAACAACAAAACGGCGGGTACTCCGGCGAACCGGACGATGGCATAGGGCTTGCGTTCCCGCAGCCGCGCCAGCACGTCGTGTAGGTCGGGCTGGTCATCAAACGCGAAATCGACGTTGTCGATGTCCAAGGTTTGTGCCGCCGACATGAGCACACCATACAGGTGTCGCAACATTCAACGCAATATGTAGCACGTCGTAGATAGCTATGCTCTAGTGCCGTGCCGTCGAAGGCCGGCGGGCGACCATGACCCGTCTGTTCGTCGGGTGGCACTTCGCGTGACAATCATCAGATAAACCTCGGGGGCTTGATTTGCGTTACCTCAAACCGGTTTCATGCAAGCCATGACATTCTCACCTGATGAACTTGTCACCGAGTTCTGCGGCCTCTGGGCAACCCCCGACGCTGAGACACTGGCCGGCTATTTCACCGAAGATGCGGTATACCACAACATTCCGATGCAGGCGCTATATGGTCGCCCTGCGATCAAGGAGTTCATCGAGGGGTTCACCGCCGCACTCGACGGCATCGACTTCCGAATTCATAGGCAGCTCAGCGATGGCCTACTAGTGATGAACGAACGCACGGATGTGCTGCGACGCAAGGACGGTGGTGAAGTACACCTTCCGGTCGCGGGAATCTTCGAGATTCGGGACGGACGCATCGCGGCATGGCGGGATTATTTCGACATGGCCGCGATCACCGCCGGCTTCAGCTGATACTCAGGCGAAGTTCCTCCCCGCCGGGACAAAGCGGCGCAGTCCAAGCCGGATAGTCTTCCAGCGACCGGTGGCTCCGCGCGGCGACGTCTGCCGAGCGTCACCGGGCCACCAACTCGCCTCGCGGAGCAACGTGGCGATGGCGGGCACCATTAGCGTCCGGACGACGAATGTGTCTAGCAGCAGTCCACATCCGATGATGAAACCCATCTGCACCATTGTTGCGATGGAACCGACCATCAACCCGAACATGCTCGCCGCAAAGATCAAGCCGGCCGAGGTGATGACCGAGCCGGTGCTGGCAACGGTCCGCAGTACCCCCACCCGGATATTGTTGGCCGACTCTTCGCGAAGTCGCGAGATCAGGAGCATGTTGTAGTCGGCGCCCACTGCGACCAGGATGATGAACGACAACAACGGCACCGGCCAGGTGATGTCATGGTGCAGGCCGTAACGGAATACCAATACTCCCGTGCCCATTGCGGCGGCGTAGTTGAGCACCACGGTGGCGAGCAGGTAGAGAGGCGCGAGAACCGCTCGAAGAAGCGCAACCAGTATCAGCCCCACGATGACCAACGTTGCGATCGCGAGCTTGACAAAGTCGCCGACCATCAGATGTTGAATATCGGCATTGACCGCCGGAAATCCGACCATCGAAACGGTGGCGCCGGCGAGCGACGTGTTGGGCGTCGCAGCCACCGCGACGTCGGTGATCTTGTGCACGAGCGCCATCGCCTCGGCCGTATAGGGATCGTAGTGCGACTCGATGGCGAACCGGACGGTCTTGCCGTCCGGTGACACGAATTGGCGAGCGACCTCACCGAGTCGCTTGTCCTGCAGCGCGTTCGGCGGCAGATAGAAACCAGCGGCCGCATCCGATCCTTGGGTGGCACGGGCCGATTCCCGTAGTTGTGCGGCGATCTGACTCATACCGCCCAGCAGCGCGATGTTGCTGTCGGCCAGTGTGTGAACTCCCACCGCAAGCGCCCGGGCACCCGAGGCGAGTCGTCCGATTCCGCTCTGCAGCAGCCGAATCTCGGCCGGAAGACCAGCATTTCGGCCCGCGGCGCCGTTGAAGCTTCGGCCAAGGGCGTCCGCCGCCTCCTGTATCTCCGATATCGTTGGTTCGACCGATAACTCGCCCGTCTTGGCGGTCAACTCATCACCAAGCCCGGCGATCTGATCGAAGAAGCCGCCGCTACGCAGCGCAACTAAGGTCGCGAGGTGTCCGCGTAACGTCACGCACTCCGGCGTACCCGCACACCAGGGTGCGCCGTCGAGCGTTGCGGCCAGGGGTTCGATCGCGGCGATCGCGTCGGACGCCTGCAGGGCCAACGGTCGCAAACTGGCGCGGTCCGCAAGAGCCCGATCAATGTTGGGTGCCATCGCATTCAGCTGCTTCAGCGCCGCCCGGTAGCCGTCGACCTGCCCTCCTGATCCTTGCATCCGATCCAACAAACCCGTCATCGGGGCCAACGCCGTTCGCACGCCCGTATCGAGCTTGGTCAGTCCGCCGGCCAACTGATCCGCACCGTCGGTCAGCTGCTTGAGTTGATCTTTGTGGCCTTCACCATCGATGGCCGCACCACCGAGCTTGTCACCGATTTGGCCATTCTGCCAAGCTAATTCAGCCTGTTGCAGCCGTTGACCGGTTGGCCGGGTCACGCCGACGACCTTCGTCACCCCAGCTATCTGAGAGACGCGGGAGGCCAACTCCTCGAGATCGGCGAGTCCTGTGCCGGTTCGCATATCCTTCGGCGACTCCACGAGCAGAAAGTCCGTCATCGTCGTGTCCTTGGGGAAGTGCCTGTCCAGCAAGCGGTAGCCCTGGTTGCTGGCGGTGTCGGCGGGCTGCGCTTTGCGGTCGTCGTAGCTTATTCGCATCGTCAGGCAAACTGCGGCCAGCGTCAGCAGAACCACCAGACTGATCACCAACAACGGCACCGGCTTGCGGACCACCGTCACGGCGATGCGGTTCCAATAAGCACGTGTCCGATCCGCGCGAGGTTCACCGATGCCACGTCTGGCGGCCACTACCAACACCGGCGGCAGCAACGTCACCGTGGCGACAAATCCGACTAGCACCGCAATGGCGCACGCTGGTCCCGACGTCGCAAAAATGTTCAATGTAGCGAATGTCATTGATAGCAAGGCCAATGCGACGGTCGCCGCTGACGCGAGGATCACGCGCCCGATTGTTGCGGTGGCGTGGACGACAGCTTGGTCCACCGCGACACCCTGTCGTCGTTGCTCGTGATAGCGGCTGATCAGGAAGACCGAGTAATCGGTGCCGGCACCGAGAAGAATGACAGTCATGAATGCGATCGTGAACTGCGAGACTGGCACGCCCGCCTCACCGAGTGCCGCCAGTATCCCGCGCCCGACCGCCAAACTCAGGCCGATGACTAGCAACGGAAGCAGCGCGGTGAACGCCGAGCGATAAACGAGCAGCAGGATCGCGGCGATCAGGGCCACGGTGGCCACCGAGATGAGCAACAAGTCGTGGTCGGCGGCCACGATCTGATCGCTCATCGTCGCGGCCGGACCGGTTACTTTGGTGACGGTTCCGGTGCCGCTGAAGGCGTTGGCGGCGACGTGGCGAACCGACTGCACCGATTCGGCCGCCCGGGGGCTGCCCAGGGTCCCTGCGATCCCGACCGGCAAGTACCAAGCTTTGCCGTCACGGCTTGTCGCATGTTCCGCGGTCGCTGGGTCGGCCAGCAGGTCCCGCACCAGCTTCACTCGGTTGGAATCACCGCGAAGTTTGTCGACCATCCCCGAATAACGCTGTCGCACTTGCGGAGTCAGCCCGTCCGGATTCTCCATGGCGACGACCACCGTCGTGGTCGATCCCTCTTCACCGAACGCCTTCGACATTCGATCCAGCGCCTGCAACGACGGGATGTTCCGCGGAACCGGGTCCACGGACTGCTGCCGGACGACAGTTTCCAACTGGGGGAACGCCAACGCCAGGACAACCGCCAGGCCCAGCCACACGCCGACGACGATTGCCTTGTGCGTCACGGCGAACCGGGCCACGCCGGCCAGGAGGGCGCTGTAGTGTCCGGCGTCGCTGGATTGCGTCCTCGCCGTTCGCCGTGTGCCAGACAAAACACGGGCCCGGGCCGGCCCCAAATCGTTAGCAGCCACGCAACCCCCTGAAGCAGTGTCAACGGTCCCGCGCCGCTGCCTACTTCAGCGCGCATGGACAACATACAACAGTTAGCATTGTCTGTTGTACCGAGGATCGGCGTTGGCCGAGCGATCAGCCAAGGCGAGTTTCACGGTCACCGAGATACAGGATCACGGGTCGAACGCATGGTGCGGGACTGCTGTGATCTAGACGCGCTTGCCGTTTCGGTGGGCCAACTTCTCATGGGTCGGTTCTCCCCAGCGATGGATAAGGCCGGAATCAAGGTCGAACATGTCCAGTACCCGCCCGACGGTGTGGTTGACGATGTCGTCGACGGTCGCCGGCCGGTCGTAAAATGCAGGTACTGGCGGAAAAACGATGGCTCCGCCCTCGGTTGCCGCGAGCATGTTCCGCAGATGAATGGTGGTGAGCGGAGCTTCACGCACAAGTAGGACGACGCGTCGGCGCTCTTTGAGGCAAACGTCGGCCGCCCGCGTTAACAGGGTGGTGGTAACGCCGGTGGCGATTTCGGCCAGTGTGCGCATCGAGCATGGCGCGATGATCATTCCCTGCGTCCGGAACGACCCGCTGGCAATGGCCGCGCCCACATCACCGATGGGGTAGCTCACGTCGGCCTTCGCCCGCAGTTCTCCTGCCGTGTAGTGGGTTTCGTATGACCTGGTTATTTCGCCGGCTCGGCTGGTGACCAGGTGGGTTTCAACCCCTGCGGCATGCAACTGGTCTAAGAGCCGGATACCGTAGATGATGCCGGTGGCACCGGAGATCCCGACGATGAGGCGCTTCATCTTGCCGGCAGCCGTGCAATCCTGCTGAGCACTTCGTGCCGCAGGAGGATCCGTTAAATCCGTCCTTGCCGACATCTTTGACTCCTCACCGGCGCAACTGCCGATAATTGGATCAAACCTGGCGCCGATCACGGATAAGGTGATCGGCGGTGTTACTCCGGCGGGTAGCCATAGTTTTGCCAGTTTGCGAGGACCTTTTGTTGCAGGGCCTTCGGGTAAGCCGTAGTGAACGAGGCGACCTCGGGCAGGGGCCGTCCAATCGACTGAGGGTGCATCAGGCAGTTGTAGAGTGCCTGTCCGCCGCGACCTGTGTATTTCTCCGACGAGTCTAGGTAGGCGACCCAGAAGCCGAGTTTTGTTTTCGAGAACAAGATTTCGCCCGAACCCGGATGGCACCGGGTCGCAAACGCCCACACGACCTGGGCAAGGTCGGTCGGGTCAATGTCGTCACCCATGACCAGGATTTTGGGGAATTGCCAGCCCGTGTGCGACGCGAAGATGGTCTGCCCGATGCGGTGCAAAAAATCATCGACGGAAAGGCCTGTGTCGTCGTGCCAGCTGTCCGGGACGGTGACCACCATCCAATGCGTCGCCGCGTCCAGCGGAGTCCAGCACGCGGTGACGGGCAACTGGGCTTTGCGGCACAAGTCTAGGCTCTCGGCCGAGATTCCCAGACCCCATATCGTGTGCACGTCTTCCACCGGCCGACCGGGCGCGATTACCGGCAGTATCGCGCGGTCGCGGTATGTTACGGCGGTCACGGTGAACAGCGGCCACGGCTCTGGCTCGCCCATCGTGTATCCGCCGTATTCGCCGAGCGGGCCTTCCATCGCGGTCTCGGTGTCGGAGATGAAGCCCTCTAACACGATCTCGGCTGTGGCCGGCACCTCAAGGTCGACCGTTTCGCATTTGACGAGTTCGACCGGTGTGCCGGTGAGCTGGCTGAAGAAGTCGTGCTCGTTGACATAGGCGGGCATCGGTGCGCCGGCGGCGAGCATCGCCGCTGGAGGCGCGCCCAGCGCCAGGGCCCATGGTGTCGGCTTCCCCTCTTGCTTCCACATGCCGTGCACGATGCCGATGTGTTGCTCAGGTATTACCAGGCCCGTGAGGTGATTTTTATCCACCAGCATGGCGCGGTTTACCGACCAGTTTGTCCAAGCGCCGTCCGGTGACCGCACGATATTCACGCCCGCCGTTTGGATGTACCGGCCGCCGTCGCCGTCGTGGATGTAGGGTACCGGAAACCGTGTGAGGTCAATGTCGTTGCCCAGTATGACGTTCTGTTTGCATGGCGCCTTGTCCTTCGATATCAGAATCGGCGCCAGCACCGGTCGTGACTTCGCCTCAACGTAGGCTTCGACGAGTTCGATACCGGTGGCGGGTGGACCGTGGCCCATCATCATGGCCAGGCGTGCCAGGTAATGCCCCGGTTGGCGGCTTGTCGCCGCGGGCGCACCCATCGCACGCAAACCCGGGTCGGCTCCAATCACATTGTTGAACAACGGGGCTGCGGCCTTCGTCTCGGTGCTGTGACGAATGATTGCGCCCATCTCGAGGTTCCAGTCGACGGGTTGATCGATCTCTTGAATTTCGTCGATGTCCTTGAGCGCTGCAACGTAATCGCGGAAACTGTTGAAGTGGCGGCCCTTATGTGCCTCAGGGCCGACACGCCGCGCGGGGTAGGGAGCAGTTCGCATCAAAGTCATGGCGTTTCCTTGAGTCGCGGTCTTCGCTGCGGAGGTGCCGGCCGGCTGAGTCTTACCGCACGTGCGGAACAAAGCCCTGAATTACTGTGACAATCCCGCCTCGTTAACGCGTGCGCCCAATAGGTTGAAATTGAGAGCCTTTATTCGCCCTGTGATGACGACCGCTCGGATTGGGTGACGCGCCGCCACGCGACTGCCGCGCTCAGCTCTCCGGTCGCGCCCGTATGCCGAGCCGTGTTCAGTAGTTATCAGGCTGTGTCGGCAGCCGCCTCAGCGCTCGTGCTCCGGCCGGAAACCTGCTACAAACTGATCTTCCTGTGGGGATCGTAGCGGTAGCCGCGAATCGCCCTGTTGGAGAGTGAATTTCGATCACAGACCCCCATTGGTGCGATGACCAACCGGGTACGTTGTTCATGGTGCGCCCACCAGGATCAAGGCGCCGGCTGAAGCAGGCCGCCCGGCATCCGCGCACCATCGCCTCGGTGCCTTTGTGATGGTCCGAGGAACGGCCCACGACCGTCGTCGGTGATTGCTGCGGAGGCCGACGCCGCACTGTGAATTTCCCACCACACTCCCGGCAAGAAGCGGTACCCGGACGCGCTGCGGCTGTCATCAGGTTGCCGCCACCGTTGCGCGCATCCTCCGTCCCGGGGCGTTTGGCAGTCGGCACCGCATCGTCGACACCGCTCACGTGGCGTGACCTGACCCCGTGAACTCGTCGACATGGATCAACCGATCGGGGTCAGGCCAGCGCGCATTAACGCCGCTAGCTCCCGTAATCCTTTGCCTGCCGGCAAGGTGACGAAGGGCGTTAGTCCCTCTTTCGGCCGGTGTCGTCCGACAAGAAGCAATCCCGGTCAACGCAGCGGCGGCGCCTGTGCGTGCACTAGGTCAGGCAGCGGTGGAATGGCGTCGGGAATCAGACCTTACAGAGTTGCGCCATCAGACTTCGGATGCAAGGCGTTGTTCGCTACGTTGTTGTTGTGCGCGTTACTGCCTCGAAGGGAGATTCATAGCGAGATGCGAATCGATGTGCGCAGCGGCGGCTGTGGACCTGCCTGCCCGGCGCCGCGCAATCCGAGGTCAAATAGTGACACCTAGTCGACTCCGGGTCACTGAAAAAGCGGCCCGCTCCGGGACTTGGGGCGATCGCCCGCCGATCGATGACGACCAGGCCCGCAGTCGCCTGCTCGATGCGGCCGAGACGTGCTATGAGCGGCACGGCGTCAGCCGCACTACGGTCGACGACATCGCCAAGGAAGCCTCAGTGCACCGGACGACGGTGTATCGCTACTTCGGGTCGCGCGACGACGTGCTGGCGTTTGTGATGCTGCGTGAGTCGGCCAGCGTGATCGAGGGGGCGGAGCAGACGCTGAATGGCAACCGGCCATTCAGCAACCGGCTGCTTGACGCTCTCGATGGTGCGATCGCTGCCGTGGAGAAATCACGATGGCTGCGTGTGCTGTTCTCGGCGGAAAGCCTCACCATGACAGTGGCCGCGGCGGCATCCACAGCCTTCCGGGATCGGATCCGACAGACGCTGCGACCTTACGTCGATGCGGCGAAGGCAAACGGCGAGCTGCGCGAGCAACTCGATCCCGACGCGGTCGCCGACTGGCTGGTGCGGGTTGCGCAAATGCTGCTGATGGATCACCTCGCCGAGGGGCAGCACGATGCCCGCTTGGACAGGCGCGCAACATTGCGCAACTTCGTCATCCCGGCCGTCCTCAGCCCCGGCGCTGCCGACACCGCTACCCCGCCGGCACGAACGAAGAGGGCAAAGCGGTAGTTGATCATTCGGGGTCGGCCTACTCCCGGGAGGGTCCGGCTTTGCCGATTCTGGGTGTCAGCGCCTTCTAGTCCGGGACGTTAGATGCCAGCAAGCCAAGAGACATCCCGACGGCTGATGAGTCCGATCCATTCTTCGGTGCGCCGTTGTCGTAACAGGGCACGGACGAGGGGGATCGGCGCCGGATCCGCTTGAGGCGATTTCGACTTTCAATCCGCCAGGAGGCATTGCAAGACAATCAAATTCAGCCGATGTCCAGCTGTGAGACGAGGGGCAGCCGGCCGGAGGTCATTAGGGCCCGGACGCCGCCCGGAACCCGTCATTAATTCCGCGCATCACGCCCGGCGAAAGGGAGCGCAGCGGATGCCGGGCAACGCCTCGCCCGCAATGGCCGCTCGACGCAATGAGAGCATGGCCCGGATGACCACGCACACCTGCATGGGCTGCGGCCTCAAAACCCGGTACTCCTATGGGCGCAACTGCACGGGTTGCGGCTTGGAGACCCGCTGCCCGTATTACGGAGATTGGCCGGATCGGTATCAGCAGGCCGCGGTAGCTTTCGCGGTGCCCGCGAGGATCGTCACTTTGAGCGAGAAGCATCCGACGGCCGCGTTGGCGTTGATGGTGCCGGGCTCGCTCATCGCCATGGCCGCAGTCGCCGCGTACCCACTGGTGTTCGTGCCATTGCTGATCGTGCTCACCGCGGCTATGGTGGCGGCCGTCCGCTACGAGGACGCCCGCATCCCAAAGTAGCGACCCGGTCTACGGCTGAAAGGCCGGAAGAATATTGCCGGAATCGCGAATCTCCCAGATGCTGGCCTTGCTGATGCCGTCGAAGTTGATCTTGTCCAGCGTCGCCCGCGAGTACGTGAGGTCGATGGCCACCTGAGTCGAGGTGTTGCCGTACGGGTCGGTCATCGGGAAGGTGCCCTGGACGTTCACCGCGGACGCGTCAGGATAGGTCGCTCTCGCGTACTTGAGGATGTCGATGGTGTCCAGCCGGGCGCCATCTTTGATCAGCTGCTCGGTGTAGTTGTCACGAATGGCGAATCGGGCGTTGACCACGTCGCCGCTCGGGCCCGGGGCGGTGGTGAAGGTGACTCCCTCCGGCTTCTTGGGGCCGGCCGGTGTCGACGGCGCCGGCTCCGTTGGGCCCGCCGCGATCGAACTGCCCGAGGGGGGCGAGTGGCTGGCCTTCTTCGGGTCGAAAATCCAGCTTTTGCCCACGAGGATCAGGAGGACGAGGACGCACAGCGCCGCCACCGCCAGGACCGCCCTTCCGGACAGGCCCTTCTTCCGCGGCTCTGCGGTGAACGCCCACTCGCTGGTCCAGCTGGTGCCGTCGAAGTATCGCTGCAGCCCGTGGCCTACGGCGGGGTCGGGGTACCATCCCGGCGCCGATTGCGGCGGGGGCGGCGCCTGTTCAGACGGCATCTATCCACTTAGGTCGTGCCAAAGAGATCCGGGCTACCCATCCCGGCGACCGCTCGAGATGCTCCATTCAGTCCTCGCGGTCCGGCTCGGTGAGTTCCGGCGCGTTCTCACGGGTCGCCATCCCGCCTTCGCGCCCGTGATCCACCGGACCGGGGCGGCCGCCCTTGGGCTCCCCGTCGTCCCTCTCTGATTGCTTGGCCATCGCAACCTCCTTCGTCGACCGACGGACTACCCGCAGCGAGCGATCTGAAAGACCCCGAGGACGCAGACTTCGACTGCGGTGAGCCGCTCCGCTAAGCCTAGCTCTGGACCTGTGTGACGGCGGCGGGCCCGCGACGCGCCGCAGATGTGAACTCGAAATGGCCCGCGCGTGACGGTTCGGCGTTCGGCGCGTCGACTCGTCCGGTGCGGGATATGAATCTAGGCGTGAGCACCCACCATGTGAACCTGACCCCGCAGGAAAGCTCGTTGATCGGCGAGAGTCATCCCGAGGCTCTCACGCGCATGGACGAGAAGGCGCTGAAGGACTTGCAGAGCCGGCTCAGGCAAGCGCGCGAGAAGAACTTCAACTTGTTGCGGCGTCAGGGCGCGGCTCGGGTGGCGACCGAAGGTGCCCGCGGCTCCGCCCAGCCGGCCAGCGAAAAGCGCGGCGAAAAGGTCGAGATCTTCGACGAGGCGCTGGTTCGGGTAAGCGAGCGCCTCGGTGCCATCGGCGGCAGCGAGTAGCGGCTAGTCCAAAAGCCTTGCGTTACGGCGCTTTCCGGAGATCGGCGAGCGAGTTTCGAAGCCCACCATCCATCCGGATCTGGACGGCAGCCGCCCCAACCATGATCGCGGCGGTCACCAAGTGCACCACCGCGTCAACCGTGTTGTTGGGAAAATTGAATACGAACGCGACCTGATGCGAGAAAAACGCCCAAATGCCCGGCAGCGCACCGGCTATCGCGGCGAGCAGTAGATACAACACCGACCACGACTTGCGGATAGCGAAGACCAGCCCCGGAGCGAACAGCGCCAGACCGGCGACGGCGTGCCAGCCGTTGTAGTCCATGCCGAGCAGCTGCACAGTCGGCGCATCGGGCCCGGTCGCGAAGCTGGGATTGAGGATGAACCCGATCACGGCCTGAATGACATGGAAAACGCAGATGATCACCAGCCCGACCTGGGCGAAGCTCCACCTCACATTGCACCCCCTTGTGCGTGGCGAGATGACCGAATACTACGCCCAGTAGTAGATCGGGGTCAACGAAGGCAGCGGCTACGCTGTGCCGTCCCGTTCGATCCAACGGGTAAGCGCATCTTCGAGTGCGGTCGCGACGTCCACGCCGGCGCTGTTAGCGGCCTGCTCAAACCGCTCGAGCAGGTCGGTGCGGACCGAGGCGCCCAACCGGGAGAACGGTGGCTTCGGCTTCGGCGGCAGGTCTACGGGCACGTGTCGCGCGACGGACGCGTCAATGATTTCGCGAAGTGCCGGTATCTCGTTGAGCAACGCGTCAAGATCGTCGCGTTCAATCCGCAACAGCTCGGCAGGCCCCATCGTCGTCACGGTGGCAGAACGCAGCCTGCCGCGCTGCAGCGCCGATTCGCCGATCACCTCGCCCGGCCCCAGCGCGGCGACGCGGTCCCGGCCGATGTACACGCCCACCTCCCCGCTGAGCAGGATGTAGCAGGAGTCCGACGGAGTCTGCTCATGAATCAGCGGCAATGCCGCCGTCGTCGCGGTGCGATGAGCTACTCGGGCGAGCCGCTGTAGTTGAGCATCCGAGAAGTTACCGAATGTGGCGTACCCACGTAGCCGCCGAGCGTCTTCCTCATAGTGCTTCGCGTCGGCCTTCATAGCGGACTCCTGACGTGCGATTGCCGCTGACATCGACGAGCGTAACGCGGATTTGCGGTGGGCCGCCGCCAAAACTCACTTCCGACCGGGAAGCTTCGATACCGTCCGCACGATGGGCAACAGCGACTTCTGCCACAGTTTTCCCGGAATACCAAGGGGCGGATCGAGATTGAACACGCGCGCGGTCGCGATCGTCTGTGATTCGGTGTACTTCAGCAGGCCCTCGGGACCGTGCCGGCGGCCGACGCCGGACTGGCCCATCCCGCCCATCGGCGCGCTGAGGCTGCCCCACGCGAACGCGTACCCCTCGTTGACGTTCACCGTCCCGGACCGCAATCGCGCGGCGACCCGCTCGCCCTCGGCCGAGGAGCCGGCCCACACGCTCGCGTTGAGCCCGTACTCGGTGTCGTTGGCCTTCTCGACGGCCTCATCCACGTCGGCGACGGGATAGATCGAGACGACCGGCCCGAACGTCTCGTTGGCCGCGCACTCCATCTCCTGCGTGACGTCGGTCAACACCGTCGGCTCGTAGAACAGCGGCCCGACGTCGGGCCGGGCCTTGCCGCCTGCAATCACCTTGGCGCCCTTGGCTTTCGCATCGTCGACGTGGTCCGTCACGGTGTCGAGCTGACCCGCGGAGATCAGGCTGCCCATATCGACCGAGAAGTCATATGCGGTGCCCAGCGTCATGTTTCGCACCGCGGCACCGAACTTGCCGACGAAATCGTCGGCGATGTCTTTGTCCACGTAGATCCGCTCGATGGAGATGCACAGCTGGCCCGCATTCGAAAAGCACGCGCGGGTGGCCGCCTTGGCGGCCTTGTCCAGGTTGGCCCCCCGCGTGACGATCATCGCGTTCTTGCCCCCGAGTTCGGCCGAGAAACCGATCAGCCGACGGCCCGCGTGTTCGGCGAGTTGCCTGCCGGTGGCGGTGGAACCGGTGAACATCAAGTAGTCGCAGTTGTCGATGATCGCGGTGCCGACCACCGAGCCCGGCCCGGGCACGATCGCATAGAGCGCCCGCGGCAAGCCGGCCTCATAGAGCAGCTCGGCGCACGCGAGCGCACAGTACGGGGTTTGGCTGTCCGGCTTGAGCACCACCGCGTTACCCGCCAGCAGCGCCGGCACCGAGTCGGACACGGTCAGCGTCATGGGGTAGTTCCACGGCGAGATCACCCCGACCACGCCCTTGGGCTGGTAGCCGACCGTCGTCTTGCCGATCCCGGGAAGCAGCGCGGGCACCGTGTGGGGCTTGAGCAGGTCCGCGGCGACGCCGGCGTAGTAGTTCGCGTTCGCCATCAGGTCGATGATTTCCTCCTGCGCCGCCCAGCGGGCCTTACCGGCCTCGGCCTGAAGGAGATCCATCAGGAACTCGCGGTTCTTCACTACGAGGTCGCGATAACGGGCGATGACGGCGACGCGCTCGGTGACCGGGCGGTTCGCCCAGGCGGCCTGGGCCGCCCGCGCTTCGGCGAATGCGGCTTCGACGTCTTCGGCCGTGCCGATCGGGATGGTGGTCAGCGGCCTGCCCGTGAAGATCTCGTCGATCGTCTTCGTCTGGCGTGCGGTGATGTCTTTGATCGCGGCCAGTTGACGCAAACGGTCGAAGACCTCGGCTGACGGTGCGGGCATGTCACTACCTCTCGAACGGTGTCCAAAGCACCAGACTATTGGTTTTTCCGTGCCGGCCTGCCGGCGATGACAACAAGATCGTGGTCGTCTGCCACAGCGAAAGTGGGTAAGCAACGTACAAGCGCTCGGGCGGCGCCAGGTTTATAGACAGGCACTAGGCGGAAGGCGGCATCGGATGGTTCGTCATGAAGGTGGCCGATGGGATGTCGGGTCCGAGAACGACGCGGTTTACCTCGAGCGCATCTCTGAGAGCGATGAGCGATTGTTCGACGACTTGTTATCACCTCAAGAGGCCCGTCAACTGGCCGGGCTCTTGACGAAGTACGCGGACAAGGCCGACGAGGCGGAGGCCGACAAGTCGGACGAGTCCGAGGATTCTGGCGATGAAGATTCTGGCGATGAAGATTCTGGCGATGGGGAAGCAAAAGACGCTGACCAGTCCGAGGATTCTGAGCGCGAGGCGAAGGACTCCGAGAAATCCGACGACGATGAAGACGACGCGCAAGAGCCCGACGAATCCAAGGACTCCGACGACAAATCGGACGACTCCGACAAGTCCGGCGGCTGAGGGTCCGACGACTACCACTACTGCGCGGTTCGGCGACGGGAGCCCGCCGGGGCACCATCGTGGCCGGTCCAAGGGGTGTCCCGACGGGCTACTGCGTGCACGGGGCCGCCGGTCTCGCGGTTCCTGTAGCCTCGTGGTCGACCAACGCCTCGAGCCGAAAAGGCAGTGCCGGCGAGCGTACCCGCTGACCTCGCGCCGATCCTCGCCACTTGTGCGTAACTACCACTTTGAGATCGGACGTGACCCACTTTGCTGCGGTTCGTGAATTCTTCCTGTCCGCGTGCCGTCGCGCGAACGCCGTACGTCGCCGCGCGCAGAGCGCCCTGAGCGTCGATGGCAATCACCGAAGTACCTGAATACGCCCATCTCAGCGACGACGCACTCGAGGCGCTCGCGAGCGCACTGGATGCGATCCGTTGCGACGTCGAGGATTCGCGCGGAATCAAGGACCGCGAGTACATCCGGCGCGCCATCGCCTTTCAACGATGCCTCGAGCTCGCGGCGCGGCTGACGATCGGCGGCAGCAAAAGCAAGCTCGGATGGGCAGTCGGAACCGCCGCGCTGACCGTGGCCAAGTGTGTCGAGAACATGGAACTCAGCCACAACATCACCCACGGACAATGGGATTGGATGAACGATCCGGAAATCCATTCCACTACCTGGGAATGGGACATGGTCGGCCCCTCCGCGCACTGGCAGTCCTCTCACAACCATCGACACCACATGTTCACCAACGTCGTCGGCGTGGACGACGACCTGGGATTTGGAGTCCTGCGGGTCACTCGAGATCAGGAGTGGAAACCGAGCTCCCTATTGCAGCCATTGCGCGCGATGCTGCTGGCGCTCTTGTTCGAATGGGGTGTCGCGCTGCACGGCCTGTACGCGGTACAGGATCGCGAGACGACAGATGCCCGCAAAGCCGTCCACAAGAGGGCGATGATCCGCAAGATGGCTCGCCAGGTCGTCAAGGATTACGTGCTATTTCCCGCGTTCAGCCGCCGCCGATGGCGCAGCACACTGGCGGCGAACGTCGTCGCCAACGAATTGCGCAATGTGTGGGCGTTCGTGGTGATCGCCTGCGGCCACTTCGCGGATGGGGCGGAGAAGTTCACGCCCGCGGTTCTGGAGAACGAGACGAAAGCCGACTGGTATCTCCGGCAAATGTTGGGTACCGCGAACTTCCGGGCCGGCCCGGTGCTGGCGTTCATGAGTGGGAATCTGTGTTACCAAATTGAACACCACCTCTTCCCTGATCTGCCGAGCAATCGCTACCCAGAGATCGCCGACCGGGTGCGAACCCTCTGTGTCACCTACGATTTGCCCTACACCACGGGCCCCTTGCTTCGGCAGTTCCTACTCACCGTTCGCACGGTCTGCAAATTGGCACTGCCCGACCGGTTTTTGCTCGCCACCGCTGATGACGCACCAGAGACCGCGTCCGAGAACAGGTTTCGGAGCGCCGCGGACCGATCACGGGCGGTAGATGCGGGCAACGATGTGCTGCAAGGGGGATTGGCGACGGCAATAAGCCTTCGCGCCAATCGGCGCCGGCACAGGATCCGGTCCACCTAGTCGCAGATTACGCTGCGGCGCAATGCCTTTAGACGGCGGTGACACCAACCGCCTGAGGGCCCTTAGCCCCCTGGGTGATCTCGAACTCGACCCGTTGGTTCTCCTCGAGCGTGCGGAAACCGCTCCCTTGGATCTCGGAATGGTGGACGAACACATCTTTTGCTCCACCGTCAGGAGCGATGAATCCGAAACCCTTCTCGCTGTTGAACCATTTGACAGTTCCCTGCGCCATACCTAACTTCTCTCTTTTTCAGTGGACGTAATCAGATCCATCCGCGCGGTGCCCCTCGCGATGAGCCCGCCATCGAGGACCCAGCGCCTCAGGATTTCTTGGTATGCAGCGAAGATTCGGTAGGCGAGATATGGGCGGCTTTGAGGCGCTTCGCGGCGCGCTTCTCTTTCAGAGACTGGCCCGATTTTTTGGTCATGGTTTTCCGTGGGGATTTGTCAGACACTGTGGCCCTTTGATTTGGGGGCCTGAGTGGTCCCGATCCGGCGAGTGTACACCTGGTCGGGCTGTTGGGTTCGGCTCCACGAGGATTGCCGTTTCACGGCCCTTTGTCCGATGCCCGCTTGGAAATTCGTCCACGCCGATCGCGCGTTGTGCGGGAACCGCCGTCAGCCCAACGTATTTTGCCTCCGTGCTAGTCGGGTGGTCAACAAGCTTGGGTACGACGAGCCGTGCCGGACGATTTCATCGCATGGCCCATCAGTGACACATAAGCAGCCGGTGGCGTAACGTTGGGCCAGAGCCATTTCGTTGTCGGCGCTGGCCTCGAACGTCACTGCGCGAACCATCACGGACAATGCGATTCCTCCGTCGCCCCGACCTACGGGCCGATTGCTTCGAACTGTGAAGGGTCGTGGCATGAATCGCGCAGATTCGCTGATCGAACTCGTTGCGTCTGAAACACAACCCGATACCACTAGCACGCGCGGGCGGCGTGGTGGGGCGGAGCGTCCAGTGACCCCGCTGCGGCTTACGCTGGCATCGCGGCTCGGGAACAAGATCGATGGCGCGTGGTGGCCCCGGACGGGCGTGGTCTCACGAGAACTGCCGGGTTTGGTCTCGGCGTTGGAGGCCCGCTTGGGCCAGGTCGTCGATATCAACGTCAACTGGTCGTCATTGCAAAGCCAGCGGAGTCTGAACTGGGGTTGGTTGCAGGGAGTCCATCCACAGGTCATCACCATCGTGGGCCGCGACGCGCAGGCGGCACTTCTCTTGGTTCCACACCGCACCGGTACAGCGCTTGCGGTCATGATTTTGCGTCGGGCTGCCGGCCTGCCCGTCTACCCGATCCATCACGACTCACGCGCGTTCAAGACCGCCGAATGTATAGTCCGCGCGGCCCGCGGCGAGACCATGTATGAAGTGCGTCGTCGAGTCCCGTCGAACCACGGTGCGGGTGCGCGACAGCTGCCGTAGGCACCCTAGACGCGGGCTTCGCTTTCTTCCGCGCTGATCATCAGGAGGCTGTCAACCGTCAAGGCATTCTCCGGGCCCGCCGCAGCCATCATGACAGCGTGCGCCTGATCTGGATCGGTGTGCGGCGACACCACCAGGAGAACGATTCTGGTGCGGTCGAGTCCGAGTACTTCGACGGTGTTGATTGGCTGGCGGCGATACCCGTCGAGCCGTACCGTGTGAGCGTCAAGCTTCAATTTCGCAGGTGCCGTTGACCATTCGGTGAGCTTGTAGATCACCCGGCCGATCGGACCGAGCCGGACTGAAAGCACCGCCAGCAGGTCTGGCAGTTCTGCCACGAGATCGTCACTGTGTGGCCACCACGCTCCGTCGACAAACCCGCTTTGGGGGGCTTTGGGCTTGAGGCGCAACCGCGGCGTGTGTAGCGGAGGGGTAGGCCGACGCTCGGCATCTGTGTGGTCCTTTTGCGGCGTCATACTGACGCTCCCGTCTTGACCGCGGAACCGGCCAATCATTCGAATCGACGACGACATGGCTTTGAGTAGTCAGGTACGAAAGATCGCCGACGGGTCCACACTACGCCAGTGGACCAGTCCGGACGCGAGCGTGCATGCGAGCCGCGGGTTGGTTACCTGCGGCACGCGTTCCATGTACTACCAATGCCGTTGCGGCCCAACGGTGGTTGACGATCCGTGACGATCGTCAGTGCGGTCCCGCAGGTGGCATCAGCGGATGGAAACCAGTTGGTCGATGGAATCGCGCGGCAATTCGCCGTCGACGAGCGCGGTCACCACCAGCCGGTGCAGCGTGATCGCACCTTTGTGATTGTCGAGGAACGCTGTGTCGGAGGCGTCGCGACCGGTGGCTATCCGCACCAACGTCTGGCGCGGCGCCAGGAGCGTCGCGTCGACCACCCGCCAATGCCCGTCGACGAAGGCCTCAGCGACGGCGTGGAAGTCCATCGGGTATACGCCCGGTGCGTACACGGACGCCACCCGGGCCGGGACGCTGACCGCTCGTAGGAGTGCCACCACCAGATGCGCGTAGTCTCGGCACACACCTTCGCCGGCGAGCATCGTATCCACTGCCCCGTCAATCGGATCGCTCGAGCCGGGTACATAGTCCAGTCTGGTGCCGACCCAGGAACTGACGTGCTCCAGCAGTTCCGCAGAGTCACGGTCGTTGCCGAATTCGGTTGCAGCAAAACCGAAGAACTTGTCGGATTCGGCATAACGGCTGGGGCGCAGGTACATCGACTGGTCGTATTCGGTCACCGGAGCTGGATCAGTCTGACCCACGATCGTCGCCTCGTAGTTGACTTGCAGTGTGCCCACCGCCGCGTGGAACTTATGGATGCGATTGCCGTGCAGCCCGCTGACTTCCAGCGGCGTGATCGGCCGCCCGTTCAAGACGAAGCGCAGCGACTCGAAGACCTCGGTGCGCGGGTGCGGTGCAACGGCAATCTGAAACTCCAGCGTCGTGGCCGCCGTGACTTCGACCTCCATCTCGGCACCCACTTCTCGTCGCATAGCGTGATTCTGCGTCAGTTGTCCTGCATTCGCTACCGGGGTGCAGAGGTGGCCATGGGCTGGGACACAGGCGGGTTTAGACATTTCGGCAAAACGGGTAGGCGATTCTCACAGTGCGCAACCAAGATCGGTTCGAAGTGATCGCCCGAAAAATGGTCCAGGGGGCCTCGGGCGTGTGTTGCCTGCTCTTAGATCGCGACCTGCGGATTCGCGCGGCAAGCAGAGACTACGAGCGCGTCACGCTTCGCGAGCACGGCGAACTTCGCGGGCAGTACCTTTTCGACGCCTTCCCAGACAATCCCAAGGATCCGCGCGCCGACGGGACAGCGAGGCTCGCGTCGTCGCTGGAGACCGCGATGCAGAGGGGCCGGCCCCACACGATGCGGATGCAGCGGTATGACATTCCCGATCCCGCCGCCCCCGACGAATTCCTGCCGAAGGTGTGGAGCCCCACCAATACCCCGTTGCTCGATCACGGCGAGCTGGTGGGCGTGGTGCACACGGTGAAGGAAGTCTCGCAAAGCAAGCAGCTTCTCGACGAGGTGGCGCGCGACGTCGATCGCGGTGTCGCCTGGGATCCGGCGGACCTGCTGCACACCCTCAAGGCCGTCAGCGCCGTGGAATCCGCCCAATTCCGCCAGCGCCAGGAAGCGGTCGCCGCCGAGATCAGCCAACTGATGCGGGCCATCGCGAGCCGAGACATGATCGGCCAGGCCAAAGGCATGCTGATGGAGCGATTCAACATCGACGCTGATCGAGCGTTCGGTCTGCTGACCAGGTTCTCGCAGGAGACCAACACCCGGATCGAGGAGATCGCCCGCAACCTGGTCCAGGCGGAGCGCCCGCCGCGTTCGAGCTGAGGCCCGCCGCTTCAGCGGATGTGCAGACCCTGGGCCAGCTGCGACACCCCGACCACCGTGAACAGTGCCACCAAAATTTGCCGGTGGTAGTTCCGCACCCAGTTGTGCAGGACGAGCAATAGAGATTGGGTCTTTGCCGGGGTGACCATATAGCCGACGAGGATGACCTCGACCACGGCGTACATCAGGATGATGAACGCGACGGATGCGCTGGCCTGCGCGGTGACCGATGCCCCCGAGGCCGCGATGATCGCGACGATGAACAGGACTCCGTCGACCGGCACCGAGATGATGCCGATCACCCACGCGACCCACGAGGAGCCGCCCTCCCACGCGTGGTGAATGCGACCGATCAGACGCCGGAATGGCGATGGGTTCTCGGTCGACTCATCCGGGACCCGGGTCAGCAGCCGCGGCATCGCGATCGGCGCACCTGAGACCATCGACAGTTCCGGGGAGCGGTCGTCCTCGGGTACGGGTTGCGGCGCCCGTCGACGGGCGAGGAAACGCACCGTCATCACAGCGGCGATCGACAGGCCGACCACGCCGAGGCCGATCTGAATCTTGCCGAGGGTCGAGCTCGTCGACGGGGACGCCGAACCGCGCGCAACGTGTCCGAACACCGGAGTGAAGTTCAGCAGCATCAGGGGTATGAGCAACTCGGGAATGCACACCGTCAACCCGCCGAGCCAGTACGCGAGCAGGCTCGGCCCGGGCCGTGGCCGAGAGATCATCAACAGGGCGAGCCCGAGACGGACAGGATTGAGCGCAGCCAGGATCCCCAAGCCCAGCACAGACCCCCACATGGTTCGAGGCTCTACCCGCGAGTGGTGGGGACCAAACGCCGCCGAATCACTTGCGAGAACGTGAAAAATCTGTTTGGCAAAGCCGGCTATGAGTCAGCTGTGTACGCCGAAACTTGATCGTGTCCAACGGATTCGGGCTAGGCCGCCGTGCGCATAGCGACGCAGGTAAGGGTACGGATCTGCGGTCCGAGGATGCACTGGCTTATCTCAACGGTTTGGGGTAACCGCGTTAGCCGGCCGGCGCGATACATGGGCGCTGGCGAACTCTGTGCTGCCGCTAGTGCGTGAGATCCATCACAACGCGCCTGCGTGACGGCCTGCCCGGGTGCCGTCAGCAGGCAAGCGGCAAACGTAGCCGGGGGCTGCGCGTTCAACGCCACCCGGCCGCGACGTCTCCCGGCCTTGAAGCGTGGGTGCCGGGGACCGGCTGGCTGGTAGCTACGGGCGGAAAGAGTCTGGCGCGGACCGCGGCCGCGACGCGGGGCTTCACAGAGCAAGCGCCAATACGTTTTCGCATGGTGCGCGTGTGAAATTCGACATCTGCGCGATCGACGGTAGGCTTGTAGCGAATATCCGCGAGTGCGTTGCTAGAGGCTATTTTGTGACGCATCTGCGGAATTACGCCCGGTAGTGCCGCAGGCGAGCGCCGTCCGCACTGGGCGAAACCGGCAATCAGAAGCAAAGATTGGGTGATCATCCGGGCACGCTCTGCGTGCCGACTTCGGCAAACGGCCCAGGCCGATGGAGCGGGACGGTCGTGCGAGCGCCGGACGCGCGCACCGGGCAGTGATATATGCAACACCGGCGCGACACGGTCTTTTGCTGCCCGGCAACGCAACTGTGCACTAGTAGAATTCGACGCGGATCGGGTTATGTGAGAACGGAATTCAGATGTTTCGGGGAACGACTGTTGGGTATGCCGCGAGCGTGGATAGCGACGTCGATAGTCGTAGTGTCTGTGCGCCCTGGGTGTGGTCGGTAAACAACGACTGTCGGCACGGGGTCGGGATGGGTACCACGACGATCGTGTTGCGGCGCCGCCCCTCACGACCGAGCTCGCCGGCGCTGATATCCGGCGGGCGGGCTGGTCGGCATACTGGCCAAGGCTGACGGCTCAATCCTTAAGCGCTGCAAAAACGTTCGGCGCACCGTGCAAGGTGATTTCGGAATTTACGTTGGTGTAAGGGGGTCCATCCGTTGCCGCTCAATCCGTTCGATGACGACAATGGCAGTTTTTTCGTCTTGGTCAATAACGAAGAACAACACAGTCTTTGGCCAACATTCACTGTTGTTCCCGCCGGTTGGCGGGTAGTTTTTGGGGAAGCCGACCGCGCCACATGCCTGCACTACATCGAAGAAACCTGGCCCGATATGCGGGCGAAAAGTCTGCGCGACACGCTGCCCGCGCCGGTTTGTGATCAATAGACCGATGTCGGTATGAAGGGTTTCGGGGTCAAACTTTTAGTGGGGGGCGTGTAGTGGAGCGTGCTGACCGGGCACTTCCTGTGACGCGAGGCCAGCTGGACATCTGGCTGGCGCAACAAACGGGCAATTTCGATGTGGCCTGGCAGCTGGGTGTGCTGGTCCATATCCAGGGTGCCATAGACACCGGCTTGTTGCATCAGGCTATGCGACACGTGGTGAATGAGGCTGAGAGCCTGCGTGCTTCGTTCTTCGAGGTCGATGGCCAGGTCTTCCAGAAGGCCGTCGAATACGACGATGTCGAATTGGTCTTCTATGACCTGACCGACGCGCGCGACGCCGAGCGGGAAGTCCGTGAGACGGCTTCATCGATTCAGAAGACGCCGATGCCGCTCACCGGCCCCATGATCAAGTTCGCGTTATTTCGCACGGCTCCCGACGAGTATTACTGGTTCACGACCTGTCATCACATCGCCATCGATGGGATGGGCATCGCGCTCCTCGGTCGCCGGATCGCCGCCGTCTACTCGGCGCTCGTTTTCGGTAAACCGATTCCGCCCGCTTTCTTCGGCTCGCTGCACGACTTGGTCAGCGGCGAGTTGGAATACGAGGCGTCCCCCAAATTCGTTGAAGATCAAGAATATTGGACCGCGCACTGCCCCGAGGGCGCCGGTGCGGATTACCCGTCGACCGCGGTCGGCGATGGGCGCGACCCCTATTCGCCCTCTCCGCCAGTGCAACTGGATCAGTCGGTGGTCGGCAAGGTCAAAGAGCTGTCCAAAGCGCTGGGCATCCGGCGGTCATCGGTGCTCACGGCGGCGTGCGCACTTCTGGTGCGCGGCTGGTCCGCCGACGGCTCGGACGAGGTGGTGCTCGACTTCCCGGTCAGCCGGCGAGTCGACCCGAAATCCAAGACGCATCCCGGCATGCTTGCCGGGGTGGTGCCACTGGTGCTGAAGGCCGCGCCGGACACTACGTTCGCCGACTTCTGCCAGCACGTCGACGTGCGATCGCGAGAAGCGTTGCGGCACCAGCAATTCCCAACCCGCACCCTTGCCGGCGAAGGCGACTTCAGCGGTCCGCGCCAGGCGCCCAATCGCGTTGTCGTCAACTTCGTCCCGGCCCGCATGACGCTCAGCCTCGGCGACGTGCCGGCAACGGCGAAATACACCAGCTTCGGCCCGGTGGGCCACTTCGGGCTTTTCTTCCTCGGATTCGGCGACCAGCAGTTCTTGAGCACCGTCGGCACCGGGCAACCCTTCTCGAACTTCGACGTTTCGGATCTGGGGGAGCGGCTGCAGCGGATCCTGGCGACCATGGCGGCCGATCCGGGCGCGCAGTTGTCGTCGTTGGACGTGGTGCACGAAGACGAGCACGCCCGTTTGGAAGAAGTTGGAAACACAGCGGTTTTGACCGCGCGAGCGAACTCGCCGATGTCGGTGCCGGAGTTGTTCGCCACCCAGGTTGCCCGGACGCCCGAGGCCGTGGCGCTGGTATTCGAGGGCGTGTCGGTGACCTACCGGGAGTTGGCCGAGGCGTCGAACCGGTTGGCGCATCACCTGCTGAACCACGGCGTGGGCCCGGGACAGACTGTGGCGCTGCTGTTTTCGCGCTCGGCCGAGGCGGTCGCGTCGATTCTGGCGGTGCTCAAAGCCGGGGCCGCATATCTGCCCATCGATCCCTCATCGCCGAAGGCGCGGATCGAGTTCATGCTTGCCGATGCCCGGCCCGTCGCCGCGGTGACGAGCGCGGACCTGGCCGAGCGGTTCGACGGCCACGGAGTGACCGTCATCGATGTCACCGATCCGCGCATCGACGCTCAACCCGCCGCGGCGCTACCGATGCCGGGTCCTGCCGATATCGCTTACCTGATCTACACCTCGGGAACCACTGGCGTGCCCAAAGGCGTTGCCGTTACCCACCACAACGTGACGCAGCTGATGAGCAGGCTGGATGCGGGCCTACCGGCCGACGGTGTCTGGTCGCAGTGTCATTCCTATGCGTTCGACGTTTCGGTGTGGGAGATATTCGGTGCGCTGCTGCGCGGCGGGCGCGTGGTGGTGGTGCCCGAAGACGTGACCCGTTCGCCCGAAGAGCTTCACGACGTCCTGGTGGCCCAGGAAGTCAGCGTCTTGACCCAGACACCGTCGGCGGTCGCAATGCTGTCGCCCGAGGGCCTGCAGTCCATGTCACTGGCGGTGGTCGGCGAGGCCTGCCCGGCCGAAGTGGTCGACAAGTGGGCGCCCGGACGGGTGATGGTCAATGCCTACGGCCCGACCGAGACGACCATGTGTGTGGCGATCAGTGCGCCGCTGACGGCGGGATCCGGCGTACCTCCTATTGGTTCCCCGGTGGCCGCTGCCGCCCTGTTCGTGCTCGACGGCTGGCTGCGACCCCTGCCCCCCGGAGTCGTGGGCGAGTTATATGTCGCCGGTGACGGCGTGGCCGCGGGCTACATCGGGCGGGCCGGGCTGACGGCGTCACGGTTCGTGGCGTGCCCGTTCGGCGACCGGGGCGCACGCATGTACCGCACCGGCGACCTGGCGTCCTGGGGCGCCGATGGGCAACTGCGGTATCTGGGCCGCGCCGACGAGCAGGTCAAGATCCGCGGCTACCGCATCGAACTCGGCGAAGTCCAGGCCGCACTGGCCGCACTCGACGGTGTCGAGCAAGCCGTGGCGATCGTGCGCGAAGACCGTCCGGGCGACAAACGTTTGGTCGGGTACGTCACCGGGGCGGCCGAGCCCGCCGAGGCGCGCGCCGCGCTCGCCGAGCGGCTGCCGGCGCACATGGTGCCGACGGCGGTGGTCGTGCTCGAGGCCCTACCGCTGACGGTCAACGGCAAGCTGGACACCCGCGCGCTGCCGGCACCCGAATACACCGCGCGCGAGTATCGCGCCCCGGGCAATGCGGTCGAAGAAATCCTGGCCGGCATCTACTCCGAGGTGCTCGGCGTGGAGCGGGTCGGCGTCGACGAGTCGTTCTTCGAGCTCGGCGGCGACAGCATCCTGTCGCTGCAAGTGGTGGCGCGGGCCCGCGCCGCCGGCCTGAAATGCCGGCCACGAGACGTCTTCGTCGAACAAACCGTGGCCCGGCTGGCCCGGGTGGCGGCCGTCAGCGATGGGGCGGCCGATGTGATCGACGAGGGTGTCGGCCCGGTGCCAGCCACCCCGATCATGCGGTGGCTGCAGGGCATCGAAAGCGCCGGCGGTCCGATCGATGAGTTCAACCAGACCGTGATGGTCCAGGCGCCCGCCGGGGTGACCGAGGCCGACGTCGCAATGGTGTTGCAGGCCTTGATAGATCGGCATGCGATGCTGCGGCTGCGCGTCGATCGCGATGAAGCCGGCGGCTGGTCCCTGCACGTACCGGAGCCCGGGTCGGTGCGGGCCGAGGACTGCCTGCAATCGGTGGACGAGTTGAACGACAAGCTGCTGCTGGAAGCGCGCTCGCGGTTGAACCCGGCGACCGGGGCGATGCTGAGCGCGCTGTGGTTCGAGCCCGCAGGTCAGTTGACCGTGATCATTCACCACCTCGCCGTCGACGCGGTGTCGTGGTGGATCTTGTTGGAAGACCTCAACGTTGCATGGGCGGTGCACAGCGCCGGACAGTCGGTGGAGTTGCCGCCGGCGGGGACGTCGTTCGCCCGCTGGGCCACAGTGCTGACCGAACACGCCCACCGCCCCGACGTCGTCAACCAGCTGGGCGCCTGGAAGAAGGTGACGGCGACTCCGCCCGCGCTGCCCGCGGCCAGCCCCGAGGTGGATACCTATGCTTCCGCCGGACGCTTGTCGGTGGAGCTGGATGCCGACACGACCGGGGCGCTGATCGGTGATGTGCCGACGGCGTTCCACGCCGGAATCCAGGACATCCTGTTGATTGCCTTCGCCCTGGCCTGGGCGGAATTCCTTGGTGACGCGGCGGACTCGATCGGCATCGACGTCGAGGGCCACGGGCGCCACGAGGAGCTCGCCGCCGATATCGACTTGTCCCGCACCGTCGGCTGGTTCACCACCAAGTACCCGGTCGCCCTGAACGTCGCGGGAGCGGTCGCCGAGCTGGGCTGGGCGCAGGTGGTGTCCGGTGACGCTGCGCTGGGCCCGGTGGTCAAATACGCCAAGGAGCAGCTGCGGGCCCTGCCGGACCCACTGACCTACGGCCTGCTGCGTTACCTCAACACCGAAGTCGAGCTGTCCGGGCCCGACCCGTCGATCGCGTTCAACTACCTGGGCCGGCAGGGCGCGGCGGGCGACTCGTCGGGCGAGGGCTGGCGCATCAGCCAGGCCGGCCTCTCGCTGATCGGTGCGGCCGCGGCGGTGCCCATGCCGCTGACGCATACCGTCGAGCTCAACGCCGGCACCATCGAGACCGGCACCGGTCCACGCCTGCACGCCGAATGGACTTGGGCGCCATCGGTTCTCGACGCGAGGCAAATCACCCGGCTGAGTAAGCTGTGGTTCGAGGCCCTGGCCGGTGTGTGCGCACACGTGCGTTCCGGCGGGGGCGGCCTCACCCCGTCGGACATCGCGCCGGCCCGCCTGACCCAGCAGGAGATCGACGAGCTGCAACGTCAGCACGCCGTCGCCGACATCCTGCCGTTGACCCCGCTGCAGCAGGGCCTGCTTTTCCACTCCAGCACCGCGCAGGACAGCGACGACATGTATGCGGTGCAGCTGGACTTCACCCTCACCGGACCCCTTGACCCGGACCGGCTGCGCGACGCGGTGCACACCGTCGTCAACCGGCATCCCCATCTCGCGGCGCTGTTCTGCGAACGTTACGACGAGCCCGTCCAGATCATCCCCGCCGATCCGGTGGTGCAGTGGCGCTACCTCGACCTCGACGGCAGCGAGGATGCCGAAGCCGACCGGCTGATCGAGGAGCTCAGCGCTTCCGAACGTGCCGCGGTGCGCGACCTCGCCGGCCAGCCGGCGTTTCGCGTCGCGCTGGTCCGCACCGCGGACCGCCGGCACCGTTTCCTGCTGACCAATCACCACATCCTGCTCGACGGTTGGTCGCTGCCCATCCTGCTGCGCGAGATCTTCACCAGCTACTACGGGCAGCGGCTGCCCGCCGCCGGCTCATACCGTGCCTTCCTCACCTGGTTGGCCGATCGAGACCTCGACGCCGCCCGGGAAGCCTGGGGGCAGGTGCTGTTCGGCTTCGAAACCCCCAGCCTGGTCGGACCGCAGGACCGGTTGGGCCAGGGGCGACGGGGCTTCGAAAAGTCCCGGGTGCCCCAGCAGACCACGCAGGCCCTTGGCGAGCTGGCGCGCTCCTGCCACACCACGGTCAGCACCGTCCTGCAGGCCGCCTGGGCGCTGGTGCTGACCTCGCTGACCGGTCAGCACGATGTCGTCTTCGGTACCCCGCGCTCCCGCGTTGGCCAGCTGGAGGTCGACGATGCCGAACAGATGGTGGGCCTGCTGATCAACACGGTGCCGGTGCGCGCCAACATCACCGCGACCACCACCACCGCAGAACTGCTGGCGCAGTTGCAGAACAGCCACAACGACGCGCTCGAGCACCAGCACCTCGCGCTCAGCGAGATCCATCGGGTCACCGGCCACGATCAACTCTTCGACACGCTGTTCGTCTACGAGAATTACCCCGTCGAGAGCGGCATGACGTTGGGCGCCGACGGCCTGGCCATCGCCGAGTTCACCAACCGGGAGTACAACCACTACCCGCTGACGGTCGAGGCACTGCCCGGCAGCGAGCTCGGCCTGCACGTCGAATACGACGCCGACGTCTTCGACACCGCCGGCATCGAGTCGCTCCTCGAGCGATTCCAGCGCGTCCTGGTGGCGATGACCACCGATCCCACCCAGCGGCTGTCGTCGGTCGAGCTGCTGGATCGCGGCGAGCGCGGACTGGTGCTCTCGCGCCTGTCGGGCGCCGGTGTCACGGCACCGGTCGGGGTGGCGCCGCAGTTGTTGGCCGGGGCGCTGGCGGTCGCCCCGGACGGGCCTGCGGTGGTCGACGGCGGCCGGGAATTGTCGTACCGCGAACTCGACGAGTGGTCGACCCGGTTGGCGCGGGTGCTCATCGACGCCGGCGTGGGCCCGGAGCGCGCCGTAGGCGTGGCGATGGGCCGGTCCGCCGAACTGGTGGTCGCGTGGTGGGCCGTCGCCAAGGCCGGCGGCATCCACGCGCCGGTGGACCTCGACCATCCGGTCGAGCGGGTGGCCTCGGTGCTGAACGCCGTTGACGCGGTGTGCGTGTTGGCGCGGGGCACCGACGAGGTCGTCGGCGCGGGTACGCGCCCGATCGTGCGCATCGACGGGCTGGACCTGTCCGCGCACAGCGCCGAGCCGATCACCGACGCCGACCGTCTGGCACCGCTGACCGCCCAGGACACCGCCTACGTGATCTTCACCTCGGGTTCCACCGGCACCCCCAAAGGGGTGATGGTGAGCCACGCGGGCCTGCTGGGATGGACTGCCGCGCAATGCGAGTCGTGTGGGTTGGACACCGACACGCGGGTGTTGATGGTGGCCTCGCCGACCTTCGATGCGTCGGTCGGGGAAATGGTGCTGGCAGCGGCGTCGGGGGCCGCGCTGGTGGTGGCGCCGCCGCAGGTGTACGCCGGCGAGCCGCTGACCGCCTTGCTGCAAAGCCAGCGCGTCAGTGCGGCATTCCTGACGCCGACGGTGCTGTCGTCGCTGGATCGCGCCCGGCTGGCCGGCTTCGACAAGCTGATGGTGGGCGGCGAGGCGTGCCCGAAGGAATTGGTGGTTGCCTGGGCGCCCGGGCGCCGCATGTTCAATGTCTACGGCCCGAGCGAGACCACCATCTGGGTCACCTCCAGCACGCCGCTGACGGCTGACGGTCCGGTGCGCATCGGCACGCCACTGCCGGGCGTTTGCGCGGTCGTGCTCGACGCTTGGCTGAAGCCGGTTCCGGTCGGCGTGGTGGGCGAGTTGTATCTGAGCGGGCCGGCGTTGGGCCACGGCTACTTGGGCCGGATGGACCTCACCGCGGAACGGTTCGTGGCCAACCCATTCGGCGGCGCCGGGTCGCGCATGTATCGCACCGGCGACCTGGTGCGCTGGACCCGCGACGGGGACCTGGACTTTGTCGGTCGCGCCGACAACCAGATCAAACTGCGCGGCCAGCGCATCGAGTTGGGCGAGATCGAGAACACGCTGCTGGCCTGCCCGCAGGTCACCCAGGCCGCCGTCACGGTGCTGGACAGTAACACCGGTTCTCATCTGGTCGCCTACGTCACGCTCGACCACACAGTCAGCGCCGACCGCGACGAGGACAACGTCGAAGAGTGGCAACACCTTTACGACGATCTCTACGGCGCCGACCTGGCGGCCGGCTTCGGCGAGGACTTCCGCGGCTGGAACAGCAGCTACACCGGCGACGCGATCCCGCTCGAGGAGATGGTCGAATGGCGTTCCGCCACAGTCGATCGGATCATGTCGCTGCAGCCGCGGCGAGTGCTGGAGATCGGCGCGGGTTCGGGGTTGCTACTGTCGCAGATCGCCCCGCAGTCCGAGGAGTACCTGGCCACCGATTTCTCGCCGGTGGCGATCGAGAACCTGGCTCGCTCGATGGAGCAACTGCAGCTCCCCTGGCGCGAGCGGGTACAGCTGCTGACCCAGCCGGCCCACGTCACCGACGGACTGCCGCGCGGCCACTTCGACACGATCATCTTGAACTCGGTCGTTCAGTATTTTCCGAATGCGGGATACCTGGCCGAGGTCATCGACAACGCCATGGAGCTGCTGGCACCCGGCGGGGCGGTGTTCATCGGCGACGTCCGTAACCACAGCCTGCAGGGCGCGTTCCAGACGGCGATCGCGCTGGCCAGGGGCGGTACCGCCGTTACCGAGGCCGCCGAGCTTCGCCAGCGGGTGCGCCACGCCATGCTCGGTGAAACCGAATTACTCTTGGCCCCAGAGTTTTTCACCACCTGGGCGGTCAACTGCCCGTCGGCCGGCGGCATCGACATTCAAGTCAAACGCGGATTCGCCGACAACGAACTGAACCGATACCGCTACGACATCGTCATCCGCAAAGCGCCCGCACCCGTGCGCTCCGTCGCCGACGCACCCACCTGGTCGTGGAGCCAATGCGCGGGCATGGACGGGCTGCGCGACGTGTTGGCGTCCCAACGTCACGCCGTCGTCCGGGTCACCGACATCCCGCACGCCGGGGTCATCACCGACGTCCGCGTCGAAACAGCGCTCGCCGAGGGACTGCCCGTGGCCGACGCGATTGCCCAAGCCGGCTCGGTCTCCGACGCCGCCGTCGCCGAAGAGCTACACCGCGTCGGTGAATCCGTCGGGTATCGCGTCGCGGTGACCTGGGGTGCCCAACCCGGCACGCTCAGCGCGGTTTTCGTCGACGCCGCCGACGCCGGACCCCTGACCGATCTCTACCTGCCTCCCTCAGGAGCTCGACGGCGCACCAGCCACGCCAACGACCCCCGCACCAACACCAAGATCGGCGAGGTGCGCGAGCGGCTGAGCGCCTGGCTGCCGGAATACATGGTTCCGACACACATTGTGGCGCTTGAGGAATTCCCGATGACCTCGTCGGGCAAGCTCGACCGCAAAGCCTTCCCGGCGCCGGAATACCAGGACGTGGATCGTTACCGCGCTCCGGCCACCGCGGCCGAGGAGATCCTGGTCGGCATCTACGCCCAGGTGCTCGGGCTGGAGCGGGTGGGCGTCGACGACTCGTTCTTCGACCTGGGCGGGGACTCCTTGTCGGCGATGCGCCTGATCGCCGCCGTGAACACGGCTCTGAACTCCAACCTTGGCGTGCGGGCGGTATTCGAGGCACCGACGGCCGCGGAGTTGGCGCTCCTGGCCAGCGGCGACGCCGATCGTCCGGAGCCGTTGGTGGCGGGGGAGCGCCCGGCGGTGATTCCGCTGTCGTTCGCCCAGACCCGGTTGTGGTTCATCGACCAATTCCAAGGGCCCTCACCGATTTACAACGTCACCGTCGCGCTGCGGCTGCGCGGGCACCTGGACTCCGCCGCCCTCGCCGCGGCGCTGGCCGATGTCGTGGGCCGCCACGAAAGCCTGCGCACGGTGTTTGCGGCGACCGACGGGATCCCGCAGCAGGTGGTGATTCCCGCCGAGCAGATCGGCTTTGCCTGCGACGTCGTGGATGCGCGCGGGTGGGCGGAAGACCGGCTACGCCAACGTATGTCGGCGGCGGCCCAGTACGCCTTCGACCTGTCCAGTGAAAGCCCTTTGCACACAGAGCTCTTCACTCTCAGCGACAACGAACACATGCTGGTGGTCGCGGTGCACCACATCGCCGCCGACGGCTGGTCGATCACGCCGTTCGCGCGTGACCTGGGGGTGGCATACGCCAGCCGGTGCGCGGGGCACGCCCCGGACTGGGCGCCGTTGGCGGTGCAATACGTGGACTACACGCTATGGCAGCGCGCGCATCTCGGCGATGTGGAAGACAGCAACAGCCGCATCGCCGCCCAACTGGACTTCTGGGCGGACACGCTTGCCGGGCTGCCCGAACGCCTGCAGCTGCCCACCGACCGGCCCTACCCGCAAGTCGCCGACCACCGCGGCGCTCGCCTGGCGGTGGACTGGCCGACGGAGCTGCAGCAACAGGTGAACCGGTTGGCGCGCGAGCACAACGCGACCAGCTTCATGGTGATCCAGGCGGCGTTCGCTGCTCTGCTCTCGAAGATCAGCGCCAGTACCGATGTGGCAGTGGGCTTTCCAATTGCCGGGCGGTCCGAGCCCGCGCTCGACGAGCTGATCGGGTTCTTCGTCAACACCCTGGTGTTGCGGGTCGACGTGGCCGGGGATCCCACGTTCGCCGAGCTGCTGGCCCAGGTGCGCAAGCGCAGCCTGGCCGCCTTCGAACACCAGGACGTGCCGTTCGAACTGCTGGTGGAGCGCCTCAACCCCACCCGAAGCCTGACCCACCACCCGCTGATTCAGGTGCTGTTGGGCTGGGAGAACTTCCCCGGCGAGGTCAGCACCCCCGCGGCCGGGCTGGCGCTGGGCGATCTGCAGGTCACCCCGATGCCGGTGCACACCGACACCGCTCGCATGGACCTGACGTTCTCACTGGCCGAACGCTTCACCGAGGCCGGGCAGCGGGCCGGCATCGCCGTCACGGCTGAATACCGCACCGACGTGTTCAATGCGGACACCGTCGAGGCGATGATCGAACGACTGCAGCGGCTCTTGACCGCCGTCACCGCCGAGCCCGAGCGGCGGTTGTCCTCGGTGGATCTGCTGAATACCGCCGAGCACGCCCAACTTTCGACGTGGGGCAACGAGGCCGTCCTGGCCGAGCCGATGGAACCCGTGACGGTCGCGGGGCTGTTCGCCGCGCAGGCGGCCCGCACTCCGGACGCGGTGGCGCTGACGTTCCAGGACCGGTCGATGACATACCGCGAGCTCGACGAGGCCGCCAACCAATTGGCGCACGTCCTGATCGACCGCGGCGCCGGCCCGGGAGAGTTTGTCGCGCTGCTGTTCTCGCGTTCGGCCGAGGCGATCGTGTCGATCCTGGCGGTGCTCAAGTCCGGGGCGGCGTACCTGCCGATCGACCCCGCGCTGCCGGCCACCCGCGTCGAGTTCATGCTGACCGACGCCGCGCCGATGGCCGCGGTCACCACCGCCGACCTGGCCGGCAGGTTCGACGGCTTCGACCTGATCGTCATCGACGTGGCCCACCCCGCGGTCGCGACGCAGCCCAGCACCGCGCCGCCCGCGCCGGCGCCCTCCGACCTGGCCCACATCATCTACACCTCCGGCACCACCGGTGTGCCTAAAGGCGTTGCGGTCACCCAACACAACGTCGCGCAGCTGTTCGACGACCTGCGCCTCGGATTCGCCCTGTCGGCCGACCAGGTGTGGACGCAGTTCCACTCGTACGCCTTCGACTTCTCGGTCTGGGAGATCTGGGGTGCCCTGCTGCACGGCGGGCGCCTGGTGGTGGTACCGGACTTGGTGGCCCGCTCACCCGAAGAGTTCCACGCCCTGCTGGTACGCGAGGGCGTCACGGTGCTGACCCAAACCCCTTCGGCGGTGGGACTGTTGGCCACCGACGGCCTGGACGGGACGTCGTTGGTGATCGGCGCCGAGCCCTGCCCGCCCGAGCTGGTCGACCGCTGGGCGCCGGACCGGGTGATGGTCAACGTCTACGGCCCGACCGAGACCACGATGTGGGCCTGCAAGAGCACGCCGCTGCAGGCCGGGACGGGATTCCCGCCGATCGGATCGCCGGTGACGCGGGCGGCGTTCTTCGTGCTGGACGAGTGGCTGCGCCCGGTGCCGCCCGGCGTGGTGGGCGAACTGTATCTGGCCGGCCAGGGCGTCGGCGCCGGGTATTGGCGTCGCCCCGGGCTGACCGCGTCGCGGTTCATGGCCTGCCCGTTCGGCGAACCCGGCACCCGCATGTACCGCACCGGCGACCTCGTCTGCTGGGGCCCGGACGGACAGCTGCGCTACCTCGGCCGCGCCGACGAGCAGGTCAAGATCCGCGGCTACCGCATCGAACTCGGCGAAATCCAGGCCGCGCTGTCCGCGCTCGACGGCGTCGAGCAGGCCGTCGTCGTCGCCCGCGAGGACCGCCCCGGCGACAAGCGCCTGGTGGGTTACGTCACCGGATCGGCCGACCCCGGCCCGGCGCGCGCCGCGCTGGCCGAGCGGCTCCCGGCCTACATGGTCCCGGCCGCGGTGGTGGTGCTCGACGCGCTGCCCGTCACGGTCAACGGCAAGCTCGACGCCCGCGCCCTGCCCGCGCCGGAGTACCGGGCCGTGGACAACTACCGCGCCCCGAGCACCGCGGTCGAGGAGATCCTGGTCGGCATCTACGCCCGGGTGCTCAATGTCGAACGCGTCGGCGTCGACGACTCGTTCTTCGACCTGGGTGGCGATTCGCTGTCCACCATGCGCCTGGTCACCGCGATCAATGCCGTGCTGCAAAGCGACCTTCCGGTGCGGGTCGTCTTCGAGGCGCCCACCGTCGCGCAGTTGGCGCCGCGCGTCGTTGAAAGCGCGGGCGGCCTGGAGCCGCTGGTGGCCGGTGAGCGGCCCGCGGTGGTCCCGTTGTCGTTCGCGCAGAACCGGTTGTGGTTCATCGACCAGTTCCAGGGCCCCTCACCGCTGTACAACATGGCGGCCGCGCTGCGGCTGCGCGGGCAGCTCGACTCCGCCGCCCTGGGCGCGGCGCTGGCCGACGTGGTGAGCCGCCACGAAAGCCTGCGCACCCTGTTCCCGGCGCACGAGGGAACCCCCCAGCAGGTGGTGGTGCCCGTCGAGCGCGCCGAATTCGGCTGGGACGTCGTGGACGCCACCGCATGGTCGGCCGGCCAGCTGGACGACGCCATCAAGGCGGCGACCCGCTACACATTCGACCTGGCAGCCGAAATCCCCATACGGGCACAGCTTTTCGCGGTCGCCCAGGACGAACACGTGCTGGTGATCGTGGTGCACCACATCGCCGCGGACGGCCTGTCGCTGACGCCGCTGGGCGCCGATCTGAGCGTGGCCTACACCAGCCGGTGCGCCGGACAGGCCCCCGGCTGGGCCGAATTGTCGGTGCAGTACATCGATTACACGCTGTGGCAGCGGGCCCAATTCGGTGACCTCGACGACAGCACCAGCCGCATCGGCAGCCAACTGGCCTACTGGGAGCAGGCGCTGGCCGGAATGCCCGAACGGCTGCAGTTGCCCACCGATCGGCCCTACCCGCCGGTGGCCGATCAGCGCGGCGACAGTGTGGTCGTGGACTGGCCGGCCGAGCTGCAGGAGCGGGTGCGCCGACTGGCTCGCGAGCACAACGCGACCAGCTTCATGGTGGTGCAGGCCGCCCTGGCGGTGCTGCTGTCCAAGATCGGCGCGAGTTCCGATGTGGCGGTGGGCTTCCCGATCGCCGGGCGGCGCGATCCCGCCCTCGACCAACTGGTCGGGTTCTTCGTCAACACCCTGGTGCTGCGCGTCGACTTGGCCGGCGACCCCAGCTTCAGCGAACTGCTGGAGCGCGTACAGGCGCGCAGCCTGGCGGCGTTCGAGCACCAGGACGTGCCGTTCGAGGTGCTGGTGGAGCGGGTCAACCCGAGACGGAGCCTGACGCACCACCCGCTGGTGCAGGTGATGCTGGCCTGGCAGAACTTCGCCGGCCACGACGACCCGGCCGCCGGTCTGGCGCTGGGCGGCCTCGAGGTCACCTCCGTGCCGGTGGAGGACCAGTCGGCCCGCATGGACCTGGTGTTCTCACTCGCCGAGCGCTGGAACGCCGCCGGCGAGGCCGCCGGCATCGGCGGCCGGGTCGAATTCCGCACCGACGTGTTCGACGCGGCCACCATCGAGACTCTCATCGCGCGGTTGCAGCGGGTGTTGACCGCGATGACCGCCGATCCCACCCACCCGCTGTCGTCGGTGGACCTGCTCGACGAGTCCGAGCACGCCCGCCTGAAAGAGCTGGGCAACAACGGCGTTCTGACCCGGCCGGGCAACGCAGCCGCGTCGGTGCCCGAACTGTTCGCCACCCACGTCGCCGCCGCGCCGGACGCCGTCGCGCTGGTGTGTGAGGGCCTCTCGGTGACCTACCGCGAGCTGGACGAGGCGTCGAACCGGTTGGCGCATTACCTCGTGGAGCGCGGCGCTGGCCCGGGACAGACTGTGGCGCTGCTGTTTTCGCGGTCGGCCGAGGCGATCGCGTCGATCCTGGCGGTGCTCAAGACCGGGGCGGCCTACCTGCCGATCGATCCCTCCTCGCCGGACACGCGCATCGAGTTCATGCTCGGCGACGCCAAGCCGGTCGCCGCGGTCACCACCGCCGACCTGGCCGGGCGGTTCGACGGGTATGACGTTTCCGTCGTCGACGTCGACGATCGATGCATCGACACCCTGCCCGAAACGGGGCTGCCGCTGCCGAGCGCGGACGGTGTCGCCTACCTGATCTACACCTCGGGCACCACCGGTGTGCCCAAAGGCGTTGCCATCACTCACCGCAACGTGACTCAGCTGCTGGGCTCGCTGGACGCGGGCCTGCCGGCGGCGGGGGTGTGGTCGCAAAGCCACTCGCTCGCGTTCGACGTCTCGGTGTGGGAGATCTTCGGCGCGTTGCTGCGCGGTGGCCGGTTGGTCGTGGTGCCCGAATCCGTCGCGCGTTCACCGCAAGACCTGCACGACGTCCTGGTCGCCCAGGAAGTCAGCGTGTTGACCCAGACCCCGTCGGCGGTGGCGATGCTTTCGCCCGAGGGCCTGGAATCGGTGTCGCTGGTCATGGCCGGTGAGGCCTGCCCGGCCGAGGTGGTGGATCAGTGGGCGCCCGGACGGGTCATGGTCAACGCCTACGGCCCGACCGAGACCACCATGTGCGTGACCATCAGCGCGCCCCTGGCGCCGGGCTCGGCCGCCAACGGGCCGGTGCCGATCGGGTCGCCGGTGCCGGGCGCGGCGCTGTTCGTGCTCGACGAGTCGTTGCGGCCGGTGCCGCCCGGCGCCGTCGGCGAGCTGTACGTCGCCGGATCCGGTGTGGCCGCGGGATATGTCGGCCGCCCCGGCCTGACCGCGTCGCGGTTCGTCGCCTGCCCGTTCGGCGGAGCCGGCACCCGCATGTACCGCACCGGCGACCTGGTGCGGTGGAACACCGACGGCCAACTTCAGTACTTCGGGCGCGCCGACGAGCAGGTCAAGGTTCGCGGATACCGCATCGAACTCGGCGAAATCCAGTCCGCGCTGGCCGGATTCGATGGCGTCGACCAGGCCGTCGTCATCGCCCGCGAAGACCGCCCCGGTGACAAGCGCCTCGTCGGCTACATCACCGGCAGCGCCGACGCGACCTCGGTGCGCACCGCGCTGTCCGAACGGCTGCCCGCCTACATGGTCCCGGCCGCGGTGATGGCACTCGACGCATTTCCGTTGACCGCCAACGGCAAACTCGACACTCGCGCCCTGCCGGCGCCCGAATACACCGCCGGTGAATACCGCGCCCCGGAAACCCCCACCGAGGAGATTTTGGCCGGCATCTACGCCGAAATCCTCGGCGTCGAACGGGTCGGCGTCGACGACTCCTTCTTCGACCTCGGCGGCGACAGCATCTCCGCCATGCGCCTGATCGCCGCGATCAACGCGAGCCTGGACGCCGGCCTCGCGGTGCGCGTCGTGTTCGAGGCGCCCACGGTGGCCCAGCTGGCGCCCCGGATCGGTGAAGGCGGAACGGGACTGGACCCGCTGACGGCCGGTGAGCGACCCGCGGTCGTCCCGCTGTCGTTCGCGCAGAACCGGTTGTGGTTCCTCGATCAATTGCAAGGTCCTTCACCGGTTTACAACATGGCGGCCGCGCTGCGGCTGGACGGCCGGCTCGACGCCGACGCACTCGGTGCGGCGCTGGGCGACGTGGTGGCCCGCCACGAGAGCCTGCGCACCCTGTTCGCGGCCCCAGAGGGAACCCCGCAGCAGGTGGTAATCCCCGCGGACAAGGCCGATTTCGGCTGGGAGGTCGTCGACGCCGGCGGCTGGTCGGAAAGCCACCTGGAAGAGGCGATCGGCGACACGGCCCGCTACACCTTCGACCTGTCGGCCCAAATCCCGTTGCGGGCGGAGCTTTTCCGGCTCCGCGACGATCAGCATGTGTTGGTGGCCGTGGTGCACCACATCGCCGCCGACGGCATGTCCATCACCCCGCTGGTGCGCGACCTGGGGGTTGCGTATGCCAGCCGGGCCGCGGGACGCGGCCCCGACTGGACGCCGCTGCCGGTGCAGTACGTCGACTACACGCTGTGGCAGCGCGCGCAATTCGGCGATCTGGACGACGGCAACAGCCGCATCGCCGCCCAGCTGTCCTACTGGGAAGAAGCCCTCACCGGGATGCCCGAGCGGATGCAGCTGCCCACCGACCGGCCCTACCCGCTGGTGGCCGACCAGCGCGGCGCCACGGTCGAAATCGACTGGCCGACCGAGCTGCAGCGGCGCGTCGGCGAAGTGGCGCGCCAGCACAACGCCACCAGTTTCATGGTCGTCCAGACCGCGCTGACGGTGCTGTTGTCCAAGATCGGCGCCAATTCCGATGTGGCGGTGGGCTTCCCGATCGCCGGCCGGCGCGACCCAGCGCTCGACGAGCTGGTGGGCTTCTTCGTCAACACCCTGGTGTTGCGCGTCGACGTGGCCGGTGACGCCACCTTCGCCGAGGTGCTGTCGCAGGTGCGCCAGCGCAGCCTGTCCGCCTACGAGCACCAGGACGTGCCGTTCGAGGTGCTGGTGGAGCGGGTCAACCCGACCCGGAGCCTGACGCATCACCCGCTGGTGCAGGTGATGCTGGCCTGGCAGAACTTCGCCGTGCACGACAGCGGCCCCGCGGCCGGGCTGTCGCTGGGCGACGTCGACGTCACGCCTATGCCGGTGGACACCCAAACCGCCCGCATGGACCTGACGTTCTCGCTGGGCGAGCGCTGGACCGACGGCGGTGAGCCCGACGGGATCGGCGGCACCGTCGAATTCCGCACCGACGTCTTCGACGCGGCCAGCATCCAGGCGCTGATCGACCGGTTGCGGCGCGTGCTGCTCGCGATGACCACCGATCCCGCGCAGCCGGTCTCGTCGGTCGACCTGCTCGACGAGGCCGAACACGCCCGGCTCGACGAGATCGGCAACCGCGCCGCGCTGACCGGATCGGCGATGCACACCGATTCCATCCCCGCGCTGTTCGCCGCCCAGGCGGCCCGCACCCCGGATGCCGTCGCCCTGGTCTGCGACGGCCGTTCGCTGACCTACCGCGAGCTGGACGAGGCGTCGAACCGGCTGGCGCACAGCCTGACGGCGCACGGCGCCGCTCCGGGACAAACTGTGGCGCTGCTGTTTTCGCGGTCGGCCGAGGCGATCGTGTCCATCCTGGCCGTGCTCAAGTCCGGGGCGGCCTACCTGCCGATCGACCCGGCGCTGCCCGAATCCCGGATCGGATTCGTGCTCCGCGACGCCGCCCCGATCGCCGCCATCACCACCGCGGAGCTGACCGACCGGTTCGACGGCCACGACGTCAAGGTCATCGACGTCAACGACCCCGCCATCGACACCCAGCCCACCACCGCGCTGCCCGCCCCGGGCGCCGAGAACCTCGCCTACCTGATCTACACCTCGGGCACCACCGGTGTCCCCAAAGGCGTTGCCGTCACGCATCGCAACGTCACCCAGCTGCTGACGTCCGGCGATTCGGGACTGCCGCGCACCGGCGTGTGGTCGCAATGGCATTCGCTGGCCTTCGACGTCTCGGTGTGGGAGATCTTCGGCTCGCTGCTGCACGGCGGCCGGCTGGTCGTGGTGCCCGAATCGGTTGCGCGCTCACCGGAAGACCTGCACGCCCTGCTGGTCGACGAACAGGTCAGCGTGCTCAGCCAGACCCCGTCCGCGGCCGGGGCGCTCTCGCCCACCGGGCTGGAGTCGGTCACGCTGGTGGTCGCCGGTGAGGCCTGCCCGTCCGAACTGGTGGACCGGTGGGCGCCGGGCCGGGCGATGATCAACGCCTACGGCCCCACCGAAGCCACGGTCTACGCCGCCATCAGCGCGCCGCTGGAGGCGGGAGCACCGGGCGTGGTGCCGATCGGCTCCCCGGTGCCGGGCGCGGCGTCGTTCGTGCTCGACGAATGGCTGCGGCCGGTGCCCCCGGGCGTGGTCGGCGAGCTGTACGTGGCCGGCGCCGGCGTGGCCTGCGGCTACTGGCAGCGGTCCGGCCTGACCGCATCGCGCTTCGTGGCCTGCCCGTTCGGCGGCCCCGGCTCGCGCATGTACCGCACCGGTGACCTGGTGCGCTGGCGCGCGGACGGGCAGCTGGACTACCTGGGCCGCGCCGACGAGCAGGTCAAGATCCGCGGCTACCGCATCGAACTCGGCGAGGTGCGCGCGGCACTGGCGTGGGTGGACGGCGTCGAGCAGGCGGTCGTGGTGGCCCGCGAGGACCGCCCCGGTGACAAGCGCCTCGTCGGTTATGTCACCGGCACCGCCGACCCGGCCGCGGTACGTGCCGCGCTGGCCGAGCGGCTGCCGGGGTACATGATCCCGACCGCCGTGGTGGTGATGCAGGCCCTGCCGCTCACCCCCAACGGCAAGCTCGACACGCGTGCCCTGCCCGCGCCGGACTATCA
Source organism: Mycobacterium senriense (assembly GCF_019668465.1). Classification (NCBI taxonomy): domain Bacteria; kingdom Bacillati; phylum Actinomycetota; class Actinomycetes; order Mycobacteriales; family Mycobacteriaceae; genus Mycobacterium; species Mycobacterium senriense. The sequence goes on along the minus strand of NZ_AP024828.1, from coordinate 4,784,658 downwards.
GGACGCGGACCGGTATCGCGCCCCCGACAACGCCATTGAAGAAATCCTGGCCGGAATCTTCGCCCAGGTGCTCGGCCTCGAGCGCGTCGGCGTCGACGATTCCTTCTTCGACCTGGGCGGCGACAGCATCTCGTCGATGCAGGTAGTGACGCGGGCGCGGGCCGCCGGCCTGGTGTGCAAGACGCGCGACATCTTCGTCGAGCAGACCGTGGCCCGGCTGGCCCGGGTGGCCGAAGTGGTCGACGCCGAATCCGCCGTGGCCGACGAGGGCCTCGGGCCGGTGCAGGCGACGCCGATCATCCGGTGGCTGCAGGACGTGGAAAGCGCTGGCGGACAGGTCGATCAGTTCAACCAGACCATGCTGGTGCGGGCCCCTGCGTCGGCCACCGAGGCCGACGTCGTCACGGTGCTGCAGGCCCTGCTGGATCGCCACCCCGTGCTGCGGCTGCACGTCGACAAGGACGCCGCCGCCGGCTGGTCGCTGGCGGTGCCCGAGCCCGGCTCGGTGGACGCGCGCGCGTGCCTGCACGCGGTGGACAACCTGTCCGACGAGGCGGTCATCGAGGCGCGGTCGCGGTTGAACCCGGCCGCCGGCGTAATGCTCAGCGCGGTATGGGCGAACGCCACCCGCCAACTGGTCGTGATCGTTCATCACCTGGCCGTCGACGGCGTGTCCTGGCGAATCCTGTTGCAGGACTTGAACATCGCGTGGGCTCAGCATCACAGCGGGCAGCCGGTGTCGCTGCCCGTGGCGGGCACCTCGTTCGCCCGGTGGTCGTCGCGGCTGGCTGAATACGCGCACCACCCGGACGTGGTGGATCAGGCCGACACCTGGAAGCGGGTGGCTTCAACGCCCGCCGCGTTGCCCGCGGTGCGTCCCGACGTGGATACCTTCGCCACGGCCGGACATCTCTCCATGGAGCTCGACGCCGAGGCCACCGGCGCGCTGCTCGGTGACGTCCCGGCGGCGTTCCACGCCGGGGTGCAAGACATCCTGCTGATCGCGTTCGGGCTGGCGTGCGCGGAATTCGCCGGCGATTCCGGTGCGCCGATCGGCATCGACGTCGAAGGCCACGGGCGCCACGAGGAACTGGGCCGCGACGTCGACTTGTCCCACACCGTGGGCTGGTTCACCACGAAGTACCCGGTTTCCCTTGCGGTGCATGGTGTTTCGTGGGCTCAGGTCGCTTCCGGCGCCGCCGCGCTTGGCGCGGTGCTCAAGGACGCCAAGGAGCAGCTGCGGGCCCTGCCGGATCCGTTGAGCTACGGGCTGCTGCGCTACCTGAACACCGACGTCGACCTGGAGGCCCCGGAGCCGCCGATCGGCTTCAACTACCTGGGCCGCCAGGGCGGTGCGGCCGAGGTAACCGACGACATGTGGCGCCCGGAGCCCGACGGCTGGTCGGTCACCCGGGCGGCGACCGCGATCCCCATGCCGCTGATGCACACCGTCGAGCTGAACGCGGTCACCGTCGAGGCCGGGGACGGCCCGCAGCTGCACGCCAACTGGACCTGGGCGCCGTCGGCGCTGAATGACGAGCAGGTCACCCGGCTGGGTCGGCTGTGGTTCGAGGCCCTGGCCGGCATCTGCGCGCACGTGCGCTCCGGCGGCGGCGGCCTGACGCCGTCGGACATCGCGCCCGCCCGCCTGAGCCAACAGCAGATCGATCAGCTTGCGCGGCAACACCGCATCGCCGACGTGCTGGCGTTGACCCCGGTCCAGCAGGGCCTGCTCTTCCACGCCAACACCGCACTGGCGACCGACGACCTCTATGCCGGACAGCTGGCCATCAGCATCACCGGCCCGCTCGACTCCGATCGGCTGCGTGACGCGGTGCAGACGATGATCGGCCGGCATCCCAACCTGGTGGCCCGCTTCTGCGACCAGTTCGACGAGCCCGTCCAGATCATCCCGGCCGACCCCGCCGCGTCCTGGCAGTACCTCGAGCTGGACGGCGACGCCGACACCGACGCGCGGATTCAGCGGCTGTGCGCCGCCGAGCGCGCCGCCGTCTGCGGCGACCTCGCCGAGCAGCCGGCCTTCCGGGTGGCGCTGATCCGCACCGCACCCGACCACTACCGGCTGGTGCTGACCAACCACCACATCGTGCTGGACGGCTGGTCGATGCCGATCCTGCTGGGGGAGATCTTCGCCGGCTACTACGGGCAGCGCCTGCCTGCGGCCGCGCCCTACCGCGCCTTCGTCGACTGGCTGGCCACCCGTGACCTCGACGCCGCCCGGACCGCCTGGGCCGAGGTGTTCGCCGGCTTCGACGGCCCCACCCTCGTCGGCCCCCACGGCCGAACCGAGCTGGGGCAGCAAAGCGTCGAGTCGTTCGCGCTGCCCGTCGAGCTCAGCCAGTCCATCACCGACCTGGCCCGCTCCTGCCACACCACCGTCAACACCGTGCTGCAGGCCGCCTTCGCGCAACTGCTGTGCGGCCTGACCGGCCAGAGCGACGTCGTGTTCGGGACCACCGTGTCGGGCCGTCCCGCCGAAATTGTCGGCGCGGACACCATGGTGGGTCTGCTCATCAACACCGTGCCGGTGCGGGCGAACATCACCGCGACCACCACCACCGCCGACCTGCTCGACCAACTGCAGGGCGCGTACAACCACACGCTCGACCACCAGCACCTGGCGCTCAACGAGATCCATCGCATCACCGGCCAGGAGCAGCTGTTCGACACGCTGTTCGCCTACGAGAACTATCCGATCGACGCCAGCGCGCTGTCGGCCGACCACGAGCTGGCCGTCACCGACATCACCACGCGGGAATCCACCCACTACCCGCTGACAGTGCAGGCCCAGCCCGGCAAGGAACTGCGCCTGCAGGTCGAATACGACACCGACGTCTTCGACGCGGCACGCATCGCAACGCTGATCGAGCGGTTGCGCCGACTGCTGGTCGTCATGACCACCGAGCCGGCGCGGCGACTGTCCTCGATCGACGTGCTCGACGACGCCGAACACAACCGGCTGGACGGCTGGGCTGACCGGGCCGTGCTGACCCAGCCCAGCACGCCGACGTCCATCCCGGCGCTGTTCGCCGCGCAGGCGGCGCGCAGTCCGCGCGCCGCGGCGGTGACCTTCGAGGGCCGGTCCATCTCGTACCGGGAGCTCGACGAGAAGTCGAACCGGTTGGCGCACTTGCTGATTGAGCGTGGGGTGGGCCCGGGCGAGTCCGTGGCACTGCTGTTCGGAAAGTCGACCGACGCGATTGTGGCCATCCTGGCGGTGCTGAAAACCGGTGCGGCCTACCTGCCGATCGACCCGGCGCTGCCCGCGGCCCGCATCGACTTCATGCTCACCGACACCGCGCCGATGGCCGCGGTCACCGTCGCGGCGCTGGTGGACAAGCTGGGCGGCCACGACCTGATCGTCATCGACATCAACGACCGCGCCGTAGCGCGGCAGCCCCGCACGGCCCTGCCGGCGCCGGCGCCCGAGCACGTCGCGCACATCATCTACACGTCGGGCACCACCGGTATGCCCAAGGGGGTGGCGGTCAGCCACCACAACGTGACCCGGCTGTTCGACGCGCCGGCCGTCGGCGTGGAGCTGTCGGCCGACCAGGTGTGGACCCAGTTCCACTCGTATGCGTTCGACTACTCGGTCTGGGAGATCTGGGGCGCGCTGCTGCACGGCGGACGGCTCGTCGTGGTGCCGGATTCGGTGGCCCGCTCGCCCATGGAATTCCACGCCTTGCTGGTCGCGGAGCAGGTCACCGTGCTGAGCCAGACGCCGTCGGCGGTGCGCATGCTGTCGCCGCAGGGCCTGGAGTCCGCGGCGCTGGTGATCGGCGCCGAGCCCTGCCCTCCCGAGCTGGTGGACCGCTGGGCGCCGGGGCGGACGATGCACAACGTCTACGGCCCGACCGAAGCCACGGTCTTCTCGTCGATGAGCACACCGTTGGCCGCCGGCTCGGGGGCGCCGCCGATCGGCTCCTCGGTGCCCGGGACGGCCTTGTTCGTCCTGGACGGGTGGCTGCGCCCGGTGGCGGCCGGAGTGGTCGGCGAGCTGTACGTCGCCGGTCTCGGCGTCGCGTACGGGTACGTCCGCCGGGCGGGGCTGACCGCCACCCGATTCGTGCCCTGCCCCTTCGGCGAACCCGGGACGCGCATGTATCGCACCGGCGACCTGGTGTGCTGGGGCCCGGACGGCCAGCTGCAATACCTCGGCCGCGCCGACGAGCAGGTCAAGATCCGCGGCTACCGCATCGAGGTCGGCGAAATCCGCTCGGCCCTGGCCGCGCTCGATGGCGTCGACCAGGCCGTGGTCATCGCCCGCGAGGACCGGCCGGGCGACAAGCGCCTCGTCGGCTACATCACCGGCACCGCCGATCCCGCCGCGGCCCGCGCGCAGCTGGCCGAACGGCTGCCCGGCTACATGGTCCCGGTGGCGGTGGTGATGCTCGACGCGCTGCCGATGACCCTCAACGGCAAGCTCGACATCCGCGCCCTGCCGGCCCCCGAATACTCCGCGGCCGGGTACCGCTCGCCGACCACCCCCACCGAGGAGATCCTGGCCGGCATCTACGCCCACGTGCTCGGTGTCGAGCGCGTCGGCGTCGACGACTCCTTCTTCGACCTCGGCGGCGACAGCATCTCCGCGATGCGGGTGATCGCGGCCGTCAACAGCGCCATGGACGTCGGCGTCCCGGTCCGCGTCATCTTCGAGTCGCCCACGGTCGCCCAACTGGCGCCGCGCATCGGCGAGGACACCGCCCGGCTGGACCCGCTGGTGGCGGGCGAGCGGCCGGCGGTCATCCCGCTGTCGTTCGCGCAGAGCCGGCTCTGGTTCCTAGACCAGCTGCAGGGACCGTCGCCGGTGTACAACATGGCGGCGGCGCTGCGGATGCACGGACGCCTCGACGTCCGGGCGCTGGGCGCGGCGCTGGCCGACGTGGTGGCCCGTCACGAGAGCCTGCGCACGGTGTTCGCCGCGACCGATGACACGCCGCAGCAGGTGGTGACCCCGGTCGAGCAAGCCGACCTGACCTGGCGGACCGTCAACGCCCGCGGCTGGTCGGCGAGCCGGCTGCGCGAGGCCATCGACGCCGCGGCCCGCGAGACCTTCGACCTGGCCACCCAGATCCCGTTGCGCGCATCGCTGTTCCACGTCGACGACGACGAGTACGTGCTGGTCGCCGTGGTGCACCACATCGCCGCGGACGGCTGGTCGCTGCGCCCGCTGGTCCGCGACCTGGGCATCGCATACGCCAGCCGGTGCGCCGGGCGCGCCCCGGACTGGGAGCCGCTGGCCGTGCAGTACGTCGACTACACGCTGTGGCAGCGCGCCCAGTTCGGCGAGCTCGCCGACAGCGGCAGCCGCATCGCCGGGCAGCTGGCCTACTGGCAGGACGCGCTGGCCGGCATGCCGGAGCGGTTGCAGCTGCCCACCGACCGGCCCTACCCGCCGATCGCCGACCAGCGCGGTGCGGCCGTCGACGTGGACTGGCCGGCCGACCTGCAGCAGCAGGTCGCGGGGCTGGCCCGCGAGTACAACTCCACCACCTTCATGCTGGTGCAGGCCGCCCTGGCGGTGCTGCTGTCCAAGATCAGCGCCAGCACCGACGTGGCGGTCGGCTTCCCGATCGCAGGCCGGCGCGATCCCGCGCTCGAGGACCTGGTCGGCTTCTTCGTCAACACGCTGGTGCTGCGGGTCGACCTGGCCGGCGATCCGACCTTCACCGAGCTGTTGACCCGGGTGCGCACGCGCAGCCTGGAGGCCTTCGAGCACCAGGACGTGCCGTTCGAGGTGCTGGTGGAGCGGGTCAACCCGACCCGGAGCCTGACGCATCACCCGCTGGTGCAGGTGATGCTGGCCTGGCAGAACTTCGCCGGGCAGGACAGCGAGCCGGGCGCCGGGCTGGCGCTGGGCGACGTGCAGGTCACGTCGATACCGCTGGACACCCAGGTCGCCCGCATGGATCTGGTGTTCTCGCTGGCCGAGCGCTGGGCCGAGGACAACGAGCCCGCCGGAATCGGCGGTCGGGTGGAGTTCCGCACCGACGTGTTCGACGCGGAGACCATCCGGACGCTGATCGGGCGCCTGCAGCGCGTCCTGGAGGCGATGACGGCCGATCCCACCCGCGCGCTGTCGACGGTCGATCTGCTCGACCAGCGTGAGCATGCCCGCCTGGACGCCCTCGGCAACCGCGCGGTGCTGACCGCGCCCGCCACCGCCGACGCGTCGGTGCCGGCGTTGTTCGCCGAGCAGGTGGCGCGCATCCCGGACGCGGTGGCGCTGCGCTGCGGCGACCGCTCGTGGACCTATCGCGAACTCGACGAGGCCGCTAACCGGCTGGCCCACCGCCTGGCCGGGCTGGGAGTCAGCCGCGGCGAGCGGGTCGCGCTGCTGTTCCCGCGCTCGGCCGAGGCCATCGTGGCCATCCTGGCCGTGCTCAAGTCCGGGGCGGCCTACCTGCCGATCGATCCGGGGCTGCCGGACGAGCGGATCGGGTTCATGCTCGCCGACGCCGCGCCGATGGTCGCCATCTGCACCGCGGAGCTGGCGCAGCGGCTCTACGGCCATCACGTCGTCGTCATCGACGTCAACGACCCCGCCGTCGACGCCCAGCCGTCGACCCCGTTGCCGGCGCCGAACACCGACGACATCGCCTACCTGATCTACACCTCCGGCACCACCGGTGTGCCCAAAGGCGTTGCCGTCGCGCACCGCAACGTCGCGCAGCTGCTGGCGTCGGGAGAGTCCGGCCTGCCGCGCGAGGGCGTCTGGTCGCAGTGGCACTCGCTGGCCTTCGACGTTTCGGTCTGGGAGATCTTCGGTGCGCTGCTGCAGGGCGGACGCCTGGTGGTCATCCCCGATTCCGTGGTCCGGTCGCCGGACGACTTCCACGCGCTGCTGATCGTCGAAGAGGTCACCGTGATCAGCCAGACCCCGTCCGCGGCCGACGTGCTATCGCCCGAGGGGCTCGAGTCCGCGGCATTGGTGGTCGCCGGTGAGGCCTGCCCGACCGAGCTGGTCGACCGGTGGGCCCCCGGCCGCGCGATGATCAACGCCTACGGCCCCACCGAGGCGACGGTGTACGCCGCGGTCAGCGCGCCGCTGCAGGCGGGATCGCCGGTGGTGCCCATCGGCTCCCCGGTGCCCGGGGGCGCGGCGTTCGTCCTGGACGAATCCCTGCGACCGGTACCGCCCGGCGTGGTCGGCGAGCTGTATGTGGCCGGCGGCGGCGTCGCGGTCGGTTACTGGCGCCGCGCCGAGCTGACCGCGTCGCGCTTCGTGGCCTGCCCGTTCGGGGCGCCCGGCGCACGCATGTACCGCACCGGCGACCTGGTGCGCTGGGGCGGCGACGGACAGCTGCAGTACCTGGGTCGCGCCGACGAGCAGGTCAAGATCCGCGGCTACCGCATCGAACTGGGCGAGCTGCGCTCGGCGCTGTCCGCGCTGGACGGCGTGGAGCAGGGCGTGGTCATCGCCCGCGAGGACCGGGCCGGGGACAAGCGCCTGGTCGGCTACATCACCGGGGGAGCGGACCCGGCCGAGATCCGCACCCGGCTGGCCGATCACCTGCCGGCCTACATGGTTCCGGCCGCCATCGTGGCGCTCGACGAGCTGCCGCTGACGCCCAACGGCAAGCTCGACGTGCGGGCCCTGCCGGCACCCGAATACCGCGACGCCGACCGGTATCGCGCACCCGGCACGCCCGTCGAGGAGACCCTGGCCGGCATCTACGCCCAGGTCCTGGGCGTAGACCGGGTCGGCATCGACGACTCCTTCTTCGACCTGGGTGGCGACAGCATCTCCTCGATGCAGGTGGTGACCCGCGCGCGGGCTGCCGGTCTGGTGCTGCGCACGCGCGACATCTTCACCGAGCAGACCGTGGCCCGGCTGGCCCGGGTCGCGGGCGTGACCGACGGTGAGTACGGCGTGGCGGACGAGGGCGTCGGCGAAATCTTTGCCACGCCGATCATCCGCTGGCTGCGCAGCGTCGAGGGCCCGGTCGATCAGTTCAACCAGACGATGGTGCTGGCCGCACCCGCCGGCGTCACCGAGGCCGACGTGGTGACGGTGTTGCAGGCCCTGCTGGACCGGCATGCCATGCTGCGGCTGCGGGTCGACAGTTCAGCGGACGACGCCGGCGAATGGTCGCTGCAGGTGCCCGAGCCGGGCTCGGTCGACGCGGCTCAGCGCGTGCACGCCGTGGACGAGCTGTCCGACGCGGCGGTCATCGAGGCGCGGTCGCGGTTGAACCCGGCCGCCGGGGTGATGCTCAGCGCGCTCTGGGTGGCCTCCACCCGCCAGCTCGTGCTGATCGTTCACCACCTGGCCGTCGACGGCGTGTCCTGGCGAGTGCTGCTGGAAGACCTCAACATCGCCTGGGGCCAGCACCACCACGGGCAACCGATCGCGCTGCCCCCCGGCGGAACGTCGTTCGCCCGGTGGTCCGCGCTGCTCGCCGAGCACGCGTCGTCGCCGGCCGTGGTCGCGCAGGCCGACGCCTGGCGGCAGGTCGCCGCGACGCCGGCCGCCCTGCCGGCGGTGCGGCCCGAGGTCGACACCTACGAGACCGCCGAGAACATGTCGGTGACGCTGGACGCGAAGACCACCCGCACGCTGCTCGGCGAGGCGCCGGCCGCGTTCCACGCCGGCATCAACGACATCCTGCTGGTCGGGTTCGCGCTGGCCTGGGCCGAGTTCCTGGGCCCCCAGGTTGCCGTCGGCACCCCCATCGGCATCGACGTCGAGGGTCACGGCCGCCACGAAGAGCTGGCCCCCGGCGTGGACCTGTCGCGGACCGTGGGCTGGTTCACCACCAAATACCCGGTGGCGCTGAACGTCGGCGGGCTGTCCTGGGCGCAGGTCACCGCCGGTGCACCCATTCTGGGCGCGCTGATCAAGGACGCCAAGGAGCAATTGCGCGCGCTGCCGGATCCGCTGAGCTACGGGTTGCTGCGCTACCTGAACACCGAGGTCGACCTCGACGGCGCCGACCCGACGATCGGGTTCAACTACCTGGGCCGGTTGGGCGGTACGGCCGCCGAGCTCTCCGACGAGCTGTGGCGGATCAGCGCGGACGGCTCGTCGGCCACCGCCACCAGCACCGCGGTGCCGATGCCGCTGATGCACACCGTGGACCTCAACGCCGGCACCATGGACACCGCGGAAGGCCCGCAGCTGCACGCCAACTGGACGTGGGCGGCCTCGGCGCTGGACCGCGAGCAGGTCACCCGGCTGAGCCGGCTGTGGTTCGAGGCCCTGGCCGGCATCTGCGCCCACGTGCGCTCCGGCGGCGGCGGCCTGACCCCGTCGGACATCCTCCCGGCCCGGCTGGACCAGAAGCAGATCGACGAGCTCGAGCGGCGGCTGCGGATCGCCGACGTGCTGCCGCTCACCCCGCTGCAGGAGGGGCTGCTCTTCCACGCCGACACCACGCGGGGCAACGACGACCACCTGTACGTCGTGCAGCTGGATCTCACTTTGACCGGTCCGCTGGACGGCGACCGGCTGCGCGACGCAATGCACACGGTGGTCGGCCGGCACCCGCACCTGGTGGCCCGATTCTGCGACCAATTCGACGAGCCGGTCCAGATCATTCCGGCGAATCCCGCGATGGTGTGGCGGCACCTCGAGTTCACGCCGAACGGCAGCGAGCCCGAGGAGAAGATCCAGCGGCTGTGCGCCGCCGAGCGCGCCGCAGTCTACGACCTGGCCGACCAGCCCGCCGTCCGCGCCGCGCTGGTGCGCACGGGCGACGACCGGCACCGGCTGGTCCTCACCATCCACCACATCGTGCTGGACGGCTGGTCGGTGCCGATCCTGCTGAACGAGACGTTCGCCTGCTACACCGGGCAGCGGCTGCCCGCACCCGCGCCGTATCGCAGGTTCGTCACCTGGCTGGCCGACCGCGACCTCGACGCCGCGCGCGCGGCGTGGGGTGAGGTGCTAAACGGCTTCGACACCCCGACGCTGGTCGGGCCGCCGCAACAGCTGGAGTTCGGCGCCCGCGGCGTGCAATCGTTCGCCCTGTCCGAGGACACCACCCGGGCGCTCAGCGAGCTGGCGCGCTCCAGCCGCACCACGGTCAGCACCGTGCTGCAGGGTGCGTGGGCACAGTTGCTGGCCTGGCTGACCGGCCAGCACGACGTCGCCTTCGGTACCACCGTGTCGGGCCGGCCGGCCGAGGTCGTCGGCGCCGAATCGATGGTGGGTCTGATGATCAACACCGTCCCGGTGCGCGCCAACATGACGCCGGCGACCACCACGACCGAACTGCTCGGCCAGCTGCAGCGCGGTCACGCCGAGACGCTCGACCATCAGCACCTGGCGCTGAGCGAGATGCACCGGATCACCGGTCACCATAAGCTCTTCGACACCCTGTTCGCCTACGAGAACTACCCGCTGGACGCCTCGGCGATGGCGGTCGACCACGAACTGGCGATCGCCGACGTCAACATGTTCGAGCGCAACCACTATCCGCTGACCATGCAGGCGGCACTGTCCGGCCAGGAACTGGGCCTGCGGGTGGAGTACGACACCGGCGTTTTCGACACGCCGACCATCGAGGCGCTCAGCGACCGGCTGGAGCGGGTGCTGCTGGCGATGACCGCCGATCCGGACCGGCCGCTGTCGGCGGTGGACCTGCTCGACGCGCCGGAGCACACCCGCCTGGACCAGATGGGTAACCGCGCGGTGCTGGACCGGCCGTTGCTCGCGCTGCCGTCGATTCCCGCCCTGTTCGACGCCCAGGTCGCGGACCGGCCCGACGCGGTGGCGGTCAACTGGGGCGGCACGTCGATGACCTACCGCGAGGTCGACGAGGCCGCCAACCGGCTTGCCCGCCTGCTGACCGAGCAGGGCGCGGGCCCCGGAGAGTCTGTGGCGCTGCTGTTCTCGCGGTCGGTGCAGGCGATCGTGGCGATCCTCGCGGTGCTCAAGACCGGGGCGGCCTACCTGCCGATCGACCCGGCGGCGCCGGGCACCCGGATCCGCTTCATGCTCGACGACTCCGCGCCGATCGCCGCCGTCACCACGGCGGGCCTGCGGTCGCGGCTGAACGGGACCGACCTGACGGTCATCGACATCGAGGACCCGCGGATCGAGGGCCAGGCGGCCACGCCGCTGCCGGCACCCCCGGCCGACGGCCTCGCCTACATCATCTACACCTCGGGCACCACCGGCGTCCCCAAGGGCGTCGCCATAACCCACCGCAGCGTGACCCAGCTGCTCGAGTCCCTGGACGCCGGCCTGCCGCGGGTGGGCGTGTGGACGCAGAGTCACTCGTACGCCTTCGACGTCTCGGTCTGGGAGATCTTCGGCGCGCTGCTGCGCGGCGGGCGGCTGGTCGTGGTGCCCGAGTCGGTGGCGCGCTCGCCGAAGGACCTCCAAGCCCTGCTCGTCGCCGAAGGGGTCACCGTGCTGACCCAGACCCCGTCGGCGGTGGCGATGCTGTCGCCCGAGGGGCTGGACTCGATGGCGCTGGCCGTCGTCGGCGAGGCCTGCCCCGCCGAGGTGGTGGACCGGTGGGCGCCGGGCCGCGTGATGGTCAACGCCTACGGCCCGACCGAGACCACCATGTGCGTGGCGATCAGCGCCCCGCTGACGCGCGGTTCCGGGACGCCGCCGATCGGGTCGCCGGTGGACGGCGCGGCCCTGTTCGTGCTCGACCCGTGGCTGCGGCCGGTGCCCGCGGGTGTGGTCGGCGAGCTGTATGTGGCCGGCGACGGCGTGGCCGCCGGGTACGTCGGACGACCCGGTCTGACGGCGTCGCGGTTCGTGGCGTGCCCGTTCGGGGCGTCGGGAACGCGCATGTATCGGACCGGGGACCTGGTCTGCTGGGGCGCCGACGGGCAGCTGCAGTACTTCGGCCGCGCTGACGAGCAGGTCAAGATCCGCGGCTACCGCATTGAACTCGGCGAGGTTCAGGCCGCGTTGGCGGCGCTCGACGACGTCGACCAGGCAGTGGTGATCGCGCGCGAGGACCGGCCCGGCGTCAAGCGTCTGGTCGGGTACATCACCGGGACCGCCGACCCGGGCGAGGCGCGCACCGCGCTGGCCGCGCGGCTGCCGGTCTACATGGTCCCGGCGGCGGTCGTCGCCCTCGATGCGCTCCCGTTGACGCCCAACGGCAAACTCGATACGCGAGCCCTGCCGGCGGCGCAGTACACCGGCAGCGGGTACCGGGCGCCGTCCACGGCCACCGAGCGGGCCCTGGCGGACATCTACGCCCGGGTCCTCGGTGCCGACCAGGTCGGGGTGGACGACTCGTTCTTCGATCTGGGCGGCGACAGCATCTCGGCGATGCGCGTGGTCGCCGCGATCAACGCCAGACTGGGCGTTGACCTGGCGGTACGCACCCTGTTCGACGCGCCGACCGTCAAGGCATTGAGCGAGCGGCTGCAGGCCGAGGCGACGGACGCCGACGAGGTGGTTCCGGTGCAGACCCTGAAGGAGGGGTCCGGTGTGCCCCTGTTCTGCATCCACCCGGCGGGCGGGGTGAGCTGGCCGTACCAGGTTCTCGGAAAGTACGTGGACTGCGCGATCCTCGGCGTCCAGCAAATCCGGCGGGCCGACCAGACCGCTCCGCGGTCCATCCGCGAACTGGCCGAGATGCACGCCGACCGGATCGAAGAGGTCTATCCCGGCGGTCCCTACAACATCCTGGGCTGGTCGTTCGGCGGCGTCGTCGCCCACGAGATCGCCATCGAGCTGCAGCGCCGCGGCTGCGTGATCGGGCGCCTGATCCTGCTCGACGCGCAACCCAGCATCGACGACGGCATTGCCCTGCCGGAGCACGCGCTGAGCGAGCAGCAGGTGCTCGACGACGTGTTGCGGGCCTACAACATCAGCACCGGCGCACAGACCGGTCCGCCCACCGATGAGCAGCTGGCGGAACTGCTGCGCGAGTCGGGGGTCGTGGACATCTCCCGCCACCGACAGCTCGTCGATTTGCTGGTCGGGAACCTCAACGAGAACATCGAGCTGTACCGGCTCCACGAACCGAGGCTCTTCGACGGTGACCTCAGCGTCTTCTCGGCGGTGCGGGATCAGAGTGATCGCAGTTCGCTGCTGGCCCGCTTGTGGGAGCCCTACGCCTCGGGTGACGTCCTGACGTTCGAGGTGGACTGCACGCACAACGAGATGCTGACCGCCGACTCGGTCGAGAGGTACGGCGAACAGCTCCGGCGTCTGGTCCGTGCGGAGCGGCGTCGCGAACTTGCCCCGCACGAACGGTTCAACGCGGCATCCGGCGACGACGACCCGCCCACCAAGTCATGAGCGTTCTCGCCGGATCATGGCGTCGGTGCGACCCAGTTCACACATCCGTCGATCGCGGTGATCACCATGCGTCGATCGCCGCCGTACGTGGCCCGTTGCAGCGCCTTTGGCGGAACTCACGCGCGCTTCGAATCGGACAACGGTAGGGTCGAGGGCGTGTGCGGAGTCACCGGGGAGGTACGGCTCGACGGGCAGGCGCCCGACGTAGCGGCGGTCTCAGCGATGGCCGCGGTGCTGACACCACGGGGTCCGGATACGGGCGGCGCCTGGTCGCAGGGCCGCGTCGCGCTCGGTCATCGTCGCCTGAAAATCATTGACCTGACCGAAGCCGGCGCCCAGCCGATGGTCGACTCGGAGCTGGGCCTGTCGCTGGCGTGGAACGGCTGCATCTACAACTACAAGGAGTTGCGGCAGGAACTCAGCGGGTACGGCTACCGCTTCTTCTCGCACAGCGACACCGAGGTTCTGATCAAGGCCTACCACCGGTGGGGCGACGACTTCGTCAGCCATCTGTTCGGCATGTTCGCCTTCGCCATCGTCGAACGCGACAGCGGGCGGGTGCTGCTCGGCCGGGACCGGCTCGGCATCAAGCCGCTGTACCTGACCGAGGACAACCACCGCATCCGGTTCGCGTCCACGTTGCCGGCGCTGCTGGCCGGCGGTGGCGTGGACACCCGGATCGACCCGGTCGCCCTGCACCACTACATGAGCTTTCACTCGGTGGTGCCCGCGCCGAACACCATCCTGCGTGGGGTCCGCAAGGTGCCGCCCGCGTCGCTGGTGGCCATCGAGCCCGACGGCAGGCGCACCGTCACCACCTACTGGGCACCCGATTTCACCCGCCACGCCGACCGCGCCGACTGGTCGGAGCGCGACTGGGAAGACGCCGTGCTGTCCACACTGCGGCTGGCGGTCAGGCGCCGCCTGGTGGCCGACGTGCCGGTCGGTTGCCTGCTGTCCGGGGGCGTGGACTCGAGCTTGATCGTGGGCCTGCTCGCCGAGGCCGGCCAGCACGGGCTGTCGACCTTCTCCATCGGCTTCGAGTCGGCGGGCGGCGTCAAGGGCGACGAGTTCCAGTACTCCGACATCGTGGCTGAGCGCTTCGAGACCAACCATCATCAGATCCGCATCGAGACCGACCGGATGCTGCCCGCGCTCGACGGTGCCATCGGCGCGATGAGCGAGCCGATGGTCAGCCACGACTGCGTCGCCTTCTACCTGCTGAGCCAAGAAGTGGCGCGGCACGTGAAGGTCGTGCAGTCCGGCCAGGGCGCCGACGAGGTGTTCGCTGGCTACCACTGGTACCCGCCGATGGGCGAGGCCGCCGCGGCGACCCTGGACGGTGCCGTCGCCCAGTACCGGGGCGCGTTCTTCGACCGCGACGACGCCGGGGTCGACGCGCTGGTCGGATCGGGCATCGTCGCGCCCGGCGATCCCAGCCTGCGATTCGTCACCGAGCACTTCGCGCAGGCCGGCGCCGAGACCGGCATCGACCGCGCGCTGCGCCTCGACACGACCGTGATGCTGATCGACGACCCGGTGAAGCGGGTCGACAACATGACGATGGCGTGGGGGCTGGAGGGCCGGGTGCCGTTCCTCGACCACGAGCTGGTCGAGCTGGCGGCGACCTGCCCGCCGGAACTCAAGATCGCGCACGAAGGCAAGGGCGTCCTGAAACAGGCTGCGCGACGGGTGATTCCGTCGGAGGTCATCGACCGCCCCAAGGGCTACTTCCCGGTGCCGGCGCTGACCCACCTCGAGGGCCCGTACCTCGACATGGTCCGCGACGCCCTCTACGCGCCCACCGCCAAGGAGCGCGGCCTGTTCAACACCGACGCGGTCGATGCGCTGCTGGCCAACCCGAACGGCAAACTGACCCCGCTGCGGGGTAATGAGCTCTGGCAGATCGCCCTGCTCGAGCTCTGGTTGCAGCGTCACGGTGTCACGGGCCCGGTTGCGTGACCATGGTCGGTCCGTCCGGCGACCACACCGAGGCGATCACGCTCGGTCTGCATGACGCCTCGCCCCAAGAGCTGGTCGACGCGATGGCCAAGGACGTCGAGCTCGAACTGGGTTGGGGCCGGCTGATTTTCGGGCAGACCTTCGCCAATTCCCACGAACTGGTCGAGGCGCTGCGCCGCGAGGGGCCCGGGCGTCGGGACATCTGCATCTATGCGCGCGAGTCGCACGTGGTGGTAGCCGAGGCGCCCACCGAGCTGTTCATCGACCCCAGCCACACCTACCGGCTGCGTTTCACCCCTGAGACGAAGAACCTGGCGCCGGCGCCGCTGGGCGTGACGGTGCGCACGCTGAACGACCCGATCGATGCCGACGCCATGAACCGCGTCTACGTGCGCTGCGGCATGGTTCCGGCCGGCGTCGACGTGATCTGGGACAACCATCAGCACGTGCCGGCGGTGAAGTATCTGCTCGCGGTGCGCGACGAGGACGGGGCCGTGGTCGGCACCGTCACCGGCGTCGACCACGAGTTGCTGTTCAACGATCCGGAAGAGGGGTCGAGCCTGTGGACGCTGGCGGTCGACCCGGCCGCCGGGCTCCCGGGTGTCGGCGGCGCCCTGACAAAGGCGCTGGCCGAGCACTTCCGCAGCGCGGGCCGCGCCTACATGGACCTGTCGGTGGCGCACGACAACGCCGCCGCCATCGGGCTTTACGAGAAGCTGGGTTTCCGCCGCGTCCCGGTGCTGGCGATCAAGCGCAAGAACGCGATCAACGAGCCGCTGTTCACCCCGCCGCCCGAGACGATCGACGACCTCAACCCCTACGCCCGGATCATCGCCGACGAAGCGCTGCGCCGCGGGATCTGGGTCGAGGTGCTCGACGCCGAGACGGGCGAGATGCGCCTGACCCACGGCGGCCGCAGCGTCATCACCCGCGAATCGCTGTCCGAGTACACCTCCGCGGTGGCCATGTGCCGCTGCGACGACAAGCGGCTGACGCGGCGCCTGGTCTCCGAGGCGGGCATCACCGTGCCCCGCGCCCGGCTGGCCACCTTCGACGAGAGTGACTTCGCCTTCCTCAAGGAGGTCGGCGAGGTCGTCGTCAAACCGACGCGTGGCGAGCAGGGCAAGGGCATCACCGTCGGGGTCCTCCCGGACAACGGGCCCGACGACCTCAGCTCCGCGCTGGCGCGGGCCCGGCAGCAATACCCGGACGTGCTGATAGAGCAGCGGGTAACCGGCGACGACCTGCGGCTGGTGGTGATCGACGGCCGCGTCGTCGCCGCCGCGCTGCGGTTGCCCCCGGAGATCATCGGCACGGGGGAGCACAGCGTGCGGGACCTGATCGCGGCCGAGAGTCGGCGCCGCTCGGCGGCCACCGGCGGCGAGTCCCGCATCCCGCTCGACGACCTCACGGAGTCGACGATCGCCGAGGCCGGCTGGAAGCTGGATGACGTGCTCCCGCAGGGGACTCGGCTGCGGGTCAGGCGCACGGCCAACCTGCATCAGGGCGGCACCATCCACGACGTCACCGCGAACGTGAACAGCGAACTGTGCCGCGTCGCGGTGACCGCGGCCGAGGCGATCGGCATCCCGGTGACCGGCATCGACCTGCTGGTGCCCGATGTCACCGGCGCCGACTACGTCTTCATCGAAGCCAACGAGCGCCCGGGGCTGGCCAACCACGAGCCCCAGCCCACCGCCGCGGCCTTCATCGACTTCCTCTTTCCCGGCCACCCCGGCCAGCCGCAGGCCTGGACCCCCGAGGAGTCCCGGTCCGATCGTGGCTGACGCCGGCGGGTGCGGCACCGGTTCGATGCCGCGCTGAAGGCTAGCGACGGGCGCCGAGTGGGTAAATCTCTGTCAAACCGGAACGGAGACCGCATGAGTGCGAGCGCGCAAACCAAGACCATTTCGACGCATGTGCCCGCGCGGCTGGACCGGCTGCCGTGGTCGCGGTTTCACTGGCGCGTCGTCGTCGGCCTGGGCGGGGTGTGGGTGCTCGACGGGCTCGAGGTCACCATGGTGGGCAACGTCTCGGCCCGGCTCATGGAGCACAACAGCGGCATCTCGCTGAACGCCGCCCAGATCGGCATGGCGGCCGCGATCTACATCGCGGGAGCGTGTTCGGGGGCGCTGTTCTTCGGCCACCTGACCGACCGCTTCGGCCGGCGCAACCTGTTCATCCTCACCCTGGCGATCTATCTGGTGGCCACCGTCGCCACCGCGTTCGCGTTCGCCCCGTGGTATTTCTTCCTGACCCGTTTCTTCACCGGCTCCGGCATCGGCGGCGAATACGCCGCCATCAATTCGGCCATCGACGAGTTGATCCCGGCGCGGGTCCGCGGCCGGGTCGACCTGGTGATCAACGGAACCTACTGGCTGGGTTCGGCCGCCGGTGCGGGCGGCGCGCTGGTCCTGCTGAACACGACGAACTTCCCGCCCAACGTCGGCTGGCGCCTCGCCTTCGGTATCGGCGCCATCCTCGGCATTTTCGTGCTGCTGGTGCGGCGCAACGTCCCGGAGAGCCCGCGCTGGCTGTTCATCCACGGCCGCGACGAGGAGGCCGAGCAGATCGTCGGCGAGATTGAAGAGGCGGTCCAGCAGGAGACCGGCCAACCCCTGCCCGAACCGCAGGGCAAGGCGCTGCGGATCCGCCAGCGCACAGCGATCTCGTTCCGCGAGATCGCCGCCGTCGCGTTCAAGCTCTATCCCCGTCGCGCGATCCTGGGACTGGCGCTGTTCATCGGGCAGGCGTTCCTCTACAACGGCGTCACGTTCAACCTCGGCACGCTGCTCAGCCGGTTCTACGCCGTGCCGTCGGACATGGTGCCGGTGTTCTTCGTGCTGTGGGCCCTGAGCAACTTCGCCGGCCCGCTGGTGCTCGGGCACTTTTTCGACACCGTCGGCCGCAAGCCGATGATCACGCTGACCTATATCGGTTCCGGTGTCGCGGTGGTTGCGCTGGCGATCGTGTTTCTCACCCAGGCCGGCGGCGTCTGGGCCTTCATCGGCGTGCTGATCGTCGCGTTCTTCCTGGCGTCGGCGGGTGCCAGCGCGGCGTACCTGACGGTCAGCGAGATCTTCCCGATGGAGACCCGGGCGCTGGCGATCGCGTTCTTCTACGCGATGGGCACGGCGATCGGCGGCATCACCGGCCCGCTGCTGTTCGGTCAGCTGATCAACTCGGGCATGCGCGGCGAAGTCGTCTGGTCGTTCCTCATCGGGGCGGTCGTGATGGCCGCGGCCGGCCTGGTCGAGCTGTGGCTCGGCATCGCCGCCGAGCAGCGCCCGCTCGAGGATCTGGCGTTGCCGTTGACCGTGGAAGACGCCGAGCGCCAAGAGGATTCGGAGCCGGTAACGGACTAGGCCGGACGATCAGCCGTACGCGTCCCACCACGTGTGCAGGTCTTCGACGGTGACCGGATCGCCGGTGACGTCGCTGAGCATGAGCCTCGCATCGTTGGACCAGATCACGTTCGGGTGGTCGTTGTAGGTGCCGCACGCGATCAGGCCGGCCATGTCGTTGGGGGTCTCGTCGTAGTGCCAGCTGACGGGTGAGCGCCCCTCGCCGGGGCAGTTCACCAGGCTGACGTTGCCGACGTCGTCGTTGAACGCCTTCTTCAGCCGGTCGGGCGTTCCGAACAGCCCGTAGGTGGCCCTGGCCGGACCGCCGGGCTGGGTGTTCTGTCCGCAGGTCACCACCGCCACCGCGTGCACCCAGATGCTGCCCGACTCGGGACTGGCCGGCGTGCAGGTGCCCGGCAGATAGCCCGGCGGGAGCAGGCTGATCAGTCGCGCCTGGTCGCCGCTCGGGGCGGCGGTGGACGGCGGCGCGGTCTTGCCCGAGCTCGTCCGGTACTGCGGCTGGCTGGTCGGTTTGAGCACCAGCCAGACGCCGACGGCGCAGATCGCGGCGGCGACGGCGGCCGCGGCGGCCACCACCGGCCAGCGGGTGCGCCGGCGCCGCGGCGGTGCGGCTGGGCTGATCGGGACCTCGGCGCTCGCGGTGTTGCTGCGCTCCAGGATCGTCGCGGCGCGTTCGCGTTCGGGGCTGGTCAGTGCCTTGTGCGCGGCGTCCGCCAGGGCGCCGGCGGTGGGGTAGCGCTCGCCCGGGTCTTTGGCCATTCCCGCCGCGATCACCGCGTCGAATGCCGGGCTCACGCCGGCGCCGTGCGCGCTGGGTTTGGGGATGGGATGCATCATGTGCGCGGTGACCAGCACGCCCGTGCTGTCGGCGCCGTACGGTGGCGCCCCGGTCAGGCATTCGTAGAGCACGCACGCCAGCGCGTACACGTCGGCGCGGGAGGTCACCTCGTCACTGGAAAAGCGTTCGGGCGCCATGTATTTCAAGGTCCCCACCGCGGTGCCCAGTTGGGTGAGTTTTTCGTCGGTCTTGGCGCTGGCGATACCGAAATCGACCAGATAGGCGAAGTCGTCGCCGGTGATCAAAATGTTCTGCGGTTTGACGTCACGATGCGTCACCCCGGCCGCGTGGGCCGCGTCCAGGGCCGACGCGACCTGGTGGATGATGGCCACCGCGCGCGGCGCGGGCAGCGGTCCCTCCCGTTCGAGCAGGCTGTCCAGGTCGACACCCTCGATCAGGCGCATCTCCAGGAAGAGCTGGCCGTCGATTTCGCCATAATCGTGGATGGGCACCACATGCGGCTCCAACAGCCGGCCGGTGATGCGGGCTTCGCGATCCATTCGTTTGCGGAACACCGGATCCTGGCTGAACGTGTGCGACATCAGCTTCAGTGCGACGGTCCACTGCTTGACGGTGTGCTCGGCCTCGTAGACCTCGCCCATCCCGCCGCGGCCGAGCAGCCGCCCCAGGCGGTACGGGCCGAACATCGTCCCCGACCGCGACCCCTGCGCGTCGCTCATCGCCGACTCCTCACCCGCCAGCCGTGCGCCGCAAACCGGCCGCCGGAGCCGGCACCGGACCGGCGACTGCGCCGAACCCGCGTATGCGGTGGCATGCAGGCATAAGGCTAAGGTTTTCGCGACCGCGGGGCACGGCGAATAGCGAAAGCCAGCTAATTCGACGCTGCGGAATTAACGGGTGTCATCGTCACCGGTGGCGCGTTCGGTGAGCCCTTCTCGGGACAGCGCCCGGACGAATCCGTAGGCCTGCATCCCGGCCGGGCCGGGATTATCGAAGATCCATTCGTTGATTTTTTCCAGCGCGTTGGCCAGGTCGTCGCGCTTGACCCGCACCAGGTAGGTCTTTCGGTCGTCGTCGGGATCCTCGATGGAGTCTGCGACCGCGACGGGATTCTTGAACGCGTAGGCGATGCCGTGCACCGCGTCATGGTTCAGTGCCCATTGAATTTCGCTGGGGCGCAGTCGGTTCACCGCCAGATTACGGTAGTCATGGTCGTGGTCTGAACTGCTCACCTGGCGGGTGATCCTATTCTGTGTGCATCGGGGAAGCGGCTGGCAATCAATTTCAAGCGATGTCGCGGGAAGCGATTCGATCGGGTTTCAAACCGGGCAATTTCATCATAGGAAGAGGCGCCGTCGGGTGCATGTTGAGCGCTTTTGCGCGCCCGCATTCCGGCGAGCCCTACGCGGCTCATCGGCAATATTTCAAATACAGGTAGCCGTCGCAGACCAACGCGTGCTCGAGTCGCATGGTGACCGGGGCGGGAAGCCCCGCCGGGTGTGTCCGCTGGCCCACCGGCTGGCTCGCCGCCAGCTTGGGGGCCAGTGTCACGCAGATCTCGGTGACAGCATCGGCTTCCACCAACTCGTCGAGCAGTGTCGGTCCGCCCTCGCACAGGATGCGGTGCATGCCCTGCTCCCGCAGCATTGCGACCGCACGCGAGACGTCCACCGAGTCCTCCCCGGCGACCATGACGTGTTGCCGATCGTCGTCGGGATCCTGTTGTGCCGCGGTTCGTGCGCAGGTCACCAGGATCGGCTGCTGATCCGGATTGCTGAACAGCCGGGGCGGTAGTTCACCGCTGCGGCTCACCACGGCGATCGGGGGTGGTTCGGCCCGCCCTTCGTGGTGCCGTCGGGCGCGCGCCGCATCGCTCAGCCGTACCGGGCCATAGTTTTCGGCACGGGCGGTGCCGGCGCCGACGAGCACGACGTCGGCGAGTCCGCGCAGGATGTTCAACAGCCGCTGATCGGTGGGGCAGGACAGCGGACCGGCGCGACCGCGGAACGCGGCGGCGCCGTCGGCGCTGAAGATCATGTTGGCGCGTACGCCGTCCGGGGGATCGGCGTAGAACGGCGCGAGTTCGATGATGCTGGGTACGGCACTGATCCGGGGCGACTCGCTCACGCGCTAGGCCTCATGGCCGGGTTCCAGCTCGCGCACGTCGCCGAACGACACCCAGGCCTCCAATTCCCTTGGCGGACTGCCGCCCACCGGCGCGAGCAGGTGCCCGACGTGGTCGCCCAGCGAGAAACGTTCCCGGATCTCGCCGACGAACCAGGCGGCGGCGTCGTCGAGGATGGGCAGCCCTTCGGGGCCGGGGTGCCAGGAACATCGGTCGAACTTGTCGACCTTGTCGCTTGTCTGGCTGCCGAAGAGTTCGACCACGTCCAGGTGGTCGTGGTCGAACACGTGCACGGCCAGGTGGGAGGCGTCGTGGGCGATGCGGAAGGTGTGGTTGCGCCGGGATAGGCCGACCATGAACCGGGGCGGATGGATGCTGGTCTGGCTGGCGAAACCCACCAGGCAGCCGGCCGGGGTGCCGTCGGCCTGCGTGGTGACGACGAACATCGGATAGTTCAGCAGCGCCACCAGCTTGTCGAATGCTTCGGTTCCCGGGTCGGACATCCGGTCAGTCTTCCCCGTTCGGCCCGCGGGGAATCGCGTCGCCGCGAATTTGCCCGCTGGCGGTGCGCGACCGATCTCGGTGATTTTCGCCGAGGTCAGGCGCGATTCCGGTTGTGCCGCAACCCTGTCGGGGCAAGGAAGCGCCGAATCAGGTAGGCGGCGACGCCGACGCCCAGCACCGCCACACCGGACAGCACCGAACCGGGCGGCATCGCGAACGCCAGCACCAGGCAGCCCAGCAGCCCGATCACCGGAATGGCGCGGTGTGGGCGACCCTCATCGGGGCCGAGGGTGAAGGCGGAGGCGTTGGCGATGGCGTAATAGATCAGCACGGCGAACGAGGAAAACCCGATGGCGTCGCGAAGATCGGTGGTGGCGGCCAGAATCGCCACGACCACGCCGATCAGCAGCTCCGCCCGGTGAGGCACCCGGAAGCGCGGGTGCACGACCGCCAGCGGGTGGGGGAGATGGCGGTCGCGCGCCATCGCCAGCGTGGTGCGCGAGACGCCGAGGATCAATGCGAGCAACGAGCCCAGTGCCGCGATCACCGCGCCCACCCGCACCACGGGGACCAGCCAGCCCGCGCCCGCCGCGCGGGCCGTTTCGACGAGCGGGGCGGCGGTCTGGGCCAGCCGGCCCGGCCCCAGCACGGCGAACGCGGCCACCGCGACCAGCGCGTAGACGGTCAGGGTGATGGTCAGTGCCAGTGGTATCGCCCGTGGGATCGTGCGAGCCGGGTCGCGCACCTCCTCACCCAGCGTCGCGATGCGCGCATAACCTGCAAAAGCGAAGAACAGCAGACCGGCGGCTTGCACTACGCCCCCGGTGGTGGCGCCGGTCGGGCGGAGTTGAACGGCGCCGGCCGCCGCGGAGGTGAACGCGGCGACCACCACCGCGGCCAGCACGGCGAGCACCACGGCGACGATGATGCGGGTCAGCCAGGCCGACTTTCGCACGCCGCCGTAGTTCACCGCGGTCAGGGCCACCACCGCCGCGACGGCCACCGCATGAGCCTGTTCCGGCCACGCATAGACGCCGACGGTCAACGCCATCGCCGCGCACGACGCGGTCTTGCCGACGACGAAGCCCCACCCGGCCAGGTAACCCCAGAAGTCTCCCAACCGTTGTCGGCCGTAGACATAGGTGCCGCCCGAGGCGGGGTAGCGCGCCGCCAGCCGCGCGGAGGAGGTGGCGTTGCAGTAGGCCACCACCGCGGCCAACGCCAGGCCCAGCAGC
Source organism: Mycobacterium senriense (assembly GCF_019668465.1). Taxonomy (NCBI): domain Bacteria; kingdom Bacillati; phylum Actinomycetota; class Actinomycetes; order Mycobacteriales; family Mycobacteriaceae; genus Mycobacterium; species Mycobacterium senriense. The sequence goes on along the minus strand of NZ_AP024828.1, from coordinate 4,761,422 downwards.
AGTCCCGAGCCGGCAGCACGCGCGGCGGGACCCAGCGCCGCGAAAATGCCGGCACCGAGCATCGACCCCAGCCCGATCACCACCGCGTCGAAAACACCGAGGCTCCGGCGCAATTCGCCGCCGGCTGGCGGGGTGCTCATCGGGTGCTTCCGGACACTGGGTCTCCTCAAAAGTCAGAGGTCAGAACACAACTGGTCGGACACCGCTAACCTATCAAATCAATTTGATGTATTGTGCCGAAGTATGGCCGCGGCCGATCGGGCGGACGTTCCACCGCTGATGCGGATGGCGGCGCACCCACTGCGGTGGGCGCTGCTGACCGAACTGGCATCCGGGGACCACCGGGTGCGGGAATTGGCTGCCGCCGTCGGCGAGCCGCAGAACCTGGTCTCGTATCACCTGCGGCTGTTGCGTTCGGCCGGACTCGTCGATGCGCGACGCAGCAGCTTTGATGGCCGCGACACCTACTACTGGTTGAACCTGACGAACTGCGCCAAGGCATTTCGTTCGGCCGCCGCCGCGCTGCATCCGGCGTTGGCGCCCGGGCTCTGCACCGGGGCGGCACCTCGGTCGGTGTTGTTCTTGTGCACCGGCAACAGCGCGCGCTCACCCATGGCCGCGGCGCTGCTCGAGAAACGCGGCCAGGGCCGCATTCGGACGGCGAGCGCCGGCAGTCATCCGAAATCACAGCTGCACGTCAACGCTATACGGGTCATGCGGGACGAATACGGCATCGACCTCAGCGGCACCCGGCCCCAATCCCTGGCCGCGGTTTCCCGACGCCGCTTCGACTGCGTGATCACGCTGTGTGACAAGGTGCGCGAGTACGCAAGCGACCACGACCTGGCCACCACGATGCATTGGAGCTTGCCCGATCCGTCGGCCGCCGGTGCCGGCTACCCGCAATTTCGCCGCGTGGCAGGCGAATTGAGCCGCCGCATCGACTTCTTTGTGCCCGATTCGGGCACCCGTACGGTCGGGCGCTGACGATGGCGCTCAACCGGCGTCAGTTCGGCAAGTGGGCCGGGGTCGCACTGACGGCCGCGGTGGGAAGTGCCGGTGCCGGGGCGGGGGCCGCGTGTTCGCGCCCGTCGCCTCAGGGCCCACCCGGCGGCAAACCCGATTACACGTTGCGGATCGGCTCCGGGAAGGTCGAACTGGCCCCGGACCGGATCGTGTCGACCCTGACCTACAACGGTCAATTTCCCGGCCCGCTGCTGCGGTTCAAGGAAGGCCGGCGCACCTGGGTCGACGTCTTCAACGACACCGAGTTCCCGGAGCAGTTGCACTGGCACGGCCAGCACGTCGGCGTCGACGTCGACGGCGCCGCCGAAGAGGGCACCCCCGACATACCCGCACACGGAATGCGCAGGATCTCCTTCGTTCCCGGCCCGGCGGGCATGCGCTTTTATCACACCCACGTCGTCCCGCGTGCCGATCTCTCGCGCGGCCAGTACACGGGCTTGGTCGGTCCGGTCTACATCGAGCCCGCGCAGGACGCCGGTGCATACGATCAGGAAATCTTCTTGACGCTCAAGGAGTTTGAACCCGCCTTCAGTCGCGGGGGCGACATGGCCAGTGACTTTCTGGCCGGTGAGCAGGACCGAGATCTCAGGGAGAGAGGCGAGTCGGCCATGGCCGCCTCGCTGGCTCGTGGTGAGGCACCCGGCAACGAGGTCGGGTACGGGGCATTCGCGATCAACGGGCGCATGCTGGGCCACGGCGATCCCATCCGCGTGCAGGCCGGTCAGCGGGTGCTGTTCCATGTTCTCAACGGCAGCGCGACCGAGACACGCAGTTTGGCCCTGCCCGGGCACACCTTCACCATCGTCGCGCTGGATGGGAACCCGGTGCCCACGCGGGCCGCCGTGCCGGTGTTGTGGCTCGGGGCGGGCGAACGGATCTCGGCCATTGTCAGCATGGCCAGTCCGGGTGTCTGGGTGCTGGGCGATCTGTCCGACGACGACCGCGGCCACGGCATGGGCGTGGTCGTCGAATATGCCGGGCGCGGCGGGGATCCGCAATGGGCAGCGCCCCCGCCCTTCACGTGGGATTACCGCCTGTTCGGCACACCCCAGCGGGCGGACGTTCAACTGCCCGACCGCACCATCGACATGTTGATCGAAAAACGCAACGCCGCGGATAACGGGTTCAACGTCTGGACGATCAACGGTGTGCCCTTTGCGATGGACACCAACAAGCCCGTGCTGGACATCGAGCGCGGTAGGCGTTACCGGCTGCGGTTCCACAACGCCAGCGACGACCTGCACCCGATGCACTTGCACCGTCACACGTTCGAAATCGCCCGGTTCGCCGGGACACCGACCGCCGGCGTCCGCAAGGACGTCGCCTTGCTCGGCGGCTACCAGAGCATGGAGATCGATTTCGTCGCCGACCAGCCCGGCCTTTCCCTGCTGCATTGCCATCAACAAATCCACATGGATTACGGGCTCATGCTGCTGCTCAACTGCAGCTGATCGCCGAAACGCCAAGCGACGTCACAACCTCGCGAGCTGGGGGAGCACGTCGGCGGCCAGCAACTCGAAGTTCCCGGCCAGGCTCGCCATGTTGGTCGGGGCCCGCACGTAGAGCCGGGAGATGCCGAGTTCGGTGTAGCGGCCCAGCGCGTCGATGATTTGAGCGACAGAGCCGCAGAATGTGGTGCCGTCGAACGTCTGTGACGCGAAGTGTGCGGGATCGATTGCGGCCGTGGCCTGTTCGCGGCTGTGCTCGACACCGACCAGTGCGGTCATCGAGAAGGCGATGCCGGCGGGGTCGCGGCCGATGTCCGCGGCGGCCGCGCGGACCAGCTCGATCTGGCGCGCCGGGCTTTTGAGTTCGCTCTTGCGCTGGTCGCCCGGCGCGCGACGACGGCTGGTCTGCAGGTTGAACTCGTCGGCGAACCGCGCCGCCAACGCGGGGGTGCGCTTTGTCCCGATGCCGCCGAGAATGATTGGCGGGCGCGGCTTTTGCCGGGGTTTGGGCAGCGCCGGCGCATCGCGCAACTGGAAGCACCGGCCGGTGAAGGAGTAGCTTTGCCCCACCGGGGTCTCCCAGAGCCCGGTGATCAGCTCCAGCGCCTCGCCGAGCCGGTCGAAACGCTCCCCGACGGGCGGGAACGGAATCCCGTATGCGACGTGTTCGGGCTCGAAATACCCGGCGCCGAGGCCGAATTCGATGCGCCCCTCACTCATCTCGTCCACTTGCGCCACCACGATCGCGAGCGGTCCGGGGTGGCGGAAGGTCACCGATGTCACCAACGACCCGAGCCGAATGCGTGCGGTTTCGCGCGCCAGCCCGGCCAACGTCGTCCAGACGTCCGTCGGCCCGGGCCGGCCGTCACCGGCGAACGGGTGGTAGTGATCGGACAGAAAAAATCCGGCGTAGCCGAATTGCTCTGCCAGCCGCGCGGAGTCGGCCAGCTCCTGGTAAGTCGCACCGTTGCTGGGGTCGGCGAAGATTCGGCATTGCATCGGCTCGCTCCTTACCCCAGCGGGTCGTTCTGGCGCACCCCTCGATACATGCCCCAACGCACGATCCACGGCATCACCACGCGCTCAACCGACCAGGACGGGAAGCGGAAGGCATGGCCGGTGGGCAGGAACACCTCCAGCCCGTTGGGCTGTATGCCCACTAGCGAGCCCCACCGCCGCGTCGGTGCCCGGTAGGTGCGCAGGGACCGGCCGGTGAAGTCGGCGAGGACGTTGCGCGCCACCAGGACGTCGCCACGGTTACGGGCGGAGCTGCGCAACGGATCGGTCGCCGCGACGTCGCCTACCGCGAACACGCCCGGGTGGCCGGGCACCCGCAACTCCGGCGTGACGCGCACGAATCCCAGCCCATCGAGCAGTTCCGGCGGCAGCCACTCGGTGTTGGGCCGCGCCCGCCCGATCGCCCACAGCACGGCGTCGGCGTCGGCCGGGGGCTGCCCGGTGCTCCAGTAGACCGGTCCGCTGCTCAGTTCGTCGCCCGCGAATCCGTCGGTCACCACCGCGCGGTGTCCCGGGTGCACGCCGACGCCCAGCCGGGTCAGCCGGCCATGGATCCGCTGCCAGATCCGTGGATGGTGTCCCTCGAGGGCGGACCCGCCGGGGAAGTACAGGTCGATCCGCTTGTCCGGCCACGTGGTCGCCATGTTGAGCGCGCTGCTGACCGCGGCGGCCCCGCCGCCCACCACGACCACCGACGCGGCGGCGGCCAGCCGGTCGTGCGCGGCGCGCAGTCCCGCGCCGATCTCGGCGGCCGTCTGCAGGGTCGGCTGGCGCCAAAAGCCGTTGCTGACCCCGGTCGAGATGACCAGAGCGTCGTACGGCTCGGTGATGGTCGTGCCGTCTTCGCTTCGGCCGAAGACGGTTTGGGCGGCCAGGTCCACTCCCGTCAGCGTCGCCTGCACGATGCCGACGCCGTCGAGGCGGCGGAACCGGTCGAATGGGATCCAGTAATCGCGTGCCCAATCGTGCGGACGCGAGAGCCGGACACCGAGTTCCTGGCCGCTCACCAGCCCGGGTTTGGCCGAGATCCCGACGACGTCGGCGTGCCGGGCCAGCCGGATCGCCGCGAGGACGCCGGAGTCCCCGAGCCCGGCGACGATGACACGCTTACGGTCCATGGCGTTATCCTGCCCTGCGTACATAACGGGCGAGCAGTTGACCGACCGAGAGCGAGGGGGGCACGTCAGTTGATCGTCTCGCGCAGAATCGATGGCCCGGAGCTGGGGGAGGCAGGGGCGTCGGCGCATCCGCGGGTGAGGGCCGCGCTGCGCACCGTGGTGCGTGCGTCGGCCCCGCGTCCCGCCGCGTCCCGGCGTGCCGCCAAGGACTTCGAGAAGCGCCTGATTCCGGCGATCGTCGCCGAGATCCGGTGGTCGTTCACCCGGCCCCGCACCTGGCTGATGGGTGTGGTGGCCAACGTGATCTTCGCCGCCGGCTGGTTGCTGGTGCAGCCGCTGACTCTTGGCCGTCACCACGATTGGGTGATCCTGGTTGGCACCTACTTCTCCTCGTGGGTCCTCGCCGATGTCACCACCACCAACTTCCTGGGCGCCGACCATTACCGCATCCTTCGGGGGTTATCGGACGGGGTGCCATTCTGGCGAATCCTGTTGATCAAGAACCTCGCCCTGCTCGCGATCGTCGGCCTGCCCACCCTGGCCACCGCGGTCGCGTTGACGCTGTGGCTGGAAACGCCGGCGCGGCTTGGCATTACGATCCCCACCGTCGCGGTGCCCATCGTGTCCTGGCTGGGTGTCGGCAACTTCATCTCGGTGCTGCACCCGGTCAGTGTCGAGCCGCTGCTTCGGCGCTGGCGCCAGCGCGGCGATCTGCGCCGCACCCGCAGTTGGGTGCTGGCCCTGACGTTGCCCTATGCGCTGTACTACGTGGCCGATCCGATGAACGGTGTGGAGCACCGGGTGTTGTGGCAGCACGCGCCCGCCCTGATCTGGCCGGTGTTCGGGCGCGACACCAAAAGTTTCGTCCACCTCGCCATCGCCACCAGCGTGTGGGTCGCGGGCAGCATCGCCGCGGTCTATTGGGTGCGCCGGCGCGGACTGCAGATTCGCTAGGACACCTGGGGTTTGATCTCCTCGATGACCCATTGCGCGTAATCGAGGTATTCATCCACACCACTTACGGAGGGAACCGGAACCGCGGTCACGGTCACGCCCTGCTCGGCAAGCCAGTTCAACCGGTCGACGATTTGTGCGGCGCTCATGCCCGGGCGGTCGCTCGCGCGGCGGGCGACGTGTCCTTCGCCGACCCGGTTGGTGCCCAACCCGTGCATCACCTCGAATTCCCGCCCGTCGTAGACCGGCTGGGACTTGATGTAGTCGAGTTTCCCGGCGATCTTTTCTGGCTGGGTGAGGAACGGCCACCACCCGGACCCGAAGGTGGCCGCCCTGCGGAGGGCGGCGTCGGCGTCCCCGCCGATCCAGATCGGAAGATGGGGCTTTTGAACGGGTTTGGGCTCGAAGGCGATGTCGGCGAACGACACATACCGGCCTTCGAATCGCGGTGAGTCACTGGTCCACAATTCGACGATGGCGGCCAGATACTCGTCGGCGATGCGACCCCTTTCCTTGAAAGGAACTCCGAGCAGCTCGAATTCGCGGGCCAGCCACCCCACCCCGAACGTCACCATCATCCGGCCGCCGCTCATCCAGTCCGCGGTGGCCAGCGCTTTGGCCAGCACGATGGGATGCTGCAGCGGCAGGATGGTGACGCAGGAGTTGATGGCCACCCGCTCGGTGGCCCCGGCGATGAAGGCCTGGGCGGTCGTCGAGTGCAGGTAGTGCGACCCGGACAACTCGACGTGGTCGGCGGGGATGACGAGATGCTCGGGCACCGCGATCATGTCGTAGCCCCACCGGTCGGCGCATTGCATCATGCGGCGCTGTTCGGGCCCGGTGACGGCCGCCTCCCAGGGCTGGGTAATCGCCTTGAGGCGCAGCAGGTGGGGAACGGGAAAGGCGAACTTCACGGGCGTCCCAGCCAGCGGTCCATGTCCCCCAATCTAGGGCTCGGTGTTGTTAACCTGGCGACGTGGACTCCGAAACGGACCCTGCCAGCCAAAAGGCGACCAGCGCGGCGCTTGCCGCCACCAGCTGGGCGCTGCTGGGCATGATGTCCTACGAAGAGGAAGTCTCGGGCTACGACCTCAAGAAGTGGATCGACTGGAGTGTCGACCTCTACTACTGGAGCCCGTCCTATAGCCAGATCTACACCGAGTTGAAGAAGCTGGAATCGCTGGGACTGGTGACCTCGCGTGTCGAGCGCGACGAGGGCACCCGCAGCCGCCGGCTGTACAAGATCACCCCGGCGGGGATGGATGCCGTCACCGAGTGGACCAACCACGCACCGGTGGACCCCCCCGTGCTCAAGCACAGTGTGCTGCTGCGCGTTACGTTCGGGCACCTCAGTAACCCGAGTCGGCTCAAGGAGTTACTGCAGGAGCATGTGGCGTCTTCGGAAGCCAAGCATCGCAAGGCGGTCGAGGACGCCGAGGGGGCCGAAGCCGAACCCGCGTGGGCCTACTCGGTGCTCGCGCTGCGCTGGGCGGCCAAGTATTACGCCGCCGAGCGTGAATTCGCGCTGGAGATGATCAAGGAGATCGACGAGGCCGACGCCATCCTGCAGAGCGCAGCGAAGGGTGGCTTCGGCAAGCCTCGCCCGACACCCGGTTACTGGCGTGAGGTCGAAAAGCAGGTTCAGGCCAAGCGCGAAGCGGATTAGTTCTGACGGTGGCGACCGGTTTCGCGTGCCGCGCCGGCCTGGGGATCCCACCCCGAGTGATTATGGACAGCGAAAACGCATAGCGAAATCACTTGTGTCACTTGCTTTTCAGTAGTCTCTGGGTGACGGTTTTTGTCGGTGGGCTCCGATAGTTTCGGGGTATGAGCTCGGGTGGCTTCATCGATCGGGACGTGATCACCGCGGCCTTCGATGCCCTGGATGACGCGGTCGACACCGTGATCGGGCTCGACTCCCAGATGCTGCACTCCCGGGAGCGGCTCGCGCTACTGCGACGCTACGAGCACGCGCGGCGCCGTCTGTCCGCCGGGGAATATCCGCTGATCAATCAGCTTCAGCAGGAGGCCACGCCGGCGGAATTGGGCGGCACACTCTCCCATGCGATCGCCGACTGGACGTTGACCAGCCGCGCCGAGGCCGCCAGGCGCGTGCGTGAGGCCGCCGACTTGGGTGAGCGGCGCGCGCTCACCGGCGAACCCCTACCGCCCGTGCTGGCGGCCACGGCCGCCGCGCAGCGCGCCGGACGACTGGGGATAGAGCATGTGGCGGTGATCCGCCGCTTCTACCACCGGCTGCCGGGCTGGATCGATGACGACACCCGCGCGCACGCCGAGGCCCACCTGGCCCGCCTGGCCGCCCAGTACCGGCCCGATCAGTTGACTCCACTGGCCGATCGGTTGGCGGACTGCCTCAACCCCGACGGCAGCTACAGTGACGACGACCGCGCCCGCCGCCGCGGGCTGACCCTGGGCAAGCAACAGGCTGACGGCATGTCGCAATTGCGCGGCTGGCTCACCCCCGAATTGCGTGCCTCGCTGGAGGCGGTGTTGGCCAAATTGGCCGCCCCCGGCATGTGCAACCCGTTCGATGAGGCGCCGTGTGTGGACGGCGCGCCCACCCAGGACGCCATCGACCGCGACCCGCGATCGGCCGCACAACGCCAGCACGACGGCCTCAATGCCGCTCTGCGCGCGATCTTGGCATCCGGGGAACTCGGCAAACACAATGGGTTGCCGGCCTCCATCATCGTCACCACCACACTGACCGAACTGGAAGCGGTCACCGGGCACGGCATCACCGGTGGGGGCACCCGATTACCGATCAGCGACGTGATCCGCCTGGCCCGCCACGCCCATCACTATCTGGCGATCTTCGACAAGGGCAAGGCGCTGGCGCTATATCACACCAAGCGACTCGCCTCCCCGGGCCAACGAATCGTTTTGTACGCCAAGGACCTTGGATGTTCGGCACCCGGTTGCGACGTCGGCGGCTACTACTGCGAAGTCCACCACGTCACCGACTACAGCAAGTGCCACACCACCGACATCGACAACCTCACCCTGACCTGCGGACCCCACCACCGACTCCTGCAACCCCGCGGCTGGAGCACCCGAAGACGCGCCAACGGTGATACCGAATGGATCCCGCCCCCACACTTGGACCGAGGCCAACCGCGCATCAACACCTTCCATCACCCCGAAAAGCTGCTGCGCGATGGAGACGACGATGAGGCGGCCTAGCCGCTAGTTCTGGTGGCGGCGATCCGCCGCGTCCCGGGCCGCGATGTAGCCGTACACCAGCCCCTGCGCGATCGTCGCCCCCGCGCCAGGATACGTCGTGCCGAACGCGTTGGCGGCAGTGTTGCCGATCGCGTACAGCCCGGCGATCGCTCCTCCGTTTTCGCGCAGTACCCGCGCCCGCTCGTCGGTCTTCAGCCCACCGCAGGTGCCCAGGTCGGACAGCACCATCTTCACCGCGTAGAACGGGCCGTTGACCAACGGGCGCAAGTTCGGGTTCGGCTTGATGGTCGGGTCTCCGTAGTAGCGATCGTAGGCGCTGTTACCGCGGCCGAAGTCGGGATCCTCGCCGGCAGCGGCGTTTTGGTTGAACCGGGTCATCGTCGCAAAGAACTCCGAGACTCCAACGCCCATCCTGGCGCCCAGATCGGTGAGGTTGTCGGCCCGCACCGCGATGCCGGAGTCATACCACACCTGTGGGATGCGCATCCGCGGAAACAGTTCGGCGCCAAAGACATAGCTGTTGCGGTACTGCTGATCGAAGATGATCCACATCGCCTCGACCGGGCTGCCGGAGCGTTCCAGCTCGAGCACCCGCTGCCCGAACGACATGTAATCCGCGGCTTCGTTCGCGAATCGGCGGCCGTGCTGGTCCACGATCAGGCAGCCCGGCAGCGACCGCTCGGCCAGCATCACCGCGGGTGCCTTGCCGGGCAGCGGCGCGACGGCGGGGAACCACCACGCCTGATCCATCAGATCGATGTCGGCGCCGATATCCTGGCCCGCGCGGATTCCGTCGCCTGTGTTGGCGGCGGCGCCCAGACTCAGGTTGGCGCCCAACGATTCCGACTGGAATTTCCACCGCATGTCCATGCGGTGGTCGAAGCCACCGGTGGCCAGCACCACGCCGCGCCGCGCGCTGATCGTCACCTCGCGCCCGCCGTGCTCGACGACGGCGCCGGTCACGCGGTCGCCGTCGCCGGCGAGACGCGCCAGCGTGGTGCCGGTCCAGATTGGGATGCCGGCGCGCAGCACCCCGGTGAACAGCCCGGCCATCAGGCCCTGTCCGCCCGCAGCGTAGCGCCGGCCCACCAAGCGGCCGCCCATGCCCTGTGCCAGGCGCTTGCCGTAGACGGGAATTCCCTTGCGCGGCATCCGGGCCACCAGGTTCATCCACCGGTAGTCGGCGCCCGTGGTCGGCATCGGGACCGTCACCTCCATCAGGCCCGGCTCCAGCCGGGTGCGGTACTCGCCGAGCAGTGAGGTGTCGAAGGGGCGGCACTCACAGGTGCGCCCGGCCGCGCTGCCGCCCGGCTCCTCCGGGTGGTAGTCGGAATAATCGCGGGCCCAGAACAGTCGCAGCGGCGTCATCCGGCGCAGCATCTCCACCGTCGCCGACACGTGCGCGACGAACGCCGTTGACCGCGGCGCGGGTGCCGAACCCGCGACCACCGAATCCAGGTAAGTGGCGGCGCGCTGCGCGGTGTCACCCGCATTCGCCTCGGTCAGCACCGGGCTGGCCGGCAGCCACAGCGCGCCGCCGGACCGGGCCGTCGAGCCGCCGACGTGCGACGACTTCTCCACGACCAGCACCGACAGCCCCAATTCGTGGGCGGCCAGCGCCGCAGCCATGCCGGTGCCGGAGCCGACGACGAGCAGGTCAACGGCGGTGTCGGCCACTGGGAGTCCGGCAGGAATCGTCGCGCTCTGCGTCGTCACGTCCAAAACGGTAGGCCGCGGCACCGCGATGCAGGAAGAGCCGTCCTGATGAGTGGAACAAGGGGGTCCCGCGGACCGGTCCGGGGGAGTTGAATCAGGCTCATGACGTCGCAGACCGAGGCCGACGAGATTCGGTTCATCGAAGCACAGGCCGCGCCGAGGCGGTTCGCGCGCGGCTGGCACTGCCTGGGGCTGATCAGGGATTTCGGTGACGGCGAGCCCCATGCGATCAACGCCTTCGGGCAGAAACTCGTCGTCTTCCGCGGCGGTGACGGCAACATCAACGTGCTCGACGGGTACTGCCGGCACATGGGCGGCGACCTGTCGCAGGGCGAGGTCAAGGGCAACGAGATCGCCTGCCCTTTCCACGACTGGCGCTGGGGCGGTGACGGGCGCTGCAAGCAGGTGCCCTACAGCAGGCGCGCCCCCAAACTGGCCCGCACCCAAGCGTGGACCACGCTGGAGCAGGACGGCATGTTGTTCGTGTGGAACGACCCGGAGCGCAAACCGCCGCCACCAGAGGTGACCATCCCGCGCATCGAGGGCGCCACCAGCGACCAGTGGACCGACTGGCACTGGTACACCACGATTGTGGGAAGCAATTGCCGCGAGATCATCGACAACGTCGTGGATATGGCGCACTTCTTCTACATCCACGGCTCGTTGCCCACGCACTTCAAGAACATCTTCGAGGGGCACGTGGCGACGCAATACATGAACGGCGGAAGCCGGCCCGACATGGGCGGCAGCGTCGGCTCGCAAATGCTGGGGACGACATCGGTGGCGTCTTACTACGGCCCCTCGTTCATGATCGACGACCTGACCTATCACTACGAGCACGGCGACGCCAACACCATCCTCATCAATTGCCACTATCCGATCGATGCGAATTCCTTTGTGCTGCAATACGGCATCATCGTGAAGAAGTCGGATACGTTGCCCGACGACCAGGCAATGCAGACCGCGATCACCCTCGGCGACTACGTCAAGCTCGGCTTCGAGCAGGACGTCGAGATCTGGCGGCACAAGGCCCGCATCGACAACCCGCTGCTGGTCGAAGAGGACGGTCCGGTTTACCAACTGCGCCGCTGGTATCAGCAGTTCTATGTCGACGCCGCCGACGTGCAGCCGGATATGGTGGACCGCTTCGAGTTCGAGCTCGACACCACCCGCCCCTATGAGGCCTGGATGAAAGAGGTCGAGGCAAACATGGCGGCCCGGGCCTGATGACGCTGGAATCGTCGGTGCGCGAAGACAATCGGCTCGACGAGATGCCCATGGTGCCGGTCGCGTGCCGGAACTGTGGAGCGCGGGTGCTGGCCCGCAAGAGCAGCTGGAATCAGACCAGTGTGCAGTGGAACGCCGACGCGATGGCCCGGTGTGCCGAGCGTGCCGACGCGCAGAAGATTGTCACACCGGGGGGTCGGGGTGTCTTTTTGGTGTGCTCGGCGCTGAGCGCGTCGATCCTCGACGCGGTGCGCCACGGAGAGTTGTCCGTCGTCGACGAGGAAGCCGGCGCGGCACAGTGATTCGTGCCTCCTCAGCGGATGGTGTCGCTCGAAGGCGGGCGCAACGCCTCACGAGCTGCGTCCAGGTTGTGGCTCACCCAGCCCGAGGTGTTCTCGCGGCGTGATGAATACGCCCTCGGCCTCCACCGTGACACCGTCGCCGTTACGGAGATGGCCGGTCGCATACGTCTTGCTGCCATCGATCCGCTCCACCCGCGCCTCGGCACGCAGTGCGCCCAACCGCGTGGGGCGCAGATAGCGCACGGTGATGGTGCCGGTGTAGGCCGGTTTACCCGGCCGATGTGCCGTCGCACCCAGGACATGGTCCAGGATCAGAGCGCACATGCCACCGTGCACATGGCCGGGCGGTCCCTCGTAGCCGGCCCCAAGGTGCACGTCGGTATGCACGCCGCCCGCCTCGTCGTGCCGGAGCACCAGCGGCGGGGCGATCGGGTTACGCAGCCCGACGGCCACGTTGCCCCAAACAACGTTCTCGCCTTTGGAATTGGTGCGCGCACCAAATGACCCAGGCATAAGACGCGTACTCAATAACTCGACAGCTTGGTCGACGAGATCCAACGCCTTCGCGACAGCTCGTTCGTCGGTCTCGCTGCGAATGGTGACGTCGATGAGTCGCCGCACCGACTCTGTCAGTCGTTCGTGGGTATCGGTCGTGTGCGCCACAGCTGTTACTCCCTCGGTCCTTAGACCCAACCGACGGAAGCCGGCCCGTATGAATCGACACTTCCCACGAGTGATAGCCGTCCTCAGGCGTGCGCGCCGCCATCGATGCGGATTTCGGTGCCCGTGATGAATGCGCCATCGTCGGAAGCCACCATGGCGATCACTGAGGCCACCGCGCTGGGATCCCCGAGGATTTCGGTGTCCCTGCCGTGCAGCAGTGGAGTCTGTTTGGACCACAGCCCGAGGTCGTATCCCTGCGGCATCTTGTCCAGGGTGGACAACGCAAGTGCGGTGGCGACTCCGCCCGGCTGGATATTGACCGCGCGCAGCCCTTGCTTGGAGTATTCGAGCGCCAACGAGTGCGTGAACGACAGCACCCCGCCCTTGCTGGCGGCATAGGCCGCCATGTAGGGGTGGGCGAATGTTGCTGCAGTGGAGGTGAAGTTGACCACCACGCCGCGGCTTGAAGCCAGCAGTGCCGGCAGCGTCTGGCGCGTCATGAGGAAGGTGCCCGTCAGATTGACCGCAAGGGTGGCGTTCCAGTCGGCCAGCGTGTGCTCGTGGGTATTGGCGCAGCGCTGAATAGCCGCCGCGTTGACCAACACCTCGAGGCCGCCTAGTTCGGCCAGGGCCGCGCTGACCGCTGACGCGACGGCATCCTCCGACGAGATATCGAGAACGGCGGTAGTCAGTCGCGCACCCGTGCCGGCGTCTTCGGCAACCGCGGCGGTGTGCGCCAGACCGTCAGCGGAGACGTCGTACGCGACCACTGTGGCGCCCTCGTCGAGGATCCGCGCCACTGTGGCCTGTCCAATCCCGGAACCGGCGCCGGTGACGATGACCCGGCGATCCGCGAAACGCGTTAGTGGGCGTGACTTTTCGATCATGCGAGCTCGAATGCGCTGATCGGCGCCTCTTCGGGATAGACGGCGGGTCCGCCCAGATCGTAAGCGGCGTTAAGCGCGTTGATGAACGCCGCGTCGTGCAGCGGCTCACTGGGAATGTCGATCCTGATCCCGCTGGCGTTGAGGTCGTCGACCATCATGTCGATGGCCCGCTCCACTGTCAGGTCGTCGGAACCCTCCATGTTCTTCTTCAGCTCGTCGAAATCCGAGAACACTTCGGCCGACCAGTGCACCAGAAATCGCAGTTCCTGGGTGTGGTGGCGCGCGATCACGTCGTCACCGTTCTTCAGCAGCCAGTGGTTGCGGTCGTCAGGATCACCGGTGAACACGGTGTCAAAGGACAAGCCGGCTGGAATCTGTTGGTCAAGAGGGCCGTTCGCCTCCCCGCGGTGCACCATCATCTCGTTCTGCACCACAACGCCGCGGTTGTTGATCGGCGGCAGGACTCGCTTGGGCGCCTTGAGCGGCCCGTTGGGCCAGTAGGTGAAGCCACTGCTGCCATCCAGCGAAAACCAGGTGATTACCTGCGCCATCTTGATCAGGTAATCCGTGAAAAGCCCGGACTTGCCCATGACACTGGTGAGCCAGGTCGGCGCGTTTTCGTGCCGCACGCCGCGGAAGCTCGGCGAATCCAGGTGCCCCGGATCGCGATTGGCGCACGGCCCGTTGATATTGAACAGCATCAGCTGCGGTTTGGCGTACTCGGCGCGCCAGTAGCTTTTGGCCATTTCCAGGAATCGCGCGTTGTAGAAGCAATCATGTAGTTGCGGGTACAGCGCCGCGCCGTAGTTGGCCAGGTAGCCGCGGAACGTCGGGGTGAGGAAGAGGTCCAGCGACGGCGTGAACCCCTCGGGGAACGCACCACTCATGGTGGCGATCAGTTCGTCGGCGGATGCGAAGTGTTGCGCGATGATCAGCTTCCATGGGCCCTCGGTGCGCACGACGTCGAGGAGCCGTTCCCGCTGATCGTCGGTGTAGACGTCAGTGATTTCCCGGGGCGGTGCGGCGGGGCGCAGGATATCGGACAACTCTGTCCGCCGCTTGTCGGTCAGCATCGAGGTCTCCTTCGGCATGGCGCTCGATCATGTTGCTGCAATCGATCCTGGTCGGACTGGCACGGCAACGGGCCACCTATGTCCGGTGATTGGGACGAAGGTTCCGACGTGGACGAGAATCGTTGCGGCCATGCCGTGGTGGAGGGTAAGCGCGGCGTCACTCGTCGAAAACGTCCAGCGAGCCGACTGTGGCGCGATTGCGCTTGATCCGTTCGACAAGCCGCCACTCACCATCCCGCCGCTCCCACCGGTCGTGATAATCGCCGAGCGTATGGAACGTGGTTTGCGGCTCGCGGGTCGACAGGTGCAGATCGTGGACGTACGCCACGCTGACCGCTGCTTCACCCGTGACGTCGACGAGGACATTGCCTAGGAGGTGCTGGGTTGGCCCACAGCAGTCGAGGTAGCCGCGGATGAGGTCGATGATCGCCGCCCTGCCCTCCACACGCCCGCTCCCGAAGTCGCCGATGGCGTCATCCGCGATGATGTCTTCCAGAGTCGCCCAATCGCGATCGTCCATGGCCCGGGCGAGTTGGATCAATGCGCGCTCAATTGCCCGATCTTCGGCGACCGAACGGTGGTCGTCGGTTGTCAACTTGTATCACCTTTCCTTTCGAGTCGGTTGAGGCGTGCGCCAACGCCTGCTGGGCGTCAAACGGGAGTGGATGCGCGAACTTCGCCCCGAGCAGCGCGCCGATCTCGGCGAGCGCGAGGCCGGCACGCGCCACCGATTCTGAACGCATCAGAAAGCCGTGATACACACCGGGATAACGAGTGACGGTGGTCTGCACCCCGGCATCCCGCAACCGCTCCGCGTACCGTTCTCCCCAGTCGCGGATCGGGTCGACCGCCGCGGTCGCCACGATGGCTTGCGGGAGGTGGGACAGGTTGGTGGCGTACGCCGGCACGAGGTACGGATGATCGGGCGGCCCGGTTCCCGCATCGGCCAGTTCGTGCATGTAATGGATGTCGTCGAGGCTCAGCATGGGCGCCGATTCCAGCGCCGCGAGCGATGGCACCGTCATGTCTCGATCCACAGCCGGGTACAACAACACCTGGCAGAACAACGGCGGGCTGCCTCGGTCACGGGCAGCCAGGGCGACTGCCGCGGCCAGCGTGCCACCCGCGCTATCGCCGATTACACCGATTCGGGTTGGATCCAGGCGCAATTCGGTTGCGTTCGCGGCGACCCATGCGGTCGCGCTGAACGCGTCGTCGAACTGTGCCGGCGGTGGGGCTTCTGGTGCCAGACGGTATTCGACGGCGACGACGGTTGCACCGGACGCTTGTGCGAGATTGCGGGCCAGCGGCTCGAAGGAATGGTTGGAGCCCAGCACCATGCCGCCACCGTGGAAATAGACCAAAGCCGGCGCATCGACGTCGCGGGTCGGTCGGTAGATGCGCAGCGGAAGCTCGCCGTTGGGGCCGGTGATGACGTGCTCTGTCACTTCGGCCATGTCGGGCATCGGTGGCAGCGGCATCGACTCAAGGGCGTCGCGCACCATTGCCAGGCCTCGTTGCCGCATCGGCGCGACCCGGCCTAAGGACGCCAGCCGGGCCGCGGCATCGGGGTCAAGGGACGGCGTGCTCATTGTTGTGTGGCATCGAAGCGGCGATTGGTGCGCAGCATCGGTGGGCATCGTGCCGCAAGAACATTGGCTCGTTCGAGCATCGCATTCCCCACGTAGTCTGGCTGGGTAAGAAGATAGAACCCGCCTTCGGCGGCCTGCTCGAACACCACTTCTGCAGCGGTGAGCGGATCCATGGCATCGGCCTTGATGTCCAGCATCGCCGATCGCTGAGACTCTGCCGCGCCACGGTCGCTCGCGTCGGCGTCGACGCCGCCCGCCGACTCGAAAATGTTGGACACCACCGCGCCAGGGAGGACGGCCTGGACGTGAATGTGTTGGCCGTGTCCGGCTGATTGAACGTCAAGGTTTAGACATTCGGTCAACGCCAGTACCGCGTGCTTGCTCACGATGTAAGGCGCCTGCAAAGGAATCGACACCACCCCGCCGACCGACGACAGATTCCACACCCACGCCTGCTCGTCGGTGGCCATCATTTTGGGCAGAAAGGCCCGCACACCGTAGAAGACGCCGCTGATGTTTATGTCGATGACGCGCTTCCAGTTGGGAACGGGTGTGTCCCACAGGTAGCCGAATTGTTCGACCCCCGCGTTGTTCACCAGCAGCCGTACCGCACCGACATCGCGGTAGGTCTGTTCGGCGAGCGCCTGCACGGCGTCGGGTTCGCGAACGTCGCACACAACATCTAGCGCGGCCCCTCCCGCCGCGCAGAGCTCGTCGCGCAGCGCCGCGATGGCGTCGGCGTCGATGTCGGCCAGCACCACCGTCATCCCCAACCGACTGGCGTGTCGAGCCAGTCCGGCACCGATGCCTGCGCCGGCGCCGGTAATCACGGCGATGCCGCCAGAGAATGTTTCGCGAGCGCTCACGAACCAGCGGCGCTGTTGGCGGTGAGCTCGGACAGCAAGACCGAGTTTGTGGTGTCGAGAACAATGTCCATCTCGGTGAACTCCAGCCCGGTGGCGCCGCGGCGCACGCCGACATTTGCCACGCCGCTGGACACCGCGAACGGTACGAAGTTTGCGGTCTGATTGACGAAGATATAGAACCGCGCGTGGGTGATGTCACCATCGCTACCCGTGCGGTGCACGTTGGTGGCGTGGTGGCGCAGCGGGTAGGGACTCTGTTTGCGGTGTTCCGACATCCATTCCATGACGACGGCGCGGCCGTGCAATTCGGGCGACATCAGCTCCTCGAATGGGCTTGTGCCCGAATCGCTTCGGGTCACGTAGCGCACGTTGTCGGCGTAGCATGCTGCCAGCTCGTCATAGTGTGCCTCGTCGTAGTGGTACCAAAACCCGGCGATAAACTCCTGCAGGTCGGACAGCGTGACGTCGTTGCTCATGGCATCAGTCAACTCCCGGTGTGGTCAGGCAAACACCGGGATGCCCGGTCAGTGGAACACGGCCTTCCCGGCCGCCGCGTCGAGACCGAATCGATCCCGAAGCTCTCGCTTGAGCAGCTTGCCGCTGGGATTTTTCGGCAGTGCATCGACGAAGAATACGCGCTTGGGTGTCTTGAAGCCGGATAAATGCTTGCGGCAATGGTTCAGAATGTCATTTTCGGTGAGACCGATGCCATCACGCGGAACCACCGCCGCCACCACGGCTTCCACCCAAACCGGGTGCGGCACACCGAAGACCGCGACTTCCTTGACACCGCTATGGCGGTAGACGATCTCTTCGACCTCGCGGCTGGCCACGTTTTCTCCGCCGGTTTTGATCATGTCCTTCTTGCGGTCCACGACGTGCAACATGCCGTGCTCGTCGTAGTAACCGAGGTCGCCGGAGTGGAACCAGCCGCCGCGGAAGGCCTCGGCAGTGCGTTCGGGATCGTCGAGATAGCCCAGCATCAAGTGCGGGCTGCGATGCGCGATCTCGCCCACGGCACCGGTGCCCAGCGCGATGTCGTTGTCATCGAGGATCACCGTCTCCACGTTCATAACTGGGCGTCCGGCCGCGCCGGCGTGGGCATCCTGCTCGTCGGGTCCCAGGGCGGACGCCAACGGCGCCATCTCGGTCTGGCCGTAGAAGTTCCACAACCGCAGACGCGGCAGCCGCTGGCGGATCTCGTGCAGGATCTCGATCGGCATCGCCGAGGCGCCGTAGTACCCCTTGCACAAACTGGTCAGGTCTACCTTCTGGAAGGTCGGGCAGCGCAGCAGGCTGATCCACACCGTCGGTGGTGCAAAGTAATTGGTTACCTGATAGCGCTCGATGGTGCGCAGTACCGCGTCCGGTTCGGGGCGCGGCAGGATGATGCTGGTAGCGCCCAGATAGATGTCGGTGGCCAGGAAATTGTCCAACTGCGCGCAGTGATAAAGCGGTAGTGAATGGATCTCGACGTCGTCTCCCGACATCGAGCCGGCCTCGATCGTGCTCGCATACTGCCACATCAGGCTCCGACTGGAGTGCATCACGGCCTTAGGGCGCGACTCAGTCCCGCTGGTATACATCAGCCGCACGAGTTGGTCGTCTTCGACGTTCAGGTCCGGTGGGGTGGTGTTCGCCGTCAACCACCCTGCGAAGTCATCCCAACCCGGGGGAACCGTGCGCCCCGCCCGCATCAGCGCCACCCTGGTCGTGACAACCCCGCCGAGCTGCATCGCACGCTCGGCGGTGGTCGTCAAATCGTCTTCGACGACGAATCCACTCACTCTGCTGTGGCCGAGGATGTAGGAGATTTCCTCAGCGGTGAGCATGAAATTAATCGGTACCAAAACCACACCGGCGCGCGCCGTGGCGAACGCCAGGACCGCATACTGCCAACAGTTGTGCGCTAGCAGGGCGATGCGGTCACCGGGGGCAAAGCCGTTGTCGTGCAACGCGGCTGCGGTCCTGTCCACCAAAGCGTCGAACTCAGCGAACGTGAGAAGGACCCCTCCGTCGATGATCGCGGGCTTGCCCGGATGCTTTCGGGCCGACCGGCGCGGAATATCACCGAGCGTGTGACTGCGTGCCTTTGCGATCACAGCGTCGAGTTGCGAGGGATGCACGCGTTGCATACGTCGCAGGGTAGGCCGAGATAGTCGAGGCTGGGCTTCTCACCTCCCGCTGAGTAGACAGAGCAGTGTTCAACACGATTACACGCCCCGATACTCAGTGCCATGACCTCCGCCACTGAATCGACGTCGCCTCCCAGCTCGGCCACGCTCGATCTCGAGGAACTGCGGACGCACCTCGGTCAGGCCGACCCCGGCGTGCTGGTCGCTATCCTGGCTCAGCTGACCGGCGACTCGTCTGTGATCGACAAGTTCGGGCCCAAGATCTCCCACGTCCCCGATCCGCCCGAGCGGGCCGGCGTCACCGATGACGACACCGCGGAGGAATTGGTGAGCGCCCTGGTTGCCGCCCTGGTCGAAAACCGGCAGGCGAGTGCTCCGCCCGTCGACGACCCCGACCTGTTCAGGCGCCTGCTTCCGCTGGCGCTGGGTTCGGAGGTGGACGACGAGTTCGTTCCGCTGCTGCTCGAGCAGGGCGGCTTTCAACTCTCACGGCCGACGCTGCCACGAAACGTGCCGATCCCCGCGACAACGAATGTGGTCATCGTCGGTGCGGGCCTCGCCGGCATCATCGCTGCGCTGGCGGCCGCCGAAGCCGGGGCTGGCTACGAAGTCTTCGATCGCAACGACGAAGTCGGGGGTACCTGGTTGACCACGACCTATCCCGGCATCGGAGTCGACACTCCCTCGGCGTACTACTCGCTGTCGCGCGAGGTGAATCCCGAATGGACGAGCTACTATCCGCAGGGCGCTGAGTACCAGGCCTATCTGGTTGCGTTGGCCGACAAGTACGGACTGCGTGAGCACACACGATTCGGCACTGAGGTAACGGCGCTGTGGTGGGACGAGGACCATGCTCATTGGCAGATCCACTCGGTTGACCGCGACGGTAAACATGACGTCACTCATTCGCGCGTGGTGATTACCGCCGCAGGTTACCTCAACCGGCCGCGTTGGCCCGAGCTATCGGGCCGGGAGACATTCGCAGGCACCAGCATTCACTCCGCACGATGGGATGCATCTCTGGACCTCGCGGGCAAGCGGGTGGCGATCATCGGTGCTGGTTGTACAGCGGTGCAAATCGTTGATGCCTGTGTGGACGAAGTCGAGCACCTCACGGTGTTTCAGCGTCAGCCACACTGGGTGGCGCCGCGTAAACGGCTGACCGACGACGTTCCCGAGTACCGCCGATACCTCGGCCGTCACGTCCCGCACTACGCCAAATGGAACAGGCTGAAGTCCTACTGGGGCACGGCGGACAACAACTATCCCGTCATCCTGCGTGACCCTCAGTGGGCGGAAACGCATCTCTCGATCTCGCCCGCGAACGACGTGCTCTTGCGGATGTGTATGGACTACATCAACACAACTTTCGGTTCGGGAACTGAACTGGCGAGGAAGGTGACGCCGGATTTTGCGCCCTACGGCAAGCGGATTATCCGTGACCCGGGTGGTTACTACGAGGCCCTGACCCGTGAGCACGTCGATGTGGAGGCCAGTGAGCCGGCCGCGGTCAACGGCAAAGGTATTGTCACCCAAGACGGCAGGCAGATCGATCTCGACGTGATCATCTATGCCACCGGATATCACCTTGACTTCTTGTCTACCATCGATATTCGTGGCCGCGGCGGGCGCAAGCTCACCGACGAGTGGGGTGACAGCCCTCGTGCCTACCGCGGCGGCACCGTGCCGGGCTTTCCCAACCTGTTCATCCACTCGGCCCCGAACTACAGTCCCGGTCACGGAGCCGGCGCTAATTTCTCGATGGAAGTACTGTCGCACTACATCATCGAATGCCTGCAATTGATGGCGCTGCGCGGGGCGAGGACGATGGAGGTCACACAACAGGCTTACGACGACTATGTGTCCGCGATCGATGAGGCCATGGCCGGCACGGTGTGGTGTCACACCCCGAACGCGCACACTTATTACCGCTCCGGTTCGGGACGGGTCGTGGTGGCCACTCCGTACCGGCTGGTGGACCTCTGGCATGAACACCGAGCGCCGATCGAAGAGCACTTCGAGTTGCGATGACCCAATTATTGTTCGGTAGAACGGCTTTGGTCACCGGCAGCAGCCGGGGGATTGGCCGGGCGATCGCGCAGCGATTGGCTGCCGAGGGCGCCACGGTGGCGGTGACGGCGCGAAACCACACACCCTCGCGGTCCACCCGGGCGGGGCTGGCTACGGTGCTGCCGGGGACGATTGACGAGACGATTGCCCTGATCGAGAACGCAGGGGGATCGGCGTTCGGGCTGGCCGTCGACCTCGAAGACAACAATGCCCGTGATGGTCTGATCGACCAGGTGCTCGACCGCACCGGCCGGATCGACATCCTGGTCAACAATGCGGGTTTCGCCGACTACTCGGTGATCGAGGAGATGAGCCTGGAGACGTTCGACCGTACCGTGGAGCACTACCTGCGCACCCCTTTTGTGCTGACGAAAGGCGCAGTGCCCCATATGCGCAAGCAAGGCGCGGGCTGGATCGTGAACATCGGGTCGGTGACCGGGGTGGCGCCGGTGAGGCCGTACCGCGAGTACAACAAGACTTCGGGCGACGTGCTCTACGGGTCCGTGAAGGCCGCGCTGCACCGCTTCACCCAGGGTGTCGCGGCGGAACTGCTGGACGCCAACATTGCGGTCAATTGCGTGGGCCCATCGACGGCGGTTCGGACACCCGGTGCGGCCCAGTTGATTCCCGACTCGTTCCCGACCGAATCGGTGGAATACCTGGCCGAAACAGTGCTGGCAATGTGTCACCTTCCCGCGGCGGAGCGCACCGGCTTGGTCGCATTCAGCCTGCACTATCCGTGGTCGCAGCAGTTGCGAGTTCACACACTGGACGGCGAAGGCGAGCTCCCCGCGCTGGAGCCACCGACGACGACCAACCCAAACATCTTGCCTGCGGGGTTCTAGCAGGATTCAGCTCAGCACCGCGTCGGTGATCGCGCAGAAGCTGTGACACACCGGATTCCGGACGATCACCTCGGGGCACTCGGGATCGAACCAGCGGTCCACTACGGCCCAGTGGATCGGGTGCATCAGGTAGGCGCCCATCAGCCCCTCGACGTCGGTGAATTCCTGCTCGAACACGTGGGTCCACTCCTGCGTCCCGACCGCTTGCTCGACACGACTCAACTGCCAGGCAGTGATCGTCTTGATATACCGCGGCATCAAGCGCAGCTCATCTTCGAAGCGGGCGATGGTGTCGCCGTCGGTGCCGGGGAGCACGCACAGCAACAGCGCGCGATAGACGGTGCCGGTTGCGCCGGTACAGGAAGCCGCGCCTGAATAGTTGGCGCCATTGACGGCGGTGATCGCGGGATCATTGAGGAGTACCGCGAAATCCGGCTCGGCGGAACGCCATTGGCTTTCCGTGCCGAAGCGCAGGTGCACCACGACGTCGCCGCCGTTGCGTGCGCCCGGCAGCGTCGGCTCGACAAGCCGGCATTGCGCCCCGGTGTTTGCGGCGACGGTGCGCACAGCGGTCAGCACGCGGTCGCGATCCTGCTCGACGACGTCGAGCAGCCGGGTCACGCTATACATCGCAGAGTCGATCGACGTCGTTGGCGGCCGCGGCCACGCTGCGGCCGCGCGTCTCGACGAGATCGGCGATGCCTTCCCACCATGGCCCGAGGGTGGGGTCCGGCCGGCCCTGCCACGTCATCTCCCACCAAGCCTGCAGGCTGGGCAGTGACCAGGTGACGGTCACGGTGTTCGATTGATCGTCGAACCAGATCGGCGGGCTGACCAGAATGTCACGCAGCGTCATACCACGGTCGCGTGCGGCCGGGGCGTACTCGTTGAGGTAGGTGTCCACAAATTCCCTGGCACAACCCGGGCGCGTGATGACACGGTCGACGACGAATATCTCACCGTTAGCCATATGCGAAGGGTATGGCGCTGTCGCGCCTTGAATACGGGTAAGTCCCGCCTACTGGGAGACGCCGAGCTTCACGCGTACTGCAACACGGGCCGCGGCGCCGGCCGCAGCGGCCGCAAGGGCTGCAGGGTCGGCGCGACGCGTTGCGGGCCGTCCTCGGCGTGCCGCCAGATGCCCATCGCGGTCATCCGGACCGGGGCGACCAATCGCTGGTCGAACATCATTCGATTCATGGGCCCGCACACCGACACCGCCGCTATCACTTCCTGGCCTTCACCGGGTCCACCGATAGGCGCTGCCACACAACCGAATCCGAGCAGCGATTCCTCGCGCTCGAAGGCGACGCCGTGCGCGCGCACCCGGGACAACTCGACGGCCAGCTGCGAGCCGGTGGCGATCGAGTATCTGGTTTTGCGGACTGCCAGGTCCACCGGCGCGTCCTCGTCGCGGTAGGCCAGCATCGCCTTCCCGACGGCGGTGCAATGCGCGGGCTGGCGGCTGCCCACCCGCGTGGGCATCGGCGCGAGCGGCGAGTCGCCGACCTTGTCGAGGTAGACCACGTCCGGCCCGTCCAGAACCGCGAGGTGCACGACGAGCCCTGTGGCGCGGTGCAATTCGCCCAGCAGGCGACCGGCGGCACGCACCAGGCGGTCCTGATGCACGGCCAGCGAGCCCAGCTCGACCAGCCGCATGCCCAGCTCGTAGTCGCGGCCGCTGCGGCGCAGCCAGCGCAGCTGCACCAGGCGCTCGAGCATCCGGTGCGCCGACGAGCGCGGCAGGCCGGTCCGCCGGACGATCTGGGCCAGCGTCAGCCGCCCGGGGCCGTCGAACGCGTCCAGCACGAGCGAGATGCGGTCGATGACCGCCGTGGGCGTGGCTGATTCCGCGGTGCCTGTCATCGGCCCTCCTGGCTGAACCTATCTGGCTGTCATATTCCTATTAGGAACATCTGTTTGTACCACACGCTGTGGTCGCTGTCACACGACACGTGAAAGTCGAGGGGCGGACGTGAGCGTCTGCCGGGTGTGCGCTGACGATGAAGTATGGGCGCGAATCCCGCCCAGGAAACACAGTCGACGCCGTCAGCGCACTCACGACGCGACGGCGATCGACCAGATGAGTGGCTGCTCAGCCCTTGGCGGCGGCCCGACCGGCGCGGCGGCCGTAGAAGCTGCCGTCACCCAGCGAGACCCCGCTGGCGTACCCCCAGGCGGCCAGCCCGGCGGTGCAGCGGCCGGCGGCGAACAGCCCCGGGATGGGCGCGCCGCTGACATGCAGCACCTCGGCGTCCAGCGTGGTGGCCAGCCCGCCCAGGGTGAAGCCGCCGGTGTTCTCGCGCAGGTCGACGGCGCCGATGGGGGAGCCGATCGGCTTGATCCACTCCGGCTTCTTGTGCAGCAGCGGGTCCTCGCCGCGCGCGGCGCCCTCGTTGTAGGCGGCCACCGTCGCCTGCAGCGAGCCGGGCGGCAGTCCCATGTCGCGTTCCAGGTCCGCGACGCTGTCCGCCACCCAGGTGGCCGGGCGCAGCATGAGCTTCGGCGACCACGAGGCCATCGCCTCCTCCTGGGCATCGCCGTCGATGATCAGGTAGGCGACGTTGTCCTGGTGGTAGAGGGTGAGCTGCCCGATGCGACCCGGGTAGGTGTCCTCGGCGACGTAGCGCTGGCCGCGGCCGTTGACGAGGATGCCGCGCACCAGCTGCTGGGGGTCGATGAAGATCGCGACCTCGGTGGCGTCCATGTGCGCCAGGTCGGCGCCCAGCGCCTGCGCCATCCGGATCGCCTGCCCGTCGTGCTGCTCGATGGAGGCGGCGGGCCGCCCGGCGATTCGCGGCGCGTACCGCTGCACCATCGCGTCGTTGTAGGCGAAGCTGCCGGTCGCCAGCACCACCCCGGACCGCGCCCGGATGTTCATCTCGGTGCCGTACTTTCGGGCGCGGATGCCGACCACCCGGCCGTCGGATTCGACGATCAGCCGTGACACCCGCACGTCGTACAGTGCCCGGGCGCCGGCCGCGGTCGCGGTTTCCACGAGCGGCTTCATCAGCATGTATCCGGCGCTGGCCTCGCCCTGCTTCTTGTTCTGCATCTGCGGGACGTGCCCGCGCGGCGCGGGGGAGGCAATGGTGTTGAACGGGAACGAGTTTTCGCCGCCGCTGTACATCAGGCCCTGGTCGCCCATCGGCTCCCAGCCGGGCTCGGAGAAGAACTCGGCCTTGAAGGGGACGCCGCAACCGACCAGCCAGTCGAAGTGCGCGACGCTGCCGGCGCAGTAATC
Source organism: Mycobacterium senriense (assembly GCF_019668465.1). NCBI lineage: Bacteria > Bacillati > Actinomycetota > Actinomycetes > Mycobacteriales > Mycobacteriaceae > Mycobacterium > Mycobacterium senriense. The sequence continues at coordinate 4,736,035 of NZ_AP024828.1, read as the reverse complement.
GGCGATCCTGTCCTCGTCGGCGCCGGGCCCCATCGCGACGTTGAGGAAGGCCGCCATGTTATCGACGGAATCGGTGAAACCGCAAGCCTTTTGGATGGGTGTGCCGCCGCCGAGATAGATGAACCCGCCGGCCATCGACGCCGCCCCGCCCCAGGAGCCGGTGCGCTCCAGCACCAGCACGTCGGCGCCGGATCGCGCCGCCTCCACGGCCGCGGCCGCACCGGCGACACCGTAGCCGGCGATGGCGACGTCGGCCTCGTCATCCCACGAGGTGATCGACGACGCCGCGACCGGCGTCACCTCCGATTCGGGCGTCACAGCCGCATGGCCGCGGGCATTTCGCCGACCCACTGGTGGCCCCAGTAGCTGTCGGCGGTGATTTCCTCCGCGGTGTAATAAGTTTCGTCGACCCGCATACCGTCGGTGCCGAATTCGATGTCCCAGTCACCGGGTGCGCGGACGTAGAACGAGACCATCTTGTCGTTGGTGTGCCGCCCGAGGGTGGACGACAGCTGGAATCCCTCGGCGTTGACCCGGTCCAGCGCCTGCCCGACGGCGTCCAGGGTGTCGGCCTCCACCATGATGTGAACCAGGCGCGGGTCGCGCTGGTGCGCGGCCGGCACGATCGCCAAGCTGTGGTGTCGCTCGTTGATGCCCAGGAACCGAACCCGCACCGGGCCGAACTCTTTCGGCAGCGGCACCCGGAACGCGCCCCGGGCGCGGAAGCCCAGGACCTCGGTGTAGAAGTCGAAGAGCCCGTTGGGGTCGGTGGCCGGCACCACGACATGACCCAAGCCCTGATCGCCGGTGACGAACTTCGCGCCGAACGGCGTGACGACCGGGCTGTGGTCGAGCACCGCGCCGTGGAACACCTCCAGCGTGGTACCGGCGGGATCCTCGAACGTGATCACCTCTTCGACGCGGCGGGCCTCGGCCTCGTCCGGGGACAGCTGTTTGTACGCCACGCCGGCGCCGTCCAACGTAGCCTGCACGCGCTGCAACGCCGGGTGATCGCGCACTTCCCAGCCGACGGTCAGCACCCGGTCCGTCTCACCGGGCACCACGATGAGCCGGGCCGCCCGCTCATCCATCCGCAGGTACAGCGCCGACGGGTCGGGGCCCTTGCCCTCGGCGAAACCCAGCACCCCGAAGGCGAACTGCCGCCAGCGGTCGATGTCGTTGGTCGAAATGGTGATGTAGCCCAGGCTTTTCAGATCGCTCACGGATGCGTCTCCTGCTCAGATCAGGGCCCGCAGCGGACCCTCGGGCGGGTCGATGCCGATCGAACTCAGCGCCGACGCGTGATAAGTGGTGCCGGGGACGTGGATGGCATGCATCTGTCCGACGTGCACGTCGCGCCAATACCGTTGCAGCGGCTTGTCCATCCGCGCCGCGTTGCCGCCCGAGCGGGCGAAGATCTCGTCGACCGCGGACACCGCGCGCCACACCGCCCGAACCTGGGTGCGCCGCCCTGCCGCGCGGTCGGCGAACGACACCTCCTTGCCGGCCGCGACCATGTCGTAGATGCGGTCGGCGTTGGCCAACAGCTCCTGGCGGGCGGCGTTGATGTCCGCGGCCGCCTCGCCGATCGCGTGCATGACGTAGGGGTCGTCCTTGATCGCGGTTCCGGTGGCGCCCACCCGCTCGCGCTGATAGTCCAGGTGCGCGGCGAGCGCCCCTTCGGCGATGCCGATGGTCGCCGCGGAGATGCCCAGCGGGAACATCGTCGACCACGGCATCAGGTACAGCGGCTCGGTCATGCCGGCCTCACGCTGAGCGGTTCCGTCCATCACCTTGGTGGCGTCCATGGTCCGGTAGCTTGGGACGAACGCGTCTTTGACGATGACGTCCTTGGAGCCGGTTCCGCGCAGCCCCACCACATTCCACGAGTCGTCGACGATCTCGTAGTCCTTGCGCGGCAGGATCATGTGCAGCATCTGCGGCGGCATCAGGGGAATGCCCTTCTCGTCGCCGAGCATGGCCCCCAAAATGATCCAGTCACAGTGGTCGGTACCCGAGCTGAACTGCCAGCGGCCGTTGAAGATGTAGCCCCCGTCGACGGGCCTGGCCACGCCCTGCGGTGCGTAGGGGGAGGCCATCCAGGTGTCGACGTCGTCGGCCCAGATCTCGGCGGCGACCTTCGGGTCCGCGTAGGCCAACTGGTAGGGGTGCACGCCCACCACGCCGACGATCCAGCCGGCCGCCGGGTCCAGCGCCGCGGTGGCCATCGTCGTCTCGGCGAACTCGCGGGGGTGCACCTCGAAGCCCTGGTATTGCTTGGTCTGCAACAGCCGGATCAGGCCCGCGCCCTTCATCAGCTTGACGGTGTCGTCGGTGAGCCGCCCGATCCGTTCGGCGTCGGCGGCTTGGTCGCGCAACTGGTCGGCCATGGCCACTACCCGGTCCAGTACCCGCTCGCTCATATCGTTGTCCTTACGTGTGTGGGCTTAGTAATGGTCTACCGCAGACCCGGGCCGTCCCAAAGGAAATCCCGATGAGCGGACACCGGTAATCAGAATTCGACGTGCACATCTGCCCCGGCCGCCCTCGCCTGGCAGGCGAGAATCAGGCCGTCGTCGAGGTCCGCTGCGTCCAGGACGTCGCAGGGGGCCGTGTCGACCCGTCCGGCGATCACGGTCGCCACACACGAACCGCAGCGGCCCTCCCGGCACGAGTGCGGCACGGCGATCCCCGCGTCCAGCAGCGTCTCGACCAAGGTTTGGCCCTGCGGCCAGTGCAGACGATGCCGCCGGCCGTCCAGCTCGACGGTGACATGTGCGGCGTTGACATGTGCGGCGTTGACATGTGCGGCGTTGACATGTGCGACTTTCGGCATCGGCCGATGGTCGGCGATCGGTGCGCGGTGGCGAGCGTGCGCGCCCGGTGGCCGGGAGAACTCACCCGAACCGTCCGGTGACCGGGAGGGACGGCGGCCCGCGATGCGCAAGGCCCTACGGTGACTGGTTGTGAACGCTGGCCAACAGCCCCTGGATGTCGTCGTGGTCGGCGCGGGGTTCGCCGGCCTGTATGCCTTGCACAAGCTGCGCAGCCGGGGCCTGACGGTGCGGGTGCTGGAAGCCGCCCCCGAGCTGGGCGGCACCTGGTACCACAACCGGTATCCGGGTGCCCGCTGCGACGTCGAGAGCGTCGACTACTGCTACTCGTTCTCCGACGAGCTCCAGCGGGAGTGGGACTGGACCGAACGGTATGCCACCCAGGCCGAGATCCTGGCGTATCTGAACTGGGTGGCCGACAAGCTCGACCTGCGTCGCGACATCGCCTTGCGCACCCGCGTGGTTTCGGCGACACTCGATGAGGAGTCGTTGCGCTGGACGGTCATTACCGATGCGGGACAACGACTTTCGGCCCGGTTCTGCCTGATGGCGACCGGTCCGCTATCGGCCGCGCTGACGCCGGACCTCGCCGGCCTGGACACCTTCGCCGGGGAGACCTACCACACCGCGCACTGGCCGCACGAGCCGGTCGATTTCACCGGCAAACGGGTGGCGGTCATCGGCACCGGATCCTCGGGCATTCAATCGATTCCGATCATCGCCGAGCGCGCCGCCCAGCTCTACGTCTTTCAGCGCACCGCGAATTACAGTGTCCCGGCCGGCAACAGGTCGTTGTCCGCCGAGGAACTCGACGAGATCAAGGCGAATTATCCGCAACGGCGTGCGCTGTCGTGGCGCAGCGGCGGCGGTTCACCGCACATCACCGCACCGAGGCCGACGATGCAGTACACCGCCGAGGAGCGCCGGGCGGCGTTCGAAAAGCGGTGGCAACTCGGCGGCGTGCTGTTCTCCAAGACGTTCCCGGACCAGATGACCGACCTCGAGGCCAACGAGGAGGCCCGCAGGTTCTACGAGGAGAAGGTGCGCGCCGTCATCGACGACCCGGCCGTGGCCGAATTGCTGATTCCCACCGACCACCCGATCGGCACCAAGCGAATCTGCACGGACAGCAACTACTTTCAGACCTTCAACCGCGCCAACGTGTCACTGATCAGTGTCCGCGCCACCCCGATCGAATCCGTCGACGCCACCGGGATCAACACCCCCGGACCCGATCAGGGCAAGGCCCACTACGACGTCGACATGATCGTGCTGGCAACGGGTTTCGACGCGATGACCGGGGCGCTGGGCAAGATCGATATCGTCGGGCGTCGCGGCGCGGTCCTGCGCGAGGACTGGGCGCACGGGCCCCGCACGTACCTTGGCCTGGCCACAGACGGCTTCCCCAACCTGTTCATGATCTCGGGCCCGGGAGCGCCCGCCGTGCTGGCCAACATGGTGCTGCACGCCGAGGCGCAGGTGAACTGGATCGCCGACGCCATCGCCTTTCTCGACCGGCACGGATACGCCGCGCTGGAAGCCACCGTGGACAGCGTGGACGGCTGGGGCGCCGAATGTGCCCGGCGGGCCGAGACGACGCTGTTCACCAAGGCGAACTCCTGGTACATGGGCGCGAACGTGCCGGGCAAGCCCCGCGGCTTCATGCTGTTCACCGGCGGCTTCGCCGCCTACACCGACATCTGCGCCGAGGTGGCCGACGCCGGCTACCGGGGCTTCGATCTAATCGAACGATGACGGGATTGCTGGACAAGGTTGTCGTGGTCACCGGCGCCGCCAAAGGCACCGGGCGGGTGCACTGTGCGCGCTTCGCCGACGAGGGCGCCGACGTGATCGCGCTCGACGCCGACACCGCGGCCGACGAGTTGCGCGACACCGCAAGGGGAGTCGAGGACCGCGGCCGACGGTGCGTGACGGGCCTGGCCGACGTCAGCGACCTCGAGGCGATGACGGTCGCCATCGATGCCGGTGTCGCCGTGCTGGGCCGGCTCGACGTCGTGGTGGCCAACGCCGGGGTCCACCTGCCCGGCGCGCCGTCCTGGGAACTCGACCCCCAGCTGTGGCAGCGCACGCTCGACATCAACCTCACCGGCGTCTGGCACACGATCCGGGCGAGCGTGCCGCACATCGGGGATCAGGGTGGCTCCGTCGTCCTGATCAGCTCCACCAGCGGACTGCGCGGCCTACCCAACACCGCGCACTACACCGCCAGCAAGCACGCGGTGGTGGGACTGGCGCGCACCCTGGCCAACGAGCTCGGCCCGCGCGGCATCCGGGTCAACACCGTGCACCCCGGCCCGGTAGCCACGCCAATGGTGCTGAACGAGGCCACCTTTCGGCGACTGCGGCCGGACCTGGACAGCCCGACCGCCGCCGATGCGGCCGAGGTGCTGCAGGCGCGCAACCTGCTCCCGGTGCCCTGGGTCGAGCCCGTCGACATCGCCAACGCCGTGCTGTTCCTGGCCTCCGACGCGGCCCGCTACATCACCGGCACTCAGCTCGTCGTCGACGCGGGCCTGACGCAGAAGACGACATGACCATGACGGCCGAAGGGCGGCTAACAGGGAAGGTCGCCCTGATCACCGGCGCGGCGCGCGGGATCGGCCGTGCGCAAGCGGTGCGGTTCGCGCAGGAGGGCGCCGACATCGTCGCGCTTGACGTGTGCGGCCCGGTCGACACGGTGATCATCCCGCACAGCACCCCGGCCGACCTCGAAAAGACGGCCGCATTGGTCGCCGAGGCCGGTGGGCGGGCGCACACCGAAATCGCCGACGTGCGCGACCTCTCCGGCATGCAGGACGCCACCGAACGAGGTGTCCAGCGGTTCGGTGGCCTGGACGTGGTCTGCGCGACCGCGGGCATCACCTCGCGCGGCATGGCGGTCGAGCTGGACGAAAACGCCTGGCGCACCATGCTCGACGTCAACCTCACCGGGGTGTGGCACACCTGCCGCGCGGCCGCGCCGCACCTGATCGCGCGCGGGGCGGGATCGATGATCCTGACGAGCTCCATTGCGGGCCTGCGCGGGCTGGTCGGCGTCGCGCACTACACCGCCGCCAAGCACGGCGTGATCGGCATGATGCGCAGCATGGCCAATGAGCTTGCGCCACACAATGTTCGGGTCAACTGCATCAGCCCGACCAACGTCGACACGCCGATGATCCACAACGACGTGGTCAGCACCGCGTTCCGGCCCGACCTGGACCGCCCGCCCACGCGCGCGGAATTCGCCGAGGCGGCCCGCTCCATGAACATGCTCGCGGTGCCTTGGGTGGACGCGGTGGACGTGGCCAATGCCGCGCTGTTCCTGGCTTCCGACGAGGCGCGCTACATCACCGCGATCGTCCTGCCCGTCGACGCCGGGGCCACCCAGCGATGAGGAGAACACCATGACCGCCATCGACGACCGTTGGCAGATCGCCACCCGCACCAGCCGAGTGCTCGACGGCAACCCCGACGCGCTCGCCCTGTTGACCAAAGGCCTTGCGGCACAGAGCTGATTGCGGTAACCCGCTCGCCCGGCTTCGCCGCGCTCGCGATCACCGCTGCCTTAACCGCGTGACAGGAACGCCAGCACGGTGCTTTCGAACGCGTCCTTTGCCTCGATCATCGCCCAGTGCCCCGAGTTGGGGAAGATGTGCAGCTCCGCATTGGGAATGGTGCGCATCGGGATCAGCGCCATGTCCGGCGGGCTCACCCTGTCGTCGCGGCCCCACGTCAGCAGAGTGGGCACGGTGAGCTTGTGCATGGTCGCCCATGGCAGCGGCCGGTCGGAGGCGTTCAGCGCGGCGTTCATCCCGGCGAACGCCGCCTTGCCGTACATGCGTCGGGCCGCGGCCAGAGTGTCCGGGTCGGTGGCCAGCTGCCAGCGTTCCTCGATCAGCTGTTCGGTGACCAGCGCCTGGTCGTAGACCATCGACTTGAGCCAGTCGACCAGCCGTTGCCGCGTGGGGTCCTCGACGAACTCCTGCAGCAGCCGAATGCCTTCGCTCGGGCTGGGACTGAAGATGTTGGTGCCGATGCCGCCGATGGTCACCAGCTTCTCGACGCGGTCCGGATTGTGGGTGGCGAAGTTGATGCCGACGCCGCCGCCCATCGAGTTGCCGACGATGAGCACCTTGTCGACGCCCAGCGCGTCCAGGAACGGCGACACCGTACCGAAGGCGGTGACCATCGGATGGCCGCCGAAGTCGTCGCTGACCCCGAACCCGGGGAATTCCAGGATCAGGCACCGGAAGTGGGCGGCGAAGGCGGGCAGCACGCCACGGAAGTTCCGCCACCCGGTGACGCCGGGCCCTGACCCGTGCAGGAACAGCAGCACCGGACCAGATTCCGGGTCGCCGGTGTCGTAGTAGCGCAAAGCGCCCTTTTCCAGGCCGACTTCACGCAGGTCGTCCGCTGCGATGGTCGTCGATTCAGATGTGTCTGCCACGGATGTCACCCTGCCATGCCGTGGCGGCAAAGGTGGACGGGGTTCCGCTCACCGGGCCGCTCAGAGGGGGCTGCCCGCGGACTCGCCGCAATTCATGAGTTCTTTGAGTGCGGCCGGGAACGCGTCGGCGAGGTCCCACAGGTCCGGGACGAGGTCCGGGCAGGAGATGATGCCGATGCCCAGTCGGCCGTTGAGCGACATCACCGTGATGTTCAGCGCGGCGCCGGCGATGATCGGGCCGAGCGGATAGATCGCATCGAGGCGGCACCCCAGGAAGTAGAGCTGGTCTTGCGGGCCGGCGACATTCGACATCACCAGGTGGTGCGGCGGGTTGTTGGGCAGGGGTATGCGCGGCAGCAGTTTCTTTGCGGCGTCGAACAGGGTCTGCCCGGCCACCTGTGTCCAGTCCTGCAGCAGGGTCGGGCCCAGCGCGGCGGAGTGGTCCTTGGCCGCGGCGTTTCCGCCGGCGATGCTGGCCAGCCGTTCGACGGGGTCGTCGATGTGGGTTTCGAGCCGGCAGAGCATCCAGGTCATCTGGTTGCGGCCGCTCCGGGTGGATTTGTCGCGAACGGACACCGGCACGCTGGCGACCAGCGGCAGGTCCGACAGCGCGTCGCGGTCCTGGAAGTACTGGCGCAGCGCTCCGGCGCACAGCGCCGTCACGACGTCGTTGACCGTCACCCCGAACCGGCGTTTGACGGATTTGACGTCCTCGAGGTCCACGCTGGTGAGGGCGACGTTGCGGCGCCGGGTGAACGAGCCGTTGAACGCCGTTGGCGGTGCTGCGAACGGGGCTGCCATGGTGTGCCCACCGCCACGGACGCGCAACACCGTCTCCGCCAGGGTCAGCGCCGTTGCCGGCACGACCCTGGCCAGCCGCCACGGCCGCAACGCCGCCCCGATCAGTCCGCTCGCGGCAATGCGCAGCGGATTCGCCGCGCCGGTACGCTGGACCGGTTCCGGTGGCGGGGCGTCCGGCGCGGCGCTGCACAACTGCGCGAGCAGGTTGGCGCCGCCCACGCCGTCGACCACCGCGTGATGGACCTTGAGGACGACGGACAGCGCGTCGCTGCCGTGCAGGCCCTCGATCACCCACATCTCCCACAGCGGACGATCACGATCGAGCGCCAGCCCAGCGATGTGGCCGCAGATGTCCGCTAACTCTCTGGGACCGCCCGGCGACGGCAGGGCCGCTCGGTGAAGGTGGCGGGCGAGATCGAAGCGATCGTCGTCCACCCAAACCGGATGGTCGAAGTTCAGTTGGTTGTCGGCCAGCTTGAGGCGGAATTCGGGCACGGCGTCCAACCACCCCGACAACGCCGCACGGAAGCGATCGAAGGTGTAGCCCCCCGGCATCGCCATGGGGTCCAGCTCCAGAACGCAGCAAACATTCAAAGGCTGCGTCGGCGTTTCCAGATGCAAAAAGAACGCGTCTAACCCACTGAGTCGTTGCATACCTGCTCGTCTCTTTTGCGCGACCATGACCCCTGGTCACGTGACCCACGGTCATCCCGGAGCTCCTGAGGGGACGCACGATCGGGGAGGCCGCACTGTTCTGATGTGACTTTTATGTGTAGCCGGTGGATGGCGCTGGGCAAACATGACGCCGGTATATTTAACGAGATCGCCACTCGGCGGACGCCCGGTGCGGTCGGCGGGTCGCCGGTTATGCGCCGATGGACCGGCGCCCGGCCATCAGGCGGTCGACGGAGTAGCGGTTGTGGCCGTGGAAGGCAATCACCCCGACGAGAAACAGCGCGTGCACAAGCTGGTCGCCGATCACGTTGAAGTGCTCGATCGACGTCGCGCCCAGGACCAGGACGATCATCACCAGTCCGCCGGCGAGGGCGGCCACGCGGGTCAGCGCCCCCGCCAGCAGCAGCGCCCCGATGATCAGCTCGGCGAAGGGCAGCGTGTAACTGCACGCCGAGACTCCGACGGGGGTCAGCATCGACTTGGTGAACTCGCCCATCATCTGCGCGTGAAACGCGGCCAGCTTCGGCATCCGGACCAGACCGTGGCCGAACAGGCTGGCCCCGATGGTCAGCCGAACCAGCAGATACGCCAGCGCGCGGTCGGTGTCGGATGCGGCCATGATCGGTCCTTCCCGGTTACCCCGGTCTGGCGTGGAAGGCTAACGCGGACAATAGTTTTGGTGTGCCGCCGAGGACATGGTCATTGCGCACCGGAGGCGTCGCGGGCCATCGCGGAGTCGGGCGCCGCCCAATCGGTCGAGACCTTGCGGTGCTTGATCAGCCAGGCGTCATTTTCGGGCACCAGGAGGTCGCGGTAACGGCCGCAGTGGTCGAGCCCGATATGGGTGACCACGGTGAAGTAGGAGTCGACCCGGGCCTGGCCGGGCGCCACCTCGGTGAACAACACGTTCGCGACGTTATGGCGCACAATCGGTTTGACGCCGGCCCCGGCGGCAACCTTCCCGGTGACACCCCCCAGGAAGGCCGCGATCTCCGACCGCCCGCGCAGCGGCGCGAAACCCCGGAGCTCGAGGACGCCGTCGACGCAGAACGTCTCCGCTAGTCCGTCGAGTCGGCCGGCGTCACCGGACCAGTTGTAACGCGCTAACGTGTCCCGGATTCGCTCGCGGGCCACCACTTCCCACATCTCCACCGTCACGACTCCTCGCGCCGTCGCCGAAACCTCGGCCCACCAGCGTAGGCGCATCGGGTGACGGTGCGGAAATAAGGCGGCGCAGCGGTCGACGGAGTCGCCGGAGGGCGATCAGTGATGTTGTCCGGCAAGGTAATCGGGCTATCCCCCCGGTTAGTTCTTGGCGGCGATGAACCGTCAGGTCACGGCTGCGGCGAAGGCTACTCGTCGTCCACGTTTCGACAATGCACCGGTTGGGCAATAAAGGTGGCGAGCGCACGACACGGGCGTTGTGCGCCACACGGAGGGAGAGCGCATGTCGGACAAGAGTGGTCCCGAAGAAGCCATCGAGGGCATCGTCGAAGGTGTCAAGGGCAAGGTCAAGGAAGTCGCCGGCGCGGTCGCCGGGCGTGACGACCTGATGCGTGAGGGCCAGGCTCAGCAGGACAAGGCCGACGCGCAACGAGAGGCCGCCCAGAAAGAGGCCGAAGCCGAAAGCGCCCGTAAGGCTGCCGAAATCAACGAAGCTCGCCAGAAAGCCGAACAGTAGCGGCACTCGATGGTGGCCCGGTCACAGGCGTGGCCGGGCCATCGCTCTGTCGCCGCCGGGGGGCGCCCGGGAATGAAAAGCCGCGCGCGGGCGTAGAACGACGCATGGAACTCAACGACGCCGCCCGCGACCTCATCGGGAAAGGCGCGGATGCCACTCTGGTCACCATCAATCCCGACGGCAGCCCCCAGGTGAGCGTGGTCTGGGTGGCGCTGCGGTCGACGCCCGACGGAGACGAACTCGTCAGCGCCCACCTTTCCGAACACAAGAAGGTCCGCAACATCCGCAACGATCCCCGCGTCGCCGTGACGATCGTGGCGCTCGACGCAGCGGGCCAGGGGATGCGACCATACCTCTCGCTCACCGGGACCGCCCGGATCACCGAGGGCGGCGCCCCCGAAGTGCTGGCGGAGCTCAATCCGGTGCTGGGCGACCCGAACACGAAATTCCCGCCGGACAACGCGCCTCCGGGCTATCTCACCCACATCCGCATCGACAAGGTCGGCGGCATCGGGCCCTGGGCGGGCTGAGCCCGAATCTTGACACTTCCGCTACCCGCGGTAGCGGAATACAGTGGGTGGATGACACCGGGCGAAGACGGGACGCACCTGCGCACGTGTCCCTTGTGTGAAGCCATGTGCGGCTTGGAAATTCGTGTCGAGGACGCCCATGTCACCGGCATCCGCGGCAACCGTGACGACGTGTGGAGCCGCGGGCATCTGTGCCCCAAAGGAACCTCGCTTGCGGCCCTGCACGACGATCCGGACCGCATCCGCCAGCCGATGATCAAGGTCGACGGCCAATGGCGGGAAGTCAGCTGGGACGCGGCGTTTCGCCGCTGCACCGAACTGCTGACCCCGGTGATCGACAAGTACGGCATCGGCGCGGTCACCGCCTACACCGGCAACCCACTGGCGCATTCGTTCTCACTGGCCCGCTATGCGGGCGTGCTGATGGGCATGTCCGGCATGCCGATCACGTATTCGCCCGGCACGGTCGACCAGTGGCCGAAGAACCTGTCGTCGCACCTGATGTACGGCCTGTGGTGGAACTTCCCGGTGCCCGACATCGAACGCACCGACCTGCTGGTGATCATGGGCGCCAACCCGGCGGCATCGCAGGGTTCACTGTTGGCGGCGCCCAACGTGATGGGTCTGATCGACGGGATTCGCAAACGCGGCAAAGTGATCGTGATCGACCCGGTGCGCACCCTGACCGCCGCACGCGCCGACGAATGGCTTCCCATCGTGCCGGGAACCGACGCGGCGCTGTTGCTGGCCGTCGCGCATACCCTCTTCGACGAGGGCCTCATCCGACCGGGGCCGCACGTCGACGGTGTCGATGTCATGCGGCGAGCCGTCGCGGACTGGCCGCCGGAACGGGTCAGCGCGGTCACCGGCATCGACGAAGACCGCATCCGCCGGCTGGCCCGCGAGCTCGCGAGCACCGAGAAGTCGGTGGTATACGGCCGAATTGGGCTGTGCAATCAGGAGTTTGGCAGCCTCGCCAGCTGGCTGGTCGACGCCGTCAACATCCTCACCGGCCATTTCGACGCACCCGGGGGCGCGATGTTCCCCAAGCCGGCGGCCTGGTCGATCACCGCCCAGCCGCTGCCCGGGCTGGAAGACGGCGCAGCGGAATTCGGTCGTTGGCACACCCGGGTGCGCGGCGCCAAGGAGGTGCTCGGTCAGGCCCCGGTGTCGTGCATGGCCGAGGAGATCGCCACCCCGGGCGACGGTCAACTCAAGGCGCTGATCACGGTCGCGGGCAACCCGGTGCTGTCCACACCCGCCGGCGACAAACTCGACGAAGTGCTGCCGATGCTGGAAGCGATGATCTCCGTTGACCTTTGGCTCAACGAGACCACGCGGCACGCCGACGTGATCCTGCCCGGCCTGTCCCCGCTCGAGCAGCCGCACCACGACGATCTGATCCTGCTCTTCGCCATCCACAGCATCGCGAATTATTCTGCCCCGGTGTTCGATCCGGGCGATCGCCCGCACGAATGGGAGATCCTGATCCGGTTGACCGGCCTGTGCACCGGCACACCGGCCGAGGACGTGGACGTCGCGGCCATCGACGACGGCTTCTTCGACTACCTGGCGTTCACGCAGGGCCTCGACGGTGGACAGATCCGCAAGCTCTACGACCAGGGCGGACCCGAGCGAATGCTCGACCTCACGCTGCGCACCGGGCCCTTCGGCGACCAGTACGGCAAGAACCCGGGTGGGCTGACGCTGGACCTGCTCAAGGCCAACCCGAACGGCATCGACTTCGGGCCCATGGTGCCGCAGGTGCCCGACATCCTCGGCACCGCCGACAAGAAGATCCGGCTCGCCCCGCAATACCTGCTCGATGACCTGCCGCGGCTGGCCGCACGCATGGAGCGGGCCGCCGAGCCGCTGGTCCTGGTGAGCCGCCGGCACCTGCGATCCAACAACACCTGGCTGCACAACGTGCCCGCGCTGATGAAGGGAAAAGACCGGTGCACGTTGCTGATCCATCCCGACGACGCGGCCCGCTGCGGCGTCACCGACAACGACATCGTGACGGTGAAATCGGAGGCCGGCGAGATCAAGGTTCCCGTCGAGGTCACCGAAGCCATCAGGCCCGGAGTGGTCTCGATGCCGCACGGCTGGGGGCACGGCAAGCCGGGCACGCGCATGTCGGTGGCCAACGGCTCGCCGGGTGCCAACACGAATGTGCTGTCCCCACCCACGTTTATCGACGAGCCCTCCGGCAACGGCGTGCTCAATGGTATCCCGGTCACGATCATCGACGATCACACCCGCTTCCGGCCTGCGCCAACCGTGTGACCGCCCTCGGGGATTCCCTAGTCCCGCAGGGTCTTTCGCGCCGAAAAGGGCGCGCCTGACAATGTGCCCTCCCGTGCCCTGTCTCCTGGTTAACGGTGGCTGTGCCATTGTGGTTCAACTCACTTCGGCGGTGATCCGGTGAACCATTTACCGGGCGGCCGTCGTCGGCATGGGCATGACTGCAACAACATATTCAAGCTCCCCGCACCGGGCCGCGGGCCGAGGACGCGGCGCTCCACGGATCGCCGGTACCGCGGTGGCTTTCACGCCGCACCGCTACAACCAGGACGAGGTCGCACGCGAGCTCACCGGGTTCACCGATCCGGGATTTCTGCGCTTCGCGCAGACCGCCGGCGTCGACCAGCGCAGCCTTGCGCTGCCGCTGTCGCGTTATCCGAGTCTGACCGGCTTCACCGAAGCGAACAACGCGTATCTCGAGGTGGCCGTCGATCTGGGTGAGCGGGCGATCAAGTCGGCGCTGGCGACCGCCGGCGTGGCACCGCACGAGGTCGACACCATCGTTATGGTCTCCAGCACCGGAGTCGCGGTGCCCACCATCGACGCGCGGCTGATGACCCGAATCGGGTTGCGGCCCGACGTCAAACGGGTGCCACTGTTCGGGCTCGGCTGCGTGGCCGGGGCCGCCGGAATGGCGCGCGTGTACGACTACCTGCACGGCTACCCCGGGCACGTCGCCGTGCTGCTGTCGGTCGAACTGTGCTCGCTCACCCTGCAACACGACGACACCTCGGTCCCCGCGCTCATCGGAGTGTCCCTGTTCGGTGACGGCGCCGCCGCCGTCGTCGCAACCGGGGCCGAACGAGTCCCGTTGGCCGCCAGCCCAACAGGACCACGTGTGCTAGCGACGCGCAGCCGCGTCGTCCCCGGAACCGTCGACGTGATGGGCTGGAACGTCGGCTCCAGCGGATTTCAGCTCGTCATGTCCCGTGACGTCCCCAAGATGGCCGACGACTACCTGCGCGCCGAGGTGGACGCGTTCCTGGCCGATCACGGACTGTCCGTCACCGACATCGCGGCCTGGGTATGTCATCCGGGCGGTCCAAAAGTCCTCGAGTCGATCGAGAATGCGATCGGGTTGCCCGGCGAAGCCCTCGCGCACAGCCGAAACTCCATGCGGGAGAACGGAAATATGTCCTCGGTGTCGGTGCTGGACGTCCTGCGCCGCACGGTCGCCGCGCCGCCGGGCGACGGCGCCTTCGGGGTGATGCTCGCCATGGGGCCCGGTTTCAGCTTCGAGCTGCTATTGCTGCAGTGGTGACGGGGGACGACGCCATGTACTACTACCTGTTCATTCTCGCCGTCGGGGCCGAACGTCTCGTCGAGTTGGCGGTCGCTCAGCGAAACGCCAGATGGTCAATGGCAAACGGCGGCAAGGAGTTCGGGCGCGATCACTACCCGGCGATGGTCAGCATGCACGCCCTGCTGCTGATCTCGTGCATCGTCGAGACCTGGAGCCTGGGTCGGCCGTTCATCGGTTGGCTGGGCTGGCCGATGCTGGCCGTGGTGGCGCTCAGCACGGTCGTCCGCTGGCGCTGCGTCAGCGTGCTCGGCAAGCACTGGAATCCCAGGCTGATCGTGATCCCGGACGCGCCGCTGGTTCAGCGCGGGCCGTATCGCTGGGTGCGCCACCCCAACTACATCGCGGTGGCGGCCGAGGTGGCCGCGCTGCCGCTGGTGCACTCCGCGTGGCTCACCGCGATCGTGTTCAGCCTGGCCAATGCGTTGGTGCTCTCCGTGCGCATCCGCTCGGAGAACGCGGCGCTGGGTTACGCGTAATCAGGGGGCGACGGGCCGATTGGTCCACTGGCGATCGGGCCGGCGCGCCGAGCGGAACCATCCGCCGGCCGCGCCGGTGCCGCCGTCGGTCGGGATGACGTGGCCGGTGACGAAGCCCGAGAGGTCGGAGGCCAAAAACAGGATGACCCTGGCCTGATCCTCGGGCAGGCCCATCCGCCCGACCGGAACCCACTGCGGCCATTGCGCCTGTTCCTCGGCTGAAAGCCATTGCGAATAGGGCACTTGCAGGGATTCGGTGACATCGGGCGCGATGGCGTTCACCCGCACGCCGTCGTTGCCCACCTGGACCGCGAGGCTGCGGGTGAACGCGTTGACGGCGGCTTTGAAGGCGGCATACACCGGATCCTCCGGATAGCCGCGCAGCCCCTCGACCGACGAGACGTTCACGATTGCACCGGCGTGCCGCTCGATCATGGCCGGCAGGAACGCGTGGGTCAGCAGGAAAACGTGGTGCAGGTTGATGCGGTAGAGCTCGTCCCATAGTTGTGGGTCGGTGTTGGCGAAGTTTCCGGGATGCCGTAGCCAGTGGCCCACGTTGTTGACCAGCACGTCGACCCGGCCGAACCGGTCGAGGACCGTTGTGGCCAAGCGGGAGACCTGATCGACGTCACGGACGTCGGTGACGACCGCCAGCGCCGACCCGCCGGCCTCGGTGATCGAGGCCGCCGTCGCGTCGGCAAGGTCGGCGTCGACGTCGGCGATGATCACGTTGGCGCCGTGTACGGCGAACAGTCGCGCGGTGGCTGCGCCGATTCCTCCTGCGCCGCCGGTGACGACCGCCACCCGCTCGGTCAGTAGCGGCTCGGGGCTCGTTGCATGTGTCACCGCTCATATCTTGGGGCATCCAGGGGGTTGAGCAACAGCCGGTTCGGTCTGATCACGCCCGCGCGCCGACCGCAAGAGAGATTGACGAGTGATACCCATCTCCGCCGCCGGCAAACAGTGATGTACACGACATTTCCCGCGCGTTAATTTCCCGTTAGCCCTCGGCGGCGGGGGGTATCCGCCCCCCACTTAGGAGGTTGCAACCCATGGTGAGTACAGCCGAACCGACACATATATTGCCGAGCGTGGCGACGACGAGACGCGTTCATCACCGTCATAGTCCGCAGTCAGTTGCCGTGGGACTTGCCAGCCGGTTGATCGTGAAAAACGCGATCCGCGCGTGGGCCATGACGCCGAATCTGCATTGGCCGTTCGAATACGTCGACACAGTCGCGGGATTGGTCCCGCGTGTCGGATATGCGGCGAAAACCGAATCGGTGCGGCTGGACAACTGTGCCGCCGAATTGGTTCGCGCGCCCGGCGTCTCGGGGGAGCGGGCAATCCTGTATTTGCACGGCGGCGCATTCCTCACCTGTGGCCTCAACACGCACCGTTCCATGGTGGCCCGCTTGTCGAAGGCGGCCGATGCCGTCATCCTCGCCGTCGCATACCGAAAGCTGCCCGCACACCAGATCACCGACGCCATCGACGACGGGATCAGTGGCCTGCGCTGGCTGCAGGATCACGGGTACGACGGCGACCAGGTTGTCGTGGCCGGCGACTCCGCCGGGGGATATCTGGCGTTCATGACCACACTCCTGGCGATCCAGGACGGCATCATGGAGCCGGCCGGAGTTGCGGCTGTCTCGCCGTTCACCGATGCGGATCCCGTGCGAAAACTCAAGCACCGCAACGTCCGCAAGTGTTCGATGTTCACTCGCCGGGCCTTCTCCAGGTTCGCCCAATTCCTCAGCAACGCACAGGTTGTGGAGGGCAAGGGCGAAGGCGACGGCACGGTCGCTTCCCCGGTGGACGCCGACCTGTCCTCGTTGCCGCCGGTCACCATTCACGCCAGCTCGGACGAGTTGCTGCTCGCCGATGCCGAGCTGATGGCGAAACGCTTGGAAGCCAGCGGGATCCACTGCGATCTGCATCTGTGGGAGGGGCAGATCCACGACTTCCCTTTGGCCGCAGACATTTTGCCCGAGGGCCGGCGCGCCATCAAATACCTTGGTGACTTCGTCAAGGACGTCACCGCTGTTCGCGCGAGAGTCCCGAGTGTGCGCAGCCTGCGCAACGCCGCGGTGGCCGGTTGAAGGCGCCGAAAGTAACTGCGCCGCAAGCCGGTTCGCCGTCCCGCTGTTTCGGTGACCCGGCACCGTGTCCCGGCGCCGGGTCTTGGCTGCGGTTGCGCGAACAGGCGCCCGGCAAAGAACCCAGCGCATAAGTTGCGCCGCTGCCGTTACAGTTGGTCCTGATGACCCCACCAGCCCCGCCTGCGCTCACCGTGCGGTACGAGGGAGCCGAGCGCACCTTCGCGCCGGGCAACGACGTAGTGATCGGGCGTGACCTGCGCGCCGACCTGCGAGTCGCCCACCCGCTGATCTCCCGCAACCACCTGATCGTGCGGTATGACCAGGGCCGATGGATCGCCATCGACAACGGCAGCCTGAACGGCCTCTATGTGCACAACCGCCGCGTCCCGGTCGTCGACATCCAGGACGGCCTGCGCATCAACATGGGCAATCCCGACGGTCCCGCGCTCGCCTTCGAGGTCGGCCGCCACCAGGGCTCGGCCGGCCGGCCCCCGCTGACCACGTCCATACCGATCGTCAGCAGCCCCAGCGAACCGCTGGCGCGGGCGCCGCAGGACCAGCCATTCGGCACGCAATGGCCCGGCCAGCCCCAGCAGCCGGCGTCGGCCTCGTTCCGGCACCTCGCCCATCCGTCCACCGCCGCACAGCCGAGCCAGCCGCCCAACGGACCCACGCCGAGCCATCCGGCCGGGCCGCAGCCCCGGTACCCGACCAGCGGTCTACCGAGCGCCCCGCCCAGCGGCTCCCAGCACGCCCCGCAGATCTACCGGTCACCGTCGGCGCATGCGGCGCCGCCGACCACCGCCGAACCGGCCGCGCCCCAGACGGGCCGCGTCGGCGGCGACTCGTCCGTCATCGCGACGTCGATGATGAAGATCCTGCGGCCGGGCAAGACCGGGCTGGACGTGCCGGGCGCGATCAAGATAGGCCGCGCCAACGACAACGACATCGTCATCCCCGAGGTGCTGGCATCGCGCCATCACGCCACCCTGGTCCCGACGCCCTCCGGAACCGAGATCCACGACAACCGCAGCATCAACGGCACCTTCGTCAACGGTGCCCGGGTCGATTCGGCCGTGCTGCACGACGGCGACGTGGTCACGATCGGCAACATCGACCTGATCTTTCACGGCGGCACCCTGGCCCGCCGCGACCAGACGGCGACCGCCACGCGTACCGGCGGCCTCGACGCGCGCGGGGTGACCTGGACGATCGAGAACAACAAAACGCTGCTGGACAACATCTCGTTGACCGCGCTTCCCGGCACCCTGACGGCGATCATCGGGCCCTCCGGCGCGGGCAAGTCGACCTTCGCCCGGCTGGTCGCCGGGTACACCCACCCGACGACGGGGACCGTGTCGTTCGAGGGCCACAACATCCATGCCGAGTACGCCTCGCTGCGCAGCAGGATCGGAATGGTGCCCCAGGACGATGTGGTGCACGGGCAGCTGACCGTGCAGCAGGCGCTGATGTACGCCGCCGAACTACGGCTCCCGCCGGACACCACCAAGGACGACCGCGCCCAGGTGGTGGCCCGGGTGCTCGAAGAACTCGAGATGACCCAGCACCTGCACACCCGGGTCGACAAGCTGTCCGGCGGTCAGCGCAAACGCGCGTCCGTGGCGCTCGAGCTGCTCACGGGTCCGTCGCTGCTGATCCTCGACGAGCCGACCTCCGGCCTGGACCCGGCGCTGGATCGGCAGGTGATGACCATGCTGCGGCAGCTGGCCGACGCCGGCCGCGTGGTGCTCGTGGTCACCCACTCGCTGACCTACCTCGACGTCTGCGATCAGGTATTACTGCTCGCGCCCGGCGGCAAGACCGCGTTCTGCGGCCCGCCGAGCCAGATCGGTCCCGCCATGGGCACCACCAACTGGGCCGACATCTTCAGCACGGTCGCCAACGACCCCGACGGGTCCCGGGCGCGCTACCTGGCCCGGACGGGTCCTCCGCCCGCTCCGCCGCCCGCGGAGAAACCCGCCGAACTGGGCGATCCCTCGCACACCAGCCTGTTCCGCCAGTTCTCCACGATCGCCCGGCGTCAGATGCGGCTGATCATTTCGGACCGCGGCTACTTCGTCTTCCTCGCGCTCCTGCCGTTCATCATGGGGTCGTTGTCGATGTCGGTGCCCGGCGATGTCGGCTTCGGCATCCCGAACCCGATGGGCGCCGCGCCCAACGAGCCCGGGCAGATCCTGGTGCTGCTGAACGTCGGCGCGGTGTTCATGGGCACCGCCCTGACCATCCGCGACCTGATCGGTGAGCGCGCCATCTTCCTGCGCGAACAGGCGGTCGGGTTGTCCACGTCGGCGTACCTGTTGGCCAAGGTCTGCGTGTACACGGTCTTCGCGATCGTCCAGTCGGCGATCGTCAGCATCATCGCGGTGCTCGGCAAGGGCGCCCCGACACAGGGGGCCGTCGCGCTGGGCAAGCCCGGTCTGGAGCTGTTCGCGGACGTCGCGTTGACGTGCGTCGCGTCGGCGATGCTGGGGCTGGCCCTGTCGGCGGTTGCCAAGTCCAACGAGCAGATCATGCCGTTGTTGGTGGTGGCCGTGATGTCGCAGCTGGTGTTCTCCGGCGGGATGATCCCGGTCACCGCGCGCGTCGGGCTGGACCAGATGTCGTGGGCGACACCGGCGCGGTGGGGATTCGCGGCGTCGGCCTCCACCGCCGACCTGCTCAAGCTGGAGCCGGGACCGGTCATTCCCAAGGACTCGCACTGGCGGCACACCCCGGCGTCGTGGTGGTTCGACGTCGGCATGCTGTTCGTCATCAGCGCCGTCTATCTGGGCTTCGTGCGCTGGAAGATCCGCCTCAGGGGCGGCTGAGCGCGTCCGTTCAGGCGCCCTTGCGGACCAACTGCTCGGCCGCGGCGCGCATGCGGTCGGACAGCTGCAGCAGATCGTGCTCGCCCACGCCCAGCGGCAGCGTGTAAGCCAGTTGCCGCAATTCGACGGCGTAGTTGCGCAAATCTTCGCGGAGGCGCATCTCAACAGTGGGCATGACTTCTCCCTCAGGCCGGGCAGAATGCCTGGTCCGCGTCGACCAGCCGATCTGAAAATCCTCGCAGGCCGCCCGGATAACCGCGAGGGTGTCTACGCGTTTTAACGGGAGTTTGACAGCGCATTTACAGTCGGCGCGCCGGCGATGTCGGCGGCCGCTCGTGCCGCAATACCGAAATTCCCGGCGCCATCTCGCGGTGGCGTTACGCTGACGACGCTCGGTGAAAAGCATGCGGAAAGGCACAGGCGCCGGAATGGATTTCGAACTCGACGCTGGGCAGCGCGCCTGGCTGGCCGAGGTCCGCGAGTTTCTGCACCAGAACGTCACCCCGGAATTGCGCGCCGAGCTCGCCGAGCACGACCTGGAATTTCGCGACGGGGAAGTCGCCCGGTTTAGACGCAAGATCGGGGCCAAGGGCTGGTTCGGGCTGAACTGGCCGCGCGAATATGGGGGCCTGGGGCTCGGCGCGATCCACCTGCATCTGCTGATGAGCGAATTCGAATATTGGGGCGTGCCCGGCCCCGACCTGACGGTGACCTCGGTGGCGCCGATGATCATGCGGCACGGCACCGAGCGCAACAAGACCGAATGGCTGCCCCCGATCGCGCGGGGCGAGATGATCTGCGCGGTCGGCTATTCCGAGCCGGAGGCGGGAACCGACCTGGCCGGCCTGCGGACCAGCGCCACGCTTGACGGCGAGGAATGGGTGATCAACGGCACCAAGATCTGGAACAGCGGCGCCCAGCGTGCGACGCACGAATGGCTCTGTGTCCGCACCGATCCCAGCGCCGCCCGGCATCGGGGCATTTCGGTCATCATGGTGCCGATCGACAGCCCAGGCGTCGACATCCGCCCGCTGTACGCCTGGTCTGGCTACCGCACCAATGAGGTGCACTTCCGTGACGTACGGGTACCGGGCACCAACCTGGTCGGCGAGGTCGACCGCGGCTGGACCTATATCACCGGCGCCCTCGATCTCGAACGCGGTGCGCTGACCAACGCAGGAGACCTGCGCCGCGCGGTCGAGGAACTGCACGAGCTGGCGCGACGCCCGCGGCGCGACGGGTCCGTGCCCGCCGACGATCCGTCGATTCGCCGCCGGTTGGTGCAGGCCGAGGCCGACGTCGCGGTGGCCGTCCTGATGGGTTACGAGGCGGCGTCGATCCTCGACAGCGGCGTCATTCCCAGCGTCGAGGTCAGCGTCGAGAAGGTGTTCACCAGCGAGCTGCGCCAGCGCATCGCCGACCTGGCGCTCGACCTTCTCGGCCCCGACGGTCTGCTGGCGCATCGCAGCGAAAAGGCCCCGCTGGCAGGCAAATTCGAGCGTCTTTACCGGGCCGCCCCGCTGATGCGCTTCGGCGGGGGTACCAACGAGGTGCTGCGCGACATCATCGCCCAGCGCGGGCACGCAATGCCCTCCTATGAACGCTGACCCCGAGCCCATACACCGCCGATGAAGACGATCCCCACTACCGAACAACGCGAGTTCGCCGCGGCGTTGCGCGCCCTACTGGCCGCCGAGAACCCGATCGCGCTGGTGCGCGCCCTCGGCGAACCCGACGCGGACCGCGGCACGCCGGCGTTGTGGAAGGCGCTGGCCGATGCCGGCGTCTTCGGCCTGGCCATCAGCGAGGAGTACGGCGGCGCCGGCGGCTCGCTCGACGACCTGGCGGTCTTCTACACCGAGGCCGGCCGCGCGCTGTGCCCGACGACGGTGCACAGCAGCGTGCAGGCCGCGCTGGCCATCGACCAGCTCGGCTCCCCGGACGTCAAGGCCCGCTGGCTGCCGAAGCTCGCGTCCGGGAACGTCCGGGCCACCACGGCGCTGTGGAACGCCCGCGACGCCGCCGCCGTCGCCCCGCCGCTGCACGCCGACCCCGCCGGAAAACGGTGGCGGCTCAACGGAACCGCGGATTACGTCCTCGACATCGACGTCGCCGATCTCATCGTGGTGTCGGCCGCGGCGGGCGGGCGCACCCTGCTCTTCGTCGTCGATGTCCGGGATGTCAGCGTGGAACCGCTCGACATGGCCGGTGGGTTCCAGGCTCGCACGGTGCGCTTCGACGACGTCACCGTCGACGCGGCATTGGACGGGGTCACCGCACCGGCACTGCGCCGGCTGGCCAACATCGCCGCGGCGCTGGGATCGCTCGACCTGGTGGGCGTCGGCCTAGCCGCGTTGGACCGCACCGTCGACTACACCAAGCTGCGTCATCAATTCGGCCGGCCCATCGCGTCGTTCCAGGCCGCCCAGCATCTGGTCGCCAACATGCACATCGCGCTCGCGGCAGCGCGATTGGCTGCGCACGCGGCGGTGTTCTGGCTCGGACGCGGCCGCGTCGCGACCAGGGAGACAGCGGTCGCGCGCATGCACGCGGCCGCCGCGGCGCGGCTGATCACGATGGACGCCCACCAATTGCACGGCGGCATGGGCTATGTCACCGAGACCGACCTGCACCTGTGGAGCGAACGCGCACGGCTCGGTTCGACATTCGGCGGTGGAGCCGACGTCGCGGCCTCCTGGCTCGAGCAGTGCCTGCACGACGAGACAGACGAAGGGGAGCGCCGTTGAGCGAGGACAGCTTGATCGACGCGGAATCGGCGTCCCGCGTGGGCACGGTCGCAGCGTCGGCGACCGGCGAGGTGAACCGGCGCGATTGGCAACGCTGGGCCGCGGCGGTGGGTGACCACAACCCGCTGTATTTCGACCCGGATTACGCCAGAGCCAATGGATATCGCGACATCATCTGCCCTCCATTGTTCCTCCAGTACGCGATCCTCGGCGTCTCGCCGCTCGAGTCGCTGCGTCCCGACGGATCGTCCGGGGCGGTCTCCGGCAGCCTGGCCTTCCCCCGGGCCCCCAAGCGGATGGCCGGCGGTGAGAGCTTCACGTTTCACCTGCCCGCCTATCACCGCGACGAGATCGAGATGGTCCGCACCATCGAATCGATCGTCGAAAAGCAAGGCCGCTCCGGCAAATTCGTTCTTGTCACCTGGCACACGGTGTACCGCAACCAGCATCGCGACCTGCTGGCCGAAGCGTCGACATCGATGATCGCCCGTCCCTAGGAGCGCAATGACCGACTCGCAGGTGTGTTACGAAGACGTCGCGGTGGGTGAGGACATCCCCACGCTGACCGTCACCGTCGACGAAACCCAGATGTTCTTCTTCAGCGCCGCCACCTACAACGGCCACCGCATCCACTACGACAAAGAGTGGGCCCGCGACACCGAAGGCTACGAAACGGTCCTGGTGCACGGCCCGCTGCAGGCGGCGCTGCTGGCCCGCGCCTTGGGCGACTGGATCGGCGGGCGCGGGCGACTGGTGTCGTTCTCGGTGCAGAACCGGGCCGTCGCCTATCCCGGCGAATCGCTCAGCTTCGGTGGTGAGGTCACCGGTAAACGGCTGAGCGACACGGGAACCGGGCTGGTCGATCTCGTCATCGCCGGGCGCCGCGACGACACGATACTGATGCCGGGAATGGCGACGGTCGAGCTGCCGATGCGGGGAGCTCAGGCGTGACCGGGCTGCGCGGCGAGGCAGCCATCGTCGGGATCGCGGAGTTGCCCGCCGAACGGCGTCCCACCCGCGCGCCGCTGTTCACCCTCGATCAATACGCGGTGCTGGCGAAGATGGCGATCGAGGACGCCGGAGTCGGCCCCGACTGTGTCAACGGCCTGCTGACCCACGGCATCGCCGAGTCGGCCATGTTCGCGCCGGCCACCCTGTGCGAATATTTGGGTTTGGCCCTGGATTTCGGCGAGCGCGTGGATCTCGGTGGGGCCACCGCCGCCGGAATGATCTGGCGGGCCGCGGCGGCCGTCGAACTCGGCATCTGCGAAGCGGCGCTCGCCGTCGTACCCGGCTCGGCGTCGCTGCCCCGATCCGAGCGTCGACCCGCGCCCGACCCGAATTGGTATGGGGCGTCATCGAACGACTACGGCTCGCCACAAGCCGAATTCGAGATTCCCTACGGCAACGTAGGGCAGAACGCGCCCTACGCTCAGATCGCCCAGCGTTACGCGGCGGAATTCGGCTACGACCCGGCCGCGGTCGCCAAGATCGCCGTCGACCAACGCAGCAACGCGTGCGCGCACCCGGGCGCGGTGTTTCACGGCACCCCGATCACGGTGAACGATGTGCTGGACAGCCCGATGATCGCCGACCCGATTCACATGCTGGAAACGGTGATGCGCGTGCACGGGGGAGTGGGCGTGCTGATTGCCAACGCCGACATCGCACGCCGCGGCCGCCACCGGCCGGTGTGGATCAAGGGCTTCGGCGAGCACATCGCCTTCAAGACCCCGACCTATGCCGAGGACCTGCTGTCCACCCCGATCGCACGCGCGGCCGACCAGGCCTTCGCGATGGCCGGACTGAACCGGTCCGATGTGGATGTCGCGTCGATCTACGACTGCTACACCATCACGGTGCTGATGAGCCTGGAGGACGCCGGATTCTGCGCGAAAGGCGAAGGCATGTCCTGGATTACCGGGCACGACCTGACCTTTCGCGGTGACTTCCCGCTCAACACCGCCGGCGGCCAACTGTCCTTCGGCCAGGCCGGCATGGCCGGCGGCATGCACCATGTGGTCGACGGTGCACGCCAGATCATGGGCCGGGCCGGCGACGCGCAGGTGACCGACTGCCACACCGCGTTCGTGACCGGCAACGGCGGCATCATGAGCGAACAGGTCGCGCTGCTCCTGCGGGGGGACTAGTCATGGCTCACCCCATCCCCGAGCCCACACCGGTCTCCCGGCCGTTCTGGGACGGCCTGGCGCAGCATCGGATCCTGGTGCAGTACTCGGCGTCGGCACAGCGCTACGTGTTCTACCCGCGCACGCTGGCCCCGGGCACCCTGGCCGACGACCTGGAATGGCGCGAGATCGACGGCGCCGGAACGCTGTACACGTTCACGATCGCCCGCAGGCCGACCGGCCCACCGTGGCAAGACGCGTTGCCTCAGCTGCTCGCGGTGGTGCGGTGGGATGCCGGGCCGAAATTCAGCACCGAGCTGGTCGACGTCGACCCGGGCGACATCCGGATCGGAATGCGGGTGCACCCGGTGTTCTACGATCTGCCTGAAGAGGGCATCACCCTGCTGAAATATCGGCCCGCATGACCTTTGGGCGACGAGGTCGGAGGTGCACATGGACGATCCGCTCAACGGCATAGTGCAGGCGATGCTGGAGGCGTTGAACACCGGATTCCCGCGCGTCGAGCACCTGACCGGCCCGCAGGCGCGCGCCGCGGTGGCGCAGCGACGCATGCCGGTCGACAACCTCGGCGACGTCCGCAGCGCCACCGACCGCATGGTCCCAGGGCCAGGCGGCGCGGTTCCGGTACGTGTCTACGAGCCGCATGGCGAGCCGGCGGGAGAGCGCGCGGCGATCGTGTTCTACCACGGGGGCGGATTCGTCTTCTGCGACATCGAGTCTCACGACGGGTTCTGCCGGGCCCTGGCCCGCGGCAGTCAGGCCGTGGTGATCTCGGTCGACTATCGCCTCGCCCCCGAGCATCCCGCCCCGGCGGCGGCGCTCGATGCGTTCGCGGTGTTCGGCTGGGCGGTCGAGCACGCCGCCGAGCTGGGCATCGACCCGGCACGCACCGCGGTCGCCGGTGACAGCGCCGGCGGCAACCTGGCCGCGGTCGCCGCCATCCTCTGCCGCGACCGCGGCGCCACCCTACCGGCCGCGCAGCTGCTGGTCTACCCGGCGATCGATCCGAGCTTCGACACCGAGAGCTATCACCGCTACGCCACGGGGTACTTCAACACCCGCGCCGCGATGCAGTGGTACTGGCACCAATACCTGGGCGCGCAAACGGTTTTCGATCCGCCCTACCTGGTGGCCCCTGCCCGCGCCGACACCCATGCGGGTCTGCCGCCCGCGGTGATCGTGACGGCCGGGCTCGATCCCCTGAACAGCGAGGGCTGCGACTACGCCCGCCTGTTGCGCGGTGCGGGGGTGCCCGTCGTGCACCGGGACTTTCCCGGGCTGTTCCACGGCTTCATGACGATGCAAACGTTTCCGCCGGCGGCATCGGCGCAGCAGCTGGTCTGCGCCGACCTGCGTGAGCTGCTGCATCCGGCGGACCGGAGCGTGGCGTCGTGACCGAAGCCAGCGACGTGATCGTCATCGGGGCCGGGTTCGCCGGGCTCTACGCCGTGCACCGGGCCGCGTCGTCGGGCCTCGCGGTGACCGCCCTCGAGGCCGCACCCGACGTGGGCGGCACCTGGTACTGGAACCGTTACCCGGGCGCACGCTGCGACGTCGAAAGTGTGGACTACTCCTACTCTTTCGACGAAGAGCTGCAACGGAGCTGGCAGTGGAGCGAACGCTTCGCCGCCCAACCCGAAATCCTGGCCTACCTGCGGCACGTCGCCGACCGTTTCGATCTGCGCCGCCACTACCGATTCGGCGTCGACGCCATCGGCGCCACCTTCGAGCGGGGACGCTGGCATGTCGACACCGCAGCCGGGCACACCTATGCCGCACAGTTCCTGTTGTGCGCGACCGGCTGCCTGTCGGCGGTGAACCGGCCCAGTGTCCCGGGTGCCGAAACGTTCTCGGGCGAGGTGTATTTCACGGCTGCGTGGCCGCGCGAGGATCCGGAGCTGCGCGGCAAGCGGGTGGGCCTGATCGGCACCGGATCGTCCGGTATCCAGGTGGCGCCGATCGTCGCCGCGACCGCCGAAAGCCTGGTGGTGTTCCAGCGATCCGCGAACTACACCATCCCGATGCCCAACCGGCCGTGGTCGGCCGAGGAACAGCGAGAAATCCAGGAGCAGTATCCCGAGCGCCGCCGGGTCTCCGCCTACGCGGCTGCGGGGACCCCGCACGGCACCTACCACAAGAACGCCCTCGACACCGAGGCCCACGAGCGGTCCGAGGCGCTGTGGAAGCGCTGGCGCGAAGGCGGCGTCCTGTTCGCCAAGACCTTCCCCGATCAGACGAGCGACCCGTCCGCCAACGACGTCGCCAGGATCTTCGCCGAGGAGCGGATCCGGGAGATCGTCGCCGACCCCGTCGTCGCAACGGATCTCATCCCGGTCGATCACCCGATCGGAAGCAAACGGATCTGCACCGACGACGGCTACTACGCGACCTTCAACCGCGACAACGTTCGGCTGGTGAACCTGCGGCGCGAGCCGATCGAGGCGATGACCGCTGACGGCGTACGAACCGTCGCAGCGACATATCCCTGCGACGTGCTGGTCTTCGCGACCGGCTTCGACGCCATGACCGGGGCGCTGACCCGAATCGACCCGAAAGGCCCTGGGGGACAACGACTGCGGGACGCCTGGGCCGACGGCCCGGTGACCTTCCTCGGCCTGATGGTGCCGGGGCTGCCGAATTTGTTCACCGTCAGCGGGCCGGGCAGCCCCTCGGTGCTGGCGAACATGGTGCTGCACGCCGAGGTGCAGGTCGACTGGGTCATCGATCTGGTGCGGGCGGCGCGACGCCAAGGGGTGAGCGAGGTCGAGCCTCGCCGCGACGCGGCGCTCGCCTGGACCCGGCACGTGTGCCAGGCGGCCGACCGGACGCTATTTCCCAAGGCGGCATCCTCGTGGTACCTGGGCACCAACATCGAGGGCAAGAAGCGGGTCTTCATGCCCTACATCGGCGGCTTCGGCACCTACCGGCGGCACTGCGACGAGGTGGCTCGGAACGACTACGCCGGGTTGGTGTTCACGACAAGGTGATTGAGACGGTTCAACAGCTGTTGCGGCAGCGTTGCGACGACGACACCCCGGCGCTCGCCCACGGCGACCGGACGTGGACCTGGCGCGAGCATCTCGCCGAGGCGGCGGCCGAGGCCGCAGCGCTCATCGAGCTCGCGGACCCGGCACGGCCGCTGCATGTCGGTGCGGTACTGGGCAATTCGCCGGCCATGTTGCGGGCCATGGCCGCGGCCGCGCTCGGCGGTTACGTGTTGTGCGGAATCAACACCACGCGGCGCGGAGCCGGATTGCTGGCCGACATCCGGCGATCCGACTGCCAGATGCTGCTCGTCGACCCCGACCATCTCGAACTGCTGGATGGGTTGAACCTCAACGGTATTCAGGTGCTCGATGTGACCGGCGCACGCTACGCCGAAGCCGTCGCCGCGGCACCATCGCTGGTTCCCGTTCGCGAGGTGGCGGCCGCCGACACCCTGATGATGATCTTCACCTCGGGCACCAGCGGCGACCCGAAGGTGGTGCGGTTCGCCCATGGCATGGCGATTATGTGCGGCGCCAGCCTGATCTATCAATACGACGTCACCGCCGACGACGTCTGCTACCTGGCGATGCCGCTCTTCCATTCCAACGGTGTCGCCGCCGGTTGGGCCGTCGCCATCGGCTGCGGGGCCACCATGGTGCCGGCCCGATTCTCGCCGTCGCGCTTTCTCGACGATGTCCGCCACTACCGGGTGACATACCTGAACTATGTCGGCAAGCCGCTGGCGTTGATCCTGTCCACCCCCGAACGTCCCGATGACGCCGAGAACACCCTGCGGGTGGCGTTCGGCAACGAGGCCACCGATCGCGATATCGCGGAATTCGCAAGGCGTTTCGGGTGCCGGGTCGTCGACAGCTTCGGCTCGAGTGAATTCGCGGTCATCGTGGTGCGCGAAGACGGCACCCCGCCCGGATCCATCGGCAAGCCGTACCCGGGCGTGAGCATCTACAACTCGACGACGCTGCGGGAGTGCGAGACAGCGCGGTTCGACGAGCACGGCGCGCTGACCAATTTCGATGACGCCGTCGGCGAACTCGTCAACACCCAGGGCGCGGGCCCGTTCGCCGGCTACTACAACGACCCGGGCGCCACCGCCGAGCGGATGCGGCACGGGATGTACTGGTCGGGCGATCTGGCCTACCGCGACGCGGACGGCTGGATCTATCTCGCCGGGCGGACCGCCGATTGGATGCGGGTGGACGGGGAGAACCTGGCGGCCGGCCCGATCGAGCGGATTCTGGCGCGGTTGCCCGCCATCAGCCAGGTCGCCGTCTATGCGGTCCCCGACGACCGGGTGGGCGACCAGGTGATGGCCGCGCTGGTGCTGCGGCCCGGGGCAAGCCTGACCCCGGAGGATTTCGAGAAATTCCTTGCCGCCCAACCTGACCTGTCCCCGAAGGCGTGGCCGCGCCACGTCCGCATCAACGATCGGCTGCCCGCGACCGCCACGAACAAGATCCTCAACCGGGCGCTGATCGCCGCGGGTGTCACCGCGCAGGACGGCCTGTTGTGGACGCGCCCCGCGCGCGGCACCGGCTATGTCCCGGTGGGCGACGCCGCCGACGGCCGCGCGGCATCGGCCCACGGCTCATGAATCAGCCCGCTTCCTCGGCGACGGGGGCTTCGCCGAAGCGCGCGAGCACCAGGGTCGCGGACACGGCGATGGCGAACCCCACGATCACCAGCCAGCCGAGCCCGTCGCGCGCGGTGTCGCCCAGCCACACCACCCCGACGAACGCGGGCGCCAGCGTTTCTCCGACCACCATTCCCGCGACGGCCGTGGTCACCGATCCGCGATGCAACGCGGAGGTGAGCAACAGAAACCCCGCGGCGCCCCCCGCGGCGGCCGCGTACAGGGCGGGGTTGGTGTAGAAGGAGCGTTTGGTGGGATCGATCGCATCGATCAGCCGCACGCCCACCTCGACGACGCCGAAGCCGGTCCCGGCGCCCAGCCCCAGTGCGAGCGCACGGGCGCGGTCGGGCAGACGCCCCGCGGCGGCGCCGCCGACGAAGATCGCGGCCACCACGCCCAGCAGGGCCCAGCCGAGCCCGGCCGGGGCGTGCCGGAAGTGGCCCGGCCCGGCGGCGAAGGCCAGGACGACCAGGCTGACGCAGACGACGCCGACGGCCGCCCACTCGGCCGATGACAAGCGCGCCGACAACACCCACGCCGCGACGACGCCGGTGACCGCGATCGAGGCGGCCAGCGCCGCCGCGACCACATAGATCGGAACCAAGCGCAGCGCGGCGACCTGCAGCGCAAACCCGGCGACGTCCAGGCCGACACCGATCAGATAGCGCCACTGGCGCACGGCGCGCAACAGCAATACCGCATCCACACCCGAGCCGCTGCCCGCTTCCACCGAGCGCGTCCCCGCCGCTTGCAGCACGGTCGCCGTCCCATAGCAAAGCGAGCAGCCCAGCGCGAGGAGGAAGCCGATCAGCACATTCACCGACACTAGGCGCCACCGACACTAGGCGCCGCGACGCCCCGCCGGCGCGGCGGATGACCCCGCGAAACAGATGAACAAACGTTTGGCCACCCACCGCCCGGGGCACCTCAGAGGTATCTATTGCCACAACCCACGTCGAACGTATACCCGCCAGTGAACGGCTGAGATTCAGTCGCGCGCGCGTTAGGCATATGTATAACCGTGCGCTACAACAGGATTCAGATCAATGTTTAGCGTCGGTGTACAAGTGTGTACTCTGGGGGCATGGCTGAACGCGGCGCCCAGCCCAACGTCCCCCGCGGGCGTCGGTTGTTCCTGCGGGCGGTGCGGCGGTTATTCAGTCCGTTACAGCCCGACGACTACCTGGAAATGATCAATCCGCTGTGGACCACCAGGGAGCTGCGCGGAAAGGTCGAGCGAGTCGAACCGCAGGGCTCGGAAGCGGCGAGCGTGCTGATCCGGCCCGGGTATGAATGGCCGGGTCACAAGCCCGGTCAGTATGTGCGGCTGGGCGTGGTCGTCGACGGCGTCTACCACTGGCGAGCGTATTCGTTGACGTCGGACCCAGCCCCCGAAGACGGGCTGATCAGCGTGACGCCCAAGCGGGTGGACGGCGGCGTCGTGTCGCCGTATCTGGTGCAGAAGGTTCAGCCGGGAGATCTGGTGCGGCTTGGTGAGGTGGAGGGCGTATTCACGCTGCCCGAGCCGTTGCCGGCCAAGATGCTGTTCATCAGCGCGGGCAGCGGCATCACGCCGATCATCAGCATGTTGCGCAGCATCGATCACGGCGGTGAGTTCGGCGACGTCGTGGTCATCCACTCCGCTCGCACCCGCGAGCAGGTGATGTTCTTGCAGGTCCTCGAAGAGTTCGATCGCCGTCACGACGGGATGCGGCTGGATTTGCGCCTCACCGCCGAA
The DNA here is from genome assembly GCF_019668465.1 of Mycobacterium senriense. Taxonomy (NCBI): domain Bacteria; kingdom Bacillati; phylum Actinomycetota; class Actinomycetes; order Mycobacteriales; family Mycobacteriaceae; genus Mycobacterium; species Mycobacterium senriense. Next base: position 4,704,777 of record NZ_AP024828.1, on the reverse strand, counting down.
CGCGGTCGGCTGGAGCCAAGCGGGCTGGACGAAGCGTGCCCGGACTGGCGCGAACGCGAAGCTTTCTGCTCGGGTCCCGGCGAAATGCTCGACGCGCTGATCGAGCACTGGGAAAGCAACGGAGACCGCGACCGTCTGCACTTTGAGCGTTTCCAGCCCAAGATCGGTGGCGACGCCAACGCCGGCGAGGGCGGCACGGTGCAGTTCCTCGACAGCGAGAAGGAAGTCGAATGTGACGGCGGCACATCGATTTTGGAGGCAGGCGAGAAGGCCGGTCTCAACCTCGCCTACGGCTGTCGAATCGGAATCTGCCATACCTGCGTCGGGACGCTGAAGTCGGGCAAACTGCGTGACCTGCGCTCAGGTGAAGTGATCGAACCCACCGAACAGGACGTACGAATCTGCATCAACACCGCCGAAGGCGATGTTGAGCTCGAACTGTGATCGAAAGGAGCGGCTCGTGACAACTGCCGCGAAAGCGAAAACCACTGGGGGCGAGTTGCTTGCCCGCCTGGGTGAACAAGAACGCGAAAAGCTCGCGAAGGAACTCGACGCGATACACGACGACGTCTTCGCCGATCTCGGCGAACGGGACCGGCACTACATCAAGACGGTCATCTCCGTCCAGCGCCAGATCGTCGTGGCCGGCCGGGTGCTATTGCTCGGATCGCGCTCGAAAACCGCATGGGTCCTGGGCACGGCCTGTCTGGGAATGGCCAAGATCCTGGAGAACATGGAGATCGGCCACAACGTGATGCACGGCCAGTGGGATTGGATGAACGATCCCGATATTCACTCGTCGGTGTGGGACTGGGATACCGCGTCCACCGCCGAGGCCTGGAAGCACTCGCACAACTACATCCACCACACGTACACCAACATCCTGGGCAAGGACAAAGACCTCGGGTATGAGCTCTTGCGGATCGACCCGAATCAAAGTTGGCACCCACGGTTTCTCTTCCAGCCGCTGTACAACATCTTGCTCATGCTGCTGTTCGAATGGGGCGTGGCGATTCATGACATGGACATCGATGCCATCCGCACGCGCCAGAAGCCGTGGTCGGAGGTGCGCGAGGATCTGCGAGGTATCGGGGTCAAGGCGCGCGCACAGATTTTCAAGGACTATCTCGGTTGGCCGCTGATCAGCGCGGGCGCGTTCGCCCTCGTCCAGTTGGCCACCCGCGGCAAAATCGGCCAGCCGGCTCAGTCGCGCCTGGGCAGGACGCTGCGCAGGGTGTCTAACAAGGGACGGCTGGGCGCCACCGCCGGCTTCCTCGACAAGGTGCTGCCGGGAGTCGAAAGCACCTACCTGCGCACCCTGGCTGCCGACGCGGTCGCCAACGTGATCCGCAACGTGTGGTCGAACGCGATCATCTTCTGCGGCCATTTCCCCGACCAGACCTACACGTTCAGCCAGGAAGACGTTGAGGACGAGACGCGTGGCGGGTGGTATCTGCGCCAGTTGGTCGGCGCCGCAAACATCGAGGGCAGCCCGCTGTTCCACGTCATCAGCGGCAACTTGGGTTATCAAGTGGAGCACCATCTCTACCCCGACATGCCGAGCAGCCGCTATTCGGAGATCGCGCCCCAGGTCAAAGACATCTGCGAGCGTTACGAGCTGCCGTACAACTCCGGCCCGTTCTCCAAGCAGTGGCTTATGGTGCAGCGCACCATCCTTCGACTCGCGTTCCCCGGCGGAAAGCCGCGGCCGAAGGCCGGGCCATACCGAAGCCAGGGCGGCCAGCCGGCGCCACAGCGACCCAGCGAGGGCTCCCGGTTCCGTGACCGTGTCCCCGCCGAACACCCGGCGGCCGGCCCCGAACATGAGTCCGGCGGTGTCGAGGTGTCCCCGCCGCCGCGCGGCAAGGACTGAGCCGCGTCGCGGTAGGCGCCCGTCTAGCCTGAGCTGATGACCGGTATCGACGGGCGCGTCGTTGCCATCACCGGAGCAAGCTCTGGCATCGGCGAGGCGACGGCACGCCTGCTCGCCGAGCGCGGTGCCCGAGTGGTGCTGGGCGCGCGGCGCGCCGAGCGCCTCGACGACATCGCCGGCGAGATACGTGCCGGGGGCGGAACGGCCATCACGTGTGCGACCGACGTGGCACGCCGCGACGACATGCGGCGGCTCGTCGGTGCGGCGGTCGATTCGTTCGGTCGCCTCGATGTGTTGATCAGCAATGCGGGTATCAGCAAGATCGGGCCGATGGCAGACCTCCAGGTCGACGGATGGTCGGCGATGATCGACGTCAACCTGCGCGGGGTGCTGCACGGCATCGCCGCCGCCCTGCCGATCTTCCGGCGCCAGGGACAAGGCCACTTCGTCACGACGGTGTCGACGGCCGGGCTCAAGATTTTGCCCACCATGGCGGTCTACGCGGCCACCAAAAACGCCGTGCGCACGGTCATGGAAGGGCTGCGCCAAGAGTCGACCGACGGCGTGATCCGAACGACGTCGATATCACCGGGATTCGTCGATACTGCACTGGACGGCTCCATTGACGACGATGCGGTGCGCGCGCAGATCCGGCGCGACATGAACGATTTCGGTCTACCCCCGGCGGCGGTGGCACGCGCCGTCGCATTCGCCATCGAGCAGCCCCACGACGTCGAGATCGGTGAAATCACCATTCGCCCCACCGTCCAGGGTTAGCGCGGTCTCAATATCACCCGCCGAATTGAACCGTCAACACCCCTTCGTCGTGAAAGATCGGGTCGGCACCGTTGGATGTGATCGCTGAGCTCTGGTTAGGGGCAGATGAAGCCAACCCGGATAACCGGCGGGCCTGCCGCCGAGGACATCACGCCGACGAATGAGGCCGGCGGCCCCGGCTTCCCGGCGCGGCTGTGGCGCAGCCCGCTGCGGGGACCGTGGCTGACGTCGGTGTTCGGCTCGGTGCTGCTGGTGACGCTGCCGATCGTCATCCTCACCGGGCTGCTGTCCTACATCGCTTACGGGCCGCGGTTCGGCCAGGCGATCCCCGGCGATGTCGGCTGGCTCAAGCTGCCGACCTTCGACTGGCCCACCGACCCGTCCTGGCTGTACCGGCTGACGCAGGGGCTTCATGTCGGGCTGGGGCTCGTCCTCATCCCGGTGGTGCTGGCCAAGCTGTGGTCGGTGATCCCCCGGCTCTTCGTGTTCCCGCCGGTGCGGTCGATCGCCCAACTGCTGGAACGGATTTCGCTGCTGATGCTGGTCGGCGGGATCCTGTTCGAGATCGTGACCGGCGTGCTGAACATCCAGTACGACTACATCTTCGGGTTCAGCTTCTACACCGCGCACTACTTCGGTGCGTGGGTGTTCATCACCGGCTTCGTCATGCACGTGGCGATCAAGAGCCGGCGCATGTGGGCCGGTCTGCGGTCGCTGTCGCTGCGGGACGTGCTGCGCACCGGGCGCGCCGACACCGAGGCGCAGCCATGGCAGCCCGACGGTCTGGTCGCCACCGACCCCGCCCCGGCGACGATGAGCCGCCGCGGCGCCCTGGCGCTGGTGGGCGGCGGCGCCCTTTTCCTGGCGGTCATCACCGCCGGCCAGACGCTGGGCGGCTACGCCCGGCCCGCCGCGCTGCTACTGCCGCGCGGGCGACGGCCCGGAGGCGGACCCAATGACTTCGAGATCAACCGCACCGCGGCCGCGGCCGGCATCTCCACCGCGGACACGACGGAGCGCTGGCGGCTCACCCTGAGCGGCGGGCCCCGGCCGGTGGCGCTGGACCGCGCCGCCCTGCTGGCGATGCCACAACACACCGCCGCGCTGCCGATCGCCTGCGTCGAGGGCTGGTCGACCACCCAGACGTGGACCGGTGTGCGACTGGCCGACCTCGCCCGACTGGCCGGTGTGCCGGCACCGGAATCCGCGCGGGTGTCGTCGCTGGAGCGCTCGGGCGCGTTCACCGGGGCGACGCTGCAACGCAACCAGGTGCTGCACCCGGACGCACTGCTGGCGATGCGCGTGAACGGCACCGACCTGTCCCCGGATCACGGCTTTCCCGCGCGGATCATCGTGCCCGCACTCCCCGGCGTGCACAACACGAAGTGGGTGGCGTCCATCGTTTTTCGAACGGCCGCGCATGCGTAGCGCCTTCGCACGGATCTACGGATCCCACCCGCTGCACCTGCTGACGATGATCGCCGGCTTCGCCCTGCTGGGCTACGTCATCGCCGTCGTCAAACCGGTCACGCTGTGGAACCCGCACGTCTGGTGGCAGTCGATCGTCGTCTGGTTCGCCGCCGCCATCGTCGCCCACGACCTGGTGTTGTTCCCCGTCTACGCCCTCATTGACCGGATGCTGTCACGCGACCGCGCCCGGCCCGCGCGCGCCGATGCCGGTGTGCCGGTGCTCAATTACGTCCGGGTGCCCGCGCTGGGGGCGGGCCTGACACTGCTGGTGTTCCTGCCCGGCATCGTCCGGCAAGGCGCCACCACCTACCGGGCCGCGACCGGCCAGACTCAGGACCCGTTTCTCGGCCGATGGCTGCTGTTGACGGCCGCGATGTTCGCGGTCAGCGCCGGGGTGTACGCCCTGAAGCTGGCGGCGGCACGTCGACGGGCGGGTGCGTGACCTGCGCGCCTACCGGTGAGCAATTACTCTTGTGCCTCATGGGGAGCCGCAACGCCAAGGCACGTGCCGCGCTGTGCGGGTGCGTGACCGCGGTTGTTCTCGCCACCGGCCTGGCGTGGGGCGGCGCACCTGCGGCCGCCGCCACGCCGTCGGTCGTGACGCCCGCGCCACCGGCCCCGGGCGGTGCGGTGCCGGTGCAACCCGTCGGGGGAGGCGGCTGCATCATCGGCCTCAACTGCGGGTGCATTCGCAACGTCACCTGCCCGTCGCCGCACCCGCGCCGCCCGAGCGTCGACAACAACCAGCACGCCGCGCCCGCCCCGCCGAATCCCTAGCGCCGCAACCGCCGGTGGCTTTCCTATCATTTGATGATGGGCGCCGGCGGGCTGGAAACTGTGGGCTCGCCGGCGTTCACCCACGAGGACCCGGCCCGCTTTCGTGCCGCCGGCTGGTGGTGCGATACGACGCTGTCGGACGCGGTGCGTCGCAACGCCGAACGGATACCGGACCGTCCCGCCTACGTCGACTACGGCGGATCCGCGTTCACCTGGCGTGAATTCGACCGCGCCGCAAACGGTTTGGCCGAAACATTGGCCGGAGCCGGCGTCGCCCGCGGTGACCTCGTGGCGGTATGGCACGGCGACTGCGCCGCCATCCACGTGCTGTTCGTGGCGATCGAACGCTGCGGCGCGGTGGTCGTCGGCATCGGCGCGCGCGCCGGCACCCGCGAGGCGTCGGCGATCCTGCGCACCGCCCAGCCGAAGATCCTGGTCAGTGACCTACCCCGGGCGGGCACCGCCGCGGACGTCGCCGGCGAACTGGGGGTGCCCGGCGTGGTGTTGAGCCACGACGACGGGACGCTTCGGCTCGATGTCGACGCCGATCCCAAGGCGCCGGCGGCCGGTTGCGAACTCGGCCCCGACGACGTCTTCCTGATCAACTCGACGTCCGGCACCACCGGGCTGCCCAAGTGCGTCGTGCACACCCAGAACCGTTGGCACTACTTCCACCAGAAAGCCGTCGCCAACGGGCTGCTGAGGAGCGAGGAGGTATTCCTGCCGGTGATCCCCACCCCGTTCGGCTTCGGGCTGTGGACCAGTCACACCACCCCCATATACCTCGGCGCCACCGCGGTGATTCTGGACCGGTTCACCACCCAGGCCACGTGCGAGGCGATAGCCCGGCATAGGGTCACCGTATTGTGTTGCGTCAGCACGCAATTGACCATGCTGATGGCGGACCCGGCCAGCCGTGGCCACGACCTCAGTTCGCTGCGCGTCGTGTACACCGGCGGGGAGGCGTTGCCGTACCGGCCCGCGGCCGAGTTCGAGGAACTCACCGGCGCAAAAATCCTGCAGTTCTACGGTTCCAACGAGACCGGGATGCTCAGCGCCACCACCCTCGACGACTCGCGCGAGCGCCGGCTGCGCACCGGCGGCCGCCTCATCCCCGAAATGGCGGTCCGGCTGTTCGACGGGGACCGCGACGTCACCGAAACGGGGCGCGGCCAGCCCGCGTGCCGGGGACCGGCGACCAGCCTCGGTTACCTCGGCGGCACCGACCACGACAAGCTGTTCACCCGCGACGGGTGGATGCGCATGGGCGACATCTGTGAGATCGACGGCGACGGCTACCTGCGCGTCACCGGGCGCACGTCCGATTTCATCGTGCGCGGCGGCAAGAACATCAGCGCCAGCCAGGTCGAAGACGCCGTCATGACCCATCCCGCCATCGCGATCGCGGCGGCCGTCGCCATGCCCGACCCGGTGTTCGGCGAAAAGGTCTGCCTCTATGCCGAACTCACCGACGCCGCCACCGTGGACCTGCCCGGACTCGTCGAACACCTGCTGGCGCTGGGCGTTTCCAAAGAGCTGCTGCCCGAGCGGCTCATCGTGGTCGACGAGTTGCCCCGCTCATCCGGCGGAAAGATAGCCAAAGGCCGGCTGCGCGAGGATATTGGAGCCAGAATGGAGGCCGGTCATGAACGCTCCTGATGCACGCCGCGGCGGGTTGGAAGTCTGGGCACCGTCGGTGGTCCCACCCATCGGCGTCGACCTGTCGAATCAGCAGGCGCTGGCCATCGCCTTCCGCCACCTGGCCGGCATCGGGTTCGCCGAGAACATGGCCGGGCACATCACCTGGCAGCTCGACGGCCAGACCGACATGTTCGTCAACCCGTGGGGGCTGTGGTGGCAGGAGATCACCGCATCCGATATCTGCGTGGTCGACGGCGACGCGCGGGTGGTCAGCGGGCGCTGGGACGTCACCCCGGCCATCCACATCCACACCGAACTGCACCGGGTGCGCGACGACGCCCGAGTGGTGATCCACAACCACCCCTACTACGTCTGCGTGCTCGCCGCATTGGGCAGGCTGCCCGAGCTGGTGCACCAGACCGGTTCGCTGTTCCTCGACGACCTGTGCCTGGTCGACACCTACGACGGCGAGATCGACAGCCCCACGCGCGCCGCGGAACTCGCCGCGCGGATCGGCGGCGCCAACCTGACGATCCTGGCCAACCACGGCGTCATCGCGACCGGGCGCAACCTGCCCGAGGCCGTCTACCGTGCCGCATCCATCGAACGCGTCTGCAAGCTGGCCTACGACGTCCTGCTCACCGGCCGGGATCCGGTGCCCATGAACTGGTCGGACATGGCCGGCATGCAACGGTCGCTGATCGAGCGGGCGGCCGACGTCTACTGGGCCGGGGCGGCGCGCATGACCATCAAGGCCGACCCCGATGTGCTCACCTGAACCAGTGCCGGCCCGCCGATCAAATGACGCTGCCCCGCAAGGAGATTGACGAGTGAAATCGATCGACGAGCTGGCCACCGACCTGAGCTTCACCACGGCGAAGACCGGCGCGGGGCGCTCGGTCACCTTCCTGCCCGATCCGCCCCGGGCCGCGCGCCGCTACACGGTGATCTCGGTGGACGACCACATCGTCGAACCCCCGGACACCTTCACCGACCGCCTACCCCGCAAGTACGCCGACCGGGCGCCGAAAGTCGTCGAGACCGACGGCGGGGGACAGACTTGGGTCTACGACGGCAAGGAACTGCCCAACGTCGGCTTCAATGCCGTGGTCGGCCGGCCGGTGGCGGAGTACGGTTTCGAGCCCGTCCGATTCGACGAAATGCGCAGGGGCGCATGGGATATCCACGCCCGGGTCAAGGACATGGATCTCAACGGCATCTACGCCTCGCTGAACTTCCCGTCGTTCCTGCCGGGCTTCGCCGGGCAACGGCTGCAGCAGGTGACCAGCGACCGCGACCTGGCGCTGGCCTCGGTGCGGGCTTGGAACGACTGGCATCTCGACGTCTGGGCGGGGTCGTATCCCGACCGGATCATTCCCTGCCAGTTGCCGTGGCTGCTCGATCCCGAACTCGGCGCGACGATGATCCGGGAGAACTCCGAGCGCGGCTTCCACGCGGTCACGTTCAGCGAGAACCCGGCCATGCTGGGTTTGCCCAGCATCCACACCGACCACTGGGATCCGCTGATGGCGGCCTGCGCCGAGACCGGCACCGTGGTGAACCTGCACATCGGATCGTCGGGGTCGTCGCCGTCCACCACCGCGGACGCGCCACCGGACGTGCAGGGTGTGCTGTTCTTCGCCTACGCCATTTCCGCCGCTGTCGACTGGCTGTACTCCGGGCTGCCCAGCCGATTCCCCGACCTCAAGATCTGCCTGTCCGAAGGCGGAATCGGTTGGGTGGCCGGCCTACTCGATCGCCTCGACCACATGCTCAGCTATCACGCGATGTACGGCACCTGGCAGGCGCTCGGTGAGCCCTTGACCCCGGCGGAGGTGCTGACCCGCAACTTCTGGTTCTGCGCGGTCGAGGACAAGTCCTCATTCGTACAGCGCGACCGGATCGGCGTCGACAACATCATGCTGGAAGCCGACTACCCGCACTGCGACTCGACGTGGCCGCACACCCAACGAACCATTCACGAGCAGATCGGCGATCTGCCGCCCGACGTCATCCGAAAATTCTGCTGGGAGAACGCGTCTCGGCTATACCGGCACCCGGTGCCGGCCGCGGTGCAAGAGGACCCCGAGGCGTTCTGACCGGGCGGCGCGCCGCCCGAGCACAATGCGCAAAACTGCGAAAATCGCTGGTTGCGTGGCTATCGCGCACAAGCGAGTCATGGCCCGTGTCGGCCCGTAACTTCGATCGCAACGAGGTGCCGGGACCCCCTTCGGCATCGCCACCGGTCAGGAGTTCGCCGTGTTCATTGAGCCAGAACTGATTACGGGATCGAACGCGTACCGCTCGACCAACGTGACGCCGCCGCGGCGACTGGAGGCCAAGCGCGACGGCTATGTCGAGCGGACAGTCACCACGAGTGACGGTGTGCGGCTTGCGGTCCGCGACTACGGCACGGCCTTCGCCCCTGAGCACACCATCGTTCTGCTGCACGGCCTTTGCCTGACCCAGTCGAGTTGGGCGCTGCAGATTCGGCACCTGCTGCGCCGGTGGGGCGGCAGCGTGCGGATCATCACCTACGACCACCGCGGCCACGGCGAATCGACCGGTGCCGACATGCGCACCTACCGCATCGACCGGCTGGCCGACGACCTCGCCGAGGTTCTCACCGCATTGCGCGTCACCGGGCCGCTCACGTTGGCCGGTCACTCCATGGGCGGCATGACCGCGCTGGCCTACCTCGGCCGTCCCGCCGCCGATCGTCCGGTCGAGCCGCAGGGCCTGGTCCTGGTCGCCACCGCGGCGGGCCGGCTCGCCGAGCGGGGCCTCGGCCGGCTACTGAACACGCGCGCCACCGAGATGCTGTTCGAACTCGTCCACCACATTCCGCAGCGCGCGATGGACCGGGCGATCAACGGACTGGTCCGCCCCCTGTGCGGCGGCCTGGCCAAGTACTCCGGTGCCGACTGGCAGGGCGCGGCCGCACTGACGGTCTCGGCCATCAGCACCACGCCGTTGACCACGGCGGCGGGCTTCCTGCCCAGCCTGAAGCGCTACGACGAGTACCACGCGCTCGCCACCATCGGCGCCAACGCCGTGGTGGTCAGCGGCGGCGCCGACCGGACCACCCCCGCCGCGCACGCGCGCGACATTGCGGCGGCCATCCCGGGCGCCACCCACCTGCACCAGCCCGACGCCGGGCACATGCTGCTCGAAGAGCACCCGCAGTGTGTCAGCGACGCGATCGACAGCGTGCTGAGCGTGCGCACTCCATCGGCGCAGGGCGCGGTGAGCTGACGTTCGACGCGCCCTGCCCCGCGCGCAGTTCCCGGGATGTGCCGAGCGGTGTAAGTTACGTTTAGTATGTACTGAACGAACTGGAGGCTTATGTCCCCGGAAGAGGCCGAGTTCGTCGACCGCCTCGGGCTGTTCTTCGAGCTCCTCGGCGCAACCCGCACCATGGGCCGGGTATATGGCTGGCTGCTGATCTGTGATCCGCCGCAGCAGTCGTTGACCCAGCTGACCGAGGCGTTATCGGTGAGCAAGGCCTCGATCAGCACCGTCGCCCGCCAACTGCTGGACGGCGGCATGGTCGAGCGGTTGCCCAGCTCCAACCGTCAGCACCTCTACCGCGTGCGGCCAGGCGGGTTCACCAGCGTCCTGGAGACGCAGCTGTCACTGATGCGGCTGGGCATCGAACCCGCCGAGTTCGCACTGTCGGTGCTGGGCGAGGACCGCGCCGAACAGCGCCAGCGCGTCGAGGACTTCCGCGACTTCTGTGAGTTCTGCACCCAGGCCTACGGCGATCAGCTCATGAAGATGTGGACCGAGTATCGGAAAAGGAAAAAGCCATGACCGCGACGGACAAAGTCGACTTCAGTTCCGTGCCGTGGGGTTCGGTGGGGTGGACCAACCTCGTCACGCTATACCTGCGCGCGCACGAGAGCCGTACGGAGCGGCCCATTCTGGGGGACCGGACGGCCGCGGAAGCGGTGGACCGGATCGCGTATGACTTCAAAAGAATTCACCGGATGTCGTTGCCGGCGGTTAACCAATACCTGGTCGCGCTACGGGCCAGGCAGCTCGACGACTGGTGCGCGGATTACCTTGCCCGGCACCCGGATGCCGTTGTGCTGCATCTGGGTTGCGGCCTCGACGGCCGCTTCTTCCGGCTCGCCCCACCGCCTTCCGTCGTGTGGTTCGACGTCGATCAGCCGAGTGTGATCGGGCTCCGCCGCCGGCTCTACGACGACACCGACCAATACCGGATGATCGGCTCGTCGGTGACCGAACTGCAGTGGCTCGATCAGGTCCCGGCCGGACGCCCGACGCTGATCATTGCCGAGGGCCTGCTCATGTACCTGCACGAACACGAAGTACGGCGCCTCCTGCAGCGCCTGACCGACCAATTCACCGGCGGCGAAATGCATTTCGACACGCTCTCCGCGCTGGCACCGCTGATGTCCAAGCTCTTCACCCGGGGAATCATCAAGTGGGGCATCCGGGACGTGCGCGAGATCGCCACCTGGAATCCCCGGCTGCGGTTCCTCGAGCAGAGACCCGTGCTGGCCGACTACAACCGGATCCCGTCGACAGCGGTGCGGTTGATCTACCGGTTGACGTGGATGACGGCCGGTCGCCACTACGACGTGCTGAACCGCTTTGAATACTGACTAGCCGGTCAGAGGTCGGACGCCAGCCGGCGCAGAATGTCGGTGGCGGACTCCGCGGTCGCGTGCCGATAACCGGTGCCCGCCCACAGGTGGACGTAGTCCGGCCTGCCCGCCGCCGCCGCGGCCTTGCGCAGCGGGCTGGTCAGGTAGTGAATGGCGGGATAGCCAGCCGGCGCCTCGGCTTCGTGGGCGTCGATGAAAGCGTTGCGCAGGCCGCGGGCCGGCCGGCCGGTGAAAGCGCGGGTCAGCACCGTCTCGGTGTAGGCGGGGTCGACCAGGGCCGCCTGATGAGTGGCCGACGCGCCGCTCTCGGTGGCGCGCAACAGCACGGTGCCCACGGCGGCCGCGGTCGCACCCGCGCGGATCACCTCGGCCACCGCGGCGGGCGTGGCCAGGCCGCCGGTCGCCATCACCGGCAGCGGCACCTTCGCGACGACTTCCTTGACCAGGTCGACGATCGGGACCGGCGTCAACGGCCGCTGCGGCGAGAGGGTGCCAGAATGGCCGCCGGCATCGGCCGCCTGCACGGCGAGCATGTCGACGCCCGCCTCGTGGGCCCGCGCCGCCTCGTCGGCCGTGGTCACCGTCTGCACCACAACGCTGTTGGCGCGTTGCAGCGCGGCGATCACGTCGCGCGGCGGAATGCCGAAAGTGAACGACACCATCGGAACCGGGTCGTCGAGCAACAGCGCGATCTTCTCGTCGAATCTGTCGTTGTCCTCGATGGGCTCGGGTGGCAGCGTCAGCCCGAACTGGTCGGCCTCGGCCTGGACGATCGCGGCGTAGGCGTGGTAGCGCTGCGGGTCGACCGGCACCGGGTTGGGCGCGAAGACGTTGACTCCGAATGGGATCGACTCGGCGCGAACGGCTTTGATCTCGGCCTCGATGGCCTCGACTGTCTTGTATCCGGCCGCGAGCAGTCCCAGCGCGCCGGCGCGGGTGGCGGCCGACACCATGGCCGGGGTGGTCGGGCCGCCCGACATCGGCGCCGCTACCAGCGGAACGGACATTCCAAACTGCGCCAACATCTCCAGGCCCTTTCTCTATGCCGCCGCGGATACCATGCCTCCCTTGACCCTATCGGCGCCCGGCCGGTGCGGCAGCATTCCGCGGCGGCGGCCGGCCTGGCAGGATGCTTGAGCGTGACGCGCCCCAACTTCCTTGTGATCGTTGCTGACGACCTCGGGTTCTCCGACATCGGCGCGTTTGGCGGCGAGATCGAGACGCCCAACCTCGATCGGCTGGCCCACGCGGGGATCCGGCTCACCGATTTCCACTCGGCACCGGCCTGCTCACCGACCCGGGCGATGTTGTTGACCGGGACCGATCACCACATCGCCGGCATCGGCACCATGCTCGAGGTCGCGTCCCCGGAGTTCCGCGGTGCGCCCGGGTACGAGGGCTATCTGAACGACCGGGTGGTCGCGCTGCCCGAACTGTTGCGCGACGCGGGGTATCTGACGCTGATGTCGGGCAAGTGGCACCTGGGCGCCACGATCGAGACGTCGCCGTGGGCGCGTGGTTTCGAGCGCTCGTTCGCCCTCTTGCCGGCCGGCGCCAGTCATTACGGCGGATCGGGGGCGCGCGGATTCTCACCCGTGCCAACGCTTTACACCGAGGATGACCGGTTCGTCAGCGTCGGTGACGACTTCTATTCGTCGGACTCCTACACCGACACCCTGCTGCGGTATCTGGATGAACGCGCCCCCGACGACGACCGGCCCTTCTTCGCCTACCTGCCGTTCCAGGCGCCGCACTGGCCCCTGCAGGCACCCGACGAATCCGTCGCGAAATACCGGGGCCGCTACGACGCCGGGCCGGACGTCCTGCGCGAGGAGCGCCTGGCCGCGCTCAAGCGGCTCGGACTGTGTCCATCCGACGTGGTCGCACACCCGGTGGTGGCCGACGGCGCACCGGAGTGGGCCGACATGACCGACGAGCAGCGCGCGCGCTCGGCCCGCAGCATGGAGGTCTACGCCGGGATGGTCGACCGGATGGACTACAACGTCGGCCGGGTCATCGACTACCTCTCGGCCAGCGGCGAACTCGACAACACCGTCGTCATCTTCATGTCCGACAACGGCGCCGAGGGCGCGATCGTGGAGGCGATGCCGCTGCGCGGTCCGCAGATCGCCGCACAGATCGAAAAGCATTGCGACAACAGCCTGGACAACCTGGGCCGGCCGACGTCGTTCATCTGGTACGGCCCCCGCTGGGCGCAGGCCGCCACCGCGCCTTCGCGCCTGCACAAGGCGTTCACCACCCAGGGCGGAATCCGGGTGACCGGCTTCGTCACCTGGCCCGGCTTCGCCCGGCAACAACAGATCGGCACCGCGTTCAGCACCGTCATGGACATCGCGCCGACCGTGCTGGAGCTGGCCGGGACCACCCACCCGGGCACGTCGTATCGCGGCCGCGAGGTGGCCCCCATGCGCGGCCGCTCACTGGTGGACTACCTGACGGGCGCCGCGGAGACCGTGCACGATCCGGGCACCGGCACGGGCTGGGAGCTGTTCGGCCGTCGCGCCATCCGGCAGGGCGACTGGAAGGCGCTGTACCTCCCGCCACCGTACGGGCCGGGCAGCTGGCAACTCTACGATCTGTCTTCCGACCTCGGCGAGATCGACGACCTGGCCGACGCGCGGCCCGACAAGCTGGCCGAGCTGCTGGCGCTGTGGGATCGCTACGTCGAGGAAACCGGCGTGATCCTCGACCCCGTCTCGGTCTACGACGTCCAATTGTGACCCGCTGCTCGATCACGCGCTGGGTCGAAGGGCCTCAAATAGCTCGACTGAACCACTGTGCCGTGCAACCAAGACTTCGAGTCCCGCATCTTTGAGCCAGCGCCGCACGTCACCGGCCTGGGGCGTGATCCCAAAGAAGCCCGCCGCCTGCAACGCCGTCACAAAACGATCCTGACGCCGGCCGCGACCACGTACACACGTGCTCCCGCGAAGAATCCCACCCGGCTTGAGCACGCGGGCTAACTCGAAAACCGCCGCTCGCGGGTCAGGAAGACAATGCAGACCGTTGAATGTCAATGCCAGGTCAAAGGTGTTGTCCTGGAAGGGTAAATCTGTGACATCGGCCTCGGTGAACTCCATCAGGTCGGCCACACCCAGCTGAGTTGCCCGGCTGCGCGCCCGCCTCAGCATGTCCGAGGAAATGTCGGCGGCCACATAGCGGCAATCCTGTCCAGAGCGCAAGCCACGAAAGGCAAAGCCACCACCGCACGGGATGTCAAGTACATGGACGCCGGCGCGAGCTTCACCGACACGCTGAACCTCTTGCAGGAGGTCGTGTAATGTCAATCCCCACAACGCTTTTGCGCCCACCGCAGCGACACTGTCATGTATTGCAGCCGTGTTATACAACGCCGATGCCAGCCGAGCGGCGCGCCAGCGGTCCGTTACCTGCCCCATCCGCTGACCCTAACTGGAAATTCAGGTGTGGCAAGCTGAATGCGTCTCCGAGACGTGTCCGGGCGCCTCGAGCACGTCACGCGGGACGACCCACCAATTGGGCCAATTGCGCCGCGCCCGGGGCTGTTTGGGTGGTCAGGACGATCCGCCCGGACGTGGCCGGTTGTTCGATGATCGGTGCTTCCAGGACCATGTCGTCCCGGACGAAGGCCATGTGGTCCTGCAGATGCGCGCCCGTGAAGGTGGTCCACGCGGCCGCCGATGGCGGATCCAGCACGAGAGTCAGCTCGTAATAATCCGCGGTCAACGACTTCGGTGGGTCGACGCGGACGAGTCCGAGCTGCATGGTCTCGGGGCCCAACGTATAGACCGTGGTTCGCCCGATGTCACAGGTGGTGAGGACGTCGGTGGGCTTTGCGGGAGTGTTCGGATCCGTGGCCGGGCACTTCACGGCTGGCGTCGTCGGCTGCGATTTCGTCACCGGCCGGACCGGCAACGGCGCAATCTTCACGACCGGAGGCGGTGGCGGGGGTGGCGGCGCGGTCGTGCTGGGCGGCGCGGTGATCGACGAGGTGGACGGCGCAGGCTTGTGCGTCTGCTGACAGCCACACATCACTGCCGCGAGCAGGCAGATACACCCAAGCCAGGAGGCGGCACTACGCGCGCTGAATCGACGGTGGATCATCTTCGATGCACTCTACCGGGCACTCTACCGGGCACCCTTCCGGCAGGATTATTGATTCCATGTCCGACGGGAACTCCTGCACCGCAATTTCTTTGGTGCCCGCTGGCGCGCCGCGTCGAATTGGCGCAATTCGACGAAGGTTGCCGCAGCCTCTTGGCCTGCACGCATGTGGCATTCCGGCGTGCTCGGCAGCGCGCTCTTTACTGACACTACGAATATAGAGTAGGGTCGCTGTCTGGAAGATTATGGACAAACGCCGAAAGCCCAACCCCGCCGAGCGCCGCCGCGATCTGTGCGACGCGGCGATCCAGTTGTTGGCCGATGACGGGGCTAAGGGCCTGAGCCATCTGAAGGTCGACCGCGCGGCCGGGGTGCCGGACGGCACCACCTCTTTCTATTTCCGCACCCGGTCGGCGCTGTTGCGCGCGGTGGCCGAGCGCTCGGCCGAGCTCGACCTCGCCGAGCTGCAGGCAATCGCGGACAGCTCCGATGGCGCCGGTGCGGATCGCACACCGTCGCGGTTGTCGCAGGTGGTCATCCAGGCCGGCAGCGATCCGCAGCTGTATCGGACCAGGGCCCGCTATGAGCTGACCATGCAGGCCACCCGCGACCCCGCTCTGGCCGCGATTCTGCAGCAGGCCACCGACGAGTTCACCAAGCTGCACCGGGAGATCTTGGTGCAGCTGATGCCGCACGGTGCGGACCTGGATCCGGCCGTCGTCGAGGATCTGAGCAATGTCACGTTGACGTTCATCAACGGCCTGCTGCAGCGGTTCGCGCATGGCGACCGGATCATCGACAGCGCCGAACAGCTCGACGGGATCCTGTCGGCGATCGCCGTCGGCATCCTGAAGAGTCCGGACAAGGGGCGGCTGACCCAGGCCGGCGGCCTGCGGGTGTTGCGCCGCGGGGCGGCCGGGTCCGCGTGAGGACGCCGCAAGAACACGGCGTACGGGGCTATGGATCTTGCCACGGCATCCGCTGTATGGTTCTCTACGAGAATAGAGTAAGCCCACGTTCATGCGCCGTTTTCAGCGGAGCTTGTGCAGAAGTCAGAGCGACGCAATTAAGCGGAGTGTAGAAATTGCCCGGACCGAATCCAGCGCTGCGACGCTGGCAGCGCTAGCCCTGGTGCAGGTCGTGCGGGCAACTAAAACTGCAGCGGTAGGAGGGATTTCGTGACGGCGAGCACCGATAGCCATGTTCGTTTCGATCCATACGATGTCGAGTTGATTGCCGACCCGTATCCCATGTTCAAGCGGCTGCGCGACGAGGCACCGCTCTACTACAACGCCGAATACGATTTCTACGCGTTGAGCCGGTTTGCCGATGTCAACAAGGGCATCATCGACTACGCCACATACAGCTCCGCGCGGGGCGTGATCATGGAACTGATCAAGGCCAACCTCGAAATCCCGTCGGGCATGCTGATCTTCGAGGATCCGCCGATCCACGACGTGCACCGCAAGCTGCTGTCGCGGATGTTCACCCCCCGCAAGATCGCCGCGCTCGAGCCGATGATCCGTGAGTTCTGCGCGCAATCGCTGGATCCGTTGGTGGGCTCCGGTCGGTTCGACTTCGTCACGGACCTGGGCGCGATCATGCCCATGAAGGTCATCAGCGCACTCCTCGGGATTCCCGAAGAAGACCAGG
The DNA here is from genome assembly GCF_019668465.1 of Mycobacterium senriense. Taxonomy (NCBI): domain Bacteria; kingdom Bacillati; phylum Actinomycetota; class Actinomycetes; order Mycobacteriales; family Mycobacteriaceae; genus Mycobacterium; species Mycobacterium senriense. The sequence goes on along the minus strand of NZ_AP024828.1, from coordinate 4,687,848 downwards.
AATTCATCCGCGATCGCGGTAACGCCCAGCTACGCACCGAGCCAGGCAAGCCGATGAGTGCCGCCGAGCATGGCTTGTCGGTGGGCGAGCAGTTCGAGGCCTACATCGACTGGCGGGCGGAGAATCCGTCCGACGACATCATGACCGAGTTGCTCAACGTCGAATTCGTCGACGAGACCGGTACCACGAGGCGGTTGAGGCGCGAGGAAATCCTGGTGTACCTCAATGTCGTGGCCGGGGCCGGCAACGAAACGACGACGCGGTTGATCGGTTGGGCCGGCAAGGTTCTCGCGGAGCACCCCGACCAGCGCCGCGAACTTGTCGACAATCCGGCGCTCATCCCGCAGGCGATCGAGGAGCTGCTGCGCTTCGAGCCGCCCGCGCCGCACATGGCGCGTTATGTGACGCGTGATGTCAGTGTGTATGACCAGACGGTCCCGGAAGGCAGTGTGATGCTGATGCTGATCGGCGCCGCCTGCCGCGACGAGCGGCAATTCGGTCCCGACGCGGGCGAATTCAATATTCACCGCGCCGCCCGGCCGCACCTCACGTTCAGCGTCGGCGCCCACTTCTGCCTGGGTTCGGCACTGGCCCGGCTGGAAGGCCGGGTCGCCCTGGAAGAAATCCTCAAGCGGTTCCCGGAGTGGGAGCCCGACCTGGCCAACGCCACGCTCAGCCCGACATCGTCGGTGCGGGGCTGGGAAACGCTGCCGACGCTGGTGCCCTGATGGCCGGCCGGGTCGACGGCAAGGTCGCCTTCATCAGCGGCGCCGCGCGCGGTCAGGGCCGCAGTCACGCCCTCCGCCTGGCGCAGGAGGGCGCCGACATCATCGCGATCGACGTCTGCGGGCCGATCGACAACCTGGCCTATCCGCACTCGACACCGGAAGACCTTGCCGAGACTGCGGATCTGGTCAAGAACCTCGACCGGCGCATCGTGACCGCCCAGGTGGACGTCCGCGACTACGACGCGCTGAAAGCCGCGGTGGACAGCGGGGTCGAACAGCTCGGCCGTCTCGACATCATCGTCGCCAACGCGGGCGTCGGCACCGATGGCAGGAAGCTGCACAAGATCCGCGAGGACGTGTGGCAGGACATGATCGACATCAACCTCAGCGACGTATGGCATACCGTCAAAGCGGGTGTGCCGCATGTCCTTTCGGGTGGCCGCGGTGGCTCCATCGTGCTCACCAGTTCGGTGGGCGGCCGCAAGGCCTACCCGAACACCGGGCATTACATCGCCGCCAAGCACGGCGTCATCGGGCTGATGCGGGCCTTCGCCGTCGAGTTGGGCCCGCATATGATCAGGGTCAATGCGGTGCTGCCCACCCAGGTCAGCACCACGATGGTGATGAACGACAACACCTATCGGCTCTTTCGCCCGGATCTGGAGAATCCCGGACCGGACGACTTCGCCCCCATCTCGCAAATGATGCACACACTGCCGGTGCCTTGGGTGGAAGCCACCGACATCAGCAATGCTGTCCTGTTCCTCGCCTCTGACGAGTCTCGTTATGTCACCGGCGTTTCGCTTCCCGTCGATGCGGGCAGCTTGCTCAAATAGGCGTCAGCCCCAAGTGAAAGAAGAAGCCCATGCCCGAATATGACTACGAAAAGCTGAAGAAGGAAGCCGAGCAGTACATCAGGTTCGAAAAGGACAAGAAGAACCGGATCGCCTACATCACCTTCGATCGTCCCGACGCGCAGAACGCCACCAGTCTGGGCATGCGGCAGAACTACGCGGACCTGATCCACAAGTGCAACGTGGACGACGACGTCAAGGTGGTCGTGATCCGCGGCGAGGGACAGGATTTCGGCAGCGGCGGCGACCTGCCCGAGCAGCGCCCCATGCTGGAGAACCCCGGTCTCCCGCTGCATCACGAGCTCGCGATCAACGATGACGACGTCAAGTACCCGCCGGGTGGTTCGTACCGCTACCTGTCCACCGTCACCGACTTCTACGCCAAGGCCCGCGCCGGAAACCGTCCGCTGCAGGAGCTTCGGAAGATCAGCATCATCGAGGCCAAGGGCTACTGCTACGGGTGGCACTTCTACCAGGCCGGCGACGCCGATCTGGTTATCTCCTCCGACGACGCCCTGTTCGGTCACCCCGCCTTCCGGTACGTGGGCTGGGGACCGCGGCTGTGGTGGTGGGCCGAGACGATGGGCCTGCGCAAGTTCTCCGAGATGCTGTTCACCGGAAGGCCGTTCAGCGCAAAGGAAATGTACGACTGCGGCTTCGTCAACAGCGTGGTGCCACGTGACCAGCTGGAAGCCGAGACCGAGAAGTACGCCATGGCATGCTCACGGTCCCGCCCGACCGACACGGTCGCGGTACAGAAGACCTTCCTCGAGCTGTACAAGCAGCACAAGGGTGAGTACTTCGGCAGCCTGCTGACCGGCATGGTCGAGGGCATGCTGCCGATGATCCAGAACGACGCGCAAGAAGTCGACCTCACGGAAGGCACTTTCAACAAGGGCCTCAACAACGTGGTCAAGGACAACGACATGAACTTCCCGCCGGAGTGGCGCCTCAGCCGCTCGGGCCGCGCGAAGCCCTGACCGTTTTGGCGGGGCGTGCATGTCCGCGCTGACGGGTATCAGGGTCGTTGAGGTAGCCGAATCCGTCGCGGGGGAGTACTGCGGGAAGCTGCTGGCCGACTTCGGCGCCGAGGTCATCAAGATCGAGGCGCCGAAGCGCGGCAGCGCGACCCGCGCCATGGCGCCCCTGCTCGCCGACGGGTGCGAAGGCAGCGCGTTGTTCGCCTACCTCAACACCAACAAGCGCTCCGTCGTCCTCGATCTCGGCTCGACGGCCGACGCCGAGCGCCTGCACCGGTTGATCGAAACCGCGGACGCGGTCATCGATGGCCGGGCCACGGACTGGTCCGCGCGGCACCCGTCGGTGGTCTGCTGCTCCATCACCCCGTACGGCTACGGGGTGGCCGCGGAGTTCGATAATGCCCGGAGCATCAACGTGTTCCACGCGAGCGGGTGGGGGTATCACACGCCGAGCCACCCGGACGTCGGCAAGCCTCCGCTGCAGGGACCGGGCCGCTTTCTGGCCGACTACGAAGCCGGGCTGGAGGCGGCGCTTTGTGTCGCGTCCTCGCTGTGGGGACGGCTGCACACCGGCCAGGGCGAGTTCATCGACATCTCCCAGCAGGCCGTGCTGGTCTCACGCGCCGACTGCATCCTGGGTCGCTTCGTGACCGGCGAGGTACCGGCCGACGGTGAGCGGGGTGATTTCGATCAGGCCGGCCCGGCCTCGTTCTTCGCCTGTGCCGATGGGTTCGTCTACCTCTACATGACCAGCGGCGCGCACTGGGCCGGCATGAAAGCCTTGCTGGGCCATCCCGAATGGCTGGACACGTTCGAGGATGACTGGCTGGAGTTCTCGGTCACCCCCGAGAAGGTCGCCGCGTTTCAGCGGGGCTTCGCCGGCTGGGTCGCCGGGCTGCCCAAAGAGGAGGCCTCGGAACGGGCTCAGCGGCTCGGTGTCCCGCTGGTGCCCGTCAACGGCGCCGCGGACCTGCATCACTCGCCCCAATACCGGCACCGCGGATTCTTCCAGCGGGTTCGCCATCCGGTGCTGGGTGAAGCGGCGTATCCGACCGTGCCGTACGCGTTCAGCGCGTCGCCCGCGCGAATCGTCAGTGCCGCACCCGGTTTCGGTGAGCACACCAGGTCGGTGCTGGAAACCCTCGACTCCCCGCGCACAGGGCCGACGGTCAAGTTGGCGCAACTGAAGCCACCCAGGGATGGCCGGGGCGGACCGCTGGAAGGTGTGCGGGTCGTCGAACTCACCAAGGTGTGGGCCGGTCCGTACGCGGGCAAATTGCTGGCGATGCTGGGCGCCGAGGTCATCAAGATCGAGACGGCCGCCTACCCGGAGGAGATGCGCGCCTACGGCGGCACCGACATCAATCATGCACCGTTTTTCTTGAGCATCAACCCCGAGATCCTCAGCGTGGACCTGGATATCAAGTCGCCCGAGGGAATGGCGAGGCTGCGCGAGCTGATCGCCCGCAGCGACATCGTCATCAACAACCTGCGCCCGGGCGCCATGGAGCGCCAGGGCCTCGGGTACCAACAGCTCGCCGAGATCAAGCCCGACATCATCTCGGTGTCGATCAAGATGTGGGGCAACGACGGGCCAATGGGTCACCAAACCGGTTATGCCCCATGCTTTGCCGCGCTGGCCGGACCGGCCTCACTGGTCGGCTATCCCAGTGGGCCGCCGCTCGGGACCAGCATGCGCTACGGCGACTCGACGGTGGGCGCGGCCGCCGCCTACGCCGCCGTGGTGGCGCTGCTGCATCGGGAACTCAGTGGCGCCGGGCAGTTCGTCGACGTGTCGGCCGTGGAGACCCTGTCTTCGATGATCGGTGACTGCCTGCTGGAGCAATCGCTGACCGGACGACCACTGGGGCCCAGCGGCAACGCCAATCCGGACATGTGCCCGCACGGGTGCTACCCGTGCGCCGATGGCACGTGGATCGCGGTAGCCGTCGCGAACGACGCCGAGTGGCGCCGGTTGTGCGAGGCGCTCGGCGCCGCACCATTGGCCGACGAGCCCCGCTACGCCACGCCCGCGGCGCGACATCGGCACGCCGAAGCGCTCGACGCGGACCTCGCCCGGCTCACCCGAGGCCAGGACGCGGAGCGACTCGCCGAGCAACTGCGCGGGGCGGGGGTGCCGGCCGCCAAGAGCGCCACCGCGGTGGATGTGATTGCCGATCAACGGTTATGGGACCGCGAGCTGTACCGCTTCGTCACGGATCACCGCGAGGGCCAGCGACCGGTGCTGGGTCCATCCTGGCGAATGGCGCGCCGTCCGGCCCGGATCGCGCGTGGTGCGCCGGATCTGGGCGAGGACACCGACTACGTTCTTCACGAGATACTCGGCAGGCAACCGATGGGCGGAACATGACGACACTGGCGCAGACAGCGGCCCTGGTCACCGGCGCCAGCAGCGGCATCGGCGCGGCGACGGCCCGAGCTTTGGCGGACCAGGGAGCGGCGGTGGCCCTGCTCGCGCGCCGTGCCGACCGGTTGGCGGAGCTGAAAGCCGAGATCGAATCCGCCGGTGGCACCGCGCTGGTCGTGACCGCCGACGTCACCGATGCCGAACAGGTGGCGTCGGCGGTGCAGCGCACCGTTGCGGAGCTGGGGCGGCTCGACATCCTGGTGAACAACGCCGGTCTGATGCAATCGGCTCCCGCGACCGAGGCGTCGCTGCAGGATTGGGACCAGATGGTGTCCGTTAATGTGCAGGGTGTCCTCTACGCCACCCGGGCGGGGCTTCCTTACCTGATCGACGCGGCCGCCGACTCGCCGCGCGGCGTGGCGGACCTGGTCACGATCAGTTCCACCGCCGGCTGGGTGGCCCGGCCGAACACGGCGGTGTATTCGCTGACCAAGTTCGGCGTCAACGCCTTCAGCGAGGGTCTTCGCCAGGAGGTGCTCGGGAAGCGGGTGCGGGTCGGAGTGGTGGGCCCCGGAACGGTCGACACCGAAATCTTCAGCCATCTGGCCGAAACGTCACGCGAGGCGTTCGAACGGCAGACCGCCGGTATGGTCATGCTGCGGCCCGAGGACATCGCGGATGCGGTGCTGTTCATGGTGACCCGTGACCGGCGGGTCGCGGTCAATCACATGCTGGTGCGCTCGGCCGAGCAGACCTGGTAGCGGCGTGGACTCGGATTGGGTGATCGGCGATCACCACGGATTGCCGCTGCCGGCTGACCCCGCGGCGTTGCTCGGCGGGGGAGTGTCGTTCCTGACCAACGCGTTTCGGGCCTCCGGCGTGTTCACGGACAACGGCGTCACCCGGATCAGCGAATTCCGGGAGATCGGCGGTGGCAGCACGGGCCGCAAGTCGATGCTGTCGATCGAATACGACCGGCCCGCACCGAATCTGCACACCGAGCTGTTCGTCAAGTTCTCCCGCGATCTCGACAATCCGGTGCGCGACCGCGGAAAGACCCAGATGGAGTCCGAGGTCCGGTTCGCCTCGTTGGCGCGTGCGCCCGAATTCCCCATCGCGGTGCCCAGCCCGCAGTTCGCCGATTACCACGCACAGAGCGGCACCGGGATCTTGATAACCGAACGAATCAGCTTCGGCGTCAACGGGATCGAACCCCAATACCACAAGTGCCTCGACTACGAGATGCCCGAGCCGCTCGAACATTACCGCGCACTGCTGACCGCCCTGGCGCGGCTTGCCGGCACGCACCGCTCCGGCCGGCTGCCCGCGGAACAGACCGAGCACTTTCCGCTGGACGTGCAGGCCGCAACGGTGGGAGAGCGGGCACCGCTGTCGATGGACAAATTGCAGCGACGGGTCAATCAACTCGGTGAATTCCTCGACACCCACCGCGGCCTGGTGCCGGCCGGCGTGGGCTCCCCGGAGTTCCTGGCGCGGTTGGCCGACGAGGCGCCCCTGCTGGCCCTGTTCGAGGACGCGGTCGCGGATCACTTGGCCGCCGACGGCGATTACGTCGCGCTGTGCCACTGGAACGCCAATATCGACAATGCCTGGTTCTGGCGGGATGGCAAGGGCACTCTGCGTTGCGGCCTGATGGACTGGGGCTGTGTGAGCCAGATGAACCTGGGCATGGCCCTGTGGGGGGCGATGTCCGGCGCCGAGAACGAGATATGGGATACCCATCTCGACGACCTGTTGGAACTGTTCGTCGCGGAATTCGAGCGTTGCGGCGGTGCGCGCCTGGAACCGGACCGGCTTCTGCGGCACACGCTGCTGTATGCGGCGGTGATGGGCGTGGCCTGGTTGCTGGACGTACCGGCATTGATACGTAAGCGATTCGACATGGCGCCGAGCAGCCGTACGGACCCGCGGATCAGGGATGACGAGGGCGTGCGCGCGCCCCTGCAGATGCTGTCGAACCTGCTGTTGCTGTGGCACCGGCACCCGCTGGGCGACCTGCTTGACGAGGCGCTGACCGAGGAAGGGCGCGTCGCCTAGGGCGCGTCGTCGTCGCGGTCCTGGAGCAGCTTCTCGGGATGGTGGCGCGGTTGGCTCGTGGCTGCCCATGGTCTGGGTGGGCTGGCGGCCGCCATGCAGTACCCCGCCCGTCAATAACCGTTACCGGACGGAATTGCCAGCAATTCGCACCGCCTTCGTTGGTGAATCACCCGACGCGTCTACGGGGTCAACGCCGCGGGCTGGACCCAGAGTCACAACCCACATCGGGAATTTTCACAATTCCGGATGTAAGTAACCGCGAAAGCGTTTACGCTACCGAATCGGGCAATGTCACTAATACGACAGTCACCAAACAGGGAGGTTTGGAGGCATGTTGTCTCGTGTAAATCTCGTCGCCACAGCTACTTTAGCGGCTGCGGCAGCGATCGCTGGAATCGGGTTCGCACCGCCGGTCCATGCGGACGATGCTGATTTTATACAGTTCCTAACGGAACACGGCCTCGGCTGCGGTGAAGGTTCAATGAAGTGCAAAAGTGCCGACGATCTGATCCAACTTGGCCATTCCGTGTGCTACGACATCGACGTCAACGGTCAAACCCCGGTGCAAGCTGCGGAAAAGGCCGTAGAGAGCGGCGATGGCTGGATCAACAGGGAGCAGGCCGCAGATGTAGTCGCCGCGTCCGTCGTCAACTACTGCCCATGGGATAAAGTCCAAATCTCAAGCGGCACAGGTGACGTCGACACTTAACAGTCGACGGGAGTTTTGGCGGCATGTTCGTCCGCATCATCGGGTTCATCGCGGCTATTATCGCGCCGCTCGGAATTACATCCACTGTTCTGGCGCCCCCGGCCAGTGCGTGCCCGTCAGGCTATTACAAAGCTGCCTCCGGCCACTGCGTTCACCGCCCAGTATGCGCATTGACACCACCACCGGGTGCAACCGCTGAATGCGCTGACGGCTGCTACTCGTTTAGTGAAAACCCGGATGAGGACGACACCTGCCACGGACGCGGGGGCGTTCAGCGGGTGTTGTAGTCGCAGGATCAGCTGCGGGCGTTCGCGTTATTGCCAGACTTCAGTTGCTTGTCGCCGTTGGCCCCTCAACTGACAAAAGCCTGGCTTTGACCACTCGAAATTTGAGTATGCGCCGAAGTGTAGGAAGGCCCTCGATGACGCGACGCACCATGGGCATAGTGACGTTGGCCGGCTCAGAGGAGGTCAATCCGCCTCGTCGTCCTCGTCGCGGTCCTGGAGCAGCTTCTCGGGATGGTGAAACACGTTGACGCGGGGCCTTCCCCGGTCCAGATGCGGAGGCGGAAGCCATTCGGTATCACCCCTGGCATTCTTGCGCGTGGTCCAGCCGCCGGGTCGCAGCAGGCGGTGCTGGGGTCCGCAGGCGAAGGTGAGGTCGTTGACGTCGGTGGTGTGGCACATGGCGTAGTCGGTGACGTGGTGGACTTCGCAGTAGTAGCCGGGCGTGGTGCAGCCGGGCGCCGAGCAGCCACGGTCTTTGGCGTACAACACGATTCGCTGGGCGGGAGAGGCCAGGCGTTTGGTGTGATACAGCGCCAAGGCCTTGCCTTTGTCGAAGATCGCCAAGTAGTGGTGTGCGTGGCGGGCCAGGCGGATCACGTCGCTCATCGGCAGCATGGTGCCGCCGCCGGTCAAACCGCGTCCGGCCGCGGATTCCAGCTCCCGGAGCGTTGTCGTGACGATGATCGAGGCCGGTAAGCCGTTGTGCTGCCCGAGTGTTCCCGATGCCAGCAGCGCGCGCAGACCCGCGTTGAGCGCATCGTGGTTGCGTTGGCCGGCCGATCGCGGATCGCCCTCGATGGCTTCTTGGGTGGGAGCCCCATCCACGCATGGGTTTTCGTCATCCGGATTGCATATGCCCGGCGCGGCGAGTTTCGCGAAGACGGCTTCGACGGTGGCGCGTGCCTCGGGGGTGAGCCAACCGCGCAGCTGCGACATGCCGTCGGCCTGCTGGTTGCCCAGCGTGACGCCACGCTGCCGGGCGCGGTCCTCATCGGTGAAAGTGCCGTCGGGGTTGAGGCAATCGGCCAAGGTGGCGGCCAGCTTGTCGAGTTGTTCGGGCCGATACCGGGTTCCCTCTGTGGCGAGTTTGGCCTCGGCCTGCTCGCGGGTGGTTGCATCTATCCAGCCGGGCAACTGGTGACAGAACTTTCGGATCACCGAGACCTGGCCGGGTCCCAACGTGCCATCCCGTTGCGCGGCCGCGGTGGCGGCCAAGGCCGGCGCCACAGGTTCGCCTGTGAGGCCATGCCGCGGGCCCAGATCCCGCGCCTCCTTGATGCGCCGGAATGCTTCGGAGCGCCTGATCAGCGTGGCCTCGGTGATCGCATGGGTCAGCGTGCCACCGAGTTCTTGGGACGGCGCCTGGCGCGCAAGGGAATTGATCAGGGGGTGCTCGACCGCCGGCAACCGGCGACGCACCTTTTCGGAGCGTTCCAACATCGCCAAACTGCTCGCGGGGGGCCAAGGCTTCGCAGTCGTACCCGACCAGGAAGTCGAGGGCAGCGTCGATGGTGTCAAACGCCGCCGACAAGGCCTCCCGATCTACGCTCACACCCCGAAACTATCGGAGGCCACCGACAAGAATACTGGATTTGTGACCCGTGAAACGAAAGTGGCACACGGGAATTCAGGGTCTCGATCCTCGTGAGCTAGCGGCAGGGGACAGGCTGGCTGCGCTAGCCCCACGATGGACTGTTGGTCAGCACCTCGGCGCCACTCTCGGTGATGTGCACGGTGTCTCGCCGGAACACCGCGCCGTCGCCCTGTTGCCACACATACCCGGTGATCGCCAACACCATCCCGGCCTCGAGCACGTCGTGTTCGCCTGCGGCCACGAGCGATTCGGACACCACGGGCGGGTCGAAACCCAGCCCCAACCCGTGCGCGACCGGCATCGGCGGCACCGGTTCACCCGCCGCCTCGTATGCGGCGAGCAGATCGCGGCTCGACGCGCCCGGACGGCACGCGGCAAGCATCCTGTGGTACAACATGTTCGATCGCTCGAAGAGCGTTCGTGCCTCGCCGGTGACGCTGTCGCCGGCGGGCCACGTTCGGCCGACCTCGGCAACATACCCATTCGCCAGCGCGCCGGCGGCGAACGCGACGAGATCACCCGGACGGATCTCGTGATCGGCCGCGCGACGCCACGGCTGATCCCGCGAGGTGACCCACGCGGCGTCCTGGCTGGCCGGCGTGCTCACCCCGCCCGCGGCCATCGCCTCCATCATCACCCCGGCCAGCGTCCGCTCGGAAACGCCCGGCGCCAATTCGCCCAGGGCGGTGGCCAACCCGTGCTCGGCGACACGCAAGGCCTGATCCATCGCCGCGATTTCGTCGGGCGTCTTGACGCGTCGCGCCGCCCGCATTGCCGGCTCGGCGTCGACGAGCTCGGCATTGGGAAACGCCTCGGGCAGCAGCGCCGCGAAAGTCGGTGTGATCGCGTCGGTTCCGACCCGCCGCGCCGCCTCGGCGCCGTCGATCTTCTTCAGGACATCGATGAGCGTCACCGGGTTCCAGGCCAGCCCGTACAGGTGATCGTGGCCGATCTCCTCCGGAACCCCCTCGTCGTCGGTGCTGTTGAGGTAGATGTCCCCGGTGGCACGTACCAGCACACACATCGGACCGAATGGCCGGGTGCCGGCAATCCACAGCTGCGGCGCGCCGGTGACGTAACGGATGTTGGCCTGCCGGCCGAGCACCAGGATGTCGAGCCCGTGCTCCTGCATTTGGGCGAGCGCCCGTTCCCTGCGGCCCGAGCGCAGTGCGCGTGCGTCGGGCAGAACTTCAGTCGCCATAGGGGGTGTACGGGTAGTCGGTGATCGGCGCGTAGCCGTCTTCGGTGATCACCACGATCTCCTCACTGCGGTAGCCTCCTGTGCCGTCCTCCCACACCACGGGTTCCAGCACCAGCACCATGCCGGGCGGGAAAACGAAGTTGTCGTCGAACTCCTCGCCGAGATCCGTCCCGATCATCGGCGCCTCGGCGGGGTAGGTGCCGATGCCGTGGCCCAGATAGAAATGCGGCAGCCAGGGTTTGCGACCGCCATTGGCCGCGATCGCCGCGCGCGCCAGGTCGCCCGAGGTCACGCCGGCCTTGGTGATCGCGAGCACGGCGTCCAAAATGGTGCGCCACTGCCGGAATTGGTCTTGCTGGCGCGGCGTGGACGACTCGCCGACCACCCAGGTGCGGCCGAAGTCAGAGCAGTATCCGTGGTAGGTGATGCTGATATCGGTCCACAGCACGTCGCCGGCAATCAGTTCCCGATCGGTGGGCAGCAGCGGCAGCGCGAGATCGCCGTGCGTCGTCCACACTCCGGCTTCCCGCGAGGTCGGCATCACCTGCCAGATGGCCTCCAGCATGTTGGTGGTCGCGCCCAGCTCGAACGCGCGGCGCACGAACGTCGCGGAAAGATCGATCTGACGTACACCGGGCTTCAAGGCCTGCTGCACGTCGACGATCGCCCGTTCGGTGATGCGGGCCGACCGACGCAGACAAGACAACTCGTCGCGGGTCTTCACCAGTTGCGCGTCGGCGAGCACGATCGCCGCGTCGGTCGGCGGGCCCGCGGGGAACAGCTTGGCCCCCGCCCGCCGCATCGCACCGGTGAGTTCGTCGACGGCGACGCTGGCCCCCGGCTGGACGAGCCCCGACAACTTCCGCGCGAAATCCTCGACACCATGGTCGAATTCGAGGTAGGCCGGACCGTGCAAATGGTCGTCGGGCACGGGATACTCCGCGGACGCCCCGCTGCGGAACGGCATGAACAGGTGCGGATGCACGTCTTCGGCGAGCACGACGGCGACCGGGCGCTCTACGTGTGACAGGCCGGCGTCCAGGAGCGGCCAGCTGGCACCGGTCGCGTAGCCGACGTAGCCGTTCATCAGCAGGATCAGGGCGTCGACACCGTGTTCGGCCATGGCGGATCGCAGCCGCGCGCCGATCTCGGTGCGCATGCGGGCCCAATCCGGCTCATCCGGGATGTCGAGCACGCGGGCGCGGGCAGTGACCGAATTCGTCATGCGGAGATTCCCAGGAAGTCCTTGATGTTGCCACCGACAACCGCAACGGCATCCTCGGGGCCGACCGCCTCGACCACCGCGGCCAGCGACCGCTCCGAATAGCCGAAAGTGCTTTCGTTGTGCGGGTAATCGGACGACCACATCACCTTGTCGATACCGATCTCGTCGATCTGCCGCAGCCCCAGCGGATCGACCATGAACGAGGCGCACATGTGCGTGTCCCAGTAATGCCGGACGTCACGTGCCGGCTGGTGGGCCAGCATGTGCCGATAGGAGGCCAGAACGTGCTCGGCGTCCTGCAGGGCCGTCGGCACCCAGGCGATTCCACCTTCGAACCAGCCGATCCGCAGTCGCGGATGCCGGTCCAGGATGCCGCCGAAGATGTACTTGGAGAACATCTCCCGAAACGAGTCGATGTTGACCATCATGGCCACCGCGACGCTGTTGACCTCGCTGGGAATCTTGGGCTGACTCTCGCCGATGTGGTGGGTGACGGGCAGCCCGGCCTCCTCGATCTCGTCCCACACCGCGTTCATCGCCGTGCTCGAATAGTCGATGGGCTGCCCGTCGCGATCGTTTCCGGGGTTGATCGGCATCAGAAACGTCGTGAGCCCCAACGCCTTCAGCTCAGCGAGCGTGCGTCGCGCCCCGGCCGGATCCCACCAGTTGATCAGCCCGACCCCGTAGCAATGGCCGTCGGACCGCTCCTGAACGCCGGCGATGTGCTCGTTGTAGACGCGGAAGATCCGCTCACGGATCTCGTGGTCGGGGTGGTGGAACAGCGCGAGCACCGCGTTGGGGAAGGCCAGCTCCTTGTCGACGCCGTCCTCGGCGAGCTCGCGAACCCGGGCGTCGACGTTGTTGGTGGCCGCGCCGGCGAGGTCGTCGTATTGCATGAGCACCGCACTGAAATCGCCCACCACCATCGATTGCCCGGGCGGGCCGAGCAGATAGGCACCGTCCTCGTACCAGATCCGGGGCGCCCGATCCTTCAGCTCGGCGGGAAAGCCTTCGTAGAAGATGTCGTCAGCCACCGAGATGTGATTGTCGGCGGAGAACACCTCGGTGCCCGCCGGCAGGCCGGTGCTGAACTCCGCCGCGTGGCCGCGCCGGTCCTTGGGCGCACCGATCACGCCTTCGGGGTAAAGCGTTGGGGCTGGGCTGGACATCATCGTCCCTTCCTTCGGAGATCGGTTCGCATCAGCGGGTCAGCACACCGATCCGCTGGAGATCGGCCAGGTATTTCTCGATCAGCTCCCGCGACAGGTGTGGGATCGCGCGGCCGGCGGCATGGACGGCCCCCCGGAATCGCTCTCCGGGCACCGGCGATCCCGCCACCGCGGCCATGGGTTCACGGTAGACGTCGAGCACCGCCAACACCGACTGTCCACGCTGATTCTCCGGGAGCGCACGCATCGCCGTCTCGAACCGAGCGAGCCAGGCCGAATAATCGTCGATCTTTTCCACCGGATATCCCGCCGCGATCATCCAGTCGACGAAGGTGTCCAGCGAGATGGCGTCGTCGTGCGGATTGGTCGTGTTGTAGGTGTCCAAGCTGCTGCCATGCTGCGGCCCGATCGCGGCGATCGCGTCGGCCAGGAAGTCGACCGGCAGACCCTCGTAGTGTGGGCGCCCGCCATCCTGGCCTGCAGAGCCCCGATAGAACGAGCGTGGGGCGACTCCGGTGGAGACCAGGCTGAACAGCAGCCGGGTGAAGATATCGGGCACGTTGAGCTGTCCCGCGTAGCGGCTGTCGGCCAGGATCATGCCGGGCCGGAACACCGCAATGGGCACGCCGCACAGGTCGTGTGCCTCGCGCATCAGGACCTCGCCCGCCCACTTGCTGATCCCGTAGCCGTTGGCGTAACCGTCGTCGACCGTGCAGCTGGGCACCGAGCGCCGGATGTCGGTGTCCTCGTCCACGAGCTGATGCGCGACGGCACTGACGCCCATGGTGGAGACGTAGTGAATCGGCTTGAGCCGGCGCGTGATTGCCAGCCGGATGATTTCGGCGGTGCCCACCACGTTCGGCGCGAACAACTGGCGGTAGGGCAGCACGTGGTTGACGTGCGCCGCCGGGTGCACGACGAGATCGACCGTATCCACCAGGCGCCGCCACGTCGCCTCATCCAGCCCGAACCTCGGGTCGCCGATGTCACCCGCGACGACTTCGAGATGATCGGCGGCCAGGGCCCGGAAGCGTTCCAGCAGTGCCGGATCCGAGGCCAGCACCGCTTCGATCCGCTGACGGGCTTGCGCGGCATCGGCGCCCCGGGTCAGACAGATCAGGGTGCCGCCCGATTCGGCGAGGCCCTCGAGCCATTCCATGGCGAGGAACCGGCCCAGGAATCCGGTTGCGCCGGTGAGCAAGACGGTGCGAACTTCGGCCGTCGGCTGCGACAGCAACGTCGCCGATTTCAGGATGTCGTCATCGATGAATTTGTTCAGGGTCAGGTCCTCGGCGTGCACCTCGGTGCTGCCGGTGCCATGCACGGATGCGTACGTGGGCCGGCCGCTGCCCGGAGCGCGCTGCCGTTCGATGTGGCCGGCGATGGTGAGCAGGTCTCCGGTCGGGTCGATCACCACACCGACCGGAACCTCGATGCCATAGATGTCGGCGAGCAGGGTCGAAAAGGTCAGCGCCGAAAGGGAATCACCGCCCAGGTCGATGAACCTCGCCTCCGGCGACACGTCGGCCGCGGCCACGCCCAAAGTGGCCTGAACCGCCTTGGTGACGGTCGCCAGCACCGGCTGATCGGCGCCGCCGGTGCGCAGGACGCGAAGCTGCCCGAGTTGGTCGTCGGCGATGCGCGCATAGAGCTCTTCCAGTCTGTCGCCGCAGCGCGCTTTGAGCTTAGGCCGCAGGAACTTTCCGACGCCGGACAGCAAGCCGTTGGCCAGGCTGAACGGCTCGGTCTCGATGAGGAAGTCGCGGGGGAGTTCGTAGCCGTTGAGCTGGTTGTCGCGGGCGACCTGGCGCAGCGACTGGGCGATCGCGGCCGGGTCGGCGCCGCCGTCGGTCGGCACTACCACGGCGAGCAGGAACGAGCGGGCGCTGTTGCCGTAGATGTAGATCTGGTGGATCAGCGGGCTGGTCGAATACAGCGCCTCCAGGCGGGAGACCGCGACGAACTCACCCTGGGCGAGCTTGATCACGTTGTTGCGGCGATCGACGTAGCGCAACCGGTCCGGGCCGACCTCGGCCATGATGTCGCCGGTCTTGTAGTAGCCGTCCTCGTCGAACATCGTGGCGGTCAGGTCGGGCCGGTTGTAGTAGCCGGCCATGAAGCGCGCCGACTTGACGGCCAATTCCCCTCGCGGATAAGGCTTGTCGGTGGTGAAGTAGCCCAGCTCGGGGACGTCGAGAAGCTTGTAGCCGATGACCGGCGGGCGCAGCACGTGCTCATCGGCCACGATCATTCCGCCGGCGATCTCGGTGGACGAATAGCCGATCAGCAGGTGCTGATCGAGCACCTCTTCCATGAACTCTTTGATCTCCGGCGACAACGCGGCCGAGCCGCAGCCCACCGCCAGCACGCGCCCGCCCAGGATCTCCTCCCGGATGGCCGTGGTGATCTGTGCGCCCGCGGCATCGGGGTCGGCACCGGCCATCAGGGCGCGGTCCAGCTCGCGCTGGTAGTGGTGGAAGAACATCTCGCATACCCGCGGCACCAGGCTCATGGAGGTTGGCCGTACCAGCGCCAGGTCCTCGAACAGGGTCGAGAGGTCGCTCTTGGCGGCGAAATAGCTGGTGCCCCCGTTGGCCAGGGTCAGGATGACGTAGCCGTAACCGATTAGATGGCTCATCGGCATGTAGCTCAAGGTGATCACGGGCTGATCGGACTGCGCCAACCAGGTACCGATACAAAGGCTTTCGGTGAACATCGCGCCCTTGGGTGTGCCGGTGCTGCCCGACGTGTAGAACACCCATGCCAATGGGTCTTCGCCCTCCACGGCGACGTGCAGGGGCGCGGGTGGCAGGACCGCGCCGTGGGTGGCGGCGGCACCGATCGTCTCGATGGTCAGTGCACTGCCCGCCTCGGACAGGCGGGCGACCGCGGCCTCGAAACCGGCCCGCTGGTCGTCGTCGCGCGGTTCGTAGTCGAAGACGATCAGGCGGTCCGGCGCGGTGCCCGCCAGCGTCGCCTCGACGGCGCTCGCGAGATTGTCTATGCCGACGGCCAGGATTCGGGGCCGAGTCTCGGCGATGATCGGCGCGTGTTGCGCGGCCGGCGCGCTGGTCTGCAACGGCACCACCACCGCGCCGAGGTGGATGCAGGCGCACTCGATGGCGGTGTAGTCGATGCTGGCGAATCCAAGCACGCAGACGAAGTCGCCGGCGCGAACCGGGTGGCGTTCGTGGTGATGCCAATCGGCGGCGGTGGCCTGCACGCGCGCCCACAGGTCGGCGTAGGTGATGGTCTCGAAGCGCGGCAGGAAGTGCAGCAGCGAACGCCCGGTTGCCGGGTCGGTGACGATCTCGCGAGCGCGCTGCGCGAGCGCCGGCCGCGCGGCGTAGCCCTGCAGGACGGTGGCCATCACCTCGGCTATCCGCAACCCGGGTGCGCGTGCGGCGGCGGCGATTTCGTCGTCAGGCTTCGTATCGCGGAACTGTTCGTCGTCGGCGTACAACCGCTCGCGTCGGCGCGCCAGCCGTTCCCACTGGTCCTGCTGTGCACCAGGATCTTTGACGTCACTGCGACCGACGAACGCCATCTATCACCACTTTCTGATGTCAGCCCGGGTAGCTGACACCGGTGAGCTGTTCGGAGAGCTGCCACAGCTGTCGCATATTGGCCTCGCTGCGCGCGAGCCGGGGGACACCCGCGAAAGTGACTCCGCCCCTGACCGTTTCGTAGAAGCCGCGAGGTCCGTAGTATTTGGCGCCCTGCGCATCCGGCGACACCGCGGCGTAGAGGGTCGGCTTGATGCCTTCGTCGATGTCGAGCCACATGAACGGCAGCAGCCGCCACGTCAGCCGCGTCAGCCGGGCCTGCAACGTTGGTGCGGTGCGGCCGTACGACGCGCCGCTGAGCAGGTTGGTCTTGGTCAGGCCGGGATGGGCGGCGTTGGATATCAGCCCCCAGTTGCCTGCGCGGCTGCGCCGATCCAATTCGACGGCGAACATCAGCTGCGCCAATTTGGCGACCCCGTAGGAGTGCATGGGTTTGTAGCCTTGTTCCGCGTTGACGTCGCCGAAATGGATACTGTCCTGGGTCGCGGCGATGCTGCTGACCGTCACCACGCGCGCAGATTCCGCCGCCCGCAGCAGACCCAGCAGCCGTCCGGTCAACGCGAAATGCCCCAAATGGTTTGTTCCGAACTGTAATTCGAAGCCGTCACTGGTCTGTTGCCGTTGCGGGGGAGTCATGACGCCCGCGTTGTTGATCAGGATGTCGATCGGGCGACCTTCTGCGGTCAGCTCCTCGCCCAGCGCGGCCACGCTCGGCAGCGACGACAGGTCGAGCTGCCTGATGCTGGGCTTGGCCTCCGGCACCTCCCGGCGGATCTCGGCGACCGCCTGCTCGCCCTTGGCCCGGTCGCGGATCGCCATCACGACGTCGGCACCGGCGGCCGACAGCCGCTTCGCCACCCCGAATCCCAAACCGCTGTTGGCCCCGGTCACTACGGCGAATTTGCCACGCAGATCTGGAACGTCCAGCGACAGATCGGGCTTCACCATGTCACGGGGAGCTCGTAGAGGCCGTACGCCAGTGCGTCATGTTTGAACGGCAGATCATTCAGCGGCACGGCGAGCTGCAGTGTCGGAATACGGCGGAGCAGCGTGGGCAGGACGATCTGCAGTTCCATCCGGGCCAGCTGCTGACCCACGCACTGATGGCGACCGTAGCCGAACCCGACGTGCGGCCCGTCCTCGCGGAGCAGGTCCAGCCGGTCCGGGTTGGGGAACTGGCGGTCATCCCAGTTGGCCGGGGCGACGTCCAGGATGATGCCGTCGCCGGCACGGATGGTCTCGCCGCCGATCTCGATGTCCTCGACGGCGATTCGCCGTTGGCCGGTCTGGATGATGCTCAGGTAGCGCATCAGCTCTTCGACCGCGGTAGCGACGACTTTCGGGTCATCGGTGTCGTGCAGCAGCGCTCGTTGATCCGGGTGTTCGAGCAACGCCGCAATGCTCAGGCTGATCATGTTCGCGGTGGTCTCATGGCCCGCGATCAGCACGCCGGTGGCCAATTGTGCGGCTTCGCGAACGCTGATCTCTTCGCCGTTGACCCGTTCGGCCAGGTCGGATACCAAATCCTCTGAGGGGCTTTGCATTTTGGCGCGAACCAGATTGGCCAGATACTTCGCCAACGAGGCGGCCCCCTGGGCGGTGTCCTCCTCGGTCGCGTAGCGGCCCATGCCCCGCTGGGCCTGGGTTTGGAAGAACTCCGCGTCCTCGTAGGGCACGCCCAGCAGTTCGCTGATGACCAGGGAGGGGACCGGCAGTGAGAGGGTGCTGACGATGTCACCGGGCGTCGGGCCCGCCAGCAGGGCGTCGATGTGGTCTTCGGTGATCTTCTGTACCGCCGGCCGCAGCGCTTCAACTCGCTTGAACGTGAACGGTTTAGACAGCATCCTGCGAAACCGGGTGTGTTCTTCGGCGTCGGAGGTGAACACCGAGCGCGGGCGCTTGTGCACCGTGGCCAGCATGCCGGCGTTCCAGTGCGGATAGCCGGGCAGCCGGTCGTCGACGCTGGTGCGGGAATCGGTGAACAGGGCGCGTATCGCGTCGTAGCCGTGGATGAGCCACGGCGTGCTGTCGTCCCAGATCCGGACCCTGCTCAGCTGCTTGTCGGCGTTGAGCTCCAATACCTTCGGAGGCGGGGCGAACGGGCAGCCTGGCGCCCGTGACATCGGGAAATCCGGGATGTCGGTGGCGGTGGATCCTTCGGTCATCGTGCTCCTCGGTTGTCGGCCTGAGCGGTCGTCTGTGTCGGCTGGCCGCCGGCCGCGCCCACGTGAACCGGCGCGCGCCACAGGCCGACGATCGCGTCGATCAGCCCTTCGCCGGCCACCGGCCACGCCGAACGCGACCGCGGTCCGTGTTCGGCCAGCGCGCCTTCGTGCTCAGCGCAGGTGTGCATGAGCAGGTTGCGCACCATCACCATTCGTTCCGAACGCACCCGCTTGGGCAGCTCCGGCAGGCAGCGGTTGATGCCGTCGAGCGTCTGCACCAGCAACGGCGACGCCAGCGCGTCTTTGGTGACCACATGGTGGTAGGTGGGATCGGCCATGGCCTGCGCGGCGAATCGGGCGTACCAGGTCGGGGTGCCCAGCGCGGACAGGTGATCGGTCAACGGGCGCACCAGGGCGCCGACCCAGTCGCGTAGCTCGGTCGAATCGCCAATGGCGGCCAGCATCTGGGCGCGCAGCTCCTCGATCGGCTCGCGATGCTTGCTTTCGATCGCCCGAAGCAGGTCGACCCTGGTGCCGAAGTGGTAACACGCCGCGGCGTTGTTGCCCTGGCCGGCCGCCTCGCTGATCTGCCGGTTGGACACGGCGTACATGCCGCGTTCGGCAAAAAGCACTTCGGCGGCCGACAAGATCGCCTCGCGGGTGCCCGTCGACCTGTCGGAGCGAGCGGCCCGTTCGGCAGTCATCGCCTCAGTGAACACCTAGCGCCGGGTTAAATCAAGCAATTTATTTATTCCGGTGCGTCGCGCTCCGGTGCTTAACGAAACCTCGGTTCGTCAGCGGCATTTCATCGCCGTGACGCCCTGGCCAGGCGCCCAGCGCCTACAGTCGTGCCCATGAATCCGCTGCAGCGGCTGGCGCGCAACCCGACGGCCTACCGCGTGCTGGTCCTGAACGGTCACCAAATCGTGGAGGGGCTCGAATCCGTGCTTCGGTTCCTGACCGGTGGACGGCTCGGCGCGTTGGATCTGGCCGGCCTGCCCAACGTGCGGATCACCATCTCGGGTCGCAAGACCGGTCTCGCCCGCAGCGCGACCGTGCAGTACGTACCCTTTCGCGACGGCCTGCTGTTGGTCGGATCAAACTGGGGGCGCGTGCGCCACCCGTCCTGGTCGGCGAATCTGAAAGCGGCGCAACGGGTCACCGTGCGCCGTCGGGGCCACCGGTTCGTGGCGGCGGTGCGACTGCTCGGCGGCGAGGAGCGCGCCGATGCGTGGGCCCAGGCGCTGGCGTGCTGGCCGAATTATCGCCTCGCCCAGGAACGCGCCGGCGCGCGCCGGTTCCGGCTGTTTCTGCTCACGCCCGCCCCCTGAGTTTCTCGGCCGGCAGCAGACCGGCGTCGCGCCGGCCCGTGCCGACGGGGCTCCGCCGCGAGGGGCGCCGTCATTCCGGGTGGTTTTTAGTCAGGCGCGCGATCTCGGTGCCCCAGACCGACTGCGCACCGGCGTCGCCCACGCGGTAGATCTGGACCATCGACGCGATCCCGACCGCCAGCACCAGAATCGCGACGAATATCCGGGTAGCGACGCGGCCCTTGTCGGATCGGCCTTCTGTCATGCGCACGACGACCAGCACGACGGCGGCCACCAGCAGTGCGGCGGAGAAGTAGGCCATCAGGCTGCCCCGCTCGGCGTGTTCGCGCAGGATCGGGGTCGGATTCGTTCTCAGGCCGTAGAGCCATCCGCCGGCGTTGATGGTGATGGGCGTCAACACCATGGTGACCACGGCCAGCGCCAGCGTGAGCCACATCAGCTGCCCGCGCCGCGCCGCCGGCCACAACCCGCAGACGATTTCCAGCAGGGCGGTGAGCGGCACCAGCACCAATATGAAATGCAGCAGCAGCGCGTGCGCCGGCATGCCGTTGATGACGTTCATAGCGTCCCCCGGTGGTAGAGGCGCAGCGACTAGCTGCCGAGCCCTTTCTTGATCGCGGCGTCCTGCTTCTGGCCGACGTCGTTGACGAAGTCCGGCGGGGCCAGCGTGTCGGTCGGGCCGTCGAATTCCAGCGTGGCAAACGCCTTACCCTCGGTGAAGAGCAGGATCACCACACCCTTGCTGCGGTCCGGGGTGTTGCCCATCAACATCGTTCCGCCGCTACCGATGTTCGACGGCTGCGTGGAGGGATCCTTGATCAGGCCGCCCTGTTGGCCCTTCGCGGCGTCCAACGCGTTCGTGGCGGAGTCGGGGTCGTCGTAGACCTGGATGGTCACCTTGATCGCGTGGCTACCGTCGTCGTCCTTGAAGGTGGTCGCCACGCCCGGCTGGCCGTTGGGGTTGCCGGTCGGGGGCGCGGCGGTGAAGGGGACCGGGGCGTTGATGTCACTCGGCTGGATGAGCAGCTTGGCGTACTCGTTGGGCTGGGCCGGTGCTGATGACGCCGGTGCCGAGCTGGGGCTGCCGGGGGCCGAGGTTGCCGAGGTGGCCGATCCGGACTTCGACGGCGACGGCTGCGGCTTGTTGCTCCCACAGCCGGCCACCGATACCGCCAGTGCCGTAGTCGCTGCGACACCCGCGATCACCGATCGTGACATCCTCATCGCATCCAGCTCCCTTCCAGGTCTTCCTGGCGACAGTCGGGTTGTCCTTCGGATCGCACAGTACAGGGCTGCGCGGCAGGGTATGCCGCGCAGCGTCCTGGGGGAACTGGCCTGCTATTCGAGTTGATCGCGCAGGCTGCTCAGCGTGTTTGCCAGGATGCGGGACACCTGCATCTGTGACACGCCGATCCGCTCCGCGATCTGGCTTTGCGTCATGGCTTCGAAGAACCGCATGCGCAGCACCTCACGTTCACGCTGCGGGAGGGTGGCAACCAGCACCCGCAGCGCTTCCCGGTTGGTGATGTGCTCGATCTGTGGATCGATGTCACCGACCGAGTCGGCCACCGAGCGCGGCGTTCCCGAACTGTCGGCGCCCAGCGGTGCATCCAGGGAGTCGAGCCGATAGGCGTCGCCCGCGACGAGGCATTCGACGATCTCCTCGTGGGGCACCTCGAGTACCCGAGAGAGCTCGCCCGCGGTGGGCGCGCGCCCGAGCTGTTGGGACAGGTCCGCGGTCGTCCTGCTGATCTGAACGTGCAGCTCGCGCAACCGCCGTGGGACGCGCATTCCCCAGCTGTAGTCGCGGAAGTAACGCCGGACCTCGCCCATCATGGTGGGCACCGCGAACCCGATGAAGCTGGGGCCCTTCGTGGGGTCGAATCGGTTGACGGCGTTCATCAGCCCCAGCCGCGCGACCTGGATCAGATCCTCGAGACCTTCGCCGCGGCGGGCGAAGTGGCTGGCCACGTGGTCCGCCAGCGGCAGGCATCGAGAAACGATGCGTTCGCGCTGGTGGGCGAACTCGTGCGATTCGGCGGGCAACTGGTGTAGCGCCACAAACATGTCGACGACATCGTCGTATGAATCGTCGGTCCTGGTGGTACGCGGTGGCGCGGGACGAGTTGCGGAAATTACATTGGTCATCGGCCGGCGCACCCCGCGTTCACTCGAAAAATCATGTAAACGGTTGCGCGAAAACAAGTTTGCATGCTGACTCTCCTTGAGTCGTGTGCAATGGGAGGTTGCAGATCTGCGCACATCTCGCCCCCACTGCATCTCAATCCGCTGGACGGTCGTTACCCAGCGCACGAAACAAGCGCGGAGATGACTGGGGCTGGTTCGCCGGAGCCATACCAAGCTCGGTAGCCGTGCGGCTGACCGGACCGCTTTTAGCTAAACGGCGACGCGTCCATAGCGACTATACGCCCCTTCGCCTCACCGGGCGATCGCTCGGGGTAGCGGGTCCAGATAAATTTTGAACAGTTTCCAGGGTGTACCACCTGGGCCTCCGCAAACCATCGGCGCGGAGCTGACGGCCTCCCCACAATTGCCCTTATGCTCTGCTAACTGCGACGTTGGCGACGCCGGCCGCTCTGCCGACGAGGAGCCCCGGTGCTGCTGGCAAACGAATTACTCCGAGTCGATGCTACTTCTGAGCGGTGTTGCGTTATTTACCGTTGCCACCCAGGGAGACCGCCGAGGCGATTGCTATCGGGTGCACCGTCGCCGGCATCGAAGTCGACCGCAGGGTGATTACGCAGCAGGACGCCGGCGCCAACTCTTCCGAACGTCGAAGCGGGCAGGGTTGCTGACCGCATCCAGCGCGGTTGCGGCCGGGAAAGCTCGGCTTCCGTTCTCATTTCTGATTCGGCTGGGTACTGTTCGCCTAATGTTCGTGACACCGATCGGCCGCCCGGGCGCCGTTCAACTGCGAGAGAACTTCGCGCGCAACGCATTACGTGATGGCCGGCGGGGCACCCGCGGGAGCGGGCGATGAGCGGCACCGAGGCTGCGCTGGATGGCCGCGGTCTGGTGGTGTCGGGCGGAAGTCGCGGCATCGGACGAGCGGTCGCTGAGCTGCTGGGCAGCCTGGGCGCCGGTGTGGTCGTCAACGGGCGTGACGAACACGCCGTCGAGGAAACGGTCGCGGCGATCACGGCGTCGGGCGGGCAAGCCGCCGCGGTGGTCGGAGCCGCTGACAACGAGACCGTCGCGCGCTCTCTCGTCGACGAATGCCTCAGCGCGTTCGGACGACTAGACACCCTGATCAATTGCGCCGGCATCGCCGAGCCCCCCGGCTCGTCGATCCTGACAATCACCCCGGACGAGTTCGATCGGCTGATCAGTGGCCACCTCGGCACGGCCTTCCACACCTGCCGGGTGGCCGCCCCGGTGCTGGCCGAGCAGGGGCACGGAGCCATCGTCAACACCGGTTCGGTGGCGTATCTGGGTGACTACGGCGGGACGGGATATCCGGCCGGCAAGGGCGCCGTCAACGGCCTGACGATGGCCATCGCCGCCGAACTGAAGCCCTACGGCGTGCGGGCCAACGTGGTCTGTCCCGGCGCCAGGACGCGGCTGTCGACCGGAGCCGCATACGAGCGACACATTGAAGATCTGCACCGCCGTGGGCTGCTCGACGAGATGACCATGCGGGCATCGCTCGACAGCGCTCCACCCGAGTTCGTCGCACCGGTCTACGCTTATCTCGCCGGCGATTTGTCGCGTGACGTGACGGGCCAGATCCTAGTTGCAGCAGGCGGTTTCGTCGGCAGCTTCGACCGTCAGGCCCCGCGGGTGCTGGGCTACCGTGACCACCATCAGGCCGGGCCGTGGTCGGTGCACGACGTGCACAACATGATCGATGGAAGGGCGAATGACGGGCGCGCCTCCGGCGCCTGACGAGAGCGAGTCTTACGAGAGCCGGTTGGCGGCGAAATCGGCCGCCTGGTCCACCATCCCGGCCTCGACGTACTGGCGGTGCGCGGCGGGGTTGCCCGCCCCGGAGCAGACCGGGTCGCCGGGGACACACAACTCGAGCGTTTTCGCCGAATACAGCGGCCCGATGTCGACCGGCGGCTGGTTGATGATGCTCATGAACTGACTCGACGGCTTGCCGAACAGCGTCACCGCGGCCACGTGGCTGGCCACTTCGGCCGGCATCGGCTGGAGCGCCCGCACCAGGTGCACGCCGTCCGGCACAGCGCTTTCGGTCACAAAGCCCATCACCGCGGCGCCCTGCGAGTAGCCACCCAGCACCGTCTTGGTGCGGGGGCAATTCGTCGCCATCTGTTCGACGTGGCTGCCGGCGTCGCTGATGCCGTCGGCGGCGGTGGGGAAGTCGGTGGTGGCCGGATAGTTGACCGGGTACACGCCGACCGACTTACCGCCGACGTGTGAGCGCAAGGTGTCGACGAAGTTCTGGCCGATGCGGCCGACGCCGGGCGGCTCGGTGGTGCCCCGGGCGAACACGACCTCGACGTCGGGGCACGGATCCGCGGACGCCGCCGTGACCGGGCCGATGAGCAGAGTCCAAATCGGCGACAGCACAGCACAAGTCAACACAGCGAGGGGATGTGCCTGCACAGCGCGATCCTGCCACAACACGCCCGGAAGCGCGCGCTGAGCGGTCGGCCATCGCCGCAGATGTGACGGAGACCTCCTGTTCGGCGCCTGTAGACGTGTTCAGGCGGGAGGCGGTCGAGCAGCGGGACACAATGGCGAATACGTATGGCCATGGTTCGCCGCTCCCGCCCGGCCGGTCAGGAGGCTTTCGACGAGCGCCGTCGCGGTCGCGGTGGCTCCGCGGCACCCAGTGCATCCATGGCCCGGACCATCTGCGGGTAGGCGATCGCCGGCCCGATCCAGCGGGTGAGGTAGCGCCGGAGATCGGCGCCGCTGCGCGGCGGCCGTCCCGGGTCGGTCAGGAAGGAATGGAGAACACGCAGCGAGAATTCGTTCAGCTCGTCCAGGCCGGCTTCATCGAAACCGTGGTGCTCCCAGTCGACGTCGTAGCGATGGAGCATCGAACGACCAAAAGCCAGGGCGGTATCGGAGATGATCGAAACCTTCTGGGCGCCGCGGTGGCGCCGGCTGAGCACGAACTCGACCTGGTTGTCCGCGGCCAGCTCCTCGACGGCAAAAGCCATTCCCTCGGTGATGGCCACCACCGGGTCGGTGACGCCCTCCAGGTGGGCCGCCATGCGATCGAGGAAGCCGTCGGCCGACCGCATCGCGGACGCCACCAACAGGGCCTGCGTCCCGGGGAAGTATCGGTAGACGGTCTGCCGGGTCACCCCCAGTGCCCGCGCCACGTCGGCGATCCGCATCGCCGACCCACGTTCGTCGATGATCTTGTCGGCGGCGTCGAGGATGCGCTCGATCGCCTCGGCATCGGACGCCGGCGTGTTTCCTGCCCAACCGTGACTGCGCATGATTAACGGTCGGCAAACCCGCGGCCGGTGAACCCCACAGCTGGATCATAACGTCTGTTGCGACGCCATCGTTGCTGGCCAACCGCTGAGTCGTGCACTGGTGGCGCGGCAGGACAATATGCGCATTATGTATGATCACTGCGGATCCGGAGGGCTCCGGCGCGACAGAGAGGCCGACCGATGCAGTACGACACCGTGATCACCAACGGCCGCTGGTTCGACGGGACAGGCGGGCCGTCGGCGCTGCGGGACATCGGCGTACGGGACGGCCGCGTCGTGACCGTCGCCAAGGGGCCACTCGACACGACCGGAGCCCGGGTCATCGATGCGACGGGCCAGTGGGTGATTCCCGGCATCATCGACATCCACACCCACTACGACATCGAAACACTTTGTGAGCCTGCGCTTTCCGAATCGCTGCGGCACGGCGTGACGACGGTGATGCTGGGCTCCTGCTCGCTGTCCACCGTGTACCTGGACAACGTCGACGCGGGCGACATCTTCGGCCGCGTCGAGGCCATTCCGCGGCGCTACGTCATCGAACAGCTCAACGAAATCCGGTCGTGGAACAGCCCCAAGGAATATGTGGCCTCGCTCGAGCAGCTGAACCTGGGTCCCAACATCGCGGCGTTCATCGGCCACTCCGACATGCGAGCCGCGACGATGGGCCTGGACAGGGCGACCCGCAAGGACACTCGCCCGTCGGCCGCCGAACTCGCGCGGATGGAGTCGATGCTCGAGGAGGCTCTCGACGAAGGCTTCGTCGGGCTGTCCTCGCAGCAACTGATGTTCGACAAACTCGACGGTGAGGTCTGCCGGTCGCGGACCCTGCCGTCGACCTATGCGAAGCCGCGTGAACTCCGGCGCCTGAACGCGATCCTGCGGCGGCGCAACAAAATCCTGCAGTCGGGCCCCGACATCAAGAACCCGCTGTCGGTCGTGTCCCAGCTGGCCACGTCGCTCGGGGTCGGGCGTCGGCGGTTGAAGACCAGCCTGCTGTCGGCCGCCGACGTCAAGTCCCTGCCCCCGGTCATCTATCTGATGGACTGGCTCGCCCGGATGGTCAACGCGCTGGGTGCGGAATTCCGCTGGCAGCACCTGCCCGTGCCGTTCGAGGTCTACGCCGACGGGATCTCGCTGGTGATCTTCGAAGAGTTCGGCTCCGGCGCCGCGGCGCTGCACCTGCAGGACGAGATCACCCGCAACGAGCTGATGCGCGACGAGGACTACCGGCGTCAGTTCCGTAAGGACTACGACCAGAAGTACGGACCCCGGGTGTGGCACCGCGACTTCTTCGACGCCGAGATCGTGGCGTGCCCCGACGAATCGGTGGTCGGTAAGTCCTTCGGACAGGTGGGTCTGGACCGCGGCGGCCTGCATCCGGTCGACGCGTTCCTCGACCTGGTGCTCGAGCACGGCGAAAAGCTCCGCTGGCGCACCACGATCTCCAACCACCGGCCCGAATTGCTCAAGAAGCTCGCGCAAAGCGCAGGCGTTCAGATGGGATTCTCGGACGCGGGCGCGCACCTGCGCAACATGGCGTTCTACAACTCGGGCCTGCGCCTGCTGCGCCACGTGCGCGACGCCGAGAAGCAGGGTAGGCCGTTCATGTCGATGGAGCACGCAGTGCACCGGCTCACCGGTGAACTCGGTGCGTGGTACGAGCTCGATGCCGGCACGCTGCGTGAAGGCGACCGCGCCGACATCGTCATCATCAATCCGGACAAGCTCGACGAGTCACTCGAGCGGTACGCCGAGCATCCGGTCGAGTCCTACGGCGGGCTGTCGCGGATGGTGAACCGCAACGACGAGACGGTCACCGCGGTCCTGGTGTCCGGGAAACTCGCCTTCGGCGCGGGCGAGCCCTCGCCTGAGCTGGGTGAGCAGCGCCTCGGTGAATTCCTCCGGGCCGGCGGCTCGGCACGAAAGCTGGCCCACACGGGCTAGCCGCTCCTATCGCCTTTAGACACAGCGAATTTCACGCGACCGATGCGCCCAGGATGAGGTTGACGGCCTCGTCGAGCTGTCCGGAGATCTCGGCGAAGCTGACGAACCGGGCGGTCATCAGCGCGCCGGAAAAGGTCATCTGCAGCGTGGATTTCACGGCTCGGGGCCAGCCCGGACCGAGCGCGGCCCCGATCCGTTTGGACACTTCTTCGCCGATCTGCTCCCGAAGCGGCGCGACCGCCGGATCGTCGGCCATCAGGGCGGCGCCGCAGGCGGCGGTCAGCTCCGGCTCATCGGCGACCACGACCGCCATGTCCCGCAGGGTGGCGCTGACCCGGGTCTTCGTCGTGTCGTTGACGTCGGTATGCAGCGGCAGGTCGCGCAGGAAGCGCAGGTACACCGCCGCGACCAGCGCGCTCTTCGAGGGAAAGTAGGTGTAGGCGCTGGCCGTCGACACCCCGGCGCGGGTCGCCACCGCGCGCATCGTCAGGTTCGCGTACGAGGATTCCCGCAGCTCCGCCAGCCCGGCATCGAGGACCTTGCGAATGGTCTGCCCAGGGCGGCGATCCGACCGCCGGGCAGCGCCGGCACCCGTCGCCTTCCCGGCGACGACTGGGGACGACGCATCTCTAGACACCCGTCCAGTGTAGAAACGGGACCTGTCGCCAACAACAGCATCCATCCCGGTGGGCTCGCTTGCTTGCGCGACACGGGCGCCGTTTTACGGACAGCTGTCTAAAACGGGACTGACTGTCATCCGCGCACGCCGTTCTAGAGTGGCGCGTATGGGCGAAGCGGACCGGCATCGCTGGGACGAACGGTACGCGGCGAAGGGGCCGCCACTGCTGAGTTCGGTTGCGCCGCCCGCCGTTTTCGCGGGACACACGGATCTGTTTCCCACCGCCGGCAGGGCCCTCGACCTCGCCTGCGGCCAGGGGACCGGCTCGGTCTGGCTGGCCTCCCGCGGCCTGCAAGTGGTGGGGCTGGACGTCTCCCCGGTGGCGATCAGCCACGCGCGCGAGCTGGCCCAGCGCGCCGCGGTGGGCAACCGCTGTCGCTTCGACGTCGTCGATTTCGACGGCGGTCTGCCGGCGGGGGTCCCGGTCGACGTCATCCTGTGCTGCAAGTTCCGCGCCCCCCGCCTCGACCGGGCGATCATCGAACGGCTTGCGCCGGGCGGGCTGCTGGCGATCGCGGCGCTGAGCGAGGTCGGTGCGACCCCCGGCCCCTTCCGCGCCGCGGCCGGCGAGCTGCCCGCGGCCTTCGCCGGCCTGGACCTGCTCGGCGCCGACGAAGGCGACGGTCAGGCGTGGCTACTGGCCCGGCGCTGAGCGTTGACTATCGAGTGCTTCCCTGCGCACGGCTCGAGCGGCGGCGATCCAGCCGTCGCGTGGGCGTTGCCGCACGATGAGATACCACTGACTCGGTGGGGGCGGAATTGCTGTTCGGTGACCGGCTGCCGTTTCGACGGCGCCGTTGCCCGCCGGTGTTCGCTCGGTGCTGCCGAGGCGGCTGCGCGGGAGCCTTGGTGGGAGCGGGCGCCTGGTAGGGCGCGGTCTCACCGACGAGGGCTTGCACCGCCTCCGACGTCGCGGTCACCTGCTGCGGAGCGACCTTGATACCGGCCTTGCGCATCAAGGCCTGGGTGTCGTGCCGCTGCTCGGGCAGGACTACCGTGACGACGTCACCGGCGCTACCCGCCCGCGCGGTGCGTCCCGAGCGGTGCAGATAGGACTTGTGTTCGGCGGGCGGGTCGATGTGTACGACCAGTTCGACCTCGTCGACGTGCACGCCACGCGCGGCGATGTCGGTGGCCACCAGCACCCGGGCCCCGCCCGAGGAGAACATCGCCAGGTTGCGCTCGCGAGCGGGTTGAGACAGGTTGCCGTGCAAGTCGACCGACGGGACTCCCGACTCGGTGAGCTGTTTGGCGAGTTTGCGTGCCTGATGCTTGGTGCGCATGAACAGAATTCGGCGGCCAGTGCCGGATGCAAGCCGGTGCACGACTTCCTTCTTGGCCTCCGCATTGGCGACGTGGAACACGTGATGGGTCATCTCGGATACCGGCGAGTTGGCCTCGTCAACCGAGTGCAGCACCTCGTCTCGCAGGAATCGCTTCACGAGCTTGTCTACGCCGTTGTCCAGCGTTGCCGAAAACAACAGCCGCTGGCCACCATTCGGAGTGGCGGCCAGGATCCGAGTGACGCCGGGCAGAAAACCGAGATCGGCCATGTGGTCGGCTTCGTCGATGACCGTGATCTCCACGGCTTCGAGACTGATCAACCGTTGCTTCATCAGATCCTCGAGCCGACCCGGGCAGGCCACCACAATGTCGACACCGGATTTGAGGGCCGTTACCTGGCGGCTTTGTGAGACACCGCCGAAGATCGTGGTGATCCGCAGGCCGCAGGCTGCCGCCAACGGCTCGAGTGTGGCTGTGATCTGCGTCGCCAGCTCTCGGGTGGGCGCAAGCACCAACCCAGACGGTCGCGAGGGGTTCCGCTTTTTCTCCGACAGGCGGCTGACCAGCGGAATCGAGAAGGCCAGGGTCTTGCCGCTGCCCGTCTTTCCGCGACCGAGCACGTCACGACCGGCGAGCGTGTCGGGCAGGGTCTCGACCTGAATCGGGAATGGGTGTGTGATGCCTCGTTTGGCGAGCGCGTCGATCATCTGTTTGCGCACGCCAAGGTCGGCAAAGGTTTTGTCGGTAGTCACTTTTCGGTGCCTTTCAGGCATCGGTCGTGCCGGACCGCGGCGTTGTCGCGCGCGTCCTCAGCACAAGGTGGCGAGATTGCCGGAGGGCAAAATCGATCGCCGCGAGACAAGCTGGTGCGGATGCACGGATCATCTGAACGTGGTGGCTGAGCCCGAATTGCGGGGCGACACCAGTGGGATGAAGAAGCGTTCCACGACGTGGTTGACATCTTGCTTTGACGCCAACGCTGGTGCCAGCATAGCGCACCCGGTGCACGGCAATGACAAAGCGGCCTGCGCAGAGATGTGATCTCCGTCGCCGAGAGTGATCAGGATTCGAGCCGGGCCCGCACCGCCGCCATGCGTTCGGTGAGTTCGGCCTCGTCGATGACACCGCGTACTAACAGCGAATGCGCCAGCGCAACCAACCGGTTTTCCGGGTACGGCAGGTCGGCGTAAACGGTTGCCGACAGCGCGTCCTCGTCGTTGCGTCGATCGACAAAGGCGAGAACATCTGGGCCGGAAGCACTTCGATCGAGGGCATCGCACATCCCGTCAAGGCTCGTGTGCCACGGCGGTGTTGGATTGTCGACCCCGTACTTCGCGGCCATGCGGCTCCAGACCTGGTTACGCTCAACGATTTTCGTCAGTGACGTAATAGGGGAGACCCCGGTCGAATTCGAGCTTTCGGAACTGACCACCTGTTCACCCACCGAATCACTCGTCGACCGGATGGATGGCGGGTCGGGTTTCGGTGATCGCATTCGTGGTCACCCCGGCCCTGGGTAGTGCTACACCGATCAGGCAATCGCGGGTGACGATGTCGGCGAGCTGGTCCTCTGTCCAGCCATCAGTTCCTTCGGGGCGGACGGGCATCACCATGAATCGATGCTTCTGGTTCGAGTCCTCGACCCGAATCTCTACCGTTTCGGGCAGGAAGAGCCCGAATTCCGCCAGAACTTGGCGCGGCCAGCGCACGATGCGGCGACGGAAGTTCGGCGTCCGATACCACTCGGGGGAGTTGCCCAGGATCGGTCGCGGGTAGCACGAGCACAACGTGCACACGATGACATGGTGCAGCGTCGGCGTGTCGACCAGCACGTGAAAGGCCGTGAAATCGCTTGGCGTGCCAAAACCCGTGGGGTGCAGCCAGTCGACACCGACTTCCTTGCTGGCGGCAAGCGGATCCGAAACGACCATCTCCATGAACGCTGGGTCGAGCCAGGCCCGGGCCACCAGGTGGGCCGCCGGCGTCGGCCCGATCTGTTCGGCGTATTCGGTCATGCGGCGGTGGTCCTCGGCGGTGAAAATCCCTTTCTCGATGCACAATTCGCGAAGGGCGATCTCCAGGACTTCGAAATCGGTGATCTCGTCTACCATCGGCGCGGCGGTGCGATCGTGATCGTGATCGTGAACGGTCATCCTGAGGTCCTTTCGGAGAAACTCACGGCTAGCCTGCCGCTTCGAGCCAGCGCTCGGGGATCTCGGTCTGCAGCGTGTCGTTCGCGGGGCCGGTGTAGCCGTGCCAGAGCTCGGACAGATTGAACCGAACAATGTAGAACCACTCCGGTTTTTGATCGGGGCCTGCCCAGGTCTCGTCCTCGGCGGCCGGGCTTTCGTACGTGACGACGGCGATCTCACCTTTCGCGCCGCGCACGTATTCCTGGGTGCGGGTGTAAAGCAGGATCGGCAGATCCTTCACCACCACCTCGTCGCCTACTCGAAACTTGGGTGCGCCCGCCTGTCCGGCAAAAATCTGCGGATCGCCGGTGCCGACGGCGCGGATGTGGTGTTCATTGCGCGTGACCGTGGTCGGGTCACCTTCGGATTTTGGCTTGGCCTCCAACGGTTTACCCTGCAACCCGCCTTGGTATCGGGCCTTCACCTCGGCCATGCGTTCGGCCAACTCGCTCAGTCCGATGTGGTGTTTCTCGACCAGGACGCGCACGACCGCGAGCAACCAGCGCCCGTAGTAGGGAAGCCCGAGATAGATCGTGCGACCCAGATCCACGTTGCCCATCCGGCGCCGCTCCTCCGACAGCCAGATTCCGCGCCACCCGAGAACCTCGCACATGATGTAGGTGTTCTCTTCCCATATCTCGTACTGCTTGTTCTCGAATTCGAGAGGCGCGTCGGGTTCACCCCCGACGTCGTGTGGGGTCTTGGTGTAAGCGCTGAATCGATCGTGATCAATGAGATCGGGCGTGGGCGCCTCCGGAAGTTCCGGATAGGAAGTCTTCAAGCGGGCCACCAGGTCGAGCTGCCGTACCCGGTCCGAAGGAGTTGTCATAAGAGCTCCATCCGTGGTCGGTGCGCGCTTTGTTACAGCTCACTCCTCGTATCGCGATCACGCAACCGCTGAAAGAGGTACGCGGGGGGTAGTGTCCCGACAATGGAGCGGCGCGAACTCGAAGCTGTCATCTACGAACGCGAACCGCCGATCGCGCGGATCATTCTCAACCGGGTGGACAAGGCCAACACCAAGGATGCGGTCCTGGTCGGCGAGGTCGACAGCTGCCTGCACGAGGCCGACCGCGACAAGGACATCAAGGTCGTGATTCTCAAGGCGAATGGCAAGGGATTCTGCGGCGGCCACGTGGCGCGCTGGGGCCCGGATGAAAATCCCTATCCGGATTTCGGGGACACGTTCGAGGACCTCTACAAAGGCACCGCCGATCTGTTTTTGTGGCCGACCCTGTATCTGTGGGAATTCCCCAAACCGACCATTTCGCAGATCCATGGTTATTGCGTGGGCGGCGGGATCTATCTCGGCTTGCTGACCGACTTCTGCGTCGCCTCCGAGGACGCGTATTTCCAGATGCCACTCGCCCAGAGCCTCGGGGAACCCGGCGGCCACACGATGATCGAGCCGTGGCTGCTGATGAATTGGCATCGCACCATGGATTGGTTGCTGCTGGCGCCGACGCTATCTGCGCAGCAGGCTCTGGAGTGGGGCCTGCTCAACAAGGTGGTCCCGCGCGAGCAGCTCGAGGACACCGTCGAGGAGATGGCGCGCAGGATCGCCCAAATCCCGTTGACCACACTGATGGCGGTCAAGAACAACGTGAAGCGCGCGTGGGAACTGATGGGAATGCGGGTGCATCTGCAGGTCAGCCACATCTTGACGAACATGGTGGGCGCCGCGTCGGATGTGCAGGCGCGGCGGACCGAGCTGATGCAGTCGGGCATGAAGCCGCGTGAATTCGTCGACAAACCCGAGTCGCCGCCAACGTGACGGTGCCCGCTCAGCGGCTCATCTCGCCGGCGAGCCTGCGTCCCGCCGCGTGGCGGGCGGCGACGTACCCGAACACCATCGAACTGGCGATGCTCGCACCGGCCCCCGGATACGTGCGCCCCATCACGGTCGCGGTGGTGTTGCCGGTCGCGTACAAGCCGTCGATCACCCGATCGTCTTCGTCGAGAACCTGGGCGTGCTCGTTGGTGATCACGCCGCCGCACGTCCCGACGTCGGCGGGGAGCACCCGAGTCGCGTAGTACGGGGCGGTGCCCAGCGGACCGATCGCCGCGTTCGGACGGTACCCGGGGTCGCCGAGGCAGTCGTTGTAGGCCGACTGGCCCCGGCCGAAGTCGGGATCCAGCCCCCTGGCCGCGAATTGGTTGAACCGCCGGATCGTGGCCGCCAATTCGTCCGCGGGAAGGTCGATCTCGCGGGCGAGGTCGGAAATCGTCGCGGCGCGCTTGACCGCGCCGGACTCGATCAGCTCGGCGGGCAACGGCTGATTCCGCTTCAGGGGATTGGCGCTGGTGACGTATCGGCGCACGTAGCCCTCGTCGAAGATCATCCAGCACGGCACGGCCTTGTTCGCATACATCGCCTTGCCGACCTCGACGTACGAGTTGGACTCGTTGCAGAACCGCCTCCCGGTCGAGTCGACGTAGATGGCCCCGGGCCGCTGGCGTCCGGACCCCAGTGACGCGGCGACGGCGCCACCGTTGGCGATGAAAACCGAAGGCAGCCACCATGCCTCGTCCAGCAGGTCGGTCTTGGCGCCCAGCCGCATCGCCGCCTCGAGCACCTCGCCGGTGTCGCCGGCGTTGGCGATCGACCACTTCCCTTCGTTGGGCTGGTTACCGCTGTACCGGCGGCGCATCTCCTTGTTGTGGCCGAAACCGCCGGCGGCCAACAGGACTCCCCTCCGGGCCTCGACGTTCACCGGTCTCCCGTCGCGGACGACACGCACGCCGACCACCCGGCCCTCGTCGACGACCAGGTCGGCCATCGCGGCATCGGTCCACAGCGGGGGATTGCCGTCGCTGAGATCGATCAGCGCCTTGAGCATCTGAGCGATCAGCGACGCGCCATTGGTGAGGAGACGGCGTCGCCGGGCCCGCGCCAGCGCGGTGCGCAGGAATACCCGCGATGCGACGGCGAAGGCACCCGGCGCGCGGTTGAAATACTGGACGGACCGCAATTCGTTGGTCAGCACCACATATCCGTAGTTCTTGGCCAGCGGCGGCTGCACCTTGTCGCGCCAGGCGCCGAGCCTCGCGGCATCGAACGGGATACCCTCGACAGCGCGGCCAGAAGCGTTGCCGCCCTTGTGGTTCGGGTAGTAGTCGCTCCAGCCCGCACACCGGATCAGTTGGACACCCTTGCGGGTGAGGAAGTTGATCATCTCGAAGCCGGCGGTCAGGAACATCTCGCGCCGCTCGGGGGAGGAGGGCGCACCGATGTCACCGACCACGTCCGCCAGATAGGCCAGGCCGTCTTCGTGTGAGTCCGCGATGCCGTCGGCCCGCATCAACGGGTTATTCGGTAGCCAGACGATGCCGCCCGACAGCCCCGTCGAACCGCCCACCAGCGGTTGCTTTTCGATGATCAACGGTTGAAGCCCGCAATCCAGCGCGGCCAGGGCGGCGACCATGCCGCCCCCGCCGCTGCCCGCGATGACCAGGTCCGCGGAGTGGTCCCACCGAGTGGTCATGGCGCCTCCGAGCCGAAGCCGAGGTCGGCGATCGGCACATCGATGGTGGTGTTGGTCTTCTGGATGGCCGGCAGCAGGGTGGCATACGGCAGGCCCGCCAGGAAGCCGTCGATGACCCGTTCGAAATTCGAGATCAGGCCCTCGATCTGGTCGGACAGGCGCATGAATTCAAAGCCCTTGGAGTGCAACCCCTTCTGCTGCCGGGGCAGGTTGGAGAAATCCTGAGCGGGGATGGGCGGCCAGCGCGGATCATCGGGCGCCATCGGTTCGGGGGGCGTAGGTTTGCCGGCCGACGCGTCCGCCGGAAACCTGGTGAGAGACCAGATCTCGAACAACGTCTCCTCGGGCCCCAGCGGACGGATGCGATACGAGGACGCGCTGCTGTAGGTCGGCAGGATGAAGTGGTGCGGGAAGGCGAATCCGATCGCGTCGGTGATCCCGCGGCGGACCAGGTCGTTGAGATCGGGCATGGCGCTGCCGCGGGCGCGGTGCCAGTTGACGACGGCATCGTTGAGTGCGCTGCGCCACGCCGCCATCGCCGCAGCGGGGTCGGCCGGCAACTCGATGTTCTGCAGGCCCTCGGCGATCCGGATGTCGTTTTCGTGCGTCATGCCGCCCATGCCGTCGCCGAGCGTGCGCATGAAATACAAGCTGCTCGCGACGACGGGATGCACTGCCGCGGTAGGCTCGCCGGTCTGGGCGGACGGCAGCAGCTGCGGGTGGGTCTGCGGGACATGATAGCCCTCCATGAACGCCGCGCTCGCCAGTTTCCAGTTCACCGGCAGCAGGCACGATTGCCACCACTCCACGCGCAGCGAGTCCACCTGCCACGCGTCGTAGATCGACGCGAACGGCTCCATCCAGTCACGCAAAGCCGGCGCGTCGTCGTCGAGGTTGATCCACGCGCAACCACCCCATAGCTCGCAGCGCACGGACACCAGCCGCAGGTCGTCGTCGGCCATGTTCTCTGCGGCGAACGCGTCGGGCCGCAGGACGAACGTGTTGCGGCCGTCGATGCCCCAGCACCAGCCGTGAAACGGGCACACGAAGGTGCGCCGATTCCCGTTGCCCTCCACCAGCTTCACGCCGCGATGGCGGCAGGCGTTGTGGTAGGCGCGCACGGTGTCGCCGTCCACCCGGGCCACGATGATCGATTCGTCGAGGATTTCGTATTCGACGAAATCGCCGGGCTTGGGGATTTCCTCGAGCCGGCACGCCATCTGCCACACCCGTGGCCAGAACATCTCGGCTTCCAGCGCATAGAATTCCGGGTCGTAGTAGCGCTGCTTGGGGATCCGATCGGCGGTCTGGACCGCCCACGGCACCGGTAGCGGCGTCCAATTCGCCCCGGGCCGGGGCGAGGTTTGTGCGTTGGAGATCTCGTTGCCCATTCCTACAGCCATCTCGTCATCCCTTGTGTCACATCACAAGATCCGCGATACCCGTCCCTGCCAGTAACGGTCGCGGATGCGTCTCTTGTACAGCTTTCCGTTCGGGTCCCGGGGCAGCTCCCGGTCGAACTCGACGGTGCGCGGGCACTTGTACCCGGCCAGGTGAGCCCGGCAGTATTCGATGAGCTCGGCCTCGAGCTCGGGTCCGGCCACCACGCCATCGGCCGGCTGCACGACGGCCTTGACCTCTTCGCCGAAATCGTCATTGGGAACCCCGAAGACCGCCGCATCGACCAGCTTCGGGTGCATGACGAGCAGATTCTCCGCCTCCTGCGGGTAGATGTTGACCCCGCCGGACACGATCGTGAACGTGGACCGGTCGGTGAGATACAGGAACCCGTCTGAGTCGACATAGCCCATGTCGCCGAGCGATCGCCACCCGCGGTCGTTGTATACCGACGCGGTCTTGGCGGGATCCTTGAAGTATTCGAAGTCGGGCCCGCCTTCGAAATAAAGCTCACCGGATTCGCCGGCGGGCAGTTCCTGCCCGTCCTCGCCGACCACGTGCACCGGTGCCATCGGAATCCCCACCGAACCCGGATGCGCGAGCCAATCCTGCGGCCCGATCGTGGTCCCCGCGAATCCCTCGGTGCCACCGTAGTATTCGTGGATGATGGGCCCGAACCACTCCATCATCCGGTGTTTGACCTCGACCGGGCACGGCGCCGCCGCGTGAATGACGCACCGTAGGCTCGACACGTCATAGCGTTCCCGCACCGACGCGGGCAACTTGAGCATGCGCACGAACATCGTCGGCACGAACTGCGCGTGGGTCACCCGGTGGGTCTCGATCAGACGCAACACCGTTTCGGCATCGAACCTGCGCATGATGATCGCCGCGGCGCCCACCCGGTTGGCCGCCATGGTGTAATTCACCCCTGCCGCGTGATACAGCGGCGCGGGGGACAGGTACACACTCGACGGGCTCATCCCGTACTTGTGGATCAGCGCCATCTCGAGCACCGACTGCGCCCAGGATCCGTTGCCGTCGACAGGAAGCGGCCGTCGCACCGCCTTGGGCCGTCCGGTGGTGCCGGACGAATACAGCATCTCCGACCCGTCCGATGCCGGTGGGGCGTCGCCCGCCGCTGCCAACGCGTCCTCGTAGCAGTGCCAGCCCGGCAGGGGTCCGCCGACCGCGATGTGGCTTATCACCGCGGCGTTGGTCTCGCGGATGTGCGCCGCGAATTCGGGCATCGAGGCATCGACGAAGACCGCCTTGGCGTCCGAATCGTCGATGACGTAACCGACTTCGTCGGGCAGGAAATGGGTGTTCACCGCGGTGTAGTAGAGGCCGGAAAGTTGCGCGCCCCAGGTGATTTCGAAGAATTCCGGCCGGTTCGGCAGGACCACTGCCACACCGTCGCCGCGGCGCAGCCCCATCTCGTGCAGCGCCGCGGCCACCCGCTGGCTGCGGGCATGCAGTTCGCCGAACGAGATCGCACCGCCGTCGGTCACCAGTCCCGGCGACTGTGGGGCTGCGCTCGCGTGATCGGCGATGTTCATCGGTGGGCCTATGTTGCTGCGGCGCCGTCGGTCTGAGCGGCGGCCGCGGCCTGGCGGCGGGCGTGCTCGGACGGCAGCACCTTGTCCTTGAACACGGTCTGAATCAGCTGCTGCACGTCCTTGCTGATCGAGGCGAGCGCGACGAGATCGTTGGAGCTCTGCCAGTGCACCCGCATGCCCATCAGCTCCCAGGCCCGCTTCAGGTTGGCCTTGGTGAGCATCAGTGTCGTCAACGGTGCCTGGGCGATGTGGCGGGCGATCGCGTCGACACGGTCGTCGAGTTGGTCTCGCGGGACGACCTCGTTGACGAGGCCGACCTCCAGCGCCTTCTTGGCGTCGATCACCTCCGCGGTGAACAGGTAGTAGGCGGCGCGGCGCCAGTTCATGAACACCCAAGGCTCGATGGAACATTCGCCGGACGGCATGCCGAACCCCTGTAGCGGCGGATAGGAGAAGTACGCGTCCTCCGACGCGATGACGATGTCGGTGGTCAGGCCCATGTGCGTGCCGCCGCCTACGCAGTAGCCGTGCACCTGCGCGATGGTGGGCTTGGAGAACTCCCACAGGTTCAGGGTGGGCTTGACGAACAGGTCCGACTGCGCCTTCCACGGGTGGCCCGTCACCATGGCGTTCTCCACGAACGACGGGTAGTCGACGGCGTTGTTGCCGATCGCGTGGCCGGAGCAGAAGCCCTTGCCGTTGGCCTTGAGTACCAGCACCTTGATGTCGTAGTCGCGGTCGGCGTCCAGCAGTGCGGCGTCGACCTCTTCGGCCAGTTTCTGGTCCTGGGCGTTGGCCTTCTCCGGCCAGTTCAGGGTTATGCGGGCGACGGGTCCCGTTTTTTCGTAGATGATTCTCTCGCGGGTCTCGTTGAGATCCATAGGGCTTACCCTTCCTCGTTAGGACGTGATGACACCGATTTCGGCGCCGATGTCATAGGTGGTCCCGACCTGACCCGTCCAACACACGGTGCCGGACGCTCCCGCTTCGATCTCCTGTTCCACTTTCTCGGTGGCGATCACGTAGATCGGCGTGCCCGCCTCGACGTGCTCACCGGCGCCGACGAGCAGCCCGGTCAGTTCGGCCTCGGACACGGCCACGGAGACCCGGGGTATGCGAATGATGAAGTCAGCCATGCACCTTTGCCTTCTCACATGCGCGCTGGGCCGCCGCCACGATGCGCGCCGGCGACGGATACACCTGTGCCTCGAGCGTCGCCGCGGCCGGGTTGGGCGCGAACCGCGCGGCTACCCGCTCGATCGGCGCGGCGAGTTCGCCGAATAATTCGGTGGACAGCGTCGCGGCGATTTCGGCTCCCGGACCGCCGAATTGGACCGCGTCGTGCACGATGACGGCCCGGCGGGTGCGCCGGACGGATTCGACGATGGTCTCGACATCGAGCGGCACCAGGGTGCGCAGGTCGACGACCTCGGCGCTGACACCCTGCTCGGCCAGCGTGACCGCGGCGGTGAGCGCGTCGTGCACGCAGCGTCCGTAGCCGATCAGGCTCACGTCGGTGCCGGGTCGCTTGATCTCGGCCTGGCCCAACGGAATCGAGAAGCCGGGTTCGACGGGGACGGGACCCTTCTTGCTCTGCAACCGGATGGTCTCGACGAACAGGCAGGGATCGGGGTCGAAGATCGCCGACGTCAGCAGCCCCTTGCCGTCGCGCGGGGTGGACGGCACGATCACCTTCATCCCCGGGATGTGCATGAACCACGCTTCCAGGCTCTGCGAATGTGTCGCGCCGGTCGCCAGGCCGGCGTACACCTGGGTGCGAACGGTGATCGGTGCCGACGTGCGTCCGGCCGTCATGAACCGCAATTTGGCGGCGTTGTTGATCAGCTGATCGGCGGCGATGCCGATGAAATCCATGATCATGATCTCGGCCACGGGCAGCAGGCCGTCGATGGCGGCCCCGATGGCCGCACCCAGGATCGCGGCCTCCGAAATCGGGGTGTCCAGGACACGTTCGTGGCCGTACTTCGTCGACAGCCCCGCGGTCGGACCGGATGCGCCGGGATCGGCGATGTCCTCGCCGAGCAGAAACACCCGATCGTCGGCCGCGAGCGCCTGATCCAGTGCGAGGTTCAGCGCCTCGCGCATCGTCATCTCTTTGTCGTCCATGCCTCTACACCGGGAACTTGATCGGGGTTGCGTACACGTCTCGGTCGAGCTCGGCCTCCGTCGGGGAATCCGCGTTCATCACGGTCTGCAGCGCGGATTCGACCGTCGCCAGCGCCTCGTCGTCGATCCGCGCGAGTTCGTCTTCGCCGCACACGCCGGCGTCGGCGAGATGCCGGCGGAAGCGCGGCACCGGGTCGGCGGCCATCGCCGCTTCGAGTTGTTCCTCAGGGATGTAGGGCATCCGGTCGCCGAAGTAGTGGCCGCGGAATCGGAATGTCACGCACTCGACGAAGGTGGGGCCGGCACCGTCGCGGGCCCGCCTAAGCGCCTCGTCGAGCGTGGCTTTGACCGCCAGTGGGTCGTTGCCGTCGACGCGCACACCCGGCATCCCGTATCCGGCGGCTCGATCGGCCACCCGGTCGAGCTTCATGGTGTCGCCGGTCGGTGTCATCTCGGCGTACAGGTTGTTCTGGCAGACGAACACCATCGGCAGATCCCACAGGGCGGCCATGTTGGCCGCCTCGTGGAAGGAACCGGTGTTGGTGGCGCCGTCACCGAAGCTCACCACGGTGACTCGATCGAGCCGCTTGCGCTTGGCGGCCATCGCCAGCCCCACGGCCACCGGCGGCCCGGCCCCGACGATGCCGGTCGAAAGCATCACGCCGACCTCGGGTTTGGCGATGTGCATGGTGCCGCCCTTGCCCCGGCTCGCGCCGACAGTGCGGCCCATCATTTCGCCGTAGATCTCCTCGAGCGGCACCCCCTTGCCGATGAGATCGTGCAGTCCGCGGTAGGTGGTCACCAGCTGATCGTCGGGCCGCAGCGCGACACCCATCGCGGCGGCGATCGCCTCCTGGCCGCGCGATGGCCAATACACGCACATGAACTCCCCGGTGCCGATTCCCTTGGACAGCCGGTCGTCGGCCGCCTTCATCAGCACCATGAGCGCGTAGAGGCGCCGTTGGACGGAGCGGTCGTCGATCATCGCGTAGTCCCGTTGCGGCGCAGTCTGTTTGGTGCGATGGCGGTCATGCGCCCGACCATGGCTTGACCTTGAGGAAACCGCCGCCGTCCACGCGAAGCTGCTGGCCGGTGATATAGCGGGCGGCGTCGGAGGCGAGGAACAGCACCGCCTCACTGATGTCCTCGGGCTCGACGTAGGGGATCGGCATCGCCTGGACGAACGGGAAGATGGGTTCGGCGTCCTCACGGGTCGGTTCCTTCAGGTCGGGCCGGAAGGCACGGTACATCGGCGGGCTGTGCAACATGTCGGTGTTGACGTTCGTGGGATGCACCGCGTTCATCCGGATGGAGAACGGGGCGAGCGCCAGGGCGAAGTCGTTGACATAGTGCGCAGCAGCCAATTTCGCGAAGGCATAGCCGGCCCCGCCGGGGCCGCCGTCGATGCCGGTGGTGTTCATCGACGACATGAATGCCGCGTTGGAACCGATGACGACGATCGATGCGCCGGCCTGCAGGTGTTTGAGGCTGGCGTGGACGAGGTTGAGCACGCCCACCAAATCCACGTCCACCGCGTCGGCGAAAGCCTTCGGTGGCAGGCCCGCCGTCAGTGGGCAGATGCCGGCGTTGGCCACCACGACGTCGAGGTGCCCGAATTCGGCGACGCCCTCGTCGATGGCCGCGGACAGGGCGACGCGGTCGCGGACGTCGGCGATCGCGGTGTAGGCGCGCTGGCCCTCCTTCTCCACCAGCCGAGCCGTTTCGTCCAGGTCCTCGGGGCGGGCCAGGGGATACTCATTGGTGTCGATGTCCGTGCAGAGGTCCACGGCGATGATGTCGGCACCCTCGGCGGCCAGCATTCGCGCATGTGAACGGCCCTGACCGCGCGCGGCGCCACTGATCACGGCAACCTTGCCCGTCACTCTGCCCATCGCCCGTCCTTCGTCCGTGTGTCTACATCACGACCCGCATTGGGGCCCAACGCCATTCGTCATCACGACTGATACCGCGGCGGGACTGAATCGACTTCTCGCCCGTCTGCGCGGCATCGCGGCGCGCGGTCACCGCGGCGGGCGTCGGAATGCGACCTTCGGTCGGCTCCATCGCATCACTTCCACGAAAAACTGCGCTGACCTGCAGATGGGCTATCACTACGCCCAAGACTAGCTAGAATATCTAAAATAGCAAGGAATGGTCGCGACGAGGGGATTGGCGATGTCTGACGTGCACGGCGGAGTCCTTCGGGGCGTGCGGGTGGTCGAGTTGGCGTCGTGGACCTACGTGCCGTCCGCCGGTGCCGCCCTGTCGGACTGGGGCGCCGACGTCATCAAGGTGGAAGGCGTCGTCACCGGGGATCCCGGCCGCGCGCTGGTCGTCGGCGGATTCACCCGGCAGGCTGCCCGCCCGGACGCCGACTTCATTCTCGAGCTGGGCAACCGGGGCAAGCGCAGCATCGCCATCGACATCAAGTCGGAAACGGGTCGCGAGCTGTTCGGCCGGCTGCTGGCCAGTGCCGATGTGTTCTTGACCAATTGGCTGCCCGGCGCACTCGAGCGGGCCCGGCTGACCGTCGACGACATCCGCGCGTTCAACCCGAAGATCATCATCGCGCGCGGCACCGGGCTGGGGGTCCGTGGGCCCGACCGCGATCGCGGCGGATTCGATGCGGCGACGTATCTGGCGCGCGGCGGGGTCGCCTACACGCTCACCCCATTCGGCAGCGAGACGCCCGCGGTCCAGGGGCCCGGCTTCGGCGACCTGCAGGGCGGGGCGACGCTGGCCGGCGGCGTGTGCGCCGCGCTGTTTCACCGGGAACGCACCGGCGAACCGACGATTGTCGACTCTTCACTGCTGGCGCAGGCGATGTGGTCGATAGCGCCGTCGATATGTGCGGCCGACTTCTTCGATATCGATGGGATCCCGGGCGCACCACCGGGCCTGGCCATCAACCCGCTGGTCAACCGCTACAAGACGAAAGACGACAGGTGGATCCAGCTGGTGTTCTTACAGCCCGACAAATTCTGGGTGGGCTTCTGCGCGCGCATGGGTCTGCCCGAGCTGGCCGACGACGAGCGATTCGTCCCGGCCGGCAACCTGATCGCCAACGCGGCAGCGGCCACCGAGCTGCTGGCGACCACCTTTGCCCGTCACGACCTTGCGCACTGGCAGGCGGTGCTCGCGGACGAGCCGGGCGTGTGGGGTGCGCTGGCAACGCCACGGGAAACCCTCAACGACCCGCAAGTGGAACCCAATGGATATGTGATCACCAATGTCGACGATCACGGTGAGAAATACCGAATCGTCGCCGCGCCAGTCCAATTCGATGAGACGCCACCGTCTCCCGCGCGCGCCCCGGAGCACGGGCAACACACCGAAGAGATCCTGCTGGAACTGGACGTCGACTGGGACGATATCGCCAAGGCGAAGGAGGCCAAGGCGATCCTGTAGCGATCCCGGCGGACGGGGTCAGCAGTTGATCAGGCCGCTTCACCGCCTGTTTCGCTACCATGTGTCGCGAATTTTGTTGATGAGCGGCCGATTTCGAAACGGTCACAGCCGCATATCAATGTCAACGATGGACTGGCACAACCCGACGGATCCGCAAATCATTGCACAGGGCGCCTTTTGGGGATTGCGGCCGCGACGAAGCGTAACGCACGAATTCCTGCCGCTATGCGAATAGTGGTTTCCGCGAGGGCGCAGCAGGAGGTATCAACAACATGACCACGAACTGGGTTCCTGCCCAAACTTCGTGCGGCCCGAACTCCGGCCGCATCCTCGACACCGCTCGGGGCATCCTCATCGGTCTTCGCCGGTGTCCTTCCGACGCCGCTCTGGACGAATTGCACAACGCGGCAATCCGGCACAAAGTACCGGTATTCGCCATGGC
Source organism: Mycobacterium senriense (assembly GCF_019668465.1). Taxonomy (NCBI): domain Bacteria; kingdom Bacillati; phylum Actinomycetota; class Actinomycetes; order Mycobacteriales; family Mycobacteriaceae; genus Mycobacterium; species Mycobacterium senriense. The sequence continues at coordinate 4,643,654 of NZ_AP024828.1, read as the reverse complement.
GTGGGCGCTCGTCCACCTGGCGGGCGACGGCGAGAAGACTCCCAGCTTCGTCGACGCGCAGTCCGCGGCCCGCCACGAGTGGGGGCCGCTGTTCAAATCCGCCGCGCTGACCTGTTGAGCGCGCGCCAAGACGTTGGGGCGGCCGAGCTTTCGAGGGGTATCCCGGCCGCCTCCAACTACAACTACATCGACGGCAACATCGACCCGAACGCGCGCGCTGAGGGTGGCGCTTTCGGGCTCCGGCTGCACTGGCCGACGCGGGGACGGGGTCTCCGGCGGCGAAGAGGGCGTGCGGTGACCCCACCGGCGTCCGAGATCGACTACGGGATCAGGCTGTTCCGTTAAGGTGCCCCGGTGCGGCGCACCGGAGCACCACGAGGTCTTCGGTTCCCAACAGCGGCAGCCTATTTCGCCGGCGGCAGCTGGCGCGGGCCGTCCGGCGGACCCAGTTCCGGCGGCCCGTCCCGCTTCGTCAGCGCACGCCGACGGCCATCTTCCGCGGACTCCACCGACAAGCGGTCCGCGTCGTTTGCGGCCCGTCGCGGCAAGGACGAGTGGGAATGGCGACCGGTCACCCGCCGGTGCGCCCGGCCGCCGGGCTCCTGCCGCGACGAGGCGACGAAGTCTGTTCGTGGCGAGGGAGTTTCGGCGCTCATCGGCTGTCCGGACAGCTCGGTATCCGAAACCTCGGAGTTGACCGTCACCTTGCGGCTGCGCTTGAGCGTGAACGTGATCTCCTCGGTCTCTTCGAGGACGCCCTCGAACACCTGGCGCGCGCTACGCAATGGCTGGGTGGTGGTGTCGATCACCTTCGCCACGAACGGCGGCACCAGCGGGCGAATCCAGCGGGCCGCGGCCTTGGTGGCGTCCGGAATCGACGGGATCAGCGGGGCATTGCGTTCCTGGTGGGCTTCGACCTCGCCAGCCGGCTGCAGGGGAGCGGGCAGGTTCTCCGGAACGTCGGGCGTCGCAGCATTGCCCAGGCCGGCGGCCGGCTCCGGCGCGGGCAGTTGGGTGAGGGCCCGGCTGGCCGCCTCGGCCTCGGCGGCGATCGGCAGATACACGTCGTCGTCGGCCGGCTCGAAGGCCCGCTGCGACGGCGCGTGCGCCGGAGCGTCGAGGGCTTCCATCACCCGGCGGCGTTGCTGCTCGCGGTCGATCTCGGTCTGCGCCTCGATGGCGAGCCGTGCCTGCGTGAGTTGGTGTTCAGCCCAGAGGATTTCGGCCTCGCGGCGCACCTCGGCCCGTTTGACCGCGATGGCGGTGTCCGCGTCGAGTTCGGCGCGTTCGCGCTCGGCGCGCGAGGTGGTCCGGCGATCGTGGGTGGTCTCACCGCGCCACAACCCGAGGATCAAAGGCGTCAGGTATAGCAGCACGCACAGCGCGACCGTCAGCACCCGCAGGCTCATAGCCCCGGCCTCGGCGAAGGAGAGGTCATTCATCGCGATCCAGCGCGCGCCCAGGCCCCGCCCGGCATCCGCCACGACGGCGTCCCGCGCGTCGCGCAGCGCCGCCTCCCGCCGCGAAATCGTGGCGTCCAGTTCCGGTGCGCGGGCGTCCCGGGCGGCCAGCGCGGTGTCCAGTTCGTGCTGGGCATCGGCGAGAAGGTCGTTGGCCGTGCGTGTTTCGGGACCACCGCCGGGAACGCCGGTGATCCGGGTCTGCGGGCAGTCGGGCGTCGGGTGGTACTCGCAGCGGGCGACGACCAAGGCCTTGTCCTGGCGGTCCCGGGCCTGCGCGACGGCGGCGTCGAGCGCGGCGCGGACATCCCTGGTCTGCTGCAGCGACGCCGATGCCTGCGCCACGGCGGGGACGGATTCGGCGTTGCGCAATGCCTTTTCGTCGAGCCGACGGTCGATGGAGGTGGACAGAATCACCAGTGCCGCGAGCTCACCGACGACGACGCCCACCGCGGCCGCAACCGCGGCGCGCCCGACCACGCCGGAGCGGCTGCGGTCCGGCCCCGGGATCGTGCCGCGGGTGATGGCGCCGACGAGCAGGCCGAAGACGAGGGTCAACCCAACGACCGCCGACAGCGGCCAGCGGGCCGACCCGCAGATCGCCAGGGCCGCGACAACCCAGGCCAGCACCGCGCCCAACAACGCGACCGCTCCCGCGACGGCGTGGGTGGACCGTTCGTGATGCTCACCCAGTTCGCGCCGGTGCCCGCCGCCAAGCCAGATGAGCACCCCCGACACGCGGGCCAGGCCGGTGCGCTGCTCAGATACTTCCTGGGGCATGAGACTGAAAACACCTCCAACATCAAGCCTTGCAGGCCACCGCCCGACACATCGAATCGAAGCGCCCCGCCTGTGGCGCGCTTCACAAAACCGTCGGATCGATGCGGATCGCCCACCGGGTACCGATCGCGTTTGCTGGGTTAACGAGGCGGGATCTGGCGCGGAATCCTGCGACGCGACCAGATCAGCGACCGTTCCGGCAGGTGACATGAGACGGTATAAGCCTATGACGAATCACGATTATGTCACCTACGAGGACTTTGGTCGCAGGTTCTTCGAGGTCGCCGTCACCCCCGAGCGGGTCGCTGCCGCGTTCGCCGACATCGCCGGCAGCGAGTTCGCCATGGAGCCGATCGCGCAGGGGCCGGGCGGGATCGCCAAAGTCAGCGCCAACGTCAAGATTCAGGACCCGCGGGTCACTCGGCGCCTCGGCGACAGCATCACCTTCGTCATCCACATTCCGCTCTCGATCGACCTGCTGGTCGACCTGTGGGTCGATAAGCAGCGATTTGCGGTCTCCGGGGACATCCAATTGCGCGCGACCGCGCGCGCGGCCGAGCCGCTGTTGCTGATCGTCGACGTCGCCAAGCCGCGGCCCTCCGACATCACCGTCAACGTCTCGTCGAAGTCGATCCGCGGCGAGGTGCTGCGGATCCTGGCCGGGGTGGACGGCGAGATCCGGCGGTTCATCGCGCAGTACGTCGCCGCCGAGATCGACGCGCCCCAGTCACAGGCGGCGCAGATCATCGACGTGGCGCAGCAGCTGGAGCAGGCCTGGCCCTGAGCGTCCCGGCCCACGAATACGTGCGACGGTGTCGGGGTACTCAGACACGGATGTGTGTTTGTCGCCGGCACGTGCGGCGACGGCGTAGCTGACTCGCCAGGGGAAGAAGTACTTTGGCTCGCGTAAATGTCTCGGTGAAGTCGCAGGTAGAACCGGAGGCGGCTTGGAAGCTGGCGTCCGACCTGGATCGCTTCGACGAGTGGATGACGATTTTCGCCGGGTGGCGGGGGCCGGTGCCCGACAAGATCGAGAAGGGCACCTGTGTCTCGTCGTGCGTCAAGGTCAAGGGCTTCCGTAACGTCATCCACTGGGAGGTCACCCGGTACGACGAGCCGAAAGCGATTGAGCTGCAGGGCCGCGGACGCGGCGGCATCCGCCTCACGGTGGCGATGACCGTCAGCGACGACCACCCCGGGTCGACGTTCCACCTCAGCGCGGATCTCGGCGGCGGCTTGCTCAGCGGGCCGGTCGGGGGATTGGTCGCCCGGGTGCTGCGCTCCGACGTGCAAAAGTCCGTGAACAACCTAGCCGCCCTGCAGTAGCCGGTCTACCGCGCCACTACCGGGCCGCCGGGTGCCTGATCACCCACTGCCGCTCCGCGTCGCGAATTCGCCTGCGGTCCATCGCAAGCCAGGACAGCCCGGCCCCGAACGCGAGCATCGAGATGATGGCGGCGGCAACACCGGCGCCGGCCTCACCCAGCGCGAAATTCACCACGCACACCGCGAACGCCAGCGCGGCCGCCGCGACCACGACGAGCCCGGGTATTTGCGCAGTGGCAGACACCGATCCGTGCGCATACCGGTCAGTGGTCCGATCCTGGTCGACAGTGTTGTGCCTCATGGCGTCTCCTCTGCTGTCACATCCGTTTCGGCCGATCTGTTGGTGCTACCCGAATGGCCGTTCGGACAAACGACTTGGCGGAGGTGACGCGCGCCGCAGCTCAGAGTGTCTGGTGACGCCCGAAGTACTTGTGGTCTTCGCTGTAGCCGCCATAACCGCTGCCGATGTCGTGGTAGTCGGCGACGAACTCGATGCCCTTGATCCACTTCACCAGTTTGAAACCGTGCTGCAATTCGTTGCGCAGCCGCAACGGTCTGCCGTGCATATAGGGGAGCTGCTGGTCATTCATGTTGTAGGCCAGCATCGTCATATGGTGGTCCATCTGGCCGATGTGGTGGGCGTTGTAGTAGATGCCGCCCGTGGCGCCCAGCCCCATCGAATAGAAGACCGCCCATTTCGCCTCGGGGAGCGGTTTGACGATGTCCATGATCGTTTTCATCTGCACGCCACCCCATTTGGCGACGCCCGACCACGCCTGGATGCAGAAGTGCTGGCTGATCTGCTCGTGGTAGGGCAGCGCCATCAGGTCCTCGAGCGAGAATTCCATCGGGTGTTCGACCAGACCGTAGACGCGCAGCCGCCAGTCCTTGAAGTCGTCGCGCTCCAGCTCTTTGTACTCGACGGTCTCCGGCAGGCGCCCGTTGCGCCAGTGGTGGGGCGAGATGTCCTTTTCGGTGAAGGCGCCGGGCTTGGGGTCCAGCTGCTCGAGCATCCGCTGGAAGGGACCCACCAGCGCGTAGCCGACCCGCTGCACCACTCGGGGATGGCGAATGGTGAAGGGAGTGGCCCACACCCATGCGATCGCGGTCACCACCATGGCCGCGGCGAAGATGCCGAAACCGATCCAGCTGTTGTCATCGCGGGAGGCGAACATGTGGTTGAGGTTTCGTAGCGCGCTGGTCGTCAGGACCATGGTGACGTGCACCAGGATGAAGAACAGGAAGTAGACGAGCACCACGAAGTGCAGCGACCGCGCATGCTGGATGCTCAGCCGCTTGCTGAGCCAGTGCACCCGCTGGGACAGCGCGGGCGACATGCCCAGACCGGTGATCAGCGCGGCCGGGGCGGCGATGAAGACGGTGGTGAAGTAGGACAGCAGCTGCAGGCCGTTGTAGGCGACCCAGCCGTTGTCGGTCGGCCAGTCCAGCGACAGGTACTGAATGGCCACCGACGCCGCGTTCGGGAAGACGTCCCAGCTCATCGGCACGATGTGGCGCCACTGACCGGTGGCGAACAACAGCACGTAGAAGACGGCCCCGTTGACGAGCCACAACACGTCGATGCCCAGATGCCACCAGCGGGCCAGGCCGATGGAGTGCCGGAAGCCGGGCAGCCCCAGCTGCGGTGGCAGGGCGACCGTGTCGGCGTTGGCGGTCCACAGCTCATCGTCCGGAACCGGCGGACCCACCCGCAGCCACTCGTCCTTACCCGGGGTGGCATTGCGGCTGAAGTAAAGCCGGGGATGGTCGCAGAGGATCTGGATCCCCGTCCTGATGATGAACATCATCATGAAGAGGTTGAAAAAGTGCGTCCAGCCGATCCACGCCGGCAGGCCTGGGGGCACGCCGGCGCTGTCCGATCCGGGGTACCGGTGGATGAACGACTGCACCGCCGGCACGTTGTGCAGGCCTTTGCCAACCGCGATCCCGGCGATCAGCACGGCAAACCCGATCGGGATCAACCACAGCAGGTTGAACCATCGGTCGCGGCCGATGCGCAGCTTCGGGGCGGTGGCCCGCCTGGTGAGATCGAAGCCGCCACCGTAGTGCTCCACATCGATGACGTCTTCGGCGGTGTGTATCTCGTTGCGGTAGTCCGGCTTAATCGTCAGCGGCGTGCCGACTGCCAGCGTCGATACCGAGCCGCGCTGCGCTGCTCGCCCTCCACCGGTCCCCGCGGAATCAACGGTGTTCGTCACGCGGCCGAAATTACACGAATGAGCCTGGATTAATTGGAGTCATTCGGGATCGACGGCCCTCGTCGCGGCGCCCACGCGGGGTGCGATGGGCGGTAGGCGCGCCGAGTGCGCAAAAACTGGTCGGACCCGGCAGGTGTTAGCCGCACGTACCCAAAGAAAGCGCCGATTCGCGCCGCAGATACGAACCGATGAGTCTAGCTGTGAGTGTGCGCATAATCTGCTGCCAACACGCTAGGCAGGGTCGTGCGGCAGCACCCGGCGGACCGGGCGGACCTCGATGGCGTGGACCGTCAGTGCCCGGCGGCTGATCCGCCAGCCCGCGTCGGTCAGCACATACTCGTCGTCGTAGCGCAGGTGCCACGCCACGTCCACCAACTCGGCGTCACGCTCATTCCAGTGGTGCGCGACGCACGCGATCCGCCCGCGCGCGGTGCCGGGTTGCGCGGCCGCGTCGTACACCTCACCGATGATCGCGTGCTCGGTGCGCGCGACGGCGGCGACGGCCCCGACCGCTGCGGTGATGGCGTCGCGGCCGCGATGCGAATGGATCGGCAACAGATCGGCCGGCGGCGCCGGCGCCACCAATTCCGCGTCGGCGGCGAAAAGGATTGCAACAGCATCGAATTCGCGATCATCGACGTTGGCGGCATATCGGTGCACCAGATCGCTGAGCGCGGCCCGCTGGTCGGCTGACAGCGTCATGCGTTCAGGGACAGCCGTTGCGCACACGCCGACAAAAGGTCTTTGGCCTGATCGATATCGGTTGTCGGCGGCATGGCCAGCACCAGACGGTCGGCGCCCTGATCGGCGAGGGCGGCCGCGCGCTCGGCATCGATCTTGGCGACGGCATGGCCCAGCGACACCTCGAGCGCCGCCGGATCACGGCCTGACGCCGCCGCCTCGTCGCGCATGAGCGCGATCAGCGACGCGAGACGAGGCCCCGTCACCCCGAGCGGCTGGAAGCCGTCGCCGAGGCGTCCGGCACGGCGCGCGGCGGCTCGGCTGTGCCCGCCAATGTGAATCGGAAGGCCTTCCGCCGTAACGGGTTTCGGGTAGCACATGACATCCTCGAAGTTGAAGAATTCGCCCGCGAACGACGCCCCGCCGGACCGCTGACCCCACAACTCCCGCATCACGGCCAGCTGCTCGTCGGCCCGTCGGCCCCGGCTGCCGAAATCCACATCGCAGGCGGCCAGCTCCTCCTTCAGCCAGCCGACGCCCACACAAAGGCGCAACCTGCCGCCGGACAGGGCGTCGACGGTCGCGGCCCGCTTGGCCAGCACCACCGGGTGGTGGTTGGGCAGGACCAGCACGCCGGTGGCCAGACCCAGGCGGCTGGTCTGGCCGCCCAGAAACGCAAGCAGGTCAAGCGGATCCGGGATGGGGCAGTCCGGCGTTAGTCCGACGCGTCCCGAGTCGTCGTAGGGGTAGACGCTGTCGTAGCGGGTGAGCAATACGGTGTGCTCGACGACGACGATCGACTCGAACCCGCAGGCTTCGAGGTGGCGCGCGAAGGCCACCATCCAATCGGGGTTCGCAGTGACACCGTCGGCGACCGGGGCCACGACTGAGACCTTCATGGCTTTTGAAGCTAACAAGGCACCCGACTCGGTGACTGGCGGGTCGCGCTTTCGGCGGCGACGGGCGCGATCGCGGCGCGCACGGCTTCGGCGAGCGTGGCGGTGCGCGGATCGGTGAACACGTCCTCGAGCAGCACCGCGCTCCCGTCGGGGCCCGTCAGCGGCACCCGCCAGTTGGGGTATTCGTCGGTGGTGCCGGGCTGATTCTGGGTCCGGCGGTCACCCACGGCGTCGGTCAGCGCCACGCCCAGCAGCCGCGACGGCGTCCTGCCCAGGTAGCGGTACAGCGCCAGCACGACCTGCTCGGGGTCCTCCTCGCCCTCCTCGAGCAACCCGACGCGACGCAGCTCGGCCATCCAAGCCGCCAGCTCCGTCCGGTCGGATTCGAGCTCGTCGGCGACGGGACGGGTCAGCAGTCCCAGCGAATCGCGCAGCCGCACATGATCACCCGCCAGATAGCCGGCGGTCGGCGGCAGGTCGTGCGTGGTGACCGAGGACAGGCAGTACTCGCGCCAGCGCTCGGCCGGGAGCGGGCCGCCGCTACCGTCGCGGTCCAGCTCGAACCAGAGGATCGAGGTGCCCAGCAGGCCCCGTAACAAGAGGTAGTCGCGCACCCACGGCTCGACCGTGCCGAGGTCCTCCCCGACGACGACCGCGCTGGCGCGGTGCGCTTCCAGCGCGACGATTCCGATCATGGCTTCGTGGTCGTACCGCACGTAGGTGCCCTCAGTGGGTGAGGTGCCCCGCGGGATCCACCAGAGCCGGAACAAGCCGATGATGTGGTCGATGCGCACGCCGCCGGCGTGCCGCAGCACCGCGCGGATCAGCGCGCGAAACGGCCGATATTCGTGTTCGTCCAATCGGTCTGGCCGCCAGGGCGGTTGGGACCAGTCCTGGCCGAGCTGATTGAACTCGTCCGGCGGCGCGCCCGCCGTGACGCCCAGCGCCATCACGTCCTGCAGCGCCCAGGCGTCGGCGCCATTGGGATGCACGCCGACGGCCAGGTCGTGCATGACGCCCAGCGCCATGCCGGCCCGGATCGCCTGTGACTGCGCCGCGGCCAGCTGCTCGTCGAGCTGCCACTGCAGCCAGCGGTGGAAATCGACTGTGTCCGAATGCTTTTTGACGAAATCCACAACCCCGGACGCGTCCGGGTGCTGTAGCGCCTCGGGCCAGGAGTGCCAGTCGGCGCCATACTTCTCGGCCAGCGCGCACCAGGTGGCGAAGTCGTCCAGCGCGCGGCCCTCCCGGTCGCGGAACGCGGTGTAGGACAGCTCCCGTCCCGCCGACCGCGGTTCCTCGTGCAGCAGCTTGAGCGCTGCCCGTTTGGCCGCCCACGCACTGTCGCGGTCGATGGCGTCGACGCGGGCGGCGCGGTGCTGCACCTCGGAGCGCAGCCTGCGGACCCGGCTGCGCTTGGTCAGGTCGGCGAACTCGGGGATTGCCTCCACGTGAAGATAAATCGGGTTGACGAAGCGGCGCGATGTCGGCAGGTACGGCGACGGCTCCATCGGCTTGGTCGGGGCGGCCGCGTGCAGGGGATTGACCAGGAGATAGTCGGCGCCGTGGCGCGATGCCGACCACAACGCCAGGTCGGTCAGATCGGTCAGGTCGCCGATGCCCCACGACTGTCGCGACCGCACGCTGTAGAGCTGAGCCGCCAGGCCCCACGCGCGCCGGGCGCCGAGCCGCTCCGGTAACCCCAGCCAGTCCGGCGTGACGATCAGTGCGGTGCTGGTCTCGGAGTCGCCGGAGCGCAGGTGCACCCGGTGATAGCCCAGCGGCAGATGGGCGGGCAGCAGAAAGCTGGCCTCGCCCACCCAGCGGCCGTCCAGGTCGAACGGCGGGGTGAAGTTGTCGACCTGTTCGACACCGCCGCGCACCGTGCCGTCTTCGAGCTGCAACCACACCTCGGCGGGATCGCCGTGGGTGACATGCGCCCAGAACCGGATCGGCTCGCCGGTACGCCCGACGATGGTCGCCGGCAACCGGCGCGCCCAATGCGCCCGCAGCTTCGCGGTCAGCGCGACGTTGCGCTCCTGCTCGTTGTCGGCCTCGACGCCGAGAGCACCCAGCACGGCCTTCAGCGTGGTCTCGGAGACCCGCACCCGCCGGCCGGTCCAGTCCTCGTACTCCGTCGCGATGCCGTACCTCCGGGCGAGTTCGATCAGCGACGGTGCGAGTTCAGTCATACGGTCATCTTGCTGCCAGGATTCGCGGCCCTGCGACTCGGACCCGGCGCGAGTTGGCGCATTCTTTGCTGCGTGGTGGCCTGCCATTCATTTACGACTTCTCCCGAGAACGGCGTGGTGCGCTCGACAGGACGAAAGGCCGCGGGGCCACTACGATGCTCCGAGGAGACGAAAAGGATCCGGTCGGCTCGTCCGTGGGGGAAACGAAACTGCCAGCTCAATGGCGCGTGTCGCCGCCGTCGTCGCCGGCGGCCGCGGCGCGGGGAACGCGGCCGGCTCTGGGTGCATAAAGAGATGTAGAAGTGAATGGCTTTGGCGCCGCGTGGCGAGGTCCGCGCAGGTGCCTTACGGTTGTCATGTAATTCGCGATGGATTAGTTCAGCGGGACAATATCCAGGCGCATCAGTAGACCGGATGGTGAAATCAAGTGGCGGAAGAGAGTCGCGGGCAGCGCGGGTCGGGGTACGGCCTCGGGTTGTCGACCCGGACCCAGGTGACCGGCTACCAGTTCCTGGCGCGCCGGACCGCGATGGCCCTGACCCGGTGGCGCGTCCGCATGGAGGTGGAGCCGGGACGGCGTCAGAACCTGGCGGTGGTGGCATCGATCTCCGCCGCGCTGGTGATCTGCCTCGGGGCGCTGCTCTACTCCTTCATCAGCCCGGCCGGCCAGGTAGGGGATTCGCCGATCATCGCCGACCGCGACTCGGGCGCCCTGTACGTTCGCGTCGGCGAGAAGCTGTACCCGGCGTTGAACCTGGCGTCGGCCCGCCTGATCACCGGTCGCCCGGACAACCCGCACCTGGTCAAGTCCAACCAGATCGCCAGCCTGCCGCGCGGTCCGATGGTGGGCATCCCGGGTGCACCGTCCAGCTTCCACCCGACCAGCCCGGACGCCTCGTCCTGGTTGGTCTGCGACACCGTGGCGAACTCGACCGGCGCCGGGGCGCCGTCCGGTGTGACCGTGACGGTGATCAACGGCACCCCCGATCTGAGCAACCACCGGCGGGTGCTGACGGGGTCGGACGCGGTGGTGCTGAATTACGGCGGGGACCCCTGGGTGATCCGGGACGGACGTCGTTCACGCATCGACGGGTCGAACCGTTCGGTGTTGCTGCCGTTGGGTCTCACCCCGGAGCAGGTCAGCATGGCCAAGCCGATGAGCCGCGCCCTGTACGACGCGTTGCCGGTGGGTCCGGAACTGACCGTGCCGCAGATCCAGAATGCCGGCGCCGGGGCGTCCTTCCCGAATGCGCCGGGCCCGATCGGCACGGTGATCGTCACCCCGCAAATCAGTGGGCCGCAACAGTATTCATTGGTGTTGGCCGACGGTGTGCAGACGCTGCCGCCGTTGGTCGCCCAGATCCTGCAGAACGCCGGGCCGGGCAACACCAAGCCGGTGACCGTGGAGCCTTCCGCTCTGGCGAAGATGCCGGTGGTCAACAAGCTGGACCTGTCGTCCTACCCGGACGCGCCCCTGAACGTGATGGACATTCGCGAGAACCCGGCGACCTGCTGGTGGTGGCAGAAGACCTCCGGTGAGAACCGGGCCCGCGTCCAGGTCATCTCCGGCGCGTCCCTTCCGGTCGAGCAGAAGGACGTCAGCAAGGTGGTGTCGCTGGTCAAGGCCGACACCACCGGCCGCGAAGCCGACCAGGTCTTCTTCGGCCCCGACTACGCGAACTTCGTGGCCGTGACCGGAAACGACCCCGGAGCAAAGACGACCGAATCGTTGTGGTGGCTCACGGATGCGGGTGCGCGGTTCGGCGTCGACGACACGCGCGAGGTACGAGAAGCGTTGGGCCTGAAGGCGACGAAACCAGGCCTGGCACCGTGGGTGGCGTTGCGGTTGTTGCCGCAGGGGCCGACGTTGTCGCGGGCGGATGCGCTGGTGGAGCACGACACGCTACCGATGGATATGTCACCAGGAGAGTTGGCGGTACCGAAGTGAAACGTGGATTTGCGCGGCCGACGCCGGAGAAGCCTCCGGTAATCAAGCCGGAGAACATCGTGCTTCCGACGCCGTTGAGCATCCCGCCGCCGGAAGGCAAGCCCTGGTGGCTGATCGTGGTCGGCGTCGTGGTGGTCGGCCTGCTGATCGGTATGGTCGCCATGACCTTCGCCAGCGGTTCGCACGTGTTCGGCGGCGCCGGATCGATCTTCCCGATCTTCATGATCGGTGGCGTCGCCATGATGATGTTCGGCGGCCGGTTCGGCGGCCAGCAGCAGATGAGCCGGCCCAAGCTGGACTCGATGCGCGCCCAGTTCATGCTGATGCTGGACATGCTGCGCGAGACCGCCCACGAGTCGGCCGACAGCATGGACGCCAACTACCGGTGGTTCCACCCGGCGCCCACCACGCTGGCCGCCGCGGTCGGGTCGTCGCGGATGTGGGAACGCAAGCCCGACGGCAAAGACCTCAACTTCGGCGTGGTCCGCGTCGGCGTCGGTATGACGCGCCCCGAGGTGACCTGGGGTGAGCCCCAGAACATGCCGACCGACATCGAGCTGGAGCCGGTGACCGGTAAGGCGCTTCAGGAATTCGGGCGCTACCAAAGCGTCGTCTACAACCTGCCCAAGATGATCTCGGTGCTGGTCGAGCCCTGGTACTCGCTGGCCGGAGATCGCGAGCAGGCGGTGGGACTGATGCGGGCGATCATCTGCCAGCTGGCGTTCTCGCACGGGCCCGACCACATGCGCATGATCGTGGTCAGTTCGAACCTGGACCAATGGGACTGGGTGAAGTGGCTGCCGCACTTCGGTGACCCGCGCCGCCAGGACGCCGCCGGCAACGCGCGGATGGTCTACAGCTCGGTGCGCGAGTTCGCCGCCGAGCAGGCCGAATTGTTCGCCGGCCGTGGCTCTTTCACGCCCCGGCACGCTAGTTCGTCGGCCCAGACGCCTACCCCGCACACCGTGATCATCGCCGACGCCGTCGACCCGCAATGGGAGTACGTGATCAGCGGCGAGGGCGTCGACGGGGTGACGTTCTTCGACCTGACCGGTTCCGCGATGTGGAGCGCCGTCCCGGAGCGCACGCTGCGGTTCGACGAGAAGGGTGTGATCGAGGCGCTGCCCCGCGACCGTGACACCTGGATGGTCATCGACGAGAAGCCCTGGTTCTTCGCCCTCACCGACCACATCAGCACCGTCGAGGCCGAGGAGTTCGCGCAGAAGCTGGCGCGCTGGCGGCTCGCCGAGGCGTACGAGGAGATCGGCCAGCGGGTGGCGCACATCGGCGCCCGAGACATCATGGCCTACTACGGAATCGACGATCCGGGCCGCATCGATTTCGAGGCGCTGTGGGGCAGCCGCAACGACTCGATGGGCAGGTCCCGGTTGCGCGCGCCGTTCGGCGTCCGTTCCGACAACGGCGAGCTGCTGTTCCTGGACATGAAGTCGCTGGACGAAGGCGGCGACGGCCCGCACGGCGTCATGTCCGGTACGACCGGTTCGGGTAAATCGACCCTGGTGCGAACCGTGATCGAGTCGCTGATGCTCAGCCACCCGCCCGACGAGCTGCAGTTCGTGCTGGCCGACCTCAAGGGTGGGTCGGCGGTCAAGCCATTCGCCGGCGTGCCGCACGTATCTCGCATCATCACCGACCTGGAAGAAGACCAGGCGTTGATGGAGCGCTTCCTGGACGCGCTGTGGGGTGAGATCGCCCGCCGCAAGGCGATCTGCGACAGCGCCGGTGTCGACGACGCCAAGGAATACAACTCGGTGCGCAGCCGGATGCGGGCACGCGGCCAGGACATGGCGCCGCTGCCGATGCTCGTGGTCGTCATCGACGAGTTCTACGAGTGGTTCCGCATCATGCCGACCGCGGTCGACGTCCTCGACTCCATCGGCCGTCAGGGTCGCGCGTACTGGATCCACCTGATGATGGCGTCGCAGACCATCGAGAGCCGCGCCGAAAAGCTCATGGAGAACATGGGTTACCGGTTGGTGCTGAAGGCGCGCACCGCCGGTGCGGCGCAGGCGGCCGGTGTGCCGAACGCGGTCAACCTGCCCGCGAAGGCCGGTCTGGGTTACTTCCGCCGCAGCCTGGAAGACATCACCCGGTTCCAGGCCGAATTCCTGTGGCGGGACTACTTCCCGCGCGGCCTCACCGACGACGGAGACGAAGCGCCGGCGCTGGTGCACAGCATCGACTACGTCCGTCCGCAACTGTTCACCAACTCGTTCACCCCGCTGGAAGTCAGCGTCGGGGGACCGGACGTCACCGCTCCCGCCCTCCCCACCGACGGCGACCCGCTTCCGATCGAGGCGGCCGAGGACGACGACTCCGAAGGAATCCGGACGCCCAAGGTCGGCACGGTCATCATCGACCAGCTGCGCAAGATCGACTTCCAGCCGTACCGGCTGTGGCAGCCGCCGCTGAGCCAGCCCGTCGCGATCGACGAATTGGTGAACCGGTTCCTCGGCCGCCCCTGGCAGCAGGACTACGGCACCGCGCAGGATCTGGTCTTCCCGATCGGGATCATCGACCGTCCCTTCAAGCACGACCAGCCGCCATGGACGGTCGACACGTCGGGCCCCGGTGCCAACGTTCTGATTCTGGGTGCCGGTGGTTCGGGTAAGACGACCGCGCTGCAGACCCTGATCTGCTCGGCGGCGCTGACCCACACGCCCGAGCAGATCCAGTTCTACTGCCTGGCCTACAGCAGCACCGCGCTGACCACGGTCGCCCGGCTGCCCCATGTCGGCGAGGTGGCCGGCCCGACCGACCCGTACGGCGTTCGCCGCACGGTGGCCGAGCTGCTGGCGCTGGTGCGGGAGCGCAAGCGCAGCTTCCTCGAGTACGGGATCGCCTCGATGGAGGTGTTCCGGCGGCGCAAGTTCGGCAACGAGCCCGGCCCGGTCCCCAACGACGGCTTCGGCGACGTCTACCTGGTGGTGGACAACTATCGGGCGCTGGCCGAAGAGAACGAGGTGCTGATCGAGCAGGTCAACGTGATCATCAACCAGGGCCCCTCGTTCGGGGTGCACGTGGTGGTCACCGCCGATCGCGAATCGGAGCTGCGGCCGCCGGTGCGCAGCGGTTTCGGCTCCCGGGTCGAGCTGCGGCTGGCCGCCGTGGAAGACGCGAAGCTGGTGCGTTCGCGCTTCGCCAAGGACGTGCCCGTCAAGCCGGGTCGCGGCATGGTGGCGGTCAACTATGTCCGCCTCGATGCCGACCCGCAGTCCGGTCTGCACACGCTGGTGGCGCGTCCCGCGCTGGCCAGCACGCCTGACAACCGATTCGAGTCCGACAGCATCGTCGAAGCCGTCAGCCGCATCACGAGCGCTCAGGCTCCGCCGGTGCGCCGGCTGCCGGCGACCTTCGGGGTGGAACAGCTCCGCGAGCTCGCCGCGCAGGACACCCGCCAGGGCGTCGGTGCGGGCGGAATCGCTTGGGCCATCTCGGAATTGGACCTGTCCCCGGTGTATCTCAACTTCGCCGAGAACGCGCACCTGATGGTGACCGGCCGTCGCGAATGTGGGCGTACCACGACGCTGGCCACGATCATGTCCGAGATCGGGCGGTTGTACGCGCCGGGCGCGAGCAGCGCACCGCCACCGCCGCCGGGGCAGCCCTCGGCCCAGGTGTGGCTGGTGGACCCGCGTCGTCAGCTGCTGACCACGCTCGGCCCCGACTACGTGGAGAAGTTCGCGTACAACCTCGACGGCGTGCAGGCGATGATGGGCGAACTGGCGGCGGCCCTGGCCGGCCGCGAGCCGCCGCCGGGCCTGTCCGCCGAAGAGCTGCTGTCGCGGAACTGGTGGAGTGGGCCGGAGATCTTCCTGATCGTCGACGACATCCAGCAGCTGCCGGCAGGCTTCGACTCGCCGTTGCACAAGGCCGCGCCGTGGGTGACCCGGGCCGCCGACGTCGGCCTGCACGTGATCGTCACGCGGACGTTCGGTGGTTGGTCCTCGGCCGGCAGCGACCCGATGTTGCGGGCACTGGCTCAGGCGAACGCGCCGCTGCTGGTGATGGACGCCGACCCCGACGAGGGCTTCATCCGCGGCAAGATGAAGGGCGGTCCGCTGCCCCGTGGCCGAGGCCTGTTGATGGCCGAGGACACCGGGGTGTTCGTTCAGGTCGCAGCGACCGAGTTCCGCAAGTAAGGCGCGCGCTGCGCTGGGGCCGACCGGGTCAGGTTCAGCCCCAGCGCAGCGGCAATGCCTTGAGCGCGAAACTCTTTGACGGGTAATTGATCTCGGGGGAGTAGTCCTCGGGCAGTTCGAAATCCGGAATCTGGGACAGCCATTCGGCGACGACCACCGTCAGTTCGATGCGCGCCAGGTGGGATCCCAGGCAGCGGTGCGGCCCACCGCCAAACCCCCAGTGCCGGTGGACTTTTCCGTCCATGTTGAGCTCGTTGGTGGACATCGCGTCGCTGTCGTCGCGGTTGACGGCGGCCATGCACAGCCGCACCGACGTGCCCGGGGGCAGTGTCATGCCGCCGACTTCAACGAATTCGGTGGTGATCCGCGGCGCCACCGGGGCCGACGGTTCGAGGCGGACGATCTCCTCGATGAAAACCCTGATCTGCTTTGGCTTGTCGCGCAGCTCTTTGCGCAGCTGCGGCCTGCGCGCCAACTCATACAGCGAGAATCCGATGGCCGCGGTCACCGTGTCCAGACCGGCCAGGATCAGCAGGTGACTCATCCCCAGCAGCTCGAGGTCGGTGAAGTTGCCCTTGCCGGTTATCACCTTCGACAGCATGTCCGACCCCGGGTTCTGCCGGCGCTGCGCGATGGCGTCGGCCAGATACTGCAGCAGTTGATCGGACTTCTCGATGTCGCTCTGGGTGATGAAGGGCTTCTCGCCGACGACGGCGTCCTTCCAATCGATGAGGCGGTCACGATCCTCGACCGGCAGGCCGTAGAGATCCAGGAAGACCTGAAACGGGTACAGGTTGGCGAAGTCCGCCATCACCTCACACCCGCCCCGGCCGGCCAGGTCGCCGATCATCTCGGCGGCGTGGCGCTCCAGCACCGGGCGCGACTTGCTCAACGCGTGCGGGCTGAAATACGGCTGCAGAATCTGGCGGTAGCGGGTGTGCTGCGGGGGATCAAAAGCCAGCGGCAGCACCGGCAATGGGTGGCCGGGGGGCTGCAGCACCGTCGACGAGAAGACCTTGGTGTTGCGCAGTGCGGCCAGCACGTCTTCGCGCCGGGTGATGTAGTAGTGGCCGTTCATGAAGACGACGGGTCCGGCGTCGCGCAAAGTCTTCCACCCGACGCCCCGGTCCACGGTCATCGGCAGCGTGGTGAAGTCGAGTCGGGGTAGGTAGAACGAGCCCTGCTGGCCTTCGCTCATGCGCTTCGATCTCCGGTTGTCTGTAATTGTCCGAAAGCCGCGACGCGATTGCGTTCTCGTCGGACTTGTTCGATATCAACATGTGGCGGCACATCAATATTGCATGCGCGGCAAAGGAACACGAACACGCCTACTCGGGCCGGTCCGGAGCTTCCGGCGCACGGAATCGGCTGGCGAACATCTTCGATACTTTACCGACCGACTAACCTGAGTATCGAACCGCGAAGTGCCAGCCCGGCCATTTCGTGGAGCCGTTCAGGGCCGAACCGGCCGCCTAGGGAGGAAGCCTCGTGAGGGTTCGTCTGGAAAAGTCGAAATGTGTGGGCCACGCCCAGTGCTACGCCGTCGACCCAGACCTGTTTCCCATCGACGAGTCCGGCTATTCGATTCTCGAGGAGCACGAGGTCGCCCCCGAAGACGAGCAAGTGACCCGCGACGGCGTCGCTTCCTGCCCCGAAATGGCACTGATTCTCGAAGAGGACTGACGGCGCAAATCCGTCCTGACGCCTGTCCTGACGCCGTCGGCGAAAGGCAAACGGATGATGAACAATTCGTTGCCTTTTGTGAACTCCCACCGACCGGGAATGAACAGTGGCTGGCCATTGATGAACAGGTGACTTTGGGTGTCGGCGTTTGCCTCGTAACGAACTAATCTCAGTCGCGGGCGGCAGTTCGGGCACACGCGAGCTGTCGCTCGGTTGCTGATAACGGGGATAAGCCGAGGCCAGAAGGTGCATGACGTTCTTGACTGGATGTCCGAGAAGTGCGGTGGCAGACCACCTTTGCGGGCACAGCCAATCGGTCAGTATGCATCGTCCGGCGCGGCTGATGGGGTTGCGGGCGGAAGGCATCGCACAGCGACCCCACCCGGTTTCGGCGGCCGACAAGTGGCGTCGTTTACAGAGCCGTGACCACGACCACTACTGATTCCTATGTGACAGCCGAGATCGCATGCGTTCGCGGCCGACTGAGGAGGACACGGTGTTTGACTTCGCGGCGTTACCGCCCGAAATCAATTCCGGTCGCATGTATGCGGGTCCGGGGTCGGGGCCGATGATGGCCGCGGCCGCCGCCTGGGATGAGATTGCGGCGGAATTGGGTGTAGCAGCCAGCGGCTACAACTCGGTGGTTACCGAGCTCACCAGCGGGCCATGGGTGGGACCGGCATCGATGGAGATGCTTTCGGCGATCACCCCGTACGTGGGCTGGCTCAATACGATGGCCGCGCAGGCCGAGGAAACGGCGGGGCAGGGCCGGGCCGCCGCGGCGGCCTTTGAGGCGGCGTTTGCGATGACGGTGCCACCGCCGGTGATCGCGGCCAATCGAGTGTTGTTGGCGACCCTGGTGGCGACGAATTTCTTCGGGCAGAACACGCCGGCGATTGCGGCCACCGAGGCACAGTACATGGAGATGTGGGCGCAGGACGCGGGCGCTATGGCCGGATACACCGCGTCTTCGGCGGCCGCCTCGACGTTGATTCCGTTCGTCACGCCGCCCAATACGACTACCCCGGAGGCGAGCTCCGACCAAGCGGCCGCGGTGGCTCAGGCCGTCTCCCAGCCGGCGGGCAACACCGCACAGACCACGTCCCAGCTGGTGACCCCACAAGCGTTGTCGGCCAGCACAACTCAGGCGGCGACACAAACGACCGCGGCCACGTCGAATCCGGGACTGCTCTCGAGCTCAATTCAGGACTTGTTGAACTCCGGGCTGCCGACCCCGACCAACAACTGGCTGGGACTGAATCCCACGCTCTACACCGTGATCCTCAAGCAGACCTCGGGCCTTGCCTACTTCTCGAATGGCATACCGACCTTCTGGTCGCAGCTCGCCCAGCAGTTGGTCTTCGGTCCCGGCGGTACTACGGCGGGTGCCAATGGCGCCTGGTTCCCGACCCCGCAGTTCGCGAACCTGGGTCTGGGCAATCTGGGCGGTGTGGGCCACGTGGGTGCGGTCTCGGCGGGGGTCGGCCAGGCCGGCCGGGTGGGGCTGCTCTCGGTGCCCCAGCATTGGGGGACGTTGACCTCGTCGGTCACCCCGGCGGCACTGTCGGAGGAGGCCACTCCGATCCAGGCCGCGGTGACCGGCGGAGCGAACTCCCCGGCCAATGGTCTGTTGCGCGGCATGCCGGTCGGGTCGATGGGGCGGCGCGGCGCGGCCGCCGGTTACGTCAACAAGTACGGCTTCCGCTACAGCGTGCTCACCCGCCCACCATCGGCCGGATAAGAAGAGTCCAGATGAACGGTCAACACAACGCAATGCTCGCCGGGCCCCACCGAAGGGAAGGAAACTAGATGTCCTTTGTGACCACGCAGCCCGAGGCGCTTGCCGCCGCAGCGGGCAATCTGCAGACCATCGGCTCAACGCTGAGCGCTCAAAACGCCGCCGCAGCGGCCCCGACGACGGGGGTGGTGCCGGCGGCTGCCGACGAGGTCTCGGCGCTCACGGCGGCGCAGTTCGCCGCGCACGCGCAGACGTACCAGGCCGTCAGTGCTCAGGCGGCAGCAATTCACGAAATGTTTGTCAACACCCTGAGCACCAGCTCCGGGTCGTACGCGGTGACTGAAGCGGCCAACGCGGCCGCGACTGGTTAAGGAGTCAATGATGTTGGATTACGGAGCGTTTCCGCCGGAGTTCAATTCGGCGCGAATTTATTCTGGTCCGGGGTCGGGGTCCTTGATGGCCGCCGCCTCGGCGTGGAGCGCGCTGGCGGCCGAGCTCAACTCGGCGGCGCTGAGCTACGAGCAAGTCGTCACCGCGCTGAGCAGCGAGGAGTGGACCGGCACGGCCTCGGCGGCGATGGCCCAGGCGGCGACTCCCTACGCCGCATGGATGACCGCCACGGCCGCTCAGGCCGAGGAGGCTGCCACCCAGGCACGTTCGGCCGCCGCGGCCTATGAGACCGCGCTGGCCTCGTCGGTGCCGCCCCCGCTGATCGCCGCCAACCGGATGCAATCGCAGCAGCTGCAGGTGACGAACGTGCTGGGGCAGAACACCCCGCTGATCGCGCAGCTGGAGGCCCAGTACGGCGAGATGTGGGCGCAGGATGCGGGCGCGATGTACAGCTACGCGGGCCAGTCCGCGACGGCGACCAACGTGTCGACCTTCAAGAATGCACCGCAGGTGGCCAACCCGTCCGCTCAGACCACCCAGGCCGCGGCGGTCACCAACGCGACGGCGAACTCGACGGCGACCAACACGTCGAAGACCCTGCAGGCGCTGGCGCAGCCCGCCACAAGCTCGACCGTCAAGGCCGCTGCCGTGACTCCAGCGGCGGCGACGACCACCACCGACCCGCTGTCGGAACTGTGGTTCCTGCTGACCGGGCAGACCAGCCTGCCCACCAGCCTGGGAGCGGCGGTGAACGGCTACAGCCCCTTCGCCAGCCTCTTCTACAACACCGAGGGTCTGCCGTACTTCAGTACCGGTATGGCCAACACCTTCACGCAGATCTCCAAGACCGTCGGCTTGATCGGCGGCGCGCCTGCGGCCGCGGCCAAGGCGCTGCCCGGGCTCGGTGGTTTGGGTGGCATGTTGGGTGGCGCTGCGGGCGCGGCTCACCCGGTGGCGGCGCTGGGCAGCGCGGCCTCGGTCGGTGGCAAGCTGTCGGTGCCGGTGGCCTGGTCGGGTGCTCCTGCGACCCAGGCGCTGGGACATGCGATTCCGGTCAGCAGCATCAGTGCCGCCCCGGAGGCCGCCGGCGGGCCCGGAAACCTGCTCGGTGGTATGCCGCTGGCCGGTGCCGGTGCGGGCGGACACGGAGTGGTCGGTCCCAAATACGGATTCCGGCCCACCGTCATGGCCCGCCCACCGTTCGCGGGATAGCCTCAGCCCGAACAAATCTCGAACGCGCCCCGCCCCGGAAGTACGGGGGCGGGGCGCGTTCGCGTGTGCCGGCGGCAACCTCGGCCCGATGGTTCGGCCCTGCGGCATGCGCAGCGGCGGACGCTCTCACGCGCCGGATCACGGCGCCGTCCTGGGCCACCACCGCAGCGAACCTGGTGCGGCCTTTATCTGCTGCCGGATTTTTATCCCGCGCTGGGGCTTTCGCGTCGGCGCGGTCCCCCCGGAACGGGCCGCGATGCCCGGGCGGTGGGCGGCTCGCGGACGGCGGCACCCCAGTGTTCCCGCAGGTGGTGACCATGGCGGCGGTGCGCGACCGACGTCGGCCCGATCCGGCCGCCGCGACGGACCACCGCCCTCGAAACCGCCGCCGGCGTAGCGGCGGCCGAATCGCGAAGCGGCGATGGGGCGTGTGTCCACCTAGCCTTCCGAAGCAAGCAAATTCTTCAAGGTCATCGCCGAGAGACCAGCTGCGAGGGGATACATGTCGTTCGAGCCCGGTGCTTCGTAACCATGGACTTCGGGGCATTACCGCCGGAGATCAACTCCGGTCGCATGTACGCGGGTCCGGGGTCCGGTCCGATCATGGCCGCGGCCGCGGCCTGGGACGGGCTCGGCGCCGAGTTGGGCTCGGCCGCCAGTGGCTACACGTCGGTGATCTCGGAGCTGACCCATGCGCCCTGGGTGGGTCCGGCGTCGGCGTCGATGTTGTCGGCGGTCACGCCGTACGTGAGCTGGCTGAGCGTCCTGGCCGCGCAGGCCGAGGAGACCGCGGGCCAGGCCAGGGCGGCGGCGGCGGCCTTTGAGGCGGCGTTTGCGATGACGGTGCCGCCACCGGTGATCGCGGCCAATCGAGTGTTGTTGGCGACCCTGGTGGCGACGAATTTCTTGGGGCAGAACACGCCGGCGATCGCGGCCACCGAGGCGCAGTACATGGAGATGTGGGCCCAGGACGCGGCCGCCATGTACGGCTACGCCGGCTCGTCGGCCGCCGCCTCGGAGCTGACGCCGTTCACCTCCCCGCCCAACACGACCACCCCGGAGGCGGACTCCACCCAGGCCGCCGCGGTCGCCAAGGCCGTCGCCGAGCCGGCGGGCAACACCGCGCAGACCACGTCCCAGCTGGTGACCCCACAAGCGTTGTCGGCCAGCACAACTCAAGCGGTGACCCAAGCGTCGACCACGACGACCGCGACCCAGCCGGGGCCGTTTACCTGGCTGCAGAACTTGATCAACGGATTCTTGACTTCCGGGCTGCCCACCCCGACCAACAACTACGCCGGGCTGAACACCGGCATGTACGGCACCCTGCTCAAGCAGACCACAGGACTTGCCTATTTCTCGACGGGCATAACGAGTTTCTGGTCGTCGATTGCCCAACAGTTGACGTTCGGTCCCGGCGGTACTACAGCGGGCGCCGGTGGTGCCTGGTTCCCGACCCCGCAGTTCGCGAGCTTGGGTCTGGGCAATCTGGGCGGTGTGGGCCACGTGGGTGCGGTCTCGGCGGGGGTCGGCCAGGCCGGCCGGGTGGGGCTGCTCTCGGTGCCCCAGCATTGGGGGACGTTGACCTCGTCGGTCACCCCGGCGGCACTGTCGGAGGAGGCCACGCCGATCCAGGCCGCGGCGACCGGTGGGGCCAACTCCCCGGCCAATGGTCTGTTGCGCGGCATGCCGGTCGGGTCGATGGGGCGGCGCGGCGCGGCCGCCGGTTACGTCAACAAGTACGGCTTCCGCTACAGCGTGCTCACCCGCCCACCATCGGCCGGATGAGCGGCGGAATCAGGCATGTATCACCTCACCTTTATCCGCGGCCGGATTTTATCCCCGACCTGGACACATGTGCGCCCGGCTATGCCGGCATCCCGCCGCGGCGCTCGCGTCGCACGGGCGCTGGGCTTGGACCATTCCCGCAGCTCACACCCACTATTACGGCCCCTCGCGGGTGAGTCGGCCGGCATCGAGCGGCCGGCCCTCACAATCGGCGCAACGGCGCGTCGAGCAGCTGCCACTCCACCGACCGGCGTGGCGGTGGCGACCAGCGCATTAACGTCTTTCACTACTCGACGCATCGATTCGAACATCACAGGTTAAGGGGCATATTCGTGGTGGATTATGGGGCGTTCCCACCGGAGTTCAATTCGGCGCGGATCTACTCGGGTCCGGGGTCGGGTTCGTTTGTGGCCGCGGCGTCGGCATGGAGCGCGCTGGCGGCGGAACTCAACTCCGCCGCACTCACCTATGACAGCGTGATCACCTCGCTGAGCAGCGAGGAATGGACCGGCACGGCGTCCGCGGCGATGGCGCAAGCGGCCGAACCGTACGTGACCTGGCTGACCACGACGGCCGCTCAGGCCGAGGAGGCGGCCACCCAGGCACGCGCGGCGGCCGCGGCGTATGAGACCGCGCTGGCCTCCTCGGTGCCGCCCCCGCTGATCGCAGCCAACCGCACGCAATCACAGCAGCTGCAGGCGACGAACGTGCTGGGCCAGAACACCCCGCTGATCGCGCAACTGGAGACCCAGTACGGCGAGTACTGGGCGCAGGATGCGGGCGCGATGTACAGCTACGCGGGCCAGTCCTCCTCGGCGACGAAGGTGACGCAGTTCCAGAAGGCGCCCGAGGTGACCAACCAGTCGGGCCAGGCCACCCAGGCCGCGGCGGTCACCAACGCGACGGCGAACTCGACGGCGACCAACACGTCGAAGACCCTGCAGTCGCTGGCGACCCCGGCCGCGACCACCACCACCACCAACGCGACGACTCAGGCGACGACGGCGGCGACGAGCACCACCGACCCGCTGTCGGAGCTCTGGTTCCTGCTGACCGGGCAGACCAGCCTGCCCACCAGCCTGGGAACCCTCGTCAACGGCTACAGCCCGTTCGCGGGTCTGTTCTACAACACGGAAGGTCTGCCGTACTTCAGTACCGGTATGGCCAACACCTTCACGCAGATCTCCAAGACGGTCGGCTTGATCGGCGGCGCGCCTGCGGCCGCGGCCAAGGCGCTGCCCGGGCTCGGTGGTTTGGGTGGCATGTTGGGTGGCGGGGCGGCCGCGGCTCACCCGGTGGCGGCGCTGGGCAGCGCGGCCTCGGTCGGTGGCAAGTTGTCGGTGCCGGTGGCCTGGTCGGGTGCTCCTGCGACCCAGGCGCTGGGACATGCGATTCCGGTCAGCAGCATCAGTGCCGCCCCGGAGGCCGCCGGCGGGCCCGGAAACCTGCTCGGTGGTATGCCGCTGGCCGGTGCCGGTGCGGGCGGACACGGGGTGGTCGGTCCCAAATACGGATTCCGGCCCACCGTCATGGCCCGCCCACCCTTTGCCGGCTGAGCGCCGCGAGTTGTCCCGACCGCTTCCGGGAGCTGCCTCTGGCGGCCATCGGGCAGTCAAACCGCTGAATGGGCGAAAGGAGGTCCCCGCGACACGCCGCCGGGAATCGTCGTCGCATCGATCCGCTCCGACGAGTAATCGACGACCAGATTTTTATGCCGGGCGACGCGGCCCCGCCATCCCAGGCGCCGATTACCAGCAACTTTTTCGACCGGGGGCTGGTACCGTTTCGTATGACCGCCCTGCGAGGGGCAGCGGTCGAGGTCAGGCGCTGTTACTGTGTCGTTACAAAAAGTGAATTCGCAGTGCCGCTAAGTGAACAATTGCAAACACCGGGCTTCCACACCGACCTGGGAAGCCCCAGTCATCTAGTCTCGCAGAGTCGGGGATTGAACTAGGAGGGAACAATATGTCGTTCGTGACCACACAGCCGGAGGCTTTGGCCGCGGCGGCCGGGAACCTGCAGGCTATCGGGTCGACCTTGAGCGCCCAGAACGCAGCCGCTGCAGCCCCAACGACGGGGGTGGTGCCCGCCGCTGCCGACGAGGTGTCGGCTTTGACCGCGGCTCAGTTCGCCGCACACGCGCAGATGTACCAAGCGGTGAGCGCACAGGCCGCTGCGATTCACGAGATGTTCGTGAACACCCTGTCCACCAGCTCCGGTTCGTACGCTGCGACTGAAGCAGCCAACGCAGCCGCCGCCCTGTAATTCGGACAGCGGTTCGGGGGCTTGGAACAGGTCGTCACCGAAATGGGTGCCAACGTGACCGCCCGACAGGGGACGTGGGCTCTTACCGCGTCTCGAAACGCAACACACACTCCGTCAACTCAAACGTCGCGGTTCGGGTTTGACGTCCGTCTCACCGTGACAGCACCCGGTGGCCGCCGGTTGACGGGAAGGGGGGGTCATTTCTATTCATTCGGCTCGGCGGTTGCGTAACGCGTAAACGATCCGGCCACCGTCTTCACCACATCACCCAATAACCACGTAGCAAGGAGAACAGCCGACATGGCAACACGTTTTATGACCGACCCGCACGAGATGCGGGCGATGGCGGGCCGCTTCGAGGTCCACGCCCAGACCGTTGAGGATGAGGCTCGCAAGATGTGGTCGTCGTCGATGAACATCGCCGGCTCGGGCTGGAGCGGTCAGGCCCAGGCCACCTCGTACGACACCATGGGACAGGTCAACCAGGCCTTCCGCAACATCGTCAACATGCTCCACGGGGTGCGTGACGGACTGATTCGCGACGCGAACAACTACGAGCAGCAAGAGCAGGCCTCGCAGCAAATCCTCGGCAGCTAGCGCTTAAAACCGCAGCTGCGTAACATCTCAAGACATTAGGAGAACACGTTATGAGCATTAACTACCAGTTCGGCGATGTAGACGCCCACGGTGCCTTGATCCGCGCCCAGGCCGCGTCCTTGGAGCAGGAGCACCAGGCCATCGTTCGCGATGTGCTTGCTGCCGGCGACTTCTGGGGCGGTTCGGGTTCGGTGGCATGCCAGGAGTTCATCACCCAGTTGGGTCGCAACTTCCAGGTCATCTACGAGCAGGCCAACTCCCACGGACAGAAGGTCCAGTCCGCGGGCAGCAACATGGCCAGCACCGACAGCGCCGTTGGGTCCTCCTGGGCCTAACCCGCAACTTCAGGCGCGGCAGCACACCACCCGTCGGTGTGCTGCCGCGTCCTGCGGTTACCGTGCAGTTCGGCTTGAGGTAACTAGGGACCAATTGGGGATTTGATGGACCAACAGAGCACCCGCACCGACATCACTGTCAACGTCGACGGCTTCTGGATGCTCCAGGCGTTGCTGGACATCCGGCACGTCGCGCCGGAGCTGCGGTGCCGGCCATATGTATCTACCGACTCGAGCGACTGGCTCAACGAGCATCCCGGAATGGCGGTGATGCGCGAGCAGGGCATAGTCGAGAACGACCAGGTGAATGAGCATGTGGCCGCGCGGATGAAAGTGCTCGCCGCGCCCGACCTCGAAGTTGTCGCCCTGTTGTCCCGGGGCAAGCTGGCCTACGGCGTTCTCGACGACGAAAATCAGCCGCCGGGCTCGCGCGACATCCCCGACAACGAGTTTCGGGTGGTGCTGGCCCGGCGCGGCCAGCACTGGGTGTCGGCGGTCCGGGTGGGCGGCGAGATCACCGTCGACGACGTCGCCGTCGCGGACAGCGCCTCGATCGCTTCCCTGGTGATCGACGCGCTGGAGTCCATCCACCACGCCGAGCCCGCGGCGATCAACGCCGTCAACGTGCCGCTGGAGGAGATGCTGGAAGCGACGAAGTCGTGGCAGGAGTCGGGCTTCAACGTGTTTTCCGGCGGAGACCTGCGCCGGATGGGAATCAGCGCCGCGACGGTTGCCGCGCTGGGTCAGGCGCTGTCCGACCCGGCCGCCGAGGTCGCGGTGTACGCCCGCCAGTACCAGGACGACGCCAAGGGCCCGAGTGCGTCTGTGCTGTCACTCAAGGACGGCTCCGGCGGCCGCATCGCGCTCTACCAGCAGGCCCGCACCGCCGGTTCGGGGGAGGCATGGCTGGCCATCTGTCCCGCCACCCCGCAGCTCGTGCAGGTGGGCGTCAAAACGGTGCTGGACACACTTCCCTATGGCGAGTGGAAAACCCACAGCCGGGTCTGACATTCGCGCGAAACGCAGAGTTCACCAAAGCGATTGCACTCAACATGCGGTTGAGCTGCGAACACGGCATACTTCTCTCAAGACATCAGCAAACGTCAAACCGGTGTCAACGACAACTCTTAATCGCAAGGCGAGGCAGATGGAATTCCAATTACTCGGAATGCACTTTGCGGGGGGCCGCAGCACCTCGGCGAGTACACCGGCGCACGCCCGCGCGCGACTGGCGGCACGGGCTCACACCTTCACCACGATAGGGAGTACAGGGCGATGACTGCGGTAGTTGAAGTACCACAGCCTGACGTAGAGGGAATCTCGCAGCCTCAGGCAGTCGTCGTCGGCGTGATGGCCGGCGCGGGTGTCCAGATCGGCGTCCTGCTGGACGCCAACGCCCCCGTCTCGGTGATGACCGACCCGTTGCTGAAGGTGGTCAACAGCAGGCTGCGCGAGCTCGGTGAGACTCCGCTCGAGGCGTCGGGCCGGGGCCGCTGGGCGCTGTGCCTGGTGGACGGCTCGCCGCTGCGGGTTACCCAATCGCTGAGCGAGCAGGACGTCTACGACGGCGACCGGTTGTGGATCCGGTTCATCCCGGACACCGAGCACCGCTCGCAGGTCATCGAGCACATCTCCACCGCCGTCGCGGCGGATCTCAGCAAGCGCTTCGCCGCCATCGACCCCGTCATCGCGGTGCAGGTCGGTGCGACGATGGTGGCCGTCGGCGTGACGACCGCGGCCGGCCTGCTCGGCTGGTGGCGGTGGCACCACAACTCGTGGCTTCCGACCGTGTACGCGGGCGTGATCGGCGCCGTGGCGCTGGGTGTTTCGCTGCTGTTGTTGATGCGAGCGCAGACCCAACAGGAACGCCGTGTCGCCGACACCATGCTGTTGAGCAGCCTCGCGCCGCTGGCAACCGCTGCGGCGTCGGCACCGCCCGGCGGCGTCGGATCACCGCACGCGGTACTGGGTTTCGGGGTCCTCACCATCGCGGCGATCCTCGCCCTGCGGTTCACCGGACGCCGACTGGCGATCTACACCGCCATCGTCACCGTCAGCCTGATCGCGGCGGTGGCCGCGCTCGCGCGCATGGTCGCCATGACGAGCGCCGTCACGCTGTTCACCTGCGTCGTGCTGGTGTCCGTCATGATCTACCAGAGTGCGCCGGCGATCTCGCGGCGACTGGCCGGCATCCGGCTGCCCGTCTTCCCGTCGGCGACCAGCCGGTGGGTGTTCGAGGCCCGGCCCGACCTGCCCACCACGGTGGTGCGCTCCGACGGTGGCCCGCCGGTCCTGGAGGGGCCCGCCTCGGTCCGCGACGTGTTGACCCAGGCCGAACGCGCCCGCTCCTTCTTGTCGGGTTTGCTGATCGGGCTCGGCGTGCTGATGATCGTCTCCCTCACCGCGCTGTCGGATCCGCACACCGGACAGCGCTGGTTGCCGCTCCTGCTGGCGGGCTTCAGCGCAGGATTCCTGATGCTGCGCGGCCGCTCCTATGTCGACCGCTGGCAGGCGATCACCCTGGCAGGGACGGCGGTGCTGATCGTGGGCGCAGTGGTGTTGCGCTACGCGCTGGTGCTGCAATCGCCCCTGGCGGTCTCGATCAGCGCGGCGATCCTGGTCCTGCTGCCCGTGGCGGGACTGACATCGGCGGCCGTCGTGCCGAACACCGTCTACAGCCCGCTATTCCGCAAATTCGTGGAATGGATTGAATACCTCTGCCTGATGCCAATTTTCCCGCTGGCATTGTGGTTGATGAATGTCTATGCAGCAATCCGCTATCGCTAACGGCAAGGTGTGGCGTGGTCGCGCGTGCGCCGCGACCCTCGCCGCCACGCTTCTCGCGTCGGGCGCCCTAGCCGGCTTGCCGCCCGCGTATGCGATCTCGCCCCCGACGATCGATGCCGGCGCGGTCCCGCCGGACGGTCCGCCGGGACCGGGGGCTCCGATGAAGCAGAACTCGTACTGCACCGAGGTCGGTGTGCTGCCCGGGACGGATTTTCGGCTGCAGCCCAAGTACATGGACATGCTGAATCTGCAGGAGGCGTGGCAGTTCGGTCGCGGTGCCGGCGTGAAAGTGGCCGTCATCGACAGCGGCGTGACGCCGCACCCCAGGTTCCCGCACCTGATTCCCGGCGGTGACTACATCATGTCCGGGGACGGCCTGTCCGACTGCGACGCGCACGGCACCATCGTGGCGTCGATGATCGGTGCGGCGCCGGCCAACGGCGCGGGCGTGCCGCCGGCCGCGCCGCGCAAGCCGGTCACCATTCCCACCACCGAGCCCCCGCCGAAAGCGCCGCCACCGCAGACGGTGACGCTGTCACCGCTGCCGCAGACCGTGACGATGGTCCCGCCGAAACCGCCGGAGGAACAGCAGCAGCAGCAGCAGCCCCCCGGTCCTTTCGGTGCGCCACCGCCGGCACCGGCGGCTCCGCCGCCCGCAGGCCCACCCCCGGGACCGGGACCGGCGCCGGGTGGCCAGGGTCCCAATGGGCAAGCGCCGGCGGCCAGCCACGGCGGCGGCACGGTGACCATCCCCGGCTACGCCGGTGGCGGGCACGTGGCCAACGTCGACAACCTGCGGGGCCCGCGCCCGCTTGACCCGCCGCCACCACCACCGCCGCCCCCTCCGCCGCCAAACGCCGGTCCGGACGCGTTCAGCGGGGTGGCCCCGGATGTCGACATCATCGCGATCCGGCAGTCCAGCCAGGCCTTCGGCCTCAAGGACGCCTACACAGGTGACGAGGATCCGCAGACGTCGGCCAAGATCGACAACGTGCAGACGATGGCGCGGGCGATCGTGCACGCGGCCAACATGGGCGCTCAGGTCATCAACATCTCCGACGTGACCTGCATGAGCGCGCGCAACATCATCGACCAGCGTTCCCTGGGAGCGGCGGTGCGCTACGCGGCCGTCGACAAGAACGCCGTCATCGTGGCCGCCGCCGGCGACACCAGCAAGAAGGACTGCAAGCAGAACCCGACCCATGATCCGTTGCAGCCCAACGATCCTCGCAACTGGCACGCGGTCACCACGGTCGTGACGCCGTCCTGGTTCAGCGACTACGTCCTGACGGTCGGCGCGGTTGACAACGACGGCCGCCCGATGAGCCAGGGCAACCAGGGCCAGGCGTCGACCAGCGTGGCCGGGCCATGGGTCGGGATCGCCGCGCCCGGAACCGACGTCATCGGACTGTCGCCCCGGGACGACGGCCTGATCAACGCGATCGACGGACCCGACAACACGCTGTTGGTTCCGGCCGGTACCAGCTTCTCGGCGGCGATCGTGTCCGGCGTTGCGGCACTCGTGCGGGCCAAGTTCCCGCAGCTGTCGGCGTATCAGGTCATCAACCGGTTGACCCGGACCGCCCGCGCGCCGGCGCGCGGCGTGGACAACCAGGTCGGTCACGGCGTCGTCGACCCGGTGGCCGCACTGACCTGGGATGTACCCGACGGTCCGGTGAAGCCGCCGCAGCAACTGTCGGCACCCCTGAACATTCCGAAACCCGTGCCGCACCGCGATATGGTGCCGGTGTGGGTGGCCGCCGGCGGCTTGCTCGGTGCGCTACTCATCGGCGGCGGAGTGTTCGGTACGGCGATGCTGATGAAGCGATCGCGGAAAGAGCAATAGGGGCGGAGCAGCTTTCATGAAGCGTCAGCGCAGGTTTGGGTTGTCTTTGTCGTGGCCGCGGCTGACCACCGTGTTTTTGGTCGACGTCCTGATCATGGTGGTGGCCAGCCATTGCCCCGAGTCCTGGCAGGGCACCTATCGCATCGCGTTCTGGGTCGGTGTCGGCCTGGCGTTGCTGGTGACGCTGCTGTCGCTGGTCACCTACCACGGCCTCACCGTCACGTCGGGGCTGGCCACGTGGCTGTGGGATTGGTCCGCCGATCCGGGCTCCGCGCTGGCCGCGGGTTGCACCCCGGCCCTGGACTACCAGCGCAAGTACGGGCGCGACAAGGTCGGCGTGCGGCAGCATGACGGCCAGCTGGTCACCGTGATCGCCATCAGCGGCGGTGACGACGACTCGGCCTCCCGCCTTCGTCACCGGCACTCGGCGCCCACGCTGTTGGTGTCAGCCGTCGCTTCGGGCCTGCGCCAGTTCGACGTCCACCTCGATGACGTCGACATCGTGTCGGTTAAGGTGCGCCGCGGCGGCAACGCCGCCGAGTTGTCCAAGCTGGACGACTGGGGCCCCGAAGAGTGGGAGGTGGCCAACGACAAGCCCACCTCGTACATTCGGCGCACCTGGCTGGTGTTGCGGATGAACCCCCAGCGCAACGTCGCCGCCGTCGCGGCCCGCGATTCGCTGGCGTCGACCCTGGTGGCCGCCACCGAACGGCTCGCCCAGGATCTCGACGGGCTGACCTGTGCGGCCCGGCCGCTGACCGCGGAGGAGCTGGCCGAAGTCGACCGTGCGGTCCTTGCCGATCTGGAACCGACCTGGAGCCGTCCCGGCTGGCGCCGACTCAAGCACTTCAACGGGTTCGTCACCAGCCTGTGGTTGTCGCCGTCCGACATCACCACCGAGAAGCTGGATGAGGTGTGGGACGACGAGACCGTCGCCACGGTGCTCACGATCCGGCTCACCTCGCGCGGCGGCAGGCCGCAGGTATCGGCCTGGGTGCGTTACCACACCGAAAAGCGGTTGCGGAGAAACGTCTCGTCGGGCCTCAACCGCCTCACCGGACGCCAGCTGGCCGCGGTGCGAGCCAGCCTGCCCGCCCCAACGGCGCGCCCCCTGCTGGTCGTGCCGAGCCGCCCGTTGCGCGCCGACGATGACGACCTTGCGCTATCCGTCGACCAGCTGCGAGGGAGCTCGGCGGGCGTAGCTGTAACGCAATGACGAGGCCGCAATCAACCGCTGAAGGTGCGCGTAACGCGATGGTCGCGGGCCTGCTGGCCTCGGGCGTCTCGGTCAATGGGCTGCAGCCCAGCCACAATCCGCAGGTTGCGGCGCAGATGTTCACCACCGCGACCAACCTGGATCCGGGGATGTGCGACGCCTGGCTGGCCCGGATCCTGGCGGGGGAGCACAGCATCGATGTGCTGTCCGGTGCGTGGTCCTCGATCCGGACGTTCGGTTGGGAGACCCGCCGCCTCGGGGTGACCGAGTTACAGTTCCGGCCCGAGGTGTCCGACGGGTTGTTCCTGCGGCTGGCCGTCACCACCGTGGAGACGCTGGCGTGTGCGTACGCCGCGGTCCTCGCCGAAGCGAAACGCTACGAGGAAGCCGCGAAACTGATCGACGGCGTCGTACCCCGACAACCGGTCGATGAGGAACTGGTCAGCTACGTGCGCGGCGTGCTGTATTTCCGCACGGCTCGCTGGCCGGATGTGCTGCATCAGTTCGCCGAGGGGAAGACCTGGCGGCAGCCCGAACTGAAGGCCGCGGGCGCGGCGATGGCGACCACGGCGCTGGCATCGCTGGGTGTGTTCGAGGAGGCGTTGCGCCGGGGCCAGGAGGCCATCGAGGGCGACCGGGTGCCGGGCGCGGCCAACATCGCCCTGTACACCCAGGGCATGTGCTTGCGGCATCTGGGCCGCGAGGACGAGGCTGTCGAACTGCTGCGCCGGGTGTACTCGCGGGACCCCAAGTTCACGCCGGCCCGCGAAGCGCTGGACAACCCGAACTTCCGCCTGGTCCTGACCGACCCGGAGACGATCGAGGCGAGGACCGACCCGTGGGATCCGGACAGCGCGCCGACCCGGGCCGAGACCGAGGCCGCCCGTCACGCCGAAGAGGCGGCGAAGTACCTCGCGGAAGGCGACGCCGAACT
Source organism: Mycobacterium senriense (assembly GCF_019668465.1). Taxonomy (NCBI): domain Bacteria; kingdom Bacillati; phylum Actinomycetota; class Actinomycetes; order Mycobacteriales; family Mycobacteriaceae; genus Mycobacterium; species Mycobacterium senriense. Next base: position 4,611,195 of record NZ_AP024828.1, on the reverse strand, counting down.
CAACGCCATGCTCGGCATGGAACGCGCCAAGCGCGAGATCAAGCTCATCAAATCGACGACCAAGGTGAATCTGGCGCGCGCCAAGATGGGCCTGCCGGTGCCGGTCACGTCGCGCCACACGTTGTTGCTCGGCCCGCCCGGCACCGGAAAAACCTCGGTGGCAAGGGCTTTCAGCAAGCAGCTGTGCGGATTGACCGTGCTGCGCAAGCCCGTGGTGGTGGAAACCAGTCGCACCAAGCTACTCGGCCGCTACATGGCCGACGCCGAGAAGAACACCGAGGAGCTCCTGGAGGGCGCGTTGGGCGGCGCCGTCTTCTTCGATGAGATGCACACGCTGCACGAGAAGGGCTACCAGCAGGGCGACCCCTACGGCAACGCGATCATCAACACGTTGCTGTTGTACATGGAGAATCATCGCGACGAGCTGGTGGTCTTCGGCGCCGGCTACGCCAAGGCCATGGACAAGATGCTCGAAGTGAATCAGGGTCTGCGACGGCGTTTTTCGACCGTCATCGAGTTTTTCAGCTATACCCCGGACGAGCTGGTGGCGCTGACCCGGTTGATGGGCCAGGAGAACGAAGACGTGATCACCGACGAATCGGCGCAGGGGCTGTTGCCGTCGTACACGAAGTTCTACCTCGACGAAAGTTATTCGGAGGACGGCGATCTCATCCGCGGCATCGATACGCTCGGCAACGCCGGTTTCGTGCGCAACGTGGTGGAGAAGGCGCGCGATCACCGCAGTTTCCGTCTGGACGACGAAGACCTGGATGCGGTGCTGTCCAGCGACGTGACCGAGTTCAGCGAGCGGCAACTGCTGCGTTTCAAAGAACTGACCCAGGAGGATCTCGCCGAGGGCCTCAGCGCGGCGGTCGCCGAGAAAAAGTCAGACTGAACCGTCGTTGCCGGGTCCGCGTGCCCTCCGCGCCGAGGCCCGCGCAGGTGCCCTGCAGGTGACGGCGGGGTGAACCACTGGGAATGCGTTGTACGTCAGCTTGACTCAGCGCAGGTCGAGTGCCACCATTGCCAATGCAAGCACCTCGCTAGGTGAGGCGTCTGCACGGACATAGGCCACTGACCTCGAACGTCGAAAGACGCCCAGGGTCAGGACAGCTCTTCCCGGATTAAGGGTTGAGCCCAAGTGGCTTCCGGCTTTGGTTGGCCGGATACGCCGTGTGGTGCCGAAGCTCTGACGAGAGGGGTGCCGCAATCGGCTGTTTTGCCTGGTTGTTTCTCCCCAATGTGCAAGGTGTGGCACCCCCGCGTGCCCTGGCTTTGAGGAGGTGAGAGCGAATTAGTCCCGATGACAGTCCGTATGCCAGATCGTTGACCATTTCGCGTCGATCCGACCTCGGCATCGTATTTTCCTGAATTGGCTTGCATTTAGCCGATTTTCGTAGCACGCGCGCTCGCTGACATGTGGCGTAGGCGCGCGCCCGCGGCCGGCCAGAGTCCCTGGCATGCCGACTTCTTCGTGGGGAGATTTGTGATGAACTTTGTTACCGCACAGCCGGAATTGCTGGCCATTGCCGCCGGCCAGCTGCAAGTGATCGGTACGGCCCTGACCGCCCAGAACTCGGCCACCGCCATCCCGATGACGGGAGTGCTGCCCGCCGCCGCCGACGAGGTGTCGCTGGTGACCGCCGCGCAGTTCGCACGGCACGGTCAGATGTTTCAAGCGCTGAGCGCCCAGGCTGCGGCAATACACGAAAACTTCGTGACCACCTTGCAGACCAGCGCCGGATCGTATGCGGCCACCGAGGCGGCCAACGCCGTCGCTGCCCGCTGAGCCCCAAAGGGGGGACCATGTTGGACTTTGCGGCGCTGCCGCCGGAAATCAATTCGGCCAGAATGTATTCCGGCCCGGGATCGGGCCCGATGTTGGCCGCCGCTGCTGCTTGGAACACAATGGCCGCTGAGTTGCGGTCCGCAGCAGCCTCTTACGGCTCGGTGGTCACTGAGCTCAGCAGTGAAGGCTGGCTGGGTCCTTCATCGATGTCGATGTTGGCCGCGGCGACACCCTATCTGGCTTGGTTGGATGGCACCGCCACCCAGGCCGAGGAGGTCGGCGGTCAGGCCTTCGCCGCCGCGACCGCTTACGAGGCGGCGTTTGCGATAACGGTGCCCCCGGCGGTCGTCGCGGCCAATCGCGCTCAGCTGGCGATGCTGGTTGCTACCAACATTTTTGGTCAGAACACCCCTGCAATCGCCGCCACCGAAGCGCAGTATGCCGAGATGTGGGCTCAGGACGCGGGCGCGATGAACGGATATGCCACTGCATCGAGTGCGGCGGCACAATTTACGCCGTTGGCCACGCCGCAGTCGAACACCAACGCCGACGGTGTGGCCGGCCAAACAAACACGGTGGCTCAGGTGGCTCAAACGCCGGCCGGTGCCGTGCAGTCGAACCTGTCGTCGGCAGCTAGCGGTTCCACCTCCTCGTCCTCGGGGTCGGTGTCGTCATATTTGGCGGGCCTGCTGAGCGGCTCGGACAATTCGGCCTTGGGCACCTTCACGAATGGCAACTTCTTCAGTACCGCGGTGGTGAACGGCGCTCTTGCCGGTGGCCCCTTCAACCCGCAATTCATCATCGCATCGCTCCAAGGCGTCCTGGCAGCGCAGCACGCCACGACGCTGGGGGGTCTAGGAGACTTCGCCGCCGACGCCGAAGGCGTCGCGACTGCCGACCTGGCATCGAACACGGTGGGGTCGGCCGGCCTCGGTGGCGCATCTGCGGGGGTAGGCAACGCGCATCTGGTCGGGTCGATGTCGGTGCCGCAAAGCTGGGCGTCGGCGGCCAATATCACCCCCGGCCAATCGGCCGCGCAGGCCACCGGCGTCACCGGTCTCACTGACACGAGGGCAGCCCCCGCGGCAGGCGGGCCCGGAGGCGTCGCGGGGCCGATGGGCGGCACCGGCAGGCGACTGCGCCGCGCCATCCCCAAATACGGGTTCCGACCCGTCGTCATGCCACGTCCGCCGGCTGCCGGCTGAGAACTCTGGAGAAGATGTCATGTCGCTTTATGCGGGATTGCCGCCGGAAATCAACTCGGCCAGAATGTATTCCGGCCCAGGCTCGGAATCAATGCTGGCCGCCGCGGCCGCGTGGAACGCCATTTCTGCTGAAATGCGCTCGGCTGCAACAAACTATGAATCGGTGATCGCAGCGCTTACCAGCGAAGGCTGGTTCGGACCGTCCTCGACGAAGATGTCGGCTGCGGTCGCGCCTTTCATCGAGTGGCTCAACACCACCGCCGCGCAGGCCGAGCGGGCCGGCACACAGTCCAACGCGGCCGCAGCCGCCTACGAGGCCGCGTTTGCCGCCACCGTCCCCCCGGCCGTTGTCGCGGCCAATCGCACCCAGCTGACGAATTTGGTGGCAGGCAACCTCTTCGGCCAGAACACTGGGTTGATTGCGGCCAACGAGGCCCAATACGGCGAGATGTGGGCTCAAGACGCCTCCGCAATGACCAGTTACAGCACCGCCTCGCGCGCAGCAACCGAACTGACGCCGTTTCAACAACCGCAATCCGACACCACCAGCGGCGGAACGGCGCAACAAACCGCCGCGGTTGTCAACGCGGCCAATGGCGCCTCGAGCAGCAGCACCACCCCCTCGGGCGAGAGTCTGCTGGAGTGGCTTGGCCTCGCGCCCAATACGAATACCTCCACCACCGGGCTTGCCGGGTTGATGAACTACCTGGACGGCAGCAATGGGTCACTGTTGGGAAGCTTCCTCAACAACGCCTCGGTCGCCAACTTCTCCAACGCCTTCACCACTAGTGGGCTGCTGAACCCGACGTCGTTCATCGATTCGGCGATGAACATGAACTCCATCTCGGCGTTGAACGCCGTCGACTCGACCACGTCGGGACTGGGAGTTCTGGCCGCCGGCCTGGGGGGTACCGCGAACCTGGCGTCAGTCACCGCGCCCGGCGCTGCGGCGGTGGCGGGCGTCGGGCAGGCGAGCTTGGTTGGGGCGCTGTCGGTTCCGCCGGGCTGGGGTGCAACCGGAGCCGCGATCACGCCAGTGGCGGCGACGACTCAGGTCGGCCTGGGGGCGTATCACGGCTTCGGCTCCGCCACCCCGATGGTGATGGAAGATGCTGGGGCAGTGGGCATGCCGGGTGTGCCCCTGGCGGGCATCCCCGGCGGGCATGCGGACGACTTCGCTGAGCCGATGTACGGGTTCCGTCCCCGCATCATGGGTCGCCCTCCGGCCGCAGGCTAGGACAGCGAACGTGAGGTTCCTAACGTTTCTTGCCGGCGCAGTTGCCTTCGCCCTGATGGCCATACCAGCGCACGCCGACTCCGATGACGACGCATTCATCGCCGCCCTGAACAAGGCTGGCATCACCTATCAGAGCCCCGACCGCGCGATAAAAGCGGGCCAAAAGGTGTGCGACTTGGCCAAGTCGGGCACCACAGAACTCGACATCATCAGAGATGTCCACGAGCTCAACCCGGCATTCACCACAGCAAAAGCCGCCCTGTTCGTCCAGGCCGCCGCCAGCGTCTACTGCCCCGAGCGTCTGTCCAGCGGCGATGGCGGAACAAACCCCCAGAGCAGTAGCTAACCGGCAATACGAGGCCGCGGCTCGGCTGTCGACGTGCGCAAGGCGGGTCGGCGAACTCGGTTTCCGGTCACGGAGCGAGCGGCGCGTGGGATCCATCACCGCCGACCGCCACCAGCGATCGCCGTCACAGCAATGAGTTTTAGGCATTACGCCTGGCTCACAACGGGCCGAAAGCCCTTGTGAGCGCCCAATATCGGCCCACAGGAAATTGTCAGTAGCTAATCAGTGCCACAGCAGACTGACCGCGTCTACTCGTATGGGTGAACCTTGGGAGAACGATGTGGACGATCAACGATCCGTTCGGCGATATGGACGCCCGTCGTCGCCGATGGGTGCCTGGGGCCCGCCGCTCGGGTTCGGTGGCGCGCGACGAGTTCATCAACGGTGCTGGGTCGCAACTTCCAGGTCACCTACCAGCGGGTCAACGCCCACCGGCGGAAAGTCCCGCCCGCGTGCAGCGACCACCGCACCGACAGCGCGGTCGATTCGGGTTGGTCTCATTGACATTACGTCACAAATGGCGGATTTCCGTAGTGAAGTCGCGGTAGGCGACGGCGTCGTCAAGTCCCTGTAATGCTATTCGGGATAGCCGCAGGTATTAGCTTAGTGGGAGGTTGCAAAATTTCGCGGTCGGACAGTTAAAACACAGTTCTGAGTACGTATAAGGCCGCGGCAATGGCGCCGATCTATGGGTGGTAATTCGCCATCCTGCGGATCAATATTCTCACGGGTTATTGATGCGTAGCTGAAGGCTGCCCGTAGGCGTCTCACCAGCCAAAACGGAGATACCGGGCGTTTCAGCCCTCATACGGTCCACGCATCCGGGAGATGAACATTTAACAAACGTTTACCCAACGGGAGCACGCGACGAAATAAGCGATAGGCAGCATCGTCAGTGCAAAAGCAGCGTGGCTTGACTAGTCGTTCGCACGCCATTTAGGCGCCGATTCAGAGCTAGGAGCAGCATGGTTTTGTTGTCTGCAGCACATGGAATCTGCACATGTAACCGGTGGCAGATCTGATGAATTCCCTTAGAGCTGCGACTTCGTCGATGCCGGGGCGGCGAAGCCGTGCCTACCATGGCCGCCAGCAGCGGGACCGGAGGTATTAAATGTTGGATTTCGGGGCTTATCCGCCGGAATACAACTCGGGGCGGATGTACGTCGGGGCGGGGTCGGGGCCGCTGCTGGCCGCGGCCGCAGCGTGGGACGAATTGGCCGCGGAGCTGCAAAGCACTGGGGCGTCGTACAACTCGACGATCGAAACTCTGGCAACGGGTCCGTGGACGGGACCCTCATCCATCGCGATGGCGGCCGCGGCAGCCCCGTACGTGGCGTGGATCCACGCCACCGGCGCGCAAGCCGAGCAGGCGGGCGTCCAGGCCAAACTCGCGGCCGGCGCCTACGAGGCGGCGTTCGCGGCGACGGTCCCGCCGCCGGTGATCGCCGCCAACCGCTCGCTGCTCGCGACCTTGGTCGCCACCAACATCCTCGGCCAGAACACCCCGGCGATCGCCGCCACCGAAGCCCACTACATGGAGATGTGGGCGCAGGATGCCGCCGCCATGTACGCGTACACGGCGGCGTCGGCGAGCGCCTCGCAGCTGACCCCGTTCACCCAGCCGCCTCACACCACCAACGAGTCGGCCGGACCCACCCAAGCGGCCGCGGTCGCCCAGAGCACCGGGCAGTCCAGCGCGAACACCGTCAGCCACCTGTCCCAGCTGAGCACCACGATCCAGCCGGCGGCACAGGCCGTGACGAATGCCAGCTCAACCACCACGGCGGCGTCCGGTTCGTCACTTACCCTGCCGAATGCCGTGACGAACTGGAACGAGTTCTGGTCGGTCCTCACCGGGCCGTACTCCCCGCAGTCATGGAGCAGCATCCCTGGCGGTCCGTTCCTGTCGTTCGGCCAGGCGTACTCCTGGGGCCAGAACGGGCAGGGTGCTGCCGCATATTTGGCTGGGCCCAAAGCCATTTCCGGGGCTTTGGCGCCATTGGCCAGCGGCACCGACGCCGTCAGGCCGATGCTCAGCTCGGCCGTCGGCGCGGGGCAGGCGTCGGGGTCGATGGGCAAAGCCGCTCTGGTGGGCGGCATGTCGGTGCCGCAGGGCTGGACGGAAGCCGCCCCGGCGATCCGAACACTCGCCCAGGGGATCCCGACCGACATGGCGGCGCTGCCGGCCGCGATGGCCGGCGAGGAGGGCGTCTTCAACCAGATGGCCCTGTCCAGCCTGGCTGGACGCGCCGTCGCGGCCGCCGCAACCCGACCCGTCGGGGGCGCCGCCTCGGTGGCGGGTTCGCTGGGCGGCGTCGCCGCCGAAGCCGATCCGGCCGCGGCCACCATCATCGTGATCCCCTGCATCGAGGAGTGACCGCGATGACCAAACCGCATGGCAGCCAGGCGCTGTCGACCCATGCAGGCAGGTAGGGGGTAGCACAGATGTTTTACGGAGCCTTTCCGCCGGAGTTCAACTCGGGCCGGATGTACAGCGGTCCGGGACCGGGGTCCTTGGTGGCGGCGGCGACGGCATGGCAGAACCTGGCCACCGAATTGCATTCCACCGCAACGTCGTACTCGTCGGTGCTCTCCAGCCTGACGGGCGGACCCTGGGTAGGTCCGTCCTCAATCGCCATGGCGAGCGCGGCCGCCCCGTATGTGGCCTGGATGCAGCAAACCGCCACGCAGGCCGCACAATCGGCGACCCAGGCCACCGAGGCGGCCGCCGCCTACGAGACGGCTTTCGCGGCCCACGTGCCGCCCGCGGTGATCGCGGAAAACCGGACCCTGCTCGCACAGCTGGTGGCCACCAACCTGCTCGGGCAGAACACCGCGGCGATCGCCGCGAATGAGGCTCAATACGGCGAGTTTTGGGCCCAGGACGCCACCGCGATGGACACGTACTTCGCCGCGTCGGCGACCGCAGTCAACAACCTGACGGCATTCACCCCCGCGCCCAAGACCACCAATGAAGCTGCCGAGCCGATGCAAGCGGCCGCGGTGAGTTCGGCGGCGAGCACCCCGGCCGCCAACGTCGCGAATACCGCGGCTTCGGCGGCGACGACCACGTTGCCCTACACCGGGGCATTCTCACTGCCGGCCAATCTCGCCTATCTCTACAACAACTTCGTCACTGGCCTATTGAACGGACTCCCAGGGGGGTCCAGTTTTTACACCGGCTTGTACAACGCAGTGAAGGTGCCCCTGGGGCTCACCACGCAGTTCAACGACATCGGGTTGCTGATCAACTTCCCGTTGTCGCAGTGGCTCAAGTTCGCCCCACCCGTCGCGTACGGGGCGTTGCCGAAAGATGCGCTGGGCGCCGGGCTGGGGGCGCTGGGCTTCGGCCGCGGCACGCTATTCAGCGCGATCAACCCGATCGCCGGTATGGGCAACGCCGGCACCCTGGTCGGGAAGCTGTCGATCCCGCCGAGTTGGGCCACGTCCACTCCGGCCATCAGGACCGTCGCCGCCGCGCTGTCGGCCGCCGGAACCGAGGCTGTGCCCGCGGCGGCGCTGGGGCAGGGGAGTCTGTTCAGCTCGATGGGGCTGGCCGGGATGCTGGGTAGCGCCGTGGGCGCGGGCGGACCCACCGTGGCACAGGCGGGCATGCGTAACCGGATGACTCCGATCAAGGATCTCAAAGACAAGCAATCGCCGGAACAGCTGAAACGCCTTGTCGCGCAGATCTCGGAGAAACCCGAAACCGTGCAGCACCACAATGTCGATCAGGAGAACCTCGACGCACTCCTCGAACAGCTGGCCAAGAAGCCGGGCATCCACGCGGTGCACCTGAAAAAGGGCGACAAGTCGAAGGTCATGCCCGCCGATGCCCAGTCAGGTTGACGGCCAAGATAACTCAGCGTGGTTCAGCATGCTTCGGAACAACGGAAGGGCGATAGAGATGAAACCGCTACTGGCGCTACTTGGTGTTTCGGCGATGATCGGCCTTGCCGCACCGGCATACGCCGATCCTCCGCCTGCGCCGGACGGTGACGACGGCGGCTTCGTCGCCGCGCTGCAGCAAGCCGGGTTCAGCTTCAACAGCCCGGGTTCGGCCGCCGCCGCCGGCAGAGCGGTGTGTTCCTGCCTGAACAACGGCGAGTCGGGCCTGGCGGTGGTCCACGACGTGAAAACCCACAATCCCGGGATGGACATGGAAATGGCCTCGAACTTCGCCGTACTTTCCGCGAAGTACTACTGCCCCCAACAGCTCTCCAAGGCCTGAGCCGACGCGGGCGGGTGGTAAACGCGCGGGTCGGTAATCTCGAATACCCTGCGGCGCAGTGGATCTGCGGATCATCGCCGTCCGCTGCGAACATCGCCGCGACATGCGACAATCACCAGTCATGAGACTGCAGCTGGCACTGAGCGTTGGCGTTTCGGTCGCGATCGGAATGGCCCCGCTCGCGCATGGCGACCCAGTGGCACCCAACGGCGACGAGGCCGGTTTCCTTGCCTCGCTGCATGGTGCGGGCATCAACTACTCAACCCCCGAGTCAGCCATCACGTTCGCCAAATCGGTGTGCGTGTCGATGGGCGACGGCGAGGCCGGCCCGCAAATGGTTGACGAACTGAAGAGCCAAAACCCCGGACTCACCAACGATCAAGCCGCATCGTTCTTGGCTATCGCGGCGAAATACTTTTGCCCGCAGCGACTTAACCGAGGGTAGCCCCGGGCCGCTCCCATGTGGCGGCCGGGCAACCGAGTGGCAACGCGCAGGTTTCGCCGATGTGGCGGCCCGGCGCCCGATTCGGCTGCGGTCCATCTGCCGTTCACCTCCACGTGTTTAGCTGCGCCGACTGGCACCACGCCGGGGCCGCCACCGTCATCGCCCGGCACGGCCCGGGGGATACTCGAGAACGAGTCCCAGGGGAGGAGTGAGTCGTTGGAGACGCTGAGCGCTCTCGATTTCCTGCTCCGACTGGGCGTCGGCGTGGGGTGCGGGTCCCTCATCGGCCTGGAACGGCAATGGCGGGCGCGGCGGGCCGGCCTACGCACCAACGCACTCGTGGCCGGCGGCGCGACGCTTTTCGTGCTCTACGCGGCGGCCACCTCCGACACCAGCCCCACCCGGGTCGCCTCCTATGTCGTGTCAGGCATCGGGTTCCTCGGTGGTGGCGTGATCCTCCGGGAGGGGGTCAACGTCCGGGGCCTCAACACCGCCGCGACCCTGTGGTGCTCGGCGGCGATCGGCGTGCTGGCCGCTTCCGGGCACCTGGTGTTCGCGCTGATCGGCACCGGCACCGTCATCGGCATCCACCTGCTGGGGCGCCCACTGGGCCGGCTGATCGACCGCGACAACAGCGCCGAAGAAGACGAGAGCCTGGTGCCGTACCTCGTGCAGGTGGTCTGCCGTCCGAAGCACGAGAAGTACGCGCGGGCCCAGATCGTCCAGCACGCCGGCAGCAACGACATCACGCTTCGCGGAATCCATACCGGCAACCCGGACGGCGACGAGGTCACCCTGACCGCCCACCTCCTGATGAACGGCGACGCCCCGGCCCGGCTGGAGCGGCTGGTGGCGGAACTGTCGCTGCTACCGGGCGTCCGTGCGGTGCAGTGGTATGCCGGAGACGAAGCGCAGTCCGACGATCGTCGCTGAGGGGCGCCCGGCCGATGCAGCGCTCGTCGTAGTCTTACCCGTGTGAGTGCCCTGTCAGGCTTCCTGTCCGCCCTGCCTCCGCAGATGCGGGATCCGGTGCTGGTGGCCATCCCGTTCTTTCTGCTGCTGTTGACCCTCGAATGGACCGCGGCCAGGAAACTGGAACACTTCACGGCCGAGGCCGCCGACACGGCGCGGCCGGCATCGGGGGCGCACCTGACCCGCGATTCGGTGGCGAGCATCTCGATGGGGCTGGTGTCGGTGGCCACCACGGCCGGCTGGAAGACCCTGGCTCTGCTCGGCTATGCCGCGATCTATGCCTACGTGGCACCCTGGCACCTGTCGGCGACGCATTGGTACACCTGGGTCGTCGCGATTCTCGGCGTGGACCTGCTGTACTACGCCTATCACCGGATCGCGCACCGGGTGCGATTGATCTGGGCGACCCACCAGGCCCATCACTCCAGCGAGTACTACAACTTCGCTACGGCGCTGCGCCAGAAATGGAACAACAGCGGCGAGATCTTGATGTGGATCCCGTTGCCGCTGTTGGGAATTTCGCCGTGGATGGTGTTTTTCAGCTTCTCGTTGAACTTGATCTACCAGTTCTGGATTCACACCGAGCGGATCGACAAGTTGCCGCGGCCGTTCGAGTTCCTGTTCAACACGCCGTCGCATCACCGGGTGCATCACGGGATGGACAAGATCTACCTCGACAAGAACTACGGCGGCATCTTCATCGTCTGGGACCGGCTCTTCGGGACCTTCCAGGCCGAGCTGTTCCGGCCGCATTACGGCCTCACGAAGCGCGTGGACACGTTCAACATCTGGACGTTGCAGACCCGGGAATACGTCGCGATCGCCCGCGACTGGCGATCGGCGACGCGCCTGCGCGATCGGTTGGGTTACGTGTTCGGCCCGCCGGGCTGGTTGCCGCGGGCGGCCCGTCACACCGAGGCCGGAACCCCGGCCGTGACCTCCCTGTAACATTTGCGCGGGCCCGCGCGAAAAGCTGAGCGTGGAGGAACGGTTACGCCGTAACCTCGGCCTCCCGTCGGTATCGGCCCGATGGATCGGAGTTCATGGTGCGTCGTCTGGCAACGCGCGCGTTCGCCGCGTCGGCCACGGTCGTGGCCCTCGCCTCCGTTGTGTCGGCCGCGCCGGCCAAAGCCGACGTCGTGGTGTATCCGGGCATGGAGATTCGCCAGGACAACCGCGTCTGCACGCTGGGATACGTCGACCCCGGCCTGAAAATCGCGTTCACCGCGGGGCACTGCCGGGGCGGGGGCAGCGGTGTGGTGACGGATCGGGGCGGTGCCGTCATCGGCCGGATGGCGGCGTTCCGGGACAACACCCCCAGCGGAACCACGGTGTCCACGAGCCAGGTGATCAACGACTACGAAGCGATCGTGCTGGACAACAGCGTCATGGCGAACAACATCCTGCCGGGCGGCCGGCCGTTGGTCTCCGATCCCGGCCTGACGCTTGCGCCCGGGCAGCCGGTCTGCCATTTCGGCGTGATCACCGGGGAAACCTGCGGGACGGTGGAGAGCGTGAACAACGGTTGGTTCACCATGTCGCACGGCGTGCAGAGCCATAACGGGGATTCGGGCGGACCGGTGTATCTGGCGCCCAGTGGCGGTCCCGGCCAGATCGTCGGCATCTTCAACAGCGTGTGGGGGGACTTTCCGGCCGCGGTGTCGTGGGGGGCTACTTCGGAAGAGGTCCGCGAGGACCTCGGAGTGCGCGACAACGCGCACTAGGGTCGGTCAGCCCGTCGGGGTTAGCGCGAAGACCGGAATCGAAGGTGCGCCGGCGCGGAACTGTTCGTCGGTGCTGTCCGGGGTCAACCCGGCGACATAGTCCTTGACCTGCCAATACCATCTGGCCAGGTAGCACCGCAGCAGCTCGGGCTTGGCCGCGTCGTCGACCTCGTCGGCCCGCATGCGTCGCCGGTGCCAGCGAGGACCCACCTCGACGACGGATGCGGCCCGGACATTGCGCGCCCACTGGGTATTGCCGCGCGGCGAGACCAGGTAGTCCACGCCGTCGACGGTCAGCAGGTTGATCACCACCGCGCGTTGTTTACCGGTTTTGCGGCCGCGGACGCGCAGCGCCCGGGTCCCGGCGATGCTGATGCCCGCCTCGGCAAGCCAGCGGATGACCCCGTTGGCGGCGCGGGCGACCCGGTTCGGTTCTTCATAGCGGGTGGACATGATGCGTGCCTCTCAGCGAATTCTGCTCAAACTTTTGAGAGCGGTGCTCTCTGATCTGAACACGCTGCCACAACCCGCCGCGGAAAGCAAGAGCGGTGTTCTCGGTTGTGTCAGACTGGCCGCGTGGGCAAACGTCAGGAATCGCGGGAGCAGATCGAGGCACGCATCATCGAACTCGGTCACCGCCAACTGGCGGAGCGCGGCGCGGCCCGATTGTCGGTCCGGGCCATAGCCCGCGACCTGGGCATGGTGTCCTCGGCGGTGTACCGCTACGTGTCCAGCCGCGACGAATTGCTGACCCTGCTGCTGGTCGACGCCTATTCCGACCTGGCCGACGCCGTGGATCGCGCCCGCGAGAAGGCGGGCGACCTGTGGACCGACGACGTCGTCGCCATCGCGCGGGCGACGCGGGGCTGGGCGATCGCACACCCGGCGTGCTGGGCCCTGCTGTACGGCAGTCCCGTTCCCGGATATCACGCGCCGCCCGAGCGCACGGTCGCGGTGGGGACCCGGGTGGTCGCGGCGTTGTTCGACGCGGTGGCGGCAGGAATCACCACCGGCGATATCCGGCTGACGAATGATCTTGCCCCGCAACCGATGTCATCCGACTTCGAGCGGATTCGTCACGAATTCGGATTCCCCGGTGATGACCGGGTGCTCGCCAAGTGCTTTTTGCTGTGGGCGGGGGTCCTGGGTGCGATCAGCCTCGAGGTGTTCGGGCAGTACGGCGCCGATACGCTGACCGACCCGGAGACCGTCTTCGACGCCCAGCTGCGGCTGCTGGTGGATGTCCTGACCCAGCATTGATGACTCGCGACGACCGCGGGCATTAAGAATTAGAACGTGTTCATCCGACGATTCGACGGCGCGAACGGCTCGTCATGGCAAATTTATCGGGCCCTTTCTGGCGGCCCCGGGACTCGACTATTCTGCGAGGCGATGACGCTTCCCGTTCAATCACCGACGCAGATCGCCTGGGTCACCGCCGACCTTGATGCCACCGAAACGGCCCTCACCGGCCTGTTAGGTGCGCGAAAGTGGGTGCGCATACCCGATGTGCACTTTGCTCCGGACGCGTGCAGCTACCACGGCCGGCCCGCCGACTTCTTTGCCAGCATCTCGTTGAGCTACCTCGGCGACATGCAACTGGAACTGATCCAACCGGTCCGTGGCGAGAACATCTATAGTGACTTTCTGTCCGAGTGCGGGCCCGGTTTGCACCACATCTGCATGGAGGTCGAAAGCCCCGAGCGACTGGAGGCAGCGGTGACCGAGGCCGCCGAGCGGGGCGCCGTGGTTGTGCAGCGAGGCGCGATGCCCGGCGGCATCCAATTCGCCTACCTATCAGCGCCGCAGGCGGCCGTGCCATATGTGGAGCTTGCGTACGTTTCGCCCGAGATGAGGGCGTTTTACGACTACATCAAAAAGGAGCAGCGGTGAGCCGCGCCGGCGACGGCGCGGAACACAGCGATGAAAAGGAGTGGCGCCAATGAGCACGGAGGTACCGGCGACAGTCAGTGCGGACGGCATGACCGAGTGGTCGGACGACGTCGACGTCTTGGTGATCGGTTTCGGCATCGCCGGCGGGTGTGCCGCGGTGAGCGCGGCTGCGGCCGGCGCGCGGGTGCTGGTGCTCGAACGTGCGGCCGCGGCGGGCGGCACCACTTCGCTTGCCGGGGGCCACTTTTACCTCGGTGGCGGGACGGCGGTGCAGCAGGCGACCGGCCAGGACGATTCCGTCGAGGAGATGTACAAGTACCTGGTCGAGGTGTCGCGTGAACCCGAATTGGACAAGATCCGCGCCTACTGCGACGGCAGCGTCGAGCATTTCAACTGGCTGGAAGACCTGGGTTTCCAGTTCGAGCGCAGCTACTACCCGGGCAAGGTCGTCGTCCCACCGGGCACCGAGGGGCTGAGCTACACCGGCAATGAGAAGGTCTGGCCCTTCTGCGAGCGGGCCAAGCCGGCGCCGCGCGGGCACTCGGTGCCGGTGCCCGGCGAATTGGGCGGTGCCAGCATGGTTGTCGACCTGCTGCTCAAGCGCGCCGACGACCTGGGCGTGCAGATCCGTTACGAGACCGGGGTCACCAACCTGGTCACCGACAACGACGGCGCCGTGGTCGGCGTCGCGTGGAAGCATTTCACCGAAACCGGTGCCACCAAGGCCAAGTCCGTCATCATCGCGGCGGGCGGATTCGCGATGAACCCGGAGATGGTCGCCGAGCACACACCCGCGCTGGGCCAGGAGCGACGCACCAAACATCACGGCACGGTGGCGCCCTACATCCTGGGCAATCCCAACGACGACGGGCTGGGCATCCGGATGGGTGTGTCGGCGGGCGGCGCGACCAAGAACATGGACGAGCTGTTCATCACCGCCGCGGCCTATCCGCCCGAGGTTTTGCTGACCGGTGTGATCGTCAACAAGGAGGGCCGGCGGTTCGTCGCCGAGGACTCCTACCACTCGCGGACTTCGGCTTTCGTGCTGGAGCAGCCGGAGCAGACGGCGTATCTGATCGTCGACGAGGCGCACACGGAGATGCCGGCCATGCCGCTGATCCGGTTCCTCGATGGGTACGAGACGATCGCGGAAATGGAAGCGGCGCTTGGCATTCCGGCGGGAAACCTCGCCGCCACGCTGGATCGCTACAACAACCACGCCGCGGCGGGCGAGGATCCCGATTTCCACAAGCAGCCGGAATTCCTTGCACCCCAAGACAATGAACCCTGGGCGGTGTTCGATCTGTCGCTGGGTCGGGCGATGTACTCGGGATTCACCATCGGCGGGCTCGCGGTGACGGTCGACGGTGAGGTGCAGCGGGCCGACGGCAGCGTGGTGCCCGGTTTGTACGCGGCGGGCGCGTGCGCGTCCAACCTCGCCCAGGACGGCAAGGGCTACGCCAGCGGGACGCAGCTGGGCGAGGGGTCGTTCTTCGGGCGCCGCGCCGGAGCGCACGCGGCCCAGCGGGCCGGGGAAGCCTGAGCGCTAGACCTGCGCGGGTTCCTTCTCGACCGGGCCCAGTTGCCAGGGGCCGCCGCCGAGCAGGTGCAGCTGCTGCTCGTGGTGCTGCTCGACGGTGGGCCGGTGGCTCACGCTGACCATGACGCACTCCGGCAGCTCGGCCCGAACCAATTGATACAGCGCGAATTCCAGGCCCTCGTCCAGCGCGGAGGTGGCCTCGTCGAGGAAGACGGCCTTGGGCTTGGTGAGCAGGATGCGCGCGAAGGCGACGCGCTGCTGCTCGCCCGGCGACAGCACCTTGGCCCAATCGTGGTCTTCGTCCAGCCGGCTGATCAGCGGCGCCAGCGCCACCTTGGTGAGCACGTCGTGCAGCTGCTCATCGGAAATCTCGTCCGGCGAATTCGGATAGGCCACCACGGTGCGCAGGTTGCCGAGCGGCACATACGGCAGCTGTGACAGAAACATCGTCGCGTTGTCGCCGTCCGGGCGGCACAGGGTTCCCGAGGCGTACGGCCACAGCTCGGCCAGGCTGCGCAGCAGCGTCGTCTTGCCGGCCCCGGAGCGGCCGGTGATCACCAGCGTGTCGCCGTGATCGAGCTGGATGTCCAGCGAGTCGACCAGTTGGTCGCCGTCCGGCGTGCGCACCTCGATGCCGCGGAGTTCGACGGCCGTCTCTTCGCTGGGTTTGACCAGAATGGCCGGCAGCGCGCGGCCCTTGCTGTTGGCGTCCACCAGCCCGTGCAATCGGATGATCGCGGCCCGAAAGGAGGCGAACGCGTCGTAGTTGTTGCGGAAGAACGACAACGACTCCTCGATCTGCCCGAAGGCCACCGCGGTCTGGGTGACATCGCCGAAGTGAATCCGGCCGGCGAACAACCGCGGCGCCTGAATCACCCAGGGCAGCGGAACGATCGCCTGGGTCATCGACCAGTTCCATCCGTTGAAGATGATGGTTCGGCGAACGAATCTGCGGTAGTTCTCGATGATCGGCGTGAAGCGGCGCCCCAGCTGTCGGCGCTCGACCCGTTCACCGCGGTAGAAGCCCACCGCCTCGGCCGCATCGCGCAAGCGGACCAGCGCGTAACGAAATGCCGCATTGAGCTTTTCGTTGTTGAAGCTGAGCCAGATCAACGGCCGCCCCAGCCAGAACGCGACCACCGTGGCCACCAGCACGTAGACCAACACCACCCAGAACATGGCACGCGGCAGGTTGACGCCCGCGACGGTCAGGTCGCCGGACAGATTCCACAGGATCGCGGCGAATGAGATCACGGAGGCCATCGCGTTGACGGCGCCGAAGAGCAATGTGTTGGTCGTACCGTTGGTCGGGGCGTTCGGAGTGCCGCCGGCATTGGCGGTGAAGATGTCGATGTCCTGCTGGATGCGCTGGTCGGGGTTGTCGATGGTGTTGTCGATGAAGAGGTCCCGGTAGTACGCCCTGCCACCGAGCCAGTCGTCGGTGAGGCTGCCGGTCAGCCAGACCCGCCAGGCGATGATGAAGCGCTGGGTCAGGTAGATGTCCGCCATGACCCGGATGACGAACAGCGTCGCGAGCAGGATGAATATCGCGATCGACACCCAAAAGCCATGCACCCCAGACTGTTTGACGCTCTCCTCGCCGGACGCCATGCCTTGCACCGCTATCTGCACCGCCGTGCTCAAGTCGTTGGACTGATAGCTGAGTAATACGTTGAGCCGCACGGACAGAACGACCGATAACAGCAAGACACCGAGCATCAGCCACACCTTGATGCTCGCCGAGCCGACAAAGTATCCCCGCGTGATCCGCCAGAACTGCTGGCCCCAGGGGGTGAGGTAGCGCAAGCCGACCAGCACAACCAGGAGGCAGACGGCGCCGATCACCCACGCTATGACGATCCACCGCAACGAATCCATGAGTGCCGCCGACCAGTCGATCGATGGCGTGAACGGCTTCGAGCCCACGGTCGTGCCTCCTTAACGTGGCGGTGGTCGGACTCTGGTCGACTTCAAATCCTTCGGCGAAGGTACCCGACGGATCTGGCTAGGCTGCGGTCATGACTACCGACGCCATCCCCGCACAAACATTGCACGCCGGCCGACTTGTCGCGCGGCGCCTGCGGGCCAGCGGCGTGGACACCGTCTTCACGCTGTCCGGCGGCCATCTGTTTTCCATCTACGACGGCTGCCGCGAGGAGGGCATTCGGCTGATCGACACCCGTCATGAGCAGACGGCGACCTTCGCCGCCGAGGGGTGGTCGAAGGTGACGCGGTCGCCGGGCGTGGCCGCGCTGACGGCGGGACCGGGCATCACTAACGGGATGAGCGCGATGGCGGCGGCACAGCAGAACCAATCGCCGCTGGTGGTGCTGGGCGGACGCGCGCCGGCGCAGCGCTGGGGCATGGGCTCGCTGCAGGAGATCGACCACGTGCCGTTCGTGGCGCCGCTTTCCCGCTACGCCGCCACCGCACAGTCGGCCGGCGACGCCGGCCGGCTCGTCGACGACGCGCTGCGGGCGGCGGTCGGTGCGCCGTCGGGCGTGGGGTTCGTGGACTTCCCGATGGACCATGCGTTCTCCATGTCCGACGATGACGGCCGGCCCGGCGCCCTCGTCGACCTGCCGCCGGGCCCGGCACCCGACGGCCAAGCGCTGAGCCGCGCCGCCGCGTTGCTGTCCGGGGCGCAGCGGCCGGTGATCATGGCGGGCACCAACGTCTGGTGGGGACACGGGGAGGCGGCCCTGCTGCGCCTTGCCGAGGAACTCCAGATCCCGGTGCTGATGAATGGGATGGCCCGCGGCGCCGTTCCCGCCGATCATCCATTGGCGTTCTCCCGGGTTCGCGGAAAAGCGTTGGGGGAGGCCGACGTTGCGCTGATCGTCGGCGTGCCGATGGATTTCCGGCTCGGCTTCGGCGCGGTGTTCGGGGCGCAAACCCAGCTCATCGTGGCGGACCGGGTCGAGCCCGAACGCCGCCACCCGCGGCCGGTGCAGGCCGAGCTCTACGGCGACCTGTTGACGATCCTCGCGGCCTTGGCCCCCGCCACGGGGACCGATCACCGGGACTGGATCGGCGAACTGCGAACCGCCGAGACCGCCTCGCGCGCCGCGGAGAAGGCCGAGCTGGCCGACGAGCGCATCCCGCTGCACCCCATGCGGGTCTACGCGGAGCTCGCACCCATGCTGGATCGCGACGCGATCATCGTCATCGACGCCGGTGATTTCGGGTCGTACGCCGGCCGGGTGATCGACAGCTATCAACCGGGGTGCTGGCTGGACAGCGGCCCCTTCGGCTGCCTGGGATCGGGCCCCGGCTACGCGCTGGCCGCCAAGCTGGCCCACCCGGATCGTCAGGTGGTGCTGCTGCAGGGCGACGGCGCGTTCGGCTTCAGCGGCATGGAATGGGACACCCTGGTCCGGCACAACGTGCCCGTCGTGTCCGTGATCGGCAACAACGGCATCTGGGGGCTCGAACACCACCCGATGAAAGCTCTCTATGGCTATTCGGTGGTGGCCGAGTTGCGCCCGGGGACACGCTACGACGAGGTGGTGCGCGCCCTGGGCGGCCACGGCGAGCTGGTCGCCGCACCCGGCGAGCTGCGGCCCGCGCTGGAGCGCGCCTTCGCCAGCGGGCTGCCCGCCGTCGTCAATGTGCTCACCGACCCCGACGTCGCGTATCCACGCCGCTCGAACCTCGCCTGAGTTGCGCGCGGCCTGCAGTGTCGCCCGACTGGCTTGAGCCCGCGCGGGAAGTCACCGCGTACCGTTGACCTGTGCCTAAGACGACCCGCGCTCAACCCGGCCGGCTGAGCAGCCGCTTTTGGAAGCTGCTCGGCGCCAGCACCGAAAAGGACCGCAGCCGCTCCCTCACCCAGGTCACCGACTCGTCGGAGTACGACGACGAGGCGGCCGGGCTGACCGACGAGCAGCTACGCAAGGCGGCCGGGCTGCTCAACCTCGAGGACCTGGCGGATTCCGAGGACATCCCGCAGTTCCTCGCCATCGCGCGCGAGGCGGGCGAGCGGGCCAGTGGGCTGCGGCCGTTCGACGTGCAGCTGCTGGGCGCGTTGCGGATGCTGGCCGGCGACGTCATCGAGATGGCCACGGGTGAGGGCAAGACGCTCGCGGGCGCGATCGCCGCGGCCGGATACGCACTGGCCGGGCGGCACGTGCACGTCGTGACCATCAACGACTACCTGGCCCGTCGCGACGCGGAATGGATGGGCCCCGTCATCGAGGCCATGGGCCTGACGGTCGGCTGGATCACCGCCGAGTCCAGCAGCGAGGAACGACGGGCCGCCTACGGCTGCGACGTCACCTATGCCTCGGTCAACGAGATCGGCTTCGACGTCCTGCGCGATCAACTGGTGACCGATGTCGCCGACCTGGTGTCGCCCAACCCCGACGTGGCCCTGATCGACGAGGCCGACTCGGTGCTGGTCGACGAGGCGCTGGTGCCGTTGGTGCTGGCCGGAACCACCCACCGGGAGACGCCGCGCCTGGAGATCATCGAGCTGGCCGGCCGGCTGGAGGCCGGCACCGATTACGACACCGACGCCGACAGCCGCAACGTGCACCTGACCGAGGTCGGCGCCCGCAAGGTCGAAAAGGCGCTCGGCGGGATAGACCTGTACTCCGAGGAACACGTCGTCACCACCCTGACCGAGATCAACGTCGCGCTGCACGCGCACGTGCTGCTGCAGCGCGATGTGCACTACATCGTCCGCGACGACGCGGTGCACCTGATCAACGCCGCGCGGGGCCGCATCGCGCAGCTGCAGCGCTGGCCCGACGGCCTGCAGGCCGCCGTCGAGGCCAAGGAGGGCATCGAGACCACCGAAACCGGCGAGGTGCTCGACACCATCACCGTCCAGGCGCTGATCAATCGCTACGCGACCGTGTGCGGCATGACCGGCACCGCGCTGGCCGCCGGCGAGCAGCTGCGCCAGTTCTACAAGCTCGGCGTATCCCCAATTCCGCCGAATGAGCCCAACATTCGCGAGGACGAATCCGATCGGGTGTACATCACCGCGGCGGCCAAGAACGACGCGATCGTCGCGCACATCGCCGAGGTGAACGAGACCGGGCAGCCGGTACTGGTGGGCACCCGCGACGTGGCCGAATCCGAGGACCTGCACGAGCGGCTGCTGCGCCGCGGCGTGCCCGCGGTGGTGCTGAACGCGAAAAACGACGCCGAGGAAGCCCAGGTGATCGCCGAGGCGGGCAAGTTCGGCGTGGTCACCGTCTCGACGCAGATGGCCGGGCGCGGCACCGACATCCGGCTCGGTGGCTCCGACGAAGCCGACCACGACCGGGTCGCCGAGCTGGGCGGCCTGCACGTCGTCGGAACGGGGCGGCACCACACCCAGCGCCTGGACAACCAGCTGCGCGGCCGGGCCGGCCGTCAGGGCGACCCGGGGTCGTCCGTCTTCTTCTCCAGTTGGGAGGACGACGTCGTCGCCGCCAACCTCGATTACAACAAGCTGCCGACCCAGACCGACGAGGACGGAAAGATCGTCAGCCCGAAGGCGGCGGGCCTGCTCGACCACGCCCAGCGCGTGGCCGAGGGCCGGATGCTGGACGTGCACGCCAACACCTGGCGCTACAACCAGTTGATCGCCCAGCAGCGCGCCATCATCGTGGACCGGCGTAATACGTTGCTGCGCAACCCGACCGCGCGTGAGGAGCTCGCTGAGCTGGCACCCAAGCGCTACAAGGAGCTGGCCGAGGTGGGGGTACCTCCCGCTCGCGGGGGAATCTCCGAAGAGCGGCTGGAGACGATCTGCCGGCAGATCATGCTCTATCACCTCGACCGCGGCTGGGCCGACCACCTGGCGTATCTGGCCGACATCCGCGAGAGCATCCACCTGCGGGCGCTGGGCCGGCAGAACCCGCTGGACGAGTTTCACCGGTTGGCCGTGGACGCGTTCGCGTCGCTGGCCGCGGACGCGATCGAGGCGGCCCAGCAGACGTTCGAAACGGCCAACGTCCTCGAAGAGGAGCCCGGTCTGGACCTGTCCAAACTGGCGCGGCCGACGTCGACGTGGACCTACATGGTCAACGACAACCCGCTGTCGGACGACACCCTGTCCACCCTGAGCCTGCCCGGGGTCTTCCGCTAGTCCGTCGTGCGGACCGCGGCGCTTCCGCGTTAAGGTCACGGCTCATGGAGCCGGTGCTTCCGCCCAACCGGGTGCTGACCGTACCCAACGTGCTCAGCGCTGTCCGCCTGGCGCTGATCCCGGTGTTCATCTACGTCCTACTGGTCGCGCACGCCAATGGGTGGGCCGTTGCGATTCTCATGTTCAGCGGCGCCTCGGACTGGGCCGACGGGAAGATCGCCCGGCTGCTCGACCAGTCCTCCCGGCTCGGCGTGCTGCTCGACCCGGCGGTCGACCGCCTCTACATGGTGGCCGTGCCCATCGTGCTGGCATTCAGCGGGATCGTGCCCTGGTGGTTCGTCATCGTGCTGCTCGCGCGCGACGGACTGTTGGCTGCGACGCTGCCACTGCTGTGGAGCCGCGGACTGTCGGCGCTGCCGGTGACCTACATCGGCAAGGCCGCGACGTTCGCGCTGATGTCCGGTTTTCCGCTGGTGCTGCTGGGCACCTGGGACGCACTGTGGAGCCGGGTGATCGGGGCCTGCGGGTGGGCCTTCCTGATCTGGGGCATGTACGGCTATCTGTGGGCGTTCGTGCAATATGCGGTCCAGATGGTGCTCGTGGTGCGGCGCATGCCCAAGGTCGACCGCGGTTCTCGCCCGTCGACCGCGGCGAAGGTGGCCGACCATGGCTGACGTGGACCGCCTGCTCGGCGGTTATGACCCCAACGCCGGCCACGCCGCGCATGGGGCGCCGCGGCCCAAACGAATCCCGGTGCCGTCGCTGTTGCGCGCGCTGCTGTCCGAGCACCTCGACCCGGGGTACGCGGCGGCGGCGGCCAGGCGCGAGGCCGCCGGCGCACCGCTTGACGGACGCCGGCGCGTCTTCGGTTGGCTCTGGCAGGCGCTGGCGGCGCTGCTGATCGCGACGGTCTTCGCCGCCGCGGTCACCCAGGCCCGCTCGGTGGCCCCCGGCGTGCGTTCCGAAAAGCAGCTGCTGTTGGGCAACGTGCGGTCCACCGAGGGCTCTGCGGCCAAGCTGAACAAGCGCCGCAGCGAGCTGTCGACACGGGTCGACGAGGTGCAGCGCCACGCGCTGGTCGACGACGCCGAGGGCCAGCGGCTGCTGAAACGCCTTGACGCGCTGAGCCTGCCCGCGGCGAGCACCGCGGTCATCGGACCCGGCCTGAAGGTGACCGTAACCGATCCCGGTGCCAGCCCGAACCTTTCCGATGTGTCCAAGCAACGGGTCAGTGGCAGCAGGCAGATCATCCTGGACCGCGATCTGCAGTTAGTGGTCAACTCGTTGTGGGCGAGCGGAGCCGAGGCCATTTCCGTCGGCGGGGTGCGGATCGGGCCTAATGTGACCATCCGGCAGGCCGGCGGCGCGATCCTGGTCGACAACAACCCGACCAGCAGTCCGTACGCGGTCCTGGCGATCGGGCCGCCGCGCGCGATGCGCGATGTCTTCGACAGCAGCCCCGGCATGCAGCGACTGAGGCTCCTGCAGATCTCCTACGGTGTCGTGGTTACGGTGGACGTCGCCGACGGACTAACGCTTCCTGCCGGATCGATCCGGGATGTCAAGTTCGCCAAGCAGATTGGGCCACAGTGAGAAAAGTCCTGAACAGACACCTCCCCCTGTGTGAGATGCGGGCGGGAAGTCGAGCATGATCGGTATCGCTGCCCTGGCGATCGGCATCGTGCTCGGCCTGGTTTTTCACCCTGCGGTGCCCGAGGTGGTGCAGCCGTATCTGCCGATCGCGGTGGTCGCGGCGCTGGACGCGGTGTTCGGCGGGTTACGTGCATACCTGGAACGGATTTTCGACCCGAAGGTGTTCGTGATTTCGTTCGTGTTCAACGTCTTCGTGGCCGCCCTGATCGTCTACGTCGGCGACCAATTGGGCGTCGGTACGCAGTTGTCCACGGCCATCATCGTCGTGCTGGGCATCCGCATCTTCGGCAACGCCGCCGCCCTGCGCCGCAGGCTGTTCGGGGCGTGAGGCGCGCCGGCGGCGATGCGGAGTAGAAAAGCGATGTGGGGGCACGCCCCCACAGGGAGGTACCCTCACCCGCGTGCGGGGGAGAGGAGCGCCGCCATCACCCCCGTGAGGTCAACGTGAGCCAGGATCCGGAAGACCGCAACGCCGGGCAAAGCGCCGCCGGCGGCCAAAGTGATGACGGACCAACCGGGCCTGGGCGCCCCAGGGCCGGTACGACGCCGGAACAGGGCGCACCGCGCGGCCGTCACGAACTGGCCGCGAAGAGCCCCCGCCCGGAAATCGACCCGCTGCACCGCACCGGGCTGACCGGCATGGTGCGCGGCGGTCGGTCCCGGATGGCGTTCGGGACGCTGGCCGCCATGCTGTGCCTGCTGCTGGGCCTGGCGATCGTCACCCAGGTTCGCCAAACCGAATCGGGTGACTCGCTGGAGACTGCCCGTCCCGCAGACCTTTTGGTGCTGCTGGATTCGCTGCGACAGCGCGAAGGAACGCTCAACACCGAAGTGAACGAGCTACAGAACACGCTGAATTCATTGCAGGCGTCCGGGAACAACGACCAGGCCGCCATCCAATCCGCGCAGTCCAGGCTGGCGGCGCTGTCCATTCTGGTCGGGGCGGTCGGCGCCACCGGCCCCGGCGTCACCATCACCATCGAGGACCCCGGACCCGGGGTTTCGCCCGAGGCGATGCTCGACGTGATCAACGAGTTGCGCGCCGCCGGCGCCGAGGCGATCGAAGTCAATGACGCCCACCAATCGGTGCGGGTAGGTGTCGACACGTGGGTGGTGGGTGTGCCCGGGTCGCTGACCATCGACTCCAAAACCCTGTCCCCGTCGTATTCGATTCTGGCAATTGGCGATCCACCCACCCTGGCCGCGGCCATGAACATTCCCGGCGGCGCGCAGGACGCCGTCAAGCGCGTCGGTGGGCGAATGTCCGTTCAGCAGGCCGACCGGGTGGACGTCACCACCTTGCGGCAACCAAAACCGCACCAATACGCTCAGCCCGTCAAGTGAGCACCACCCGAACAGAACAGGATCACCCGTGAGCGATATCCCGCCCGATCTGCGCTACACCGCCGAACACGAATGGGTTCGCCGAAGTGGGGATGACACCGTGCGCGTGGGCATCACCGATTTTGCGCAGTCGGCGTTGGGCGATGTCGTTTTCGTTCAGCTGCCCGACGTGGGCACCGAACTGACCGCGGGCGAATCCTTCGGTGAGGTCGAATCGACGAAATCGGTGTCGGACCTCTACGCCCCGGTGTCGGGCAAAGTGTCCGCGGTCAACAGCGATCTGGACGGCAGTCCGCAACTGGTGAACTCCGACCCGTACGGGGGCGGTTGGTTGCTGGATGTGCAGGTATCCGATGTCGGCGAATTGGAGTCGGCCATTTCTTCGCTGCTCGACGCGGAGGCCTACCGCGGAACGCTCACCGAATGACGATTGCTAATGTCCCTGCAGCCCCGCGCGGCCAGCGCGCGGTGCAGCCAGGGTGCGGGGAAATCGAAGTTTCGGATCGTCAGGTGGTGGGCGCATTGGAAGCCGGTGCGCGGTACCGTCGACACATCGACCTTTGAAGTCTCTCGAAGATCGCTGAAAGACACGTGAAAGACTCTTGAACGTACGAAACGGCAGTAATCGGCATATCGGGCAAACAAACCTGATGCACAAGCCGGCCGAGCGGCCCGGCCAGACAACGCCACAGCAGCCAGTGAGGAGCAGCGCGTGACGGACATGGACAACGACCAGAATTCGGACGAAGTCACGGTAGAGACGACTTCTGTCTTCCGTGCCGACTTCCTCAACGAGCTGGACGCTCCCGCACAGGCGGGAACCGAGAGCGCGGTATCCGGAGTCGAAGGACTCCCCGCCGGCTCGGCGTTGCTGGTCGTCAAACGTGGACCGAATGCGGGATCGCGGTTTTTGCTGGACCAGCCCACCACGTCCGCCGGCCGCCACCCCGACAGCGACATTTTCCTCGACGACGTGACCGTCAGCCGCCGGCACGCCGAATTCAGGTTGGAAAACAACGAATTCAGCGTGGTCGACGTTGGTAGTCTCAACGGCACTTACGTCAATCGTGAGCCCGTGGACTCCGCGGTGCTTGCCAACGGTGACGAGGTGCAGATTGGCAAGTTCCGCTTGGTGTTTCTGACCGGACCCAAGCAGGGTGAGGATGGAGGATCTTCAGGCTAGTGAGCGCACCCGATAGCTCGGCACTGGCCGGGATGTCGATTGGGGCGGTCCTGGAACTGCTGAGGCCGGACTTCCCCGATGTCACCATCTCCAAGATCCGCTTCTTGGAGGCCGAGGGGCTGGTGACGCCGCAGCGGGCCGCGTCGGGGTATCGAAGGTTCACCGCGTACGACTGCGCGCGGTTGCGGTTCATCCTTACCGCGCAACGTGATCACTACCTGCCGCTGAAGGTCATCAGGGCGCAACTGGACGCCCAGCCCGACGGTGAGCTGCCGCCCGTCAAGGGTCCGTATTCCGTCCCGCGGCTGGTCTCCGTGGCGGGCACCGGGGAAGCCACCGGGGCGGACGTGCGCTCCGACACCTCGGCAGTGGCCCCCAGCCACGTGCGGCTGAGCCGCGAAGAGCTGCTCAACCGCGCGGGCGTGGCGGACGACCTGCTGATCGCGCTCCTCAAGGCCGGAGTCATCACCACCGGGCCGGCCGGTTTTTTCGACGAGCACGCCGTCGTCATCCTGCAGTGCGCGCGGGCACTGTCGGATTACGGTGTCGAGCCGCGGCATCTGCGCGCTTTCCGCTCGGCCGCCGATCGCCAGTCGGACCTGATCGCCCAAATCGCCGGGCCGGTAGTCAAAGCCGGCAAGGCCGGTGCGCGCGACCGCGCAGACGATTTGGCGCGCGAAGTCGCGGCGCTCGCGATCACGTTGCACACGTCGCTGATCAAATCCGCCGTTCGCGACGTTCTGGATCGCTGAGGACTAGACTTCGGTCGACAGCTTGGTTTTCGGCAGCAGGGCGGACTTTTGACCTCGCCGTCCACTGCCGGGCACCAATCCAACCGGCGCACTAATGCGGAGGGCAGACACAAATGGGTGAAGTTCGTGTTGTCGGCATTCGCGTAGAGCAGCCGCAGAACCAGCCGGTGTTGTTGCTGCGCGAAACCAACGGTGACCGTTACCTTCCGATCTGGATCGGTCAGTCGGAGGCCGCCGCCATCGCCCTCGAGCAGCAAGGCGTTGAGCCCCCGCGCCCGTTGACGCACGATCTGATCAGGGATGTCATTGCCGCGCTTGGGCATTCGCTGAAAGAGGTGCGGATCGTCGATCTGCAAGAGGGCACTTTCTACGCTGACCTGGTGTTCGACCGCAACATCACCGTGTCGGCGCGGCCCTCGGACTCGGTGGCGATCGCGTTGCGTGTCGGCGTTCCGATCTATGTCGAAGAAGGCGTGCTTGCCCAGGCCGGCCTGCTGATTCCCGACGAGACCGACGAGGAAGGTGGCACCGCCGTCCGGGAGGACGAGGTGGAGAAGTTCAAAGAATTTCTCGACAGCGTGTCCCCGGACGATTTCAAAGCCACCTAGCGGGCAGTCCGGCCTCGCGCAAACGCGCTACCACAGCGCTTGGGAACGGCGGGTGGCTGGTTTAGCCTGGATGACGACATCACGGATCCATCTCAAACCACACCGTGATGTCGACACGCTGGCGGATAGCCCGCCCACTTGACCCCGCGGCGGCCATACTTTGATCGCGACAACAGGCGCGGCGGCTGTGAAAAAGCGTAAGCTCTACTAGCACTCGGGCCTGAGCAAACGTGGCTGCAATGCAGTGCAGCCTTAGACGCAGCTAACGACGAGAGCGCGATCGCGGAGAGGAACCACCGTGAGCGAGCAGCCACGCCAAGAGCAGCTCAACTTAGCCGACAGCGGTAGCCCGGCGGCCAGTGACCGCCCCGTCACCGTAGCCAGCGCACCCGTGCAGCCGGGGCTTTTCCCGGACGACTCCGTGCCCGACGAGCTGGTCGGCTACCGCGGTCCGAGCGCCTGCCAGATCGCCGGCATCACGTACCGGCAGCTGGACTACTGGGCACGCACCTCGCTGGTGGTCCCGTCGATCCGCAGCGCGGCCGGCTCCGGCAGCCAGCGGCTCTACTCGTTCAAGGACATCCTCGTCCTCAAGATCGTCAAGCGGTTGCTGGACACCGGGATCTCGTTGCACAACATCCGCGTCGCGGTCGATCACCTGCGTCAGCGCGGTGTCCAGGATCTGGCCAACATCACCCTGTTCTCCGACGGCACCACCGTTTACGAGTGCACGTCGGCCGAAGAGGTCGTCGACCTGCTGCAGGGCGGGCAGGGCGTCTTCGGCATCGCGGTCTCGGGCGCCATGCGCGAGCTGACCGGCGTCATCGCGGACTTCCCCGGTGAGCGGGCCGACGGCGGCGAGTCGATCGCCGAGCCCGAGGACGAGCTGGCGTCCCGGCGCAAGCACCGCGACCGCAAAATCGGCTGAGCGGCGCGCCCGCACCTGGCCCGAGCGGCCGAGTAAACTGGGCTGCGCATCGCATTCGAGCGGGAGAGTTCCGTGGCTGCCAGCCACGGACGCCGAAGGAGCAACACCTCTCCGTCAACCTCTCAGGCACCCGGACCGCGCGAAATCATGATGCCTCTGGAAAGCGGCGAGGACCACGGTCTGCGCCCGCCGATGGGGAAAGGCGCTCGGGCAGCATCGGGCACCGAATCTCTCAGGCGCCCGGCGAACGGGTGAAGACAGAGGGAGAGGGCCGTTAGTCCTCTGCCTTCATATGTCTTCGCCCGCCTACCCAGGAGTTTCCAGTGTCCGATCAATTCACTTTCGCGGCTCGGCACATCGGCCCGGACGGCCAGGCTGTGGCGGCCATGCTCGCCGTCATCGGCGTCGACTCGCTCGACGAGCTGGCCGCCAAGGCGCTTCCGGCCGGCATCCTGGACCGGCTCACCGCCGGTGGCGCCGCGCCCGGTCTCGACCAGCTGCCGCCGGCCGCCACTGAGACCGAGGCGCTATCCGAGCTGCGGTCATTGGCCGAGGCCAACACGGTGGCCGTGTCCATGATCGGGCAGGGCTACTACGACACGCTCACGCCGCCGGTGTTGCTGCGCAACATCTTGGAGAACCCGGCTTGGTACACGGCCTACACGCCGTACCAGCCCGAGATCAGCCAGGGCCGGCTCGAGGCGCTGCTGAATTTCCAGACCATGGTCGCCGACCTGACCGGCCTTGAGGTCGCCAACGCCTCGATGCTCGACGAGGGTACCGCGGCGGCCGAGGCCATGACGTTGATGCACCGCGCGGCGCGTGGAAAGGCCACCCGCCTGGCGGTGGACGCCGACGTCTTCGCCCAGACCGCGGCCATCCTGGCCACCCGGGCGAAGCCGCTGGGCATCGAGATCGTGACCGCCGACCTGCGCGACGGGCTGCCGGACGGCGACTTCTTCGGCGTCATCGCACAGCTGCCCGGGGCCAGTGGTCGGGTCACCGACTGGACGGGCCTGGTGGAGCAGGCGCACGACCGGGGCGCGCTGGTTGCCATCGGCGCCGACCTGCTCGCCATGACGCTGATCACGCCGCCCGGTGAGATCGGCGCCGACGTCGCCTTCGGCACCACCCAAAGATTCGGTGTGCCAATGGGATTCGGTGGACCGCACGCCGGCTACCTGGCGGTGCATGCCAACCACGCGCGTCAGCTGCCCGGCCGGCTGGTGGGTGTGTCGCTGGACGCCGACGGGACGCCGGCCTACCGGCTGGCGTTGCAGACGCGCGAGCAGCACATTCGCCGTGACAAGGCGACCAGCAACATCTGTACCGCGCAGGTGCTGCTGGCCGTGATGGCGGCGATGTACGCCAGCTACCACGGCGCCGAGGGGCTGACCGCGATCGCGCGCCGGGTGCACGGTTACGCCGAGGCGATCGCCGCCGCCCTCGGCGATGCGTTGGTGCACGACACGTACTTCGACACCGTGCTGGCCCGGGTGCCCGGACGCGCCGCCGAGGTGATCGCCGCGGCCAAAGCGCACGGCATCAACCTCTGGCAGGTCGACGACGACCACGTGTCGGTGGCCTGCGACGAGGTCACCACCGGCGAGCACGTCGCCGCCGTGCTCGAGGCCTTCGGACTGCACGCCACTGGGCAGGTCGGTGCCGGTGCCGGCATCATCACCCGCACCTCGGAGTTCCTCACCCATCCCGCGTTCACCCAGTACCGCACCGAGACCGCAATGATGCGCTACCTGCGCGCGCTGGCCGACAAAGACATTGCCTTGGACCGCAGCATGATTCCGCTGGGTTCGTGCACCATGAAGCTGAACGCCGCCGCGGAGATGGAGCCCATCACCTGGCCCGAGTTCGCCCGCCAGCACCCCTTCGCGCCGGCGTCGGACACCCCCGGGCTGCGGCGTCTGATCGCCGACCTGGAGACCTGGCTGGTGCAGATCACCGGCTACGACGCCGTCTCCCTGCAACCCAACGCCGGGTCGCAGGGCGAGTACGCCGGCCTGCTGGCCATTCACGACTACCACGCCAGCCGCGGCGAACCGCACCGCGACATCTGCCTCATCCCGTCCAGTGCGCACGGCACCAACGCGGCATCGGCGGCGCTGGCCGGGATGCGGGTGGTGGTGGTGGCCTGCCTGGACAACGGCGACGTCGACCTCGACGACCTGCGGGCCAAGGTCAGCGAACACGCCGAGCGGCTGTCGACGCTGATGATCACCTATCCGTCCACGCACGGCGTGTACGAGCACGACATCGCCGAGATCTGTGCGGCCGTGCACGACGCCGGCGGCCAGGTGTACGTCGACGGCGCCAATCTCAACGCCCTGGTCGGCCTGGCGCGGCCGGGCAAGTTCGGCGGCGACGTCAGCCACCTGAACCTGCACAAAACGTTCTGCATCCCGCACGGCGGTGGTGGACCCGGCGTCGGGCCGGTGGCGGTGCGGTCGCATCTGGCGCCGTTCCTGCCGGGGCACCCGCACGCCCCCGAGCTGCCCCAGGGGCATCCGGTGTCCGCGGCGCCCTACGGCTCGGCCTCGATCCTGCCGATCAGCTGGGCCTACATCAGGATGATGGGCGCCGACGGCCTGCGCGCGGCATCGCTGACCGCGATCGCGTCGGCCAACTACATCGCCCGCCGCCTCGACGAGTACTTCCCGGTGCTCTACACGGGTGAGAACGGCATGGTCGCCCACGAGTGCATCCTGGATCTGCGTGGCATCACCAAGTCCACCGGCGTCACGGTCGACGACGTGGCGAAGCGCTTGGCGGACTACGGTTTTCACGCCCCTACCATGAGTTTCCCGGTGGCCGGCACGCTGATGGTGGAACCCACCGAGAGCGAGACCCTGACCGAAGTCGACGCGTTCTGCGACGCCATGATCGCCATCCGCGGCGAGATCGACCAGGTGGGTGCGGGGGAGTGGACCGTCGACGACAACCCGCTGCGGGGTGCACCGCATACGGCCGAATGCCTGGTGGTCAGCGACTGGGACCATCCGTACACCCGGGAGCGGGCCGCCTATCCGCTGGGCAAGGAGTTCCGGCCCAAGGTGTGGCCGCCGGTGCGTCGCATCGACGGCGCCTACGGCGACCGCAACCTGGTCTGCTCGTGTCCGCCGGTGGAGGCGTTCGCCTAGCCGACGGTTGAGTCAGCCGAACCGATCGATGATCGCCGCGGCGATCTGATCCGGTGCGTCCTCTTGGATGAAGTGCTTGGCGTCGGGCAGTTCGACGAGGACATGGTCGGGAAAGGCCGCGCGCAGCCGCGGGAGGGTAGGGCCGGGCCTGAAGGCGAAGTCCTTCATGCCCCAAACGAACAGGGCGGGTTTGGCGCCTAGCTTGGCCGGCACCTCCCGGGCGAGCCGCGCCAGCAGGGGATGGGCGGCCAAGATCTGCTTGGGCATCTCGGCGACACCCCTGCGCGCCTCGGGGGTGGGCTGCACGGCCCGATAGTGCTCCATCACCGCGTCGCTGGGGCGGTGCTGGGTTCCCGCTGGAACGAGGCGCTCGACGAAGAAATTGTGGCGCAGGATCGCGTACTGCAGCGGCGGGCTGCCCATCACCCGGCTGAAGATCTTGGTGGTCAGCACGTCCGCCGGCCAGAACCAGGTGTTGCCCAGGACGACGCCGCGGACCCGCTCGGCGCGCTCCACCGCGACCGCCATGCCGATGGGGCCACCCCAGTCCTGACCCATCGTGAGGTAGCCGGCGAGGCCCAGATGATCGACCAACTCGCCGACCACCCGGGCGTGCTGGTCCACCTTGTAACCGAACCCCGCGGGTCGATCCGAGAGGCCGAAACCCAGGTAATCCGGTGCGATGCAACGGAACTTGTCGCGCAACGCGATGACGACGTTGCGATACAGAAAGCTCCATGTCGGGTTCCCGTGACACAGCAGGATCGACGGGCCGTCACCTTCGTCGATGTAGTGGATGCGCCCCTGCGAGCTGTCGAACCAGCGGGATTGAAACGGGTACAGGGTGGGGTCCGGCGTGAAATCGATGCTCATGGCGCTCCTTCGGGTAGCGCTCATGATGGTAGGCCCGGGGTGTGACATGACGGAGACCTCGAGTCCGGCCGCGAGCGTAACGCCACTGCGAATTTCAGCCCGATTTTTCGCCGCCAGGTTACGCTCGCGAAC
Organism: Mycobacterium senriense; assembly: GCF_019668465.1. Classification (NCBI taxonomy): domain Bacteria; kingdom Bacillati; phylum Actinomycetota; class Actinomycetes; order Mycobacteriales; family Mycobacteriaceae; genus Mycobacterium; species Mycobacterium senriense. The sequence continues at coordinate 4,579,103 of NZ_AP024828.1, read as the reverse complement.
GATTTACACCCGGCAAGCGGTTGGTAGCCGCCGTCGGGCGGCGCCGACTCGCGCCGTCAGCTCAGGAAGGCGTTGACCGCCGACGCGAGATCGGGGGACGCCGACGTCGCCAGGTTCTGATAGCCGCCGCCGCTGAGCTGGGCGACCGCTTCCCACGTTGCCCGGTCCGGGTCGGCTCCGAAGTCGATGACATTCACCGCGATGGGTTTGGCCGGATCGGCGCTCTTGCGGATGAAGTCCTGCAGCCCCGGCCCGTCCAGTGACTGGTCGGTGTGCGGTCCCGCGGTGATCAGCAGGATCGAATTGGTCTGTCCCGCATGGTAGTTAGTCTGCATATCTTGGTAGAGCATCCGCAGCGTGGTGAAGGACACCGCGCCGCCGCCCGACGAGTACTGCTTGTCCAGTGCGGCGGTCAGCGCCGCCGAACGCGGCTGGCCGTTGACCGCGTCGGACAGCGGCCCGCTCGCCACCTCGGAGCGGCCCTCGTGGCCGTCGAACGTCCACAGCCCAACCACCGCCGTGCCGGGCAGCGCCTTGATCTTGTCCTGCAGCGTCCCGATCACGTTGGCCAGCCGGGACTTTCCGCCTTCCTGGCCGGGCATCGACTGGTCGAGCATGATGGTCGTGGCCTGTCCGCTCGACGGGCTCGCCATCGCCTCGGCGAGGGTGGCCCGCATCGGCTCATCGCCAACCGACAGCGCGGCCGGCAACGCGGGGAAGTCGGTGACCGGACTGCTGGGCGGTTTGACCCCGTTGACGCGGAAGCCGGCCTTCGCCAGCTTGGCCAGCTGATCGGACTTGTGCATGAAACGCGAGAACTCACTTGCCGCCGAGGCCTGCTCCCGGCTGACCCAGGAGCCACTGAGCAGCACGGTGGGGTAGTCGGCCACCGCGGCAGAGCCGGGCGGCAGCCAGAACCCCAAGGCGCCCTTGGCGTCTGGCAACGATTGGCCGCGCTGGAACAGCTGCTGCTCGGTGGTGACGACCGCGTGCACGGGCGCGGTCGCGGGGTCGCCGGACTTCAGCAGCGTGTTCATCGCCTCGTTGAGCGAGTTGTCGGCCAGCTTGGGTTGGGCGCTCAGCAGGCTGCGCACCGCGCCGGTGCCCTGCGTCACCGGGGCGCCGGGCGGGACCGATGCGGCCGCCACCGCCTCTCCGGCCAGAAACGATGCGTCCCCGTTGCCGTTCATCGGCAGCGCCAGGCGCAGCGAGCCCCACGCGGGTAGGTTCGACCCGGCCAACGCATTCGGGTTGGTTTGCAGCCCGGGCAGTGCCGCCCAGTTCTGGTTGGACAGGGCCGGGGCGAGTTGGGGGCGGATGGCCAGCACCACCGGCGAGGTGACCAGCGAATGGCTCTCGGTGACGGTCTTCTGGGCCGTCGCCCCGGCGAGCCGCGCGGCCGAGATCGAGCTGCCCGGAATCCACAGCGCCGGTTGGCCGCCCAGCTCCGCCGGCCACTTGCCGATGAAGCCGTTCAGCACGGCGTCGGAGTTGGCCGGCTTGACGCTCACCACCACGCAGCGGTCACCGATCGGCCCGGCGGATTTGTTGTAGCTTTCCGCGAATTGCTGAATGGAATCGGCGATCGACGGGTCTGCGACGACGGCCACCGTCTCCTGGCCGCCCGTGCAGCGGCCCGCCGCCGTGTGCGACCGCTTGGACAGCGCGTCACCGAAGAAGCTCCACAGGATGACCGATCCCACCACGACCACGACCGCAACCAGCGCCACGATCACGCCGATGCTGACGCCGCGGCGGCCGCCCTCGCTGCGGTGACCACCCAGCCGATCGGCGAGCCCACGATGCCCGCCCCGGAAGAGCGACGGTGTGGAGGCCGGCGGCTCCTGGCTCGAGGCGGCAGCCGGGCGCGACGGAAACTCCGGGTAATCGTCAGCGGCGCTGTCTTCGAACGAATCCTCGGCCGCGTAGAGATCGTCGCCCGCCGCGAAGCGCCCGTCATCGTCGGGATGGCGACGTTCGTCGGAGTAATAGCCCTCGTCCGAGTACTCACCCTCGCCGGAATAGTCACCCTCGTCCGAGTAGAGGTCGGCTTCTTCGTCGTCGCCCGCATCGCGGTGGCGGTGTCCCGCCTCGTCACCGCGCGACGGCTCGTCGACGCCGTCGTCGTGAGATGGCTCGTCGAGGAAGTCGTCAGGGTCGGGCGCACTGTGCCTACCCATAGCAGTGCCCGCGGCCTTTCCGTCGATCCATCGTTAACTCGGCGCCGATTTTAGTCATCGCCGGCACTATTACACGTTCGAGCCCGATTTGAGCGCAGGCTCAATTCGACTGCGCGGCGTGTGCCTTGGCCTCACGCCGGCGGCGATGCAGGATCGGCTCGGTGTAGCCGTTGGGTTGCTGCGTTCCGGTGAGGATCAGGTCCTGCGCGGCCAGGAAGGCCAGGCTGTCGTCGAAGTTGGGCGCCATCGGCTGGTAGGCCGCGTCCTTGGCGTTCTGCTCGTCGACCAGCGGGGCCATCCGCTCCAGGCTGGCCCGCACGTCCTCCTCGGTGATCACGCCGTGGCGCAGCCAGTTGGCCAGCAGCTGGCTCGAAATCCGCAACGTGGCACGGTCCTCCATGAGCGCCACGTCGTGGATGTCGGGCACCTTGGAGCAGCCGACGCCCTGCGCCACCCAGCGCACGACGTAGCCGAGGATGGACTGGCAGTTGTTGTCGACCTCCTCGCGAATCTCCTCGGAAGCCCACGCCAGTTCCTTGGCCAGCGGGATGGTCAGCAGTTCCTCGATCGTGGTGCGCTTCTTGCCCGCGAGCTCCTCCTGCACGGCACCCACGTCGACGTAGTGGTAGTGCATCGCGTGCAGGGTGGCCGCCGTCGGTGAGGGCACCCACGCGGTGGTCGCGCCAGCCTTCGGCTGGCTGATCTTCTGCTCGACCATGTCGGCCATCAGCTCGGTCATCGCCCACATGCCCTTGCCGATCTGCGCCTTGCCCTTGAAGCCGGCGGCCAGGCCGATGTCGACGTTGGCGTCCTCGTACGCCTTGATCCACGTGGTGTTCTTCATCGCGCCCTTGCGGATCATCGGGCCGGCTTCCATCGAGGTGTGGATCTCGTCGCCGGTGCGGTCCAGGAAGCCGGTGTTGATGAACACGACCCGGTCGGCCGCGGCCTTGATGCAGGCCTTGAGGTTGACGGTGGTGCGCCGCTCCTCGTCCATGATGCCCACCTTGAGGGTGCCCTGGGGCAGGCCGAGGACGTCTTCGACGCGGCTGAACAGCTCGCAGGTGTAGGCGACCTCGTCGGGTCCGTGCATCTTGGGCTTGACGATGTAGATGGATCCGGTGCGGCTGTTGGCCAGGGGTCCGTTCGCGTCACCGGTCTTGAGCCCGTGGATCGCGGTCAGGCCGGTGAACAGCGCATCCATGATGCCCTCGAACACCTCGTTGCCTTCGGCATCGACAATCGCGTCGTTGGTCATCAGGTGGCCGACGTTGCGGACGAACATCAGGCTGCGGCCGGGCAGAACCAGTTCGCCCTCGCCGTCCGGGGTGGTGTAGGTGCGGTCCTCATTGAGCACCCGGGCAAACGTCTTGCCGTCCTTTTCGACGTCCTCGGACAGATCGCCCTTGTTCAGCCCGAGCCAGTTGCGGTAGCCGAGCACCTTGTCGTCGGCGTCGACGGCGGCCACCGAGTCCTCGAAGTCCATGATGGTGGTGATCGCCGATTCCAGGACGACGTCCTTGATGCCCGCGGAGTCGGTCTTGCCGATCGGCGATTCCGGGTCGATCAGGATCTCGATGTGCAGGCCGTGGTTGACCAGTAACACCGACCAGTTGGGGGAGCCGAGCTCGCCGGTGTAGCCGGCGAACTTCTCCGGGTCGGCCAGTCCGACGGAGCCGTCGGCGGTCGCGACCTTGAGCTGGCCGTCGTCGACACTGAGGCCCGTCGCGTCGGCCCACGACCCGGATTCCAGGGGCACGGCCTCATCGAGGAACTTGCGCGCGTAGGCGATCACCTTGTCGCCGCGCACCTTGTTGTAGCTGGTGCCCTTCTCGGCGCCGTCGCTCTCGGGGATGACGTCGGTGCCGTACAAGGCGTCGTAGAGCGAGCCCCAGCGCGCGTTGGCGGCGTTCAGCGCGAACCGCGCGTTGAGCACCGGCACCACCAGCTGCGGGCCGGCGGTGGTGGTGATCTCGTCGTCCACACCGGAGGTGGTGATGGTGAAGTCCGCGGGTTCGGGCTGCAGATAACCGATTTCGATGAGGAACTCACGGTACGCCTCGATGTCGAGCGGCTCGATGACGCGCTGCCGGTGCCACTTGTCGATCTGGGCCTGCAGCTCGTCGCGCCGGCGCAGCAAGTCCTGGTTCTTGGGGGTGAGGTCGGTGACCACCTTGTCGACGCCCGCCCAGAAGCTGTCCGGGTCGATGTCGGTGCCGGGCAAGGCCTCGTTGTTAACGAAGTCGTAGAGCACTCGGGCGACGCGCAAGTTCCCCGCCGACACGCGATCAGTCATGATTCTCCTCCGTCATGGGCCGCACCGGACCATCGTCGGGCCAGATTGGCTATGTCACAAGCCTACCGAGCGCAGCCTGGTGAGCGTTATTTGCCCGACCCGGCAGGCGCAGGTCAGGCGGCGCTGACAGCTCCAGGAACGACGCTGCGGCGAGCACCGGGATCTGTTTCCAGCAACGCATGTTCCGCGCGCCACGGTCCCCTGCCCTCCAGCACTTTCTTAACTGGTAGCCGTGAAAGATCATACGGGCTGCGCAGAGTCGTCCCGGCCGGCCAGTGCCGCTACGCGTCGCGCATGGTGCCGACGAGGTCTTCAACCAGGTCTTCCATGGCCACCATGGCCACCACCGCGCCGGTTTCGTCGGTCACCAACGCCAGATGGCTGTTGCTGCGCCGCATCCGGGACAGGGCATCGGCCAGCGGCAGCGATTGGGACAGTCGCGGCAGCGGGCGCACTTTCGCCAGATCGATCACCGTCTGCGGATCGTCGTCGAGCGTCAGCACGTCCTTGATGTGCAGGTATCCGAGGAAGACGCCGCTGACGCTGGCCACCGGGAATCGCGAGTATCCGGTCTGGGCCAGGGCCTGCTCGACCGCCCCGACGGTGGGGCCCGAGCCCGCCGCGGCGACCGGTACCGCGTGCACGCCGGCGAGGGGGACCGCCACGTCACCGACCACCCGGTGGCGAATTTGCAGCGCCCGGGTGAGCCGGGTGCGTTCCTCGCGGTCCAGCAAGCCCTCGGACTCCGATTCGGCGATCATCTCGCTGAGCTCGACGGGGGAGACTGTGATCTCCAGCTCGTCCTTGGGTTCGACCCCGAACGCGCGCACCACCAGGTTGGCGCACTTGTTGTAGAACACGATGAACGGCCGGGCGGCCCGCACGTAGGCCAGATACGGCGGGACGAGCAGCATCGCGGTGCGTTCCGGTCCGGCCAGCGCGATGTTCTTCGGCACCATCTCGCCCAGCAGCACGTGCAGCGTCACCACGATGGCCAGCGCGATCGCGAACGACAACGTGTGCAGCAGCGCCGGGTGAACTCCGGTGAGCCCCAGCGCTGTTCGCAGCAGATTGGACACCGCCGACTCGCCGATGCGCCCGAGCAGCAGGGACGCGGCCGTGACGCCCAACTGGGCACCGGCCAACATAGACGGCAGCTGTTCCCCGGCGCGGATCACCGTGACCGCGGCCGCCTTGCCCTGTTCGGCCAGCGCCTCGAGGCGGTCGCGCCGCGCCGAGATCAGCGAGAACTCCGCCCCGACGAAGAACGCGTTCACCCCGATCAACAGGCAGGCCACCAGCAGGCCCATGGTGTCGCTCATCGGCGCGCCCCGATCGCAGGGGCGTCACCGTGACTGCTCAGTTCGATCAGCTCGAGCAGGTCGATCCGGCGGCCATCCATCCGGATCACCGTTGCCTGCCAACGCGTCGCCGCGTCCAGCAAGCCGTCGGAGTCCAGCGCGGGCAGCTTGACCGTGTCGCCGGCCACCGGGATGTGACCGATCTCGCGCAGCACTAGCCCGCCGATGGTCTCGTAGGGGCCTTCCGGGGCCCGAAAACCGGTCGCGGCGGCAACCTCGTCGATGCGCAGCAGGCCCGAGACTCGCCAGCCGGAGCCGGCGGGCACCACATCCGGAGTCGCGTCGTCGTGTTCGTCGCGGACATCGCCGACGATTTCCTCGATCAGGTCCTCGACGGTCACCATGCCGGCGGTGCCGCCGTATTCGTCGACGACCAGCGCGGTTTGCAGGTTGTTGGCCCGGATCTCGGCCATCACCGCGTCGCCGTCCAGGGTTGACGGCACCTTGGGAACGGGTTGGGCCACCGTGATCAGCCGAGTGCGGGCGCGTTCGGTCCGCGGGATGGCGAACACCTGCTTGACGTGCACGATGCCGACCGTCTCGTCGAGGTCGCCGTCGACGATCGGGAAGCGGGAGAATCCGGACTCGGCGGCCGCGGTCACCAGGTCGGCGACCGTGTCGTCGGTCTGCAGGGCCACGATCTTGGACCGGGGCGTCATCAGCTCCTCGGCGCTCAGGGCGCCGAACTGCAACGAACGCCGCACCAGGGCCGCCGTCGCGGCGTCCAGGGCGCCGCTGCGCGCCGACGAACGCACCAGCGACAACAGCTCCTGCGGGGACCGGGCCGAGCGCAGCTCTTCGGCCGGTTCGACGCCGAGCCGACGCACGATCCAGTTCGCCGCCCCGTTGGTCAGCCGGATCGCGGGGGTCAGCAGCAACGAAAACAGCAGCTGGGCGCTTACGACGGCGCGGGCCGCCGACAGCGGGCGCGCCACCGCCAGGTACTTGGGCACCAGCTCGCCGAACACCATCGACACCGACGTCACGATCACCAGCACCAGGAAGGCCATGATCGCGTCGCCGACCTTGTCGGGTACGCCGATGGCATCCAGCCACGGATGCGGCAAGTCCTCTACCATCGGATCGGTCAGGTAACCGGCCGCCAGCGTGGTGATCGAGATACCCAACTGGGCGCCCGACAGCTGAAACGACAGCCGGTGGTGCGCGTGACGAATCCAGCGGTCGCGGCGTCCGCCGCCACGCGCGTTGGCCTCGACTGCGCTGCGGTCCAGGGTGGTCAGCGAGAACTCCGCGGCGACGAAGACGGCGTTGCCGAAGATGAGCACCGCGATCGCCACAACGCTGATCACGGTGACGGTGACGTTCATGAACAACGCCGCCGGCCGGCCGACGAGAAAGGCTTCATGAGCGAAGACGGTGCCGAAGGAGGCTCCGCATCGGGCGATTCGGCTGACGGCCCGTGCGCCCGCAAGCCGATGGCTGGCACGGGTGCCTGCGGCACGTCGATCCTTTCGCTGCCTGATGGCTGAGCGGCCGCGGTTGCGTCCGTCTTTGCTGTCATATGCTAGCCCGGGCCGTGGCCGCACGGCGCTGCCCAACCCTGGCCATGGGGTCGCTTATTCGAATTCGGCCGCCGACCGGCCCAACTAAAGTATGGCTAACCTTACTCAGGTACGCTCTGCGCACTATGCCCGACGCTCAGACGCCGTCCATTCAGATCCTTCCGCGCGAACGCTTCGACATTCCCGACGAGATAGCGCGCATCGCCCGGCCACCGGTTCCCACCCTCGATCCACCGTTCGACATCCGCGTGGCGCAGCTCGAGGACGTGGACATGGTGACCGAGTGGATGAACCGCCCGCATTTGGCGCAAGCCTGGGAATACGACTGGCCGGCGCGCCGGTGGCGCCAGCACCTCGGCGCCCAGCTGGACGGGACGTATTCGCTGCCGTTGCTCGGCAGCATACGAGGCATACCGCGCGCCTACCTCGAATTCTATTGGGGCGCAAAGGATCTGATATCCCGATACTACGACGCCGAGCCTTACGACCTGGGGCTGCACGCCGCCGTCGCCGACCTGAGCCTGGTGAACCGCGGCCTGGGCGCGATGCTGTTGCCCCGCATCGTGGCCAGCGTCTTCTCGGCGGAGCCCCGGTGTCGGCGGATCATGTTCGACCCCGATCACCGCAACACCGCCGCGCGCCGGCTGTGCGAGTACGCCGGGTGCCAGTTCCTGGGCGAGTACGAGACGACGAACCGGCGCATGGCGCTCTACGCGCTCGAGGCACCGCTCACGGACTCGTAGCCGCTGCAGTCGGGGGCGCCTACCCCCGCGTCACCAGCCCTGTGGCAGCGGATGCCCCTCGGCGAAGCCGGCGGTCGACTGCACGCCGACCACCACCCGGTCGTACAGCTGCGCCAGGTTGGCCGCGCCGACATAGGTGCAGGTGCTGCGCACGCCCGAGGTGATGTGATCGAGCAGGTCCTCGACCCCGCCGCGTCCCGGGTCCAGCCCCATCCGGGACGTCGAAATGCCTTCCTCGAACAACGCCTTACGGGCCCGATCGAAAGCGCTGTCCGCCCCGCTGCGCGCGACCACCGCCCGTTTGGAGGCCATGCCGTAGCTCTCCTTGTACGGCTGGTCGTCGCGGTCGCGCATCAGGTCGCCGGGCGACTCGTAGGTGCCGGCGAACCACGACCCGATCATCACGTTGGACGCCCCGGCGGCTAGCGCCAGCGCCACGTCCCGGGGATGCCGGACGCCGCCATCGGCCCACACATGTCCGCCCAATTCCCTTGCTGCCGAGGCACATTCAACGACTGCGGAGAATTGCGGGCGGCCGACGCCGGTCATCATCCGGGTGGTGCACATCGCGCCGGGCCCGACGCCGACCTTGACGATGTTCGCCCCGGCGCCCAGCAGGTCGCGGGTGCCCTCCGCCGACACGACGTTGCCCGCCGCCAACGGCACTCCCGATTCGAGTGTCGCGACAGTCCGGATCGCCTCGATCGTCTTGACCTGATGTCCGTGCGCCGTGTCGATCACCAGCAGGTCGACGCCGGCCTCGACCAGCGACCGCGCCTTGGCCCCGACGTCGCCGTTGATGCCGATGGCCGCGCCTATCCGCAGCCGGCCCCGCGCGTCGACGGCCGGCGTGTACAGGCCCGCGCGGATGGCGCCGGTGCGGGTCAGCACGCCGGCCAGCGTGCCGTCGGCATTCGTCACGACAGCGACACCGATGTGCGACTGCTCGAGCAGGTCGAAGACCTTGCGCGGCTCGGTTCCCACCGGGGCCGTGACGAAGTCGGTCATCGCGACGTCCCGCACGCGGGTGAAGCGATCAACCCCCAGGCACGACGATTCGCTCACCAGGCCCAGCGGACGGCCCTCGAAGGCGACCACCGCGACACCGTGCGCGCGCTTGTGGATCAGGGCCGTCGCGTCGGACACCGAGTCGTCGGGCCCGAGCACCACCGGGGTGTCGAGAACCAGGTCGCGACTCTTGACGAACTCGACCGTCTGCTGCACCGCGGTGATCGGCAGATCCTGCGGCAAGATGACGAGTCCGCCACGACGCGCGACGGTTTCGGCCATCCGCCGGCCCGCCACCGCGGTCATGTTGGCGACGACGACCGGGATCGTGGTGCCCGAGCCGTCACCGGTGGACAGGTCGACGTCAAACCGCGACGCGATCTCCGAGCGGTTCGGCATCACGAACACGTCGTTGTACGTCAGGTCGTATGCGGGTCTGTGCCCGTCGAGAAACCTCATCGCAGTCGCCCCACCAATTCAAGCCCCCTTCACGCCCTCTGCTGTCGCCCGGCTAGGCGGGCACTTCGGAGCGGTCTCCGCTCCACAGTGTGTGGAACCGCTTGTCCGGGTCGTCATCGATGCGGCCGTAGGTGTGTGCGCCGAAGAAGTCCCGCAAGCCCTGGGTGAGTGCCGCGGGCAACCGCTCGGTCCGCAGCGCGTCGTAATAGGACAGCGCGGAGGCGAAGCCGGGGATCGGGATGCCGAGTTCGGTGGCCTTCACCACCACGCGACGCCAGCTGTCGATGGATTCCTCGATGGCACTGCGGAAGTAGGGCGCGACAATCAGGGTCGGCAGGTCGGGGTTCTCGTCGAACGCCTCCTTGATCCGGTTGAGGAACTTCGCCCGGATGATGCAGCCGCCGCGCCAGATCGTCGCCATGTCGCCGGGCGTGATGCCCCAGTCGTATTCGGCGCTGCCCGCCTGGATCTGGTTGAAGCCCTGCGCGTAGGCGATGATCTTCGACGCGTACAGCGCCTTGCTCACGTCGTCGATGAATTGCGTTGCGTCGCTGGGCTTCTCGCCGAGCTGCCCGGAGGCCAGCCCGGTAGTGGCCTTGCGCTGGGCGACCGAGCCGGACAGGGCGCGGGCGAACACCGCCTCGGCGATACCGGTCACCGGCACACCGAGATCGAGCGCCGACTTCACGGTCCAGCGGCCGGTGCCCTTCTGCTCGGCCTCGTCGAGGATGAGGTCGACCAGCGGCTTGCCCGTCTTGGCATCGGTCTGGCGCAGCACCTGCGCGGTGATCTCGATCAGGAAGCTGTCCAGGTCGCCCTTGTTCCACTCGGCGAACACGTCGGCGATCTCGGGAGCGGTCTTGCCCAGGCCGTCGCGCAGCAGCTGGTAGGCCTCGCCGATCAGCTGCATGTCGGAGTACTCGATGCCGTTGTGCACCATCTTGACGAAGTGACCGGCGCCGTCGGGGCCGATGTGGGTGCAGCACGGCACGCCGTCGACGTGTGCGGAGATCTCCTCGAGCAGCGGGCCCAGCGACTTGTACGACTCGGCGGGGCCGCCCGGCATGATCGACGGGCCGTTGAGCGCGCCCTCCTCGCCGCCGGAGATGCCTGCACCGACGAAGTGCAGGCCGCGCTCGCGGATCGCCTTCTCGCGGCGGATGGTGTCGGTGTAGAGCGCGTTGCCGCCGTCGATGATGATGTCGCCTTCTTCCATGGCGTCGGCGAGCTCGTTGATGACGGCGTCCGTGGGGTCGCCCGCCTTGACCATGATGATCACCCGGCGCGGCTTCTCCAGCGCGTCCAGAAATTGTTCGATCGTCTCGGAGCGGACGAAGTTGCCCTCGTCGCCATGCTCTTTGAGCAGCGCATCGGTTTTGGCGATCGAGCGGTTGTGCAGCGCCACGGTGTAGCCGTGGTGGGCGAAGTTGCGCGCGAGGTTCGAGCCCATGACGGCCAGGCCCGTGACGCCGATCTGCGCGGTGCCGGTCGTGGAACTGGAGTGGGCATCCGACGAACTCATGTTTTCGCCTCTCAATTTGGAGAACTTTTCCGAAAAGCTTTCGGTGACACTGTGGCACAGCGAACAGCTGGACGCCCGGGGTGATCGGCCCTCGGCTGCGTCAGAGGTTGAACAGGCGTTCCAGCTCGGTGAGCCACGGGACAGCCAGCGCGATGGTGGGCACCACGAATACCGCCGCCGCTGCCAGGTATGCGGCCGCCGAGAGCAGCGGGCTGTTGCCGCGTCCGCCCAGGCGGCGCACTCTGAGCACCGTGCTGGGCCCGCTGGCCGCGAGCGCGCCCGACGGGGCCCGCCCCGATGCGCACGCGACCAGCGCCCGGGCCAGGGGAGCGCGACCGGCGGCGCGGACCGCCGCGTCGTCGGCGAGCAGCTCGACCAGAAGCTGGACCGCGCCGAGCGCGTTGGCGCTGCGGACCAGCCGCGGGAAGGCCGCGTGCACGGCGGTGAAGGCCTCCAGCACCAGGTCGTGCCGCGCCCGCAGGTGGGCGCGCTCGTGGGTGAGGATCGCCTCGACCTCGGGGTCGGCGAGAGTGCTCAGCGTTCCCTCACTGACCACCACCCGGCTGCGCACGCCGGGCAGGCAGTAGGCGAGCGGCTGCGGGACGTCTAGCACGCGCAGGTCGCGCGTGCGGGCGCAGGGCTGCGACAGCGCTGCGCCGTGGCCGACTCCGACCAGGTCGACCACCATGCGGTGGTGGGCCCGTCGTTTGCGGTTGGCGATGGCCACCCGGATCACCGCGACCATCAGCCGGGCGCCGACCAGCACGGTCAGGGCGAAGACGCTGACGTAGACCGTCCACAGCGGCCAGCCGAGGCGGTCGGCGGCGCCGACGATGCTGGTCGTGGGGCGCCCGTCGCGACCGGGCACCAACAACCGGGTGGCGATCGCGATGCCGGCGCTGAATGCCGACAGGACCGCGGCCAGCGCGACGGCTTGCCAGAGCACCATGGCGGCGCGGGGAGCGCGCAGCGGCCAGCGCGCGCGTGCCAACATCGCCGGCACCGGGCCGGTCAGTAGCACCGCGAGAATGGTGAAAGCCAGCGCGGACACACAGTTAGTGTCCCTCAGCCCTCCGGTCCAGCGCCAGCAGATGGCGAGTTATTGCGTTGATTGGCTTCCAGTTCGGCGAGTGCGCGCCGCAGCGCCTCCGCCTCGTCGGCGCCGACGCGTTCGACGAAGTGCACCAGCGCGGCCTGACGGCCACCGGAATCCTCGGCCTGGGCCAGCGCGTCCACCATGAGTCCGGCCACCAGTTCGTCGCGTCCGTGCACCGGTGCGTACCGGTGTGCCCGGTCGTCGCGGATCTGGGAGACGAGGTTCTTCTTGGCGAGCCGTTGCAGCACGGTCATGATCGTGGTGTAGGCCAGGTCACGCTGCGCCGCCAACGCCTCATGGACCTGGCGGACGGTCTGAGGCTCGGGCGTCGACCAGAGATGGTCCATGACGGCCCGTTCCAGGTCTCCCAGCCGAGTCAGTTTGGCCATAGTTGGTTCATCTCCTGAGCGTCGAATCAAGCGTACTCCGGCTTACTACCGACGGTCGTACGGAAGGCTGACAAATCATTGTGTCGGCCGCCCGCGCGCCCCCGCCGCGAACAAGAAGAACAATACCCCTTGCAAAGTTAGGGCAGCCTTGCCTATTCTGAGGGAGTCGAGCGATAACGGACCGTGTGAGAGTCCTGAGGGCTGCAGCGACCCCCGGTCTACTCGATCGGCGAGCCCCGTGCCTTCGAGGCACGGGGTTCAGCCGTTTTCTGGGTCAGAATCCGCCGCGAGAGCGCGCCGGGGCCATGGTGTAGACACATGGACGTGCCAGAGCCGCAGAACACGATCCTCCCGCCGGACTTCGCCGCACCCTTCGACCGCGAGATCGGGCTTCAATTCACCGAACTCAGCCCCGACGGCGCCCGGGCCCAGCTGGAGGTCACGCCCAAGCTGCTGCAGCCGATGGGTTTGGTTCACGGTGGCGTTTACTGCTCGATGATCGAAAGCATGGCCAGCGTGGCCGCCTACACGTGGCTGGCCACCCGCGGCGGTGGGAACGTGGTGGGCGTCAACAACAACACCGATTTTTTGCGCTCCATCGGCTCGGGCATGGTGTATGGCACCGTCGAACCGATCCACCGCGGCCGTAGCCAGCAATTGTGGTTGGTCACCATCACCGACAGCGACGACCGGGTGGTCGCCCGCGGTCAGGTGCGGCTGCAGAATCTCGAGATTCGCCAAGGCTGACCGAACCCGCCGGGCCGCGATGAAATAGGTTGACCGGCAACCTCGTTGGAGGTACCGACGACGAACGGCTAGCTCGCCCGCCTGGCTGCCGGCCGCTTGGTCTCCGCGGCGAGCACCGCCAACTGTTCGAGCCGGGTCCGGGCGAACGCCTGCTGCTCGGTGATGGTCAGCTGGCCGCGGCGGGTGCTCAGGAACGTCACCGTCCAGGACAGCAGCGTGCTGATCTTGGTCTTGAAACCGACCAGGTACACGAGGTGCAGCACCAGCCAGGCGAACCAGGCGAACAGGCCGCTGAACTCGACCGGGCCGATCTTGGCCACCGCGGAGAACCGCGACACCGTCGCCATGGAGCCCTTGTCGAAGTACTGGAACGGTTCCCGGTCGGCCGGGTTCGCACCGCCCAGTTCGGCCTTGATGGTGCTCGCGACGTACTTGGCGCCCTGAATCGCGCCCTGCGCCACTCCCGGCACGCCTTCGACGGCGGCCAGGTCCCCGATGACGAACACGTTCGGGTGGCCGGGGACCGACAGGTCGGGCAGCACCTTGACGCGGCCGGCCCGGTCCAGTTCGACCGACGACTGATCGGCGAGGTCGCGGCCCAGCGGGCTGGCGGACACCCCGGCGGACCACACCTTGCAGGCCGACTCGATGCGCCGGACGGTACCGTCGGAATCCTTCACGGTGATGCCGTTGCGGTCGACGTCGGTGACCATCGCACCCAGCTGGATCTCCACGCCCATCTTCTCCAGCCGGGCCGCCGCGCGCTGACCGAGCTTGTCGCCGAACGGCGGCAGCACGGCGGGCGCGGCATCGAGCAGGATCACCCGCGCCTTCGTCGAGTCGATGTGCCGGAACGAGCCCCTCAATGTGTCCTTCGCCAATTCCGCTATCTGCCCGGCCATTTCGACGCCGGTGGGACCGGCGCCGATCACGGTGAACGTCAGCAGCTTGGCTCGCCGTTCCGGATCGCGAGACCGCTCGGCCTGCTCGAACGCGCTGAGGATGCGCCCGCGCACCTCGAGGGCGTCGTCGATCGACTTCATGCCGGGCGCGAACTCGGCGAAATGGTCGTTGCCGAAATACGACTGGCCGGCGCCGGCGGCGATGATCAGGCTGTCGTAGGGGGTGTCGTAGGTGTGTCCGAGCAAGTCGGACACCACGAACTTGCCCTCCAAATCGATGTGGGTGACGTCGCCCAGCAGCACCTGAACGTTGCGCTGCCTGCGCAGCACGACGCGGGTGGGCGGCGCGATATCGCCTTCGGACACAATGCCCGTCGCCACTTGGTACAGCAGCGGCTGGAAGAGGTGGTGCGTCGTCCGGGCGATCAGTTTGATGTCAACGTTGGCGTGCCTGAGTTTCTTTGCCGCGTTCAGTCCGCCGAACCCGGAGCCGATGATGACGACCTGGTGACGGCGCTCCGGTCCAGCTGTGGTACCTGGCTGGGGGCTCATGTTTCCGCTGCTCCTGACGGGGGCTTCTGGACGCGCGACTGCGATCAGCCACCACGCTAGTCAGGCGGATACCCCCAAACCTAGCTGGCACCATGTGTAATCAAACACAGCACCAGTATCACTGCTGGTCATCGAACGTGATACTCGTCATGTTCGCCCGACCGGTCGGCTGCGGCCCCGAAATCCCTACAGTCCCACGAGCGGACGCAGCGCTGCGCCGGCCGCCTCGATGACGCCGGGCGTGTAGAAGGGCAGGTTGATGATCACGCCGTCGACGCCCGCGTCGATCACCTTGGTCTTGATCTGATCGGCGATCGAATCCGGTGTGCCGACCACCGCGCGCTGCGTCATGTCAGCGGGAAGCTGGTCGAGGCTCGCGTTTTCGTCGATCAGCACCGTGGTCAGCGTGCTGGTCTCCAGGGTTGCGGGGTCGCGGCCCACCTCGGCGCAGGCCCGCCGCACCGCATCCAGCTTGCGCGGCAGCTCGTCGAAACCGGCGATCACGTTGAGATGGTCGAAATGCCGTGCGGCGAGCGGGATCGTCTTCTTCTCGCCGCTGCCGCCGATCATCAGCGGAATGTGGTCCCGGAAGCGAGGATTGGCGAATGCCTCGCTGGCTTGATACCACTTGCCCGAGAAGGTGGCCCGCTCGCCCTTGATCATCGGCAGGATGATTTGCAGGGCCTCGTCGAGCCGGTTGAACCTGTCGGTGAAGGTGCCGAATTCGAAGCCCAGCTGATCGTGCTCGAGCTGGAACCAGCCGGTGCCGATCCCGAGGATCGCCCGGCCCTGGCTCACCACGTCCAGCGTGGTGATGATTTTGGCCAGCAGGGCTGGGTTGCGATACGTGTTGCCGGTGACCAGCGTGCCCAACTGCACCCGCTCGGTGGCGGTGGCCAGCGCCCCCAGGGCGGTGTAGGCCTCCAGCATCGGTTGATCGGGGGTTCCCAACACGGGCAGTTGGTAAAGATGGTCCATCACGAAAACCGAATCAAATCCGGCGGATTCGGCTTCGCGGGCTTGGGCGATGACGGTGGGGAAGAGTTGCTCAACCCCGGTGCCGTAGGAGAAGTTGGGAATCTGCAGACCGAGTCGAATAGCCACGGGATTTACCGTAGCGATCGGCCCGGCCCCGGAGAAGGGTGCGCGCTACGCCTCAGGCGAAACGCGCCAGCGCGCCGTGACTCACATGCAGCGTCTGCCCGGTGATGTGGCGAGCCGCCGACGTGGTCAGGAACAACGCCAACCGGGCGGCCTCCGCGGCCACCGGCGCAGGTGTGCGGGACAGCCCGTCATAGCCGGCCTCGGCGCTGCGCCCACTCGCCACCACGTTGACCGTGATTCCGCGGGTGCCGAAAATGCCCGCCTGCCCGGCGGTCCAGTTCGAGAGCGTGGCCTTTATGGCCGCGTCGGCGCTGCCCGACGGCGGGTTCTCGGGCACCAGACTGATGATGGAGCCGCCCGAGCGCAGGTGATCACCCACGGCCTGCACGGTCAACACTGCCGAAAGCACCGTCGCGTCAAGGGCATTGCGCCAGGCGTTGGCCGTGTCGGCGATCGAATACGTGCGCGGGTCGCCGGCGTCCCAGATGGGGGCCGGCACGTTGACGATGGTGTCCAGATGATGCGGGAACAGCGGACGGGCTTCTTCGAGGCTGGCCGGGTCGGTGGTGTCGCAGACGATCGCCTCGACCTCGAGCTCCTTCGCGGCGATCTCCAGTTCGCTCTTGCGTGCGCCCACCAGGGTCACCTTGTGGCCGTCATCGCGGAAGCTCTCGGCCACCGTGCGCCCCAGGTCCGTGTCTCCGCCGGTAACCAGCACCTCCACTGCCATGACCTCCTCGTGTTCACGCGCGTTATGGCATCAATTCCCACCTATGTTACTGGACAGTAGCTAGTCGGCGAAACTTACGCCGACTCGACGCGCGGATCATTTGCGTAACTATTCGGGCGCCACTTTCTTGCGGCGATTCAACAGCCGAGCGGACCGCATCATCGGCGGGCTAGGGTGCATCCATGCGTCGGATCGGGATCCTGGCCGCTCTAATTTCGACCGTGCTGATGGCAGGCCTGATCGGGTGTGGTTCGAAGTCGCCCTCCTCGCAGACCTCGTCGACTTCCGGCGGCAAGGTCATGGTGTTCGCCGCGGCGTCGCTCAAGCCGTCGTTCACCCAGATCAGCCAGCAGTTCAAGAACCAGAATCCGGGCGTCGGCGTCGACTTCGAGTTCGCCGGCTCCTCCGACCTGGCGACCCAGCTGACGCAGGGCGCGACGGCCGACGTGTTCGCTTCGGCCGACACCGCGCAGATGGACACCGTCAGCAAGGCCGGCCTGCTGAACGGCAATCCGACGAACTTCGCGTCCAACACCCTGGTCATCGTCACCGCGCCGGGCAACCCGAAGAAGATCGGCTCCTTCGCCGACCTGGCCAGGCCCGGCCTCAACGTGGTGACCTGCCAGCAGCCGGTGCCGTGCGGGGCGGCGACACACCGCGTCGAGGACAGCACCGGGGTACGCCTCAACCCCGTCAGCGAGGAACTCAGCGTGACCGACGCCCTCAACAAGGTCACCAGCGGCCAGGCCGACGCCGCGCTGGTCTACGTCACCGACGCCAAGTCCGCCGGCAGCAAGGTCGCGACCGTGCAGTTCCCGGAGGCCGCCAGCGCGGTGAACGTCTATCCCATCGGCGTGCTGAAGAACGCGCCGCTCACCGCGCAGGCGCAGAAGTTCGTCGACCTGGTGACGTCACCGACCGGGCAGCAGATCCTGGCCCAAGCGGGCTTCGCGAAACCCTGACGCCGACCATGCACCGGCCGACGGGTCTGCCCCGCTGGGTGTACGTCCCCGCCGCAGTCGGGACCGTCTTCGTGGTGCTGCCGTTGCTGGCCATCGCGGTCAAGGTCGACTGGCCGCATTTCGGGTCGCTGATCAGCAGCCCGTCGTCGCGGACAGCGTTGTTGCTGAGCCTGAAGACCGCCGCCGCCAGCACGGTGCTGTGCCTGGCTCTGGGGGTGCCGATGGCGCTCGTGCTGGCGCGCAGCGCGGCGCGCGTGATCCGGTTGCTGCGGCCGCTGATCCTGCTGCCGCTGGTGCTGCCGCCCGTGGTGGGCGGAATCGTGTTGCTGTACGCGTTCGGCCGGCTCGGGCTGCTCGGCCGGTACCTGGAAGCCGCCGGGGTCAGCATCGCGTTCAGCACGACCGCCGTGGTGCTGGCCCAGACGTTCGTTTCGCTGCCATTTCTGGTGATTTCCCTGGAGGGCGCCGCGCGCACCGCAGGGGCCGACTTCGAGCTGGTGGCCGCGACGCTGGGGGCGCGCCCGAGCGTCGTCTGGTGGCGCGTCACCCTGCCGCTGCTATTGCCGGGTGTGGCGTCGGGCGCGGTGCTGGCCTTCGCCCGCTCGCTGGGCGAATTCGGCGCGACGCTGACGTTCGCCGGATCTCGGCAGGGGGTGACCCGCACGCTGCCGCTGGAGATCTATCTGCAACGGGTGACCGACGCCAATGCCGCTGTGGCACTATCGATCCTGTTGGTGGTGGTGGCGGCCCTGGTGGTCTTGGGCCTGGGTACTCGCCGGCTGACCGGCACCGGGCAAACATGAGCGAACTGCAGCTGCGCGCGGCCGTCTCGGATCGCCATGTGGACGTGGAGTTCTCCGTGTCCGCGGGCGAGCTGCTCGCGGTGCTCGGCCCCAACGGCGCGGGCAAATCGACCGTCCTGCATGTCATCGCGGGGCTCCTTCGACCGGACGACGGAGTGGTGCGGCTGGGGGACCGGATCTTGACCGACACCGCGGCCGGGATAGATGTGGCGACGCACGACCGCCGGGTCGGGCTGCTACTGCAGGACGCGTTGCTGTTCCCGCACATGAGCGTTGCCGCCAATGTCGCGTTCGGTCCGCACAGTCGGCGCGCGAGGCGGCGCCCGACTCGCGCCGCCCGGGAGGCGACCGCGCTGCGCTGGCTGCGCGAGGTGGACGCCGAGCGCTTCGCCGACCGGAAACCGCGACAGCTTTCCGGCGGGCAGGCCCAGCGGGTCGCAATCGCCCGGGCACTGGCGGCCGAACCCGACGTGTTGTTACTCGACGAACCTCTGGCCGGGCTCGACGTCGCCGCCGCCGCGGCGATCCGGGCGGTGTTGCGCAAAATCATCACCCGCATCGGCTGCGCGGCGATCCTGGTCACCCACGACCTGCTGGACGTGTTCACCCTGGCCGATCGCGTCCTGGTGCTGGAATCCGGCAGGATCGCCGAAGTCGGCCCGGTGCCTGAGGTTCTCACCGCACCCCGCAGTCATTTCGCGGCCCGCATCGCGGGCATCAACCTGGTGAACGGAACCGTCGACCGCGACGGCTCGCTGCGCGCGGCGTCCGGCGACCGCTGGCATGCGGCACCGCCGGGGGGCGTCGTGGCGCCGGACCAGCATGCGATCGCGGTGTTCCCGCCGACGGCCGTGGCCGTCTACCGGGATCGCCCGCACGGCAGCCCCCGCAACACCGTTGAGGTCACCGTGGCCGAGATGGATGTCCGCGGGGCGGCCGTGTGGGTGCGTGGCGCGCAGCAACCCAACGGTGCCCCGGGCCTCGCCGCGGAGATCACCGTCGACGCCGCATCCGAGCTGCAACTGGTGCCCGGGGATCGAGTGTGGTTCTCGGTCAAGGCCCACGAGGTGGCGCTATATTCCGCCGCGCGGTGAGGCGCTGAGTGCGCGCGTCGCACCCTCGAAAAGATTGCACATTGGCAACATCGGTAAATCCGCACCGCATTAGTCCGCAATGCATCCTTGCGTCACAGCGGTAACACGGTAGGTTCGTCGCCATGGAGCAGGTGGATCCGACTTCGACCCGTCGCAAAGGACTGTGGACGACGCTGGCGATCACCACGGTGACCGGTGCCAGCGCAGTCGCCATCGCGTTGCCCGCGAGTTCCAGCGCCGATCCCGAGGTGCCGACCCCGGTCCCGCCGACCACGGCCGCGGCCCCGCCGGGGGCGCCGGCGACCAACGCGCCGCCCGCGGCCCAGGCGCCGAATGGGCAACCGGCACCGGGTGATCCCAACGCAGTCCCGCCGGCGGCCAACCCCAACGCGGTCCCGCCGCCGGCCAACCCCAACGGGGCACCGCCGCCGCCGGTCGACCCGAATGCGCCGCCGCCTCCACCGGCCGACCCGAACGCCGGGCGGATCACCAACGCGGTCGGGGGATTCAGCTACGTCCTGCCGGCCGGCTGGGTGGAGTCGGACGCGTCGCACCTCGACTACGGCTCGGCGCTGCTGAGCAAGGTCACCGGTCCGCCGCCGGCGCCCGACCAGCCACCAGCGGTCGCCAACGACACCCGCATCGTGATGGGTCGCCTGGACCAAAAGCTCTATGCCAGTGCGGAAGCCAACAATGCCAAGGCCGCGGTGCGGCTGGGCTCGGACATGGGCGAGTTCTTCATGCCCTATCCCGGCACCCGGATCAACCAGGACGCCACTCCGCTCAACGGGAGCAACGGAAGCACCGGCAGCGCCTCGTACTACGAAGTCAAGTTCAGCGATGCGTCCAAGCCCAACGGCCAGATCTGGACGGGCGTCATCGGTTCCGCCAACGGTGGGACCGCCCAACGCTGGTTCGTGGTGTGGCTCGGAACCTCGAACGACCCGGTGGACCGGGGCGCGGCCAAGGCGCTCACCGAGTCGATCCAGGCGTGGACACCGCCGGCCGCTCCAGGCGTCCCCGCGGCGCCGGGGGCGCCGGGAACAGCACCGGGTGCCCCTGGAACGGCGCCTGCTCCCGGCGCGCCGGCACCGGCTCCCGCTGCTCCGGCGGCGCCGGGGGCACCCGCGCCCGCTGCTCCGGCGGCGCCCGGGGCACCCGCGCCGGTTCCCGGTGGTGCGCCGGCCTCCTCCGGGGTCAGCCCGACGCCCACACCGACGCCGCAGCAGACCTTCTCGGCCTGACCGCGCCGCTCGCCGGCGCGCTCCTACCCGAAACCGACTGGTCAACCGTCTCCAATTCGGCACTCATTTCGTGACCCAAACTGGGTATACCGAGATGACGGCCCAGCAAATAGCTGGGCCTTGCCAGCGATTGCAAGGAGTCTTCCATGTACGTCATTGCTGCTACCGAATATCTGGCCCGCTCCTCGACGCTGACCAGCGTCGGCTGGATCGGCTACATCATCATCGGCGGTCTGGCGGGCGCGATCGCCAGCCGGATCATCCGCGGTAGCGGTGCCGGCATCCTGATGGACATCGTCATCGGAATTGTCGGCGCGTTGATCGGCGGGTTCATCCTGAGCTTCTTCGTCAACACCGCGGGTGGTGGCCTGATCTTCACCTTCTTCACCGCACTGCTCGGAGCCCTCCTTCTGCTCTGGGTCGTCGGCCTGGTGCGCCACAGGACCTAACCGGCTTAAGGCGTTGCGGCCGTGGTGGTTAGCGGCATGATGGATTGATGCCTCCACCGGTGACCACCACGGCAATGCGCGCCTGGCGCGTGCGTCGGCCCGGGCCGATGAACACCGGTCCACTGGAGCGAGTCACCGCCGAGGTGCCGCACCCCGGCCCCGCCGAACTGTTGGTGGCGGTGCACGCATGCGGCGTGTGCCGCACCGACCTGCACGTCACCGAAGGCGACCTGCCCGTGCACCGCGCCGGGGTAACTCCCGGTCATGAGGTGGTCGGCGAGGTCATCAGGATGGGTGATCAGGCGGGCGACGAATTCCGGGTGGGAGACCGGGTGGGCATCGCCTGGCTTCGCCACACCTGCGGCGTGTGCACCTACTGCCGTCGCGGCGACGAAAACCTATGCCCCGATTCCCGTTACACCGGCTGGGACGCCGACGGCGGTTACGCCGAATTCGCCACGGTCCCGGCCGCTTTCGCCCACCCCTTGCCGAGCGGCTACAGCGACAGCGAGCTCGCACCTTTGTTGTGTGCGGGCATCATCGGCTACCGCTCGCTACAGCGCGCCGAGCTGCCGCCCGGTGGCCGCCTGGGGCTCTACGGCTTCGGCGGTAGCGCGCACATCACCGCGCAGGTGGCGCTGGCGCAAGGCGCCGAGGTGCACGTGATGACCCGTGGGATCAAGCCGCAGGAACTGGCGTTGGACCTCGGCGCGGCGTCGGCGCAGGGTGCGGCCGACCCGCCCCCGGTGCCGCTGGATGCCGCGATTTTGTTTGCCCCGGTCGGTGATCTGGTGCTGCCCGCGCTGGAAGCGCTGGACCGCGGCGGCACCCTGGCGATCGCGGGGATTCACCTGTCCGATATCCCGGCCCTGAACTACCAGCGTCACCTGTTCCAGGAACGCCAGGTCCGGTCGGTCACGTCCAACACCCGGGCGGACGCGCGGGCCTTCCTGGACTTCGCGGGCAAGCACCACATCGAGGTGACGACGCCGGAATATCCGCTCGGGCAGGCCGATCGGGCGCTGGCGGATCTGAGTGCGGGCCGCATCGCCGGCGCGGCGGTGCTGCTGGTCTGATCCCGCGTCAGGTGGACAGGTGCCACACCAGCGCGGCGGCCAGCGCGCCGAGCCCGTTCAACGACCAGTGCAACGCGATGGGTGCGATCAGGCTGCCGCTGCGCCGGCGCAGCCAGCTGAAGACGAATCCGGCGGCCCCGGTCGCCAGGACGGCCCCGGTCACGCCAGCCATCATGCCCACGATTCCGCCACCGAACATCCGGGTGAAGCCAACGTTGCTGCTGGTCAGCCCGAGCGACGTGGCGACATGCCATAGCCCGAACAACAGCGAACCCGCCAGCGCGACACCGCGGAAGCCCCAGGCCCGGTTGAGCGTGCAGTGCAGGACCCCCCGGAAGGCCAGTTCCTCGGGGATGACGGTCTGCAGTGGGATGACGACCATCGAGGCGATCATCGCCCCGGAGATCGTGGCGTAGCGGTTGTTCATGAACAGCGGCCGGGTCTCTGGCAGCAGCACGCCCAGCGCGATCATCGACGCGACTACGGCCACCGCGGCCAGCGCGTAGCCCATGCCGGGCTTCCAGTGCTCGCGGCCCAGGCCGAGGTCCGCCCAGCCCAGACCGCGCCAGCGCATCAAAATGACCAGCCCGACCGCCGCGGCCGGCACGGTGGCGATGCTCGCCCACGGGGTGGTGAAGTGCGCGATCAGGTTGGTCAGCACCAGCACCACGACGACGACGCCGATGTCGAGGTGGATCCGGAATCGGTGCAGCACCGAGAGCTGGGACACCGCGGGGTGGATATCGGCTGTCCCGGTGGCGTCAGGCATCCGACCAGTTTACCGGCGCAGGCGGGACCGCCCGGGTTGCTCGCGTCACTCGGCGGCCCAGTCCGATGGGTCGTCTCGCTCCATCACTGCCTGCGTTCGTTCTGCCCGCTCGACTCCCAGTCTGATGGGTCGTCTCGCTCCCATCACTGCCTGCGTTCGTTCTGCTCGCTCGACTCCCAGGTCCAGCCGGCGATCTCCGGGTCGTCCTCACCGTGCTC
Organism: Mycobacterium senriense; assembly: GCF_019668465.1. NCBI lineage: Bacteria > Bacillati > Actinomycetota > Actinomycetes > Mycobacteriales > Mycobacteriaceae > Mycobacterium > Mycobacterium senriense. The sequence goes on along the minus strand of NZ_AP024828.1, from coordinate 4,555,876 downwards.
GCGGGTGTACATCCGCGCGGCGAGGCGGGCGTCGGCCATCCGCTGCCGCAGCATGGCGGCGCGACTGGCCAGCCCGTCCACCCGGTCGATGACGTCCATGACCAGGTGGAAGCGGTCCAGATCGTTGAGCATCACCATGTCGAACGGCGTGGTCGTGGTGCCGCGCTCCTTGAAGCCACGCACGTGTAGGTGCGCGTGGTTGGTGCGGCTGTAGGTGAGCCGGTGGATCAGCCAGGGATAGCCGTGGTAGGCGAAGATGACCGGCTTGTCGCGGGTGAACAGCGCGTCGAACTCGCGGTCCGGCAGGCCGTGCGGGTGCTCGGAATCCGGCTGCAGCCGCATCAGGTCGACGACGTTGACCACCCGGACGCCCAGCTCCGGCAGCTCGCGGCGCAGGATATCGGCGGCGGCCAGGGTCTCCAGCGTGGGAATGTCGCCGGCGCAGGCCAGCACCACATCGGGCTCGTCGGTGGCGGTGCTCGCCCACGGCCAGATGCCCAGGCCGCGGGTGCAGTGCGCGATGGCCTCGTCCATGTCGAGGTAGGCGAGCGCGGGCTGCTTGCCGGCGACGATGACGTTGATGTAGTCGCGGCTGCGCAGGCAGTGATCGGCCACCGAGAGCAGCGTGTTGCCGTCCGGCGGCAGGTAGACGCGGGTCAGCTCCGGGCGCTTGTTGGCGACGAGGTCGATGAAGCCCGGGTCCTGATGGGACGCGCCGTTGTGGTCCTGACGCCAGACGTGCGAACTGAGCAGATAGTTGAGCGACGCGATCGGCCGGCGCCACGGCAATTCCCGGCTGGTGGCAAGCCATTTCGCGTGCTGGTTGAGCATCGAGTCGACGATGTGCACGAACGCTTCGTAGCAGTTGAACAGCCCGTGCCGCCCGGTCAGCAGATAGCCCTCCAGCCAGCCCTGGCACAGGTGCTCGGAGAGCACCTCCATCACCCGGCCGTCGGGCGCCAAATGCTCGTCGTCGGGTTCGACCTCCGAAAGCCACACCTTGTCGGTCGACCCGAAGACGGCGTCGAGCCGGTTGGAAGCCGTCTCGTCGGGCCCCATCAGCCGGAACCGGTCCCGGTTGCGGGCGATCACGTCGCGCAGGAACGCGCCCAGCACCCGGGTGGCCTCGTGCATGGCCGCCGCCGGCCGCTCGACGGCCACGGCGTAGTCGCGAAAGTCCGGCAGGTCCAGATCGTGCAGCAACAGCCCGCCGTTGGCGTGCGGGTTGGCGCTCATCCGGCGATCGCCTTTGGGTGCCAGCGCCCGCAATTCCTCGCGCAGCCTGCCGTTGTCGTCGAAGAGCTGCTCGGGCGCATAGCTGCGCAGCCAGTCCTCCAGCTGGGCGCGGTGCTCGGGATTGTCGTGCGTCTCGGACAGCGGCACCTGATGCGAGCGCCAGGTGCCCTCGACCTTCTTGCCGTCCACCACCTTGGGCCCGGTCCAGCCCTTGGGCGTGCGCAGCACGATCATCGGCCATACCGGTCGTTGCGACGCACCGCCGCCGCGGGCCGCGCTCTGGATCGCCGCGATGTCGTCGAAGGCGTCGTCGAATGCGGCGGCCAGTTGCCGGTGCACATCGGCGGGGTCGTCCCCGGCGACGGTGATCGGCCGGTAGCCATAGCCGCGCAACAACGACTCCAGCTCGTCGTGCGGGATGCGGGCCAGCACCGTCGGGTTGGCGATCTTGTAGCCGTTGAGCGCCAGGATGGGCAGCACGGCGCCGTCGGTCACCGGGTTGAGGAACTTGTTGGAGTGCCAGCTGGCGGCCAGCGGCCCGGTCTCGGCCTCGCCGTCGCCGACGACGCAGGCCACCACCAGGTACGGGTTGTCCAGGGCCGCGCCGTAGGCGTGCACCAGCGCGTAGCCGAGCTCACCGCCCTCGTGGATGGATCCCGGCGTCTGCGCCGCAACGTGGCTGGGGATGCCGCCGGGGAAGGAGAACTGCCGGAACAGCTTGCGCAGCCCTTCGGCGTCCTCCTCGATGCCGGTGTACACCTCGCTGTAGGTGCCTTCCAGGTAGGCGTTGGCGACCAGCCCGGGGCCGCCGTGACCCGGCCCGGTCACGTAGATGACGTCGGCGTCGCGGTTGCGGATGATCCGGTTCAGGTGGGCGTAGACGAGGTTGAGCCCGGGCGTCGTGCCCCAGTGCCCCAGCAACCGCGGTTTGACGTGCTCGGTGGTCAGCGGCTCGGTGAGCAGCGGGTTGTCCAGGAGGTAGATCTGCCCGACCGACAGATAATTGGCGGCGCGCCAATACTTGTCGAGCAGAGCGAGTTCGTCGTCGGAGAGCGGAGATTCGGTGGGCGCGGAGGTGCGGGTTTCTAGGCTCACCCGCCCGATTGTCCGCGCCTTCGGTGAACAATGCTCGTGCGCCGTTACTCCTCGCCGCGGGCGCGGGCCTCGTACGCCCGGCGCTTGGCGACGTCGACGTCGTCGGTGAAGACGTGATCACCACCGAGCATCCGGTTGAGCCCCTCGGCGATTCGGCGCGGCCAGAATTTCTGGGACACCACCATGGCGCCCGCCGCCTTGGTGATCCGCACCCGGGGTTTGGGGTGGGCCACCAGGTTGACGATCGCGTCGGAGATCTCGGTGGGTTCGGCGTTGCGGAACCCCTTCATGCCGGGAGTTCCGGCGACCAACTCGGTGTTGACGAACGTCGGCAACACAAGCGAGAACTTCACGCCGGCGTCGTGGTACTCGAGGCGGGCCGAGTCGGTGAATCCGACCACCGCGTGCTTGCTGGCGCAGTAGGTGGCCAGCCCGACGATGTTGAGTTCACCGGCCAGCGAGGCGACGTTGATGACGTGCCCCTTGCCGCGTGGCGCCATGCGCTGGGCGGCCAGTTTGCTGCCGACGATCACGCCGTAGACGTTGATGTCGAGGATCCGCCGGGTGACCGCGTCCGGCTCGTCGACGATCTTGCCGACGGGCATGATGCCGGCGTTGTTGATCAGCACGTCGATCGGGCCGAGCCGGCGCTCGACCTCGTCCAGGAAATCGGAGAACGAGTGCGGATCGGTGACGTCGAGCTTCCCGTAGACGTCCAGGCCCAGGTCGGCGCCCGACTCCTTCACGCGCCTCTCGTCGACGTCGCCGATGGCGACCTTGGCGCCCAGATTGTGCAGCGCGGTGGCGGTGGCCAGCCCGATGCCCCGGGCGCCACCGGTGATCACGACGACCTTGCCGCGGACCTTCAGGCCAATCGACGCCGTGTCTGCCATTCCGGTCCCCCCAGCTTCTTGACGGGTGTCAACTAGCCAACGGGCTAAGCACAGCACTCGAAGTCGCCCTAGCGCAACAATCCCCGGTGACCGGGGCGGGCCGTTCAGCGCAGGGCGAACCAGATCAGGCTGGCGCCGCCGGTCAGGGCACAGTAGATCGCGAACGGCGTCAGCGTGCGGGTCTCGAAATACCGTGTCAGGAAACGCACGGCGAGATAGGCGCACACGAATGAGGCGACGCTGCCGGCCAGTACCTGGCCGCCGATTCCGGCGCCGAGCGGCCCGAAGAGTTCCGGGATCTTGTACACGCCCGCGGCCAGGATGATCGGGGTCGCAAGCAAAAAGGAGAATCGGGCCGCGTCTTCGTGCGACAAGCCCCGCCACAGCCCGGCCACGATGGTGATTCCCGAGCGGCTGATGCCGGGCAGTAACGCGAGGATTTGCGCCGCGCCGATCACCACGCCGCGGGGCAGGGAGAGTTGGGCGAGCCGGCGGTCGGAGGCCTCGTCGCCGTGTTCGGGTTCCCCGCGGTCCATCACGGCCTGATCCGGTGCGGGAGCGATGCGCCGGCGCAGCACCTCGCCGACATATAGGGCGATGCCGTTGAGCAACAGGAAGGCCGCCGCGGGTACGGGCTTGCCGAGCGTGGTGCGGAACAGCTGTTCCAGCAAAAGCCCCGCCAGGCCCACCGGGATGGTGCCCGCCACGATCAGCCAGGCGAGCCGTTCGTCGGGCGTCTGGATCCGCCGATGCCGCAGCGAGGTGACAAACCCCGTCAGGATGCGCACCCAGTCGCGCCAGAAGAACACCAGCAGGGCGGCGGCGGTGGCCACATGCAGGCCCACGATGAACGCGAGGTACGGCGACTTGGGCGCGGACACGCTGAGGTCCTGGGCCCATCGCCCGCCTACCAGCGCCGGCACCAGCACCGCGTGCCCCAGGCTGGACACCGGGAACAGCTCGGTCACGCCTTGGAATGCGCCGACCACCACGGCCTCCACGTAGCTCAGGTGCGCGGTCATAGTGATGCCTCCATGCGACGACGGACGGGTCGGGCTGATCGGCCTGTGACGATAGCCGACGCCGACCATCGACTGAACCGTGCGCCAAAGCCGACCACGCGCCCGCCGAATCAGCTTGCCCACCCGGCACTTTGGCTGCCGCGGTGGCCGATCGGCGCCGGCAACGGCCGCCGGGCAAGGCCTGACCAGGCAGGTACGGTGTCCAGATGGCCGACGGATTGCTCGATGCCGTTCGCGTCCTCGACTTGTCGAGCGGCGTCGCGGACGCGGTCACCCGGCTGTTCGCCGACCTGGGCGCCGACGTCCTCAAGGTGGAGCCGCCGGGCGGTGGCCTGGGACGCGATGCGCTGCCCACGCTACGGGGAGCAAGCATTCCGTTCGCGGTGCACAACGCGAACAAGCGGAGCGCGGTGCTCGATCCGTTCGACGACGAGGACTGCGACCGCTTCCTGGACTTGGCCGCCGAGGCCGACATCGTCGTGGACACCGGCGCCGACGAACGCGGAGCCATGTTCGGGACCTCGGGCGAGGAGCTGGCGGCCCGCTATCCGCACCTGGTGGTGCTGTCGATCACCGACTTCGGTGCGACGGGTTCGCGGTCGTCGTGGCGTGCCACCGATCCCGTGTTGTATGCAATGGGTGGCGCGTTGTCGCGCTCCGGTCCCACCACCGGCACCCCCGTGCTGCCGCCGGACGGTATCGCATCGGCGACCGCCGCGGTTCAGGCGGCGTGGGCAGCGCTCGCGGCGTACTATAACCGATTACGTTGCGGCACAGGCGATTACATCGACTTCTCCTGGTTCGACGCCGTCGTCATGGCCCTCGATCCCGCCTTCGGAGCACACGGTCAGGCCGCCGCCGGGGTCCGTCGCAGCGGGCGGTGGCGCGGCCGGCCGAAGAACCAGGACGCCTACCCGATCTACCCCTGCCAGGACGGCTACGTCCGGCTGTGCGTGATGGCGCCGCGGCAGTGGCGCGGCCTGCGGTGCTGGCTGGGGGAGCCGGAGGAGTTCCAGGACCCGAAATACGACGCGATCGGTGCGCGGTTCGCGGCCTGGCCCCGGATCAGCGAACTCATCCGGGAACTGTTCGCCGCGCAGACCATGAAGGACCTGGTGGCCGCCGGACAGGCGAACGGGGTGCCGATCGCCGCGGTGCTGACACCGGCGCGGATCCTGGGGTCCGAGCACTTTCAGGCGGTGGGCGCCATCACCGACGCCGAACTCGTCCCCGGCGTGCGCACCAGCGTGCCGACCGGATATTTCGTCGTCGACGGCCGGCGCGCGGGTTTTCGCACGCCGGCGCCGGCCGCGGGCCACGACGAACCCTATTGGCGGGGCACTCCGTCGGTGGTCCCGTCGTCCTCGGGCCGGCTCGGCGACTACCCCTTTGCCGGGCTGCGGATCCTCGATCTGGGCATCATCGTCGCCGGTGGTGAGCTGAGCCGGTTGTTCGGCGACCTGGGCGCCGACGTCATCAAGGTCGAAAGCGTCGATTACCCGGACGGATTGCGGCAGGCCCGGGTCGGCGACGCCATCAGCGAGTCGTTCGCCTGGACGCACCGCAACAACCGCGGATTGGGACTGGATCTGCGCAGCACCGAGGGCAAGAAGATCTTCGCCCGCCTGGTGGCCGAGGCCGACGCAGTGTTCGCCAACTTCAAGCCGGGAACCCTTACGGCACTGGGGTTTTCCTACGATCAGCTGCGCGCCGTCAACCCGCGGATCGTGCTGGCCGAAAGCAGCGCGTTCGGCGACACGGGCCCGTGGAGCGCCCGATTGGGCTACGGCCCGCTGGTCCGCGCCACCACCGGGGTTACCCGGCTCTGGACGTCCGACGGCGCGCCGGGCGAAGCCGACACCGGCAGGCACGGGTTTTACGACGCGACGACGGTATTCCCCGACCACGTGGTGGGGCGGGTCACGGCGATCGGCGCGCTGGCCGCGCTGATCCACCGCAACCGGACCGGGCGCGGAGCCCACGTGCACATCTCGCAGGCCGAAGTCGTGGTCAACCAGCTCGACACGCTGTACGTCACCCAGGCCGCGCTGGCCGCGGGTGTCGCACAGATCCGCGAGGACACCAGCCTGCATGCGGTCTACCCCTGCGCGGGCGAGGACGAATGGTGCGTCATCTCGATCCGCTCTGACGACGAATGGCGCCGCGCCGCTTCGGTATTCGACCATGCCGGATGGGCAGACGATCCGCGCTTCGCCACCGGTGAAGCGCGGCTGAACCATCGCGACGAGCTGGTGGAGCTGGTCTCCGGCTGGACCCGCACGCGCACCCCGCTGCGGGCGGCCGAGCTGCTGCAGTCCGCCGGGGTGCCCGCCGGGCCGATGAACCGCCCGCCGGATGTGCTCGAGGACCCACAGCTGATCGCGCGGAACGTGTACAGCCCCATGACGCATCCGCTGATCGAGAGCCCGTTGCCGGCCGAGACGGGCCCGGCGCCGTACCGCCACATCCCGGCGGCCCGGCAGGCCCCGGCGCCGCTGCCCGGCCAGGACACCGTCGAGATCTGCCGAAGCGTGCTGGGAATGAACCCCGCGGACATCCAGCGCCTGATCGACGACGGCGTCCTGTCCGTCCCGCCCGACGGCGCGGATTCATAGCCACGCTAAATTCGTTTGCATGAGTGTCGACCCCAGGACCCCGGTGTTGATCGGCTTCGGCCAGGTCAACCATCGCGACGAGATCGACCCGGAGACCCGCTCGGTCGAGCCGATGGACCTGATGGTGGCGGCGGCCGAGCAAGCCGCCGATGCCGCGGTGATCGAGGCCGTCGATTCGATCCGCATCGTGAACATCCTGTCGGCCCAGTACCGCGACGCGGGCCTGTTGCTCGGCCAGCGGATCGGCGCGTCCGACTTCAGCACGCTGTACAGCCCCGTCGGCGGCAACGTGCCGCAGTCACTGGTCAACCAGGCCTGCCTGGACATCCAGCGCGGCCACGCCGGGGTGGTGCTGCTGGCGGGCGCCGAAACCTGGCGTACCAGGCGGGGACTGCGCGCCAACGGCGGCAAGCTGGTGTGGACCGAGCAGGACCGCTCGGTCCCGATGGCCGAGATCAGCGGTGACGACGTCGCGATGGCCGGCGACGCCGAGATCAGGATCTCGCTCGACCGGCCGGCTTACGTCTATCCGATTTTCGAGGAGGCGCTTCGGGTAGCGAACGACGAGTCGATCGACGACCACCTCAAGCGCATCGGGGCGCTGTGGGCACGGTTCAACGCCGTGGCGGTGGACAACCCGAACGCCTGGATCCGCAAAGCGTCGAGCGCCGAGGACATCAGCCAGGCGGGTCCGCAGAACCGGATGATCAGTTGGCCCTACACCAAGCTGATGAACTCGAACAACATGGTCGACCAGGGTGCGGCGCTGGTCCTGACGTCGGTCGGGGAGGCCACCCGGCTGAAGATCCCGGCCGAGCGCTGGGTGTACCCGCACGCGGGCACCGACGCCCACGACACCGCGTCCATCGCCGAGCGCCACCAACTGCACCGGTCGACGGCGATCCGGATCGCCGGCGCGCGGGCGCTGGAGCTGGCCGGGCTCGGCATCGACGACATCGATTACGTCGACCTGTACTCCTGCTTTCCGTCCGCGGTTCAAGTGGCGGCGGCCGAGCTCGGGCTGAGCGACGACGATCCCGCCCGACCGCTGACGGTCACCGGCGGGTTGACGTTCGCGGGCGGGCCGTGGAGCAACTACGTGATGCATTCGATTGCCACCATGGCGGAGTTGCTGATCGCCAATCCGGGCCGGCGCGGCCTGATCACCGCAAACGGCGGCTACCTGACCAAACACAGCTTCGGGGTCTACAGCACCGAGCCGCCGGCCGAATTCCGTTGGGAAGACACGCAACCGGCCGTCGATCGGGAGCCGACGACGGACGCGGTGGTGGAGTGGGAAGGCGTCGGCACCGTCGAGGCCTGGACGACGCCGTTCGACCGCGACGGTCAGCCCGAGAAGGCCTTTCTGGCCGTACGTACGCCCGACGGATCGCGCGCGCTGGCCGTCGTCACCGATCGCGCCGCGGCGCAGGCCTCGGTGCGTGAAGATATCGGTGGCGCCAAGGTTGCCGTCGCCGCGGACGGCAGCGCGACGCTGCGGTAGTCCCGGCCCACGGCATCACGGCAGGTCACCGAACTGTTATCGGACTAACGGTCGCGTAGCCAGTGCCTACTTGCCTATTGTTGAGTACTGAGGGTTGGGGGAGGTGAGCCCAGGTGCACATCCTGGTTACCGACGCCACCGGCGCACTCGGGCGGCTGGTCGCTGGGCAGCTGGTCGCTGCGGGGCACACGGTCACCGGCATTGCTGAGCTTCCCCATCCGTGCCTGGACCGCAACGTCGAGTTCGTTTGCGCGCCGCTGCGCGACCGGGTCCTGCGGGAGCTGACCGACGAGGCCGACGCGGTGATCCACCTGGCCCCCATCGACCCGTCCGTTCCCGGCAGCGCGGACATGGACGGCCTCGCGCGGGTGACCGATGCGGCCGCCCGCGCCGGCTCCCGGCTGCTGTTCGTGTCGCAGGCCGCCGGGCGTCCCGAGCTGTACCGGCCGGCCGAGGACCTGGTGTCCTCGAGCTGGGGACCCACCGTGGTCGTCCGGATCGCGCCACCGGTCGGTCGCCAGCTCGACTGGATGGTGTGCCGTACCGTGGCCACCCTGGTGCGCGCGAAGGTCTCGGCCCAGCCCTTGCGGGTGCTTCATCTCGACGACCTGATGCGCTTTCTGGTGCTGGCACTCAACACCGACCGCACTGGTGTGGTGGACCTCGCCAGCCCGGACACCGTCAATCTGATCACCGCCTGGCGGATGTTGCGAGCCACCGACGCGCGGGCCCGGCTGCATCGGGTGCGCAGCTGGTCGCAGCTGGTCCCGGACATGAATATCTCTGCAGCACAGGAAGATTGGCTGTTCGAGTTCGGCTGGCACGCGCTCGACGCGGTGGCCGACACCGCGCGCGGGCTCGTCGGCCGCCGACTCGATACCGCCGGCGCGATCAACCACGGCGGACGGCTCGCGCTCCCGGTTGAGGTGCTGGCGCACGCCCGGCGGCCGGCCGATGACGCGCACAGCGCGGCGCCCGAAGGCATCGAGGGCGAATTCGACGACCAGATCGATCCGCGGTTTCCGGTCTTCAGCAACTCCGCCCTCAACCGGGCGCTGCCCGGACCTCTCACGCCGATAACGCTGGACGTCCAGCTGAGCGGGCTGCGCGCCGCGAGCCGGGCGTTGGGTCGGGCGCTTGCGCTCGGCGACGCGATCGACGAGGAGTGGGGCAGCAGGGCCATCGCGGTCTTCGGCCACCGCCCCTACGTCGGGGTGTCCGTCAACCTGGTCGCCGCCTCCCAGCTGCCCGGTTGGGACCACGAGGCCCTCGCCCGCGACGCCCTGGTCGGCCGGCCCCACGTCGGGGATCCGCTGCCGTTCGGTGAGCCGGCCTTGGCGAGCGGAGCGCTCGGCTCGGTCGCCAAGGCGGTGGCGGCGGGACGGTCGGTGGGCCTGCTGCGCCATCTGCGGGCCGACACCCGCGCCTACGCCGCCGCGGCCGCCGCGGAGCACCTCGATGCCGGCCAACTCTCGCTGTTGCCGGAGGCGGCACTGGAAGTTCGGCTCCGGCTGTTGCGCGACCGCATCCATCAAGGCTGGATCCTCAACGCGCTGTGGCTGATCGATGCCGGCGTCAGCGCCGCGACGCCGGTACGCAGCCAGGTGCATCGCAGCGTGCCCGGGGTGGGCATGATCACCGACAGCGGCCTCGTCGCCGCCGAAATCGCCGGGTTGGCGGCCGCGCTGCGGTCCGACCCGCCGTTGAGTGCGCTGGCCCAGGAGGGCAACCTCGGGAGCATTCGCGCCTTGTCGCCGAAGACCGCGGCCGTCGTGGATGCCGCCGTCGCACGGATCGGGCACCGCGGTCCGGGCGAGGCCGAGTTGTCCAGCAGGACGTTCGCCGACGACCCGACGATGTTGCTCATCGCCGCCGCGGCCGCCGCCGCAGTGCCCGCACCGTCGCCGACGCCGACGCCGGGCGAACCTCCCGCCGGCGCCCGGGGCTCCCGGGAGCTGGCCCACGACGCCACGATGCGGTTCACGCACGAACTCCGAATGACACTGCGCGCCTTGGGTTCCCTGCGAGTCGAGGCCGATCTGATCGACGACGTCGACGACATGTATTACTTGACCTGCAACGAATTGGTCACCCTGCCCGGTGACGCGCGGCTGCGAATCAAGCGCCGCCGCACCGAGCGGGAACGGTTACAGGTGCAATGCCCGCCTGACGTCATCGACGGGACCTGGGCCCCGGTGCCGCGCAGCGCCGACGCGCCCGACCGCGAGCGCACCGCCGGTTGACACTCAGCCGAGCAGGTCGGCCAGCGGCGACTGCGGATCGCGCAATTTGTCGACGTCGACCGGGGTTTGGGCCCGGATCAGAGCTTTGACGTCGTCGAGCACATCCCAGACATTGACGTTCATTCCGGCCAGTACCCGGTCGTCGCCGTCGAGCCAGAACGCGACGAACTCGCGGCCGGCGACGTCGCCGCGGAACACCACCCGTTCGAATTCGGGTGCGTGCCCGGCGTATTCCATGCCGAGGTCGTATTGGTCGGTGAAGAAATACGGCAGCTCCGCGTATTCGCCTGGCGTGCCCAGCATTCCGGCCACCGCGACCGCGGGTTGCTTGAGGGCGTTGGCCCAGTGCTCGGTGCGGATCCGGGTGCCGAAGAGCGGATGCTGGGCCGCGGCGATGTCGCCGACCGCATAGATGTCGGGGTCGCTGCTGCGCAACGAGGCATCGACGAGTACCCCACCGTCGCCCATGGACAGACCCGCCTGTTCGGCGAGTTCGGTGTTCGGCTTGGCGCCAACGGCCACCAGCACGGCGTCGGCCGCGATCGTGGCGCCGTCGCGGGTGCGCAAGCCGGTCGCGGCTCCGTCTGCCCTGGTGATCTCCTCGACCTGGGTCTCGAGCCGCAGATCCACACCGTGCTCGCGATGCAGGGTGGCGAACACGTCGCCGACGGTTTCGCCCAGCGCGGCCAGCAGAGGTTGGCTGGCCGCCTCGACCACGGTGACGTCGACGCCGCGCTGGCGCGCGCCCGCGGCCACTTCCAGGCCGATCCATCCGGCGCCCACGACGGCCAGCGAAGCGCCTTCGGCCAGAACGGAATTCAATGCCACCGCGTCTTCATAGGTGCGCAGGTAATGGACGCCGCCGGCGTCCGAGCCCGGTATCGGCGGACGCCGCGACGCCGAGCCGGTCGCCAGCAGCAGCTTGTCGTAACCCACGGTGGTGCCGTCGGCAAGACTCACGGTGTGGCCGGCGGCGTCCAGCTCCGATGCGCGGGTGCTCAGCCGCAAGTCGACGTTGTTGTCCCGATACCAGTCGGAGTTCTGCACGGTGAAATCGGTCAATGACTTCTTGCCGGCCAGATACTCCTTCGACAGCGGGGGCCGCTCGTAGGGCAGATGCTCCTCTTCGGCGAACACCGTGATGCGACCGTCGAAGTTGTTGTCGCGCAATGCTTCTACGGCTTTGGCTGCCGCGAGTCCACCGCCGACGATCACGAAGCTGGTCGAGCTGACCATGATGGCGCTCCCTTCTTTCGAAGAATTCCAGCCTACGCGCGAGCGCTCAACCCAAAAGATCGCGCAAGGCCAGCGCGTTGCGGACCGCATGCCCGCCCAGGTCGTTGTTGAAATACATCCACACGTCTCTCCCGTCGCCGTCCCACCCGGCGATGCGATCGGCCCAGCGCCGTAGGTCGTCGTCGGAATAGGAACCGGCATAGTTGGCGTCCGGATCCGGGCCATGCATCCGGATGTACACCAGGTCGGTCGTCGCCCGGGGGATGCACTCCAGCCCGAGGCCGCTCATCACCACATAGGCGGCGCGTCGGCGTTCCAGCAACTCGAACACGGCGGGATCGTTCCACGACGGGTGACGCAATTCGACCGCGACGCGGATCGATTCGGGCACAAGGGCCAGGAACGAATCCAGGCGCGCGTCGTCGCGCTGCTGCTCGGGGTGCAACTGCACGAGCAACACCCCGTGCCGATCACCAAGCAGATTCCAACAACGCTCGAACCGCTCGATCCACGGCTCGGGTGAGGCCAACCGGCGGTAGTGCGTCAAGCCGCGGTGCGCCTTGACCGACATGGTGAAGCCCTCCGGCAACTGCTGGCGCCAGCCGGTGAACGTCGAATCCTGGGGCCACCGGTAGAAACTCGCGTTGAGCTCGACGGTGTCGAACACCTCGATGTAGCGGGCGAGCCGGCGTCCCGACGGCGTTCCGGTCGGGTACAGCACGTTCACCCAGTGGTTGTACGACCACCCCGAGGTACCGATGTGTATGGTCACGGGCCGCTCAGCCGGTCACCCGCTGACGCACATCGTCGTCCAGCGACACCCTGACCAAAGCGGCGGCTAGCCGTGCATTGTCCCGCGGCGCAAGCGATCCCAGTTCCTTCGGCTCGGCGGGCAAGCCCAGCTGCTTGGCGGTGCCGGTGGCGCGGTCGTCGAAGTGCGGCCGCACCCACGTCCACACGTCCTGAACTTCACGAAGGTAGATGTCGGCACCGGTGTCGCCGATCCCCTTGAATTGCTTGAGCATTCGTTTGGCCGCGGCCGGGTCGTGCTGGCTGCGCTCGGCCAGCCGGCGCAGATCACCGGCGTAGTCGTCGCGAACCCGCCCGGCCATATCGGCCAGCCGGGTCGCCGAGCTCTCGTCGTAACGCACATAGTGCGCGCGTCCGAACGCGTCGATCATGGTCTGCCGGTCCGCCTGCTGCACGGCCTTGGGTGTCCGTAGGCCGGCTTTGAACAGTTCACGCGCGGCGGCCATGGCGATGCCCGCATCGATCGGCTTGCTGGCCAGCATGCACAGCACCAAAAGCTGGAACAGCGGCATCGGCTTGTCGCTCATCGTGATACGCGCCTGCGCGGCGTACGTCGTGCCGGCAACGTCGAGCAGTCGTCGCACCCGCTTGTCCATACGCACCCGCGTACCCGCGCCCTGCGCGAACAAACGGACCCGCTATTTGGGCGGCAGGCTGCGCGCGTAACCGACTCCGCGGGCGACCCAACTGTCAAGCTGGCGTTTGGTTTGCACGCCGCCGGCTGCAACGCGCAGTCAGCCGCGGGCTTCCCGCCCGGCCATCACCATCGGGCTGACGTGCGCACGCTCGACGAGCTTGTCGGTGTCCTGCGGCGGCACCCGCACCAGCAGCCCGCCCTGCCCGCTGACGGCCACCGACATGTTGCCGTTGATCAGAAATGCCAGGCCGCCGAACATGCGCTTTTCCTCGACGCCCGATTCGGTGCCCACGAGTTCGCGGATCCGGTTGGCCAGGTCTTCGTCGTAGGCCATGTTGCGACCCTAATCCCGCGGCCCGACATGTGTGGCCGCGTCAGTCCAGATCGACGCGGATTGTCAGCAGGTCGCTGCCCATCAGGCGCACCACCGCACTGTTCAGTCGCGGCAGGTTGCCCAGCCGCTGCACGGCGTCGTCGTCGGGCAGCAGGTGCGCGGTGCCGTTGCGCCACCGGCCGCCGACCCGCACGCGGACGGCGGGATCGGCTTTGATGTTGCGGACATAGTCCGAGTGCTCGCCGTGCTCGGAGACCATCCAGAACTGGTTGCCCACCACGCGCCCGCCCACCGCGGTGCGCCGGGGTTGTCCGCTCTTGCGGCCGGTGGTTTCCAACATGGTCATGGGCAACTGACGACCCACCGGGTTGACCACCAGCCGTTGAACGCGATGGACGACTTGCCGTTTCAGTTTCGCGAAGTCACTCATACCCCGCGATTCTGCCGCAACGGGAACGGCCGCCGCATGCGCGGCGGCCGTCTCGTTGTGCGGTACTACGTCACGTAGGCGACGAATTGACCACCGGGCAGGGAAAACGCCCACTGGTTTACGTCCGGGTCAAATACGCCCGGGTAGTCGCCCGGTTGGCCCCGCCCCGGGGAGACCGAAACCCTCTCGGCATCCGCCGGGGCGCGGCGTCAGCAACGGCTGAACCTGGGTTCAATCGGCGTCAGGCCGCCGCCGTGGCGGCGTTGGCCGCCGGTTCCAGCGCCTGCGCCACGATCTCGGCGACATCGGTCATGGGCCGCACGTCCAGCGTGTCGAGCACCTCGGCCGGCACGTCATCCAGGTCGGGCTCGTTGCGCGCCGGGATGAAAACCGTTGACAGACCGGCACGTTGGGCCGCGAGCAACTTCTGCTTGACGCCACCGATGGGCAGCACGCGGCCGTTCAGCGTGACCTCGCCGGTCATCCCGACGTCGGAGCGAACCTGGCGTCCGGTCGCCATCGACACCAGCGCGGTGACCATGGTGACACCGGCCGACGGGCCGTCCTTGGGCACCGCACCCGCGGGCACGTGCACGTGGATGCGCCGGTCCAGCGCCTCGGGGTCGACACCCAGCTCGGCAGCGTGGGAACGCACGTAGGACAGCGCAATCTGCGCCGACTCCTTCATCACGTCACCCAGCTGACCGGTCAGTTGCAGACCCGGCTCACCGTCGGTTGCGCCGGCCTCGATGTAGAGCACGTCGCCGCCAAGGCCCGTCACGGCCAGGCCGGTGGCTACGCCCGGCACCGCCGTGCGTTCGGCCGATTCCGGCATGAACCGCGGACGACCCAGGTAGTCAACGAGATCCGGCTCGTCGATGGACAGCGGCGCCGGGTCGGCGGCCAGCTTGGTGGTCGCCTTGCGCAGCGCCTTGGCCAGCAGTCGTTCGAACTGCCGCACTCCCGGCTCGCGGGTGTAGTCGGCGGCGATCTTGCGCAACGCGGCGTCTGTCACCGCGACCTCGTCCTCGGTCAGCGCCGCGCGCTCCCGCTGCCGGGGCAGCAGGTAGTCACGCGCGATGGCGACCTTGTCGTCCTCGGTGTAGCCGTCGATCTGCACCAGCTCCATGCGGTCCAGCAACGCCGACGGGATGTTCTCGATCACGTTGGCGGTGGCCAGGAACACCACGTCGGACAGATCCAGGTCCAAATCCAGGTAGTGATCCCGGAATGTGTGGTTCTGCGCGGGGTCCAGCACCTCGAGCAGCGCCGCGCTCGGGTCGCCGCGGTAGTCGGAACCGACCTTGTCGATTTCGTCTAGCAGCACAACGGGATTCATCGACCCGGCCTCGCCGATCGCACGCACGATGCGGCCCGGCAGCGCGCCGACGTAGGTGCGCCGGTGCCCGCGGATCTCGGCCTCGTCGCGCACACCGCCCAGGGCGACGCGAACGAACTTGCGGCCCAACGCCCGGGCCACGCTCTCGCCCAGCGATGTCTTACCGACGCCGGGAGGGCCGGCCAGCACCATCACCGCACCGGAGCCGCGGCCGCCGACCACCTGCAGCCCGCGCTGCGCGCGGCGCGCGCGCACGGCCAGGTATTCGACGATGCGGTCCTTGACGTCGTCCAGCCCGTGGTGGTCGGCGTCCAGGATCTCGCGCGCGGCCTGCAGATCCGTCGAGTCCTCGCTCTTGACGTTCCAGGGCAGGTCGAGCACGGTGTCCAGCCAGGTGCGGATCCAGCCGCTTTCCGGGCTCTGGTCGCTGGAGCGTTCCAGCTTGCCGACCTCACGCATGGCGGCTTCGCGCACCTTTTCGGGCAGCTCTGCCGCCTCCACGCGGGCGCGGTAGTCGTCCGAACCGTCGGGTTCGCCCTCGCCCAGTTCCTTGCGGATGGCGGCGAGCTGTTGGCGCAGCAGGAACTCCTTCTGCGTCTTCTCCATGCCCTCGCGCACGTCCTCGGCGATCTTGTCGCTGACCTCCACTTCGGCGAGATGGTCGCTGGTCCAATCGATCAGCACGCGCAACCGCTCGGCGACATCGACGGTCTCCAGCAGCTGCCGCTTCTGCGCGTTGGTCAGGTAGGACGCGTAACCGGAGGTGTCGGCCAACGCCGACGGGTCGGTCAGCCGATTGACGTAGTCGATGATCTCCCAGGCCTCGCGCCGTTGCAGCATGGCCAGCAGCAGCTTCTTGTACTCCGCCGTCATGGCCTTGATCTCGTCGGTCGTCTCGGCCTCGGGGACCTCGGTCACCTCGACCCACAGCGCCGCGCCGGGTCCGGACGCGCCCGCCCCGATCTGGGCCCTGCGCTCGCCGCGCACCACCGCGGCGGTGCCGCCGCCGGCGATGCGTCCGACCTGCAGGATCTTGGCGATCACGCCGTGTGAGGGGTAGCGGTCCTCGAGCCGGGGGGCGATCAGCAGCTGTCCCGATTCGCTCGCCTGAGCGGCGTCGATCGCCGCGCGGGCGGCGTCGTCCAGGGCGATCGGCACCACCATTCCGGGCAGCACGATGGTGTCAGTGACAAACAGCACCGGCACCGACTTGGCTTCAGCCATCAAATCCTCCAAAAGTTGAGTCTGATGCGCTTAACCCAGCCCGGCCACGGTTTGTTCCCGGCGACGCCTGGCCGTCACGAGTGTGCGGCCAGCCTCACATCGGGCAGCGAGTGTGCGGTTGGCTTCACACTGGCGGCTCGACCGGCCCCAACCGCTGCAGCTGCGTTACGTGGGTGGGCGACAACTCTTCGAGACAGGTGACGCCGAGTAACGCCATGGTCCGCAGAATTCCGCTGCGAAGGATCTCGATCGCGCGGCTCACCCCGGCCTCGCCGCCGGCCATCAGGCCGTACAGGTAGGCCCGCCCGACCAGCGTGCAGTGGGCGCCCAGCGCGATCGCGGCGACGATGTCGGCGCCGGACATGATGCCGGTGTCGACCAGGATCTCGGTGTGATTGCCGACTTCGCGCGCGACCGTGGGCAGCAGGTGGAAGGGGACCGGAGCCCGGTCCAATTGGCGCCCGCCATGATTGGACAACACAATGCCGTCGACGCCGCGGTCGACGACGGCGCGCGCATCCTCGAGTGTCTGAATCCCTTTCACCACGAGCTTGCCGGGCCACTGCGCCTTGATCCACTCCAGGTCGTCGAAGGTGAGGCTGGGATCGAACATGGTACTGAGGTATTCGGCGACCGTGCCCGGCCAGCGATCCAGCGAGGCGAATGCCAGCGGCTCGGTGGTCAGCAGATCGAACCACCATTTCGGGTGTGGCACCGCGTCGAGCACGGTGCGCAGCGTCAGCGTCGGCGGGATCGTCATGCCGTTGCGGTTATCGCGCAGCCGGGCACCGGAGACGGGAACGTCGACGGTGGCCAGCAATGTGTCGAATCCCGCGGCGGCGGCGCGCTTCACCAGCGTCATCGAGCGCTCGCGATCGCGCCACATGTAGAGCTGGAACCACTTTCGGCCCTGCGGGACGGCGGTGACCAGATCTTCGATCGCGCAGGTGCCCAGCGTGGACAGGGAAAACGGGATGCCCGCCCGGGCCGCCGCTTGCGCGCCGGCGATCTCGCCCTCGGTGTGCATCAATCGGGTGAAACCGGTGGGCGCGACCGCGAACGGCAACGCGACCGGCTGGCCCAGGACGTTCCAGCCGGCGGTGACTTGGGAGACGTCGCGCAGGATTGTCGGATGAAATTCGATGTCGCGGAACGCTTGTCGCGCACGTCGGATGGACAACTCGTCCTCGGCGGCGCCGTCGGTGTAGTCGAATGCCGCCCTGGGGGTGCGCCGTTTGGCGATCGCCCGCAGATCCTCGATGGTGTAGGCGGCCTCGAGCCGGCGCCTGGTCGCGTTGAACCTCGGCCGCTTGAATTGCAGCAGGGGCGTGAGGTCGCGCACTTTGGGCACTCGTCGTCGGACTGCCATATGTGCAACCGTAGTCATATGGAATCGGCAGGCGACCCGTTCGGTCTCAAACGATTTGTGGACGCACAGGAGCCGGTGTACGGCGACGTCGTGGCCGAGCTGCGGGCCGGCCGAAAACGCAGTCACTGGATGTGGTTCGTCTTCCCGCAACTGCGCGGGCTCGGCGGCAGCGCCATGGCGGTCCGGTTCGGCATCGCCTCACTCGAGGAAGCCGGCGCATACCTGGACCATGAGCTGCTGGGCCCGCGGTTGCGTGAGTGCTCCCGGCTGGTCACCGCCGTGCAGGGGCGCTCGATCGGCCAGATTTTCGGCTCGCCGGACGACCTCAAGCTGTGCTCGTCCATGACGCTGTTCGCCCGCGCCACCGACGACAACCAGGACTTCGTCGCGGTGCTCGACAAGTATTACGACGGCCGCCTGGACCCGCTGACCCTAGAGCGGCTGCCGACGGCCTGAACCCCGGCCTTAGGCCGGGCTCAGGATCCGCCAGCCCCCGGCCTCGACGATGACGGTGTCGACGACCTCGGGCGGCGGTGCCGCCGATCCGGCGATCACCTGCGCGCGGGCCGTGCCCAGCTTCGGCAGCGAAACGCGCAGCGGTTCGTCGTCGATGTTGAGCACCACCAGCAGCGCATCGTCGCCGTTGCGGGTCTCGTACACGTAGTGCCGGTTTTCCAGCAGCCGTGCGCTGGTGGACGCCGCATGCAGCCAGGGGTAGAGGCGACGCAACCCGACCAGATACTGGTGCAACCGCCAGGTGTCGACACCGAAGTCATCCAGTTGCAGTGGGGGAGAGCCGAACTCGGGTCGCACCGCATCGTCACCGCCGTACCGTTCTTCCTTCACACCACGGAAGCCGAGCTCGTCGCCGGCGTACACGCTGGGCACACCGCCGATGGTCAACAGCAGCACCAGCGCGTGGGCCACGTGCCCGGCGGAGTCCAACCGGCTGACGATGCGGGTGACGTCGTGGTTGCCGATGAACGTCAACGGCGAGAAGCAGGTCAGCAAGTCGTTGTGGCGCTGCAGCGCCCAATCGAGTTCGAAGAAGTTGCCGTCGTTGAGGCTGCTCCAGATCGCCTTCCACAGCTCGTATTGCGTGGCCGAGTCGAAGGTGGCGGCTTGCACGACGGCGGCGTAGTCGCCGTGGATGAGTTCGCCGACGAACCAGGCGTCCGGGTAGCGTTCGCGCACCCTCGGCAGCGTCGAGGCCCAGAAGTGTTGCGGCACGGCGTAAGCCGCATCGAGTCGCCAGCCGTCAGCGCCCCGCCCCAACCAGTGCGCCATCACGTCGACGGTGTAGTCGGCGACCTCGGGGTTGTCGTGGTTGAGGGTGATCAGCCCGGAGTGGCCCTCGAAGGTGTGAAAGCGGCCGGGGCGCCCGCGAAACCAGCGTGCGGCCGCGTCGTCGTCGGCCGCCGCGCGATAGCGTGCGAAATCCTCCCCGACGTGATTGAACACGCCGTCGAGCAGCACGCGCAGTCCGCGGCTATGTGCCTCGGCCACCAGCTGGTCGAAGTCGGCGTCATCACCCAACCGCGGATCGATGCGGTAATGGTCGGTTGTGTCGTAACCGTGTGTGCGCGAGGCGAAGACGGGTCCCAACGCGATGCCGGACGCCCCGAGTTCGATGGCATGGTCCAACCAGTCGACGAGCCGCCGCAACCGGTGTTGCTCCGGTTGCGGCGGCTCGTTTGACTGCGGTGCGGGGAATGCTCCCACGAACCCCAGCGGGTAGACCTGCCACCAGATGGCGTGCTGGACCCAGGCGGGTCCCCTCACGGCATTGGACACGGCGGCGCGATCAGCCGACGGTCGCCAGCGTCTGGGACGCGATGATCGCTTGTGCCACGCCGGAAACGATCGCCGCGGTCTTCAACGCCTCCTGGATGGTTTCCCGGCTGACCCCGGCTTCGCGCAGCGTGTGCTCGTGGGCGGCCACGCAGTCCGGGCATCCGTTGATCGACGACACCGCGAACGACCACAGTTCGAAGTTCACCTTGTCCACGCCCGGATTGGCGATGATGTTCATCCGCAACCCCGCGCGCAGGTCGTCGTACTTGCCGTCCAGGAAGCCGCGGCCACGGTAGAACACGTTGTTCATGCCCATGATCGAGGCGGCTCCCAGCGCCGCGTTGTATGCCTCGGCGGACAGGATGTCGGCCGCCTCGGATCCAATCTCGTTGAGCACCTGCGTATTCCGGGTCGCTGCGGCGCTGGCCAGCAACGTGCCCCACAGCTGCTCCTCGTTGAGCTCGGTGGTGCGGGTGATCGAGCCCAGGTTGAGCTTGAGATCCTTGGCGTACTCCGGTAGCGCTTCCTTGAGGTTTTCTACGCTCATCTCGCCTCCCAATCCGACCTTATGCGATCAGGCCGACTGCTTGAGCAGCTCGGTGGCGTCCAGCGTCGGGTCACCCTTACGCCAGTTGCAGGCGCACAGCTCGTCGGACTGCAGGGCGTCGAGGACGCGCAGCACCTCTTCGACGTTGCGGCCCACGGAACCCGCGGTGACCGAAACGAACTGGATCTCGTTGTTCGGGTCGACGAGGAAGGTCGCCCGGTCGGCCACGCCGTCGGCGTTGAGCACACCGGTGCCCAGGCTGAGCTCCCGCTTGATGTCCGAGAGCATCGGGAAGGGCAGCTTCTTCAGGTCCTCGTGCTGGGCACGCCAGTTGAAGTGCACGAACTCGCTGTCGATCGAGACACCCAGCACCTGCGCGTCGCGGTCTTCGAACTCGTCGTTGAGCTTGCCGAACGCGGCAATCTCGGTGGGGCATACGAAGGTGAAGTCCTTCGGCCAGAAGAACACCACGCGCCACTTGCCGGCGTGGTCCTCGTTGGTGACGGTGGTGAAGTAGTCCTCAGGCTGCTTGGCGTCGACCTTGGACAGATCGCCCGCGATCAACGCAGTGAGCTCGTAGGCGGGGAACTGGTCGCCGATGGTCAGCAGAGGCATGTCGCTCCTTTTTTGGATTTACTCAAGATTAGCTTTCCTTCACCATGCTGCCGCGTACCCTAGTTGAAGTAAAGGTGATATTTCCCACTAGACTTATAGGCATGCCCGATAAGAGTTATCAGCCCACTATTGCCGGCCTGCGCGCGTTCGTCGCAGTCGCCGAGAAGCGCCAATTCAGCAGCGCTGCAACGTTTCTCGGCGTAAGCCAGTCGACGTTGTCGCAGGCACTGGCGGCGCTGGAAGCCGGGCTGGGCACCCAGCTCGTTGAGCGCTCCACCCGGCGTGTCTTCTTGACAGCGGAAGGAGCCCAGCTGCTGGCGCGCGCCCAGGCCGTCGTCGAGGCGGCGGATGCATTCAGCGCCGCGGCCGCGGGCTCGTCGGACCCGCTGCGGGCAGGCATTCGGCTGGGGCTGATACCCACGGTGGCGCCCTATGTGCTGCCGACCGTGCTGGCCGGCGTCGTCGAGGAGCTGCCGGGGCTCACGCTGCGGGTGACCGAAGACCAGACCGAGCGCCTGTTGGCGGTGTTGCGCGAGGGCGCCCTGGACGCGGCCCTGATCGCCTTGCCCGCCGAGGGCGCAGGCGTCACCGCGATCCCGATCTATGACGAGGATTTCGTGCTCGCCCTGCCTCCGGGCCATCCGCTGGCGGGCAAGCGCCGGGTGCCGGCCACCGCCCTGGCCGACCTGCCGCTGCTGTTGCTGGATGAGGGACATTGCCTGCGCGATCAGGCACTCGACGTCTGCCACAAGGCGGGTGTGCGGGCGGAGCTGGCCAACACCCGGGCCGCGTCATTGGCGACCGCGGTGCAATGTGTGACCGGCGGTCTGGGCGTCACGCTCATACCCCAGAGCGCGGTGCCGGTCGAGGCGTCCCGAAGCCGTCTGGGCCTCGCGCAGTTCGCGGCACCGCGCCCGGGGCGGCGGATCGGTTTGGTTTTCCGCTCGTCGAGCGGACGCGACGAGTCCTATCGCCGGCTGGCCGCGCTCATCGGCCGGTTGATCGGCAGCCAGCACCAGGTCCGGCTGGTCAAATAGCCGGCCGGCGACTGTAAGTTCTGCGTATGGAGAAGGTCATCGCTGTGCTGATGCGTGCCGAGCCGGACGACGCGTGGTGCGCCCGGCAACGGGGCCACGTCGCCGACGCGCTGCTGCAACTGGGCGTCGCCGGGCTGCAGTTGAACGTTCGTGACAGCACCGTGCGCCACTCGCTGATGACACTGACAACCTTGGACCCACCGGTGGCCGCCGTGGTGAGCATGTGGACCCAGCAGTGCTACGGCGACCAGACGACGGCGGCACTCAAATTCCTCGCCCAGGAATGTGAGCAGCTGGCCGCTTACCTGGTGACCGAGTCGGTCCCGTTGAGTGCGCCCGCCGTCGAAGCCGGTTCTCGCACACCGGGCTTGGCCAACATCGCACTGCTGCGCCGGCCCGCCGACATGGACCAGGCAACGTGGCTGAACCGTTGGCAACGCGACCACACCTCGGTGGCCATCGAAACGCAGTCGACGTTCGGCTACACCCAGAATTGGGTGGTACGGGCGCTTACCCCGGATGCGCCGGGAATCGCGGGCATCGTCGAGGAGTTGTTCCCGATCGAGGCCATCACCGACCTCCACACGTTCTTCGGAGCCGCCGATGACAAGGAGCTACAGGACCGGCTGGGCCGGATGGTTGCCAGCACAACCGCATTCGGCGCCAACGAGAACATCGACACGGTGCCGACCAGCCGCTACGTGTTCGAGACACCTTTCCGGGAAGTGAGGACCAGCCATGACAACACTTGACGAGGCTGTGGCACTGGCCAAGGGAGAAAGCGGTCTGGCGGTGATCTCCACGGTTCGTGCCGACGGAACCGTGCAGGCTTCGCTGGTCAATGTGGGCCTGTTGCCGCACCCGGCGAATGGCCAACCCGTCCTGGGCTTTACCACCTACGGCCGGGTCAAGCTGGCCAACCTGCGCGCCCGGCCACAGCTGGCCGTGACCTTCCGCAGCGGGTGGCAGTGGGCGACGGTCGAGGGACGCGCGGAGTTGGCCGGCCCCGACGACACCCGCCCCTGGCTGACCGACGCCGACCAGTTGCGATTGCTGCTCCGCGACGTGTTCACCGCCGCGGGCGGCAGCCACGACGACTGGGACGAGTACGACAGGGTGATGGCCGCCGAGGGCCGCGCCGTCGTGCTCATCGCTCCAACCCGCGTCTACAGCAACGGCTAGCCTCGCTAGGCTGCTCGCGTGACGCTGCAAATCGATGACCAGAACCGGGTACGCACCCTCACGCTGAACCGGCCCGAGGCGCTCAACGCGTTCAACGAAGCCCTCTACGACGCCACTGCCGAGGCCCTGCTGGCCGCCGCCGAGGATCCCGAGGTCGCGGTCGTGCTGCTGACCGGCGCGGGGCGCGGCTTCTCCGCCGGCACCGACCTGGGCGAGATGCAGGCCCGCATCACAGACCCCGACTTCACCCTGGGCAAGCACGGTTTCATCGGGCTGATCGATGCGCTCAGCGCGTTTCCCAAGCCCCTGATCTGCGCGGTGAACGGCGTGGGGGTCGGAATCGGGGCCACCATCCTCGGCTATGCCGATCTGGCGTTCATGTCGTCGACCGCCCGGCTGAAGTGCCCGTTCACCAGTCTGGGCGTGGCGCCGGAAGCGGCGTCGTCATATCTGCTGCCCCAGCTGGTGGGCCGGCAGAACGCGGCCTGGCTGTTGTTGTCGTCGGAATGGGTCGGCGCCGAAGAGGCGCTGCGGATGGGCCTGGTCTGGCGTGTCTGCGAACCGGACGAGCTGCTGGCACAGGCCCGTCAGCACGCGGAAATCCTTGCCTCCCGGCCGATTTCGAGCCTGATGGCCGTCAAGCACACCATGATGGAACCCGTCAGGCCGGAGATCGTGGCGGCCACCGCCCGGGAAAACGCGCACTTCGCCGAGTTGATGGGCGCACACGCCAACGCCGCGGCCCTGGCCGACTTCAACAAACGCTGACGCGCTAGATCGACGGAGCCGTCTCCAGCTTCGCCTGGGCGGCGAGGATCGCGCGCAACGTGCGTCGGCAGCGGCCGCAGTCACCGCCGGCGCCACACGCGGCTGCGATCTCTTTGGAGGTCGATGCGCCCTGTGCGACCACGTCGCACACGGTCTGGTTGGTTGCCCCAACACAGAGGCACACGTACATCAGCGCACCTCCTGCACGTCGGAATCCCCTTCGTCGAGAGCTCTGTCCAGCGTGTGCGATTTCGTCCCCGGCTTTGGCGTTCCCAGTCATCGGGCACCATGGCGATGAGGCCGAATGCGCATGCCGCTTATTAGTGGAGTCTAACCTAAGTCCGTAAGCCGAGTCTAACCTAACCAAGGGGCGACTTACTTCACTCGGGACGTCACTGAGTGCAGCCAAACCTTGCTGGAACATTCCAAGCGGCCGTGGCAAAGTGCTGCTACAGCCCAGGTTTGTGCGCTCCAGCCCAGCGCGCCCGCCGCGGAACACACGACAGCCGCTCACACCTTAGGAGTGACAATGCAAGGGGATCCGGAAGTTTTGCGTCTGCTCAACGAGCAGTTGACCAGCGAGCTCACCGCGATCAACCAATACTTCCTGCACTCCAAGATGCAGGACAACTGGGGTTTCACCGAGTTAGCTGAGCACACCCGGGCCGAGTCCTTCGACGAGATGCGACACGCAGAGGCAATCACCGACCGCATCCTGTTGCTCGACGGGTTGCCGAACTATCAGCGCCTCTTCTCACTGCGCATCGGCCAGACGCTGCGCGAGCAGTTCGAGGCCGACCTGGCCATCGAATACGACGTGATGGAGCGGCTCAAGCCGGCGATCATCGTGTGCCGGGAAAAGCAGGACTCCACCACCGCGAACCTCTTCGAAGAGATCGTGGCCGACGAGGAAAAGCACATCGACTACCTCGAGACCCAGCTCGAGTTGATGGACAAGCTGGGCGTCGAGCTGTACTCGGCGCAGTGCGTGTCGCGGCCGCCCAGCTAATTCTCGAAGCGCCGCCTTACGCGGGGGTTT
This sequence comes from Mycobacterium senriense, assembly GCF_019668465.1. Lineage (NCBI taxonomy): Bacteria > Bacillati > Actinomycetota > Actinomycetes > Mycobacteriales > Mycobacteriaceae > Mycobacterium > Mycobacterium senriense. Next base: position 4,530,907 of record NZ_AP024828.1, on the reverse strand, counting down.
GGTTGCCACCGGTTGACCGTGGGCACTCATTACCATCGAACGCCGTGGGAAGGCAGGCATGACGAGGGCGACACCAGCAGCGGCTCGGGACGGCCACGCTTCGGATTCGCAACCCGGCAATGTCGTGGCCGACTCGCGGCGACGCAATTTCATCTTCGTGGCGATCCTGCTCGGCATGCTGATGGCCGCGCTGGACCAGACGATCGTGGCGACCGCGTTGCCGACCATCGTCGCCAATCTCGGTGGCGCAGGCCATCAATCGTGGGTGGTCACCAGCTATCTCCTCGCTTCGACCATCATCACCGCCCTCGTCGGCAAGTTCGGTGACCTGTTCGGCCGCAAGCGGGTGTTCCAAACGGCCGTCGTGTTCTTTGTCGCCGGATCCGTGCTGTGCGGGCTCTCGAGTTCGATGGGCATGCTCGTCGCGTCGCGCGCACTGCAGGGCATCGGCGGCGGCGGGCTCATGGTGACGGCCATGGCCCTGATCGGCGAGGTGATCCCGCTGCGGGACCGCGGCCGCTACCAAGGCGCGATGGGAGCGGTGTTCGGTGTCACCACCGTGATCGGTCCCTTGCTCGGCGGCTACTTCACCGACCACTTCACCTGGCGGTGGGCGTTCTGGATCAACGTGCCGATCTCGGTCGTGGTCTTCTTCGTGGCGGCCGCCGCCATCCCGGCGCTGACTGAGCGCACCAAACCGGTCATCGATTATGCCGGGATCGTGTTGGTAGGCCTGGGCGCCGCCGGCCTGACACTGGCCACCAGTTGGGGCGGGACCACCTATCCGTGGGGGTCGCCCACGATCATCGGCCTGTTCGTCGGCTCGGTGATCGCGTTGTGCATCTTCGCCTGGGTGGAGAGCCGCGCCGCCGCGCCGATCCTGCCGGTCCGGCTGTTTCGGAGTTCGGTGTTCACCGTCTGCTGTGTGCTGTCTTTCGTGGTCGGGTTTGCGATGCTGGGCGCCCTGACGTTCCTGCCGACGTACATGCAATTCGTCGACGGTGTCTCGGCCACCACGTCGGGCCTGCGCACGTTGCCGATGGTGATCGGGATGCTGACCACCTCGATGGGCAGTGGTGTCATCGTGGGCCGCACGGGCAGATACAAAGTCTTCCCCATCGCCGGCACCGCCGTCATGGCGGTGGCGTTCTTTTTGATGTCGCGGATGGACCCGTCGACATCCGCTGTCGTCCAATCGGTGTTCCTCGTCATCCTCGGCGCCGGGATCGGGATGTGCATGCAGACCCTGGTCCTGATCGTGCAGAACACTTCGAGCTTCGATGACCTGGGCGTCGCGACCTCCGGCGTCACCTTCTTCCGCACCATCGGCAGCTCGTTCGGAGCCGCCATCTTCGGTTCGCTGTTCACGAACTTTCTGCACAGCCGGATCGGCCCGGCGATGCTGGCCAGCCGCGCGCCGGCCGCAGCCGCCGCGTCGCCGGAGGCGTTGCACCGGCTGCCTCGCCAGGTGGCCGCCCCGATAGTCGCCGCCTATGCCGAGTCGCTCACCCAGGTTTTCCTCTGGGCGGTTCCGGTCGCGCTGGTGGGGTTCGTGCTGGCGTTGTTCCTGCGCGAGGTCCCGCTCCAGGAATTCCACGACAGCACAGTCGATCTCGGTGATGCGTTCGGAATGCCGACCAGCGAGACGCCGGACCAGATGCTGGAGAACGCGATCGCACGGATGATGCGCGGTGAAACCGGAATGCGGTTGCGCAGCATCGCGATGCGACCCGATTGCCGGCTCGACGTCGCCGGGCTGTGGGGAGTCCTGCGGATCAATCGGTACACACAGATGTACGGGACCGCCCGGCTCACCGACATGGCCGACTATCTGCAGGTACCGTTCGAGGTTCTCGAGCCCACCTTCGCCCGCTTGGTGTCCGGCGGCTACGTGCAGCGCGACGGCGAGCAGTTGTGGCTCACGCCGGCCGGGGGGCAGCAAGTCGCCTACGTACAGTCGCTGCTGCTGGCGTGGCTCGTCGACAAGCTCGCCCGGTCACCGGGTTTCGAGGGACGCCCGGACCGTCGCGCGGTAGAGGCCGCACTGGAACGTGTTGCGCATCGCGTTCTGGCTCAACGTGATTGGCATGAGGAGCAGCCAACCGTGGCGATCCCGTCGGCCGCTCGCTAGCGGGTACCCATCCGCATTCGCCGACATCCCCGACCGGGGTCTTGACGCGGGCGTACCATCACGCCATGAGCCGAATCGGAACATTTGCTGACGACGACCTGGCCGGCTGGTTTGCGAAGTCTCCGGACATCGGCGGCGCGCTGGGTGGCTTCAGCCAGGCGGTCTACACCAAGAACCGGTTGCCGTTACGCACCCGCGAACTGGCCCGCGCCGTGATCGCCCATCGCAACGAATGCGTCGTCTGCGTCAACACCCGTGACGAAGACGGACCCGCCGCCGGCGTCGACGAGGAGTTGTACGACCACGTCCACGAATGGCCCACCTGGCCCGGCTACAGCGACCAGGAGCGGCTGGCCGCCGAGTTCGCGGACCGATTCGCCACCGACCACACCGCCCTGCGCGACGACGAAGACTTCTGGAGCCGTTGCGCAGAACACTTCTCGGACGAGCTGTTGGCCGACCTGGCCCTGTCCTGCGCGCTGTGGGTGGGCATGGGTCGAGTGCTGCGGACCCTCGACATCGGCCAGGCCTGCAAGCTCACCATCCCCAGCCGCGGCTAGCTTCCCGCCCTCTGAGCCCGGGCAACCCGCGATGACGCGCGCGCCGGGCACAAATGGTGGCGCGGTGATGTTGCGGTGTGGGTGAGAGAACTCAGAGGGAGGCGCGGGTGAAGATTCGCTTCGGCGTCGGCCTGGGTGCCGACACCGCGCCGGATCAGCTGGCCGCCATCGTCGATCAGCTCGAGGCCGGCGGGGTGGACTCGCTGTGGTTTTCCGAACTGGTGTATTCGCCGGCGGTCGATCCGGTGGTCGGCATGGCGTATGCGCTCGCGCGGACGACCCGGCTGAAGGTGGGCACGTCGGTGGCCGTGCTGCCGGGGCGGCATCCGGTGCTGGTGGCGAAGCAATTGGCGTCCCTGGCGGCCGTCGCGCCCAAGCGGGTGCTTCCCGTCTTCGGTCTGCGCTCGGCGATACCGGCCGAACGCGAGGTGTTCGTGGTCCCCGACGGCGAGCGCGCGGCAGTGTTCGACGAGTCGCTGCGACTGCTGCGGGCAGCGCTGGTCGAGGAGTCGGCGACATTCAACGGCCGGTATTTCAGCGTCACCGACGTGGCCGTCGCCCCGAGACCGACACCGCCGCTGGACATCTGGGTGGGCGGTTCGGCGCCGGCGGCGTTTCGGCGCATCGGCGCGCTGGGCGACGGTTGGCTGGGCAGCTTCCTCACCCCGGCGGAGGCCCGGGCCGGGCGCGAAGCGATCGAGCGGGCCGCCGCGGACGCCGGCAGGAGCATCGAACCCGACCACTTCGGGATCTCGTTGGCCGTCGCCGACGCGGAATTGCCCGCCGATCTGGCTGCGGCGGTGCGCCGACGTCGCCCGGACCGCGACCCCGGCGAGCTGATCGCCGCCGGGTGGGATCAGCTGCATCGGCGACTCGACGCCTACATCGAGGCGGGATTGACGAAATTCGTCATCCGACCGGTGGGCAGGCCGCCGGTGGATGGCTTCCTCGATCGGTTCGTCGCCGAATTGGTTACCCGGCAGAACTGAGCGTGCGGGTACGCCGTTTACCGTAGGGCGAGATCCGAGGTTGGGAGAATGACAGCCATGACCGGCACACCGCTTGCCGCCGCGGCCATTGCCCGACTTGAAGCCGAAGGCGTCGACACGGTGATCGGCACCGTGGTCAATCCTGCCGGGCTCACCCTGGCCAAAACCGTGCCGATCCAGCGAATCAACACCTTCGCAGATCCCGGGCTGGGGGCCAGCCCGTCCTGGCACGCGTTCGCCATCGATCAGACCGGCATCGCCTTCACCGCCGACGTGGGCGTGGTGGGGGACCAACGTCTTTGTATCGATCTGTCCGCGTTGCGCATCGTCGGTGACGGTCTGGCGTGGGCGCCCGCCGCGTTCTTCGCTCAGGACGGCACGCCGGTTCCCGCCTGCAGCCGGGGAACGTTGCGACGTCTCGAGGCCGCACTCACCGAAGCCGGGGTAGAGGCCGCGATCGGGCACGAGATCGAATTCCTTCTGGTCGGCCAGCACGGGGACCGGCTGCCGTCGACATTGTGGGCGCAGTACGGCCTGGCCGGCGTGCTGGAGCACGAGGCGTTCGTGCGCGACGTGATCGGGTCGGCGACGGCTGCCGGCATCGCGATCGAACAATTTCACCCCGAGTACGGCGCCAACCAGTTCGAGATCTCGCTGTCACCGCAAAGCCCGGTGGCCGCAGCCGATCAGCTGATCCTGATGCGGCTCATCATTGGCCGCGCCGCCCGTCGCCACGGGCTGCGCATCAGCCTGTCGCCCGCGCCGTTCGCCGACGGCGTCGGATCCGGTGCCCACCAGCACTTTTCGCTGGCGACGTCGGAAGGCCCGCTGTTCTCCGAAGGCCCCGAAACCCACGGCATGACGGAGGAGGGGGAGAACGCGATAGCGGGCGTGGTCCGCGGTCTGCCGGAGGCCCAGGGCGTGCTGTGCGGCTCCATTGTCTCCGGGCTGCGGATGCGTCCCGGCAACTGGGCCGGCGCCTATGCGTGCTGGGGCACCGAAAACCGCGAAGCCGCGGTGCGATTCGTCGTCGGCGGGCCGGGAAATCCGCGCGGCGGCAATGTCGAGGTGAAGATCGTCGACCCGTCGGCGAACCCGTACCTCGCCTCGGCCGCCGTCCTCGGGCTGGCCCTGGACGGCATCAAGTGCCAGGCGGCGCTGCCACCGGAGATCACGGTCGACCCGGCCGTCCTGTCCGATTCCGACCGGGACCGCGACGGCGTCGTGCGCCTGACCGATTCGCAGGCCGAAGCGATTGCGGCACTTGACGGTTCGGAGGCCATGCGCCGTATCCTGGGCGATCCGGCGGTCGACATGGTGGTCGCGGTTCGCCGCCTGGAACAGGAGCGCTACGGCGACCTGGCGCCCGAGCAGCTGGCGGACCAATTCCGCATGGCCTGGAGCCTGTGACCGGTTATGGTCTCCGACACCCGCGCCCTGTCCCAGCACATCGGTCAAGTGGCGCTGGTCGATCAGCATGTCCACGGTTGCTGGCTGACGCCCGGAGACCGGCAGCGATTCGAGAACGCACTCAACGAGGCCAACAACGAACCGATCGATTACTCGGGCTTCGACTCACAACTCGGATTCGCGATGCGCGCGCACTGCGCCCCCGTCCTGGGGCTGCCCAAACACGCCGACCCGCAGGCCTATTGGGAGCGGCGCAGTCAATTCGAGGAGCAGGAGCTGGCGCGGCTGTTCCTGGCAGCCGCCGGCGTGAGCGACTGGCTGGTGGACACCGGGATCGGCAGCAGTGATATCGCCGGGGTCGCGGACATGGCCCGGCTGTCCGGCGATCGTGCGCGCGAGGTCGTCCGCCTCGAGGAGGTGGCCGAGCAGGCCGCACAGGCGCCGGGTGACTACGCCGGCGCGTTCGAGGAGATCCTGCACCGGCGCGCCGTCGGCGCGGTCGGCACCAAATCGATTCTGGCCTACCGCGGCGGGTTTGACGGCGACCTGAGCGAACCGTCGAGGGCGGAGGTCGCCGAAGCCGCGAGCCGGTGGCGCGAGCGCGGCGGCACCCGATTGCAGGACAGGGGCCTGTTGCGGTTCGGGTTGCATCAGGCGCTGCGACTGGGCAAACCGCTGCAGTTCCACGTCGGGTTCGGCGATCGTGATTGCGACCTCCAGAAGGCCAATCCGCTGCTGCTGGTTGACTTTCTGCGCGACACGGCGGACGTCCCGATCGTCCTGCTGCACTGCTATCCCTACGAGCGCGAGGCCGGCTACCTCGCCCAGGCGTTCAACAACGTCTATCTCGACGGCGGCTTGAGCGTCAACCACCTGGGGGCGCGGTCACCAGCCTTCCTTGCTCGATTGCTGGAGATGGCGCCCTTTTCCAAGATCCTGTATTCGTCCGACGGATTCGGCCCGGCAGAACTGCACTTCCTCGGCACGGCCTTGTGGCGCAGGGGCATTGATCGGGTGTTGCGAGAATTCGTGGACCGCGACGACTGGAACGAGGCGGACGCCATCCGGGTGGTCGACCTGATCGCCCGCGAGAACGCCGCGCGCATCTACGACCTGGTACCGCAGGGTTGTCGGTCGTGACAGTGAGCCCAGACCGAACCGGCTCCTGGCGTCGCAGGCCGATGGATGTACGCCGGGGATCGAGGCTCCGTACGGCCAACTGGCTCATGCATCTGGCGTTGCCCATGCTGGCGTTGTGGCTGCTGCTGGACAAACCCCAGATCGACCTGGAGTGGGCCAATCGGGTGGCCCATTTCATCTTGGTGCTGGCCGCCTCGACCGTGAGTGTCGTGTTGGGCGCGCTGATCGCCCGGGCATCACGAGCGCGGGATGACGCCCGCCTCTGGCTGGTGTCGCTGGTGTTCATCACGACCGCCGGCTTTTTCGGAGTGCACGCCGTCTTCACCCCCGGCGTCCTGTTCGACACGTCCGATGCGGATTTCATGTTGCCGACCCGAATGGGCCTGGTGCTGGCGGGAATAGCGGCGCTGGGTTCGTCGATGAGATTCAGCCCCGAGAGAAGCGTCCGCCTGTGGGCACTGCGCCGCTCGTTGATGGTCCTGGTGGGCGCGTCGATGGCAGCCTGCGCGGTCACCATCCTGTTCGGATCGCTCGACCGGCTCCCTAATCAAGAGCTGGTGGAACGCGTGGAGGAGGGTGCGGCGCTGGTTGGTGCCGCTCTTTTCGCTATCGCTGCGCTTGCCTACCTTCCGATCTACCGGCGTCGCCCGGCGGTGGTAGTCATCTCGGTGCTGACGGCGTTCATGTTGCTTTCCGAGTCGGCGGTGGCCCTTGCGTTCGGGATGAGCTGGCATGCCTCCTGGTGGCTGTGGCACGTGCTGATGACGACCGCCTTCTGCTTCATCGCGTATAGCGCCCGAGTCCAATTCCGCCGCGAGGGCACCGTCAAGGGGCTTTTCGATGCGCTTGCCACGCAACAGACCATCGCCACTTTGCGCCGCGACTACACGGCGGCGCTGGAATCGATGGTTGACATGCTGCAGCGCCGCGAGCGGGGTGAGCGGGTGCCGGCCGCCGCGGCCACCGCCGCCCTTGCCGACCGGTTCGAAATCACCGAGCAGCAGATGGCAGTGCTCAAACGCAGCGCCGAAACCGTGGGCGCCGAACGAGAACGCGTCCGCAAGCTCGGCGAGCTCGTGGCTTTGGGCCAGGAAACCAGCGTCATCCAGGACGAGGATGCCTTGCTTGCCCGCGTGCTGGCGGCCCTCGCGGAAGCCTTCCCGGACATCGTTTTTCGGATCGGCCGGATGAGCGCCGGCGAACTCAGCTTTGCGGAGGGGTCCGCCGCCAGGCGTAGCGACAGCTGTCCGGATCCCGCAGTTCTCGAACTTCCACTGACGGTCAAGGGCCAGGTCGCGGGGATGATTGAGGCCCGAACACCGGCCGGCGCCTTCTCGGACGCCGATATCGCACTGCTGTGGTCGTTCGCCATGCAGTCTTCGATGGCATTGGAGAACGCGCGGCTTTACCAGAACCTCGACGGCCTGTTTCGCAGCTACATGTCACCCGCGGTTGCTACCGCCCTGGTCGCGGATCCCGACCAGGCGGGCCTGGGAGGCGCGATCGCAGACATCACTGTGTTGATGGCCGACTTGCACGGGTTCACCGCATTCACCGAAGCGACCTCGCCGGCGCAGGTTGTCGACATGCTCAACGCCTACTATGGCGCGGTCGTTCCAGTCATCCTCGAGGCCGGCGGCACCGTCCTGCCCTTTGCCGGCGATGCGGTGGTGGCGATCTGGAATGCTCCGGTGCGCCAGCCCGATCACGTGTTGCGGGCCGCCCGCGCCGGGCTGGCGCTGCACGCCGTCGTCGAGGAGGTGGCCGCCGGACACGATGAGTGGCCGCGCTTTCGGGTCGGCATCAACACGGGTGCTGCGCTGGTGGGCAACGTCGGCGCGCTGCAGGTACGCAACTTCACCGCAATTGGCGACACGATGAACCTGGCGGCACGGCTGCAGGGCCTGGCCCACCCGGGCCAGGTGGTCATCGGCCCCGATACCGAAGCGGCGCTTGGTGATTCGGCACAAGTAACCATGCACGGATGGGTGGCAGTGAAAGGCAAGCGCGATCCCGTCCGGCTCCGGGTGCTGCACGGGCTCGGGGACTAGCAAAAGCTCTCATCGACCGCCGGCCGAAGGATTTCACGAATTCCCATGTGGTCAGCCGTTCGGACGCATAGGCTTCGAGCGACGAATCGGGAAAACGTCACCAAACTGTCGGTAGAAGACGGAGGTTTGGGCACGTGTTGTCCCGTGCTGCATTCGTCATCGCAGCCATCGTCACAGCCGCCACCGCGTTGGTGCCATCGGCCTACGCGTCACCCAGCGGCGGGTGCTACACCGCCAGTTCAGGTGACTGCGTGCCGTATCCGCAAAAAGGTGGCCCACAACCGCAGGGCGCCACGGCCCAGTGCTCAGATGGAAGTTGGTCTTTCAGCGAACACCCGCATGCCAGTGGCACCTGCCACGGCCACGGAGGCGTCCAGCAGTACTTGTAGCTGACGGTAGAACGTTGGATGGTCAAAATACGAGGGTGACCATCTCCACGTGGTTAGGCAGGGTTCGAACTCAAGGGGTGGTCGATCTCATCGCCCGCAAGAAAGCCGCGCGCACCTACCGCGTTTGACCCCCGGTAACGCCGGGGTATGCCTCCCGTCATGGCGACCGCGAAGGGCGTCCTGAATTGGGCTCGCGACAAGGTTGTGTCGTGGGTGCCCAAAGCCGACCTTGACCAGCGGGATCCGGATTACATTCGCGACCAGCTACCTGGAACCTGGCTGCTGGCGTCGTTCTACTTCAGGGCGGACGTACGGGGCCTGGATCGCATTCCGGCCGAGGGGCCGGTGCTGCTGGTGGGCAACCACAGCGGCGGCAACGTGCCGCCCGACACCTTCGTGTTCACGCTCGCCTTCTGCTCCTATTTCGGCGTCGAGCGGCCGTTCTACCAGTTGGCCCACAACCTGGTCGTCTCCGCACCGCCACTGGGATGGTTGCGCAAATTCGGCACGGTCGCCGCCAATCCCGAGAATGCTCGTCTCGCACTGGATTCCGGCGCCGCGCTGCTGGTCTACCCCGGCGGTGATTACGAGGTGTTCCGACCCTCCTGGGAACGCCACAAAGTCGACTTCGGCGGGCGCATGGGCTATGTCAAGCTGGCCCGCGAGGCCGGGGTACCGATCGTCCCCGTCGCGAGCATCGGTGGGCAGGAAAGCGCGCTCTTCCTCAACCGCGGGCAGTGGCTGGCCAAGTTGCTGATGGCCGACAGGTTGCTCCGACTCAAGAGCATTCCGATATCGCTGGCGCTGCCCTGGGGCCTCAACATCAGCGACCTGGCGGGCCACATCCCGTTGCCCACCAAGATCGTGATCGAGGTTCAAGACCCGATCGAGGTCGACGGCGACGATCAAGCGGTGCACGACAAGGTGATGGCCTCCCTGCAGGGGGGTGTCGACCGGCTGGCCGCCGAACGACGATTCCCGGTGATCGGCTGATGCGCGTCGAACGCCGTTGCGTCATCAACGCCGACCGTGCCGCCGTCTGGAAAATTGTCAGCGACCCGGACTGTTACCCGTCGTTCATGGCGAATCTGGAGCGATGGGAGTCGTCGAACGACCAACCACCCGGCGTCGGTGCGCGGTACACCGTCCACTGGAAGATCGGCTCCGTACCCGTTGGCGGGGTGATCGAGGTGGTCGAGTTCGACGACGGCCGCGACCTCGCCTGGGTGGGAATCACCGGCGTAACGCTGCGCGGGCGAATGCGGTTGCGCGACAGAGGCGACGGCTGCACAAGGGTGACATTTCGGCTGTCGTATCAGGCGCCCGGGGGAATACTTGGGTATATCGCCGATCGGATCGCCGTGCGCCAGGTGGGGCGCACGCTGACCGAAACGTTGAAACGCCTCCGGAAACTGGCCGAGTCATAGCCGCGAAAAGCGTTGTCAGACCAGTGCTGAGGCGTCGAACACCCAACTCACGTCGCCCGTCGCCAAGCCCTCGAAGTGGTTCGGGGGAGCGAAGGCCACCAGGCTGTTCATGTCCCATAGTCTTTCCGTAGCCATGACGAAGCGCAATACCCTGAGCTGCGAAAACAAGGTCGCAAGCGGACGCTGAGGGCCGAACTATTTGGACGTCAGCAAACGATCCTTCGAGGCGATTCACCCTTCCGCCCGCTTGCCCAGCCGGAATGTGCAGTCCTGGGGGCGCTACATGACTGCGGAATCGATTGCAGGAATTTTCACAATTTCCCGTGTGAGCAACTCCGCGGTCGAATACGCTCCCATCGACGAATCGGGCGACGTCACCGAACATCGACGGCACCATAGGGAGGTTTGGGGGTATGTTGCGCCGCGCGATATACCGTGCTGTAGGCATCCCTGTCGCAATCCTGCCGATGTTCGGATTGGGACAAGGCCTCGCCCATGCTGATCCGAATCAGACTTGTACGGCTCCTGTTTGGGTGACCGACATGGGCGTCCCCATCGGTTCGCGCACCACCTGCTTTAACCCGGACGGGAGCTATCAGGTTTGCACCTCCCTGGGAACGGCCGGCAACGGTCCCGGAACGTGCATAAACTACCCGGCTGCCCCCGCCCCCAGTCCTGGGGGACTGATCCCGATAAACCCGCCCGTTCCGGGAGCCCCACCACCTCCTCAGCCGTAGTCACGGGTGAAGATTTGGTCGTGATCTTCCGTCATGCGCATCTGGCATCGCAGCAGCAATCGCCCCGGCCCCTTGGGGTTTGGCGTCATCGGTCCACTGGGTAGGAGGGCGATCAGGTCGTGGCAGGGCGCATAAAGCAGATAATCGCCATCGCCGCCATCGGCCTGGTCGCTGCCGGGTGCGCGCCATGGTTTCCAACGTCACGGCCGAACAGCGCCAAGACAGAAACTGTCATACCGACGACTATGCCGGTCAGTGCGCAGGTCCGCAGGTGGTATGCCGACGTCCAGCCGTACTTCGCAGAATTGGCTGATGCAAGCCGCAACATGGTGACAGCCGCCCAGGCTAAGGATCTGGTCGGCTTCGGGTTTGCGTGCGAGAAGCTGCACGACGCCGCCGGGAATATTCAGGCGCATATGCCGACGCCCGACCTCGATCTGACGAGGGAGTTGCAAGGCGCAATCAGCGATTACGATGCTGCCAGTCGTTTCTGCATCGCCGGCAGTCAGAACCTAAACGTCGGTGAATTGGAGGACAGTCTCCCTCTGCTCCGATCCGCAAGCGTGAAAATGGATACCGCTACCGGCATCCTGCACAGAGATACAGGTGATATCAACGCGATTCCACCCACAAGCACGCAGCCGACCGTCTCAACTCCTTCGTACGGCCTGCCAGGAACTGATGGGCAAGGCTTCGTGGCCTCCTACGCCCGATGCGAACCGGGAAATTCACCGGCTTTGATGGCGCAGACCACCAAATCTCAAGTGGTGGTTTGTCAAACCGGACCAGGCGACTATTACTACCGTGGCGTGCGCATGAGCGACGGAGCCAGTATCGAACTCGCTAACGCCGTCCGCACATCCAGCGGATTCGACATCACCAACCCAGCCGACGGAACGCGCTATCAAGTACGGCCCAATGTGCTCAACATCATCTCACCGGGCGGCCATGTGGACTCGGAACCTATGGTCCAATACGCGCCTAGCTACTTCGACCTGAAAAACGGTTGATGGTCTGAGGGCGCTCGAGCTGACGGCCGAGGCTGGTCGATCGGGCTGCTGGTCTGCGCTGTTCATGCGGCCAGGGCGCTGATCTTGACCAGGTTGTGGGCGAAGACTCCGTGTCCGCACCAGGTTCGAGCTCCCGTCAGGGTGGTCAACTCGGTGCGGTTCCAACCGTAGCTGCGTTTGAGGTGGTTGATCCGGCCTTCACATCCGGTTCGCCATTTGATCTTGGTGCGGAATGCTCTTCGGTGTTCGAACTCCCGGCGGGTGGCACTGGGCTTATTGGCACGCGGGATCGCGACGCGGCGAACCCCGAGGTCGTGCAGTTCGGTTTCCACCGACGCGTATCCATAGCCGCGATCAGCAGTCACCGCTGTTGGTGCACCACCGGTGCGTTCTGTTATGCGTGCGATGGCCGGCACCAATTGCGGTGCATCAGCAGGGTTTCCGGTCTCGACGGTGTGGTCGAGGATGACCCCGTCGGCGTTGTCTACGACCTGGGCTTTGTAACCGAACTCCACCGGCTTACCGAGCCGACCCTTGCGGATGGGGCGGGCATCGACGTCATGGAAACTGACCATCCGGGTCGCTGAATCAGGCATCACTCCGGCCAGCCGGCTGCGGGTCTGAGCCACCACTAGAGCGGTGCGTTGCAACAGCGTATCGAGGTCATTGATCGCTCGGCGCAATTGGCCGCAACGCCGACCGGTCGCGGTGGGCAGACTCCGTCGGGCGTTGCGCAGCACCGCCTGGGCATCACGCACCGTCGATTCGGCGATACCGGCCAGATCCCCGGTAATCCGCAGCACCGCAGCCTGGCCCTCCTCGCGCGCCGCTGCACCGCGCAGACGCAGCTTGGCCGCGATCGAACGGGCCCGCTGCCCCGCGGAGCGACTGCGGTCGCGCACCCGGGTGCGCGTCGCTCCGCCGGCGGCTTGAATACGCGTGATCGTGCCAGCGATGCTGCCCACGGCCTTGGCCAACAAACCCGAGTCGGTCGGATAGGCCACCGCCGCTGGCACCACGGTGGTATCCGCACGGACCTTGTCGGTTCGCAGCAATTTGCGCTCGGTGGCTTTGGCCAACAGCGCATCGTTGAGCCCGGCCACCGCAGCATCGCCGCACCGGCGGGTCAGCTTCATCAACGTGGTCGGATGCGGGACCCGTGTGCCGAACGGGATTCGGCAAAACCGTTGCCAGGAAATCGAATCACCCACCTCACGACACAGCGACTCATAACCCAGCCCGTAACGGAACTTCAGGAACATCATCCGCAGATAGGTCTCCATCGGTACCGACGGACGCCCCCATTCGTGCGTCGAAAAACGACACGAAAGGCGCGAAGAACGCTGGGTCGTCGAGCAGCCTGTCCACCCGCGCCAATTCGTCGGGCAACACCAGCAGCTCCGACGGCAGTATCGCGTCCCACAACGACGGCTGGTCGTTTAAAGTTCTCAGCACGATGGCCTCGATCCCTTCTTGCCCAAGGGTTCGAGGCCATCATCTCGTCAAACAACGGCCACTTCAGCCACCGCCACACCCCGACTTTTTCAGGTCGAAGTAGCTAGGGGATAGCCAGTGACCAACAGGTCCGGTGCTGCTTCGGTAGTTGCCCCAAAATCTCAAGTGCGCGCTATGCTTCCTTGGCATGAACCTAACACCCGAAATACGTTGTGTTGCAGTGCGATTCGGATCTTTCTGTTGATGCGAAACGCATTGCAGGGGTTGGGGATTCGGGCACATTATCCGAAAACGTGGTTCGCACAGCGAACGACCCGGAGGGTCGCGGAAGTGTTGTCCGGCTAGGGATCTTGCCCCACCCCCTGGCCTGAGGGCACCTAACTTTACTTCTGAGGTATTCGATCCGAATCCTCGGTGGTATAGAGGTTGTGAAACGCCTCTCTCATTGTGCCACTTGCTTTCTCATTCGAGTCGAGGATTCCTGTTATGGGTTCTAATCCATGCAGGTGCCTATGACGATTCATGATGATCATCGCGTAGAAGACTACGGCGCTGAGATAATTTACTAGTTGCTGCGTATCGACGGTAACGAGATCCCCTTCGCTGAATCCAAGTCGTTTCGCCTTCTGAACAAACTGCGCATCAGCGATGCCAACGCGGTGTGCCCAGATATGTCTGATCATCTGAGAGTGGTAAACCTGATCCTTGATCTCTGGAGGTACCGGACCACTCAGATCCAGGTACTTCAGGATCGCCTCGCACCGGGAGGCCCCTGCACCTTTCCCGATAGCATCTTTGATTCCGTCCAATACGACTGCTGCCTTGTCCTCACCGTCTGCGAAGAGCTGAGTTATCGGGACCTTGATTCTCGAGATGTCCTTGTCCCTCAGAGCCTCTGGGCGTTCTATGATCAGTCCCTTTACGAAGTCATCAAACGAGGACTCGAATGCGCTCCATATGGCGACGATGATCAAACCATTGCGGCGGGGGTCTTCGCGGTTAGGGTCCAACTGTTGACGCAGCTTCTGTGTGAGCTTGTCGTCCGGACCGGTATCTCCACGCTCTGCCTTTCCCTCATCCATGAGGTACGTGAGGAACGAAGTACCTATCTTCGTCAGGATCCCGCCGATCGTTCCGCCCATTCCGCTTGCGAGCGTGCCCATAATCACCGCCAGGAAGTTGGTGATTGCGTCAGCGGCGGGGGTTTCGAGCCACTCATCTTGTGTCATTTTTGGCACCCTTAGTCCCTGGTAACAAGCACCGCTAATAAGACCACGGTGGCGAATGCGGTTTCTCAGATCTACTTTCAGGTCGTCCCACTATGGTCAACTGCTACGAACATCGCATGATCTGGGAAACCGTGTTCTAGTGGCGCTCCCCATCACCACTCGCCCAAGGCGGTCTGGCCCGGTGAGACGGCCCAGCATCTACGCCGGAATATTGCCGCTCCACCCGGTAGGTAATAACTGTCTCGGGGTCGAGCGCGAGCGCTGGTTCAGCGCCGACGTCACCGTCGAACGGGTCATCTACGTCATACTCGGCGGCTGGATCACCAAGTGTGGCGCACTCCGATCGACTGAAGAAGAGCACGTAGGTGCAGTTTTCTGTCTGCGCACTCGGTAGTGCGATCCCGTCGAGCTTGGGCTCGGGCACCCACCGCAGGTACTCGGTCAGTAGCTGAGTTGGGGCGTACTCGACGTGTTGCCGACCGTCCGGGATCACGGGTGCAGCGATGTAACGGACGAACGACGAAAGGAACCGTCCCATCCGGGCGTGCTCACGCTTTTCAAGGCAGAACGGCGAGATAGGCGCCGGCGAGCTTGTTAGGTCAAGGATTCGGAGTCCCCGCGTATTAGTGAACTTGCCGATGACGGCCAGAGGCTCGACACCATGGCCTGCTATTTCGGCGACGGCGGTCTGCGGATCACCTGACGCGTAGAAGAGTGCAACTCCCGCTGGCGACATCCGATTCGCGGCTGCCTTCTTGGGAGGAGCGGGTCCTAGATCGTCACTGTGTCGGTTGAGTAAATCAGGGTTTTCACAAAGACGGCCACGATAGAACCCTGTTCCGGGTGGCAGCTGTCTAACGAGTCCCAGATCTGACGTCGCGTACAACAGCACGGACTCTAGGAAGCGGGCCAGCCTGGCGGGAGGATCGGTGGGCGAGCCCATGCCGACAACCATCCGAGACTGGTGCATCGCAGTCTGGGCGAACTGTTCCCACGCATAATCGAGGCCGTCGGTGTCGGAGGCCGTGAACCACGATGTCCACGTAGTTTGATAGCCGATAGCCGAACTGATCAGTTCGATGATTCGGTCGGAGTACGCATTGTCGAATGCCCCATCAGCAATGTCTTCGACGACGTCCCATGTGTCGATCTGGGGTCCGACAAGTACACCGTCCTCGCTGTCCCACGGCAACACCGCTTCTGCATCTGCGTAGAAGTGCCTGACGGTTTCGACCACTGCATACATGAGTTTCTCTAGCGGAACGGCGAACGAGGCATTCTTCTCCGAAGGCCGAGCCGTGCCGCAGACCGCGCAGTTGTGCTCCGTGACGAAGTCTTCAAGACGTTGGGACAGGCAGGGATCGGTGATGTGATCAATGCACACGCCACCCTCGATCTCACCAAATCTCCGGTCTTCGAGCTCAGCCGCTCGGTTCTTAACGAGTCCCATGAACTGATCGAAGCATCGATGAGGCCCGCGTGGAGGTATTGACCAAGCCGAGTCACGTCGACGTCGTGAATCCGCGATGTCCGACCACCCTAATTACATAGGGGAGGGCGCGCGCACAGTGTCTCATTTCTAAAGAATTGAGACATCCCCGTCGGGATCGCCCGGCTTTCAGACAGTGCCAGTTCATGATGTCTCATAAGTTGACTCAAAAACATTGTCGCAATACTTGAAGTTCTGAGACTTCTGAGACATCCTCGGTACATGACCGCTTCTGCAACCGCCCCGGGTACTCAACTTGGATACGCCCGTGTTAGCACCGGGCACCAGTCCCTCGACCAGCAAGTCGATGCCCTGACCGCAGCGGGTGTCGATGCCGATCGGGTCTACTCCGACAGACTTTCGGGAACCTCGACGCGGGAGCAGAGGCCAGGCCTCGCTGCGCTCTTGGACTACGCACGGGAGGGCGACGCCATTGTGGTTGTCGGCATCGACCGTTTGGGCCGTAACGCTGCGGAAGTTATGGCGACAATCCGTGAGCTTGGAGAGGGTGGGATCGTTTTGCGCTCTCTCCGTGAAGGTATTGACACGTCCAACGCGACGGGTCGGATGGTGGCCGGCGTCCTGGCGAGTCTCGCGGAACTTGAGCTGGAGTTGGGCCGGGAGCGCCGCTCGGCGGCGCGTGAGGCGCGTCGAGCACGCGGTCAGGCGATTGGTCGGCCCAAAGCGTTGGACGCATCGAAATCTGCGCTGGCGCAGCGGATGCATGCGAGCGGCGAATCGGCCAGCACCATCGCGAACGCGCTGGGTGTCAGTCGAGCCACCGTCTACCGCGTGCTGGGAGAAAAGACTTGACGACTAAAGCTGGGCTTCTGTCTGTCCACGAACGGCCAGTTGGGGTCTGATTTGGACCAGGTGGGTGGCCTTCCGTGCGAGATGATGGTGTCAGGCCAAAAGGTGTCCGGTGAAAGCCGCGACAGCGAGCTGAGCGTCAGCCGCAGCAGTGGCCCTGTCAATTTCGGGATGGTCCAAAGTGATTTGGGTTGCGTAGGCAACAGTTCCCTGTGCGTCGCTAGCCTCAAAGTTGGCTTGGAGATCTAAAACCTGCGTACGGATTGTGCTAATTACGGACGTGCCGAAGACCTCGAACACTCGCTCGGCGGCCGCGGTAGGGCTGCCGTGATCGTTGTTGAGCAGCACGAACGCGATGTCGTACCAGTCCTTTGCTTTACGCCGTCCATGCGCTGCGGCCATCTTGGCAAGCAGAAAACCTGCAAGGCCGGTGACATTGATTTCAGCCTCACGCCAGGTTCCGTGGTCGTTAGCCCCAATTTTGTGAACCGTCGTGTCCTGAGCTGCGTAGCCCGTCCCACGCAGATTCACAGCTCCGAGTTCGTTACATTCCGCGAACTCAATGATGGCCTCGTTCGGTTGGTTGCCAAGGTCGGCGAGCAGTTCGAATTTGACGACGGTCGGCGAATCAGCGAGCTTCCATCGCCAGATGTACTCACCGCCCGGCTTGAATCCGGCGTTAAGCAGAGCAGTTTCGAGCCGACCGGCTTCGACAGAGCCTCCGGCGATCTCGAGATCGACCTGGACATCGACATCGGTTGTACCCGCATGCCGCTGATCGGAGTGGGCGCACAGCAGCGCCGGCACCAGGCCACCAAGCAGGACAAATCCTGGGCGTCCACCGTAATGGTGTGCTACGCGCACGAGGGCAAGCTCGGCGGCTTGCCGCGCCGCCTCTGACCGCTCTGGTTCTTCTTCGCTCATTTGGTCATCTCCTGACGTAGATGTTCAGCGGCGTCTTCTCCGCGTACGCCAGTTGTGCGCAAATCCGCGTAGACACGCGGCCACAACACCGATCTGAACCCGTGGACGTCCTCGACGGTTAACTTATCTCCGGCTGGCGTTGGAAATGGGCGCAATAAGAGTCGGCCGCCATCCATTTCTCGTAGGCCAGCGGCGTAGGCCGCACGGCGAAGGTCGCTCGGCGCACGCCCCGGTAGGTAAATCTCCATGGGAGATACCTCGGTCTGCACGGGTGCCATCACCCTCGCCGACAGAGCGCCGGTGGCGGCCCATGAAATGCGGTTCTTCGTCATGATCTGACCGAAGTCAATCGCGTCTGCGACCGGGTGCCGCCAGAGAACTCCTACACGTAACGCAATTGGTGACCGCAGCCGCTCAGCGGCGACGGCGTAGGCGTCCAGCAACTCATTGCGGTCCAAAATTTGGCGAGCAGACCCAGGGCCGCGAGCCTCAGTTCTGGCGAGGTGTCCATCCTTTTCAAGGAACTTCAGGGCTTCTGCAGCGCTGCCCGTCGAGATGCCTGTGACCTCCACTACCGAGGAGACAGTCGGAAGGGCGACTTCAGCGAGCAGTGCCTCACATACGGCCAGAGTTGCAGGGCGCCAGCCCACTCGACTATCAAGCGGAACAGGCGGGATGCCCTCGGTTTCGATCCTGATGGTCGTTCTCGTTGATGGGTCCCGGTAGTGGAGGAAGGCGGCGCCAGATTCGTCAACCCATCCCATGCCAGCGTCACGCGCCGCCTTTCGTGCACCGGGCGACATCGATGGGGCGACCAATATATCGGGCCGTAGGTCATCTTGCACCGCGTCAGCAACCTGTTGCGGCCAGCCGACCGGCAGCCATCGAACGCGGAACTCTACGTCGTCTAAGGTCACGATCGTGTCGCGCCTGCGGTCCTTTGCCGGACGCCCCCGTACCGCCCCGCGATACACAGCTCGCAGTGCGTTTACAGCTCGGTCAGATGACAGCACAGCAAAATTATACTTCATCTGGGCGCCATACTTCACTCTTACAGTGAAGTAACGCAATACAGTGAAGTATACAAATCGCTTGATCGCTTCTACCAGGTAAATCAGCCTAGAGCTCGTTAATAAGGGGTAGACGGGAGCCTGGATCTCCTGCGATCGCCACAGCATTCAGCTAACTAACCGTTGACCGGGCGCGCCGAACGTGGTCCCGTGCAGGTATCTCTACGTGCGCGGTAACCCCTGCCGCCTCTGTGTCACGATGAAACAAGCCCTGCGATGGTGTCACGACGCTGTCACAAGTAGTGGCGACGGCAACGCCCAATCGTCGACATGCACGGACGCCGAGCTGCAGGTCACCCGACTCCGTCGACAACCGGAAGCCTTCTGGACCTACCAAATCGACTCCCCGAGCTTGGATACGCGGGTTCGATTGCTCTCATCAGCTCTGCCTTGAACGCTGCTAGGCGAGCCAGATGTCGAACGCCGTTCTCCTACAGGCACCGTACCGGTGCTCGGGTTGCCGGCTTGAGTCGAGCGGCGCTGGTAGCGTTTAAGTCGCGATGCACGGCCGCAGCCAAGTCCGTGCGAGGGATACGGCCCGGCAATGTATTCCTATGGCCGTCGAACGCCGTAACAACCAACGATGACCCTCCGCTCCGGTGCGGCAGAGGCAAGTTGTCGGAGGTTGTCCATGCTCACCTGCATCGTCGTCTATGCGGCCGCAACGCTGATCGCAAGGTTGTCCTGGCTCGTCTACTGCGCGTGGGTCTCCCAGAGCCAACCCAAGCAGGCCGCGGCAATAATTTCGGCCGCGGGTCAACACTTTCCGTTCAAGCGTTCTCCGCGGCGGAAGTCCCGCAGCTGACCCCACGCCTTAATCGCGTTGCTCCCCTTAGCAGTCAGCTGGACGAGGACGGCCACCACATCGGTGTACTCCTCGTCCGAGTGGATGGACAAGAGCGCGTTACCTGATTATTTCTCATGGGCGGCGACGCTGGACGCCTCCAAAACGGCGGCGACGGCCTCAAACTCGGCGAGCGCGGCAGTCAGGTCCTCGACGATCTCGCGGGCGATGATTTCAGGGGCAGGGAGGTTATCGGCATCCTCGAGCGACTCGTCGCGCAGCCAGGTGATATCGAGGTTGACCTTGTCACGGGCCAGCAGGTCGCTGTAGGCATATCGCTGCCACCGCTCGGACTCGGCGCGCTCGTCGCGCTTGCCGACGAGGTACGAGTCGACGAACTCGTCGAGGTGATGCCGGCGTAGCGGGTTCTGTTTTAGCGTGAAGCGCTGGTTGGTGCGAAGGTCATAGACCCACAAGGCCGCCGTCCACGGCTTTTCGGAGGCGGGTTTCTTGTCGAAGAAGAGCACGTTCGCCTTCACGCCCTGGGCGTAGAAGATTCCCGTCGGCAGGCGAAGCATGGTGTGTAGGTCGAAGTCGGCCAACAGCTTTCGTCGCAATGTCTCTCCTGCACCGCCTTCGAACAACACGTTGTCAGGGAGAACGACTGCAGCGCGGCCGTTGATGTCGAGGATTGTCATGATGTGTTGCAGGAAGTTCAGCTGCTTGTTACTGGTCGTCACAACGAAGTCCTGGCGCTCGATCTCCACGTCCTCGCGGGCTTCTCGCCCGTCTGCCCCGACCGTCATTAGCGACGATTTGCGTCCGAACGGCGGGTTGGACAGCACCACCGACCAGCGCATGCCGGGGTCGGCGATGAGCGCATCACGGACTTCGATTAGCGAAGCACCGTCGGCGGTGCCGATTCCGTGCAGCAGGAGATTCATCGCCGCCAGTCGCGCGGTGCCGTCGACCAGTTCGTAGCCGCTGACGAACGTGTCGCGCAGATGATCGCGTTGGCTCGGCGTGAGGTCGCCGGCGTCCTCAGCGACGTGCTCGTGGGCAACCAACAGGAAGCCTCCGGTGCCGCAGGCCGGGTCGATAACGGAGTCATCAATCGTCGGATCGACGACATCGACGATGGCGTGGATGAGGTCACGGGGCGTGAAATACTGGCCAGCCCCAGACCCCTTGTCGGAGGCGCCTTTAGCCAGCAGTTCTTCGTAGGCGTCGCCCTTGAGGTCAGTGCCCGAGGCCGACCAGTTCTCATTATTGATGAGGTCCACGATGAGCCGCTTCAGTTTGGCGGGATCCTGAATCCTGTTCTGCGCCTTGCGGTAAATGGTGCCCAGCGTGCCGGGCTGCTGAGCCAGGCCAACGAGGATCTTGGTGTACTCGACTTCTAGATCAACGCCCTCGGTGTCCAGCAGCTTCTGCCAGGAGAACTCGTCGGGGACGATCTTCTGTGGGTTGAGCGCCCGCGTCGCGCGCTCGTGCGCCATCTTGAGGAACAGGAGGTACGTCAACTGCTCTGTGTACTCGATGACCCCGACGCCGTCGTCACGAAGCACATTGCAGTAGGACCACAGCTTGTCGACCAGGCGGCGTGAGTCAGTCATGCGTTCCTCAAGTTTGGTGTGAAGGGTATACGTCCCGCGTCTAAAAATTGACTACGCACTTTTGTCGATACCTGCCGAACAATCACGACTTTGCTAACCGCCCGAGAACGCAGACGCCAGTAGAGAGCGACGAAGGCGACTGGAACGGGTCTCCGTCGTACTCAATTCAGCGTTAAGTCGCCGACGTCGGTCTTCGATTTCATTCAACCGAGAGAGGAGCGCGGTGCGAACGGGCTCAGGCGGGACTGGCACCTGTATTGACCGCACTAGCGATAAGTTGAGGTTGGGCTGTACACCGCCCGCCGCCATCCGCCGCATTGCGCCGTATTTCGCTTCTAGGACAAGCCTTACCCAAGGACGAAGCACTTGATCGTGTAATAACACAGCAGCGCAGGCCTGGTTTGTTGACGCCTCGATCGCCAGCTCAGCGACAGTGCCACGTGTTCGACCTTCGCCATACATTGCGATAAGGAGCGCGCCGGCCGGAACGAGCTTGAGCGAGGTCTCTCGCAATGCGAGTTCGGTAACGAACTGCGAAGCCCCCGTAACTACACCCTTGTGTAGGTCACCGCTCGTGATCCATGGAATTGTTCCGTTCTCGTAGAACGCCGGATTCCCCCTGATCGGAGTAGTACCCGTCATCACCTCCGCAAGTTCACCGAGCGCAACCGCAGATGTACCGGGAGCCGAGCGCGCCTCCTCGACACACCTAGCAAGAAAGCTCTCTCGCATCGACGCAGCACGCTTGGTGCATCGAGTTAGGGCAGCATTCGCGGCATCCAAGCGGGACAGGTGACTCTCAAGGAACTCGACGGTGTGCCGCTGTTCCCCAAGTGTAGGCGGGACTGGCACGGGGAGATTGAGAAACTTAGCCTGCGCCATGCGCATGCCACTGTCACTACTGCCCGTCTTCATCGACTCCAGGCCACGTTGCGCCGCCGGGCTCATTAACCAGAACTGGAGGAACTCTGGTTCGATCAGGTCAGCAGGACGAAACCGAAACATCTTGTCAGACAGAGTAAGTCGCGGGCGTGTTCGACGAACGAATGTAGACACTCCGCAACGAGATCGCGGGCCGCCAGAAGTGATCAGCAGATCACCAGCAGCCACCTCAAGTGCCGGCCGCGGCGCCAAGGACTCAGGCAACTCCTTGTTTTGCGATTCGTCGAAATAACCGGCTTGAATCGCGCTGGTTTTCAAGACTCCCCACGCGTTGGGGCCACGTGCCGCATGCGGAAGGCATCGCGGACTCCAGCCCTGTTGAAGAAGGCGACCGTTAGGCTGCGGGGCGAGAACTTCACCAAGCCGCAGCACTTTCCAGCCTGAGGGGAAATCCATCACGCCGTCAGCTTTGTATTTAACTCATCAATCAACGCCTGCGCCTTCGTTCCCAAATCCCTTATCGCACCGTCGGTCCCACCGCGCTCGGTGAACGGTGCGTCGTCCAGATCCTCGACCCGGATACCCGCGGACGACGCGATCACCGACACCATGCGATCCAACCACCACTGCTCGGTCTTGGTGAACGTTACGCCCGCCTGTTCCTGTTGCGTTAGCCACTCGGCGTACTTCTCGCGCACTCGGTCGCCGTAGGGAACAAGTTCGTCGTCTAGACCGGTCGAGTACCGGATTAACGACACAAGATCTGCGACGGTGTGCGTGGCACACTTGCGCACTTTGCCGGCGTCGAGCGCGGCGTACGCGTCCCAGAGCACATACGGGGTCCAATTATGTGGTGGCCGTGCAATTCTCGCGGCCAGGCTTTCGATGAAGCCGAAATCGATGCGGCGCTCACCGGCCTCGTAGCCAAGCTGAAGGGCGGTGATCTCGTCGCGGTGCTCGTTCAGGTAGCTCTGCCACGACTGCACGATCGACCGGGCCCGGTCTGTGTTGACTACACCACCGGTATCGAGCAACTGATCAGCACTCACCTCGTCAATCACTCGGTCGTGAGCTTCACGCAGCTCCAAAATTCGCGCGCGTAGGTCCGGATTGGACGCGATCGGCTGCAACGCCGCCTCCCTGGCCTCGGGAGTAGTACTCGATGGCTCGACCGCATCGACGAGTTCCTTGACGATGCCGCGCACCGACTGGCCCGCGACCGCATCCAGCTCGGCACGCTCGGCGTCCGTTAGATCCAACTCGAGCTTTGCTAAACGTGAAGCGAGCGTGGCTGCTTCGTCCTCCGTGATCGTCAGGTTAGCGGCCCTATCGAGCAGCTTCTTCAGCGGCACAGACTTATCGCGATTTAGCGGCGGCTCGACAAAGTCGTGCTCGGTGACGCCGACCGCGTCGACGATCACGAACCGGGTCTTCGCCTTCGCATCCGGCGTCACGGCTTGGAAGTCCGCGGGCGAGATGGTGCGCGCACCGCGTCCCTTCATTTGCTCGAAGTACTGAGCCGACCGCACGTCGCGCATGAAGAAGACGCATTCCAAAGGCTTGACGTCGGTACCCGTAGCGATCATGTCCACCGTCACCGCGATGCGCAGAGTGGGACTGGTGCGCAGCGCCTGCAATTGTTCCTTCGGGTTGCGTGCGTTGTAGGTGATCTTCGCGGCGAACTCGTTCCCTTTGCCTAATACTTCCCGCACCTGCTTGACGATCTCCTCGGCATGGTTGTCGTCCTTGGCGAAGATCAGTGTCTTCGGTACCGTGCTACGGCCCGGGAAGATCTCGGTGAACAGCCGATCCCGGAACGCCTCGAGCACCGTGCGGATCTGGTCGGTCGCAGTGACCGCTCGGTCGAGCTGTCCGGAGCCGTATTCGAGGTCTTCGTCGAGTGCTTCGAGCCGCTGCTGGCGTGTCCGCCGGTCGACCTTCGGCACAATCGTCCCAGCGTCGATCGTGGAGCCCTCCTCACTGATCTTCGTGCGGATGCGATACACGTCGAAGTCGACGTTGACGCCATCGGCCACCGACTCCGGGTACGTGTAGTCGGACACCAAGTTCTGTCGGAAAAATGCAAACGTCTGCTTTCCGGGTGTGGCGGTCAGTCCAATTACGTGCGCGTCGAAATATTCGAGCACGCCACGCCACACCCCGTAGATGCTGCGATGCGCTTCATCG
Organism: Mycobacterium senriense; assembly: GCF_019668465.1. Classification (NCBI taxonomy): domain Bacteria; kingdom Bacillati; phylum Actinomycetota; class Actinomycetes; order Mycobacteriales; family Mycobacteriaceae; genus Mycobacterium; species Mycobacterium senriense. Next base: position 4,506,617 of record NZ_AP024828.1, on the reverse strand, counting down.
ACGATCAACAGGTCGAACGATTCCGGCGGCAACGCCTCGCTGTACGACACCGTGACGGGGACGTCCGGCACGTATCCGTCGATGCCCTCGTCGTCCTCGTCGCTGACTTCGCCGGCCTTGATGAACTGAAAAACCCGTTGGATCGTCGAGATCACGACCTTCGTCGCGCCAAGCGACCCGGTGCTCGTCAGCTTGGCCACGTTGTAGAGCTCGGTGAAGCGGCGGCCGTCATCGGGCGTCCGGTAGTTCTGGAACTCGCCCAGCGTCTGCGTACCCAGGTTGTTGCGGTCGACCAGGAAAAGGACGCGATTGAAGCCGCCATGCTTCAGCAGCCGATAGGACTGTGTCACCGCTGTATAAGTCTTGCCGGCGCCGGTCGCCATCTGGATCAGGGAGCGATCGAATTGCTGTGCAGCCAAGCTCTTTTCGGTCCCGTTGATCGCCTCAATCTGCGCGGGGCGCAGCGATGCGGTGTCGAGTTCTGGCAAGTCCTGCACCTTGGCGCGCCATGCCGCCCGCTCCGGGTCCGCCTCGGCGTCCCGCAACCAACGAGCAAGCGTTTCCGGCCGGGGCACGTTGAAGATCAGCCGCGCTCGCGGTTCTGGGTCGAACCCGTTGGTGAAGTGCGTTTCGACTCCCGACGCCTCAAAAACGAACGGCAACCGTCCCGCGCGAGTCCGGGCGGCGAGCCTCCCGTCGGCCGGCAGCCCAGTTGCATACATCGCTGACTGCCACTCAACGCCTGACAGCGGCGTACCCACCGGCTTAGCTTCAATCACGCCGACAACCGCCTTGTCGACATACAGGAGGTAATCAACTCGACCGTGGCCAGGCTTCATGATGACTTCTCGCACGGCGACGCCCTGACCCGCGAAGAGGTTGAGATCTTTCTTGTCCTGCACGATCCAACCCGCCCGTACGAGCTGCTCGTCGATGAGCTTGCGTGCGCGCGCCTCGGCTGCAACACCGATCTCGCTTCCCCCGTCACTCATCGTGGGCAAAGGATAGCGAGTCGTGACCAGGAACGACCCTCGAATGGTTAGCGACTCGCGGATCCGGAGTCGTTGGGAAAGTTTTCATCGCGCTGGGACAAATGGCGACCGCATACTGCCGGTAGCCTTCATCCGGCGTTTCGGTGTCATGACGCTGTCACAGGTGCGGGCGACTTCGCTAGACGACTGCAGACTTCCACGGATGGTTTTCCCAGCTTGACGGTCATGCACAGACGACCGCAGACTCGTCCGAAACGGATGGATCGACTTCCCAAGCTGAATATGCGGGTTCGATCCGTCTGCGATCTATAGGAAACAGCGCCACGCCGCACAGTGGACTCGTCTCGGGCATTTACCAGAAGCCGTGATGGAACCCGCGTCGCTTGCGGAATTCCTCTATCTCGGAGTACCCAGGCTCCTTCACTTTCGGCCGTCGGATGGGCTTTGCGAAGGGGTCGAGCTTCGCCGTGTAGTCCTCACACCAGATCAGCCAGTTGGTCGCCGCGGCGCGATCGTCACTGTCGGCGATCTGTTCGACCCTGGTTGTCATCTCCGCCAAGTAGCGCCGAAGCCGTCCCGCTAGCTCCCACTCCTTGAGGTCTGCCTTGAGCCGTTCGCTGAGCGCCTGCTGGATGTAGGACTCACGGGCAAGTTCTTCTTCGCGTGCCTCGCGTTCCCTCCGCTCGATGTCGGCACGTCGTTCAGCTTCCTTGCCCTCGGCGTCGATAACGGCCCACCGCTCGAACATCATCATCACGTCCGGCAGCCGACTCTGCAGCGACAGCGTCTTTGTCTCGGTCCAGGACTCCTTCGAAGAGAATCTGCTGGTGGTATCGACAGTCAAACTCAGCCGGTTGGATGGCACGTAGTCATAGCGCCGGGGCGGCCAGTCGTACTTCTTGTGGCGGTCCACCTCTTCCCCGGTCGGCGTGTGGTCGATGCGATCCTTCGGCTGCCAGATATTCACAGAGCAGTCAATGTCACCAACCTTGAAGATCAAGTCGCCGCTCAGCTTGGTGTTTTCCTGTTCATATCCGCGATAATTCTGACGAGGCACGCGCACGGAGTGGCCGCGGGCTTCCGCTTCACCCGCCAAAGCATGCAACAGCCGAAAGGCTCTGCCTCGCAACTCTTTTTCGATCGATTCGAGCCGCTTGTCACCGCGGAGCGACGCCACCACAGGGTGCCACCGCCCGATGCGATCAACAGCAACGACTTCAGACGGCGGTTTCGTTTGCCAATTCGACACCGACGACAGCCGGAAGACAATGTGGTGATAAGTCTTGCCGCACAACATGATGACCTCCTGGCCGTCTGGCGCCATCCCTCGTCGATTGATGATGCCGACCAGGCCTCGGTAGCTGGTCTTGTCATTCGTGGTGTCGATCTCCAGCAAGCCGCCCCCATCAACGATGTCCTTGACCAGCTTGCGCGTCGGAGTCAAACCATCAGGTGATGCTTTGTCCTTGGGTCGGCTCGCCACAGCATCTGGTGAAAGTGGTTTATCCGGCCGTCGAGCGACCACCGCCGGCCGAGCTGGGGCGTCGAGATCCAGCTGCTGTCCGCGACGGCGCTTGGCCCAATGGCCGGGCGGATACTGGCCATTGGTCAGGTAATGCTCCCCAGCGGGCAAAACAGTTGCACCCCATAGGCCACCGCGCTTCGAGATCGTTATCAGCCGCCGCGAGGCAAGCGCGGTCGCCGTCGTCTTGAATGTGAAATCCACCCACCGACCATCTGGGCAGCCGTCGCTGATCCAACGCAGGACTTCTACTTGACGATGATTGAGCGGAGTCTCGATTGTCATGTCGGAGATTGTCGGCGAGGCAGTCAAGGCTCGCGAGCGGGGGAGCTGCTCGCATTGGGTGGGCCTCCGACTCCGTCCGCAATAGCTTCACCCAACGTGATCGCAAACCAACGGAATCACGTGTGACACCCGGTAGTCGGGTCCGATCATGGGTTGGGCAACCAGCTGCTGCGGCTGCGCCAGCCCGTTTCCGCGGATCACGAGCGCCGTGTTGTCGCCGCGGAGCTTGCGCCTGGCGGTCTGGCGGACCTGAATCCACGTCCGCGACTTTTGGACAATCACCGACGCGCCCATGGGCGTGGCGCCCGCCACCGATGCCCCGTGCTCGCTCTCGTGGTGGATTATCACGACCGGGACACCGAGATTGGTTAGCCGGGTCAGGCCGTCGAACACGGTCGTGACTGTCTCCGGATTGTTCGTGTCTCCCGTGGCCCCCATGAGGTTATCCAGCACAACGAAGTTGAACCCGTCGTCGACCAGAAGGTCGATTAGGGCCTCCCACTCGCCCGCCGAGACGGTCCGGCCGATATGGAACATGGGGATGTCGACTTCGACGGGTGAATGCTTGCAGATGCGCTCTGCGTACTCCTCGTCGGATCCCGGATCGGTCCACAAAATGGCCGGCTTCCACAACTTGGTGATGTCGGTCGGCTGCATGCGCAGAAACTCGCGTCCGTCGATTAAGAGGGAAAGCAGCATCGCGGCAACCAGGTACGACTTGCCGACATTGGAACGCCCGTAGATCAGCGTGACCGAGGAACAGACGGTTTCCGAGAACACCCACCGTTCAGCACGTTTCGAGCGTTCGTATGCTTCTTGGAGCGATGTCCGGGGGAACCGGATGTCGACCTTGAGGGGGTGAACCCGGACGTTGCTCACGACGCCACCCGCGAGATCTGCGAGCCGTTAGAGGCCTCGCCGGTACCTTGCCTCTCGGCGAGTACTCCTGAGCCGTCTGACGCAAACCCATGCACCGAAAACCGCCACTTGCCAGGATGACCCCAGCATTCGTAGCGCCGGCCAGCACCCACCAGTCCCACGCTCATGGGCTGCAGGCAACGGCCACCTCGGCGGTGCAGATCGAAGGCGCGGATGCCGATGAACGTCAGGTGGCACCGCGAGCAGTGACAGGTGTCGAAGCCGTTCCAGCGGCTGACGCAGCCGTTGCAGTGGTGGGGCAGGTCCGCCACCACGCGCGTGGACGCGGTGATCTCGCTCATGTTCATTAGGCAGCACCGTCCTTGCGAAGGCGACGGGCGCGGGCAGACTTCAAGGCGAGTTGGGCGTAGTACGCCTTCCGCAGGCTCGCGGCACGCTTGGCGCGCTCGGCGGGCATGAGCTTGTTGTCCGGGTCGACCCGATTCTCGAACTTGGCTTCCAGCGCCATGCGCGCCGGAAGTGTGCGGGCGGAACGGTTTTCGGTACGCGCCCAGCTTTCATAGGCGCCGATCTGTGAGCGCAGCCGGCGCTCAGCGAGTGTGGTCACGATAGGAGTACTCCAGAAGGTAGAGATGGCACGAAAGGTCAGAACCATCCGTTTCGCTCAGGCCGGATGGGACCACGGCAACGTGCCTCTGCAGCTTACGGCGGTATGACGCCGCTTCAGCCCTGCGCGGGCCGCTGGCTTACGAGGACCGAGGCTTGCCGTCTCTTCGTGGAGCCGAGGCCACATTACAGCATGGCCGGGACATGTTCTACAGGTCGCCTAAGTTCAGCGTGCGGGCTTCATCGGCGGCGCGTTCGGATGCGCTGGCGCCGGTGTAACGGTCGATCATCTGTCGGTTCGACCATCCGGCTACCGCCATCAACCCGGCCTCGGACCCCTGCGCCCGCAGCCACCGGGTGGCCATCGTGTGCCGCATCAGGTGGACATGGAATCCCTCGATGCCCGCTTCCCTAGCCCGGCGGCGCAACGTCTGCGCCAGCGCCCAATAGCTGAACGTCTTGATGTGCCCGCCGACGAACAGCTGAGTCGTACCGGGACTGACGTGCTGCCGGCGCATGCGGAGATAGCGGTCCAATGCCGTGGCGACCTGGGGGCTGAAGGGAGCGAACCTGCCCTTGCCGCCCTTGCCGCGCCGCACGGTAAGCAGACCTCGCGTCAGATCCACATCGGCGACCTGCAGGTCGACGACCTCGCTGGCCCGCATGCCGGTCTCTGCCAGAAGCCGGATGATTGCCTCGTCACGGCGGTCGCGAAGCGTCTTGCTCGAACAGGTCGCCAGCAGCGCCTTCAATTGGTCATCCGTTAGGGCGTGGGTGACTTTCCGATCGAGCTTCGGAGGCTTGACGCCCAGCAGTGGATCCGACGGGATCTCATCCTCCTCGGCCAGCCATGCCGAAAAGCGCTTCAGCGCACCCAACCACGTTGCCCCCGTGGAGGGTTGGGCGCCGCCTTCGAGCATGCCGGCCACCCAACCTTGCGCGTTCCGCTTGGTCAGTTCTGGGGGAGTGCCGGTGCGGTCGCACCATGAGAGAAACGAGTTGACCCCGGCAAGGTAGGTGGTGATGGTGCGCGGCGATCTGTTGGCCGAACGTAGCGCCAGTTCCCACGAAGGGATTAACGCAGTGATCTTGGGCAAATGTTCAGGCACTTCAGTATTGTGACATACTGCGTTGTGGCGTCCGAATTCGTCCGAGAATCGAGTGCCAGGCCGCTTGATTCAGACCAGCGCTGAAGCGTCAAACACCCAGCTAGTATCCCCATTTGCCAGACCCTCGAAGTGGTTCGGGGGAGCGAAGGCCACCAGGCTGTTCATGTCCCAATAGTCTTTCCAGACAGTCACTTTGCCGTCGACGACCTTGTGCACCGTGACGAATCGCAGCACACCCTGCTCGCCGGTGGAGAATGTCCAGGTCTCGGAGTGCTCGTAGAGCACGTCGGAGCCGTTGGACACCAGCACGCCGGTGTGGTTCTCATAGCCGGCCAGCTGCTCGAGACCCATCCGGAGGCGTTTGACGATGTCTTCCGGACCGCGGGCCGACAACGCGGGAACCGGCATGTCGACATAGAGGCAGTCCTCGGATAGGAAGGTCTTGATCGCTTCCCAATCGCGCCGTGAAAGGGCCTGCCACAGCCCACGTACGACATCCTCGACTGCGATCATAGACACCTCTGTCATAAGGGCAAATAAAACTCTGTTGCCGCCTCGGTGTCAATGAGTTGACCGGGGTTCGTGTCGCGTGGACCGCTAGCCGTCCACCGCAGCCATCGACCGGGCCGGCCCCAGGTTCACCGGCAACGATGACCAGCCCCGCAGCACGCGGGTTTCGCGCCTGCTTCCGGCACCCGCCGCGCGCACCCCGGGGAAGCGTTCGAAAAACGTGCGCAGTCCGACTTCGCCCTCGGCACGCGCGAGGGCGGCGCCAAGGCAGAAGTGCCGGCCACCGGAGAAGGCGAGATGCCTTCCGGCATTCTCTCTCTCGATGTCGAAGCGGTGCGGGTCGGGAAACACGGCGGGATCCCGATTGGCGGCGGCCAGATACACCAGCACCAAATCGCCGCGTTCCAACTGGCGGCCGGCTATCTCGACATCGTTGAGCGCTAACCGTGCGGTGAGTTGCACCGGCGACTCCAGGCGCAGGATCTCTTCGACGGCGTTGGGCCACAGCTCGGGGCGCCGTCGCAGGGTGTCGAGGTGCGCAGGCGCGTCCATCAGCATGCGGATCCCATTGCCGAGCAGATTCACCGTGGTCTCGAAACCTGCCGCCAACACCAGACCGGCGATCGCTCGCAACTCTTTCTCGTTGAGATACGTTTCCGCAGAGCCGCTTTCGGCGGTCTGGATCAGCTGACTCATCAAATTGTCGCTGGGGTCCAGGCGCAACTGCTGCAGGTGTTGGTCAAGCCAGGAACTGAAGCCGGCGATGCCTTGCTGCACGCTGCGGTACTGCCGCCACGGCAATCCGATGTCGAGACTCGGCGCGGCCAGTTCACCGAATTCCAGCACGCGCCGCCGCTCGGGCTCCGGCACGCCGAGGATCTCGCTGATGATCGAAACCGGAAGCTGCGCGCAGTACCGCTGGACGATGTCCACGACACCCACGTCGCCGGCCAGCCGATCCAACAATTCGGCGGCGGTTTCCTCCACCCGATCACGCAGCGCGGCAACCGCTCTGGGGGTGAACACCGCCGATACGGTTTTGCGGTAGCGGGTGTGGTCGGGCGGCTCGACCGCCAGCAACGACGGCGCCCGCAGCGGATGCAGGAAGTCGTCACGGGTGCGGCGCTCTAGCCATCGCAGCGGCGCCGGCAGGTTCGATCCGAAGATCAGCACCCGGAAATCATCGGACCGCAGCAGCTCATAAGCGAGCGCGTGATCCGCCGTCAGATAGGCGACGCGGCCCTTCACCAGCTTGCCCCGCGCCCGAACCTCGTCGTAGTAGGGGACCGGGTCGGCGGTTACCGCCGGATCGGCGATCAGCCTGGCCTGGACATCACCGCGCCGGGCCCCGAGCGCGGCAACTCCCCGGATGAAGCCATGCATCGCGAACCAGTGCAATCGCTCCTTCACTGGCCCCTCCCCGGTCCGGATGTCGTATCGAGCCTAGGCCCCGACCACCCCGAAAGTCAGCACTGCGCGACGATTTTGAAGTCGGTGGTCACCACTTTGTTGGGGTTGCTGCTGTTGATGCCGTAGGCGCTGCCCGTGATTGTGTATGCGTCGTTGGTGAGGTCGACGTGCGCGTCTCCCACCCCGCCTTGCCAGAAGCTTCCGGTGAAGCCGTCGACATTGCGAATCTTCACCCACTGCGGCATCACCCGATAACCGCTGAGCAGCACAACCGCCTCGACTCCGCCATCGCGGTCCGGGATGTTGATGCTGCGGTACATCTGGTCCTGGTGGCACGCCGGGGGGCGCGTCGTGTGGGTGGCGCCGTCGATGGTCAGACGAGCTGCCCGGCGCGGTGTCGTCTGCGCCGCGCTGCACCCCGCCACGTTGGCGACGACCGCCGCCAGGACCAAAGCGACTGTGAGCAACCGATTTTGCACCAGCCGACCTCCTTATTGTTGCTTGGGCGCGAGCTTGGGCAGTGACTTGACGATGCTGCGTCGCACGAATTCCGGACTCAAACCTTTGAAAAAGTCAATCAGGCGAATGCTCTTCGGCACATACCAATGCAACCGCTTCTGATTGTGGTAGGCCTGCCACGCCGTCTCGGCCACGCTGCTTGCCGGCATCAACCGAAGCATGCCCTTCTTGGGCGCGGTGGCCCGCAGTTGCTCGGCCGTTATGGGCGCGCCGCGGTCGTCGGAGTGGTTGGTAGTCGTCGTGAGGATGGCGGTGTCGATCAGACCGGGCAGCACGTCGGCGACGCGCACCCCGTGTCGCTGCCACTCCACGCTCAGGGCTTCGGTCAGACCTTTGACCGCGTGTTTGGTGGACGAGTAGACGGCCAGGCGCGGCATGCCATAGGTACCCGAGGACGACGACGTCGAGAACATCAGGCTGCCGGGGGTTTTCTTGAGGTACGGCAGGGAGGCGTAGGCGCCGGTCAGGACCGCCTTGAAGTTCACGTCGACGACGCGCATCGCGGCGTCATAGGGCACGTCCTCGAACCAGCCGGATTCGCCGATGCCGGCGTTGTTCCACATCATGTCCAGGCCGCCACCGGTGTTGCCGGCGCAGAAATCGGCCAGGGCGCCGTCGAGGGCCGCCTTGTCGGTCACATCGACGGCACGGGTCCACAGCCGATCGCCGCCGAGTTCGTCGGTCAGGGTCGCCAGACCGGCGTCGTTGCGGTCGACCGCGCCCACGCGCCAACCCTTGGCGTGGAACAGCTTTGCTCCCTCGCGGCCCATGCCGCTGGCCGCGCCGGTGATGAAGACCGATTTCACGAGCGTCAGTCCGACTCGGCCACGTCTTTGATGCGGTTCAGCGTCTTAGTCATGTCGCGGACGTTGCGGCGCTTGCGCAGAAAGCCGCCGAACAACCAGTACACGCCGAGCCATGGCGCCGGGTTGAGCCGAAACGACTCGGTGACGTCGGTCCCGCCGCCGCTGGGAGCGAGGCGGTAGTGCCAGTTGTTGACCGGCCTGTCACCGAGCAGCACCGCAAAGCCGAATTCGCGACCCGGTTCGCACGCGGTGACCTGGCACGTCGTCCAATAGACCGGGCCCATCTCGTTGCGCTTGACGTGGCCGCGGAATTTCGCGCCCAGGGCCGGGCCGGACGCGTCGCCCAGCCACTCGGCCTCAAAAACTTCCGGAGAGAACTTTCCGGTGTTGCGGACGTCTGCGATGAGATCCCAGATCTTGGCCGCAGGCGCAGCCATATGAACAGTCGCCGAACCTTCCATGGGCTGATCCAAACACAGCTAGGCGCTGGGACATAGACCACGGGTGCGTTTCATCAGTGCGGGACGGCCGCCTGGATCAGGCCGTTGATGATCTGCTTGATGCCCTGGGCTGGGTGCGAGTACCAGCCGATTGGCAGGCCGGACTGCGCGCCGCACTTTGGCCACGCCTCCACCCCCTCTTCGGCGAAAACCCGGTTGGCCACGGCGATTTGCTGCTCCCTGGATGCGGCAGCGGGGTTACCGACGCCGCCGTAGCGGGTCCAGGTGCTCGGTTTGAATTGCAGCCCACCGTATTCGCCGTTCCCGGTGTTGGCCTGCCAGTTGCCACCGGATTCGCATTGAGCGATCGCGTCCCAGTTGGGAGCGGGTTCCGCGCTCACCACACCCGTGGACGAAGCCATCGACGCTGCAATGAACCCGCCGACCGCTACGGACTTGACGAGAAGCTTGCAGAGATATTTCATGTCCAGGATTTCGGCGCGTGTGGCCAAAGCGTTACCTATTCGAAAATGGCGCGAGATATGCCATCTATCTGCGGAAACCGCTTTTTTCGGCAGGCCAAATCGGACCGTTAGAAATCGGTGAGGAAAAATTAAATTATCGCTGGCAATATGACTGCGTCGCTGATGACAGGGCCTTTTGGTACAGGCTGTCGAGCTGACGGTCCCGGATGACGCCGCTTCGTGCGGCGTCGCGTTCGGCGGCACATTCCGGCGAGTGCAGCAGGTTCCAGTTGGCCAAGATCTGGGTCAGCATCGTCCGGTTGAAGCCGTCGATCGCTGACCGCGACGCCGACAGGTCCGGCGAGTCGGCCGGGGCGCTCGCCGGGTTCAGCTTCCAGTCCGCGAACCGGCTGTATTCGATGGCCTCGGTGGCACTGATCTGGTCCCCGAAAACCCGGGTGACGTAGTCGCGGTCGACGTGCCCGGCGTCGGCCTCGTCGCCCAGCCTGGCCAGCTCCTGCTGGACGCGGGCCGGGTCTTCGATGGCGCCGTGCTGGTTCCATTTGTAGGCGGCGACGGGCTCGGCAACCTGCAGCCGTTGCGCGGCGGCGTCGACCAACGCGGTCAGCGGGCTCGCCGGGTCGGCCCGAACCGGCGCCACGAGCATCGCCAGGGCTCCGATCACGGCACCACAGCGCGCGGCCAGCGGCAGCCGAGTCGAGTCGCCCCTGCGGTGCATGACGACGATTCTGGCGTGTTTGTGGGCCGCGCGGGCTAAGACGCGCTCTGCGAGATAAGGGTATCGACCTCTTAACGCACTACTGCGCCTGACGTTGTCGTCAAGCGCAGTAGTGCTGTTCGGGTCGCGTGGGTTATCCGCCGCCACCGGGGGTGGCGCCCAAGCTGCCCTGCAGGTCGGGCTTCATGGCGTTGAGCTGGGCTCCCCAGTACTCCCAGCTGTGCGTTCCGTTGGCGTCGAAATTGAATGTCGCGTTGTGGCCACCGGCCCCGTTGTAGGCGTCGCGGAACTTCAGGTTGCTGCTGCGCACGAAGTTCTCCAGGAACTCGGCGGGCATGTTGGCCCCACCCAACTCAGACGGCGTGCCGTTACCGCAGTAGACCCACAGGCGGGTGTTGTTGCCAACCAGCTTCCCGACTTGAAGCGTTGGGTCGTTGCGCTGCCACGCCGGATCGCTCGACGGGCCCCACATGGCGTCGGGCTTGTAGCCGCCGGCATCGCCCATTGCCAGACCGATCAGCTGTGGGCCCATCCCCTGGGAGGGGTCCATCAGCGCTGACAGCGAGCCGGCGTAGATGAACTGCCCCGGGTGGTATGCGGCCAGAATCAGCGCCGAGGAGCCGGACATGGAGATACCCACCGCGGCGCTGCCGTTGGACTTGACGCTCTTGTTAGAGGCCAGATACCCGGGCAGTTCGCTCGTCAGGAAGGTCTCCCACTTGTAGGTAGAGCAGCCGGCCTTACCGCACGCCGGACCGTACCAGTCGGCGTAGAAGCTGGACTGGCCGCCGACCGGCATGACGACCGACAGACCCGACTTGTAATACCACTCGAATGCGGGAGTGTTGATGTCCCAGCCGTTGTAGTCATCTTGAGCCCGCAGCCCGTCCAGCAGGTACACCGCGGGAGAGCCGTTGCCGCCGCTTTGGAATTGGACCTTGATGTCGCGGCCCATACCAGCGGACGGCACTTGCAGGTACTCGACAGGCAGACCCGGACGCGAAAATGCGTTCGCTGTCGGGGCGCCGCCGGCAAGACCGATCAGGCCCGGCAGTGTGGCTGCCGCCGCTGTGCCGACCAAAAGCCGGCGCCCCCAGGCCCGGACCTTCTCGCTCAGATCTGTCATACCTGCCCCTTGTCGATGTGGTCAGTGTGATCGTGGTCTCAGAGGAATTTACCGTGTGAGTCCGCGAAATGTCGATTGGGACGCGAACGCGTCTCGTTTCGGCATCTCTTTTCACCTCTTAATTTCGCCACCCGCGCACCCGCGCGGCGACAGCCGACGCGTACCCGCTCGACGTTGGGTCCAACCCGCCGGATCAAATAATTCCAGGCAGCACCGCATTTCAGCGCGGTGAACGCCGAGCACCCCCGCGCGATACGCCGCTTAATAGAAAGCACCCGAAATGAAGGCCGCGCCGGATTCCGGCGCGGATCGGCACCCGACAGCTGCGCGTCGTTTGCAGGCGTCGCCGCCGTACCGTATCGGCCGATAAATATTTTCTCGGCCGATAAAACGATGTGGCTTTTGCGGCCGCGGTTCCCCGCGCCGCACCGTTCATCTGGCGATTCCCAGGCGTTGGCTGGCCGGGGCAGCCGGACTTGCGCCGACCGCGTAGGCTCTCTCGGAGCAAGCCGATGAAGACCACGCTATCCCGTGTCTGTTCCGGCTCTCACGAATCACCGCACCTGCGGCTTCATGGTGCGCGTCGGTGCGACTGAGGGCGTCGGGCGCGGGACCGATTGGGGCATAGATTTTGGACACGGTTCTTGGCCTATCAGTGACGCCGACCGCCGTTGGTTGGGTCCTCGCTGAAGGACACGGCGCCGACGGCACCATCCTGGATCACCAGGAGTTGGCGCTGCGCGCAGGCCACGGCGTGCGCGCGGTGGGTATTGCAGAGCAGGTGGTAGACGAGGTATTGCGGGCCGAGACGGCGGCGGCGGCAAGCGATCACCGCCTGCGTGTCATCGGAGTGACGTGGAACGACGAAGCGTCCGCAGAGGCTGCGCTGGTGCTGGAGGCGTTGACCGACGCGGGATTCGACAACGTCGTGCCGATCCGGTTTCTGGACGCCGTAGAGAGGTTGGCTCAGGCCATCGCGCCCGTCATCGGCTACGAGCAGACGGCGGTCTGCATTCTCGACCACGACGCGACGACCGTCGTCATGGTCGACACCCATGACGGGGAGACGCAGACGGCGACCAAGCACGTGCGCGGCGGCTTCGACGGCCTGACGCGCTGGCTGACCGGCATGTTCGAGCGCAACGGATGGCAACCGGGCGGCGTTGTGGTCGTCGGCGCCCACGACGACATCGACGGACTCTCCTGGCAACTCGAAAAGACTTTGCCGGTACCGGTTTTCGTGCAGTCGATGGCCCAGGTGACGATAGCGCGCGGCGCCGCGCTGTCCGCGGCCCGCAGCACCGAGTTCACCGACGAACAGTTGGTGGAGGATGTCAGCGAACCCGTTCCGGCACCCGCCCAGAAACGGCAGTTGTCCTATGCCGGGGCGGTGACCGCGCTGGCGGCCGGCGCCATCACCTTCGTCGGCTCGGTGTCACTCGCGGTGGGGATTCACGTCGGTCCCGCCAGCGCGGCGCCCGCGCCGAAGCACGCCACGCACCCGCCGACACCGCAAATCGCCGAGGCAGTCACGGCCGCCGCGCCGCTTCCGGCGGCCCCACCGGCCAAGCCGGCGGCCCCTCAGGCCAACCCGTCTGTCGGGGAACCGATTTCGGAGACCAACGCTCCGGAAGAGCTGCCGGGGTCCGGCGGCGACCGACAGCCGTACCTGACCCGGGTATTGGAGCACATTCCCGGCGACACCGGCGAGCCGGCGGCTGATTCAGCCCCGCGCGCGGCGACCGACCCGCAGCCCTGATCTTTCTTCCGACGCGGCGCCGGTAGCTCAATTGCCTTGGGCGCGAACCGCGGAGAAAGTCAACGACACCTCGTCTGCGACCTGGACCGAACCCATCAGCAGCGAGTACGGCTTGATGCCGTAGTCGGACTGACGGATGGTGGATTCGACCGACATCCGCCATGAGTCCCCGAGATCTTCTGTGTGCACGTCGATCACGCGGTCTCGCAATTTTCCCCGGATCTGCAGCGCGCCGGTCAGGCGGTACCCGTCGTCGGACTTCTCGATGACGTCCGCGGTGTAGCGGATTTCGGGGAATCGACTGGCGGACAATGCCTTCAGCGCGTTCGATCGCACCAGTGCCTTCTCGGTCCCGGACAGCCCTTTGACCCCGCCGTCGCCGCGCAGCACCTCGAACGAATCGGTCTCGACGACAAGCTCCGCGCCGACGGGCCGAGAATCCGCCCAGCTTACGGTGACGCGCCAGCGGGTCATCGCGATGGTGAGACGATGCCCCATCCGTGCCGCCCTACCGGCAACACCGGTGTGCAACAACAATTCGCCGTCAGCCTGGCCGATCGTCCACACCGAGTTTTTGTCGGAAGTCACGGAGCGACTGTGTCACATGGTTAAAACGGTGCGATAGTGTGCCCGACCCTCTTCCAGGGCCGCATAGCCCTCCTTGGCCTGCGACAGCGGAAGTTCCTCGATCCACGCCCGCACACCGGACAAGACCGCGAAATGCATTGTGTCTTCGACGTCCTTGGCCGTCCCGGAGGGATGGCCGACGATGCTGATGCCCGGCGTTATCAGCTGCACCGGGCTGATCGGCAGCGGCTCGGGCGTGACCCCGATGGTGACCAGTTCACCTTGGGGGAGTATGCCGCCGACCGTGGCGGCCATGGCTTTTGAATTACCGGCGGTGGCCAGGACAACGGTCGCGCCACCAAGATCCTTCAGCGCCTCGGCGGGATCGTTGGCGGTGGAGTCGATGTAGTGATGGGCGCCCAGCTTTCGGGCATCGTCGGCCTTCCCGGTACCACGGTTGATCGCGATGGTTTCGAAGCCCATCGCCCGGGCGAACTGCACACCGAGATGGCCCAGTCCGCCGACACCGAGAATCGCCACCCGATCGCCGGGCAGCGCCTTGGTGTGCCGCAAGGCGTTGTAGGTGGTCACGCCCGCACAACCCATCGGGGCGGCGTCGGCGTCGGAAAGCTCGTCCGGGATCCGGGCCAGCGCGGTCACCGGCACGGTCACCGACTCCGCGTATCCACCGGGATACTGCCAACTCGGCACCTTGCCGTTCTCGCAGTGAATGAACAGGCCCTTGCGGCATTGGTTGCAGCGCTGGCAACAACCGCCGAACCAGCCGACCGCGACGCGATCACCGATCGCGAAATCCTGTACGCCATCGCCGATCTCGGCGACCTTGCCGGCGATTTCATGCCCGGGAGTCAGCGGCCAGGACATGCCGGGGAACCCACCGTTGACGAAGTGCGCGTCGGTGCCGCAGACGCCGCACGCGGCGACCGTCAGGCGTACCTCGTCGCGACCCGGTGGTTTGGTTTCGGCGTCGACCAGCTCCAAAGCTGCACCTGCGGACGGGACATGGACGGCACGATGAGTGGGCATGACCCTAGCTTGTCACCCCTGCGCCTGATGCGCGACAGGACATTTCTCGGCACCGTTGGTGTGATAGTCGACCTGCCAGTGCTTGATTCCGTTGAGCCAGCCCGACCGGAGGCGCTCGGGCTTGCCCGCCGATTTCAGATCGGGCATGGCGTCGGCGATCGCATTGAACATCAGGTCGATGGTCATCCGCGCCAGGTTGGCCCCGAGGCAGTAGTGCGCGCCGGTGCCACCGAAGCCCACGTGCGGGTTGGGATCCCGCAGGATGTTGAAGGTGAACGGGTCGTCGAACACGTCCTCGTCGAAATTGGCTGAGCGATAGACCATTACGACCCGCTGGCCTTTTTTGATCTGGACGCCGGACAGCTCGTAGTCCTCCAGGGCGGTCCGCTGGAATGAGGTGACCGGCGTCGCCCAGCGCACGATCTCATCGGCTGTGGTGACGGGACGCTCGCGCTTGTACAGCTCCCACTGATCCGGGAAGTCGGTGAAGGCCATCATGCCTTGGGTGATCGAGTTGCGGGTGGTCTCGTTGCCCGCGACCGCCAGCAGTATCACGAAGAAGCCGAACTCGTCGTCGGAGAGCTTGTGCCCGTCGACGTCGGCCTCGATCAGCTTGGTGACGATGTCGTCCCCGGGGTTTTGCTTGCGGTCGGCGGCCATCTGCATGGCGTAGGTGATCAGTTCGACCGAGGCGCCCATCGCGTCGTTGCGGGCGAACTCGGGATCCTGATCGCCCACCATTTCGTTCGACCAGTGGAACAGCTTCATACGGTCCTCTTGCGGCACCCCCATCAGCCCGGCGATCGCCTGCAGCGGCAGCTCGCAGGACACCTGCTCGACGAAGTCGCCGGACCCCTCGGCCGCGGCGGCCGCGACGATGCGCCGGGCGCGCTCGTTCAGGTCGTCGCGCAGGAGCTCGACGGCGCGTGGCGTGAATCCGCGGGAAATTATCTTGCGGAGGTGGGTGTGCTGCGGGGCGTCCATGTTGAGCAATACAAACTTGCCCGTCTCGCGCTGCTCGCGCACCGTGCCCTCTTTGTATCGGGGCAGCGCGGTGTTCTCCAGGCTGGAGAACACGTCGCTGCGCCGCGAAATCTCTTTGACGTCCTTGTGCTTGGACACCACCCAGAAGCCGCCGTCATCCCATCCGCCGACCCCGTCCGGCTGTTCGTTCCACCAGATCGGTGCGGTCCGGCGCAGCTCGGCCAGTTCTTCCACCGGCAGTCGCTCGGCGTGGATGTCCGGGTCGGTGAAGTCGAAGCCGGGAGGCAGATTCGGGACCGGCTTGGCAGTTGGCTCGACGGTTGGCATGGCCCGCTCCTCGATGACGAAGTGGTCTAGTCGTCCTTGTGCAAGGAAACCACTGCTGCACCTTGGTTGGGAAGCATTGACGCAAGATCCCCGGGTGCGAATTGGAACGTGTTCTCCACCGGCGGTTTTTCGCCGGGGAGCGGGTCAAGGCCGGCGATCGCCGTCGTACGCCGGAACGGTCTTGTGGCCGGCGGTCCGACCGATATGCTTTGGTGCAGGTCACCGGCGACGACAGGCGGGGTAGGACATGATTCGGGAACTGTTCAGCGCCGCTGCGATAGCGGGCATCACGATCGGCTTGGCGCCGTGCGCGGCCGCCGGATATGACGGCGACGTACCGGGGATGAACTATCAGGCTTCGTTGGGCGCCCCGTGCGACAACTACGAGCGCTTCATCTTCGGGCGAGGCCCCAGCGGCCAGGCCGAGGCCTGCCACTTCCCGCCGCCCAACCAGTTCCCGGCCGCCACCACCGGCTATTGGGTAGTGTCGTACCCGCTGTACGGGGTCCAGCAGACCGGCGCGAAATGCCCGGGGTCGCAGGCCGCGGCGCAGACTCCGGACGGACTTCCCATGTTGTGCCTGGGAGCCCAGGGGTGGCAGCCCGGATGGTTCACCGGCGCAGGCTTCTTCCCGCCTTCGGGATAACGACGATGCGCGAACGCCCGCAGGCCCGAAATCCGATTCCCCGCTGGCTGCGTTTCGTGCTGACGTCCGATCGCGCCGGGTCGGCGTGGTACATCGGCACGGGGTTCTTCTTCGCGCCGCTGCTCGCCGTGCTCTCGCCGTGGCCCACGGTCACCGCCGTGCTGTGGGGCGTCATCGCGCTGGCCGGGCTGTGGCTGGGACTGCTGGGCATCGCAATGGCCATCGGGCTGGCCCGAATAATGCGCTCGGGGGCCGAAATTCCCGAGGACTACTGGCGTTCGTTGGTGCACTACTAGGTCGCGACGCCGATGAGAAATGGTGCGTGACCCCGTCTAGAGTCAAAGCGACCGCCCTGCAATAAAAGGAGACTCGAGATGGCCTTCAATCCCAAAGATGCAGTCGACGCGGCGAGGGACATCGCGACCAACGCCGTCGAGAAAGCCTCCGACATTGTCGAACACGCCAGCGACATCATTCGTGGCGACCTCGCCGGCGGCGCCAGCGGCATCGTTCAGAATTCGATCGACATCGGCACGTACGCGCTGGACCGGACGAAGGAAGTGTTCACCGGCCGCGACGAAGTCGACGACGTCTAGGCGCGACGCCTCCGCTAAACGGAGGCGGCCTCGTTCAGTTCGTCGAGCCGGTTGGTGGCTTCCAGGTATTCCTGCACCCACCGCTCGATGACCGTTGAGGTCTTCTCCACCTTGGTGAACTGCCCGACCACCTGACCGACGGGGTTGAATGCCACGTCGACGGATTCGTTGGGGTACCTGTTGGTGGCGCGGACGGCCATGCCGGAAACCATGTACTGCAACGGCATTCCGAGCGGCTTCGGGTTGTCCGGCGCCTCCCATGCCTCCGTCCAGTCGTTGCGCAGCATGCGGGCCGGTTTGCCGGTGAACGAGCGGCTGCGGACGGTGTCGCGGCTGCCTGCCTTGACGTAGGCCTCCTGCTGGACCGGGGTGTTCGAGGACTCCTCGACCATCAGCCACTGCGATCCGGTCCACGCGCCCTGCGCACCGAGCGCCAGTGCGGCCGCGATCTGCTCACCGCTGCCGATGCCGCCCGCGGCCAGCACCGGAACCGGGGCGACCTCCTTGACGACCTGCGGCCACAGCACGATCGAGCCCACCTCGCCGCAGTGTCCGCCGGCCTCACCGCCCTGGGCGATGATGATGTCAACGCCGGCATCGGCGTGCTTGCGCGCCTGCGAGGGGGAGCCGCACAGCGCCGCCACCTTGAGCCCGGCGTCGTGGATGTGCTTGATCATCTCGGCCGGCGGGGTGCCCAGCGCGTTGGCGATCATCTTCACCTTCGGGTGCTGGAGCGCCACCTCGACCTGAGGCGTGGCCGTCGCCTCGGTCCAGCCGAGCAGCTGCAAGGTGTCGCCGTCGCTGTCCTCGACCGGCACGCCGTGGTCGGCCAGAATCTTCTTGCCGAAGTCCAAGTGCTCCTGCGGCACCATCTTGCGCAGCGTCTCGGCCAGCTCCTCCGCCGACAGGTGGGAGTCCATGCCCTCGTACTTGTTCGGGATGACGATGTCGACCCCGTACGGGTGGTCGCCGATGTTCTCGTCGATCCACTTCAGCTCGATCTCCAGCTGCTCGGGCGTGAAGCCGACCGCTCCGAGCACGCCGAACCCCCCGGCCTTGCTGACCGCCACGACGACGTCGCGGCAGTGGGTGAAGGCGAAAATCGGGAACTCGATCCCGAGTTCGTCGCAGATAGGGGTGTGCATTACAACTCCTGGGAGCTCGCCGAATTGGAACGTGTTCTAGTTTAGTACGTGGCTCACTGACGTGGCCAGCGGGTCCTGACCTGTGCCTTGTTACTACGCCCCGTCGTGCAGTCAGATCGCAATGCTGGTCGCCACCCAGAGGATGAGAAACGCGAGCATGCAGGCGGCGGATAGCAGATGGTCTCGGCAGATCGATCGCGCCAGGCGCGTCTGCTCGGACGGGCTGTCCGTGCGGCGCCCGAGTTGTACCGCATCGGGAACGGTGTGCGTCAACGCCAGCATGGTCGGGATGCCGGCAATCGGGGCCGAGGTCACCAGCAGCCAGCCTGGGTCGTGTCCGCGCGCGGCCTGCAGCACGAGCGTTCCCAGCAACGTGAGCATGGCGAGCGCTATCAGGCGGTTCATCGGCCGCGACGTGGTGGTCACGCGGTGGTAGTACGCCGCGATGGACGCGAGCACGGGCTCGGGCAGTTCGTCCGAGCTCGTCCGGTGGCGGAGGACTTGGACGTCGAAGATCAAGTCCATCCATAAGACGGCGAACAGGAACCCGCCGCAGGCCATGAGCAGCGAGGCCATGGCTCTCACCCACCTCTGATCCATCCCGGGCACCGCGCCGCAGCACAGTCGCCACTTGGACCCATTGTTCTCGGCAGCGCAAGAGGCACGGGGGCGTCGGCAAGCCTGGGGTCGCTCGTCGCGATTTGCATGCGGGCCGACACTCATGAGCCTAGGGTCTACGAATGAACTGGATGACGCTGGTGGTCAACGCCGTCGTACCGCTTGCATCCGTGATTTCGAGCGCAACCGTCGCGATCTGGACGAAGCGCATCGACGCCAAGAACAAGGCGGAAGACCGCCGCCACGAACGTGTGCTCGACTTCGAGAAGCGGGCGGCCGATGACAAAAAGGCCGTACTGAAGTCGCTTATCTCCGCGACCATATACGTCAAACGCGCGGCCCAATACGAAGGCGTCGGCACCGCCGAGGAGATCGCCAGCCAGCGGCGCGCCGAGGCCATCCGAGAGCTCTATGACTTCCGCATGCGGCTCGGCCTGGACGACGGGATAGCCGAGCTGTTGGTCTACGCCGCACCGCCGGTGCGCGACGTGGTGAATCTGCTACTCGACGAGTGGGATCGTCAGTTCCGCGAGCATGGCTACTCACTAACCCAGTTGGATTCGTGCAAGCGGGAACTGGCGCAGACCACGGCCTGCTCCGCCCCGCGTGAAGACGTGACCGTGTATTACGAGGGCGAACTCAAGTGGTCGGAGCTGAGGAAGGTGGAGACGGTCTGGCTGGAGAGGCTGGGCAGCGAATCGGATCTCGATCTCGACGCGCTCGTGGAGCTATGCGACCGCACTCTAGAGGCCGCGCATAAGGATTTGCGCGGCGGATACGGGCTCGAGTGTTGAACAAAGCGCACCGAAACGCCTCGCACATGGGACCGCGGCGCCGACGGGCTGTCGCGCCGGATCCCTTGATCCGGCGCCGCGCGACCGGGTACGGTAAGGCTGCCAATTACGAAACTACGCGTAGCGTAATTGGCTTCCAAACCATCGAGAGGATCGGCTTGATGCGCAGCCGCTACGCGGGCGATCCCTTCACCACATCCACGTCCGAAATCGCCGCCGCGCTAGAGGATGTCAGCGTCCCCACGCTGTTGCTCTCGCTCGTCCACATCACCGGCGACCCCAGGTTCATCCGCGACTTCAAGCAGATGGGCATCTTCCTCAACGAGGTCCAGGGGTTCATGTCGGAGGAGGACAAGGCGCGTGCCCGCGCCGAAGCCCTGACGGTGATCACCGAGTACCGGGATCGCGGATGCCCCGAACCGCAGCCGCTGAGCCCGGAACTCATCAGGGAGATGATGGATTGGGCGGCGTGCGAGCACGTTCCGGACGACTACCTGCCGCTGGTTGCCGAGGAGCTCGATCTCGACGGCGTCGACCCCCGGCGTCCCGTCGCGTTGCCGGCCGGGCGCGCCGCCGAGCTTCCGGTCCTGGTCGTCGGGTGTGGCGAATCCGGCATCCTGGCCGCTGTGCGCCTCAAGCAGGCCAACATCCCGTTCACCATCGTGGAGAAGAACGCCGGCCCCGGCGGAACATGGTGGGAGAACAGCTATCCCGGCGCCCGTGTGGATGTGGCGAATCATTTTTATTGCTACAGCTTCGAGCCCAACAACGACTGGACACATTTCTTCGCCGAGCAATACGAGCTGCAGGACTATTTCACCAAGGTCATCGACAAACATGACCTGGGTGAGCACGTGCGGTGGCGGACCGAGGTCGTCGAGGCGGAGTGGAATGACGACGACGGCACGTGGAGCGTGTCGCTGCGCTCGGCCGACGGCGAGACGACCACCGTGCGGGCACGTGCGCTCATCACCGCGGTGGGCCAGCTGAACCGTCCCAACATTCCGGCCTTCGATGGATCGGACACGTTCCAGGGACCGTCCTTTCACTCGGCGGCCTGGGATCACTCGGTGGACCTGAAGGGTAAGCGGGTCGCGCTCGTCGGCGCGGGCGCCAGCGGCTTCCAGATCGCCCCCGCCATCGCCGGGGACGTCGAGCACCTCACCGTGTTCCAGCGGACCGCGCAGTGGATGTTCCCCAACCCGATGTATCACGACGAGGTCGGCGACGGGGTGCGCTGGGCGATGCGCCACCTTCCGTTCTACGGCCGGTGGTATCGCTTCCTGGTGCTCTGGCCCGGATCGGACAAAGGCCTCGACGCCGCCGAAGGCGACCCGGGCTACGCCGACCAGGATCACGCCGTCAGCGAGATCAACGCCGCCGCGCACATGATGTTCTCGCAATGGATCACCAGCCAGGTCGGCGAGGATTCAACGTTGCTGGCCAAGGTGATGCCCGACTATCCGGCTTGCGGCAAACGGACCCTGCAGGACAACGGCAGCTGGCTGCGAACGCTGCAGCGCGACAACGTCGAATTGGTGCGCACCGGCATCGCGAAGATCACGCCGCACGGCATCGTCACCGATGACGGCGTGACACACGACATCGATGTCATCGTGTACGCCACCGGGTTTCGGCACACCGAGGTGCTGTGGCCGCTGAAGGTCATCGGTCGAAACGGCACCGACCTGCATGAGATGTGGGGGAGCCGCCCCTATGCCTACCTCGGGATCACCGTCCCGCAATTTCCGAACTTCTTCATCGTCTACGGCCCCGGAACTCACCTGGCGCACGGCGGCAGCCTGATTTTCCAGTCCGAACTGCAGATGCGCTACGTCGATCAGTGCCTGGCGCGACTGGCCGAGCCCGACGTGCACTCCATCGAACCCAAGCCCGGGGCCGCCACCGATTGGCACCGGCGGACGCAGACCCA
This sequence comes from Mycobacterium senriense, assembly GCF_019668465.1. Lineage (NCBI taxonomy): Bacteria > Bacillati > Actinomycetota > Actinomycetes > Mycobacteriales > Mycobacteriaceae > Mycobacterium > Mycobacterium senriense. The sequence continues at coordinate 4,484,794 of NZ_AP024828.1, read as the reverse complement.
GATCAAGAAGATGGTGTGGTCGCATCCGGCGGTGAAGCATTCGTACTTCAAGAACGCCGACGGAGAGATCCACACGGTGAGCCCGTGGCGGCTCAACGAATACTGGTCGGCGGTGCGCGAACCCGACTGGTCGGATTTTTCAGTGCGAACGAAAGATTCAGCACGACAAGGAAAGTGAGCACCGCACCATGCGCACCGTAGTCGTCGACGGGCCCCGCAGCATCCGGGTGGACACCCGACCCGACCCAACCCTGCCCGGCTCCGACGGGGCGATCGTCGAGGTGACCGCCGCCGGCATCTGCGGATCCGACCTGCACTTCTACGAGGCCGACTTCCCGATGCCCGAACCGATTGCGCTCGGCCACGAGGCCATCGGCATCGTGGTGGACGCCGGGCCGGACGTGCGCAACGTCAAGGTCGGCGATCAGGTCCTGGTGTCGTCGGTCACCGGCTGCGGCGCGTGCGCGGGATGCGCCACCCACGATCCGGTGATGTGCCACTCCGGCTTTCAGATCTTCGGTGGCGGTGTGCTAGGCGGTGCACAGGCCGACCTGCTCGCGGTGCCCGCCGCAGATTTCCAACTGCTGAAGATGCCCGAGGGCATCAGCACCGAGCAGGCGCTGCTGCTGACCGACAACCTGGCCACCGGTTGGGCCGCGGCGCAGCGGGCCGATCTCCCGTTCGGCAGCACGGTGGCGGTCATCGGCCTGGGCGCGGTTGGTCTGTGTTCGCTGCGCAGTGCGCTTTTCCAGGGTGCGGCAACGGTTTTCGCGGTGGACCAGGTCGATGGCCGACTGGAGCGCGCCGCCCGGTGGGGTGCGACGCCGCTCAAAGCGCCGGCGCTCGAGGCGATCATGGCCGCCACCGGCGGCCGCGGTGCCGACGCGGTGATCGACGCCGTTGCCACGGACGCCTCGCTGACCGACGCGATCAACGCCGTACGGCCCGGCGGTACGGTCTCGGTCGTCGGTGTGCACGACATGAATCCGTTTCCGCTCAACGCGCTGGGCTGCCTGATCCGCAGCACGACGATTCGTTTCACCACCGCGCCGGTGCAACGCACCTGGCCGGAGCTGATCCCGCTGCTGCAGTCGGGCCGGCTCGATGTCGACGGCATCTTCACCACCACAATGCCGTTGGACGAAGCGGCCACCGGCTACGCGACTGCCGAGTCGCGATCGGGCGACGACGTCAAGATCCTGCTGAGGCCTTAATCCCTCTCGCGGCGAACATGATTCGCCAGCTGACGCAGCATCCGCATCGGCCGGCGGCGGCCCGACATCAGGCACATCACCGGCCAGCCGTGCACCGCCGCGTCGGTCCGCGTCCTCACCTGGTCGCCGTGATGTATTGCGACCGCATGAAACTGTCGATCTTCACGTCGACGTCCGGCGGGGTCATGCCGTACCCGGCTTGCAGATCGAGCGTGTTGCGGACGGGCTCGACGTTCCAGCCGTGGGCCGTGAGCCACTCCGCGGGATCCGACTGGGGTTCGTAGGTCAACGCCGAAAAGTCGACGTTGCCCGACACATTGACGCCCGGGTGGTTGGTCTCCAAAGCGTTGAGCTGGTCGTGGTCCAGGCGCGATCCCAGCGCACCGATGGCGATCCGGCTGCCCGGCGCGCTCAGCCCGCTGATCCGGGTGAACAGCGCGTGTTGCGCCTCGTCGGTCAGGTAGGGCAGCAGCCCCTCCACCGACCAGGCGCTCGGACTCTCCACGTCAAACCCGGCTGCTTCCAGCGGCCGCGACCAGTCGGTGCGCAGATCGGCGGCGACCTCGATCCGGCTGGCCTTCGGGGTGGCGCCCTGATCGCCGAGAACCCGGCCCTTGAATTCGAGTACCTTCGGCAGGTCGACTTCGAAGACCCTTGTGCCTTCCGGCCATTCGAGCCGATACGCCCGCGAATCCAACCCCGCGGCGACGATCACCGCCTGCCGGATGCCCGCCGCGCCGGCCGCCTCGAAGAAGTCGTCGAAGAACCGGGTCTGCACGCCGTACAGGCGCGGAAAGGCCAGCTCATCGTCGGAGCTACCCGGGTTGGCAAGCACGCCCGCCAAATACGGGTCCTGCGACGCGGCGATGAAAACTTTCGCGTATTCGTCGCGCACCAAGGGCCGCGGGCTTACGGCATGCAGCGCACGCCATCCCGCCACCAGCAGCGCGGTGTACCCGACGCTGCTGACGATGTCCCAGTTGTCATCGTCGGAACGGAGCGACCCGAATTCGGGTGTCGTGCTCATGCTTGCCCCTCCCATCGGCGTCGGCCGCGAAGTGCCGACGTTCCCACGGTACCTGCCGAGGCGGCCTCAGAGCTCCAAAATCACCGTGACGGGACCGTCATTCACGAGTTCGACCTGCATGTTCGCACCGAACACGCCGGTCTGCACCTCGGCACCGAGTTGCCGCAACGCCTCGGCGAACTCCCCGACCAGCGGCTCGGCGACCGCTCCGGGAGCGGCAGCATTCCATGACGGGCGGCGGCCCTTGGCGGTGTCGGCGTACAGCGTGAACTGGCTGACGACCAAGATTGGTGCCTGGACGTCGGCCGCGGAACGCTCGTCGTCGAGAATCCTTAGCTGCCATAGCTTCTCGGCGAGCCGTCGGGCCTTGTCGCGGTCGTCGCTATGGGTGACGCCGACGAATGCCAGCAGGCCCTGGCCATCCGGACTGATCGCCCCGACCACCGCGCCCTCCACCGAGACGGTTGCCGCCGAGACTCGTTGCACCAACACCCGCATGGGCCTCGATGGTGCCAGATCGGTGTTTCACGGGTTGGGTACGCTCGTGGGGTGTCCGTGCTCGTCGCGTTTTCCGTCACCCCGATGGGAGTGGGCGAGGGTGTCGGCGAGATCGTCGCCGAAGCGGTTCGCGTGGTTCGCGAATCCGGGCTGCCCAACAAAACGGATTCGATGTTCACCGTCATCGAAGGCGAAAGCTGGGCAGAAGTCATGGCCGTGGTGCAGCGCGCGGTGGAGGCCGTGGCCGCCCGCGCGCCCAGGGTCAGCACGGTGATCAAGGCGGATTGGCGTGCCGGAACCAGCGACGCGATGACCCAGAAGGTCGCCACCGTCGAGCGCTACCTCTCCGAGGGTCAGCCGCGTACCGCGGACTGAAACGCCCGTTCGGCCTCCTCGCCGTGTACGGCGAACACCACCTTTCGCAGCGAACCCGGTTGGTGCTGCCGCACAGCTTCGACCATCAGCCGCGCCGCCTCGTCCAGTGGGAAGCCGCCCACACCGGTACCGAAGGCCACCAGCCCGAGCGAGCGGCAACCGAGCTCGTCGGCCTTGCGCAGCGTCGACGCCGTGGCGGCGGCGATGATCTCGGCCGACGTCGGGCCGCCAAGCTCCATCGTCGCCGCATGGATGACATAGCGCGCCGGCATGTCGCCGCCCGTGGTCTCGATCGCTTCACCGAGACCGATCGGCGCCTTCTGGCTCGATTCCCGCTGCACGGCGGGTCCGCCCGCGCGCGAGATGGCCGCGGCGACACCGCCACCATGTCGCAGCTCTGTATTGGCCGCGTTCGTGATCGCGTCGACTTCGAGCTTGGTTACGTCGGCCTGAAGCACCTCTAACTCGATCATGGGCTCATTGTCCTCGCAATGAACGCCCCCGCACCCATGCGTAGGCTCAGGGCGGTGAGCGCACGCGCAGGAATCGTTGTCACCGGAACCGAGGTCCTCACCGGACGCGTCCAAGACGCGAACGGCCCCTGGATCGCCGATCGCCTCCTGGAACTGGGCGTCGAACTGGCGCACACCACCATCTGCGGCGACCGGCCGGCCGACATCGAGGCGCAGCTTCGATTCCTCGCCGACCAGGGCGTGGACCTGATCGTCACCAGCGGCGGCCTGGGACCCACGGCCGACGATATGACCGTCGAGGTGGTGGCCCGCTTCTGCGAACGCGAGCTGGTGCTGGACGCGGACGTCGAAGAGAAGATCGCCAACATCCTCAAGAAGCTGATGGCGCGTAACCCCGCGTTCCAATCCGCCTTGGATCCCGGCACTTTCGAGTCGCTGCGCGCCGCCAACCGCAAGCAGGCCATGGTGCCCACGGGGGCGCAGGTGCTCGACCCGGTCGGCACCGCACCCGGCGTCGTCGTGCCCGGCAGGCCGACGGTGATCGTGCTGCCCGGGCCGCCGCGCGAGCTGCAGCCCATGTGGCACACCGCCATCGAGACACCCGCGGCGCAGGACGCGATCGCCGGCCGAACCGTCTACCGGCAGGAGATGCTGCGCATGTTCGGGCTGCCCGAGTCGGGGCTGGCCGAAACACTGCGCGACGCCGAACAGGCCGTCCCCGGCTTCGGGCGACTCGAGATCACCACCTGCCTGCGGCGCGGGGAGATCGAAATGGTCACCCGCTATGAGCCGGACGCCGCCGACGCGTACACACAGCTGGTCAAGCTGCTGCGGGAGAGGCACGGACATCAGCTCTACTCCGAGGACGGCTCCCGCGTCGACGATCTGGTCGCGCAACTCCTCGCCGGCCACCTGATCGCGACGGCGGAGTCCTGCACCGCGGGACTGCTGGCGGCCCGCCTGACCGATCGGCCCGGATCGTCGGATTATGTGGCCGGCGGTGTGGTGTCCTACTCGAACGAAGCGAAGGCGGAGCTGCTGTGCGTCGACCCGGCGCTGATCGAAGCGCATGGTGCGGTGTCTGAGCCGGTGGCCGAGGCGATGGCGGCGGGCGCGCTGCAGCGCTTCGGGGCCGACACCGCGGTCGCGATTACGGGCATCGCCGGCCCAGGCGGCGGTACGCCGGAAAAGCCCGTCGGGACAGTCTGTTTCACCGTGATGCTCGCCGACGGATACACCGACACCCGGACTCTGCGCCTGCCCGGCAACAGGTCCGACGTCCGCGAGCGCTCGACGACGGTAGCCATGCATCTGCTGCGTCGCGCGCTGAGCGACGCCGAGTAAGGCGGCGAGTAACCTTACCTGGCTTCGGTTGGCAGGAAAGCGCTTTCGGCCGTGCCGAAGCGAATCCCCGTGGCGTCCTTGCCGATCAGCGTCAGGAACGCCACCGCGATCAACACCGGGACGATCGTCGCCGCCAGCGCGAAGGGATAGCCGTGCGACTCGGCCAGGCGCTCCTGGATGGGCAGGTTGAACGCCGCCAGCAGGTTGCCCAGCTGATACGTCACGCCAGGGTAGAGGCCGCGGATCGCGTCGGGCGACATCTCCGTCAGGTGCGCCGGGATCACGCCCCACGCGCCCTGCACACACACCTGCATCAGGAAGGAGCCGAGGCACAGCATCGCCGCGGTGTGCGAGAAGGCGAACAACGGCACGATCGGCAGGCCCAGCAACGCACAGAAGATAATGGTGTGGCGTCGGCCGAACCGCTGCGACAGGGTGCCGAAGACCAGGCCGCCGATGATGGCGCCCAGGTTGTAGACGATCACGATCCACTTGACGGTGACGCTGGACAGGCCTGCGCCGTGGTTCGCGGTCGCCGTCAGGAAGCTGGGGTAGACGTCCTGGGTGCCGTGGCTCATCCAGTTGAAGGCGGTCATCAGCAGGATCAGGTAGACGAACCGGCGGATGATGGCGGCGTCGCGCAGCACGTCGCGAATCCTGGTGCTGGTCAACTTCATCTGGTCCTGGGCGGCCTCCCACACCTCGGATTCCTCGACCCGGTAGCGGATGATCAGGCTGACCAGGGCCGGGATGATGCTCAGCGCGAACAGCCAGCGCCACGACAAGCCAAGCCAGTTCATCACCACCAGCGACGCGACGCTGGCCAGCAGATAGCCGAACGCGTAGCCCTCTTGGAGCAGGCCGGAGAAGAAGCCGCGCCGCTCGACGGGCACCTTCTCCATCGCTAGGGCGGCGCCCAGCCCCCACTCACCGCCCATGCCGATGCCGTACAGCAGGCGCAGGATCACCAGCACGGTGAAGTTGGGCGCGAACGCGCACAGGAAGCCCACCACGGAGTAGAACATCACGTCGACCATCAGCGGCAGCCGCCGGCCGACGCGGTCGGCCCACAACCCGAACAGCAGAGCGCCGACCGGGCGCATGACCAGGGTGGCCGTCGTGACGAAGGCGACCTCGGCCTTGCTGATGTGGAACGTCTTCGCGATGTCGGCATAGACGAGCACCACGATGAAGTAGTCGAAGGCGTCCATCGTCCAGCCCAGCAGCGCGGCGATGAAGGAGTTCCGCTGATCGGCGGTCAACCGTTGTGTGGTCACGTCAGCATCGTGCAGGACGCGGCGCGATAGCGCGACCTGTTCCACCATGCGGGCTCCGGGAGTAAGTTCCGGATACATGCGGATCATCGATGCCGACGGGCATGTGGCCGAGAATTCTTCGCTGGCAATTGAAGCGATCAAACGCTGGCCGCAGCACGTCAAGCTCAGCACGGACGGGCGGCCGGGGCTGACGCTCGAAGGCCGCAATTACCCGGAGGACACGGGCCCGGGCGCGGGTTGCCCGCCCGAGCATGGGATCAGCAAGGCGCCCGACATCAATTGCCGCTCACCCGAGGGCGTGCTGGGCGACGCGGATCGCGATCACATCGACACGATGGTGCTGTATCCGAGCATGGGGCTGTGCGCGCCCAGTCTCGAGGATCCGGAATTCGCCGCGGGATTCTCCCGTCTGTACAACGAGTGGATCGCGGACTACTGCGCCTCCTCGGGCGGGCGGTTGCGCGGCGTCGCCGTGACACCGATCGAGCACGGCCGGGTGGCCATCGACGTCATGACGGAGGCCAAAGAGCTTGGGCTGATTGCGACTTTGGTGCCACCGGCGCTCAAGAGCCGCAACCTCGACCATCCCGACCTGGACCCGTTCTACGCCGCCGCCGTCGAACTCGGCATGCCGCTGGGCGTGCACGGCGCCCCTGGTATCCATCTGCCCAAGATCGGCGTGGACCGCTTCACGAACTACATCCAGGTGCACTGCATCAGTTTTCCGTTCGACCAGATGACGGCGATGACCGCGATGGTCTCCGGCGGCGTCTTCGAGCGCCACCCGCAGTTGCGGGTCGCCTTCCTGGAGGCGGGCGCGGGCTGGGTGCCCTTCTTCATGGATCGGCTGCACGAGCACTACGAGAAGCGCGGCGACTGGGTGGAGCGCGGCTGGCGTCGCGACCCGCACGACTATCTGGCCGCGGGCAACATCTGGGTGACGTGTGAGCCGGAGGAACCGATCCTGCCCGGCGTGATCGACGTGCTGGGCGACGATTTCATCATGTTCGCCAGCGACTACCCGCACTGGGACGGCGAGTGGCCGGAGAGCACCAAGCACCTGCGCACGCGAGGCGACATCAGCGAGGGCTCCCGGGAAAAGATCGGTGGCTTGAACGCGCAGCGCTTCTACAACCTGAACTGAGCGGCCACGCATCCTCGTGGCAGTCGGCCGGATAGCCTGAGGAAGAAAGCCGGGAATTCTTGGAAGGCGACGATCTCAGATGACTGATAAATGGTTCTCCGATAGCAGCGCGCCGGGACAGTTGACCCTCACGGATCTGTGCGACCAGATCGAGCAAAAAATGCACCTCAACGCGGACAACCAGAAAGCCCCGCAAGAGTTCCCCGATTGGCAGTCGTGTGTGGCGGAAAGGGACGCCACCATCAATAAGTTGAGCGCGGCCGTTGTGAACCTGTGCCAGATGGTGAAGTACCTGGCGTCGCAGCGCGGCGACGCTTAGCGAGGAATATCAGCAGTCAACTCAACAGGCCGCTCGTGCACGCCTGGTGAGAGGATCGTGGGCATGGGCCCTTTCCTGCTTCGCGCCGCACTGACCGGTTTCGCGCTATGGCTGGTCACGAAATTCGTCCATGGGATCACGTTCGTGGGTGGCGACACGAAGCTGGAGCGGGTCGGCATCATCTTCGTCGTCGCCGTGATCTTCGGTCTGGTCAACGCCTTCATCAAGCCGATCGTCCAGATCTTGTCGATACCGCTATACATCCTGACGCTCGGCCTGTTCCATGTCGTCGTCAATGCGCTGATGCTCTGGATCACCGCGCGGATCACCGCGCACACCACGCACTGGGGGCTGCAGATCGATCACTTCTGGTGGACCGCGATCTGGGCCGCGATCGTGCTGTCGATCGTTAGTTGGTTGCTGTCCTTGGTGATTCGGCACACCGGCGCGGGGCGCTAATTAGTGTTTGCCAGGTTCACCACGTCGCGCGCGCAGCCCCAGGACAAGGTGACACCGTTGCCGCCGTGCCCGTAATTGTGGACGCAGCGCACCCGGGCCAGCGGCTGTGCCTCCACTCGCACCGACGGACGGTCGGGACGCAACCCGGTGATCACCTCGATCACCTCGGCGTCGTTGAGTCGCGGCTCGATGACACGGCAGCGCTGCAGGATGCGTTCGGTCAACGCGGGGTCGGCTGCGGTGTCCCAGCGACCGGCGATGCTGATGCCGCCGCAGACCACCCGCTCCGGGTGGGGAAAGTAGCAGGTCCATTCGGGACCGTCGTTGATTTGCACAAACGCTTGCCGCAGACCGGGATTGGTGAGCACCACGTGCTGGCCGAACAACGGTCGCACGGTGTCGTCACCGGTCAGCGCGCCCGCAGCGAGCCCGGCGCAGTTGACGACGATTCCGGCGGCGTCGGCGGCCTCGTCGAGAGATTGCACGGGACGATCCTCGATTTCGCAGCCGGCCGACGCCAGCCGCCTCGTCAGATAGTCGAGGTAATGCGGCATGTCGATCATCGGCACGGTCGCGCGAAATCCGGCGCCGAAGCCCTCGGGGACATCGGCCGGGTCGGCCGGGCGCAGGCCGGGGATCAGCGCCGCCGCCGACGATGACATCGCCTGGCTCGCGCTCAGTTCACCGACGGCCAGCGTCGGCGCCAGCTGCACCCCGGAGTCGGGATCCTGGGCAAGATCGGTGAAGACCCGCAGCGAGTGCTCGACCCAGCCCAGCGTCTCGGCCGCACGCTCGGCGGGCCGTGGGGGAAGCCAGATCGCGCCGGCCACCGCCGACGTCGTCTGCTTCAGCGTCGCGGTCGCCCATACCCGGACCGGCCGGCCCGCCTCGGCCAGACAGATGGCCGACGTCAATCCGCTGACGCCCGCACCGACGACGACAATCTGCTGCGAATGTGCCACGGCGCCACGGTAGCGAAAAGAGGCCCGTGGCGCGTTGCGCCGGGGTCAGCGTCGAGTGCTCTCGAGGCGGCTCAGGAATGCGCGGCCTGCGAGGTCGCCGGTGCCTGCGGGGCCGCCGAGGTCGCCGGCGCGGCCGGCGCCTGCGGAGCCGGTGAGGCGGCCGGCGCTTGCGGCGCCGGTGAAGCCGCCGGCGCTTGCGGCGCCGGTGAAGCCGCCGGCGCTTGCGGGGCCGGTGAGGCCGGCCGCGCCTGCTGCTGACCGCCCAGCAGGCTGTTGAGGATGCCGAGCGTGCCCTGCACACCCGCCGGCGGCGCGGTCGAAGGCGGAACGGCGTCCGGCGTCAGCTGCCAGGGCTGGCAGCCCGAGGTCTTGAACGCCTTATCGCCGGGGTCGATCTGCACTACCTGCGGCTTCTTGGACATCGCGTTGTCGATCAGGGCGCCGTCGGGGTTGCTGGTCCGCTTCCAGTAGCAGGTGCCGTTGTCGACGGGGCCCCCGGAGCTGTAGATGCCCGGCACGATATCCGTTCCCACCGCGTAGATGCCGTCCTTGTCGATGGACGTCTTCGGCCCGGCGGGCGCCGGTGAGGCGCCCGGCGCCGGTGACGCCGCTGCCCCCGGTGCCGGCCCCGGTGTCTCGTCCGGATCGGCGTTGGCGACTACGGTGGACGCGGCCCAGCCCGCGACCATCAGGCTCGCAGCAACCAACCTTGCCGCAGTAGGTACTCCACCCATAGACACCGAGGGTACCGGGGTCAAGAACCTAATTCATATCGTTGTGAAATCGGCCCTGCCGCAAATACCGCCTAGGAGAGCCGCCGCACTCGGCCCGCGTAACCGAGCGCGTGCTCGTAGGTCTCGAGGTTGTCGCGGGAAATCTTCGCGTGCACCGGGCGTTCGAGGAAGAAGCGCAGTACCGGGTTGTAGGCGTGATAGGTCTCGTGAAACGTCAGCACCGTGGTGCCGTCGGGCTGCTCTTCGAGCCGGTGATAGCCCTCGGCGCGCGACCACAGCGGGGCGCCGACGGCCACGTAGCGCGACAGCTTGTTGAGTTCTGCCTCGGTCACCGTTTCCCACGATCGCGCCCTGCCGCCGGTCAGCAGGTATTTGGGCACTTCGAAGATGCAGGTGCGGACCAGGCCCTCACCGGCTTCGTTGCCCTCGTTGAGGATTTCCATGCTGCCGGTGGGCCAGGTGAGCACCCGCGGGCGTGGGGCGTTCGGTGGCGCCGGGGGATGCAGCACCCGCCAGACCTTCCGCGGTGGAGCGTCGATGTGGAATCGCACGGTGTAGGACTGCATCAGCCTTCTCCATCAGCCGGTATCCATTTGTTCCAGAGCGTGATGGTCTCGGCGGGGGGCCGCTTGGCCGGCCGGAAGTCGGTGCCGATCGTGTATGCGACGGGGAACAGCGCGGCCTGCGTGACGGTGGGCGGAATGCCGAGCAACTCGGCGACCTCCTGCTCCTTGAACAGATGCATCGTCGTCCACACCGATCCCAGCCCTCGCGACCGCAGCGCCAGCAGAAAGCTCCAGCCCGCCGGGATGATCGAGGCCCAGGCCGCGGCGGCGATGCCCAATTCGGCGCCGTCGATGCGCTGTTCGATACACGGGATGACGTGCACCGGCACGTCGGCCAGCGTCTCGGTCAGGCTCATCGCGCTCTGGTACACCCGCCGCGTCTGAGGATCCGTCGCGTTGTCGGCCGCGTACGCCAGGTATTGCGCGCCGATGCTGCGGTAGATCTCGGCGATCGCGGCTCGCTTGTCCGCATCGGTGATCACCAGCCAGCGCCAGTCCTGCGTGTTGCTGGCCGTCGGCGCCTGCATCGCCAGCTGAATGCACTCCAGGATCACCTCGCGACTCACCGGGCGGGTCAGGTCGAGGCGTTTGCGAACCGACCGCGTGGTGCTCAGCAGTTCGTCGACGGTGGCGATGTCCATTAGTTCCTTCCGAGTCGTCAGAAGGTCGATGGCGCAGGACTGGTCGACGCCCAGCACGCTCAGCGAGCGCCCCAGGCCGAGAAAGACGGCAACGCACAGCGTGAGATCCAGGATCTCCTCGTCGGAGAACAACTCCCGAAGTCGTTGGAAGAAGGCGTCATCCAGAGACGCGTGGTCGGTGGCGAAGCGCTCGGCGTACTCGATGCAAAGGCGTTGGCGCGGCGTGTATCCCGGGTAGCTGGCGTACGCGGCGACGTTGTCGTACAGCTCGGGTGACACACCGGCGTCCAGCACCGACTGGGCACGAAAATCCGCGCAAGCCATGCAGTCGTTGATCTGTGCGATGCGCATCCGGGCCAGCTCCCGCTCGTCGGCCGGAAGGATGCTCTGCTGATAGGCGCCGCGGATCATGTGTTCGACCATGTCGCCGAGTTGCGGCCGCAGACTCCAGATCATGGCGGCTTCGCCGCCGGGGCCATCCGGCACGTTGAGACGGGCCATCAGCGAACTCCTGCCCGGTGAAGAGACGTACTGAGCTGAGCAAACCAGATCGTGGTCGTCGAGGCCAGGCATAGACCGGACAATCGGTTTGGAGTTACCGTCTCGGCGTGCTGTTCATGCACGAGGTGCATAAAGTGCGGGGCCGCCACGAAGACGACTTCGAGGCCGCGTTCCGGGACGGCTGGATGCCCAAGCTCGCCGCCGGCGACGATGCGCGGCTGCTGTGGTACGCCGACCACGCCCAAGGCAGTGGCCCGTCCTACACCGTCGTCACCGTCACCGCCGTCCGGGACGGGTCGGCATGGGAGCGCCTTGCACTCCGGGTCCAAGGAGGCGATCTACAGACCTGGATGCGCGGACTGGACGAACTGCGGTACGACGTCGAGGCCAAACTGCTGGTAGCGCTTCCGTGGTCGCCGATGCAGAACGTGATGTTCCACGAACTCCCGGTCGACGGGCGGAAACACGAACTGAGCCTCTACATGGAAGACACCATGTGGCCCTACCAAGACAAGCTCGAGGAATACATCGACCTCTGCAGCGATGTGTATGCCCCAGGCCTCGAACGGCCCTCCGCAATGCTAACGATCCAGGCGGCTTTCCAGCCCGCTCTGGGTAGCCACCTTCGGCGCGAGGTCATCCTGATGCAGCGCATCCAGCGACCCGAGCAACTCCTCGGACTCCTCCGAACCCGGATTCCCTCTGAGTACCGCGCGCCGGGAACCTGGATGCATGACGCTCTGGACCTGCGCGACCAGTGGAGCAGCCGGCTGTTGCGCACCTCCGCGTGGTCACCCTTGTACTGAACAGGCACCTATGAACATCGGGACGATCCTTGACACCGCCGAAACCAGCGATCCCGCCCGGACCGCGCTGATCGTCGATGGGCAGCCCATCAGTTACAGCGAAGTGGCGCATACGGTCCGCCAGTGCGCTGCCGGCCTGACCGCCGCTGGGGTGCGGGGCGGCCAGCGTGTCGCCGTCCTCGACGGCGGAAGCCTGTTGTCGATCGCGACCTTGCTCGGAGCAGCGCGCATAGGTGCCGCGGCCGCGCTGATGAACCCCGCGCTGACCCCGCCGGAGATACGCAGGCTTCTCGACAACGCCGGTTGCGCCGGCGTGGCTGTGGCGGGCGCGACTTACGCCGACCGGCTCCGCGAAGCCGGCGTACCCACGGTGTTGACCGTCGCGGACCTCGCCGCGATCACCGTCGGGCCCGGCGACGAAGCCGTCGACGCTGTCGACGACCGGGACGCCTTGATCCTTTTCACCAGCGGGACAACCGGACTCCCCAAGGCCGTCGGCATCACCAGCGCGCAGCTCACCAGACGAATCAAAGGCATGGCGGCGCCATTTCGCGCGCAGGCCAAGCCGTCGGTGGGGATGATGTGCGTCCCGTTCTTCCATGTCGGGGGCGCGCTGGGCATCCTCGGCAGCTTGTACTCCGGCAATACCTCGGTGGTTCAGCAGCGATTTGACGCCGGCGAGTGGCTACGGCTGGTGTCACAGCACCGCGTGACGACCACGTTCATGGTGCCGACGATGCTGCAGCGCATCATCGACCATCCCGACTTCGCGGGAACGGATTTGACGTCGCTGGTGGCCATCGCCTACGGGGCCGCCGCCGCGCCCGTCAGTTTGGTGCGCAGGGCGATGACCGCGCTTCCGCATGTGGCCTTCGCCAACGTATTCGGTCAGACCGAGACCCTCGGCGCGTATACGACACTGATGCCTGACGATCACCGAGATCCCGCTCGCGCGGGCTCCGTCGGGCGACCGCTCCCCGGAGTCGAGGTGCGCGTCGTGGATCCCGACACGGGAAGCGACGTCGCAATCGGAACAGTCGGCGAGTTGTGGGTGAACACTACCCAGAACGTCATCGCGGGCTGGTTGCGCACCGGCGATCTCGCTCGCCAGGACTCCGACGGATACATCTTCCCCAGTGGCCGGCTGAGCGACACCATCAACCGCGGGGGAGAGAAGTTCGGCCCGACCGAAGTCGAGGAGGCGCTGCGTTCCCATGCGGCGGTGCGCGATGTCGCGGTTATCGGCGTCGCTGACGAGGAGCTCGGCCAACAGGTGGGGGCCGCGGTTGTGGTATGCGCCCCAGTCACTCTCGAGGAGCTGCGCGCGCACTGTCGTGACTTGATCGCTTACTTCAAGCTGCCCGAGCGGCTGGCGATCGTGGACAACATCCCCTACAACTCAACCGGGAAAATCAACCGCCGCGAGCTCGCCGCGCTGATTGCGACGAACGCCTGAAACCCTGGGAGTTCCAATGCTGTTCCTTCACGAGACCCACAAAGTGGTCGGTGCGCGCCAAGACGACTTCGAGGCCGCCTACAGGGATGGCTGGATGCCGACCTTGGCCAAGGAGGGCGACGCGCGATTGCTCTGGTACACCAACCACGCCCACGGGTCCGGGCTGTCGTACAACGTGGTCACGATCACCGGAATCGCCGACGGCGCGGCCTGGGAGAAGCTTGTCCGCCGCGCGCAGAGCGGTGACCTCCGGCCCTGGATGCGCGAGCTGGACGACCTGCGCCACGAAGTGAGCGGCAAAATCCTGCTGCCGGTCTCCTGGTCACCGCTTCAGACCGTGGACTTGGCGACCGTGCCCACCGATGGCTCCACTCACCCCCTGGCACTGTTCATGGAAGACACCGGGTGGCCCTACGCGCCGCTCGACGACTACATCCGCTCCTGGGACGAGATCTACTACCGGCCGCTGTCTCGGGCACCGGAACGGATGCGAATCCTTGATATTCAGGCCTGCTTTCAGGTCGCGCACGGGAGTTATCGTCGGCGAGAAGCGATGCTCTGGCAACGGATTGACGACTCCAACAACTACGCGGCGCTCGTCCACCTGCTCACCAAGGAGATCCCGCCCGAGCACCGGGCGCCGGGCAGCTACATGTTCGACGCTTTGAAGTTCCGCGATCAATGGGAAAGCCGGCTGTTGCGCACCTCGGACTGGTCGCCCCTTTACTGAGCTGCGGATCCTCCGGACCGATTCAGGATGCGCTTGGCGTCGCCGACCATGTCGGCGACGATGTCGGCGGCCGGACGGACTTCGCGTATGCGGCCCACCCCCTCGCCGATCAGTATGGCGGCGGTGTCGAAATCCTCTGCACCGACGGCTTTTTCGTAGGTGCTGATCGCTTCGGGCAGTTGTGCCGACAGCCCGGCCTCGTTGCCGTGCCAGGTGTCCAGGAAGGCGTTGCTCAGCGCCCGCGCGTTGTATCCGGCGGGCCATTCGAGGCGGCGCACAAGGTCATAGACGCGGGTGCGCACCGTCTCGTCGCCGCCGGCTGCCACAGCGCGTTGCTGCGCGCGCGGTGAGACCAGCGCCTCCGGCGTCGCCCAGAACCGGGTTCCCACGACCACGCCATCGGCACCCAGTGCCAGCGCGGCGGCCAACCCGCGACCATCGCTCACGCCGCCCGCGGCCACCACCAATGTGTCGGGCGAGCGGTCCGCCACGAAATCGACGACCTCGGGCACCAGGGTGAAGGTCGACCGCACGCTCATGCCATGGCCGCCGGCCTCGCCGCCCTGAGCCACGATGACTTCCGCCCCGGCGTCCAAGGCCTGGCCTGCCTGATCGAGGGTCTGCACCTGCGCGAGCAGCGGGACGCCGGCAGCGTGAACGCGGTCGGCGAAAGGTCGCAGCTCGCCGAACGACAACATCACGGCCGCCGGCCGCTGCTCCAGCGCCAGGTCGAGCACCCCCGGGTTTCGGGCCAGGCTCCAGGTGATGAAGCCATATCCGACCCGGGCACCGTCGGCGCGGTCGATCTCGGTTTGCAGCCAATCGGCGTCGGCGTAGCCGCCGCCGATCAGGCCCAGACCGCCCGCCTTCGTCACCGCCGCCGCGAGCCGGCCCCCTGAGGCCAGCGCCATCGGCGCGAGCACGACCGGCTGCTCGATGCCGAACAGCTCGGTGAGCCGCGTCGTCAAACCAATCGCGCTCACTTGAGCTCACCGGTGAGGAACTGCGCCCTACCGTGGCCGAAAGACCAGTCCTCGTCGTCATTTTCGGTGACCGAGACGATCAGGTCGGCAGGGTCGAGCCCGCAGCGGTCCGCGAGACGGGACGCAAGCAACTCATAGAACTTCTGCTTGAGCTCGCGCGGACGTCGCCGGCTCACCACGTGCAAGACCACCTGACGAGACGAACGATCGATGCCGAGACCGGTATCCAGCGTGACGATCTCGTGTGCCGGGTGGGTGTGCACCACCTGGTAGCGATCCCGCTCCGGGACACCGAACGCTTCAACCACCGTCTCGTGGATCGCGTCCAGCAGCGCGCGAACCTCCGACGGCGAACGGCCCTCGACGAGGTCGACATACAACAGCGGCATTTTTCCTCCTACGAAGAACGCGCGGATTGCGCATCCGTTGCAACCGACGGTAGGTCCGCGGAAATCCCGCGTGAAATGCCTTGTGTAGGGCATCTATGCTCATCAGGCATGGACGTGGTGCAGGCCGGCCGAGTCGAGTTACGCCACCTGCGGGCATTCGAAGCGGTGGCACGCCTCGCATCGTTCACACAGGCCGCCCAGGAACTCAGCATCACCCAGCCCGCGCTGAGCAGAACCATCCAGCAGCTCGAGGACGCGCTCGAAGCGACGCTGTTGGACCGGAGTTCGCGACACGTGGCGACCACCCAGGCCGGGCGCATCTTCCTCGACCACGTCGAACGCGTCCTCGCCGAATTGGGCCGCGGTGTGGACGCCGTCCGGCAACAGGCGAGCATTCGCCTCGGGTTCAGCTGGCTGCTGCCCGACCCGTGGGCGCAGGACACCGTCGCGCGATTCGAGCGGGCCGCGCAGACCAGGGTCAGCCTGATCCGCACCGACGACGCGCTCGGGGCCGTCCAGCAGGGGAGGGTCGACGTTGCGCTGGTGCGCGGGCAAGTCACCTCGACCTCCGTTCGGATCGTGCACCTTTTCGACGAGCCACGCGTGGCGGTGTGTTCCGTTCATTCGCCCCTTGCGTTGCGGGCGAAGTTGGACTGGGCCGAGGTGCCACGGTGGCCGCTGGTGGTGAACACCGCCAGCGGCACGACCGGACCCTGGTCGTGGCCCGCGGGTGCGGGGCCCGAAACCGTGGTCGAGACAACGAACTTCGATGAATGGATCGAATCCGTCGCCGCCGACCGGGGCATCGGGGTGATTCCCGACGTCGCCGTCAGACGCAACATCCACCCGGGCGTGCGGTTCGTCGCGCTGCGGGGCGCCCCCGACATTCCCGTCTCACTGGCGTTTTTGAAGCGGGCCAACGCACCCGTGCTGCGCCGCTTCATCGAGGCGGCCGTGGACGCCGCGACCGACTGATGACGGATCGTCGCCGGGGGCTCGAACCGTCAGGCGAGCGACGCCAGACCGGAACGCACCAGATCCAAACTCGCGCTCACGTCTGCGCCGAGGTCGCCGGAACAACCTCTACGTCCCCAATTCTCCACTGCCGCAACGAGAGCCGCGGCAATCGTGGAACCCGCGACCTCGGCGGCCAGGTCGATGTTCGGCAGATCCGGATTGCGTCCCCTGACGAAGTCGGTGAGCACGCGGGCAAACGACGACTGCACGACCCGCAGGTGACCGGCGATCCGCTCGGCGCTGATCAGCTCGGCCCGGGCGGTCGCGGCCTGGCGCACCACTTCGAGGTCGTGCGGGAATGCGGCGACGCTGGCCAGCACCGCGTCGAACAGTGATTCCGAGGCCGGCCGCTGGGCGAGCGCTTCGGCCAGCCACTCCAACTGGGTTTCGTAGTCCTGGAAGAGCACTGCTTCCTTGGTCGGGAAGTGCCGGAAGAAGGTGCGTTCGGTGACACCGGCCTCGCGGGCCAGCTCGGTCACGGTGACGTTCGCAAACCCCTTGTGGGCAAAGCTCTTCAACGCCGCTTGGCGAAGTGCCTCATGCGTCGATCGTCGTCGTTGTTCATGACGGTTGCCCGGGGCGGTCATCTCAGCGGTGATCGTATCCCAGGCGAACGGGTCACGACTGACATCTTTCAATTATGTCAGTACTGACATATTCTGGGCAATGCGATCACCCGACGGAGGCGAGGGCCGACATCATGACCAACACCGAGTACGACGCAATCGTGGTGGGCGCCGGGCACAACGGGCTGACCGCCGCGGCGATCCTGCAACGCGCGGGCCTGCGCACTGCCTGCCTGGAGGCCAACACTTACGCGGGCGGCATGGCCGCGACCGTCGAGTTGATCGACGGTTTCCGGTACGAGATCGCCGGTTCGGTGCAGTTCCCGATGGCCAGCCAGCTCACCAAGGACCTCGGGTTGGACACGCTGCCGGCGGTGGAGCCGGACGTGATGTCCATCAATATCGGCGAACACGGGGAAGAGCCGATGATCTTCTACCGCGACCCGATGCGGCTGATGACGCATCTGAGCGAGAGGCACGGCCTCGAGGCGGTCACCGGCATGGCCGAATTGATCGGCTGGAGTCAGGGGCCGGCGAAGGCGCTGGGCCGGTTCGACGTCCGCCGGCCGCCCAAGACGCTCGATGAGATGTACGCCTGCGCGACCGACGACGCCGAACGCCGGGCGATTCACGAGATGCTGTTCGGCTCGGCCATGGACGTGATCGACCGCTACCTGCCCGACAAAGACAAGCACGCGGTCATGCGCGGAATGCTGGCATTCCTGGCCGTCAACTCGACCTACCGCGGCCCGTACACACCAGGCAGCGCGACCTGTTTGGCCTTTGCTTTGGCGGTGCCCGACGACAGCACCGCGATGATGACGAAGCTGAAGGGCGGCATCGGCGCACTCACCGAACACCTGCGCGAGCTCTTCGTCGCCCACGGCGGCGAGATCCGGTTTCGCACCAAGGCCGAGGAGATCCTCGTCGACCACGGCAAGGTGACCGGTGTGCGACTGCGCGACGGATCGACGATCTCGGCGCCCATCGTGGTGTCCAACCTGTCGCCGGATATCACGCTCACCGAAATGATTGCGCCCGAACACGTTCCGGTACAGCTGGTCTCACGCGTCTCCGGCCGCGACCACCGGGCCTCGTTCGTGCAGATCCACTTCGCCCTGGATGGGCTGCCCGAATTCGCCCCGCCGTATGAGTTCCTCAACGCCGACGGAATGCAACAGTCGGTCGGAATCTTCGGATCGCCCGAATCCCAGCAGCTGCACTGGGAAAACTGCCGGCGGGGGATCGTTCCGGACAACCCGTCGATGGGAATGCAGATCCCGTCGGTGCACGACCCCGGCATGGCGCCGCCCGGCAAGCACGCGGCGAGCGCGTTCGCCTACGCGTTCCCGATCGAGGTCAGCCGCGACCAGCATGGGCATCTCAAAAACGAGATGGCGCAACGGGTTATCGACAAGATCACCCGCCTGGCACCCAACTTCAAGGACATCGTCATACGCCACATCACGTTCGCGCCTTACCACATGAACACCATGTTCGGCGCGCCATCGGGCGACTTCTGCCACGGGCTGCTGCACCCCGACCTGATGGGTCCCAACCGGCCCGGCCCGAAGGGCTTCCTCGATATGCCCATCGGAATCGAGGGCCTGTACCTGGCCGGCGCCGGATGCCACGGCGGACCGGGCATCACCTTCACCCCGGGTTACAACGCCGCCTATCAGGTGCTCGACGACGCGTCCTGAGTTGTCAGGGTTTGCATGCGGCTTCCAGGGGAAGTGCGGGGCCACCGGATTGCAGTGACAACAGATACAGGTAGGTCGCGAGCGAATGTTCGCATGACACCGTGTATTTGACCAGGACCTCGGGCGGAAACGGCACTAACCGGACCGGGTTGAGCTCGACCGGATTGAGCACGTGCTCGTAGTCGAGCGGCGGGGGCAGCGCGGGGACGATGTCCAGCCGGTTTGCCACGCGCCAGGAGTTTTTGACTACCTGGTCGAAGGTGGCCGCAAACAGCGAATCGCCGGTCCGTGGGCTGCCGTAGGTGTAAACGGCGGGGTTGGTAAGCGTTGTGTTCGCGGCTACGTCAAGGGCGAGCAGTGTCGCGAGTGCCCCTCCCAGGCTGTGCCCGCAGATTGTCACCGAGCCGACGGGTTGAGCGAACGTAAGTTTCCCGAGCGCGTCGACCACAGTCGGCGAACCCGGCGCGGTTCCGGTCCGCAGGGACTCGTACATGTCGGTGAAGCCGTCTTCTGTGTGGCCTGCGCCGGCCAGGAACGGGCATGGCACCTGGAGAAAGTCGGCGTCGTGAATCCATTCCAGCCATCCCTCGGTGCCGCGGATTGCGATCGCGACGTCGCCCGTCTTGTCCTCCTGGCAGATCAGCCCAATGGACACTTCGTCGAGGGCGCGGGCCGGGTTCATGTCGGTCGCCAGATCGTTGGCGTAGATCGTGGTGACCACGGTGTAGTCGACGCCGCCTGCGCTCAAGGCCTGACCGGCCTTGTTCGTCAGGTCGCCGGGCGGCGTCCCGTAGGTCGCATTGACGAGCTGGGCGAATTGTATTGCCTGCGTTAGGTCTAACGTCGGTTGTGTTGGCATGGCGGGCCCGCTCGCGTTCAGCCGCCGAACATTCCGGTGAGCTGCGCCTGTGCGGTCGCAGCACCGGCGATCGTCTGCGCCGCCTGAACACCGGCCAGGCCGCCGGGCAGTTGATAGTCGTTGGGCAGCTGGTAGAGGGTGAACCGGTAATGATGCATGCCGGATCCGGCCGGGGGACAGGGCCCCTTGTACGCGGGCTGGCCCGCCGTGTTCGGCAGGGTGGTCGCCCCGGCCGGGGTCTGACCGTCGGCGGTGCTGCCCGAGCCCGGGGCGATCCCCACGACGACCCAGTGGATGTACAGGCCGTTGACGGCGTCGGGGTCGGCGACGACGAGGGCCGCACCCAGCGGCGCCGACCAGGCCAGCGGCGGCGCGATGTCGGCGCCTTTGCAGGTGTACTGCACCGGAATCGGCGCACCGTCGGCGAAAGCCGGGCTGCTGATCGTCAGCGGCCCGTCCGCGGGCGCGTTGGGCGCCGTGCGGCCGAGCGTGGTGATCTTCGGCGTCGACGGTGTGGTCTGGTGGCTATGACCTTGGCCGCCGCAGCCGGCCAGCCCCGGCGTGATCGCCAGCGCACCGATGATCGCCGCGATTTGGTGAAGCGTGCCCGGCGTCGATTCCATGCATAACAGTCTGACTCGCGCGCCCGCGGTGGGGAAGGACCCGATTTTCACCCGGGCGCGGTCATGTTACTTGCCGCGCTTCTCGACTTCGAGCACCCGCTTGCGCAGCCCCTCGGTAGCCGTGTCCATCAGGCTCTTGGCGCCCTTCTTGACCAGGAACCCGGGCACGGGCGCCACCAGGTCCACCGTCAGCTCGAAGTGAACCCGGGTGGAGTCGCCCTCGGGCGTCAGCGTGTACCGACCCTCCTGAGCGCGTTGCTGTTTGGCGCTGATCAGGGTCCAGCCCACGCCGTCGTCGTGAACGGTGTACGCCAGCTCCTGTTCGTCGCTGACCCCGACGAGTTTGACGACCTGGCGAGATCTGGTCGGGTGATTCTGGTCGTCGCGCTCGAGCACTTCGACCATCTTGTGGGCCGACGACCACTCGGTCAGCGACTCGATGTCGAACAGCACGTCCAGGATTTCGTCGGGCGTCGCCTCGATGACGACTTCGCGGGAATCGGTGATAGCCATGCCGGGGAAATAGCCAGTGCGGTGCGGCTCGAAACCAGCCGCACGGCGCGTCAGGGACCTGGTTGGGCGCCGATCCGAGCGAGCCGGGGCAGGACGACGTCGCGCCACCCCGGCCCCATCCGCTCGAACGCCTGCGCCATGCGATTGTCGTCGAGGTCAAAGCCGCTGTGTTCCAAGAACACTCGGGTACCGTTGCCTTCGGCTTCCAATCGCCAGGTCAGTGTCCAGGCGGCGGTGAACGTGTAGACGAACCGATGCGGCGGGTCGACCTCGAGCACCGTGCACGGCTGCTTGCCGTAGCCCGGCATGTCGAGAGTGAACCGATGCCCGACCACCGCGGCCACCTGCCCCTCGGCCCACCACAGCTTCATCAGCGCGGGTTCGGTCAGCAATCGCCACACCTTGGCCGGTGGCGCCGCCACGAATTGATCCACCCGGATTGTCGCGAAGCGTGACGTTTCGGTCATTTCAGCTCCTCTGCCACCTCGGCGAGCTTGGTCAGTCGAGCGCGCCAGAACTTTTCGAAGGGATGCAGCCACTCACCGAGCTGCGCCAACGGCTCCGCGGTCAGGCGGTAGATGCGATGGCGCCCGTGCGGCTGGTCGGCCACCAGCCCTGCTTCACGCAGCACCTTGAGGTGCTCGGCGACCGCGGGCCGGCTCAGCTCGAACCGTTGGCTGAGTTCGCCCGCCGAGAGCGGTTGGTCGAAAAGGATCTCCAGCAGTTCGCGCCGCACCGGGTTGGCCAAGGCGAGAAATACACGGTCGACGCTGGCCACATCCGCCAACATATGTCGGATATACCCGACATGTCAACTATTTCCGACACAATGACGCTGGAGAAATGGCGGTGACGGGCGCGGGCGCCGCTACCTTCGGAGGGTGTGCATCTCGCCTGGGAACGACTGAGCGGCGGTGTGCATCGCTGCCGGCTCCCGTTGTGCGACGTTACCATCGGGCTGGTTTGCGGTAGTGACGGGGCGTTGCTCGTCGACACCGGAACCACGCTCACCGAGGCGGCCGCGATCGACGCCGACGTCCGGCTGCTCGCCGGGCGCCCGGTGAACCATATTGTCTTGACGCACAAGCACTTCGACCATGTGCTGGGTTCGTCGTTGTTCACCGGGGCGCGGGTGCACTGTGCCCCCGAGGTGGCTCAACACCTTTCCTCGGCAACCGACCAGCTCCGCGAGGACGCCCTGCGGCATGGCGCCGACCCCGCCGAGGTAGAGGCGGCGATCGCCGCCCTGCGGCCCGCCCACAGCGGCGGTTACGACGCCGTCGTCGACCTGGGGGACCGGACGGCGGCGATCGCCCACCTCGGCCGTGGCCATACCGCGTCGGATTTGGTGGTGGTCGCGCCTGGGGCCGACGATGGCGAGCGGGTCGTGGTGTTCACCGGTGACTTGGTGGAGGAGTCCGGCGACCCCGCGATCGATGACGACTCCGATGTCGCGGCCTGGCCCGCGACCCTGGACCGGCTGCTGGCGATCGGTGGCCCCGAAGCGATCTACGTCCCGGGCCATGGCGGCGTCGTCGACGCGGGGTTCGTCCGGCGCCAGCGGGACTGGCTGACCCGCCGCGCAGCCGCCCCCTGATCGACACGGCACCGAAAAGTATTGTCTCCCAAGGCATTGACGTCCCACTAGGGCGCGCCATCCCGGTCGGCGAGCGTCACGGGCAGGGAGACCACCCCCACCGATACACCGGCCCGTCGCCGAAAGCTCTCGCAAGTACTGGCTGCGGCAACAGTTTTGGCTCGAGTCCTGCGACCCCTGATTGAACTGCCGTTCCCGGGGATAGACTCACGTTCAGTGGACTCGTGCTGCAGAGGAGCGGAAGACATGGCGATCATCGACAGGGACACGCAAGTCCGGCCATCGTTTGACGACGAGGTCGCTGCCACGCAGCAATACTTCGACGACCCGCGCTTTTCTCGCATCACGCGCCTCTTCACGGCCCGCCAGGTAGCCGAGCAGCGGGGCACCATCCCCACCGACTACACCGTCGCCCGCAACGCGGCGGCCGCCTTCTACGAGCGGCTGCGCGAGCTGTTCGCCGAGAAGAAGAGCATCACCACGTTCGGCCCGTACTCGCCCGGCCAGGCCGTCGCGATGAAGCGCATGGGCATCGAGGGGATCTATCTGGGTGGTTGGGCGACGTCCGCCAAGGGCTCCACCACCGAGGATCCCGGACCCGACCTCGCCAGCTACCCGCTGAGTCAGGTGCCCGACGACGCCGCGGTGCTGGTGCGCGCGCTGCTGACCGCCGACCGCAACCAGCAATACCAGCGCCTGAACATGAGCGAGCAGCAGCGGGCCACCGCCACGCAATACGACTACCGGCCGTTCATCATCGCCGACGCGGACACCGGCCACGGCGGTGACCCGCACGTGCGCAACCTGATCCGCCGGTTCGTCGAGGTCGGCGTGCCCGGGTACCACATCGAAGATCAGCGCCCCGGCACGAAGAAGTGTGGCCACCAGGGTGGCAAGGTGTTGGTGCCGTCGGACGAGCAGATCAAACGCCTCAACGCCGCGCGCTTCCAGCTCGACATCATGAAGGTGCCGGGCATCATCGTCGCCCGCACCGATGCCGAGGCGGCCAACCTGCTGGACAGCCGGGCCGACGAGCGCGACCAGCCGTTCTTGCTCGGCGCCACCAACCTGAACATCCCGTCGTACAAGTCGTGCTTCCTGGCGATGGTGCGCCGCTTCTACGAGCTGGGTGTCAAGGACCTCAACGGTCACCTGCTCTACGCGCTGCCCGAGGGGGAGTACGCCGAGGCCGGCGCCTGGCTCGAGCGGCAGGGCATTCAGGGCGTGATCTCCGACGCCGTCAACGCGTGGCGCGAGAACGGTGAGAAGTCGATCGACGACCTGTTCGACCAGGTCGAGTCGCGGTTCGTGGCGGCCTGGGAGGATGATGCCGGGCTGATGACCTACGGCGAGGCCGTGGCCGACGTGCTCGAATTCGATGCCAGCGAGGGCGAGCCGGCCGACATGAGCGCAGAGGAGTGGCGCGCTTTCGCGGCGCGTGCGTCGCTGTACTCCGCCAAGACCAAGGCGAAGGAGTTGGGCGTCGACCCCGGTTGGGACTGCGAGCTGTCCAAGACCCCCGAGGGCTACTACCAGATCCGCGGCGGCATCCCGTACGCGATCGCCAAATCACTGGCGGCCGCGCCGTTCGCCGACATCCTCTGGATGGAGACCAAGACCGCCGACCTGGCCGACGCCAAGCAGTTCGCCGACGCCATCCACGCCGAGTTCCCCGACCAGATGCTGGCCTACAACCTGTCGCCGTCGTTCAACTGGGACACCACCGGCATGACCGACGAGCAGATGAAGCAGTTCCCCGAGGAACTGGGCAAGATGGGCTTCGTCTTCAACTTCATCACCTACGGCGGCCACCAGATCGACGGCGTCGCGGCCGAGGAGTTCGCCACCTCGTTGCAACAAGACGGCATGCTGGCGCTGGCCCGCCTGCAGCGCAAGATGCGGCTGGTCGAATCGCCTTATCGCACACCGCAAACCCTGGTCGGCGGGCCGCGCAGCGACGCGGCGCTGACCGCCTCCTCGGGCCGGACCGCGACCACCAAGGCGATGGGCGAGGGCTCGACCCAGCACCAGCACCTGGTGCAGACCGAGGTGCCGAAGAAGCTGCTCGAGGAGTGGCTGGCGATGTGGAGCGAGAACTACAACCTCGGCGAGAAACTCCGTGTGCAACTGCGGCCCCGGCGGGCCGGCTCGGACGTGCTCGAGCTGGGCATCTACGGCAACGACGACGAGCAGCTGGCCAACGTCGTCGTCGACCCGATCAAGGACCGGCACGGCCGCAGCATCCTTCAGGTGCGCGACCAGAACACCTTCGCTGAGAAGCTCCGGCAGAAGCGGCTGATGACGCTGATCCACCTCTGGCTGGTCAACCGCTTCAAGGCCGACGCGGTGATCTATGTGACGCCGACCGAGGACAACCAATATCAGACCGCGAAGATGAAATCGCACGGCATCTTCAGCGAGGTCTACCAGGAGGTCGGCGAGATCATCGTTGCCGAGGTGAACCGGCCCCGCATCGCCGAGCTGCTGCAGCCCGACCGGGTCGCGCTGCGCAAGCTGATCACCAAAGAAAGTTAGCCAGCGGATCCACAGCGGCCGCCCCGTCGACCAGCGGGGCGGACGCTCACCGTTGCCATCGGCGCAGGCCGACACGCTTTCGCGGGGTGGCGCGGGCCCCGCTCGCGCCGCTGCGTCGCGCGCGTGTCCGGCCCGCGTCGTTTCGCCACCGCGCCCGATGTCAAAAATTTACCTTGCGAACAGTTGCCCAAGTGTAGAATTAGCTTGTAACAAATGCGCAGTCAGATTTAACAAACACACCCGAACAGACAGGAGCGCCTGATGAGAACCCCGATCACGAAGGCGATCGCCATGTTCGGTGGTGCGGCAGCGGTTGTTTTGACGGTCGGATTCGGTGCCGACGGTGTTAGCCCGACGGGCAGCGCATCGACGATGGCACCGCATCCGTCACCCGGTGTCACGACGACGCAGCCCGGCACACCCGGGCCAGGCGTGCACATCGCCACGCTCGCCGGTTGCATCCCGGGAGCTAACTGCTGACCGTTCACCGTTCGCGATGGCCCATCACACCGGAGTGATGGGCCATCTTCTTCTGGCGCAATCTCGGCGCCGAAATCTGTTTGCGCGGCCACCCCCGGGGGTAAGAAAAAGTGGGCGGGGCGAAGTGGCGCAAGTGGAGATTGGGGATCTGATGAGATCTGGACCGAGGACGACGATCGCGCTGTTCGGCGGTGCGGCGATGCTCGTGCTGTCGGTCGCCTGCGGCGGCGGTCATAAAGGCGGCCCGAGCAGCACCACCACTCCGACGACCACCCCGTCGTCCAGCGTTGCGCCAACCACTGCCCCCGGCGGCGGCGAGCCAGGCGGCCCGAATGGCGGCGGCGGTCCCGGCGGAGGCGGCGGCGGTGTGCCCGGCGGCCCGACCGGTGGCGGCGGTCCCGGCGGAGGCGGCGGCAGCATTCCCGGCGTCGGCGGTGGCGGCGGCGGACCGGGCGGCGGTGGCGGTTGCGTCGGCAACGTCTGCGGCGGCTACTGATCGCCGAGCCGTGTTGAGCAGGCGCTGAAACGAACCACGAAGACTTGTTTCCCTAGCCGGTGGGGCCGGGATTACCTGGCCCCACCGGCTGATCCCTTCTCTGGGGCCTAGGGCGAGCCCGCGATCCGAGTTATGGTTCTCCGCAACTCGGATGCAAAGGGACTTCAATGTCGAAGCTCAGGTTCGGATACTTCATCGCCCCGTTCCACCGCGCGGGCACCAACCCGACGCTGGCCTTGCAGCGAGATCTGGCGTTCGTCGAGCACCTCGACGCCCTCGGCTTCGACGAAGTGTGGTTGGGCGAACACCATTCGGCCGGCAGCGAAATCATCAGTTCCCCAGAGATTTTCATCGCCGCCGCCGCAGAACGGGCAAAGCGGATCCGGTTCGGCACCGGGGTCATCTCGTTGTCGTATCACAACCCGCTCTGGGTCGCGGACCGGCTGATGCTGCTGGATCACCTGACGCACGGACGCATTATCGGCGGAGTGGGGCCCGGCTCGCTGCCCAGCGACTCGTCGATGATCGGACTCACCCCTACCGACACACGAGAGCTGCTGGAAACCAACCTCGACATCGTCGCGCGATTGCTGGCGGGAGAGACCGTCAGCGCCAAGACCGCAACCCACCAACTCTTCGATGCCAAGCTGCAGCTTGCCCCGTACTCCGACGGCGGGATCCCGCTGTCCGTCGCGGCCGTCGCGTCGCCGACGGGCGCGCGGCTGGCCGGCAAGCACGGCATCGGCCTGCTGTCCATCGGCGCAACGCTGACGGTCGAGGGCTTCAATGCACTGTCCTACCACTGGGGCATCGTCGAGGAGCGCGCCGCCGCCTTCGGCACGCAGGTAGACCGCAAGAACTGGAGCCTGGTCGGGCTGTTCCACCTCGCCGAGACCGAGAAGCAGGCCCGTGAAGAGGTCAAGTTCGGCATCGAGCCGTGGTTCCGGTACTTCCAGAAGGTGGCCGCGTTCCCGCAGATGACGATGCCCGGCGAGCAGCTCGACGAAATGATCGACGTCATCAACGAGAACGGGGCGGGCGTGATCGGCACGCCCGAGCGGGCGCGCGAACAGGTGCAGCGGTTGTGGGATCAGTCCGGCGGTTTCGGCTGCATGCTGCAGATGGGTCACGAGTGGGCCAACCCGGCCGCCACCCGGCGGTCGGCCGAGTTGTTCGCCGCCGAAGTGATGCCGCACTTCCAGGGGCAGGCGCAGCCGACGCTGGACGCCGCCGCGCGCGCCGGCCAGGCCCGGGAGAACCTCGCGCAGTCGCAGTTGGACGCGGTGGCGCACATGACCAGGAAGTACCAGGACGAGGTCGACGCGAAGTAGCGCTGCACACCTGCCCGCGCGAATTCTCCTCGCGGCCCGCCTATTTCGCCGGGGTGCGGCGTGGCCCCCGACCACGGCGGGGTGGCGGCCATCGCGCGGCTTCATATCCAGGCGACAGGCGGGTCCCAGGGGGCAGCTAGGGATGCGGCGCATACCTGGAGGATGACCGCCAAGACCCCTCACTCCACGACCGCCGGCGGAGGCCGCCGGCGACTACTGCGCCTCGCTCTCGCGGGCGCCGCGACCCTGGCCGTCCTGGCCCTCTACGACGCGGCGCAGCCCCAGACCCCCGGAAGCACGCTGGGATCCGGATCGGTGCGCCTGGCGGCCGACGGTGACGACGACCAGGCCCAGCTGCAACAGCAGCTGAATCAACAGCAGCTACAGCAGTCGATGCAACAGGCCGAAGAGCAAAACGAGCAGGCCCAGCAGCAATTCAATCAGGACATGCAGCAGCAACAGACCTACGAGAACCAGTTCAACAACCCGTAAAATCGTGATTCGAAGCGTGGCGGCCGCTGTGCGCGGCCGTCATGCGTCTTGCGAGAACCTAACGGCCGCCGGTGGATTCGCGATCGGCCGCCTTCACCAGCCGGCCCGCGAAAAACCGGACCGCCCCGCCCATGGCGGCGCGCATCAGCGGGCCCGTCCCGCGAACGCCTTCGGTGAAAGAGCCGGTCCAGCGGATGTCGGTCCCGCCCGACGCGTTCGGCGTGAGGACCACCTCGCCGCCGTAGTCCTTGGCCGGGGTGGCCGGGCCCACCAGCTTGTAGGCGTGGCGACGGTCCGGCTCGTACTCGACCGTCTCCTCCTGCACATAGACCGGCCACATGCCCACCTTGCGGATCGCCCCGACGCCACCCGGCGCGGGATCGCCCTGGCGAGCCCAACTCGAGTGCATGACAATCGGCTTGGCCCACTGCGACCAGTTGGCGCCGTCGGCTACCAGCCGGAACACGGTCGCGGGGGGCGCGCTGCTGGTGCGGGTGATCTCGAAGGAAAAGTTCCGGCCCGGCATGACAACTCCTGGTGGTAGCAACGGACGGCCCTGGACGCCGCTCGCCGGTAGGCTACCGCCCACGCCGGGCGTCGGCCGGATCGGGTGGACCGCCGCTGTCAGCCCGGTGACCGGACGTCCGCCGGGATCGGCGAATGCGCCCGCCGCTCTTGATGTTTGCCGATTCACCGCACGGGGCCCGTCGCATCGACTTGCCTAGACTGCAGTTATGGATCGCGGTTCGCGGCGGGACGGCCCAAGTGCCGATGGTCTACTTCGGATCGAGGACTGCCTGGACGCGGCCGGTCGGGTCGCGCTGCCGCCCGGGGTCAACCTGATCTCGCTCATCGACCGCAACATCGCGAACGTCGGTGACACCGTGGCGTATCGCTACCTCGACTACAGCCGTTCGGCCGACGGCGATGCCGAAGAGGTGACATGGAGCCGGTTCGGCATCCGGCTGGAGGCCATCGGCGCGCGCATCCAGCAAGCGGCCAGTCACGGTGAGCGCGTTGCGGTCCTCGCGCCGCAGGGCATCGACTACGTCGCCGCCTTCTACGCGGCGGTCAAGGCCGGAACCATCGCCGTGCCGTTGTTCGCCCCGGAGCTGCCCGGCCACGCCGAGCGGCTTGACACCGCGCTGCGCGATTCCGAGCCCACCGTCGTACTCACGACGGCGCCCGCCCGAGAGGCGGTGGAGAAGTTTCTGGCCGGCCACCCGCGCCTGCGCCGGCCGCGGGTGCTCGCGGTCGACCAGATACCCGATTCGGCGGGGGAGTCGTTCGTGCCCACCGAGCTCGGCATGGACGACGTCTCACACCTGCAGTACACGTCGGGCTCGACCCGGCCGCCGGTCGGCGTCGAGATCACCCACCGCGCGGTAGGCACCAACCTGGTGCAGATGATCCTGTCGATCGACTTGCTGGACCGAAACACCCACGGCGTCAGCTGGTTACCGCTCTACCACGACATGGGTTTGTCGATGATCGGCTTCCCAGCCGTCTACGGCGGGCACTCCACGCTGATGTCTCCCACCGCGTTCGTCCGCCGCCCCCAGCGATGGATCCAGGCCCTGTCCGACGGGTCGCGGCAGGGCAACGTCGTCACCGCCGCACCGAACTTCGCCTACGAGTGGGCCGCGCAGCGCGGCCTGCCCGGCCGCGGCGCGGACATCGACCTGCGCAACGTCGTGATGATCATCGGCTCCGAACCCGTCAGCATCGATGCGATCAGGACCTTCAACAAGGCGTTCGCGCCGTACGGGTTGCCGCGGACCGCATTCAAGCCGTCCTACGGCATCGCCGAGGCCACGTTGTTCGTCGCGACCATCGCCCCCGCCGCCGAGGCGACGGCGGTGTACTTCGACCGGGAAAAGCTGGGTGCGGGACACGCGGTACGCGTCGACGCCGTTGATCCCAACGCCGTCGCGCAGGTGTCGTGCGGCCAGGTCGCGCGCAGCGAATGGGCCGTCATCGTCGATCCCGCCAGCGGATCCGAGTTGCCGGACGGGGGGGTGGGCGAAATCTGGTTACAGGGCAACAACGTCGGACGCGGCTACTGGCGGCTGCCCGACGAGACGCGGCGCGCATTCGGTGCCGAGCTGCGATCCCGGCTCGCCGAGGGCAGCCACGCCGACGGCGCCGATCCCGACCGCTCCTGGCTGCGCACCGGCGACCTGGGGGTGTACCTGGACGGTGAGCTGTACGTGACCGGCCGGATCGCGGACCTGGTGACGATCGACGGCCGCAGCCACTACCCGCAACATATCGAGGCCACCGTCGCCGATGCGTCGGAAATCGTCCGGCGCGGATACGTGACGGCGGTTTCCGCACCGGACGGCGACGACCCGGATGCCGCGCGGCTCGTCGTGATCGCCGAACGCGCCGCCGGCACCAGCCGTCAGGATCCGCAACCGGCGATCGAGGCGATCCGCGCGGCGGTCGCGCAGCGGCACGGGCTGACCGTCTCGGACATGCGTCTCCTGCCGGCCGGCGCCATCCCACGCACCACCAGCGGCAAGCTGGCCCGCAGGGCCTGCCGGGCGGAATACCTCGACGGCACGCTGGGCGTCCGCTGACGGACGAACGTTCAAATGGGCCTGCGCACGAACCGGACTGGTTAGTCTCCACTCGGAGGCGCGAGATGGTTCTCAAGTTGAGGGTGTCGCCGGATTTGATCGGCGGCGACGTGGAGGCCGGCTACGGCAGGGTGGCCGACGCTTTTCGCGCGACCTTTCGCGACGGCGCCGAAGTCGGCGCCGCCGTCGCCGTCTACCGCGACGGCGTGAAAGTGGTCGACCTGTGGGGCGGCTACCGCAACGGGCTGACCAAGGATCCGTGGCAGGCCGACACGATGGTGAACATGTTCTCCACGACCAAAGGCGTCGCCGCCCTGGTCGTGGCGGTGGCGGCGTCGCGCGGACTCCTCTCCTACGACGCCAAGGTCGCCGACTACTGGCCGGAATTCGCGCAGGCCGGCAAGGGCGACGTCACCGTCCGCCAACTTCTGGCGCATCAGGCCGGAGTCTGCGCGCTCAAGCCGAAGCCGACGCTGGCCGATGTGGCCGATCCGCAACGGCTGTCGTCGATCCTGGCGGCGCAGGTGCCGGCGTGGCGGCCGGGCACCCGGCACGGCTATCACGCGATCACGCTCGGCTGGTACGAGTCCGAGTTGATCCGCCGGACAGATCCGGCCGCGCGCACACTGGGCCGGTTTTTGGCCGACGAGATCGTCGCGCCGGCGGGACTCGACCTGCACATCGGCCTGCCCGATTCGGTCGACCGCGCCCGAATCGCCCATATTCACAATTGGGCGCGCGCGGAGACGATGCTGCATCTGGGCGTGATGCCCCCTGGCTTTGTCGGCGCGTCGCTGAACCCGGTCGGCCTGACGGCGCGCACCATCGCGGTGCCGCGCGGCGTCAACCCGTTCGACGGGGACTACAACCGCGACGACGTCCGGGCCGTCGAGATCCCGTCGGCCAACGGGATCGGCACCGCCCGGTCGGTGGCGCGGATGTACGCCGGCGCGGCGCGCGGCGGTGCCGAGGTTCCGCTGAGCCCGGGCATCCTCGAGGCGCTGATGGCACCGGCGGTTCCGCCGAGCCACGGCGTGCGCGACAAAGTGATGCACATCGACGTGGCATATTCGCTGGGATTCTGTAAGCCGGTGCCGCAGTTCGTGTTCGGCTCGTCCGACAGGGCCTTCGGCACGCCGGGGTTCGGCGGGTCCTTCGGGTGCGCCGACCCGCATACCGGCATCGGGTTCGCCTACGTCATGAACCGGCTCGGGTTCCACCTGTGGAGCGATCCACGGGAACTCGCGTTGCGGCAGGCATTGTTTCGCGATGTGCTCGGGGCGCGCCCGCAGAGTTGACCGAACGCCGGCCGTCGCGGGTGGCATCCTGGCCAGGTGGGGTTGATATTCCGGTTGGCGGAGCTGTTGATCTTGATCCTGCCGCTGACGGGCGCGGTCGTCGCCGCGGTGCGCGCGTTCGGCGCCTACCGCCGGCGCACGGACGAGCGGTCGCGGGAAATCGACCGGCCACCACTACCCGAGACGCCCGCCGCGGATGCGGCCGGGGTGAATCAGGCCGCCCAGTGGCGCTCGATCCGCCGCGTTCTCGACGAGCACGGCCGAACCGACGCGCGCTGGCTCGAGTACGAACTCGACGTCGCCAAGCTGCTGGACTTCCCACTGATGACCGACATGCGCGACGCACACACGATCGCGTTCCACAAAGCCAAGCTGCGGGCCGACTTCCTGCGCCCCATCAAGGCCGAGGATCTGCTCGACGACCGCGACGGCGCCGCGCGATACATGGCCGCCGTCGAGGACTACGTCACCGCGTTCAACGCCGCCGAGGCCGAAGCGATTCGCCGGCGACGCAACGATTTCTCCCGGACGGATCAGCAGCGAATTGCACGGGCGCAGAGCCTGTTACGGGTCGCGGCCGACCCCGCAGCGGCGTCGCACGAACGCCAGCGCGCCTATGACGTGGCCCGAAACGAACTCGACGGTCTGCTGGTGTTGCCGTCGGCGACACAGGCGAAGCTCGAGCGCGGGATATCCGGCGAGCTGGAGCCATAGCCGGCTGGGCTAGGGGCAGGTGTAGCCGCCGTCGATCACGACGTCCGAACCGGTCATGTAGCTGGAGGCCTCGCTGGCCAGATAGACGTAGAGGCCGGTGAGCTCTTCGGGGCGGCCGATGCGACCGAGCGGGATTTTCGGCTCCCACTGGGGGTGATACTCGGTCAACGGCTCGACGAGCTCGGTGAGGATGTAGCCGGGGCTGACGCTGTTGACCCGAATGTTGTACGGCGCGAATTCGACCGCCATGGCTTTGGTCAGGTGGATGACGGCCGCCTTGGAGGCGCAGTAGTGGCCGACCTGTTGTGGGACGTTGATGATGCTGCCCGACATCGAGGCGGTGGTGATGATGACCCCGCCGCGCCCCTGGGCCACCATCGCCCGGGCCGATGCCTGCGCCGTCAGGAAGACACCGGTGACGTTGGTGTCCTGGATGCGCCGGAATTCTTCGGGCGACATGTCCAGCATCGGGACGACATCGATGACGCCGGCGTTGCAGACCGCGACGTCGATGCCGCCCAGCTCCGCGATCGCCCGGTCCACCATGCCGGTCACCTGGTCGGGCCGGGTCACGTCGCATCGGATCGGCACCACCTTGCCGTCACCGTCCGCCGCCAGCTCGCCGGCGATGCGTTCCAGCGCCTCGACGTTGCGCGCGGCGATGGCGACGTCGGCGCCGGCCTGCAGGTAGGCCTGGGCCACTTTCCTGCCGATGCCGCTGGACGCCCCGGTGACCAACGCCCTCTTGCCGCGCAGGCGGAACAAGTCCATCACGTTCATCTGAGATCCCCATCCATAGGAGCGACCCAAAACCAGAACACGTTCTAGTGTGTCCGCTATGGGCAAATTCACCAGGGCGGAAATCGATAAAGCGGTCGACAACTACACCAAAGTCGTCGAAGGGTGCAGCGCTTCGGGCGACTGGCGGCCGTTCGCGGACCTCTTCACCGAGGACGTCGTCTACACCGAGCACCACTACGGCGTGTTCCACGGGCGCGAGGCGGTCCGCGACTGGATCGTCGCGGTGATGGCGCCCTTCCCGCACATGCGTTTTCCCAATGACTGGGTCGCTCACGACGAGGACAACGACGCCGTCGTCGTCATGATCAAGAACCTGCTGGATCACCCGACCGATCCGAACGGCGAACCCTTCTGGTTCCCGAACTGGACCCGGCTGGTGTACGCCGGCGACGGGCTGTTCTCCAGCGAGGAAGACATTTACAACCCCGAGCGGGACGCTCCCGGCGTCGTTGCGGCGTGGATGCAGGCCGGCGGCCAACTCGCCACCACCGACATCCTGCAGCCCGGCGCCTAGCCTCGGGGAGCGACAGTGCTTGCGCGCGAAGCGCTGTCACCGTCGCCGGCTTTTTTCTGACTCACCTGCCGGACCGGACGCGACTGCCCGCCCGCGGCGCCGCGACCGGACCCTGCCCAGCGCCTGCTCCCAGGCGAGCAGGGTCGTGGCTTTCACGTTGGCGGGCTTCACGCTGTCGCGGGACAGCAGCGCCGTCGCGGCGGCCTTCGTGGTGGCCGACGCCTTCGACATGTGACCCGAGTCGAACGGCGGCTGCGGGTCGTATTCGAGCGCGAGCTGGATTGCCTTCGCGCGGGGTTCGCCGGCGATCTGGCCGGCCAGCCACAGCGCGAGGTCGAGCCCGGCGGACACGCCCGCACTGGTGACGATGTCATCCTGGTGCACGATGCGTTCGTCGGCCACGGGAACCGCGCCGAATGCCTTCAGCGCGGGGACCGTCAGCCAATGCGACGTCGCCCGGCGCCCGTCCAGCAGGCCGGCGGCCGCGAGGATCACCGATCCCGAGCACACCGACGTGGTCCAGCTCGCGCGGTGGTGGGCTTGGCGCAGCCAGTCGAGCAGCGCGTCGTCACGGGCATGGACCGGCGTCGACGGGCCCCCGGGAACGAGAATCACCTCGGGGGAGGGGGTCTCGGCCAGCGAGTGGGTGGCGCCGATGACCAGCACCCCGGAGTCGGCGGTGATCGGCCCGGCTTCGTGCCACACGAAGCGCACCTCGGCGCCCGGCAGATTGCGCAGCACCTCGTAGGGACCGATCATGTCCAGCGCGGTGAATCCGGGATAGGCCACGATGGCGATTTGGGTCATCAGAGTCGTCCTTTCGATGTCAGGCGAAGGCCTTGCGGTATTGGTCGGGCGAAATACCAACGCGGCGAAGGAAATTGCGTCGCATGGTTTCCGCGGTGCCGAAGCCACACCGGGCGGCGATTGCGACGACGGTGTCGTTGGTCTCCTCCAACTGCCGGCGTGCGGCCTCGGTGCGGATGCGTTCGACGTATTGGCCAGGCGCTTCACCGATTTCGGCGGTAAACACCCGGGTGAAGTGCCGCGGGCTCATCGCGGCGCGGCGAGCCAACTCGTCGATGCTGTGCGGACGGCCCGGCTCGGCCTCGATCGTCTCCTGCACCTCGCGGATCAAGTCCCGTCTGGCCCGCGGCATCCACACCGGCGCGGCGAACTGGGTCTGGCCGCCCGGCCGGCGCAGATACAGCACGAGCCAGCGGGCAACCGTCTGCGCGAGCTCGGTGCCGTGGTCGTCTTCGATCAGCGCGAGCGTGAGGTCGATACCCGCGGTGACGCCGGCGGCGGTCCATAGGGTGTCCGTGCTTCGCACGAAGATCGGGTCGGCATCGACGTCGATGGCGGGGAATTCACTCGCCAACCGCTCGGCGAAGGCCCAATGGGTGGTCACCCGGCGCCCATCCAGCAGGCCCGCCTGGGCGGCGAGGAACGCGCCGGTGCACACCGTGACCATCCGGCGCGCATGGGTGGCGACGGACTTGATCCAGGCGACCAGGTCGGCGTCGGAGCGGGCCGCGTCGACGCCGGCCCCACCCGGGAGAACGACCGTGTCGATCGGGTCGCCCGGGTCCGGTAACGGGGTCGCCACGAACGCCAGCCAGGTGGCCGTCTGCACCGGTTGGCCACCGACCGAGGCCATCGCGACGTCGTAGCCGCCGCCCGTCAACAGCGAGGCGCCGGTGAACACGTCATACGGGCCCACCACGTCTAGCGCCTGCACGCCGGGAAAACCGACGATGACCACCTTGCGAGGCATGGATTCAGTGTTGGGCACGCCGGGGTCTGTCGTCTACGCCATGTATCCCACTGATCAGGACATGGGACCTGCCCCACGGCGGCCGCGGCGGCCTTGGCAGACTGTTGCCCATGGCACAGATAACGTTGCGTGGAAACCCGATCAACACTGTCGGCGAGCTGCCTGCCGTCGGATCCAAAGCCCCGGCCTTCAGTCTGGTCGGCGGCGATCTGGCCCCGGTGAGCAGCGAGCAGTTCGGCGGTAAGCCCTTGGTGCTCAATATCTTTCCGTCCATCGACACGCCGGTGTGCGCCACCAGCGTGCGGACCTTCAACGAGCGCGCCGCCGGGGGCGGGGCGACCGTGGTGAACGTCTCGAAGGATCTGCCGTTCGCGCAGGCGCGGTTCTGTGGCGCCGAGGGCATCGAGAACGTCAAGAGCGGTTCGGCGTTCCGCGACAGCTTCGGCGAGGACTACGGGGTCACCATCACCGACGGTCCGATGGCCGGATTGCTCGCCCGGGCCATCGTGGTGATCGGCGCCGACGGCAACGTCTCCTACACCGAACTGGTGCCCGAAATCGCGCAGGAGCCCAACTACGACGCGGCGCTGGCGGCGGCGGGCTGATCTCCGCGCCCGCCTCGGGCTAGGCCTCTTCGAGTTCGGCCCGGCCCACCCTCTCCGACGTGGCCGCCAGCAGCTCGCGGCAGCCTCGCCACATCTCGTTGATGATGTCGGCGGCCGGCGGCAGATCCTGAATGCGCCCGGCCACCTGACCGGTGTTGGCGACGCTGGCATCCAGGTCGCCCTCGAAGTAGAGCCGCTGCACGCGTTGTAGCGCCGCGGCGCCCTCTTCGGCGGATGTCGTGGTGTCGAGCCGCTCGGCGGCCGGGGTGCGGATGACGCGCATCATCCGCGTGCCGTCCAAGGGGAGCATCACCGTGCCGGTCTCGTCGGCGTCGACGACCGCCTGTTTGAGGTTGCCGTGCACCGGCGAGTCCGCCGAGGCCAGCAGCCTGGTGCCCATCTGCACCGCTTCGGCGCCGAGAACAAACGCGGCCGCCATGGACCGCGCGTCGCAGATCCCTCCGGCGGCCACGATCGGGATATCGACGTGCGCGGCCACCAGCGGCAGCAGCACCATGGTCGATGCGCCGAACCGGTTCTTGAATCCGCCCCCTTCGACGCCCTCGACTACCAGCCCGTCCACTCCGGCATCGACGGCCTTCTTGGCCGCGGCCAGTGTGCCCACCACGTGGAACACGGTGATACCCGCGTCGTGGAGACGTTCGGTGAACACCGATGGGCTGCCGGCCGAGGTGGTGACGAACCGAATGTCGTTGGCGACAAGCAGATCCAGCATCGCCGGGTCGCGGTTGAACAGCAACGCGATGTTCGCGCCGACGGTACCGCCGGTCAGTTCGCGCACCCGTCGCAGGTCGGCGCGACCCTGGTCCGAGGTGGTCTCGATGATGCCCAGGGCGCCGGCATTGGATACCGCGGCGGCGAGCTGGGCGCCCGCGA
This sequence comes from Mycobacterium senriense, assembly GCF_019668465.1. Taxonomy (NCBI): domain Bacteria; kingdom Bacillati; phylum Actinomycetota; class Actinomycetes; order Mycobacteriales; family Mycobacteriaceae; genus Mycobacterium; species Mycobacterium senriense. The sequence goes on along the minus strand of NZ_AP024828.1, from coordinate 4,447,496 downwards.
TGTAGGTCATCGGGGCCTGGATGATCGGGACGTCGATGTGTGCGAGCCCGCAGACCCGGTTGGGTGCCGGACTCGGGCAGCCGGTGGTCATCGGTCCCGCGGATCGATCAGGTCGCGGAAGGCCTCCGACCGGTGGACCGATGCGCCGAGACTTCGCACTCGCTCGGTCAACGCTCGGTCGGACGTCACCACGCGAATCTCGTGCGGCGCAGCATCGGCCGCGACCAGCCGGACGATCTCGTCGTCGGCCGAATTCGCGGCCGCCCTGGGTGCGTGCGCAACCTCGACCACCGATGACGCGATGGCCGCCGACGGCGGTCGTTCAAAAACCACCGTCACCGTTTCTCCTTGACCCGACGCCCATCGGTCCAGGCTTTCCACCAATGTGACCATGGCACCGTTACGGTCTTTCCACCAGCCATCGGGACGACTTCCGATCACATTCATGCCGTCGACGATCCAGCGCACAACCCACACCGTAAACGACCCGGCGCGACCGATTGATTTTCGTTCGAGAAGCCATCAGTGGTTGATACGGTCACCGTCATGACCTCGCTCGCCGACACCGAAGACCGGGTGATCGCGCTGGCCCGCGGTATGCGGGACCTGGTGCGCGCCGAAGCCGCCGAATCCGAGCGGGCGCGAACCCTCACCCCGGCGATCGTGGACGCGATGTGGGCCAGCGGGCTGATGTCGGCGTTCAACCCGATCGTGGCCGGCGGTGTCGAGCCGTCGTTCACCGAGATGATCGAAACCTGGATCGAAATGGCTTGGCAGGATGGCTCATTCGGCTGGGTCGGGATCGCCAATCTGCCGTCCTCCTTCGCCGCGGCGGCCTACCTGCCCGACGATGGCTTCGCCGAAGTGTTTACCGCGCACGACAACCGGGTCACTTTGGGTGGCCAGTTCTTTCCCAACGGGCAAGGCGCCGCCGTCGACGGCGGCTACCAGGTGACCGGCGCGTGGAACTTCGGTTCGGGCACCGGTCACGCGCAATACGTTGCGGCCGGCTTCCTGCCGATGGACAACGGCGAGATGCGCTGGATCAGTGAGGGTTTCCCGGAGATGCGGGTCGCGGTGATTCCGCGGGAGGAGATCAGTTTCAACGACGGCTGGTTCGTGCAAGGGCTGAAGGGAACCGGCTCCTACGACTACAGCGCTCAGGAGTTGTTCGTGCCCGAGAGCCGCACGTTCGAGCTGTTCGCGCGGCAGCCCTACCGGGGGACCTCGCCGGCCACCCGGATGGGGCTGATGCCCGTGACCGCCGCCGGGCACGCCTCGTGGGCGCTGGGCGTGGCCAAGAGCATGCTCGACGACGTCCAAGAGTTGGCCGCGACGAAATTCCGGATGAGTGACATGGCGTCGCTGGCCAGCCGCCCCACCTTCCAGAAGGGGCTGGCGCACCACCGCGCCGCCTGGCGTGCCGCCCGCCTCTTGGTGCTCGACGCGTTCACCACCGCCGAGGCGGCGGTGGCGTCCGGGCAGGACCTGACGCCGGCGCTTCGCGCCGACATGCGGGTGGCCGCCGTCTATGCCACCGACACCGCCCGCAGCTGCGCCGAATGGGCCCACCTGGTCGCCGGGACCAGCTCGATACGGGAGGGTAGCCGGCTGGAGCGCGCCTTCCGGGACATCTACACCGGAACGCAGCACGCCTTCATCAGCGAGAAGGTCGCCATCGACGTCGCCCAGATCTGGCTGGGCATCATCGACGACCAGCCCGGGTTGTAAGTCACCGACCTCGGCTCGAATCGGCGTCGGCTCGACTGAGCCGGGGCCGAGCACAATGCGCAAAACCCCGAAATCGTGGGTTATCCCGACTATCGCCTAAAAGCGCGACACTGGTGCGGGCGCGCCGTAACTTCGGTTTCACCGATAAGCAGATGAGCAGAATGCGCGAAAGCACGATCATCTCTGTCGGGATGCGCGCCTCCTCGCTACCATTCACCGCATGCGCGGCTCAAAAATCCTGATCACCGGCCCGACCGGTCAAATCGCCACCCCCATAGCCCGGGCGCTTGCCGCCGACAACGAGGTCTGGGGAATCGCGCGATTCACCGACCCCGCCGCACGCGAACGCCTCGAGAAGGCCGGGATTCGTTGCGAGAAGGTCAATCTGGCGGCCGGTGACTTCACCACTCTGCCAACGGATTTCGATTATGTCCTGAACTTGGCGGTGGCCAAGAGCGGAAGCTGGGACAAGGACCTGGCGGCCAACGCGGAGTCGGTCGGCCTGCTGATGGCCCACTGCCGCAACGCGAAGGCTTTTCTGCACTGCTCGTCGGCCGCCGTGTACGACCCGCCGGACGACGACCCCCGCAGCGAGCGATCCGCCCTGGGCGACAACCACAAGCCGTTGTTCCCCACCTATTCCATCTCCAAGATCGCCGGGGAAGTGGTCGCCCGGTCGGTGGCGCGCGTCGTCGGCGTGCCCACCACGATCGCCCGGCTCAACGTTCCCTACGGCGACAACGGCGGCTGGCCGTTCTACCACATGGAGATGATGTTGGGCGGCATCCCGATTCCCGTTCCGCCCGGAGAACCCGCGCGCTACAACCCCATTCACGAGGACGACATCATCGGGACCATCCCGAAGCTGCTCGAGGTCGCGTCGGTCCCGGCGACCACCGTCAACTGGTGCGGCGACCAGACGGTCAGCCTGCAGGAGTGGTGCGACTACCTCGGCTCGCTCGTCGGCAGGGAACCGATCTTCGAGGCGAGCGACCAAGCGCTGCGCGGCAATCCCACCACCATCGACCGGATGCACGAACTCATCGGCGGCACCTCGGTCGACTGGCGCGACGGAATACGCCGCATGGCGGCCAAATTCCACCCCGAGCTCGTCGGCGTTTAGCGGCGGCATCGCAAGTGACCAGCACATCCGAGGCGGCGGCGCAGCGCCTGCGCACGCTGGTCCTGTTGCGCCGCGTCCGCGACCGCATCGACCGGGACTACACGCAACCGTTGGACGTCGAAGCGCTCGCGAGCGGGGTGCACATGTCCGCCGGCCACCTCAGCCGCGAATTCCGGCGCGCCTACGGCGAATCGCCGTACTCCTATTTGATGACTCGCCGCATCGAGCGCGCCATGGCGCTGCTGCGCCGCGGCGACCTGAGCGTCACCGAGGTGTGCTTCGCAGTCGGGTGCTCGTCCTTGGGCACCTTCAGCACCCGGTTCACCGAACTGGTCGGTGTGCCACCCAGCGCGTATCGGCGCCGAGCGGCCGGCGCGCTGGCCGGCATGCCGCCATGCGTGGCCAAACAGGTGACGAGACCGATCAGGAATCGAGAAGCATCCGCCGTCGGGCCGCACCTAGCCTGACCGCATGACCATCACCATTCACTCGAGCTTCCTTCCCCATGAGGACCCCGAAGCATCGCTCGCCTTCTATCGCGACGTCCTCGGGTTCGAGGTTCGCCTCGACGTCGGCAAGGGCACGATGCGGTGGATCACGGTCGGTCCGCCGAACCAACCCGATACGTCCATCGTCTTGAACCCGCCCGCCGCCAACCCGGGCATCACCGACGACGAGCGCCGCACCATCGCCGAGATGATGGCCAAGGGCAGCTACGCCACACTGCTACTGGCCACCACGGACCTCGACGGCACCTTCGAACGGCTGCAGGCGGGCGACGTCGACATCGTCCAGGAGCCCACCGACCAGCCGTACGGGCTGCGGGACTGCGCGGTCCGCGATCCCGCGGGGAATCTCATTCGGATCCAACAACTGCGCTGAGCCGATCGTGCTTGACCAGCCGTGTGCACAATGCTAAGCAAGTGCTCAGCACTGAGCGCATTGGGCGCCGGGGCGCCACGACTGGCGATACGAAGGGGATCAGATGACGGTGCAGGCGGTATTGGATGACATTCGCAAGCGCCCCGGAACGGGTGACGTCATCTCGGTCATCGATCCCGCGACCGAGGAGACGATCACCGAATTCACCGACTGCGGCCAAGAAGCGGTCAACGACGCCGCGGCGAAAGCGAAGGCGACCTTCGAGTCGGGGGTCTGGGCGGACCTTCCCGGCCGCGAGCGGGCCAAGATCCTGTGGCGGATCGGCGAGCTGATCGACGAGCACGCCGAGGAGTTCGCGCAACTCGACTCGCTCAACACCGGCATGCCGCTGATGCAGGCCCAACTGCAGATGTCGACCTGCTCGGAGTTCTTCCGCTACTACGCCGGTTGGTGTTCCAAGATCAACGGCGTCGCGTACGACGTGAAGACCGACGGCATCGCCACCGACAACTACGTCAACATGCACGCCTACACGCTCAAAGAGCCGTACAGCGTGGTGGGCCTGATCTTCCCGTGGAACGGCCCGATCTTCAACGCCAGCGCGAAACTTGCGCCGGCTTTGGCCGCGGGCGGCAGCCTGCTGGTCAAGCCGGCCGAGGAGACGCCGCTGTCGGCGCTGCTGTTGGACAGGCTCATTCACGAGGCCGGCGTGCCCGAGGGGGTCGTCAACCTGTTGACCGGTTACGGCCACACCGCGGGCGCCGCGATCACCGCGCACCCCGATGTCCAGAAAGTCGCCTTCACCGGCTCGACCGAGGTCGGCAAGGAGATCGTGCGAGCCTCGGCTGACAACCTGAAAAAGGTCACGCTCGAACTCGGCGGAAAATCGCCGGTGCTGATCTTCGACGACGCCAACCTGGACAACGCGATCATGATGGCGTCGCTGGGCATCTTCGTGCACTCCGGCCAAGGCTGCGTGTGCGGGTCGCGCATCTTCGCCCAGCGCGGCGTCTACGACCGGGTCGTGGAAGGCATTGCGATGATGGCGAATTCGTTCAAGCTGGGCGCCCCCAGCGAGGAGGGCTGCGTCAGCGGCCCGCTGATCAGCCAGAAGCAACTGACCCGCGTCATGGGCTTCATCGACGAGGGCAAGAGGGACGGCGTCGAGGTGGTCACCGGGGGCCACCGGCTGGACCGCAAGGGCTACTTCGTGCACCCGACGGTGCTCACCAACGTCGACACCAGGATGCGGCTGTACCAACAGGAGATCTTCGGGCCGGTGGTCACCATCCTGCCGTTCGACGACGAGGACGAGGCCGTGGCCCTGGCCAACGACACCACCTACGGCCTGGCGGCCACCGCCTGGACGGAGAACCTGGGCCGGGCCCACCGCATCATGAGGCGGCTGCAGGCCGGCAGTGTCCAGGTCAACTGCCAGTTGGTCTTCGACCACGATGTGCCGTTCGGCGGCTACAAGCAATCCGGCTGGGGTCACGAGTTCGGAAAAGAGGGCCTCGAGATCTACCTGAAGACGAAGTCGGTCTGGGCTCAGCTCTAACCTGTTGTCTCACAACCGAAGGCCCCGGACCCTTTGCAGCGGGTGAGGAACCCGACGGAGGCCACCGCGGCGACGGTCCCGCCGAATATTGGGCGGCGGCCTCGCGGGCGCTCTAGTCTGCACAACAGGGGGAGAAGGGTTGGCCCGATGAACGTGGTGCCCCGGATGGCGCAGGTCTGGATCGCGTTGCCGGCCGCGCTGATGGCGACCTCGACGGCCGGCCCCGCGGGTGCCGATCCGCCGGCCACCCAGGTGATCACCGTGATGGCCGTCGGACCCAGCGGCGAAGCGATCAACGGGTACAAGGTGGCATCCGGGCCGGGCAACGTCGCGCAGGCCGGCGACTGCTCGGAACCGTCACCGTCGGCGGTTGCCGACAACGTCTACCACTGTTCGCCGAGTGCGGCCGGAGCCGGCACCTGCTGGCCGTCGACGCCGGGATCGCTTCTGTGCGTGGACAATCCGTGGGACATGCAGATGCACCGGGTGATGTTCGACGGTCAGCTTCCGCCCGTGCACCCGACCGCCACCCCGGACCCGTTCGCGCTCACCCTCGACGACGGCACCCGCTGCCTGCTGCGCAACGGCGGCGCGTGGGGTGGGCGAGCCGACGGATACACCGGCGTCTACGGATGCGGCAGCGACCTTGCCGTGCTGTGGTTGCCCAGCCAGGGCGCCGGATCCTGCATCGACCGCTCATCGCCGGCGTGGACCGTCAAGGTCGGTCGCCTCGGCGCGCCGGACGCGGCTCTTCCGCCTCCTGCGACCCGCACCGTGACCGAGGCCTGGCTCGCCGGAGGCAGGGCTGGTCAGTAGGGCCCAGACGGTAGTGCTATAACGCAACGTATGTCTGGTCCAGCGCACACCATTACCCACGTTTCCGACACGGCCCGGTGGACGGCGCTGCACCGTGCAACCGAATCGGCCCGCCCCGATGCGCTGTTCAACGATCACCTTGCGGAACGCCTCGCCGGTGAACAGGGCCGCGCGATCGTCGACAACGTTCCATGGACAGATCGCAGCGGTTGGTGGCTGGTCGCACGAACCAAGCTCATCGACGATGCCATTGCCAACGCACTCGCGCACGGCTGTGACCGCGTTCTGAACCTGGCCGCCGGTCTGGACACCCGGCCCTATCGCCTCGACCTCCCACCAAACCTCACCTGGATCGAGGCCGATCTACCCAAGCTGCTCGCCGAAAAGACGCAAGTACTTGCCGATCAGGCCCCGCGCTGCCGGCTCAACCGCATAGCGGTTGACCTGGCCGACCCCCACGCCCGAGACAGCTTCTTCAGTGAAGCGCTGGACGGCGCGACGAAGGCCTTTGTGCTGACGGAGGGGCTGTCGATGTACCTGGAGGCCTCCGACATCGCGGCCCTTTCGGGTGCGATCAAACGACCCCAGGTCGCCTGGTGGATGATCGATTTCGCCTTTCCCGGCCTGAAAAAGCGGATCAACAAGAATGTCGCCGGGATTTCGGAGAACGCACCCTTCAGGTTCGCCCCCGAAAACGGGCTCGCCTTCTTCGAAGACCTCGGCTGGCGAGCCGTCGAAGCGGAATCGCTGCTGGTGGCCGCCAGACGGTTCGGCCGCTTACCGATATGGATGCGCCCGGTTTCCTGGCTGCGATCTGATTTGCGGCATCCGGGTGGCAGGCCCACGACTGCGGTCGCGCTGCTGACGCACTGAGACGTGCCGCCTACCAGACGCGTATCCAGTCGATGAGCATGTCGGCGGGGTAGGTGCCGGGGCCCGGGTCTTCGCCACCAGATCCGGCCACTGCCAGGTTGAACACCGGATAGACCGTGTATCCCGCCCCGTTGAACGGCCAGTCGGGCAGCGAGCTCGCCGGCACGTCGAAGTAGGGCGCAGCGCCGTCGGTGTAGTCCTTCCAGAACCGGATGCCCGCCTCGTCCCACTGAGTGCGCCAGGTATGCCAGGCGCTGTCCACTGCGATGTTGTGCGTCTTCCATTCGCCGCCGTTGGCCTTGGCGTGCACGGTCGTGGCCGACGGCCATTTGCCGTTGCCGTACCACTCCATGACGTCGATCTCGCCCTGATCGTCGTTGCCGAGCCAGTACGCGGGCCAGGCGCCCGGGGTCAGGCAGTTCAGTTTGATCCGGGCTTCCCAGGTGTGGCCGACGCCGCCGCGCCACACGCTTTGCACCTTGCCGCTGTAGTAGGTGGGCCCGTCCTTGGCCGCGCGCAGCACCAGGTTGGAATTGCCGTCGACGAACACGTTGCCACGATCATCGCGATACTGCCCGATGCGCTCGGGCTGCTCCCAAAAGGTCGGGTCCTTGATTGTCTCGCGGGCTTTGGCGATCGCCCATTTCGACGCATCGGGGGCGGAGCCAGCCGGACCGTCGAATTCGTCCGAGAAGATGTAGCTCGCGGATTGGCCGCTGGGCGCCGCCGGCGGCGGTATCCGACCGGCAGGTTCGTCCTGTCGTCGCGGATAGGCCCCGGCTTTCGGGGCCGGCAGCGCGGCTGCCAGCACGCCGATCCCGGTTGTCAGAATCATGCGACGGCGATCGATCTCCGGCATAAGCAATGGACCCTAGCAGCCAACCGGGCATGAGGCTCAAACGGGAATTCTGTCGGTGCCCGTCGCTATGGTTCTGATCGCGGTCGTTCCAGCACGGACGACAGCGCGCAGTGGCAACGGATTACGTTCGCAAATTCATGGCCAATTCTCACCTAGACGGGTGGTTTGGTCTCAGGATTCGGCGGGCATTCTGGAATCACGATCCGATAACCACACTGTTGTAGCTTTTGCGGGTGGTACTGAGAGGAGTGACGATCGTGGCGAATACACAAGAAGGCACGGTTATATTCCTCCAGTCCCATCCAGCATGGGCTGCCGCTCAACGTCGCGAACGCGAACGCAATGAAGCAATGCGCCGTCATCCGTCTTTCCGCGCCCGCCAGCGCGCCGCAGTTGGTAACCCGGTGGTTCCGATGGTCCGTAACTTCAAGCTGTACTCGAGCGGGAACACTCCCGCCTGAATTCGCCGTCAAATTGGCGCGATCCCGTTCGCATCCGGATCCTAAAAGCACGCCGCGGAGCAAATAGTTAATCCGTCGGCGTCGGAGAAACTCTCAAGTCCTAGTTGAGGTATTTAGAGGCGTCCCCAAAGCTACTACCATTCGTAGTAGTCATTGGTTGGGAGCTGACAATGCCCGACGACTCGGACGCGGTGACAACATGGGTGCGCTACCCGCAGCAAAGGGCCTTTGCCGCCGCATTTGACCCGGTGCCGTCGATCATTCGCGGATCGGCTCCGCGGGCCCCGCGAGGCGCGAAGAGGCCTTGATGCGTCGACGCGACCCCGCCGCGAAATGATTTAGCCTACTGACTGGCCGGTGACGCCGACCGTCGACGCGATTGCATACAACCGGCCGGGTGTCCCGGCAACCGGCAGGCTTTCGGTTATTGACACCCGTCAAATCGGCTCTACTGTATACAAAATGGCCGTCTCGCTCGACGCGCTGTCGTCTGCCTCCGAACTCGACGAACTGCGCGCCATGGTGCGCAAATTTGTCAGCAAGCGCCTACCCCTGCACCAAACGCGGCACACCGATCCCGCGGCGGCACGTGAGGCGGGGTGGACCGAGCTCGCCGAATTGGGACTGCTCGGGATCGCCGTTCCGGAGCGGTACGGCGGCAGCGGTGCCGGCCTGGACGAGCAGGCGGTCGTCTGCGAGGAACTCGCGCGCGAGCTGGCGGCACTGCCCTATTTGGCCACCACCTGCCTGGCGGCCGAAGCGCTGCTGGCCTCCGGCGACGACACCGCGTGCGCGGAACTGCTGCCGAAACTCGTCGCCGGTGAGCTGACCGCCACACTGGCCGACGGCACCGGCCGGGCCGAGCGCCAGGGGACGGATTGGGTGATATCCGGCGAATTCCAGCACGTTCCCGACGGCGCCGACGCGCACGTCGTCCTGGTCGCCGCGGATACCGACGGCGGCACCACGCTGTACGCCGTGACAGGCCCCGACGGTATGGACCGCGAGCGGCTGTCCACCCTGGACCCCAGCAGCGGACTCGCGAATCTCCGGTTGACCGCCGCCCCGGCCCGTCAGGTCGGCGCGGCGGGTGCGGCCGAGGCGGTGCTGGCCCGGGTGCGCCTGCGCGCGACGGCACTGCTGGCCGCCGAGCAGGCGGTACTCGCCGAGCATTGCGTCACGCTCACCAAGCAGTATCTGTTGGATCGCCGGCAGTTCGGCCGGCAGATCGGGGCGTTCCAAGCCCTCAAGCACCGCCTCGCCGACGCCACGGTGCGGGCCGAATTGTGCGCCGGTAGCGCCTGGTATGCGATCCGGCAGCTGGCCGACGATGCTGCCGACGCGGAGTTCGCCGTGACGGTGGCCGCGGCGGGGTCCGGGGACGCAGCCGTCCAGAACGCGGCCGAGATGATCCAGCTGCACGGCGGCATCGGCTACACCTGGGAGCATGTCGCGCACCTGTACCTGCGGCGCGCCAAGGCCAACCAGTACGTGTTCGCGACGCCGTCGGCGCACCGCGACCGGCTCGGCGTGGCGGTTGCCGAAAACCGTTCGGCGGCAACGGCAACCGTTTCGGCCGAGGTCCAAGGCCAATCGCCTGCGCTCGACGAGCTGCGCCGGTGGCTGGCCGACAACGCGACCGACGAGCTCGCCAACGACCACACACCGCCGCCACCCGGCGAGAGATATTCGCCCGTGCGGCGCGACTGGTATCGCCGCCTCGGCGAGGCCGGCTGGGCCACGCCGACCTGGCCGGCCGAATACGGCGGGCGCGGCCTGGGCCGCGACGAAGGCGGTGCCGCAGTGGAGGAGCTGCGCCGCCGCGGCATCGACCGGCCCGAGGAGGATTTCGTCGGCGTGTGGCTGGCGGGGCCGACGATTCTGCAGTGGGGCACCGACGAACAGCGTGATACCTACCTACGACCGCTGGCTCGCGGGGATCACCGGTGGTGTCAGCTGTTCAGCGAGCCCGGCGCCGGGTCGGACCTGGCGTCGCTGTCCACCTCGGCCGTGCGGATCGACGACGACCGCTGGCTGGTCAACGGGCAGAAGATCTGGAGTTCGTTCGCCAACACGGCCGACTTCGGGCTGCTGATGGCCCGCACCGATCCGACGCTGCCCAAGCATGCCGGCATCACGTATTTCCTGCTCGATATGCGCACGCGGGGCGTGGAGGTGCGGCCGCTTCGGCAGATGACCGGCGACGCCGAATTCAACGAGGTCTTCCTGACCGAGGTGTACTGCCGGACTCGGCGCGCCTGGGCCCACTGAACGCCGGATGGAAGGTCGGTATCAGCACGCTGATGCAGGAGCGCAACAGCCTCACCGGGCCTCCCGTCGTCGGGCCTGGAGTGGCCGACCAGCTGATCGCCGAAGCGGTGGACAGCGGGGCGTGGCTGCGCGCCGACGTGCGAGATCGCTTGCAGCACATGCTCGTCGACGAACGCGCGCTGCAGAGCGCTAGCTTCCGGGCCAGCGTCGCCGCGGACCGCAACCCCGGGGCCATCGACTCGATCCGCAAACTCGTCAGCGCGGACCTGCATGAGCGCGCGGGCCGCATCCGTATCGACCTGCAGCCCGAACTCACCATGGGCTGGCCCACCGGTACCGAAATGCCGCCGGGCACAAGGTCATTCCTGGAGATGAAGAAATACTGCATCGCAGGTGGCACCTCGGAGATCCAACGCAACATCATCGCCGAGCGCGTGCTCGGACTCCCCCGCGAAGCCGACCCCGACCGTGACAAGCCCTTCAACCAGCGGACCAGTCGATAGAGGAGAGCGCACCGACCATGATGACCGGCGAGCAGTACAAAAATTCACTTCGCGACGGACGGCGGATCTACCAGGACGGCAAGCTGGTCACCGACATGGACACCGATCCGCTGCTGGCGCCCGCGCTCGACGCGGTGGCCGCGGGCTACGACGAGTACTACCGCCCCGACGCCGACGCGGTGAACCCGTTGGTGGAGGCGCCGCGCAGCGTCGAGGAACTGCGCGATCGGGTGCCGATCCTCACCGCCATGGACCTGCTGCTCAACGTCACCTACCAGTCGCTGATGACGCTCGTGGTGGCGGCGGCGCGACTGGCCGACGCCCATCCCGAGTTGGTCGCCCGCATCGATGGCTATGTGGCACAGGCACGCCGGGACGACATCCGAATCGCCGAATGCATCACCGACTCCAAGGGCGACCGATCGAAGGCGCCGTCCGCGCAGGACGACGCCGACCAATACGTGCGGGTGGTGGAGCGCCGCGACGACGGCGTGGTGATCCGCGGCGCCAAGCTGCACATCAGCGCCGCACCGTTCGCCCATCACCTGATGGTGATGCCGACCAAGTCGATGAAGCCGGGGGAGGAGGACTACGCCATCGCCTGCGCGGTCCCGGTCAACGCCCCCGGCGTACACGTCATCAGCCGCACCGTGCAGGCCCGCGGCGGCGACGAGCGCGACTACCCGGTGAGCGCGCGGCGCAGCATGCCCGACGGGTTCGTGATCTTCGACGACGTGTTCGTCCCGACCGAGCACGTCTTCCTCGATGGCGTTGCGACACAGGCCGGAATCTTCGCGCACTCACTGGGCCTGTGGGAGCGCCTCGGCGGCACCGCGGTGATGGTGGAACAGGCCGACGAGATGGTGGGCCTGGCTCAGTTGATGGCCGAGGCCAACGGCACCGCCCGGGTGTCGCACATCCGGGAGAAGATCGACGAGATGATGATCCATGCCACCAACCTGCGGGCCGGCATGGAGGCCGCGATCAGCAACGCGCACACCACGCCCGAGGGCTACTACTATCCCGACGACCTGTACACGAACGCGACCAAATACCTTGGCGCGGCGAACTTCAACTTGATGGTGCGGCACTTACACGACATCGCCGGCGGCGGAGTGATCACCACGCCGTCCATGGCGGACCTGGACAACCCGGACATCGGCCCGCAGTTGCGCAAGTATTTGACCGGGGCATCCGAGGTATCCGGAGACGCGCGCGCCAAACTGTTCCACGCCATCCGTGACACCACCGCCGATTCCTACGGCGGCTGGCACCTGGTGACCAATGTGCAATCCGGCGGCGGGCTGTTCGCGCAGCGGCTCGTGACGCGCAAGCACTACGACATGGAACGCGCCAAGCGCCTGGCGCGGCACGCCGCCGCCCTGGACTAGTGGCGATCGCAAGCGCGGCGTTGCCGGGCGCGGCGGGTCGCCACCATTGGACTTAGGCCGGTACCCCAACCGTGCCCTCGCGCCCGCACGGCACGACCGCTTGCATGAACGTGAACGTAGACGTAGATTCAAGCCATGCGCTTTGGTGTCTTCATCGCCCCGTATCACATGGTCGGCGACAATCCGACGCTCGCATTCGAGCGTGACCTGCAATTAGTCGAGGCCGTAGAGGAGCTCGGCTACGAGGAGGCCTGGTTCGGCGAACACCACTCGGGCGGAACGGAAATCATCGGCGCGCCGGACCTGATGATCGCGACGGCCGCCGCCCGCACCAAGCGCATCCGGTTGGGCACCGGGGTGGCGTCGTTGCCGTACCACCACCCGTTCATGTTCGCCGACCGCATGGTGCAACTCGACCACCTGACCCGTGGGCGCCTGATCGTCGGCGTCGGGCCGGGCGCGCTGCCCGGGGACGCCTACATGATGGGCATCGAGACCACGCGCCAGCGCGACATGATGCTCGAGTCCCTCGAGGCGGTACTTGAACTGTGGCGCGACGAGGCACCGGTGAACCGGCAGACCGACTGGTTCACGCTGCGTGACGCCCGATTGCAGCTGCGCCCCTACAGCAAGCCCAACATCGAGGTCAGCGTGGCGGTGACCGCATCCCCGTCCGGCCCGGTGGCGGCGGGCAAATTCGGCATCGGGCTGCTGTCGATCGCGGCCACCCAGAAGAAGGCCTTCGATGCGCTGGCCCGAAATTGGCGCACCGCAACAGAAACCGCCGCCGCGCACGGAACCACCGTGAGCCGGCAGGGCTGGCGGATGTGCGGGCCGATGCACATCGCCGAATCCGAGGAACAGGCCCGCAAGGACGTCGAAGCCGGTCTGGCGCAATGGGTCGACTACTTCCAGAACGTCGGGGCCATACCGATTCTGGGTGATTTCGATCCCGGCGAAGACATCGTGTCCGCCGTCAACGAGACCGGTGTGGGCGTCATCGGCACACCCGACATGGCGATCGAGCAGCTGCGCCGGCTGGAGAAGCAGTCCGGGGGCTTCGGCACCTATCTGCTGATGGCCCACGAATGGGCCAACCGCGAGGCCACGCTGCGCTCCTACGAGATGATCAGCCGCTACGTCATGCCCGCGTTTCAGGATTCCCTCGAGCCGCTCGAGCGCAGCCGCGACTGGACGATCTTCCATCGTGAAACGCTGATGGGCAACATCACCAACGCGATCGTCGGTGCGACACAGCAATTCCTGGAAGAGCGCGACGCCCGTCGCCGCGCCGAGAACGAGGCCGAGACCGACGCCCTGCACGCGGGCCGGTGACCGACTTCGGAGCGCTGCTGTTTCCCAACGTCGCCTGGGCCACGCTGGCGGCCCGTTGCGAGCGGGCCGAGGAGTTGGGCTTTCGCAGCCTGTGGATCGACGACCACGGCGCCAATCCGCAAGCGCCCCGGTCGAATTGGTTCGACGCCTTCACCACGCTGGCCGGTTTGGCCAACTGCACCCGCCGCATTCTGCTGGGGCCGTTGGTGTCCAATGTCATCCTGCGCCATCCGGTGATGCTGGCCCGTCAGGCCATCACCGTCGAGAACATGTCCGGCGGCCGCCTGCAACTGGGTATCGGAGCCGGATACGCGCCCACCGATCACGAGTTCGTCGGCACCGAACCCTGGGCGCGCGACGAACGCGCGGCCCGATTCGCCGAAGCGGTCGAGCTGGTCGATGGGTTGCTGCGTGCCGAACCGGTGGACTTTTCCGGCGCCCACTACGCCGTACGCAACTTCCGGTTGCGGCCCGCGCCGCTGCAACGGCCCCGGCCGCCGATCTGCGTTGCCGCACATGATCGTTCGAGCCTGCGATTGGCCGCGCGGTTCGGTGACATCTGGAGCTCCTTCGGCGGATGGGGGCTGTCGTCGTCGGAGTTGCTGGACATCACCGCGCGGCGGTCGGCTTCCCTCGACGAGTTCTGCGCCGAATTGGGCCGCGACCCGGCCACCATCCGCCGACAGATCCTGGCCGGCAGCCCGGCCACCACGCCGGATCCGATCTGGTCGTCGGTCCAGGCGTTCGATGAATGGGTGGCCGGCTGGCAGCAGCTGGGCATCGACGAGATTGTGCTGTACTTTCCGCCGGACCTGCTCTACGAGCCGGACCTGATCGACCCCGCCGTCACCGAACACCTGCGGGGCCTGTTATTCGCCCGCCGGTCAGGTGATCAGGGCGCCGCCGTCAACAGGCAGCACCGCCCCACTGACAAATGAGGACGCCGGGCTCGCCAGGAACAACACCGCGGCGGCGACCTCGTCGGGTTCGCCCAACCGCGCCGCCGGTACCCGGGACGCCACGAAGTCGTCGTTGAACCCGTCCGGCGTGAGTTCGGTCAGCCCGGTGGACAGGAACCCCGGCGCCAGGGCATTGACCCGAATACCCTTGCGGCCGGTCCACTGTCGGGCCAGATCGCGGGTGAGTCCCAGCAGCCCGGCCTTGCTCGACACGTAGCCCGCCTGCGGCAGCGTCGTCGTGGTCACCCCCAGGATGCTGCTGATCATCACCACGGCTGAACCGGGCCGCATCACCCGCCCGCACGCCTGGCTCATCCAGTAGGCGCCCATCAGGTTCACCTCGATGGTGTGCCGGAACTGTTCGGGATCTTCACGCGTCGCCGGAGCGGCGGTGCCCACTCCGGCGTTGTTGACCAGCACGTCCACGCCGCCGAACCGATCGACGACCTGATCCGTCGCGGCCGCGCATGATCCGGGATCGGCGACGTTCACCCGGAAGGCCGCCGCGTCGATGCCGTCATCACGCAGCTCCGCGCAGCGCGCTTCGACCTGCTCGAGACGCCGGCTCGCCAGGGCAATCCGCGCCCCCGCGGCGCCCAGCGCCCGCGCGATCGCCAGCCCCAATTCGGACGTCGCCCCCGTCACGACGGCGACGCGATCGTCCAACCGGAACCGCTCGCCGACGCCGACGGTCACGAAGCGTGCGTTTCGGACTCGCGATCGTGCTGCGACCTCAACGAGAGCAGGGAATCGCGGCCCTGCAGGATGTGCTCGGCCATCAGCGCGCCGGCTCGCACCGGCTCACCGACCGCGATGGCGTCGCGCACCATGCGGTGGAATAGGTTCGACCGCTCACGTTCGTCCCGGGTCTGATGCCGAAACACCTGGTATACCAAGGGAATATCGACGGCGTGTTCCAGCAGCGCGGACAATCGCCGATGCTGCGCGCCCACGACGATGGCCTGATGAAAGTTGCTGTTGGCGGTGGTAATACGACGCAGTCCGTCGTCGGCCGAACCGCCGGACATCAGCTCGATACCGTGGTCGAACTCGGCGATCGCGGCGTCGAGCGCCGCGATGCCGTCGGCCCCCATTCGGGTCGCGGCGCGTTCGGCGGCCAGCGACTCCAACCGGGCGCGCAGCTCATACTGGTCACGGATGTCGGTGTCGGACATGGTCGCGACGATCGCACCCCGGTTGCGCTCGATGGTGACCAGCCCGTCTGCCGCCAAGGCCCGCAACGCTTCTCGGACGGGGGTTCGGGACAGGTCGAACATCTCACCGATGCGTTGTTCGACCAGGCGCGACCCCGGCTCGAATTCACCCTCGGCGATGGCACGCCTGATCAGCCGGTACGCCAGCTGCGAGCGGCCATCCATTTCGCTCACGTCAGTCACGCCCGGACGTCGCGGCGCCGATGTCGAGCACACCGCCGCCTTCCGTATCGACAACCTCGACCGTCGGGTCGTCCACGTCGTCGAACTCCAGCCGCAAGGCACGCGACATGATCGCGTGCATCACGTACATCGTGGTGGTGTAGGTGAATTCGAGGATCTCGGTATCGGTGAAGACTTCCCGCAACTGGGTCATCAGCCGCTCCGGCACCCGGCCATGCTGTCCCGCAAGGCAATCCGCGTAGGCCAGCAACAGGCGCTCGGTCTGATCGAAACAATCCGCGGTCTGCCACGACGGAATGGCCTCGATCTTCTCCTCGGACAGCCCCGCGGACCGGCATGCCTTGCAGTGCTGGGAGTAGACGAACTGGCTGCCGACCACCCAGCCCGCCCGGATCTGGCCGAGCTCGCGGTGATCGGCCCGAATGGAGACCTCTTCGCGGTAGAAGCGGAAGCCACGCACGGCGTGGCGCAGGGCGGCGGGGGATTGCGCCATCACCGTCCACCAGTTGCCCGGAGTGCCGCCGAGGGTGCCGGGCTCGGCCACCGGGTCACGATCGCCGAACATGAAGTCGTACATCTTCAGGGTGAACTCGTCGGTGACTTCATCGCGCGGGATCGGCTTCAGACGCGGCATTGCGTCTCCTCTCGGCAGGCAGCAGGGACTCGCGATTGCATTCAATCTTAGGCTCGGTCACCGCGTCAACGCAGCTCGCCGCCGCACAAATCGCGCGATTGCGTACAGTCTGGGGTCAGGGCCGCAAGCCGGAGAGCACCATGGCGGCAAAGGCGTCGCCGATCTCGTTCAGCGAGTTGCGCCCGCCGGGGACATACCACCGGTGAATCCAGTTGTGCATGCCCAGGATGCCGAGCATCGTCAGGCGCGGGTCCAGATCCGAGCGGAACACGCCGCCCGCCACCCCCTCTTCGATGATCGCCAGCAGCGTCTTGCCGTAGGCGTCGGCGTTGGTGACGATGCCCTGCGCCTCGGGAATGGTTGCGATGTGCTGACTTTCGCCGAACAACAGGAAGAGCTCGGGGTAGGTGGCGAGGTCGGTGATGTAGGAGTCCAGTGCGCGACGCAACTTCTCATCGGGTGACGCGTCCGATTCGAGCGCTTCGCGGCAGTGCCGGGTCATCTCGTAGGCCGGCTGCTCGATGAGCGCGACCAGCAGTTCCTCTTTGGTGCCCACGTAGTAGTACAACGAGGCCCGGTTGATGCCCACCTCGGCGGCGACGTCTTCGAGCCGCGCCCGGGCGAAGCCCTCGCGACGGAAGACTTCCGCGGCTCCCTTGAGGATCGTCTGCCACCGCTCGTTGGACGCGCGGCGGTCGGCGTTGCGCCGTTCGTGGCGGCGCCGAGCGTTATCGCTCTGCTGGCGTACGGCTGGAATCGTCGGCCTCCTGGTGTGCGGGTGCTGCGATGTCAAAATACGCCATCGGGCGAGCTGACCTGAGCATTAACACGTTTATCAACGTGAACGTTGACGTTGACAAATCTCGGGCGGCGTCTTAGCGTCGCTACTGATGCAAGCCTCACGCGCGGCCCAGCTTCGCCATCGCGGCGCGGAAATCATCGTGCTCCATGGCGGCCGCCTCGAGGGCCAACGAGAACGGCAGCACCGCACCCGAGGCCATCGCGAGCAGCCGATTCACCGCCGCCTTGGTGCCCTGCACCGCCTGGGGGGCCAGCGCTGCGAGTCGTTGCGCCATCGCCATGGACGACGGCAGAACGTCGGCCGGCGGGACGACGCGGGAGACCAGCCCGAAGCGTTCGGCTTCCGCGGCACTGAGCAACTCACCCGTCATCAGCAGGTATTTGGCGCGGTTGAGCCCGACGAGCAGCGGCCAGATCACCGCGGCCCCGTTGCCCGCCGGCAGCGCGGCGTGCACGTGCAGGTCGCCGAGTTTGGCCGCCTCCGACATGTACGAGACGTCGGCCAGGGTCGCCAGCACCGCACCGAGCCCGATCGCGTGGCCGTTGACCGCGGCGACCAGCGGCTTGGTCAGCCCCACGATGTCGTCGACGATGTGGCGCGCCTCCTCGATAGGGGTTCGCCCCGAGCTGGGCGAGTACTCGCGATCGCTGGATTCGTCGCCGCCGGCGGAGAAGGTTCGGCCCGCCCCGGTCAGCACGACGGCACGCACCCGGACGTCGTCCTGGGCCGCCGCGAACACCCGCGACAGTTCCGAATGCATCACGTCGTCAACGGCGTTGGCCTTCTGCGGGCGGTTCAGCGTCAGCACCGCGACGGCGGTCGCGCCGTTCACGGCGACGTCGATGGTGCGGTACGCGGCGGGATCGAGCATCAGGCGCCCCCTTGCTTGGACATATTGAGCATGAACGTTGACGTAGACTATAGGAGCTGGACGGCATGTTGAGGTTCGGAACATTCATCGCCCCGTACCACCCGGTGCGGGAAAGCCCGCTGACCACCTACGAGCGCGACCTCGAGCTGATCGAGTTGTGCGACCGGTGGGGCTTCGACGAGGCATGGGTGGGCGAGCACCACTCGGCGGCGTGGGAGAACATCGCCGACCCGGCGATGTTCCTGGCGGCGGCCGGGCAACGGACCCAGCGGATCAAGCTCGGTTCCGGAGTGGTCAGCCTGCCGTACCACCACCCGATGATGGTGGCCGACCGATTCGTGCAGCTGGACTACCTGACGCACGGCCGGGCGATGCTCGGCGTGGGCCCGGGGGCGCTGATCTCCGACGCCACGATGATGGGCATCGACCCGAGCACGCAGCGACCCCGAATGAACGAGGCCCTGGGCGTGATCATCCGGCTGCTCGCCGGTGAGATCGTCACGCATCACAGCGACTGGTTCACCCTGAATGAGGCTCGGCTGCAAATGCTTCCGGTGAACGGGACGATGCCGATAGCCGTCGCGTCCAGCACCTCGCCGTCGGGCATGACCGCGGCCGGCACACACGGGGTGGGCGTTCTTTCGCTGGGCGCCGGGCTGATCGGCGGCAAGAAGGACCTCGCGGCGCACTGGGCGCTCGGCGAGAAGGCCGCCGCGGAAACCGGCAAGCAACTCCGCCGCGACGAGTGGCGCCTGGTGATCCGGGCCCACCTCGCGCACACTCGCGAACAGGCCAAGGCCGAGGTGATCGAAGGGCGTGAAGCCGAACGCGTCGGGTACTTCAAGCGGGTCGCCGGGCTGAAGAACGACTACACGCTGGAGCAGGAAATCGAAGAGGACGCCGCGATCGTGGGTACGCCGGACGACATGATCGAGGCGTTGCACCGGCTGCAGAACATCACCGGTGGATTCGGTGGCTTCCTGGTGCTGGCCGGGGATTGGGCGGACCGGGAGGCCACCCTGCGCAGCTATGAATTGATGGGCCGCTACGTGATTCCCGAATTCCGGGGCCACATGGATCCGCTGCGCGCCAGCTACGACATGGTGGTCGCGAAGAAGCGCGACTACGGCGCGCCCGCGATGGCCGCGATCAAGAAGGCCTACGAGGACGCCGGACAGCAGATGCCCGAGGACCTCAACCCCACCAACCTGCGTTAGGCGTGGGCCGGGCTCGGGCAGCCCCGGCGCCGAACAGCGGCCACGCGTGAATCCGCTAGCACATCTGCTAGCGGATTCGAGCCTTGCGTAGTGGTCAAGGGATGCGCCGTTGGGTCAGAGCTTGCCGGCGACGAAGTCGGCGGCCTGGTCGGCCATGCCGGCGTCTATGTAGGCGCCGGCGAGATGCTGTGGCCAGTTTTCCTTCCAGGTGTTCGGGTCGGCCGGGTTGCAGATGGGATCGGCGCCGTGGCACAACTCGATGGTCCGGTCGTTATAGGTCGGGTTGAAGTTGGTGATCGGACCCACCCACTGGCTTCCGTTGCCGAACAGGGCGACGGCGGCGACGTGCTGATCGACCCCGGGCGGTAGCGGGCTGTCGAAACCGAAGGCGCCGATGGGCGCCGCCAGCACGACGTCGGTGACCGCCGCACCCAGCGAGTACCCGCCCAGCACCAGCCGGGTGTCGGGGCAGTTGTTGACCATGTCCTGAATGTGGTGGCTCATGTCGTTGGCACCCTGGGCCACCTCGGTGTCGGCCGGGTATTGCACGGCGTACACGCCGACGGTCCTGTTGACCTTGCTGCGCACGTCACTGATGAACGCATTGCCCAGCACGCCCGGCCCGGGTGATTCGTTACGGCCGCGGGCGAACACGATCTGCACCGGCGGGCAGTTCGCGGCCGCGGCCGGCGGTGCCGCCCCCGGCGTCCCGGGCGGCAGCACCGCGGCGGGCAACGTCAGGGCGGCCGCGGCCATGACCGCGGCAAAGCCCACACCAGCAAATTTACGGATAAGCAACGCGCACACGCAGATGATGTTAGAGCGAACCCGCTCCGCCCGCTGGGCAGGCCGGATACAGATCGCGGGTGATCGCTCAGCGCGAACAACGACCACGGTGTCGGCGGCGTCGATCCAGACGATAGGTTCAGCTGATGAGTCACGTCGACGCGCATGCGCCCGAGCGCTTGTTCGCGCTGGCCGAACAGGTGCAAGGTTTCATGCCGGCCGATGAGGGCCGCGCGCTGTACGACGCCGCGCTGCGGTATCTCGGCGGCGGTATCGGCGTCGAGATCGGCACGTACTGCGGTAAATCCACTCTTTTGCTTGGTGCGGCGGCGCAACAGACCGGCGGCGTGGTCTACACGGTCGACCACCATCACGGTTCCGAGGAGCACCAGGCCGG
Source organism: Mycobacterium senriense (assembly GCF_019668465.1). Classification (NCBI taxonomy): domain Bacteria; kingdom Bacillati; phylum Actinomycetota; class Actinomycetes; order Mycobacteriales; family Mycobacteriaceae; genus Mycobacterium; species Mycobacterium senriense. Next base: position 4,426,630 of record NZ_AP024828.1, on the reverse strand, counting down.
GTGGGAGTATCACGACGCGTCGATGGTGGATGAGGTCACGGGCCTGTTCGACACGCTGCCGGCCTTTCGCCGTGCGCTCGATACCGCCCGGTTGGACGACCACGTCGTCGCGATCGTCGGCAAGTCACCGCTGGTGGCGCGGGCCTGGCGCGCGCCGCTGCAGTTCCTGTTCATCGACGGCGGCCACAGCGAGGCCGCGGCGAACCAGGACTTCGACGGCTGGGCCAAATGGGTCGACACCGGTGGGGCGCTGGTCATTCACGACGTGTTCCCCGACCCGAAGGACGGCGGCCGGCCACCGTATTACATCTACTGTCGCGCACTTGATTCCGGACAGTTCCGGGAGGTCTCGGCCACCGGGTCGCTGCGGCTGCTCGAACGTGTCAGTGGTGAGCCGGGGGAGCAGCTCTAGCGGAGCAGCGGGTTATCGGCCCGGACCGGTGACAACGCATTCGCAATCGAAGTCGGTCTGCAGGCCCACCGGGAGTTCGTCGCCGCGGAAGATTCCCGCCCCGGCGGTGGTGTTCGATAGGGCGTCCGCCGCCAGGATCATCGCCGCACCGGTCCAGGTGGTGCGCTCCTCGGGCCACCGCTTGCCGTCCGCGAAAACCAGCCCCGTCCAATAAGACCCGTCGTCTTCGCGCAGATGCTGCATCGCCGCGAACTGTTGATGAGCATCCGCATCCTGCCCGATGGCGTCCAGCGCCATCACCAGCTCGCAGGTTTCGGCCCCGGTCACCCACGGACGGTCGCCGACACACCGGATGCCAAGGCCGTCAACCACGAAGGCGTCCCAACGCTGCTTGATGCGCGCGGCCGCCGCCGGGCCCCGCAGGACGCTACCGAGGATGGGGTAGTACCACTCCATCGAGTAACGGTCCTTTTCGGTGAACGCCTCCGGGTGCGCGGAGATGGCGTGACCCAGGCGGCCCAGCGCCAATTCCCACTCCGGCTGCGGGTCCTCGACCCAGGCAGCCAGGGCGAGCGCGCAGCGGATGCTGTGAAAGATGCTCGAGCATCCGGTCAGCAGGGCTTCCGGCAGCACACCGGCTTCGCTTCGCGCCCAACCGATCTCGCCATAGCCGAGTTGCATGTCGATGACGAAGTCGATCGCTTTGTGCACCACCGGCCACATCTCGGCCGCGAACGTCTCGTCGCCGGTGACCAGCACGTGATGCCACACGCCCGCGCCGATATAGGCGCAGAAGTTGCTGTCGCTGTTAGCGTCTTCGATGACACCCGCGCGGAACTGGATGGGCCACGAGCCATCGGGCCGCTGGGTGCGGCGGCTCCAGTCGAAGGCGGCCCGCGCCGGCTCCAACAGACCGGCGGTGGTGAGCGCCATCGCGCACTCGATGTGATCCCACGGATCGGTATGGCCGCCCTCGAACCAGGGGATGGCACCCGATGGTTCCTGTGCGGTGGCGATGGAAAGCGCGGTCTGTCGGCATTGTTCGGGAGTGAGGACCCCCGGAATTGCGGGCACGTTAGACCGATGCAACTGAGTATCCTTCAGTCGCTTCGCTTTTCGCCTCCTGCGGTTTGACGAAGTACATCGCTACGCTCTTGCCCAGCAGCGGATTGAGCAGCGACTCCGCCAGCTGGGTGATCTTGGGCCGTTGCATCAGGTCCCACACCAGCAGCTTGTGGTAGGTGGTCACAGCGCGGTGGTCGGTGTTGTCCACGCCCACAGCGCATTTGAGCCACCAGAACGGGGAGTGCAAGGCGTGGGCGTGATGGGTGTGGGTCAATGCCAGTCCGCCGCCCAGGATCTTGCCGCGCAACTCGTTGGCCCGGTAGATGCGTACGTGGCCGCCCTCGTTGGCGTGGTACTCGTCGGACAACCACCAGCACACCTGCTCGGGCAGCCACCGCGGCACGCTGACCGCCAGCGTGCCACCGACTTTGAGCACCCTGATCAGCTCGGCGATCGCCGCGTCGTCGTGGGGGATGTGCTCCAGGATCTCCGAAGCGATGACGCAGTCGAACGTCTTATCGGCGTAGGGCAGCTTGAGCGCGTCACCGACGACCACCTTCGCCGACGCGCCGGCGGGCGCCTGGCCGGTTTCGGCCATCGCGCGCAGAATGGTGTCCACCGACCGCAGTTCGGCTTCGTCGCGGTCGAAGGCGACGACGTCTGCGCCGCGCCGATACGCTTCGAACGCGTGCCGGCCGGCTCCGCATCCCACGTCGATGACCTTGGTCGACGGCCCGATCCCGAGCCGGTCGAAATCGACCGTCAGCATGGCGCTCCGCCCTGCGTGTTGCGCGCGATCGCGCGCTCGTAGACCCGAACGGTCTGCGCGGCCACCGCTTCCCAGCTGAAGACGTTGACGGCACGGGTGCGGCCCGCCTTGCCGAGGCTGCGGCGCTTTTCCGGGGAGTCCAGGAGTTCACCGAGTGCGTGCGTCAGCGCATCCACGTCGGCGGGCGGCACCAGCTCGGCGCAAGTGCCGTCTGTCCCAAGGACTTCCGGTAGCGCGCCGACCCGGCTGGCGACGATCGGGGTGCCGCTGGCCATGGCTTCCACCGCGGGCAGCGAAAACCCTTCGTAGAGCGAGGGGATGCAGGCGACCTCGGCGGACGCGAACAAGGCGGCCAACTCCGCGTCGGACAGCCCGCTGGTGATGTGCACGATGTCGGAGATCCCGAGTTCGGCAATGAGCTTGTGGGTCGGACCGTTGGGCTCCACCTTGGCGACCAACCGCAACTCGAGATCACGGACGGTGCGCAGCCGGGCGACCGCCTGCAGCAGGGTGCGCACGCCCTTGAGCGGGGTGTCGGCGCTGGCGATCGCGATGATGCGGCCAGGCTCGCGGGGACCGGATCCCGGTTTGAACAGCTCGGTCTTCACCCCCAGCGGCACGACGTGAAGTTGCTCGGGTGCCACGCCGAAGTCGGCGATGATGTCCGAGGCCGACGACGACGAGACGGTCAACAGGTCGGGGATGTGCCGGGCGACCTCTTGTTGCATGTCCAAGAACCCATACCAGCGGCGCACCAACGGCTTTCGCCACCATCGCGCGGCGGCAAGGTCGAGCACGCGATCGCGGGTGATCGGGTGGTGCACGGTGGCCACGACCGGCAGTCCCGCCTCGGCGATGCTGAGCAGTCCGGTGCCCAGGCTCTGATTGTCGTGGACGACATCGAAATCGGCTGTCCGCTGGGCAAGTAACCGCGCGGCCCGCATGGTGAACGTTCGCGGTTCGGGAAAGCCCGCGGTCCACGTGGTGAGCAATTCCAAGAGGTCGATGGAATTACGAATCTCGCTCGGCCGCGGCACCCGGAAGGGGTCGGGTTCGCGATACAGATCAAGGCTGGGCACCTCGGTGAGCCGGACCCGCGGGTCGAGCAGGTCAGGATACGGCTGTCCGGAAAACACCTCGACGTCGTGACCGAGTTCCACCAGACCGTGGCTGAGATGGCGCACGTAGACGCCCTGTCCGCCGCAATGGGTCTTACTACGGTAGGACAGCAGGGCAATTCGCATACTCAACTCTTCTTTGCTGGAAAATGACCGCGGAATGGCGCCGAATCCATCGCGGTCAACGGACTCCCGAACTCCGTGACAGCAAACTGGACATGTGTCCAGACTATAGTTCGATCACCTAAGCGAGCGCAACGAGCCGAAGATCCGCCGTGCCGTCCGTAGGCGGCCCCCAGGATGTCCGACACGCAAAGATCATGCCATTGCCCGACCTCCGCGATCTTTCCGACCGGCCGGTTCCGCCCGCGCGGCACCCGGAGTCGACCCGCGCTGACCGGCGAAATCGGCCGAAAGGGGGTGCGGGCATTTTGTTACCATCGCGCGGTGCGGGATTCGGCCGGACCAGGTGGACGCGGCGATCGTCGATCGCCTTCGAGGCGCGACCTCTTCAAATATGCCGGCGCCTATGTCATGGCGCCGACGTTACTGGGCCTGGGCGCGGGCGCCGAGGCCCCGAAGGCGTCGGCTGCCGGCATGCGGCTGATCGATTTCGCCGAGCGCCGGATCGCTCCCGACGAGATCAAGTCGGCCGGCTACGACGGCGTGGTGAATTACGTATCGCAGTCGCGGCCGGGCGCAAACTTCGAGGCCAAACCGCTCACCCGGGACTACGCCGACGCGCTGCGCGCGGCGGGGCTGCATATCGTCAGCAACTTTCAGTACGGCAAGCCCGGCTGGCCCGACCCGTCGGATTTGACCCGGGGCTATGACGGCGGCGTGGCCGACGCGCGCACGGCCATGCAGTTGCACTCCGCCGCGGGAGGCCCGAACTCGGCGCCCATCTTTTTCAGCGTCGATGACGACATCGACGGCAACGTTTGGAATAACGCTGCGGTCCAATGGTTTCGAGGGATCAACTCGGTGTTGGGTGTGGGCCGTACCGGCATCTACGGAGACGCCCAGGTGTGTAGGTGGGCGATCAGGGACGGCGTCGTCGGTCCGTCCACCAGCGCGGGACACCAATGGGTGTGGCAGACGAGGTCCTGGTCGCACGGCGATCGCGAACCGGCCGCGGTCCTCTACCAAACGGTGGTCAACAGCCCGGGAAATCCGGGGCCGCTGCTGGGCGGCATCAATGTCGATGTCGACGACGTCCTCGCCGCCGATTTCGGGCAGTGGGATCTCGATCGCTGACCCAGACGCGAAAGAACGGCACCCCGCGAGCGGATCGCTCGCGGGGTGCCGCTTTTGATCAAGCCCCTCTTACTTGAGATCGAATCGGTCGTTGTTCATGACCTTGACCCACGCCGCGACGAAGTCCTCGACGAACTTGCCCTGGGCGTCGTCCTGGGCGTAGACCTCGGCCAGTGCACGCAGCACCGAGTTCGAGCCGAACACAAGGTCATTCGGGGTTGCGGTCCACTTGAGCGCGCCGGAGGCCCGGTCATGCCCTTCGTAGACGTTCTCCGCGGTCTCCGACGCCTTCCACTCGGTGCCCATGTCGAGCAGGTTGACGAAGAAGTCGTTGGTCAACTCGCCCGGCCGGTCGGTGAACACGCCGTGCTTGCTGCCGCCGTGGTTGGCGCCGAGGGCACGCAGACCACCGACGAGCACCGTCATCTCCGGGCCGGACACCCCCAGCAGGTAGGCCCGCTCCTGCAGCAGCTGCTCGAGGGGTGCCTTCTCGCCGGGACGGATGTAATTGCGGAACCCGTCGGCCCGCGGTTCGAGCACCGCGAACGACTCCACGTCGGTGTTCTCCTGCGTGGCGTCGGTGCGCCCGGGGGCGAAATGCACCGAGATCTCGTAGCCCGCGTCCTTGGCCGCCTTCTCGACCACCGCCGAGCCGGCCAGCACGATCAGGTCGGCCAGCGAGATCTTCTTGCCGCCGGAGGCCGAGGCGTTGAAGTCCTGCTGGATCTGCTGCAGCACCGGCAGCACCTTGTCCAACTCGGAGGGCTCGTTGACCTCCCAGCTCCGCTGCGGCTCGAGACGCAACCGCGCCCCGTTCGCCCCACCCCGCTTGTCGGTGCGCCGGTAGCTGGACGCCGCCGACCACGCCGTCTTGACCAACTGCGGGACCGACAGACCCGACTCGAGCACCCTGCTCTTGAGCGCGGCGACGTCGCTCTCATCGACCAGTTCGTGGTCGACGGCCGGGACCGGGTCCTGCCACAACTGCGGTTCGGCAACCCACGGCCCAAGGTAGCGGGTGATGGGGCCCATATCGCGGTGCAGCAGCTTGTACCACGCCTTGGCGAACGCGTCGGCCAGCTCCTCGGGGTGGTCCAACCAGCGCCGGGTGATGTCGCGGTAGATCGGCGACTCCCGCAACGCAATGTCGGTGACCAGCATCGTCGGGGCGCGCCCCGGCCCACCGAACGGATCGGGGATGGTCCCCGCGCCGGCGCCATCCTTGGCGGCGAACTGCCAGGCACCCGCCGGACTCTTGGTCAGCTCCCACTCGTAGCCGTACAGCGTCTCCAAGAAAGTGTTATCCCACTTGGTCGGCGTCGGCGTCCAGACGACCTCCAGCCCGCTGGTGATGGCGTCCTTGCCCACGCCGGTCCCGTAGGAGCTCTTCCAGCCAAGCCCCTGCTGTTCGATCGGGGCGCCCTCCGGCTCGGGACCCACCAGGTCGGCGTCGCCGGCGCCGTGGGTCTTGCCGAAGCTGTGGCCGCCGACAATCAGCGCTGCCGTCTCCTCGTCGTTCATCGCCATCCGGCCGAAGGTCTCGCGGATGTCGATCGCGGCAGCGATCGGGTCGGGCTTGCCTTCGGGTCCTTCGGGATTGACGTAGATCAGTCCCATGGTGGTCGCACCATAGGGCTGGGCGAGGTCGCGCTCACCGGAGTAGCGCTTGTCAGTGCCCAGCCAGGTGTCCTCCTCACCCCAAAGGATCTCCTCGGGTGCCCAGACGTCCTCGCGGCCGAAGCCGAACCCAAACGTCTTGAATCCCATCGACTCCAGGGCGCAGTTGCCGGCGAAGATGATCAGGTCGGCCCAGGAGATCTTGTTGCCGTACTTCTTCTTGACCGGCCACAGCAGCCGGCGGGCCTTGTCCAGGCTCGCGTTGTCCGGCCAGCTGTTGAGCGGGGCGAAGCGCTGCATTCCCTGCCCGCCGCCGCCGCGGCCGTCGAAGATGCGATAGGTGCCGGCGGCGTGCCAGCTCATGCGGATGAACAGGCCGCCGTAATGGCCGTAATCGGCGGGCCACCAGTCCTGCGAGGTGGTCATCACCGAGTACAGGTCGCGCTTGAGCTCCTCGACATCGAGCTTGGCGAACTCGTCGGCATAGTCGAAATCCTGGCCGAACGGGCTCGCCTGCGGGTTGTTCGGGTGCAACGTCGATATGTCGATCTGGTCGGGCCACCAGTCCCGGTTAGTCAGCGGCGCATGCTCTTTCGGCTGCGGTGAAGGGATTGCTGGGTTTTCGCTTTCGCTTTTGCTCGCCGTCCCGGCGTCGGGTTGGGGTGGACGGCTTGCGGATGTATCAGATGACACAGCATTCCTTTCGGGGGTGGGTGAATCGGGCTGCGATCACGGCGTGATCTAGGAACCTGTCGCCGAGCAATCGGCACATAGGCCCCAGTAGATGACTTCGGCCTCGTCGAGAACGAAGCCATCAAGAACGTTGTCGTCGTCGGAGGGTGTGAGGCAGGGAGCGTCGCCGACGGCGCAGTCGATGTCGGCGATGATCCCGCAGGACCGGCAGACGACGTGGTGGTGGTTGTCGCCGACACGCGATTCATAGCGCGCGACCATGCCCAGGGGCTGGATGCGCCGCACCAAACCGACGGCGGTCAGCGCATTGAGCACGTCGTAGACGGCTTGGCGCGACACATCGGGCAGGCCGACGCGGACCTCCGAGAAGATCGTCTCGGTGTCGGCGTGCGGATTGGCGTCCACGACCTCCAGCACGGCAACCCTGGGCCGGGTCACCCGCAGATCGGCCATCCGCAGCTTGTCCGCGTAATCGGCCGTCGATGACACGCCACCAATATGACGCACTTATTTGGAACGAGTCAAGAGTTTATTGTGAAGTGGGGCACAACTACCGGTGACAAATGGGTTGGATCACGGTCAGGTCGGCTTCAGCGCGCTGCCTTTGCGCCAGTCGTCCCAGCTGAGCGTCCAGTCGCCGTTCTGCGCCAGCGTCAGCGGAGGCCCGCCGCTGTTGCGGACCTCGACCACGTCGCCGGGCACCGAAAAGTCGAAGAACCATTTCGCGTTGTCGGCATTGAGGTTCAGGCAGCCGTGCGACGTGTCGCGGTGCCCCTGGGCCCATACCGTCGCGTCGAGCTCGTGCAGATAGATGCCGTCCGAGCTGATCTTGGTGGCCCAATTGATGGTCTCGCGGTAGCCGAGCCTCGAGTTCTTGGGCAGGCCGAACGTCGAGGAGTCCATGATGACGGGATTGCCCTTGTCCAGGACGGTGTAGACCCCGGACGGGGTCCACAGCGAGATCGTTTTCCCGCCGACCTCTTCGGTACCGCCCATTCCCATGCTGGTGGGCATCGTGCGCTGCAGGATTCCGTTGCTGAAGACGCTGACCTGGTGGGTGGCGTCGTCGGCGATCGATACGTGCGCATCGCCGACACGGAAGGACACCTTGGTGTCGTCTTGCCCGAACAGGCCGTCGCCCAAGGCGATTCCGTAGATCTTCGCCTCGGCGGTGACGTTCGTGCCCGGCGCGTAGTAGCGCTCGGGCCGCCAATGCGCGTTCTGGCCGTCGACCCAGTACCAGGAGCCCTCGACTTTCGGGTCAGTGGTCACCGACAGCTGCCGCTCGGCGGTGGCGCGATCGGCGATCTTTTCGTCGAAGTGCGCCACGATCACCGTTCCGACGCCGTAGGTGCCGCCGTCGCGCAGCGCGGCTTCCGACGTGGTGGTGAACGACACCTTGGTCTGGTTGGACGGCTTCAGCGTGGAGAACGACGAAACCTGCTTGGCCGCAACGCCACTGACGCCAGTGCTGGTGACCGTTAGCGTGTAGGTGCGGCCATAGCCCAGCGGGACGGTGGGCTTCCACACCGTGTTGTCCGGGGTCATGACGCCCTCGACCGGTTTGCCGCTCTCGTTGACCATGTCGACGCCGGTCAGGGTCCCGTTCTCGGCTTTGACCGTGACCGGGGCAACCGGGTCGACGTCATGGGCACCGGGGCCAGGGGTGATCGATATCTGGGCCGGCCCAGCGGTTTTCGCTGGTGCATCGCTTTGACCGCAGTGGCCGCCGGGGCAATGTGACGTCGACGCAACGTATATCGCGGCGACCGCGGCGACGATCACACACACCGCAAGCAAGAGTCGGCGGGGCCGGCTGACTCGCATGATCCGGCCGACGAGCTGATCACTGTTCTTGGACATCATGAAGCTGCCGAAACCCTGCTTTCTGTTTACTCGCAGGCCGCGAACTTCTGCCCGGCGATGTCGATGTTGTAGAGAGGTATCCCGCGACGTGCGGTTTTTAAACCGTCGCGGGGTTGGGCTTCGTCACTCCGAGCCGCCACCGGCCGTCCACGAGAGATCATGGCCTTATGGCCGATGCGGAACTCGACAGCCTCTACGAGGTGCCACCCAAGGAGTTCACCGCGGAGCGCGCCAGGTTGGCCGCCGCGGCCAGGCAGCGCGGCGATACCGCGGCAGCGAAACGGATTTCCGCCGCCAACAAACCGACGACGGCGGCGTGGATTGTGAACCGCCTGGCACTCCGGCACGCCGACACCCGCCAGCGGCTGACAGACCTGGGGGAGCGATTGCGCGCCGCGCACGCCGCGATGCAGGGCGGGCGCATCCGGGAACTGTCGGCCGAGCAACACGAACTCATCGATGAACTCACCCACAAGGCCCTGCGGGCGGCCGACCTGACGCAACCGTCGGCGACCGTGCGCGAAGACCTGGCCAGCACCCTGCAAGCCGCGATCGCCGACCCGCAGATCAGCGCGCGGTTGGGCAGGTTGACCCGACCCGAGCAGTGGTCGGGTTTCGGCGCCTTCGGCGATGGCGATGCGGTGCCGGAATCGGCGGATACGCCCAGCGAACCGGCGAAGCCGCGGAGCACCCCCGCTCGGAAGCGGCCCGCGAAGCAGTCGGGGGAAGAGAAGGCACAGGCCCGACGACGCGAGAAGCTGAGCGCGGCCGTTACCACCGCCGAACGCGCCAAGGCCGAGGCCGACGACCTGGTGACCGAGCTCCTGAGCCAGCGGGATGCAGCCCGGCAGCAACGCGACGATGCGGCCCGGGCACTGCGGGCGGCCGAGCGGGAACTCAGCGCCGCCGAAAAGCACTACGACAAGGCAAGGGAAGCGGCCCGAACCGCCGCGGACGCCGTGAAAGAGGCGAAAGCCCGGTTGAGGCGGGCGTGAGCGAGTAGCGGCGTTTCCCAGGGCGGGGCCGGGGTATCAGGTCAGCCGTGACTTCTTTATGGATGACCGAACGAACCGACCAGCCTTGGACTGCAAACCAGCTTGACCAAGAGTCCGGGTCCGCCGATGTCATCGTCGTGGGCGCCGGCATTACCGGTCTGATGACGGCGGTGCTGCTGGCCCGCGCGGGCAAGGATGTGCTGGTGCTGGAGGCCCGCACGGTGGGGGCGTGCGCGACCGGCAACACCACCGCCAAAATCAGCCTGCTGCAGGGCAGCCAGCTTTCCAAGGTGCTGCCGCGGCACGGCAGGGACGTGGCACGCGCGTATGTCGACGGCAATCGGGAAGGCCAGGAGTGGGTGCTGAGCCACTGCGAGGCGCACGACGTGGCGGTGCAGCGCGAAGATGCCTACACCTACGCCCAGTCGGTGCGGGGCGTCCCGTCGGCGCGAGCCGAACTCGCGGCGTGTCAGGCGGTCGGCCTGCCCGCGGTGTGGGACGACGACGCCGACGTGCCGTTCTCGTATCACGGCGGTGTGCGGCTGGCGGACCAGGCGCAGTTCGACCCGATGTCATTCCTCGACTCGTTGGTTGTCGAGCTGCTGGGTCGCGGTGGGCGGCTGGTCGAGCACACGCGAGTGCGGCGGGTCTCTTGGCGCGGCAAGAAGGTGCGCCTGCATGTCAACGACGCCGCCCAGCGCGACGTCCAACTTCAGGCCGGCCAGCTGGTGCTGGCGACGGGCATCCCGATCCTGGATCGCGGCGGCTACTTCGCGCGGGTGAAGCCGAGCCGGTCCTACTGCTTGGCCTTCAAGGTTCCGGGCAACATCACCCGGCCGATGATGATCTCCACCGACTCGCCGACGCGGTCGGTGCGCTACGCGCCGGTCGCGGACGGTGAGCGGCTGATCGTGGGCGGGGCCGGCCACACTGTGGGCCGTGAGAAGAGCCCGTCCGAGGCGCTGGACGAGTTATCGAAGTGGACGCGCAAGCACTACCCGGGTGCCGTGCAGACCCACTTCTGGTCGGCGCAGGACTACACGCCCATCGACCATCTGCCCTATGTTGGGCCCATCCTGCCGAACACCGAAAGCATCTTTATCGCAACGGGTTTCAACAAGTGGGGGATGACCAACGGTCCGGCCGCGGCGTCGGCGCTGTCGAGCCGCATCCTGGGTGGGCGGATGGATTGGGCCCGGGCCTTCGCCAGCTGGAGTCCGCACGAGCTGACGGGCCTGGCGACGGCCCTGCAGGCCAACCTCGAGGTCGGCTTCAACCTGACGAAGGGCTGGATCACCCCGGCGGTACGCACCCACCGCCGCAGCCCCGTCGACGGCGAAGGCGGGGTGGTGAGTGGCCCGCCGTGGCATCTGGAGGCCCGCTGCCGCGTCGATGGGACCGAGCACCGCGTCTCACCGGTGTGCCCACACCTGGGCGGCATCGTGAACTGGAACGACGCCGACAACGCGTGGGAGTGTCCGCTGCACGGGTCGCGGTTCGCGCCCGACGGCACCTTGCTGGAAGGGCCGGCCACTCGCGACTTGACCGCCTAGACCCGCGGGTCAACCCGCTTTCTGAAACACCAGCCAGCGCAACTCTATTGGGGAATCGTCGCGCTGAACGTCGAACACATCGAGGCCGCCGGCCCACCCCTCGAACCAGCCCGTCGGCGGCCAGGCGTCCGACGGTAACCGCGCCTTCTCGTATTCGTAGGCGGCGTCGTCGGCGATCGGCTCGAGAGGCAGGCCGGCCGCCGCGGCGGTCACCTCGTCGCGGGTGAAGATCATGCTGTTGCACTGCTGACTGAGTTGCACCGCGACGTCGTCGGGAACGTAGCCATCGCGAGCCAGGAAGGTGTTGAAGACCAAGCGCCCACCTTGGGCCAGGCAATCGGTGGCGAGTTCGAACATGCCGCGCAACTCGTGCGGCGTGCGGAAGTCGGACACCACCTCCGAGAGCACCATCAGCTGATACCGATCGCGTACACCCTCCATCGCCGTGAACACGTCGCTTTGAATGACGTTCACGCCCAACGATTCGCCGGCGGCTTCTGCGACGATGACCTCCGCGAACTTCGCGGTCATCTCGACTGCGTCGACCGGGTGTCCGCGCCGGGCCAGGGCCAGCGCGTTGCGTCCGGTTCCGGCGCCGACGTCGAGCACGCGATAGACCGAAGGATCGGCCGCCTCCGCCGCCAGCGCGAGCACGCGCGCATCGGGCTCGGTCCCGAACAGCGGCGGCGGGCGGATCGCCATCCACTGGTCGTAATCGGCCTCGACCGTGCGCCATTCGGCTTGGACCCGGAAATTCACGCCGGTCCCGAATGGAGCCTCATACGAGATGAGGACCTCGGAACGGGGGGAGGCCTTGAAGGCCTTCGCCAACTCAGCTACCAGCGCGGCCCGCAACTGTGCGGACTGCTCGGGTGGGCACCAGACGCCCAGGGTGGCGCAGACGTTGTTGCACAACTGGACGTACTCGTCGATCAAGCCCGGCACCGCCGGCACCCGGATGTGGCCCTCGGCCGACAATCGTCGATACAGCCGCCTGATCATCGCCTCGCGCAGCATCGACGGGTCGAACGACTTATTCGGCGGATCCTGCACCAGAACCTTTTACATGACCGGCGGGCTTTGCACCACCGCTGGGCGAAACGGGCGGCGCGGCTACACCCGGCGGGCGGCGGATTCGAGAAGATCGGCCGCCTTGGCGACGCTTTCGGCGGGTGTGCTCATTTGGGTGGCCATTTCCCTGGCTCGGCTGAGGTAGTGCGCCGACCGCACCGAGCGCAGGTCGGCGACAAGCGAATCCAAGGTGGAGGCCGAGAACGCCCGCCCCACGCCGACTTCCAACCTGCGGACCGCGTCGGCCCAGATCGGCTGATCGAGCCAGAGCCAGAGAATCAACATGGGCACGCCCGCCCGCATAGCCGCGGCGGTGGTGCCTGCGCCGCCGTGGTGCACGATTGCACGGCACGCCGGAAAGACGGCGGCGTGATTCACCGCCTCCACGATCTTCACGTGATCGGCGGGCGGGATACGGGTGAAATCGTTTGGGCCACTGCAAATCAACGCTCGCTCGCCTATCTGGGTGCAGGCCGCGCTGATCACGGCGACCGTCTCGGCGGGTGAGGTGACCGGCGTGCTGCCGAATCCGAAATAGATCGGTGGCGTCCCGTCGGCTATCCAGGACAGCACCGCGTCGTCCGCCTCCGCCGGCAGCCCCAGGGTCAGCGAACCGACGAAGGGGCGTCGGTATCCCGGCCCGGCCCACTGCTTCGCCAGTTCGGGCGCCCACAGCTCGTCGTAGGTCTGGATCTCGAGCGCCGGCTGCGTCGACGGGTTGTCGGGCAGACCGAGCGCTCGACGCTGGGACGTTGCGGCCGCGCCGGTGACTTCTGACTGCAGCCGGCCGAGTTCCAAGGTCTCGGCGGGAAAGAAGTGCAGCGCGGCCAGCGGTACGCCGAAATGCTCCCCGACGTTGGCGACCAGCCGCTGCTCGTTCATCCCGGCCACCAGTAGGTCGGCGCCGGCCGCCACCGAGGTCAGCGTCTCGCTCTTGCCGGTCCACACCGTGGTGACGCGCTCGATGAGTTGCGGCAACGCGCTCATCGGATTCTGGACGTTGCGGACGAAGTTGGTCGCCATGTTGATCTGCTCGCGGCTGTCGGGCCCGTACGCGACCGCGGCGAGCCCCGCCGACTCGGTCATGCCTAGCTTGTCGGGCGGCACCGCGATCAGGACGTCGTGCCCTCGGCGGTGCAACTCTTGCGCGACGGCGACGCAGGGCTCGACGTCGCCACGGCTGCCATAGGCGGCCAGCGTAATTTTCATCAACAACCTCACTCGCGGGGACGCCACAAATCCAAGCAGAACCGGCACCGCCAGACCCGCTGGGCGCGCCCCCGCGGCTCTGAACTGGCTTCTTGACGAGTCCTGCCGCATGAATAGCGGCCGGCTGACGCTGGGTGGGATCGGTCCGGTCCCGTTGAGAGCCGGCTGAGAGTGATTTGCGCAATACGCGCCTAACCCTTGTGAGTTTCGGCCGTCATGTGCAGGTAACCTATCGTTAACCATCGGCAACAATTTCGCTGTATTCGTTGACGTGGGAGCACCTGCAAACGAGTGAGGCCGGCCCGCTAGCACTGGGGACGGTCACATTCGGTCGTCTTCGTTCGCGGCATTGGCGGCACGGGAGGGAATGCGATTTGTTTGCTGCTGGGTTGGCTATCCCCATACGACGCGCATCGTGGGCGTCGATGCCTTCGCGGCTGACGTAAGCGATCGGAGGAGATCGACATGGACTTCGCGGTACTACCGCCGGAGGTTAACTCCGCGCGGATGTACGCCGGTCCGGGGTCGGGACCGATGCTGGCCGCCGCGATGGCCTGGGATGAATTGGCCGCCGCGCTGCAAACCACCGCGAACTCCTATCAGGCCGAGATCACGGCCCTGACCTCCGGTCCATGGGTCGGCCCATCATCGGCCTCCATGGTCGCGGCGATCACCCCCTATCTGGAGTGGATGAGGACCACTGGCGCCCAGGCCGAAGAGACCGCCAACCAGGCCAGGACCGCGGCCTTCGCCTACGAGACGGCGTTCGCCGAGACGGTGCCGCCTCCGGTGGTCACGGCCAACCGCACCCAGCTGGCGGCGCTCGTCGCGACCAATCTCCTCGGCCAGAACACCCCGGCGATCGCCGCGACCGAGGCGGAGTACGGCGAGATGTGGGCGCGAGACACCGCGGCCATGTTCGGCTACGCGGGTACGGCGGCCTCGGCGACGCGGTTGACGCCGTTCGCTCAACCCGACCCGACCAGCAATTCCGGCGCCGGCCAGTCCGAAGCGGTGGGCCAGGCCACCGGCGCGGCCGCAGGAAGCACGCGTAACGCCGTGCAGCAATCGTTCTCGGCGGTTCCCAACCTGCTGAGCAATTTCTCGGCGGCGCCGCTGGCCGCAGCAGACCCTCCGTCGGTAACGGACGTGCTGGGGCTGGGAAGCGATCTCGTCACATTCTTTCTCGACGCGCCGGCCAGCGTGGCCGGGCTCGGCATCGACGCGCCGGGTACGTTGATCGCCCTTCCCTTCGACATCGCCGGTGCCCTGACCGGTTTCCACACCGACGACATCGTCAGCGGCTGGGCCGGGGTGCAGTCCTGGCCCGGCATGGGCGCGGTGCCGCCATCGCCATTTCCGGTCATCACGAACCCGGCGGGTGGATTCGGAACGTTGGCGTCGGCCGGGCTGGGCCAGGCCAACACGGTCGGCAACTTGTCGGTGCCGCCGGGCTGGACGGCGGCCGCCCCGGCAATTCGTCCGGCCGCCTTGGTGCTGCCGGCCACCGGTGCCGGCGCCCAGGCCGCCGCCGCGGCCGCGGCCGCTCCCGGCGGAACCGGGAGTTTGTTCGGCGAGATGGCTACGGCCAGCATGGCCGGGCGCGCCATGGCCGGTACCGGGGGAGCCCTGGGTCGCGAGCGGGCCCGGGCCGGTGAGATCGAGAAGGCGACGCGCGAGGCGCCGAAGAAGCCGACCACCGAGTCGACGACACCACCGCAGGTTGCCGCAGGCGGACCGATCACGAGCATCGCCGCCGAGCTGCGCGAACTGGCTTCGCTACGAGACGCGGGAATTTTGACGCAGCAGGAATTCGAAGAACAGAAAAAGCGCCTGCTGCCAGGCTGATCCGAGGCCCGGCGCTGTGCGTTCGTCGGTAATCCGGACGAGCACAAAGGTTCACGTTCTTTCGGCAATAGCGGTGCGCTGCAGGTGCTACCGTTTGCTGGCCATTCGACCGTCGACGGCACCTTGCTCGCTGATGCTCACATTTCGGATCGCCCTTACGGCCCGCGCCGCAGTGAACGGCGCATGTATGGCTTTGGCCGCCGCGGCGCTCGTCTCGGGGTGCGGCGGCGCCCCGCCGGCGACCACGGCTGCCACCACCTCGGTGACCACAGTTGTTGCGGCACAGACAAATTCATTGCCCGGGCCAGGAGTCGGCCCCGCGACAACAACCGCTCCCGGCGTATACGGCAACCCCGCCGCCGCTGCGAAATACTGGGCGGCGCAGTCGCTCGAGGACAACTGCGGACTCGTGTCGCTCGCCGACGTGGTGGGCGAGGCCACCGGCAACGCACCCACCGAACGGCAGATGCTGGACCTGGCGGAGTCGACGCCGTCGGGGGCCAATCCCGGACCGATCTACGCGCCGCGGAACGATCCGAGCCACTCCGGACCGAACGCCGGCAACTCGATGTCGGACCTGGTGATCCTGCTCGACCACTTCGGGATCAAATCCGAGATGACCTCCACCTCCGACCGGGACAAGAACGGGCTGCCGCTCCTCGAGCAATACCTGGCCAACGACCGCAAGATCATCGCCTTCGTCAACTCCTCGGTCATCTTGAACGGTGACGACCAGCGCACCACGGCCGACCATTTCCTGGTCGTGACCGGCATCGACACCGGCAAAGAGATCGTGCACCTCAACGACCCCGGCATCGACCACGCGGACGAACAGGTGAGCTTCGGCACGTTCGCGACGGCCTGGCAGACCAGTGATCAGTCGATCGTGGTGACCGCGGTGCCTGGCTGATCCCTGGTGGTGCCAGGCCATTTCGGGCACAGTGAGCAGTGGAACTTCAGTGAAGGCGCGTGATGGACAACTCGACCGCCCAAGCCTCCGACTTCGCCGGGATGCGGGTGCAGGCGTTGCTTCGCTATCCGGTGAAGTCGATGCTCGGCGAAGCCGTAGATCGCTTGCTGGTCGACGAGCGCGGCGCCGAGGGCGACCGGCGGCTGGCGCTCCTCGACGGCGAGACCGGGCACGTGGCCAGCGCCAAGAATCCGCGGCTGTGGCGTGACCTGTTGACGTGCACCGCACATGCCGATGCACAGGGCGTGCGCATCAGCCTGCCCGACGGGACCGATGTGGCCGCCGACGATCCGGGCGTCGACGAGCTGATCTCGCGGCTGACCGGCCGGCGGGTCCGGTTGGTCACCCAACGCCCCGACGGCGCGACACTGGTGCGCCCCGATCCGGAGCAATTGCTGGAACTCGGTCTCGACGCCGAGGTCGACGGCCGCATCCTGCGGATCGCCGCGGCCACCCCGGGCGAGTCGTTCACCGACGAAGCCCCGTTGCATGCGATCACGACGGCTACCCTCGGGCACATCGGCGTGGAGGCGTTGCGCTACCGCCCGAATCTGGTGATCGCGACGCCGCCCGACTATCGGCCCTATGCCGAAAACGACTGGGTGGGCAGTGAAATCGCCATCGGAGAGGCACGACTGCGCGTCCTGACGGCCACATCGCGCTGCGTGGTCCCCACGCTCGAGCACGGGCCGTTGCCACGAGCGCCACAGGCGCTTCGGGTACCCGCGGCCGAAAACCGTTTGAATACAGGCGGTCACGGCGCGCAGCCATGTGCGGGCGCCTACCTGGCGGTGGTGGCCCAGGGCGTTGTCCGCGTCGGTGACCGCGTCACCATCGGACCGTAGCGGCTGCGCAGCAACGCGTCAGCCGCCCAGGTTGCGCAGCGCCGTGTCGAGTTCCTCGGCCTGCTCGGTCACCTCGCGGTCGGATAACTCCGCGTGTCCGACTCGCTGCACCAATTCCTGGCGCGTCGTAACCTGCAGGGCACCTCGGAATTCGGCCGAGTCCAGATCAGCAGGCGCGACGACCGCGGCACGGCCCTCGATCACCACCAGGGTTGCGTCCGCGTCCGGGCTGGCGAGTAGCCGTCGCACGTGCTCGGCATCGATGGTCATGAGCCAGCGCCCCGCCCGGTTCGCTGTTGCAGCTGGTCGAAGAGGCTGGAGGCCTGGGCCTTGGTGAGGTTGTCCGGGATCTCTTCGCCCGCTTCGTGTGCCAGCGTGTTCAAGTAGCTGCGCTGCGGCCCGGTCATGGGTTCGTCGCCGGTCACCCACTGCGATTGGTCCTTTTCCGGATTCTCCTGTGGCGCCTGCGCGGCATCGTCGGCCATGCATGTGGCTATGCCCGCTACCGAGGCGACGTAATCAAGACGTGTCGTGGACGGATTCGGCATGCTAGCCCGTCGCCCCGACCATCTTCATCACCATCAGCACCGCCACCGCGATGAACGCGACGACGAAGATACAGACGGCGACCACGGCGAGCACGGAGCTGGGGGGAATCGCCGGGTGTTCGGCGGTTGCGGCTCGGACACCCCGGAGGTTTGGGGCGCGGCCGGGGGGGTGGTGCCCGGGGCGGCACCTCCTCCTGGCTCCAGCCCGGGTATTTGCGTCGGGTCAGGATCGGGGGGTTGCGCGGTCATGGGTGACACCGGCCCCGTCGTGGTGGGCGGCGCCGCAGGCGTTCGGCCATGTCACCACCCAGAAGCAAGTGTTCTTTTGGCTCGTGAACAGGTCTCATCGCGTGCTCCGTCCGTCGGGGCATGGCGGTACCCGCCCAGGCGCCACCCAAACGGCCCGTGCCGGAGGAGATTGCCGACGCCCCCCGGCGTCAGCGCCCGGCCCTCCGCGATGCGTCGGTGACGATGCGGACGTCAGTCATCGAAAGTACTGTCCGCCAACATGTTCGGCGTGGGCCTGTGCTGACCGGCGGGCCTCAGTTCTCCGAGTTGGGGGTCGGGCTCTGTGCGGATTCCCACTTCGCCCCGAGGGACCGTTTCACCCGGGTGCCGGCCGCCAGATCGAGCTGAAAGGTCTCACCGCCGTCGGTCTCGAATGTGACGAGGTACCCCGCGTCGCTGGTGTCCTTGAAGACGACTTTGTAGGGCTGTTCGCCCGAGCCGCGGTCCACCGCGATGATGTCGCCAGGGGTGACGTCGTCGATCAGGTCGTTGCCGGAGACTTTGGACATACGGTCGACGTTAGCCGAAAAGGCGCGATGGGCGTCCGGTCGGCCGGAGCAGTGACCGACCTCACCTACGGCTGCAGGAAGGCCTTGATGGCGCGGCGCTCATCCATGGCCCGATAGGCGTCGGCGACCTGCTCAAGAGGCAGGCGCAGGTCAAATACCTTGCCGGGGTTGATTTTTCCGTCGAGCACCGAGTCGATCAGCGAGGGCAGGAAGTGCCGGACGGGGGCGGGTCCGCCGCGCAGCCCGACCTGGGTGCTGAAGAGTTGCTCGCCGGTGATGGCGACATCGTGGGGGACACCGACGAACCCGACAAAGGCGCCCGGGCGAGCGGACTGGATGGCTTGTTGCATGGCCTGGCCGGTGCCCACGCATTCCAGCACCGCGTCGGCACCGACGCCTTCGGTCATCTCCTTGATGACCGCCACTCCGTCGTCGCCGCGTTCGGTGACGATGTCGGTGGCGCCGAATTCACGGGCCAGCTTCTGCCGCGGCTCGTGCCGGCTCATCGCGATGATCCGCTCGGCGCCTTTTTCGCGGGCGGCCAGCACCGCGCACAACCCCACCGCTCCGTCACCCACCACGGCGACCGTCATGCCGGCGACGACGTTGGCCGCTTCGGTGGCAAACCACCCGGTGCCCATCACGTCCGAGAGGGTCAGTAAGTCCGGGATCAATTCCCCGTCGGGCTGGTCGGGCAGTGCCACGAGACTGCCGTCAGCCCAGGGGATGCGCACGGACTCCGCTTGGCAACCGCCCATCAGCACGCGGTTTACGCACGAACTCTGGACTCCGTTGCGGCAATTCGGACAGGTGCCGTCGGAGGCGTAGAAAGATCCGATGACGAACTGGCCGGGCTTGACCGAGGTGACGTCGCTGCCGACGGCTTCGACGACGCCGCAGTACTCGTGACCGAACGGCTTGGGCTCGGGAACGGGGTTGATGCCGCGGTAGTCCCAAAGATCCGAGCCGCACACGCACGTCGCGGTGGTGCGGATGATCGCATCGGTGGGGGCGACGATCTCGGGTTCCGGCAGGTCTTCGAATCGGACATCGCCTGCGCCGTAGATGACAGCTCCGCGCATAACGCCTCCCTCTCGCGGTAGTGGAGCCCAGCTACCGAGTCGATGTTTTCAACCGCGCCTCAGCGCCACTTGATGCCGCACCCGATGGACGGGCGCTGTTCGGGATTCACCGGTTGCCCGGCCAATACCGCGTCGACCGCGGCGCGGACGTCCGCGGCCGTGACCGGCCGGCCGTTTTTGGGCCGGGAGTCGTCGAGCTGGCCGCGGTAGACCAGCCGGCGTTCGCCGTCGAACACGAAGTTGTCGGGTGTGCAGGCGGCCGAGTAAGCGCGGGCGACCTCTTGGGTTTCGTCGTAGAGGTACGGGAACGTCCAGCCGTGGCTGCGGGCCTCCGCGACCATCTGATCGGGGCCGTCCTGCGGGTAGGTGCCCACGTCATTGCTCGAAATGCCCACCATCGCAACGCCTTGCCCGGCGAGGTCACGACCGAGCGCGGCGAGCCCGTCGGCGACGTGCTTCACATACGGGCAGTGATTGCAGATGAAGGTGACGACCAGGGCGGGGCCCGTCAGATCGTCGCGACTGAGCATGCGGCCGGTGGCCGGCTCGGGCAGCGTGAAGGCCGGGGCGACGGTACCGAGGGCGAGCATGGTGGACTCGATGGCCATGCCGGCCAGGGTATCGCCATATGACCCGTTCGCGCACTACACGGAGCCGTGACCGCAAAACATGTTGTGTTGCTGGTCAATTCGAATCTATTAGCACGATTTTCGGGTGCGGCGCCCCGTGACGCGTTGAATGTCCGTGTTTGATCGGCCCAGTTCGTGGAATTACACACCTGACACGAACGAACGTTTTGGCCAAACGCCTCAAGGGAGAATGATGAGTGAGCAGAACAAGGCCGATGAAGCGCGTAGGGGCCTGATCGACTCGGTCAAGGGCAAAGCCAAAGAGGTCGTCGGCGCAGTCACGGGCAACGAATCGCTGACCGCCGAGGGGCAGCTCGAGCAGACCCAGGCGCATGAACGCAAAGAAGCGAATGCGACCGAGGCCGTGGCCGAAGCCCAGGCCAAACAGGCCCAGGAAGAGGCTGCCGAAGCCAGGGCCGAAGGCGCCCAACACCGCCTGGCGGCGAACGCTCAGGCCGTGGCCGCCGAGGATTCGATCGAGGCCCAGGAGGCCGCCCAGAAGCGTGCGGCCGACCGGGCGGCGCATCAGCAGGCGACCGCCGAGAAGACCCAGGCCGAGATGGACGCCCAGCGCGACATCCACCTCGCGAAGGCCGAAGAACGCGCGGAGATCCGCGAGGCGTCCGAGGAGATTGTCGATGCCGTCGCCGAGCACCAGAGCTCGGTTCAGGTGGCCCGCAACGAAGAATCAGAGGCCGACCGGCTGCGGCGGCAGGCCCAGAACGTGACCGACCAAGCCGACCTGCCCTGACGGCGGGCCTCACCCAGGAGAAGTTGATGAAAATTTCCGAAGTCCCGCTGGCAGTCCTGCGGTTTCACTACCAACTCGCCCGATTCCCGTTGCAGCTGATCGAGGACCAGGTGGTCAACCGCATCCCCACCGAGGCGCCGGCGCGACTGCTATACGAGCGCTCGCTGGGCAAGCTCGACAGCACCGTCGGAACTGTGCTCGGCGACGCGACGCTCGCCGAGCGGGGAGCCGCCCTGGTCGAACGCAGCGACACGCTGGGCCGCGCGGCTCAGCTGGACGGCCAAGCCGCGGTCCGCAAGGCACAGGCCGACGCCAAGCTCAAGAGCGCCCGCGACGAGGCGATCCAGGAGCGCGAGGAAGCGCACAAAGCCACCCAGCAGCAAGTCAAAGAGGCCCGAATCGGCGCCGAGCAGCGCAAACGCGAGGCGGCGCAGTCGGCGCAACAACAGAGCGCCGCGGCCAAGCGGCGCGCCGACGAGACCGCCTCCCAGCGCAAGCAGACGGTCGAATCGGCCAAGCGCCAGGTGGAAGACAGGACTCGGGCCGCCGAGAAGGCCGCGGCCAAGGCTTCCGCGGCCAAAGTCGATGAGGCCGAGGACAAGCTCGGCGAGGCCGTCGAGAAGCGCGCCGAGGCGGATCGGGTGGCGCAGCTGGCAGCCGCCGAGAAGCGGCAACGCCAGGAGGAGCGGGCTAACGACTGACGGGTGTCAGACGCTCGGGGCACCCTGGTTGATCTTGTTGGCCGCAAACGTCGCGGCCTGGGCGGTCATCCCGGCATCGATGTAGGAAACGTGCGCCATGATGTTGCCGCCGCCCGAGCAGATCGGATCGTCGGGCGCGCAAATGCTGGTGACCTTGGAGCCATATGCCGGGTTGATCGTCGGTAGCGGCTGGCCGCCCCACAGCATGGTGGAGAACTGACTGGTGGGCTCGCCGAAGAGCGCGACGGCCGCGACGTGGTTGGCCACCGAGGGTGGCATCGCGTTGGTGGCCAGGTCGATCACCGTCGAGCCCTGGGAGTAGCCGCCGAGCACGATCTTCGAGTTCGGGCAGCTGGCGACGACGTCCTGGATGTGTGCGCTGGCGTCGTTGGATCCGGCGTTTGCGCTGTTGTGGTAGTCGTCGTTGGCGGGATAGTTGACCGCGTAGACGTCGACGGATTTACCGCCGAGCTGCGACGTGAGCGAGTCGACGAACGCCTGACCGATGTTGCCCAGACCGGGCTCTTGGTGGGTACCCCGGGCGAAAACCACCGATACGTCCGAGCAGCCATCGGCGACGGCGGTGGGCGTTCCGACGGGTGCACTCACCAGCGCCCACGTCGTCACAACCGCGATACCAACCCAGCGAGCTAATCTGCGTGCACTCATGGGAGAAATCCTGTCATATCGTCGGTCATGGACGTGCCGGCGGTTGACGCCAGGACGGGGAGCAGGCGCTCGAGCGGACGAATGACGTTGCAGCGCAACGCCAATGCCTACGACCCGGTGGTTCGGATGCGAATCGGGCCGCCCCAGTCGTCGTCGGGGTCGACGACCTCGCCGCGCTGCGTGATCTCCACGTCGCCCGACCTGGCGAGCCGCCGCGCCGCCGCCCGGGCGTCGTCCATCAGCTCGCGCCAACCGTCGCCGCCGACCGCGCGGGCGGCGTCCGACGGGCAGATGCTGCTCCGTGGGCCACGATGCATGACCAGCGCCCGGATCGACGCTTCGAGCCGCTGCCTGATCGGTCCGTCGCCGAGGGCGGTCTCGGCGTGGTCGGCCCCACGGCCCCCGCCGTCGAGCACACGACTTAGTTCGGCACGCAATCGCTCACCCGCCCGGCTCGTCAAAGCCACGGCGCCGCCGTCGCGACGCCGCCCGCACCGGCCGTCACCGGCCGCGCCACTGCGGTTTGCGCTTCTCGGCCCAGGCGCGCAGCCCCTCGGCGACGTCTTCGGTCGCACCCGCCACCTTGCGCATGGTCTCGCCGAACCGCACGGATTCGATCCAGCCCATGTCGGCGGTTCGCCACGCCACTTCCTTGGTCGCCCGCTGGGCCAGTGGCGCGGCCTCGGTAAGGGTGCGCGCCCAGGACTGGGCCTCGGCCTGCAGCCGCTCGGGCTCGACCAGCTTCCAGACCAAACCGATTTCCTTGGCCCGCTCGGCGCTCATGGGTTTACCGGTCAGCAGCAGCTCCATCGCGTTGGCCCAGCCCACCCGGTGCGGGAGCCGAATGGCTCCGACGATGGTGGGCACGCCGATGGACACCTCGGGAAAGCAGAACGTCGCCTCGGTGCTGGCGATGACGAAGTCGCAGAACAACACGCCGGTCACGCCGTAGCCGATGCACGGGCCGTGCACGGCGGCGATGGTCGGCTTGAACAATTCCATGCCGGACTCGAAGGAGTTGATGGTCGGTTTCTCCCAGAAGGTGCCGCCGAAGGTGCCGACCGAGCCTGCACCGTCCTTGAGGTCGCCGCCCGCGCAGAAAACGCTGCCGTTGGCTGTCAGGATCCCGACCCACGCGTCCAGGTCGTCACGGAAGCGATCCCAGGCGGCGTTGAGGTCCTGGCGCAGCGCGCCGTTGATGGCGTTGCGCGCCTCGGGGCGGTTCAGGGTGATGGTGGCAACGTGGTCTTGCAGCTCATAGGTGACCAGACTCATGACTGCAGACTATTGCGCGGGCCTACAGCCTCGCCAAAAGCCGGGAACAAACCGTTCTCATGGCGTGCGTGGGCGGCGAGAATCATGAAATACCGCAAGGCGCCCAATGGTTTTCGAGGGAAGGCGCTTGACGTCGTCGAAATGCACGTGGACCCGCTCGAAGGCTTTGACCCGCTCGGCTTTGACCTTGTTCGTATAGGTCCGCCGATCCGCCGACGTCAGATCCGCGTCCTCGCTGAATGCGCCGAGCAGCGCGCGCGGGTAGAGCCGCTCCACCAAGACGACATTGATCTCGGCGCACATCACCAGCGCCACCGATGCCAGGAACAGAAATGCCAGCGCCCCCAACACCAGAGCGAACACGCTGTTGGTGGCGCTGGCCCTTCTCACGGTATGTGCGACGTAGCCTGCCCCGAACCACTGCAGCATCTGCCAAATCAACGCTGCTGCAACCGCTCCCGGTAACACCTGCCGGTAGGTCAGGGCCCGCGCGGTCGTCACGCGAAAGGCCACCAGGCAGATCAGTGTGTTGATCGCCACCGCCGCAAGTACGAGGCCGATCTTGCTGAAGACGCCAAGTGCCCCGGTGGCATGGCCGACCGCGGCCAATACCGTCGCCGCGACGCCGGCAGAGCCGAGCACCAACAACAGCATCAGGCTGCGCACGCGGGATCGAATCGGGTCGGGGCGCTTGTGCTTCGGCACCGCCCACACCGTGTCCATTGCGTTTTGCAGCGCCTGTCCCACGCCCAGACCGCCGTACAGCGCGCCGAGCAGGCCCACCACCACGCCCACCGCTCCACCGCTGAGCCCCTGCGGGTGGTGCAGCTGGTCGCCGATCACCGGGAACTGACTCAAGGTGCTGTGCAACACCTGGGCCTGCAGATCGGGCCGGCCGGCCAGCACGACGCCCAGGCCGGTGGTCAACAGCAGCAGCATCGGAAACAGCGACACCAGCCCGTAGTAGGTGATCAGGGCGGCCAGGTAGCCGCCTTGATCGTCGTTGTACTTGTACACAACACCGACGATCACGCCGACGACTCGATTACGTCGCTGCAGCTCGTCCAGCCAACCGACCATCGCCGATCACTTCCCCCGCAAGCCGGCATCCCTTTCGATGCACTCGCCCCCTGATACCCGGATTCGGCTGTCGCCAACCCGGCCGGTCGCCTCGATGCGTTGGGGATGCGGGCGCGCGAGTGCCTATTCTGTGCGGGGTGGCCGAACCGTCTGCAGCGCAGTTGCGCAACCAACTCGACGGTTTGACCTTGCGCGACGCGGCCCGCCTCGGCCGGCGGCTCAAGAACTTGCGCGGCGCCTCGCCCGAAAAGCTGCGACAGCTCGCCGAACAGGTCGCCGCGGCGCACACGGTCGTCGCCGCCCGTCAAGCCGCCGTCCCCACCATCGCCTACCCCGACCTGCCGGTCAGCGACCGACGGCAGGAAATCGCCGCAGCCATCCGGACGCATCAGGTGGTGGTGATCGCGGGGGAGACCGGGTCGGGGAAGACCACCCAGCTGCCGAAGATCTGTCTCGAGGCCGGCCGCGGTGTCCGCGGAACCATCGGCCACACCCAGCCTCGCCGGCTGGCCGCCCGCACCGTCGCCCAGCGCATCGCCGACGAATTGGGCAGCCCACTCGGCGACATCGTGGGCTATACCGTGCGTTTCACCGACCAGGTCAGCGATCGCACGCTGATCAAGCTGATGACCGACGGCATTTTGCTCGCCGAGATCCAGCGCGATCGTCGCCTGCTGCGCTACGACACGCTGATCCTCGACGAGGCGCACGAGCGCAGCCTCAACATCGACTTCCTCCTCGGTTACCTGCGTGAGTTGCTGCCTCGCCGACCCGATCTGAAGGTGATCATCACCTCGGCGACGATCGAGCCGCAGCGCTTCGCGGCGCACTTCGAGAACGCGCCGATCATCGAGGTGTCCGGGCGGACGTATCCGGTCGAGGTGCGCTACCGGCCACTGGAGGTTGCCGTGCCTTCGGCCTCCGACGACGACCCGGACGACCCGGACCACGAGATCGTGCGTACCGAGACCCGCGATGAGGTCGAGGCGATCGTCGACGCGATCGGTGAACTCGAGGCCGAGCCGCCGGGGGACATCCTGGTCTTTCTTTCCGGAGAGCGCGAAATCCGTGATACCGCAGAGGCTTTGAGCGGACTCGAACACACCGAGGTGCTCCCGCTGTACGCGCGGCTGCCCACCGCCGAGCAGCAGAAGGTGTTCGCCCCCCATACCGGGCGCCGCGTCGTGCTGGCGACCAACGTCGCCGAAACGTCGTTGACCGTGCCCGGGATCCGCTACGTCATCGACCCGGGCAATGCCCGGATTTCGCGCTACAGCCGGCGTTTGAAGGTGCAGCGGCTGCCGATCGAGCCGATCTCGCAGGCGTCGGCCGCGCAGCGGGCCGGCCGTTGCGGCCGGGTCGCGCCCGGCGTGTGCATCCGGCTCTACTCCGAGCAGGACTTCGCGGCGCGACCGCGTTACACCGAACCCGAGATACTGCGGACGAACCTCGCCGCCGTGCTGCTGCAGATGGCGGCCCTGCAGATCGGCGACATCGAGCAGTTTCCCTTCCTGGATCCACCGGACCGGCGCAGCGTCCGCGACGGCGTGCAGCTGCTGGCCGAACTCGGCGCGTTCGACCAGCACGGCGCCATCACCGATCTCGGCCGCCGCCTCGCGCGACTGCCCGTCGATCCGAGGCTGGGCCGGATGATTCTGCAGGCACAGACCGAGGGGTGCGTCCGCGAGATGCTGGTCTTGACCGCGGCGTTGACGATCCCGGACCCGCGGGAGCGCCCGAGTGACCGCGAGGAGGCGGCCCGGGCAAAGCACGCCCGTTTCGCCGACGAGCACTCCGACTTCATGTCCTATTTCAACCTGTGGCGCTATCTGCGTGAGCAGCGGACGTCATTATCCGGCAATGCATTTCGCCGGATGTGTCGTTCGGAGTTTCTGCATTATCTGCGCATCCGAGAGTGGCAGGATCTGGTCGGGCAGCTGCGCAGCATCGCCCGCGACCTCGGCATCGTCGAAGACGCCGCATCCGAGGAGCCCGCCGATGCTGCGCGGGTGCACGCGGCGCTGCTGGCGGGGTTGTTGTCGCATGTGGGTATGCGCCGCGAGGACACCCGCGAGTACCTGGGCGCCCGCAACTCGCACTTCGTGCTCGCGCCCGGCTCGGCGCTCACCAAACGGCCGCCGCGCTGGGTCGTCGTGGCGGAGCTGGTCGAGACCAGCCGCCTGTACGGGCGCACCGCCGCCCGCGTTCAGCCCGAGGTCGTGGAGCGGGTCGCCGGCGAGTTGGTGCAGCGCACCTACAGCGAACCGCATTGGGACGCCAAACGCGGCGAGGTGATGGCCTACGAGCGGGTGACGTTGTACGGCCTGCCGCTGGCCGCGCGCCGCCGCGTCGGATACGCGCGCATCGAGCCGGTGGTGGCGCGCGAGTTGTTTATCCGCCACGCGCTGGTCGAGAGACAGTGGCACACCCGCCATCACTTCTTCGCCGACAACGCGCGGCTGCGGGCCGAGCTCGAGGAGCTGGAGGAGCGGGCCCGCCGCCGCGACCTGATGGTCGGCGACGACGACGTTTATGCGCTCTATGACGCCCGCATCCCCACCGACGTCGTCTCCGCGCGGCACTTCGACGCGTGGTGGAAGAAGCAGCGGCACAAGACACCGGACCTGCTGACGTTTACTCGCACCGACCTGCTGCGCACCGACGAGGCCGCCGACGCGGATCGGCCGAGCGCCTGGCGCACCGGCGATGTCGCGTTGCCGTTGACCTACCGGTTCGAGCCCGGTGCCGCTGACGACGGCGTCACCGTGCACGTGCCGATGGACGTGCTGGCGCGCTTGGGCGGCGACGAGTTCGCGTGGCAGGTGCCGGCGCTGCGCGAGGAACTGGTGACCGCGCTCATCCGCTCGCTGCCAAAAGACTTGCGCCGCAACTTCGTTCCCGCTCCCGACACGGCCCGCGCGGTGCTGGCGGCAATCGATCCGGCCGCCGAGCCGCTGCTACCGGCGCTGCAACGCGAATTACGCCGCCGCACCGGCGTTTTGGTGCCCATCGAGGCCTTCGACCTGGACAAGCTGCCCTCGCATCTGCGGGTGACATTCGTGGTCGAGTCCGGCGACGGTGCCGAGGTGGCCCGGGGCAAGGATCTGCGGGCGCTGCAGGAGCGGCTCACGGCGCCGGCCCGGCAGGCCGTCGCGCATGCTGTCGCGGGCGAGCTGGAGCGGACGGGATTGCGTGGCTGGCCCGAGGACCTCGACGAACTGCCGCGTGTGGTCGAGCGCACGATTGATGGACGCACCGTGCGGGGTTTTCCCGCGTTCGTCGACGCGGGCGGCGCCGTCGACCTTCGCGTGTTCGCCACATCGGCCGAGCAGGGCCAGGCGATGGGGCCCGGCATCCGGCGGTTGGTGCGGCTCGGCGTCTCCTCCCCGATCAAAGCCATTGCGCGTCAGCTTGATCCACGGACCCGGCTCGCTCTCGGCACCAATCCCGATGGTGATCTCTCCGCGCTGCTGGACGACTGCGCCGACGCCGCGACCGACGCGCTCGTGTCGGCTCCGGTGTGGACGCGCGCGGAGTTCGTCGCGCTGCAACAGCGGGCCGGAAAGTCCCTGCTGCCCGCCACCGTCGACATCGTGGGCCGTGTCGAGAAGGTGCTGACCGCCGCTCAGGAGGTGCAACTCCTGCTGCCCGCGAGCCCGCCGCCCGCGCACACCGACGCGATCGCCGACATCCGTGCGCAACTGGATCGGCTGTTGCCGGCCGGTTTCGTCACCGCCACCGGGGCCGCGCGGCTCGCCGATCTCACCCGCTACCTGCTCGGGATTCGTCGCCGCCTCGACGGGCTGCCGCGCGCCGCCCAGGCCGATCGGGAGCGCATGCAACGAGTGCACGCCGTGCAGGAGGCCTTCGACGAGCTGGTGCATCAGCTGCCGCCGCCGGCGAGGGCGGCCGTCGAGGTTCGCGATGTCGCCCGGCAGATCGAGGAACTCAGGGTGAGCCTGTGGGCCCAGCAACTCGGCACGCCGCGCCCGGTCAGCGAGCAGCGGATCTACCGCGCGATCGACGCGGTGCGCGAGCGTTGGTGATTGTTTTCCCCGCCACTTTCAACCTATAGCGCATACCGGGGCTTGCCGCAAGACCCGGGTGCTGATGCAAAATCGCTGTCCTCGACCAGAATTCAGGCGAATCGGGGTGGCGAAGTGGATGTTTCGGGGGTAGCGGAAAATGGCGGCACCGAGCAAGCGGTGATCATCGCCGGGGGCGGCCCGACCGGCCTCATGCTGGCGGGCGAGTTGGCTTTGGCGGGGGTCGACGCCGCCATTGTGGAGCGGCGCACCAGCCAGGACCTGATCGGAACTCGGGCCGGCGGCCTGCATTCCCGCACCATCGAAGTTCTCGATCAGCGTGGCATCGCCGATCGGTTCCTGTCCCGGGGCCAGGTCGCGCAGGTCGCCGGGTTCTCCCAGATCCGGCTGGACATCAGTGACTTTCCCACCCGGCACCCCTACGGACTCGCGCTGTGGCAGAACGAGATCGAACGCGTCCTGGCCGACTGGGTCGGCGAGCTCGGCGTGCCGATCTACCGCGGCGGGCAGGTGGCAACGTTTGCCCAGGACGGCAGCGGCGTCGACGTCGGCCTGTCCGACGGCCGCGTGATGCGGGGGGAGTATCTCGTCGGGTGCGACGGAGGACGCAGCGTGATCCGCAAAGCGGCCGGCATCGAATTCCCCGGATGGGACGCGACGACCAGTTATCTGCTCGCCGAGGTCGAAATCGATTTCGGGACCGGACAATCCCCGCAGTGGGGGATCCGCCACGACGCGATCGGCGTCCATGCCCTGTCCAGCGCCGAGGAGGGTGGACCCGTTCGGGTGATGGTCACCGAGGCGCAGCTTGGACCGGCCACCGAACCCACGCTGCGCGACCTGAGCCAGGCGCTCGTCGCCGTCTACGGGACGGACTACGGAATCCACAGTCCCACTTGGCTTTCCCGGTTCACCGACGCGGCGCGGCAGGCCGCCGCCTACCGCCGCGGGCGAGTTCTGCTGGCCGGCGACGCCGCGCATATCCACCACCCGGTGGGCGGGCAGGGCCTCAACACCGGCGTGCAGGATGCGGTGAATCTGGGCTGGAAGCTGGGCCAGGTTGTCAACAAGACGTCGCACGACGGCCTGCTGGACAGCTACCACGCCGAACGGCACCCGGTTGCCCGGCGGGTGCTGCGCAACGCGTTGGCGCAGATGGCGCTCCTTCGCCCCGACGAACGCACCCAGGCACTGCGCGACACCGTGTCCGGCCTTTTCGCCATGGACGAACCCCGCACCTGTTTCGCCGCGATGATGTCCGGCCTGGACATCCGTTACGACCTGGGCGGGGGACACCCGCTGGTGGGGCGCCGCATGCCCGACCTGGACCTGGTCACCACCGACGGGTCGCTGCGCGTGTTCGACCTGCTGCGCGACGCCCGTCCGGTGCTGCTCAACTTCGGCGAGACCGGTCTCATCGAGGTCACGCCCTGGGCGGACCGGGTTCCGACGGTAGACGCGAAACATATTGACCGGTGCGTGCTTCCGGTGCTCGGTGCCGTGACCATGCCGCCCGCGGTGTTGATCCGGCCGGACGGACACGTCGCCTGGGCCGGCACCGGCAACGACCCGGCGCTACGCGACTCCCTCGCCACCTGGTTCGGGCCGGCCGCCGCGACGTGAGGCAGCCAAAAAGGGTGACTTGTGTCGGCCGGCGCAGCGTGTAACGTGCGTGTTCGCTGTTCAAGAGCAGGAAGACCGAGCGTGGACATGGCAACCGAGCAACCGCCGACTCCGCCTATGGATTGGGCCGAGGCCCAACCCTTGCTCCGGCCGGTGCTGCGCCCGCAAAGCTACGTCAACGGCTTGGTCAACACCGGTGCCCAGCCCTGGGTCCGTCCGGTGTTCCCGTTCATCAACGAGATGGTGGTCGTCGATCTCCCCACCGTGCGGACCATCGTGTCGCCGGCGGAAACGGGCGCCTGGGGCATCACCGGCGATCAGGCGTTCGCGGTGGCCAGGGAGAACCTTTCCGCGCGTCAGCAGGCCTTCCAGCCTGGCGAGAAGTACCTGATGAAAGACGCCGACGGCGGCACCTACATCGATTCGATGATCCTGGCCACCGGCTGGCTGGGTGCGCTGGCGGTCGCCGGCGGCCCCCGCCCCCTGGTGTTTTTCCCGGGCGATGGCGTGCTGCTGCTGGGCACCGACGCGCCCGACAACGCAGCGGACCTCTTCGAGGTCGCCGAGCAGATGTACCTCGACGCCGAGCAACCCATCTCGCCGCAGGGCTACACCATCGGAGGCAGCATCATCGCGCCGTTCGATCAGGCCGGTCCCCACCCGTTGCGCGGGTTGGCGTTGAGGGCCCGAACGCTGTTGGCCACAACCGAATACACGCACCAGGTGGAGTTCTTGCGGGAGCATTATGAGCGCGAGCTGTTCCCGCAATATGTCGGCGACGCGCAGATGATCGAGACGGCGTGGGGTCGGCGCACCAATGCGGTGTGGGGGCAGGGGATCCCGTGGGAGCTGCCGCAGACCGATTACGTGACGTTCCTGGTCGGCGACCCGTCCAACGTATCCGACAAGTTCACCGTGCCGTTCCCGACTGTGGTCGATGCGGTGGGCATCCTTCCCGTCGCGGGAATCAATCCGGTCCGTTACCGGGCGGAGGACTGGCCGACGCCCGAGCTGCTGGCGACGCTGAAGGCGCACGCCATCGACGTGCCGAGCGAATGACCTGTTCGGCGACCCGCTAGTCCGGCGGCTCGCTGGTGGTACCGCGGACAGCCGCTTGTTCCCGGTCGCTGCGGTTGCCGGGAACGCCTTCGGCTTCGCTCTCCTCGGTAACCTTTTCCTCGAGCTGATCGACGATGTTTTCCAGCTCCTGAGCGCGGCTCAGCGGGTCTTTGTCGGGTTTGGTCATGTCGCTTTCCATGGGCGTTGGTGGGGGACGGGCCCCGGCGCCGGGAACCCGCCGCTATTCCATACCCGATCGCGCGTTCGCTAACCAGATCCGGCGGTCGCTAAACGAACGAGACACAGCGCCGTGGCGATGGAAGTATCGCAAGAGTGGCTACCGAGAAACCTCAGACCATCGCTTACCCCGCTGCCGACGCCCGCCCGCGTCGCGACCATTCCGATCCGCTCGACCCGCACGTCATCGTCCTTTTCGGGGCGACGGGCGACCTGGCGAAACGAAAACTGATCCCCGGTCTGGCGTATCTGGACCAGTCCGAATTGGCGCCCGATATTCAGATCGTCGCCACGTCGCTCGAAGACCTGAGTCAAGAAGAATTCCGCGATCTCGCCAAGAAGGCGATCGATTCCTTCGGCACGCACAAGCTCACGCCCGAACAGTGGTCGAACTTCGCCGACATCGTCACCTACGTCCCGCAGAGCGCCGGACCCGAGGCGCTGGCCGAGGCGGTGGCGCAGGCCGAAGACAACCTGGGGCCCGACGTCCGGCGGCTGCATTACCTGTCGGTGCCGCCCAAGGCGGCGCGCGCCGTCATCACCATGCTGAGCGACGCCAAGCTGGTCGAACGCTCACGGGTGGTGATGGAGAAGCCGTTTGGCACCGACCTGGCCAGCGCGGTAGCGCTGAACGACTTCGTGCACGAAACCTTCGAGGAAACACAGATTTTCCGCATCGACCACTTCTTGGGCAAGGAGGCCGCGCAGAACATCCTGGCGTTCCGCTTCGCCAACGGCCTGTTCGAGCCGATCTGGAACCGCAACTTCATCGACCACATTCAGATCGACATCCCCGAAGAAAAGGGCCTGGATCAGCGGGCGAACTTTTACGAAGATACCGGCGCTTACAAGGACATGGTGGTGACCCACCTGTTCCAGGTGATGGCGTTCGTGGTGATGGAGCCGCCGACGGCGCTCGAGCCGTTTGCCATCAGCGAGGAAAAGAACAAGGTGTTCCGGTCGATGCTGCCGGTCAAGCCGTCGAACGTGGTGCGCGGTCAGTACAGCGGATACCGCGACGAGGACGGCGTGGCAAAGGATTCCGACACCGAGACGTTCATCGCCCTCAAGGTCGGCATCGACAACTGGCGATGGGCCGGGGTACCCATCTACCTGCGCACCGGCAAGAAGATGGCCGAGGGCATCCGCGTTATCTCCATCGCGTTCAAGGAGGCCCCGCGGACCATGTTCCCGCCCGGATCCGGGGTGGGCACCCAGGGTCCCGATCACCTCACCTTCGACCTTGCCGACAACTCGAAGGTTTCGCTGTCGTTCTATGGCAAGCGGCCCGGCCCCGGCATGAAGCTGGACAAACTGTCCATGCAGTTTTCCTCGCAGGAGATCGATACCGTCGTGGACGTGCTGGAGGCCTACGAACGATTGATTCTCGATGCGATGCGGGGCGACCACACGCTGTTCAACACCGCCGAAGGCATCGAATCATTATGGGAGCGCTCGGAAGACCTGCTCACCGATCCGCCGCCGGCCAAGCTGTATCAGCCCGGCACATGGGGCCCCAACGCGATTCACCAATTGATCGCACCGAACGCGTGGCGGCTGCCGTTCGAGCGGGAGTGGCGCGAGGCCAAGCCTTAGCGAAAGCGCCGAAACTCCTCGGGCTCAGCGCGATTCGGCACTGAGGTAGCTGATTGCGTGACGAAATTGCCTGAGGATTTCGTTGTCCGGCAGCGCGAACCCGTAACCGGCATAGACCTGTTCGGTGGGGTGGCGGGTGACGTCCCAGCCGGTGGCACCCAGGTGCTCAGCGGCGGGGCGGCGATCCCCGAGCCAAATCAGCTCGGCGACATCGATGTCCAGTCCGTGCTGCCGCCAGGCGCTGCGCATCGCCCGCGCCCGTTCGTCGGTGAAGACGCTCATGTCGGTGATGTTCTCGGTGGCCAGCCGGCTGCCCGGCGCGCTGAGCGCGGTGATGTTGTCCAACAGCCGGTCCTGGGCATCGGGCGGTAGATAGGGCAGCAAGCCTTCGGCGATCCACGCCGTGCGGGCGTCGGTGTCAAAGCCGCTGTCGCGCAGCGCCGTTGGCCAATCATCGCGGAGATCGATGGCGACGGTCCGGCGCTCGGCAGCGGGTTCCGCGCCGATCTGGGCGAGCGTGGCGGTCTTGAAGGCGATCACCTCAGGCTGGTCGACCTCGAAAACCACCGTGCCCGATGGCCACGGCAACCGATAGGCCCGCGCGTCCAGCCCGGCGGCCAAGATGACGGCCTGCCGGATGCCTGCGGCGGTGGCGGCGCCGAAGAAATCATCGAAAAACCTGGTCCGCACTGTCATCTGCTCGCGCCGCTGTTGCAGCGTCATCGGCATGTCGTCGGTGTCGAGCGGGATCTGACCGTCCAGCATGCGGGTGAAGAAGGGGTGCCCGACCGCCCGCACCAACGGCTCGGCGAACCGGTCATCGAGTAGTGGATCCGGCTCGCGCGATGCCAGCGCTCGGGAGGCCGCGACCATCGTCGCGGTCGCGCCCACGCTGGAGGCCAGGTCCCAGCTGTCGCCCTCGGTACGCGCCGAGCCAGATGATGACATTCGATTTCCCCTTCCGGGATATACCCGCCGCGTCGGCCAATTCGCCCTCGGGGCCGCTCACCGCCGGCGCCTACAGCACCGATACCGAAGGGTACTTTCTGGCTATGCCGCGCGCACCACGCACCCGTCGCGCGGGCATTTGACTGCCGGCCCGCTGCACGACGACTCCGAAAGTGAATCACTCCATGGCACCGACCCTGCGCCCGCGCCGATCCGCCCTGTACCTGCCCGGCAATAAGCCCCGCGCGCTGGAGAAGGGCAAGTCGCTGCCGGCGGACGTGCTGATATTCGACCTCGAGGATGCGGTGGGACCCGACGCGAAAGCCGATTCGAGGGCGACGGTGTGCGACGCGATCTCGTCGGAGAGCTACCGGCCTCGCGAGGTTGTGGTGCGGATCAACGGGTTGGACACCGAATGGCACCGGGACGACCTGGCCGCGGTGGCCGGGTCTTCGGCCGACGGCGTGCTGGTGCCGAAAGTCGATACGGGCCAACAGGTTCAAGCGCTGGCCGAGGCGCTCGCCGCCTTGGGAGCGCCGAAGTCGTTGCAGCTGTGGGTGATGATCG
The DNA here is from genome assembly GCF_019668465.1 of Mycobacterium senriense. Lineage (NCBI taxonomy): Bacteria > Bacillati > Actinomycetota > Actinomycetes > Mycobacteriales > Mycobacteriaceae > Mycobacterium > Mycobacterium senriense. The sequence goes on along the minus strand of NZ_AP024828.1, from coordinate 4,391,734 downwards.
AAACGCCCCGCGCCTTTCTGCGGGCCGAGGAGGTCGCGTCGGCCAGCGATCGCCTGGCCGGGTTGGTGGTGGGCACCAACGACCTGGTCAACGAGCTGCACGGCCTGCACGTCCCCGGGCGTGCGCCCGCCGTGCCCGCCCTCGGCCTGGCGTTGTTGGGAGCGAGGGCGGCCGGAAAGGTGATCTTGGATGGCGTGTTCAACGACATCACCGACCAGGGCGCATTCCGGGCCGAGGCCCAGCAGGGCCGGGAAATGGGATTCGACGGCAAGACCCTGATCCACCCGTCGCAGATCGCCCCCGCCAACGAGCTGTTCGGTCCGTCACACCAGGAGCTGGAGGACGCCCGCAAGATCGTGTCGGCCTACGAGCAGGCGCAGGCGGCCGGGACCAGCGTGATCACGGTCGATGGCCGCATGATCGAGAGCCTGCACGTCCGCGACGCCAAGCGAATCCTCACCCTCGCGGATTTGATCTCGGAGATGGAATCCGCTTCCTAGGGCAGCGGATACGTCGGGCGCGCGGTGGCGGGTGCGCGACGGCGGCCCGCAACGGGCGTCGGGTGCCGGACACACGGTAGGTTGAACGCGTTCGCGACGACTCGAGAGGAGATAACGTGGGCCAGACCGCGGGCATGGCCGAGGCCGACCGCACCTGGATGATCGACACACTGCTCGCGCTGCTGCAGACCCCGAGCCCGTCGGGACGCACGGATGCGGTGATGCAGGTGATCGGCGACATCTTCGACCATTTCGGGGTGCCGTTCACGCTGACCCGCCGGGGAGCGCTGACCGCCGAATTGCCCGGTGAGTCCGCGACCATCGACCGGGCCCTGGTGGTGCACTCCGACACCATCGGCTGCATGGTCCGCGAGCTCAAGGACAACGGCCGCCTCGAGATCGTTCCGGTCGGCACCTTTTCGGCGCGGTTCGCCGCCGGCGCCCGGGTGCGCATCTTCATCGACGACCCCGACGAGTTCATCACCGGCACGGTCATGCCCCTCAAGGCCAGTGGGCACGCGTTCGGCGACGCGATCGACACCCAACCCACGGACTGGGAGCACGTCGAGGTTCGCATCGACCGCAGGGTATCGACGCGGGAGGACCTGGTTCGGCTCGGCCTGCAGGTCGGTGATTTCGTGGCCTTGATCACCAGCCCTGAGCTCACCGCCGACGGTTTCGTCGTCTCCCGTCATCTGGACGGGAAGGCGGGCGTCGCGATCGCGCTGGCACTGGCCAAGAACTTCTCCGAGAACAAGGTGGTGCTGCCGCACCGCACCACGATCATGGTCACCATCACCGAGGAGGTCGGCCACGGAGCCAGCCACGGCCTGCCCGCGGATGTCGCCGAGTTGGTCTCGGTGGACAACGCGGTGTGCGCGCCCGGCCAGCATTCCCTCGAGGACGGCGTGACGATCCCGATGGCCGACATGCACGGCCCGTTCGACTACCACCTGACCCGCAAACTCTGCCGGCTCGCACAGGAGCAGGGAATTCCGTTCGCCCGCGACATTTTTCGCTACTACCGCTCCGATGCCGCGGCGGCTATCGAGGCAGGGGCCAACACCCGCGCGGCGCTGGTCGGCTTCGGGCTCGACGGCAGTCATGGCTGGGAACGCACGCACATCGATTCGCTGGAGGCCGCCTACAACCTCCTGCACTGCTGGCTGCAGACACCGTTGACGTTCGCCAAGTGGGACGCCAAGCCGACGGGCGATCTGCGCGACTTTCCGTCGTCGGAGCAGCCCGCGCCCAGCGAGCGGTGGGTGCCGCTGGCCCGCGGCGATTTCGAAAGCCCCGGCGACGCGTCGCCCGGAACGGTCTGGCCACCCTCGGAGGGCCCCCAGGCCTGACGCCGCTACATCTGGGCCCACACGATCTTCGTCTGTAGGTAGGTCTCGATGCCGGCCTTGCCGGACTCGTGGCCCCAACCGGACTGCTTGTAGCCGCCGAACGGCATCGAGTGGTCATACGGGAAAGCGCAATTGAGTCCGACGGTTCCGGCCTTGAGCCGCTTGGCCAGCCGGTGCGAGCGGCCGAGGTCCTTGGTCCACACCGTGGCGGCCAGCCCGTAGCTGCTGTTGTTGGCCAACGCGACGGCCTCGTCCTCGTCGTCGAACGGCAGAATCGTGACAACCGGACCGAAGATCTCCTCCTGGAACAATCGGCTGGTGTCGGGGTCGACGTTGGTGACGACCGTCGGGTGCACGAAGTAGCCCTTGCGGTCCAGCCGGTGTCCGCCGGTGACGATCTCCGCGCCGTCGGACCTGCCCTGTTCGAGGTAACCCAGCACGCGATTGAGTTGCTTCTCGCTGATCAGCGGGCCGCTCATGGTGCCTTCTTCTTTCGGCCCGCCCATCTTCATGGCGTTGGCAACCATCGCCATGCCCTCGACGACCTGGTCGTAGACGCCGCGCTGCACCAGGATGCGGGAACCGCACACGCAGGCCTGCCCCGAGTGGACGAAGGTGCCGAACGCCGACATCGGGATCGCCTTCTTCAGCTTCGCGTCGTCGAAGATCAGCACCGGCGACTTGCCGCCGAGCTCCAGGGTGACCTTGTTGAGGTTGCTGTCCGCCGAGGCGTGCACGATCGCGCGGCCGACCTCCGTCGAGCCGGTGAAGGCGACCTTCTCCACGTCGGGGTGCGCGGTGATGGCCGCGCCGACGGTGTGCCCGTAGCCGTTGACCAGGTTGGCCACCCCGTCGGGCACCCCGGCCTGGGCCAGCAGGCGCATCAGGACATGTGCCGAAAGTGGCGTCTCCTCAGCGGGTTTGACCACGCTGTTGCAGCCCGCCGCCAGCGCCGGCGCGAGCTTGGCGCAGAAATTGAACACCGGTCCGTTCCACGGGAAGATTAGCCCGACCACCCCGTAGGGCTCGCGCACCGTGTAGGTGTGCATGTGCGAGTCGACGCCGGTCAGGCCGCCGGTGTTCACATCCCGCGCGATGCCGTCGATCTTGGTACACCAGCCGGCGTAATAGCGGAACCACTCGGCACCGATCTTCACCTGCATCTGGGCCTGAGCGGGATACATTCCGGCGTTGAGCATTTCGAGCTCGGCGAGCAGCTCGGCGTTCTCGTCGATCAGGTCGGCGACGCGCCACAGGATCTTGGCCCGCTCATAATCGGGCTTGCCGGACCAGATTTCGGACTCCGCGCTGGTTTTCGCGCGCGCAACCGCCTCGCCGACGGCTTCGGTGCCACAGTCGGTGAACGAGCCGATCTGTTCCTCGGTGGAGGGATCGAAGATCGGGATCACGTCACCGCTACCGGGGCGTTCCCGAACCTCGTCCAGTACGGATTGCACCGTCATGCGTCTCCTCCTCGCCCGGGCTTGGTTGCGGCAGAAGTTACGCGCTTAACCCCGTGCTGTCTACGACATTCGGAAGAAAGCAGACCCGGGCGCTGCGGCTAGCGGACGCGGGCGATCCGGTCGGCGCGCCAGCACCGGGACTGCATCGGGATGTCGATGGCTTCGGCGCCGGGGAATCGCTCGGCCAGGACGGCTCGGGCGCTGTCGAGCCGCTGCGCGCGGTCATCCGGAGAGGCGATGATCACCCGGCTGTAGGTGCCGAGCATCGCGACGACGTCGTCGATCTTCATGGTCCGCACGAACCCGAACGTCTCCCGCGCGACGTTGTGGAAAATCTGCGGATCGGGCAGGACGACGTTCTCATGGCGCCGGCGGAAGCGGTCGGGCGCATCCAGTTCGGACGTGTCGTCCCTGGGCAGCACCTCGAGGTCGCGGACCCAGTCGACGTCGCGATCTCGACTGGTCCAGATCAGCCCGAACCGCCCGCCATCGCGCAATACCCGGCCGATCTCCGGCACCGCCCGTTCGGGGTCCATCCAATGCCACGCCGACGAGACGAACACCGCGTCGGCGGAATCGTCGGGAAGGGGAATCGCCTCGCCGGTGCCCGCCACGGCGCGAACCCCGGGAGACCGCTCGGCCAGCACCGCACGCATCCGCGCATCGGGTTCGACGGCGACGACCTGCGCGGCCCGGCCGACGAGCGTGCGGGTGAACAACCCGGTGCCCGCACCGACGTCGACGGCCACTTCACAGCCGGATGGCACCAGCCAATCCACCGCCTGCTGCGGCGGGTGCGGCCGCAGCCCGTCATAGTCTTCGGCGATCGAACCGAAGGACAACGCGCGCTCTCGTCGATCAGTCACACGCGACAAGGTAATCCGGCTCGCTGTGCAACAGATGAGAAGGTGTGGCGCATCACCACAGTGCGCTGTGGTTGACGAGTGCATCGGCGATGAGCCCGGTTCCGAAAACCAGGAACAACAGCCGCACCGACATCGGCCCGTAGCGGGTGACGCCGCCGGTTGTCGCCGGTGATGCGGGGGGCGATGGCGGTGGGGCAGGTATTGCGCGGCATTATCGATGCGTCGGCGGCGCGCGTATTTCGGTACCGCGAGCGACGCGGTCAAGCGATCACGGCAATCACGAAGGGGTGCCAACGATGACGACACTCACCACGCAGGATCTACGTGAGTACCTCGTCGGGGCCTGGACGTTGGAGTCCTACGAAAGCTCCGACGTGGATGGCTCGAACGTGCGCTACCCGTTGGGAACCGACGCCCGCGGAATCATCATGTACACCGCCGACGGCTACATGTCCGCCCAGCTCATGCGCGCGGACCGCCCGCCGATCGCCCGCGGCGACCTTCAAATCGCCACGGACGACGAATTGGCCGCGGCAGCCAGGGGTTATCTGGCCTATGCCGGCCCGTACAGCGTTCTCGAAGACGGCGTGATCGCCCACCACGTCGACGTCAGCCTGCTGCCCAACTGGATCGGCGGAACCCAGTACCGCGCAGCGCAAGTCGGTGATGACCGCCTGCAACTCGGCCCCGCCGAGCCGGTGCGCATCAAGGGCAAGCTCCGCAACGGACGCCTGATCTGGCAGCGCGCGAAACGGGGATAGCGGGGGAGCAGAACGCCAACCGGCCGCGCACCGCAGGAGAACCGAATGGGATTGCTCGACAACAAGATCGCCGTCATCACCGGCGCCAACTCCGGGATCGGGCTGGCCACCGCACAGCGGTTCCTTGACGAAGGCGCCGACCGGGTCTTCATCACCGGCCGGCGCCAGCCCGAACTCGACGATGCGGCAAGCAAATTGGGCCCGCGTGCCACCGCGGTGCGCGGTGACGTCGGAAGACCGGAGGACCTGGATCGGCTCTACCTCGAGGTCGCGGCCGCCCGTGGCGGTCTCGACATCGTGATGGCCAACGCCGGATCCACGAGGGTGGCGCGACTGGGGGAGATCACCGACGACGATCTGGATGCGCTGCTGACCACCAACGTCAGGGGAGTCGTCTACACCGTGCAGAAAGCGCTGCCGCTGCTCAACGACGGCGCCTCCATCATCTTGACCGGCTCCACCACGGCAGACCGGGGCCGCGCCGGGCTCAGCATCTACGCCGCCACCAAGGCGGCCGTCCGGTCACTGGCGCGGGCCTGGGCCAACGAACTCGCCGACCGCAACATCCGGGTCAATGTCATCGTGGCAGGCTCGACGGCCACGCCGGGAAGCAACGCGCTGGCCGCGCAGACCGATCCCGACGCCTCGATCGAAGCGTTCCGCGCCGAACGCATCGCCTCGATCCCGCTGGGCCGCTTCGCCGATCCCACCGAGATCGCCAATGCCGCAGTATTTTTGGCCAGCGATCTGTCCAGCTTCAGCACCGGATCCACGGTTACCGCCGACGGCGGATTCAACCAGGTTTGACGGTTCGCTGGGTAGGCCCATGGGCGTGCGTCAGCGCTGGGGTTCCGCGATGCGGTCGGCCAATTCATCGAAGATGGCCTGGTTCAGGCCGAAGGCGAACTTCACCTCGCCGACGATGCGATCGATTTCGCCGGTGTCGGCGCGAAGGGCGTCGAGGCGAGCTCGATAGGCGTCTTTGTAGGGTTTGGGCCGCACCGGGAAGTCGTAGAACGCAAGGCCGACGCCACCGAGATCGAATGTGCGATCCAGGATTTTGCCGATGCCCCGGCCTCCGGAGAGATCCCCGAGATAGCGCGTGTAGTGGTGGGCCACCAACGCCCCACCCCACGTGAGCGCGCCGAGCCGCTCGGCGTAGACCGCCGCCGCGGGGGAGTCGACGTCCCGTGGGGCACCCTGGGGCAGCCAATGCTCGAGGTCGGCATCGATAGCCGTCAGGCGCTCCAGCGCGGGGTCGTACACGGCGGCAACCATGGAATCGTCACGGCGCGCCCGCACGGCGTCCTCCAGGGCGGCGTACACCACGCGCAACCGCAGCAGGTAGTCGGAATAGCCCGGCGCGCCAATCCGTCCGGCGAGCAGCTCGGACATGAACGGACTCTGCTCGGCGGCATCGTGTTCGGCCGCCGAGCCCTCCTTCATCGCGACCGACAGGCGGCGGCTTGCTGGGACGGCGATCGAGCACATGACCTGCTCAGATTACATTGGTGATCGCGGCGGCGCGGGTTACCGCGGCGGATGCGAATCAGTGCCGGGCGAATCCGCTTGGAAGTGCCAACCGCGGCCGACCTGGTCCAGAATGGCGACACACATCGATAACTTGGAGGTCTGGCTGCTACCCCCCATCGATCCGAGAAAGCCGCTCGCGTGACCGACGATGAGCGGTCCGTCCGGCCATCGGCACCCGCGGATCAGTCGATCGACGATCTCGTACCGGTCGGCACCCCGATCGACCTGGACAATTGCGCCCGTGAGCCGATCCACATTCCCGGCAGCATCCAGCCGCGCGGTCTGCTCGCGGTGGTGCGTGAGCCCGCGTACGAGGTGCGCCAGGTCAGCGCCAACGTCGCCGACCTGCTCGGCCGTCCCGTCGACGCCGTCCTGGGCCGGCACCTGTCGGCGCTCATCGGTTCCCCGCAAGCCGCCCGGATCGAGCAGGCCGCGGCAACCTTCGGCAGCCTGCGCCAGAACAATCCGCTCGAGGTCACCATCGAGGTCGCCGGCGAGCCGCGGGCCTTCGACGCGATCCTGCACCGCGAGCCGGGCGGTGTGCTGCTGGTGGAGCTCGAGATCGCCTACGGCGAGCGGCCGTTCTCCTTCCCGAACACGTATCAGGCGGTCCGCGGCGCGGTGGAGGAGTTGAACCGAGCCGCCACGCTGACCGAGCTGTACGCCATAGCCGCGCGCGCCGTCCGCGATCTGACCGGCTTCGACCGGGTCATGGTGTACCGCTACGACGAGGAATACAACGGCGAGGTTGTTGCCGAGTCCAGGCGCGAGGACCTCAACTCGTTCCTCGGCCTGCATTACCCGTCGACCGACATCCCGGCGCAGGCGCGCGCTCTGTACGAGAAGAACTGGATTCGGCTGATATCCGACGTCAACTACACGCCGGCACCGCTGGTGCCGAGCATCGACCCGCTGACCGATACGCCGCTGGACCTGACGTATGCCACGTTGCGCAGCGTGTCGCCCATCCATGTCGAATATCTGCAGAACATGGGTGTGCACGCATCGATGTCGATCTCGTTGTTGCGGCAGGGGAGGCTGTGGGGGCTGATCGCCTGCCACCATTACGCCGGTGCGCACCTGCCGCCGTTCGGCACCCGGGCGGCGGCCGAGTTCCTCGGTTCGACCCTGTCGCTGCGACTCGTCGACCGGTTCGAGGACGAACGACTACACAAGCGGTTGGCCGCGCAGGCCGTCTTGGCCAAGCTCACCGCCGCCACGCTGGACGATGGCGAACCGCTGTCGGCGGCGCTGCTCGGCGCTCCCGACCTGCTCGACCTCGTGCCCGCCGACGGTGTGGTCATCGACATCGGGGGCGATCTGCGGATGCGTGGCTCGGTTCCACCGCCGGACATCGTGTCGGCCGTCGCAGCCTGGGCGCGTGGCGTGGACGACGAGATCGCGAGCAGCGAGTGCCTGTCGGGTGCGCTACCCGAGCTCGATCTCGATCCCCAGGTGGCCGCCGGCGCGCTGGTGCTCAACCTGCCTGACGGCCAATCCGCCATCTGGTTCCGGCGAGAGGTGCTGCGCTCGGTCGACTGGGGCGGCGACCCGTACAACAAGGCGATCGCGGTCAGCGAGGGTGACCAACTTCGGCTCAGCCCGCGCAAATCGTTCGACCGCTGGCGCGAGATCGTCCACCAGCGCAGCGAGCCGTGGTCGCTGAGCGAGACCGAATCCGCGGGATCATTGCGACGCCACCTGGTCGAGTCGCTGTACCGCCGCACGCGCGGGGCGCTGCGCGTGGCCGAGACGCTGCAGCGCAGCCTGTTGCCCGAATGGATCCCGGCGCTCGAAACTTGGGAACTGTCGGCGCATTACGAGCCCGCGGCGGGCGACAACGTCGGCGGCGACTGGTACGACGCGTTCGAGCTCCGCGACGGCCGGCTCATCGTGCTGATCGGCGACGTCGCCGGCCACGGCATCGCCGCGGCCGGCACCATGGCCGCCCTCCGCAACGCCCTGCGGGCGCAATTGTTCGCCGGCGCCGCACCGGCCGAGGCGCTCGCGCAGCTCAACGATTTCTGCCTGCACATGCTTCGCGGCGCGTTCGCCACCGTCATCGCCGCGCGGGTCGATCTCGGTTCGGGCCGGGTGGAGGCGGCGTCTGCCGGTCACTTGATGCCGTACCTGACGAAGCCCTCGGCGCCGGCGGCACCGGCGCCGATCAAGCTCTCGCCACCCATCGGCGTCAAAGGCGTGAAATACGCACCCAGCACCTTCACCGTCGAACCCGGACACGGCATGGTCCTGTTCTCCGACGGCCTGGTGGAACGTCGCGGTGAATCGATCGACGACGGCCTCGACCTGCTGGCCGAAAACCTCGGCCGGGCCGGCGACATCGCGGCGACTGGAATCTGGACGGCGATGGCATCGGCCCACACCGACGACGACGTCACCATCATCACGCTGCGCCGTCCCTAAGCTTCAGTGGCAAACAAACCTTGTGCACTACAAGGGATTTCATCGACACCGGCGACTCACGGCACCATCCACGAGAGGACGAAGGCCTGCAGCCCGGACAGGGCGCAGATGAACGCCAGGAACACCAAGCTCCAGACGACCACGCGGCGGAACAGATCACCTTCCTTGCCGTGCATTTCGACTGCCGCGGCGCCGATGGCGAGATTTTGCGGCGAGATCATCTTGCCCAGCACACCGCCGGAGCTGTTGCTGGCGGCCATCAGCACGGGGGAGAGTCCCGCCTTGGCCGCCGCTGTCACCTGGAGCGCACCGAACAATGAATTCGCCGAGGTATCGGAGCCCGTCACCGCTGTTCCGAGCCAACCCAGTACGGGAGAGATCACGGCGAACGCACCACCCGCGCCGGCCATCCACGTGCCGAGGGTGATCGTCTGGCCGGAGGCATTCATCACGAAAGCTACTGCCAGCACGGCCATTACGGTGACGATTGCCCACCGCAGCTGATATAGCGTCGCGCCGTAGGCTTTGAGTGCAGTCGGTACCGACAGGCGCAGCGCCGCCATGGTGAGAACGCCCGCCACGAGCATCTGGGTGCCTGGGGTGGTCAGTAGGTTCAGGGTGAAGTTCGGCAGGGCCGACGGGCTTCCCTTCGCGGTGTACAGGTGCAGTCCCGGCCAGTGCACGGTGGAGGTCGCGCGGTCGAGGAGTTTGGCGACCGCCGGGATCTGACACACCACAAACACGGCGATGACGATCGCGTAGGGCACGTACGCCCGCAGCACCTGGGCGCGGGTATCAGCAGGAGCGCCGTCCGCAACACTCTCCGCCGTTTGGATGCCGGGACCGCCCGCGGTCACCACCGCGGGAGAAGGTTTCGCACGCTTAGCCTTGACGCGCATCAGCAAAACGAGGGCACACGCCGACAGTAAAGAGGCGATGACGTCGGCCAGTGGCACGGACAAGAAGTTTGACGTGGCGTATTGGCCAAGGCCGAACACCACGCCACCGGTGAGAGCGGCGCCCCAGGTTTCGCGCAGGCCGCGCCTACCGTCGACGATGACTACCAGTACCAGGGGGACGAAGACGGACATGATGGGGGTTTGCCGTCCGACCATGGCGCCCAAGGTGTCCGTCGACAATCCCGAAACGCGGGCGAGGGTGATGATGGGCGTGGCCATCGCCCCGAACGCAACCGGAGCGGTGTTCGCCACCAGAGCCAGCGCCGCCGCCTTGAGTGGCTTGAACCCCAGGCCGAGCAGCATCACCGAGGTGACCGCGACCGGCGTACCGAATCCCGCCAAAGCTTCCAGCAGTGCGCCGAATGAAAACGCGATGATGACCGCCTGGATGCGGTGATCGTCACTGACGGTCGCGAAGCTGCGTCGAAGCACGTCGAAATGACCTGTCTGGACTGTCATCTGGTACACCCAGATCGCGTTGATCACGATCCAGAGAATTGGGAAGAATCCGAAGACGGCTCCCTGGCTGGCGGCCAGCGTAGCTTGGCCGGTCGGCATGCCGTAGACGAGGACGGCGACCGCAATCGCGAAAGCCAAAGACACCACCGAGGCGACCCATGCTCGCACGCGCAACAGACCAAGCAGCACGAACAGCGCCGCCAGGGGTATCGCAGCCACGAGCGAACTCCAACCCAGCGAGTGGGCCACAGGATCAAGGACCTGGCGATACATGGTGGCCACCTTCCGGCTATGTGCGCAGCCCACGGAGCGTCGATTCGACGCTGCCTCATAAGGACTACGAGATTGGTGCGCTCCTGGATCGACGCAAGACCGTCGCCGAGATGTCTTTTCAGTAAACGAAAAGCAACGCTGCGATCAATACGTAACCGTCCACCGCACCTGCCGGGCGCAGGCTGGACAGGTTCTCACCCGCCCTCGCAGTGTTGCAGGGACGAAAGACAATTGGCGGTATTCACTGCGGCCGCGTTCGACGGAGTCAGCCAGAACAGTTGGTGCCGCGCCAATCAGTGAGGCGCAGTACCCGGTAGCTCAGCCCGCGGCACTCAGAATCTTGATCGCGAAGACGAGCGAGTCGCCGGGCTGGATCCCCGCACTGGGCTGGCCTTGGGGGTAGCCGTCGGCGGGGACCATCGCGACGGCGACAGTCGACCCCACCTTCTGCCCTGCGATGGCCTTCTGGAAGCCCGGCACGACTCCGGTCAGCGGGAAGTCGACCGGGGCGCCGCGCTGGTAGCTGCTGTCGAACACCGACCCGTCACGTCCGTTGACGCCCATGTAGCAGACGGAGACCTTAGCGGTGTTGGACACCACCGGCCCGTCTCCGGCGTGCAGCGTATGCACCTGGGTCTGGGCCACGCTGAACGGTGCGGTCACGTTCACCAGCGGAGCGGTCGTGTCCGTGGATCCGGTGACCGCGACGCTGCCGGTGGTGCCTGCCAGAGTCCAGTCGGGCGTTCCGCCGTTCTGCGGCGCCGCCGTGGGGCATGAGCCGGCCGCGATGGCCGTGCCGGCGCCGGCGAGCGCCGTAACGGTGGCCGCGACGGAAGCCGCAAGCGCGACGGAGGAGTACGCCCAGGAGGATTTCACGGCCGTCACGCTACAGCCACGTTGCTTCTCACGAGTCGCGGGGCGCCACAAATCGCCCGGTCAATCATCGGTTGGGCGCGGCGTGAGTTGTTGAAGAATGCGCAAGAACGACTTGCGGTCCGCGGGAGTCAATTGGCAAAGCCAACCCTCTTCGCCACGCTGAATCGCCTGCTGCACCTGTCTTTTGATCGTCCGTCCGCGCTCGGACAGCTCAAGCAGCCGGACCCGACGGTCGTCAGGATCGGGGCGGCGGTCGATGTATCCGAGCTGCTGCAGATTGTCGAGGACGGCGATGATGCGTGTCTTGTCGGCGCCGATAGCCGCGGCCAGGGCGGCTTGAGTGCGCACCGGTGAGTTGTCCAGCTCGGTCAGCACGGTGTAACCCCACATCGATAGGCCGTGGCGCTCGAGGATCGGCAGCTCGGCAGCCACGAGTTCGCGCACCAACGGTCCGAGCATCGCCGCAAGATCAGGTCGGGACTGCCCTTTGGCCATGGCGCGATAGTAGAGTAAACACGATTATATGCGTATGCTTATGGTATGACTCCGCTTATGATAGATGTTCTGCGAACACACCACCGCGAGGCCGTGCTGGCCACCATCGACATCGTTCAGAGGGTCAGCACTGGCGACCTCGAGCGCCCAACTCCATGCAGCGACTGGAATCTGCTGGAACTGGTGGCCCATATGACCGCGCAGCATCGAGGGTTCGCCGCGGCGGCTCACGGTGACGGCGCCGATCCCGCGGTGTGGGAGACCTCTGCGGTGATCGACGCGGTAGCGGCCGACCCCGCAGGCAGTTATGGTGCCGCGGCTTGCGAGTTGCTCACGGCCGTCGCCAAGGACGAGGCGCTCACCCAGCTTTTCGCATTACCCGACTTCGGCCAGGGTGCCGTGTTTCCCTTCGAGCAAGCGATCGGGTTTCACTTCATCGACTACGTCGTGCACGGCTGGGATGTGGCCCGCGCGGTTGGCCTCCCATTCGAGTTGCCCGACAACGTGATTGACGCGGCGCTGGCGCTCGGATTGCAAGTTCCGAGCGGGGACTACCGCACCGGCGCTTCCGCTCCGTTTGGGCCGGCGCTCGAGCGAGTGTCGGACGGCACTGGCTTCGACCGACTATTGCGCCACCTCGGTCGCTCGCCGGCATGGAGCGCACCCGACAAACAGCCGGCGTGACCTCCTGCGGCCAACCGCGTCCGGCCGTCAGGTGCAAAGGCTCGGGGCGTCACACACGTTGCCGGGACAATAGATCGAATGCGCGGCGTTGACCAGGCTTCCGACGTCTAGCAACGTCACGCCCTTGGTGTCCAAGCGGGCGTGCAGGTCGTCGGCGATCTGTTGCGGCGTCCAACCCCAAGTGAGGTCGTAACACACGTCGTGCGCCTCGGCGATGAGTGCCTCATCCGTCTTCGGCGGCCAGGTGAGGCCGACGGCACGCAATTGCGCGAGGTAGGCATCGTCCTGGGGGGAGGCGGCCGCGATGCCGGCGCTACTCACAACTGCAGCGGCAACCATGCTGGGGACTGCGATCCTGGCCAGCCGTCGAGGTGAGGGCATGTGATTCCCGTCCAATCTTCGTGGCGCGATGAAGGCCGCCAAAACTGTCCGGCTGCAGAGCGAGACAGACAGCAGAATAGCCAAAGTTCGCGGCGCCGGCTCGCCGAAATTCCCGGTGCGCACCGGGGCCAGCGGTCAAACCAATTCGCGGGCCACCGCATCGAATGCCCGCAACGTGTCGAGCATGTGCGGTTCGTGCGAGTCCGGCTGAGTGGACAGCTTGGCGGCGACCAGCTGCACGCGACGGTTGATGTAGATCATCTGACCGCACATGCCCTGACACAACACGACGTCGTTGCCCGGATAGGGGAACCACATTTGGTTGCGATACATCCCGCCGGGCATTTCGTTGTCGTCGGGGCTGGCGGCGAACGCCTGACGCGAGTCGGGCCCGCCGTCGAGGGTGTCGGCGATCCACGCCGCCGGCACCACTTGCTGGCCGGTCAACGAAACACCGTCGCGCAGGAACAGCGAACCGAACCGGATCATGTCGGTGAGGCAAGCGCTGATGCCGCCGTCGAAGAACCCAGTGCCCACCGCGTCGACGCCGATGGTGGCATCGCATTGGGCGCCGATGCGGCTCCACAGGAGTTGCGACATGAGTTCGGGCATTCGCCGACCGCCGGCCACCTCGCAGATCCAGCCCAGCACATCGGTTTCACACGAGCGATATTGGAACGGGCCGCCGTGAGTGGACTTCTGCCGCAAGGTCAATAGGAACTCGTGCAGCGTGGCGGGGGCATCGGGACTGTTCGTGGGCGCCCAGCCCATCGCCTGGTCGAGAAGATGTATCTCCGCGGTCGGGTCGTGATAATTCTCCGAGAAGCCGATGCCCGACCTCATGTCCAGCAGGTGACGCACCGTCGCGCCCGCGTAGCCGCAAGACTCTAGTGCCGGAACATATTTCGTGACCGGCGCATCGAGCGCGATCGCACCGGCCTCGTGCAGCGCACCGACGACCGCTCCCACCAGCGACTTGCTCACCGAGAACAGGAGGTGCCGGGTCTGCGCGCCCATCCCGCCGAGGTACTCTTCGGCCACCAACGATCCCCGGTGCGCGACGGCCCATCCGTCCGTCGCGGTGGCGGCCAGCACCCCGCCCACGGTGGTGGCGACCTCGCCCGCGCTGACCAGAGGTATCTCGGTCAGGGGGGAAGGGGTTGAGGGCAACGCCGCGACCGGCCGGGTCCCGCGCGAGATCACCGCGGTCGGAACGAAGTCTTCGACGTGCTGGAAGGACCACTGCGCATAGGGGGCCGACAGCCAGTTGTCCAGTGAGATACCGGCCGGGGCGCTCACGCCCGTGCGACGAGCCGGGAGACGATCGGCGCGGCCGGCGTCAGGGGTGTCGAGACGAACTTCGCCTTCATGCCCTTGACCCAGCGCTGGCAGCGCTCGCTGAGCTTATAGTCGTCCGTCTGCAGGTGTGAGCGAGTGACGAGCACGCCCAGTTGGGCGCCCTCGGAACGTAAGTCGCCAGGCGCCGCGACCCGCATGTAAAAGGCCTCGGAGCCGTCGAGCAGCGTGGCCCAGTCGTTGGCGGTCCGCGAAAACGAGACCCGGCCGTCGTCGTCGATGCGCCATACCCCGGTGCGTGGCGTCGCGGTGAAGATCTCGATATCCGGCGAAGTCTCGGTGAGTATCACCTGACCCCAGACCTCGTCTTCGCCGTAGCCGCGCTCCCAGCGCGAGTTGATCTCATCGATGTCGAGTTCGTACTCCACGTCCATGTACTCGAGCAGGTGAAAGAGGAACAGCGGCATGTCGGCGTAGGCCTCGGTCGTCAAGTTCGTCATCGGGCTGGCGCCGGACAGGCGGGGGTTCACCTCGCCGAGGTAGAGCTCGTTGGAGTCGAGGTCATGCAGAAGGTCCACCTCGAAGTAGCCGAGGTAACCCTCGCGGCGCATGAGGTCGCCCAGCTTTGTCACCATTTCTCGCGCGGCGTGGGTCTGGGCGGGCGGCAGCACCTCGTGCCAGATGTCATTGCCACACCAGCTGCCCCGGCTGGGAGTCAGCTCCGAATAACCGACGAGACTCGTCATCGCGGGGCCGACGACGGTGCCGTGGCGGGTCACGGCACCCTCGAGGCACACCTCGACGTTGCGGATGCGCTTCATGACTTTGACTTCTTGCTGCGAGGTCAGGTCACGGGCATGCTCGTCCCAGTCGCGCTGACCGTGCACAAAGAAAGTTCCGCTGCCGGCGTTGCCGTAAGCGACGGAGACGACGAGGTCATCTCCCAATCCGGCGTTTTGTGCGAGCGCCAGTAGTTCGTCGTAGGAGCCGGCACGTCCGATTGCGTGCGGCACGCTCGGGATACCCGCCTCGTTGGCCAGGCGCGTCATGACGATCTTGGAGCCCAGGCGCTGGCGCAGCTCGATCGGCGGATGCATGACCTCGAGGCCTGCCGAACGGGCGAGGGCCTGGATTTCCTCGTTCAGCATGACAAAGCAGCACTTGCCGCCGGGACCTTTACCGGCGATGAACTCCAGCGTCTCGGGATCGGACAGGAGGTGGCTGCACACCTGGTCCATGGAGTCGAAGTCACGGCGGTCGCGCCGTCGGGGCACGAATACGCGCGAATGTGTGCCCTCGAACGAGTCAAAGTAGGTCAGGTAGAAGAAGTTTCGTATCCAGCGGTCAACGCCGAGCAGATTGAACGGCGTCGGCGAGATGAAGTAGAGCGGCACTTTGTTCGTGTGAAAGAACGCGCGTATGTCCGACAGCCCGTTCAGCGTGCGCGGCGGCCCGGAACCCGTCACGTCGGTCGCGGTGACGTCGAGGTGCGAAACCGGTTCGAGGGTTGCGGCGCGACCAGAGGTGGTGCGGACGACGCAACGCCGCTGGGATGACCTGCCTCCATCCGACAAGTGTGCGCCCTGTCGAAGATTGTGGCCAGCCAACGAGAAGATGGCATTCGCGGCGTTTCCCGGTTTGGGCTCGGTAGGGCGCGGGGAAAGGGGGCTTGCATTGTGCCTCCTTTTCATCGCGCTGATGGCATACCTGAAATGCGGGAGGTGATGCGGCTGTTCGTCAGATCTCTGCTGCCGAGCGCCGCTGCGGAGCGCGGCTGGATTAGACGGCGCCGACGCCGGCGGGTCCCAGATGGACGGGGAGGCACTTGATTCCGTGCAACAGGGTGCTGTCGTTCGGGACTGGTTCGCCCGCCAGAGTGAGATTTGGAAAGCGTTCGAAGAGCGCCGGTAGACCGACGTTCAGTTCCATGCGGGCGAGCGGCGCGCCGAGGCAGGCGTGAACACCGGTGCCAAAGCCGATGTGCTCGCGGGCGTTGACACGGGTGGTGTCGAATTCGTCGGGGCGCTCGAAGACGGCTGGATCGCGGTTGGCTCCGGCGATGCTGAGGAAGACGGTCGAGCCTTCGAGCACGGTGTGACCGTCGATCTGCAGCGTTTGGGTGGCCACCCGGGCGCCGAATTGAGCGACGCAGTTGTAGCGCAGCGTCTCTTCGACGGCGTTGGGCCAGCCCTCGGGATGCGCGTGAAGGCGGGCCAACTGGTCGGGGTGATCGACGAGCGTCACCACGGCGTTACCGAATGCGTGGGTGGTGGTGATGAAACCGGCACCGAGCAGCAGGCCCGCGAACATCCTGACTTCGAGGGCGGTGAGCTCGGTTTCTCGAAGGACCGCAGACAAGATGCTGCGGTCGCCGCCACTGCGGCGGAGCCGCTCGATGTGCGCGTCACTGTAGCGTTCGAACTCGCGCAATGCCGTGAGGGCTGTCTGGAAATCCTCCCACGACGGCACCGTGGTGGTGAGCAGTTTGGCGCCCGGTTCGGCCAATGCGTGTAGATAGGGGATTTCCTCGTCGGGGATGCCCAGCATCTCGGCGATGACCTCGATGGGCACTCGGGAGGCGTAGCCGGCGATCAAGTCGCAGTCAATGTGGTCGGCGAGATCGTCGAGCGCGGCGTCGACAATCTCCTGAATGCGCTCACGCAGTCGGTCGATCGCCCGCGGAGTGAATGCCCGCGACACCAGGCGTCGTAGGCGCTCATGCTCGGGTGGATCGATGACCAGCAGAGACGGCGGCTCCAGACCATTCAGCACGCCGGGATTGGTTCTCGCCAGTGCCCGCTGAGCGATACGAAACGGCGACCGATCGTGGGGTTTAGCCGTCCGGAACCTGTCGTCACGCAACACCTCACGTACGAGCTGCGCATCAGCGGTGGCCCAGCCGCCGATCACCCGCGATATACGCCCCCGCCCACGGATCTGCTCAATCAGGTGGTGCGCTTTATCGGGCTGGTTGTTGTCGATCACCAACTGGGCGAAGGGATCGCCCCGACGAGCGAGCAGCTTCAGCGTCGCGCGAGCAAGTCCGTACCCGAGCAGCCAATGCGACCGGGTTTTGAGAGCCATCCCCGCATTGTTCGCCCCTGCCGTGCCCGATGGGTAGAGGCGCGCGCCGAAGTCGCCGACACCTCATGCTGGCGGGCGATCAGGAATCCCTCTGATATTCGTCGTTCATCAAGACCTCGACACCACGCCAACCCCAATACACCCGGTGGGCCTGGATCAAGCCACCCTCGATCTCCATCACTTCGACGAAGTCCATTTGTTCGCCTCGGGGCGACACACGCGGGTACTCCCAGGTCACTCGCCGACCGTCGGTGAAAAAGCCGGACCGGTGATAGGCGCGCAGCTTCGGAGTGCGAGCTACCACCTCGGCGAGAAACGGCCGTAGCTGCGTATGCCCTCGGCGGATCCCATCGCCGCGGGTGATATGTGCGACCAGCGGACTTTCCAAGGTCGCATCGGGGGCATAACAGGCCAGCAAAGCGTCCAGGTCATGAGCGGCCAGGGCGCTTTCCCACGCCTGCATCACCGCCTTCATCGCGTCGGGCGAGGCAGTCGTGTTTGCCGTGCTGTCGTGGGTGTCCATAACCCCATCGTGACGCCGAATCGCTTCGGCGCGGCCCGAAATGTCCGCCGCCTATCGTGGTGGCATGTCCAGCGATCCCGCCATCACTACCGCCGCCGGGCATGGAGGTGACGCCGATATCGGCGGTGTCGCCGCACTGATCGGCGAGCGTGCTCGTGCCCGGGTGTTGATGGCGTTACTCGATGGCCGCGCACTGCCGGCCAGCGTGCTGGCTGCCGAAGCTGGGGTGGCGGCGTCGACAGCCAGCGAACATCTTGCCCAGCTCGTCGACGCCGGGCTGCTCACCGTGAACCGTCAAGGCCGTGGCCGCTATTTCCGTCTGGCCGGCCCGCCCGTCGCGGAAGCTCTAGAGGCACTCGCCAGGATCTCTGCGCCCGAGCCGATCCGCTCCCTGCGTCAAGGGACCCGTGCGCACGCGCTGCGCCGCGCCCGCACTTGCTACAACCACCTGGCAGGGCGGCTGGGAGTTGCGATCCTGAGTGCGCTGCTCGACCAGGACCTGCTCGTGGGCGGCGACGGACGCCATCACCCCGACGAGGCCGCCGCCGACCGACTGTCGGCTCCCGGAACCGACCTGACTTACCGGCTCACCGCAAAAGGGCGAGACACCTTCAGCGCCTTCGGTATAGACCTGGCCGACCTTAGCCACAGCAAGTCCATGATCCGCTACTGCGTGGACTGGTCCGAACAACGCCACCACCTCGCCGGAGCGCTCGGAGCCGCGCTTACCCGACGCCTGTTCGAACTGGACTGGATCCGTCACATCAATCAACGCCGGGCAGTTGTGCTCACCGACGCCGGACGGCAAGGGCTCAACGAAACCTTCGGACTACCGCAGAACTGGGATTGACCGGACCGGCGGCGAATTCAGCCGCAGGTCAGACAGTCGCGAAATCCGTTGTGCGGCTGTGATTATCGTCGCCTCACCGATCAACTCGACACCGAGCGCTCCAGCTCGGCCAGCGACGCGACGAGGTAATCCTCGCCGAAGATGGGCATCTCGCCGACGCGGTCCCGGAAGGTCTGCGGCGTGCCGCTCCAGTCGTACGTGAGGGTGACGTCGGTGCGATCACCTTTCGGGGCAAGGTCGTAACGCCAGAACCAGCCGCCCGGCGAGTGGTTGCCCGTGTCGTCGAGCACCCCCGGCATCCAGCCAATGGCGCGGTCCGGCTCGAACACGTTGACCAGGTTGTGCGTGATGTAGTCGCCGCCCGCTTGCGTCAGGTACATGTTCATCGCGAACGTCTGTCCCGCGCCGGTGATCGGCGCGGTGTCCACCGAGTCGCGGACCCAATCGGTGGGCTCGGTGTTCCGGTGGCGGGATGGGTCCGCCAGGACGGCGAAAATCTCAGCCGGGGCGGCGGCGATGGTTCGGGTGACGACGTAGCGTTCGGCGTTGGCACTCATGATTCGTCCGGTCCGTACGCGGCCGCGATATCGGGGGAGTCGAGCCACCCCGAGTAGGTGGGCCGCGAGGGCCAACCCTTGGGCGAATCGAGCCATTCCTCTTGGCGACCCCACGGCAGAATGTCGATCAGCCCGAAGGAGTGACTGAGCTGCTCGGTGCCTCGCCCGTTCGTGTGCCACGTGCGGTACACCGTGTCGCCGTCACGTAAGAACACGTTGACTCCGAAACCACCGCCTGGCGGAGCGTCCATGTCGGCGGCAAACGTGCTCTGCGATGAGGAGTACCAGTCCATGCGATTGCCGACCCGGTGCTTGTACGCGAGTGCTTCCTGGATCGGTCCGTTGGTGACGATGACGAATCGAGCGTCGTAGTTGTCGAGGAACTCCAGCCGGGTGAATTGCGATGTGAAGCCCGTGCAACCGCCGCATTGCCACTGCGCGCCGTCGGACCACATGTGGTGGTACACGATCAGCTGCGATCGGCCGTCGAAGACGTCGGCCAGCCGGATTGGACCGTCGGCACCGACCAGCGTGTAGTCGGCCAATTCGACCATCGGCAGCCGCCGCCGCTGGGCGGCGATCGCATCCAGTTCGCGGGTGGCGGCTTTCTCGCGTTTGCGCAATTCGTCGAGCGCGGCCCGCCAGGTGTGGTGATCGACGACCGGCGGCAACGCCGTGTTTTTCGTGGCCATGTCTCCACCTTTGCTCTCGATTTGTCCGTCTGGAAGGTCTGACCGGTGGACGGCGCCAAATTCATCGGGGAAAGGCGCCCCCGCACGGCTCGATCGCAAGAAATGTCCTTGACCCGCATGCCCGGTGCTCGGTTCGATATTGCAAGAACGACGGGAGGCCCACGATGAGGACGTTCATTCGCCACTGTGTAGTCATCGTCATGTTGACGTTCGCGTCGATGGCAGCCGTGACCATCGTGACGCCCGCGGTGAGTAAGGCCGACTGCGGAGACGGCGAGTGGTGGGACCCCACCGGCAAGGTCTGCCGACCGCTCGGAGTCGGGCCGCAACCCCTGGCCTGTGACCCGGGCCAGTGGTGGGACCCGACGGCCAACGTGTGCCGGCCCCTCGGTGTCGGGCCGCAACCGCTGGCGTGTGACAACGGCTGGTGGTGGGATCCAGGCGCCAACGAATGCCGTCCGCCCGCGGTACCGCCGGGCGGCTGATACGAACCCATCTCCACGCCTCGCGGGCATCGCGCGGCGCCAAGCATGACCGGTAGTCACCGCGAAAATGCAAGGCCCGCAACGCCGATGCGGCTGCCGCTGCCGCACCGTTGGCTGGGTAGCAGGCCTGTGCTGCGAGCGGTGTCAGCAGGCGGTGGCGAGACAGCGACTGTAGACTTCTAACTCTTTGAGAGCGCGCGAAAGGCGTTGACCGTATGTCATGCACCCCAGCCCGTGCGCTTACCGCCAAGGCACTGATGGCACCGGACCAGTGGGCGGGTCACCGACAGGTCCTTCCATGGTGATTCGCGAGCACGACCGCGCTGACGACGTGCTGCCGTCTACCTGGGCGCCGTTGCGCAATCGGGTATTTCGCGCGTTGTTCATTGCGCAGTTCGTGTCGAACATCGGCACCTGGATGCAGATCGTGGCCGCCCAGTGGTTCTTGGTGGAAACGCAGAGCAGTGACGTCACCGTTGCCCTGATCCAGACAGCCAGCCTTGGGCCGACGCTGGTGCTGGGATTGTTCGCCGGGGCGCTGGCTGACCTGTTCGACCGGCGCCGTCTCCTCATCGTGCTGCAGTCCTACGCAGTGCTGATGACGCTGGCGATGGCGCTAATGGCTTACCTCGGGCGGCTGAACCCGGCCTCGTTGTTGACGTTCACCGTGGCCATTGGCTGCGCCTCCGCGCTCACCGCGCCCGCCTGGCAGGCGATCCAACCCGAGGTCGTCGCACGCGAGCAGATACACGCCGGCGCAACGCTGGCCAGCGTTTCAATCAACGTCGCCCGTGCGGTCGGGCCTGCCATCGGCGGTGTCGTTGTCGCGCTGGTGGGGCCCGCCGCGGTTTTCGCGATCAACGCTGTGTCGTTCGCGGGCATCATCGTCGCCCTTATGTCGTGGCGCAGATCCACCGAGCCGGCGTCCGTCGAGCGCGAACATCTGAACCAAGCCATCATCAGCGGACTTCAGTACGTCCGCAACGGGCCCATCTTTCGCCGGATCCTCCTGCGCGCCGCGTTGTTCCTCTTTCCTGCGTCGGCATTGGTGGCGCTGTTGCCGGTTGCCGCCGCGCAACGGTGGGAGTCGGGGGCCAGCGGTTATGGTGTCGCGTTGGGCGCCATCGGGTTTGGCGCTGTCTTGGCCGTGGCTGCGGCGGCACCGCTGCACCGGAGGTTCTCGGACAACGTTTTGTTGGCGGCGTGCGCGGCCGTCTATGCCCTGGCTCCGCCGGCCGTGGTATGGCTGCCATTCGCCGCGGCGACGCCGTTTCTGGTGTTGTCGGGGATGGCGTGGTTGGTCACCTTGACCACGCTCAACGCCGCGGCACAGCTGTCGTTGCCGCGCTGGGTTCGGGCCCGCGCGCTGTCGATCTACCTGCTGGTCTTCACGGGCTCCCAAGCGATCGGCTCGTATGTCTGGGGGCTTATCGCCACGCACGAAGGTCTCGACATCGCGATGGTCTGCTCCGCGGTCCTGATGGGGGCGGTGGCCCTCAGCGTCGGCCTGCTCCCGTTGCGGCCGGCCACCGGGAAGGTGAATGTCGTCGACGTTGCCACCACCCTGCCGGTACCGAGACTGGTGTTCGAGCCGTCCCCCAACGATGGGCCGGTGCTGGTGACCGTCCGCTATCAGGTCGAGGCCGACAAAGCACAGGACTTCGTGACGGCGATGAGCGCGGTCAGGCGGTCGAGGCTGCGCACGGGCGGTCACAGTTGGCAGCTGTATCAGAATGTGGGACAACCGGACTCGTTCATCGAGAGATTCACCGTGGCGTCGTGGACGGAATTCGAGCGTCAGCGCACGGAGCGCTGGCTGGCCTACGATTCGCAAGGCACCGCGGAGGCAGTCAGCTATACGGTCGACCACAAGCGCAGACCCGAGTATTACCTCGCGGTGCCTGTGCCTCGCTGACCTCGCGATGGCAGCTCAGTCGACGACGATCCGCCGTGCTCGCGGTGCGTGCCCCATCTGAGCCAAGGGCGTCACACCCCGGCGGGGACCAGCGCGGCCGACGTCCGCATCTCGTGCCGGAGCGCGGTGAAGTCCGTGATCGTCTTGGTGCTCACGGTCGCCACCGGACGAGAGTTGCGGCCGGTGGCTTCGCGCTTGGACACCATCACCACGCTGTCGATGTAGGGCTGGATGGTGGTGGCGTTCTGCACGGTCGCCACGATCACCAGTTGGAAGCCGAACTTGCGGAACGCCTGCAGAGCCTGCTGCGCGAACTGTGGGTCGGACTTGGAGAAGGCCTCATCGAGCATCAACTGCGCGAAAACCGGTTTGTTGTCGGCACTTTCGGGGTTGGCCAGGTTGAAGCTCAACGCACCGGCCAGGCAGAAAGCCATCAGCTTCTCCTGCTCGCCACCCGAGTTGTCTCCGGCATTGCTGTGGGTGCGGATCAGCTCATCGCTGCTGACGTCCCATTCGGCGCAGTCGAAGGTGAATCGGTTGCGGACGTCGAGGGCGTCGCGGGTCCAGGCCTTGTCTTCCGGTGCGGTCGAAGCCAACCGGTTGCGCAGCCGCAAGATGTCGGCGTACTGGTCCAGGATGGCTTGCTTGTCGCCGAGGCCGACCTCGGCGATGCGCCGTGAGATGGCCCGAACGATCTCGGTGAGTTCGGCGACCGCGGTCAGGCTGCGCGAGGTGGCGCGCAGGGTGAGCCGGGTGCCGCGGTTGAACTCCACCGCCCCCAGACCGGTGTTGACCCGTTCGATCTGCTCGCTGATCCGCCGGGCCTCCTGCTCGGCAACCCGGTGCAGGGTCAGGATGGCGTCGGGCGCCTGCTCGGTGACCAGCCGCATCATGCGTTCGTAAGCCTCGGGCAGTTCCCGCTCGTCGATGTGACGGCATAGCGCGACGTAGTCGTGCACGCGTTCGTCGAACACGTCGCTGTCGTTGGGGATCGCGTCGGGGAACGCGGTGTCGAACGTGTTGAGGATGCGCGCGAGCTCATCGTATGAGCGCCTACGGCTTTCGCGCAGTTGCTCACGCTCGCGCCGGATCGCGGTGAAGACCGCGTCGCGGTGCGGCTCCGGGTTGAGCATGTCGAGGGAAACCGGCACGTCGGCGGCGTAGCGGTTCAGCAGGTCGGTCAGCGGTTCGGACACAAATGCCGGAGCGAGCCGATCCTGCAGTTCGAGCAGCTGGGTGCGTCGACCGTCGAGGTCGTCGCGGCGGGTCTGGATGGCGCCTCGACGGGTCATCAGCGCCTGGATTTGTTCCCAGCACTCCTCGGCGCGCGCGGTGAGCGCCTCGATGTCGGGATTGTCGGCCAGCAGCAGCTCGAACTGCTCGCGCAGCCGGTCGGCGTGCCCGTCGGCGGTCTCGGTGTCGACGTGGGTCCACTGCTCGAACTGCTCGCAGATCGTCTTGAACGCCGCGGCCCGGTCGCGCCACTGCTGACGCTCGGCGGCGATCTCGTCGGCGACGCCGCGGGCCCGTCGAAACGCCTCTTCGGCGTTGGCGAGATCCACGGTCAGCGCGTCGACCTTGGCGGCGACATCGCCCTGGTAGATGTAGTCGGCCTGCTTGAGCGGCCGGCGGTCGTCCTTGATGGCCAGGCGCTCGGAGTCCTTGTACAGGCCGGTGTGGGTCACGGCGCGCCGGAACCGGGAGAACACGTCGGGGGTGTCGACGCAGATGTGATCACCGGCCGCGGCGATGACGTCGGCGGCCTCGGCGGCGCAGTGATGCGTCGGGTCGACCACGAACAGCTTGCCCGCCAACGTGTTCGGCTCGGCCTCGGTGATCTCGGCGCCGACGAACCGGGTGCGGACGTGGTGCAGCTGCAGCCGCCCACCCATGTTGGTCTCGTTGACGAACCGCAGCACCGCCGCGTAGTGACTGTCGGGGACGAGCAGCCGCAGGCCCACACCGCGCAGTACCTTTTCGACAGCGACGCGCCACCGGCTCTGTTCGGGCCGCAGATCCATCAGCTCGGCGATATAGGGCAGCTCGCCGGGATCGATATCCACAGCGGCGCAGATGTGTTCGCGCATGGTGAGCGCGAACTCGGGCAGTGCCGAGCCGACGCGCTCGACGCGTTTGAGTTCCTTGGCGGCGTCGTCGCGGGCAATGCGGGCGACCTTCTGGGCGTACTCGGCATCGGTGGAGGCTTCCCGGCCGCGATCCAGTTTGGCCAGCAGCTCGGTGGCCCGCGTGCTGAGTTCCTCGCGCAGGTTCCAGAATTCGTCGGCGGTGTCCGGGATCTCGAGACCGTGCGTGTTGAGCATGGATTCGTACGCGGTGCGCCGGCGCGACACCTGCTCGGCGTGCGCCTCGGCGGCGGCCACCTGTGACTGCAGCGGCCCCAGGCTGGTGCTGGATCCGCTGATCTGTGCGTTCAGCGAATCACCCTCAGCCTTGGCAAGATTGAGCTGGCGGGTGACGTCTTCGTATTCGTTGCCGAGCTGATCGATGGTGGCGTCGAGCGATTCGATCTGTGCGGGGCACTGCGCGAGCCGGACGTGATCGGTGTAGGCGCGGACCATCGGCTGGTCGACGAGATCGATGATGCCCAGGTCGGAGGACTCCGAGGCGTAGCGCTGCTGGATCTTTTCGATGTCGCCGAGGATCTTGCGTTTGCGTTGCGCGACGGCCAGCAGTTCACGGGCGTCGACCAACGGGTCGATCTGCTTGAGCGCTTCGGGCAACCGGCTCAGACTGCTGGGTTCGTCGAGCATGAACTCCCGGACGAACTGCTCAAGCCCACCAACGCTTTTCAGCGATTTGGCCTTGCCGAGCAGCTGCTGCGCGGCGTCGGAGGCGCGGATGCCGATGGTGGCGTACAGCTGGGCAAGGTACTGCGATTCCACTTTGGTGGAGAACCGCCAGTCGTCTTTGAACACCGCGGCGTCGAAGCGGCCCGCAGCCCAGCGGTTGCAGACGCTCTCGATATCGCGGTCGCCGTCGGCCAGCACGAACCGGCTCGAGGAATCCGACCGAGATTCGCCGGTCAGCCACTTGAGCACCAGGCCGGTGACGGTGCGGCCGGTGTTGCTGCGGTAGGTGACGGCGATCGCCGACCACGCGGTGCCGTCACCGCGCAGGTACATGACCTTGCTGGTGCCGGCATCGCTGCGCTGGCCCCAGGCGCCGCGAACGTATTTGTCGACGGTCCGCCGGCCCGCGCTCGACCCGGCGGCGGTGTTGTCGCCCGAGGCGTTGAAGTTACGCCGGTTGAACGGCAGGAAGCCGAGCGAAATAGCGTCCAGCAGTGAGGATTTGCCACTGCCGGAGGCGCCGGCGATCAGTGCGCCGCCTTCGCTGAATCCGATGGAGTGATACCCGTCGAAGACACCCCAGTTGATGACCTGCAGGCGCGACAGGTGGAACTGTTCAGTCATCCTCGCGTTCCTCCTCGTCGTCGAGGCCCTGCTCCTCGGGCACGGCGCCGCCCAGAAGGATCTCGAACTGCTGCTGCAGCTCGCTGATCACCGAGGCCGTCATGACGGCGTTGATGACCGGGCTCACGGTGTAGCTGTCCTCGTCGTCGCGGGTCTTCCGCAAGATCTCCAGCGACGCCAGTCGCGCGATGGCGCCGTCGATGCGCGCGGTGAAGGTGACGGCGTCACGGTCGACATCGTTGAGCACGCCGGAGAACAGCCCGTGCATTTCGTCGCGGCTGATCACGACCGCCTGATCACCCGAGGCGCGCATCATCTGCGCCAGGTGCAGCGCCAGGATCGAGTCATAGGTGCCCAGCGGCTCGCGACGCAAAAGCTTTACCCCCCGGGCGGATTCGTAGCGCGCCTGCTCGACGAACGCGACGTCAGCGCCCTCGACGACGCGTAGCAGAAGATCCAGCTCGGACAGTCTGACCGACAGTTGGGCGCGGTACTCCAGCACCCAGGTGTAGACGTCGCGATCGGCTTCGGCACTGAGGTAGCGGCGAGTCAGCAGCTGCTGCAGCGCCCAGCAGGCCCGGTCGGGCAGCTCGGATACGTCGCCGTCGAACCGGGGTCGGCGCTGGTGCGGGGCGCGGGCCGTCTGGTCGACCTGGGGGAGTGCGGAGAACCCGCTGTAGTCGACGGTCTCTTCGACGGTCACGCGGTAGCCCCCAGCAGGGTGGAAACCGGCTCGGTGAACATCAAGTGCGGCACCTCCATTTCGCGGTCGCGCCCGTCCAGGGACTGAAAGCGGACCGTGACCGACTCGGAACCCTGTGCGGATTCCGGTTGTTTGAGCGCCCAGGACCACAGCACGATGACGTGGCCGAGGTAGGCCGAATCGAGCATCGCGACCGCGTCCGGAAGGGACAGTTTCGCCCCGGAGCTGATTGCGGTGTTGATCATCTCCGACATCGCAGGAGCGTCGACCTGGGTGGTGAGCGCGGCGAAGCTGGTCAGGTCGACCTCGCCCTCGGCGACCTGAGCGGGCTTCGGGTTGGACAGGTCGCCGATCCGGAAGCTCAGCGCGCCAACCGAACTGAACGCGTGGCGGGCCAGGGGGAGTTCGATGTCCAGTCGAGAGTCGGTCAGCGATGCCTTGAGCAGGTTGCGCGCGGCGCCGATAGCCTCGTTGAGCTGACGGGCCACGCCGCGGCTCTGTTCGAGGGTGCCGAACGCGGTGAACCGTTTGACGCGCTGCGCGCAGCGCTGCTGGATGCGTTCCACCTCGTCGATCTGATGGCCGACCAGTTCGAAGAAGCCGGCCATCACCTTGCGCAGGGCGGGGTCGAGCGCGGGCAGAGCCTCGGCGACGGCGGCCACGTCGGCCTCGAACTCGGCGCGTTGGTCGGGGTCGTTGATCATGCACAGGAAGGCGCGGTGCGAGTCACGGCCCTGGGAGTCCCAGGCGGCCTCGTAGTCGGCGTACATGCGCCGCTGCCGGTCGCGGTATTCGACGTTGCTGTCGATTGGCTCGTCCAGGGCGGCGGTTGCGCGTTCGATCATGGTCCCGTACTGGCCGATGTCGGTGATCAGGCGTTCCATCTGCAGGGCGATGGCGTGGGCTTCGTCGTAGGCGTCGGTGAGGTCGACGTCATGGCTGTGGTCGTCTGAGGTGACGCCTTGTTCCAGCGCGTCGAGTTCGGTTTGGAGCACCGCGATTTCGGCTTCGATACCGGCGCGGATGCGATCGGGGTCATTGCCGACGCGCAGCGCGACCTGCTTGAGGCGGGATGCGATGCCGTTGATCGAGCCGCCGGTGGCGATGGTGTCCTGCCTGCGCATGCCGCGCATGAAGTCGAGCGCCCGGCGCGCCTCCTGAGTCAGGTAACAGAGGTTGCGTTCGACGCCGGAGCGCTGGTCGGCGACGCGGTGCAGCCAGCCCTGGCTGGCCCAGGACTTGATCAGGGCCAGGCCGGACTGCTCGCCGGCCTGATCGAGTTCGGCGAGGTCGCGCTCGAGGCGTACGACCAGGTCGGTCTCGGGGACCACGCCGCCGCTGAGTTGACGCTCCATCAGGGTGGCGTAGAGGTTGAGGTTCAGCGTGGCCAGCAGGCGGACCGTCGGCGAGCCCTGAAGGCCACGATTGAGTTCGAGCAGGTCGGCAGGCGACAGCGTGGTGTCGTCGTCCAGCACATGCCCTCCGTCTCGATCGAAGTCTCGGACGATCCAAGATATGGCACGGAGGCGACAATGGGCCTCCAGCGGGTGGGGTGTCGGGGGATGGTTTGGGTGAGTCGGTCCCAGTGGTCTCAGGCATCGCTCAAACCCCAGTGGTCACCGTTTCCGGACCGCCACTCGGTGACATGTTTCGAACAAGTGTGCGATGGCTATTCCGCGGTGGGAGGTGATGCTACATGAGCGAAGACACGCGTCAGGCGCCGAACGAAACGGCGGAAAAGGACCCATCCGAATGGACCACCGGCGATGAGCCGATGACGGGACCACAGCGCAGTTACCTGCACACACTCGCACAGGAGGCCGGCCGGGAAGTCCCCGATGACCTGACCAAAGCCCAGGCGTCCAGCATGATTGATGAATTGCAGCAGATCACCGGCCGCGGGGCGGACTGAGCGCGTCGCACGCCGTTGGCTGAAAGGCCAAGAATCGCGGTGGTATTCGTCGTTCATCAGGACCTCGACGAATTCCATCCGCTCGCCTCGGGGGCGCACGCGGATACTCCCGAGTCGCGCGGCGATCGTTGGTGAAAAGGCCGGCCTGGGCGCCCCGCTGGAGCCCACCCGCCCACGGGCAGGGGAGCGTCTCAGGCCCGCGGACGGCTGGGTCGGCTCGCCACGCGGGTGGTCGAGACCAAATTTCATCACGGTTTCGGTTGAGCAAAGGTATTGCAGCTTACCCGCGAGGCGAGAGTCGATATCGCCTGTTGGACTCTAGTGTTGGCTGCTATGGCCCGACTGAACAATCGCGTGAAGCGCTGGCGCACAGCGCTTCACGTAGCCGTGTCGACATTGATGGTTGCCGCCCTCGGACTCGCCGTCACCCCCGCAGCGCACGCGGCCGCGGCCGCGGCGACGTTCTCGGTGGAACATACGTGGCAGACCGGTTTCATCGCCCGCTTCACCATCACCAACGCGAGTATGGCGCCGCTATCCGATTGGAAGCTTGAATTCGACATGCCGGCGGGACAATCCGTCGTGCACACGTGGAATAGCACCGTCACCCAATCGGGCACGCACTTTGTTCTCGCCCCCGCGAACTGGAATCGCGTCATTGCGCCCGGCGGTTCGGCGACAGGTGGCCTCAGAGGCGTGCTGAGCGGTTCCTACTCGCCACCGGCGAATTGTGTGCTCAACGGGCAATACCCCTGCACCTGACGGCGAAGGCCTACTACGGCTTGATGGCTTGCGCGAACGCCGCCTCCCAGATATCCGCTTAGTAGACGCTAGCGTATATTCTCGCCGCGAAGTATGCATGCGGTAAAATAGTGGACGTAGCCGTCTTCAATTTACGGCGAACGAAGGCATCATGTACACCGCACCATCGCCCTTTGACGAGCCCACGACGCCGATCGACGTTGAAACCTTGCGGGCATGGTGGCAACACCGACGTCCAGACACGCAACCTGTCGAGCGCCGCGCACCAGAGCGTGACTCGTTGATCCCTCGGCGGTAGGAACACTTACCGCGGGCCGGCACCATCGCTCATCACGTCACATATCGATGTCCTATTCCGTCTAGCGAGAAGGGGGGAGAAGCAAGCACTTACGGAAGGACGGCATGATGCCTCGCTCGAGTACGCCGGCGCAGATATACCTGATCACCGTCGCAGCCGCCGTTGGAGCGGTCACCGCGGGGATCGGGGTGTGGTGCCTGGTTGATCCGAATTCCTTCGCCGATGCCGTCGGATTCGGTACGCACCGGCACTTCTTGCATGACGTGGGCGCGTTCCAGGTGGGCCTGGGCGTCACCCTGCTGTTAGCGCTGATCTGGCAGGACGCGCTGGCCACTGCGCTCGCCGGATTTCTTGTCGCGAACACGGTGCATACGGTGAACCATGCTGTCGACCTCGACGTAGGTGGTTCCGTCGGCCAAGCGTGGATTTTGGGTGTGGTGTCGTTTGCGCTGGCGCTTGCGTTCGCGTTGCGGTTACATCAACTCGGCTATGTCTTGGGCTCCGTCGGCACGGCAACCACCTCGACGTTGGCCCCATTCGTGCGCCAGAAGACCATCGCGCTCACCACCTTTCGCAAAGACGGCACTCCGGGTTCCAGTCCGGTCAGCATCGTGGTGGAAGGAGATCGCGCCTACTTTCGAAGTTTCGAACGGGCGGTCAAAGTGCGCCGGATGCGCCGCAACCCAAGCGTCGAATTCGGCCCGGCAACGGCATCGGGCAAGCCGACGGGAGCTGCGCTACCTGGCCACGTCCGTCTGTTGGAGGGGGCGGAATATCTGAAGGCGGCACGTCTGCTGCGGCAGAAATACCCTTTCCTGCATGGTGTGCTCGTGCCATCGGCACACCGGCTCATGCGGTCCAAGTTCGGCCGCACGGTCCACCTGGAGTTGACTCCACTTCCTGAATCTCGGACATCGCCCGTTACCCGCCAGTCAGCCTGATGGCGATGGTGTCCGTTGAATTGACGAGCAGTCAGGTGAGGGTGATGCGCCGTTCACGAAGTGTGACCTCGGATGGGCAGCGCCCAAGATTGAAGTTGCGTGCCCGGCAAAGGACTACCGCACCGAATCCAGCGGTATCGGCGGGCCGACGAGCCGTCGCGGCGGGCGCACGGAAAACGATTGGGACGCTAGGGGTCCGCGGATGGCCGGCGTACCGCGCCAGGCGACGAGGGGGAGTAGTTCGGGCTTGCGGGTCAGGATCTGGCGCAAGGCCACCGTGGTTTCCAGTCTCGCCAGAGCTGCGCCGAGGTAGTAGCGGGCTCCTTAGCCGAATGCCAGGGCTGCGCTCTGGGTGCAGCTGGTCGGGGTGATCGAAGACGGTCGGATCGCGGTTGGCGGCCACGACGATCGCAAGCGCTCGCACGGCAGCCTGTCGATGAACCGAGCGCTGATAGCCGCCGGCCTGGTCGACCGCGTCACGGTTGCGGGTCCATGTGAATCATTGACCAGTCGACCCTGTGACCACTACACCGCTATCGACTTCGTGGACGAACACACAGCTCCGTGCGCTGCGGCGGCGTACAGGCAACCTCACACCACAGGTCGGCGTATTCCGCATCTCGGCTAAGGCTTAAACCTCTTCCCGTTCAATAGATTTCACTTATAAGACGATAAGCAACGCAATATTGACCCGGCGGTTTCGCAGATCCGATAGTGACGACGGGACGAAATTCCCGCCCAGCGACCCGAGACGAGGGATTCATGGCAACCGTTGGTTTGCTCGACCGTTCGCGAATCGTTGCCAACCCCGGATGGAACCGCTGGCTGGTGCCCCCGGCGGCGCTTTCCATCCACTTGGCCATCGGCTCGGTCTACGCCTGGAGCGTATTCAAGATTCCCCTGGAGAAAACCCTGCACATCTCCGGTACCGCCAGCGCGCTGCCCTTCACGGTCGGCATCGTGATGCTGGGTCTTTCGGCGGCAGCGTTGGGCACGCGCGTCGACCACCGCGGCCCCCGCTGGGCGATGTTCGTGGCCACCGCCTGCTTCTGCAGCGGGCTGGTGGTCGCGGCAGCCGGCGTCATGGTGCATCAATACTGGCTTGTTGTGTTCGGTTACGGAGTGGTTGGCGGCGTCGGGCTCGGTATCGGCTACATCTCGCCGGTCTCCACGCTGATCAAGTGGTTCCCAGATCGCCCGGGCATGGCGACCGGCCTGGCAATCATGGGCTTCGGCGGTGGAGCGCTGATCGCATCGCCGTGGACAAGCACCTTGCTCGACGCGTTCGGCCGCACCACTGACGGTGTTGCCAGAACGTTCCTCGTAATGGGCTGCGCCTACGCGGTTTTCATGTCGATGGGCTCGATGCTGGTGCGGGTGCCGGCCCCGGGTTGGACGCCGGACGGCTGGGAACCCACACCCTACAAGCCCAGGACGTTGATCAGCGCCGCCAACGTATCGGCTGCCAACGCGATCAAAACGCCCCAGTTCTGGCTGCTGTGGGTGGTGTTGTGCTTCAACGTGACCGCTGGGATCGGCATCCTCGAAAAGGCTGCACCGATCTATCAGGACTTCTTCCCGACTGTCCCCAAATCGGCTGCGCTGGCGTCGGCCGCCGCCGGGTATGTCGCATTGCTGTCGCTGGCCAATATGTTGGGCCGGATCGGCTGGTCGTCATTGTCAGATCTGCTGGGCCGCAAGAACATGTATCGGTTTTATCTGGGCGGTGGCGCTCTGTTGTACCTGGCCATGGAATTGACGACCAACTCCAATAAGGTGACCTTCCTCGTCTGCACGCTGCTGATTCTGTCGTTCTACGGCGCGGGGTTCTCCACCATCCCGGCCTACCTGCGCGACCTGTTTGGCACGTACGAGGTTGGTGCCATCCACGGCAGACTGCTCACCGCCTGGTCGGTTGCTGGCGTGCTGGGACCACTGATCGTCAACGCGATCGCCGACTCGCAGAAAGCGATGGGAAAACACGGCCCGGATCTTTACGTCGTGTCGTTCGCGGCGATGATCGCCCTGCTACTCGTCGGCGTGGTCTGCAACGAACTGATCAGGCCCGTGGCTACCAAACACCACGAGCTCGCGTTGCCCGAGAACGCCTTACTCGAGCCCACAACCGTCTTCCAACGGCAAACGGAGAAACAACGATGACCGACTCAGATAGCGACCGCCGCGTCCAACCCGCGCTCGTGGCGTTGCCGTGGCTATGGGTCGGCCTCCCGTTCGGGTATGGCGTCGTGGAGCTGGTGACGAAGGCGACCCAGCTGTTCAGCAATTGATGGGCCGCACAGTGGCCGAGGGCAGGGACTACCGCACCGAATCCAGCGGTATCGGCGGGCTGATGAGCCGAAAACTCGATTCATTGCGTTGCATGAACCGGCGCTCGAACATGCCCCTGATCTGCCTGCCGTCCAATTCGCCCGTCAGCTCCAGGTGATCCTTATCTGACTGGGTCGCGCGCAGCAGGACCTGCGCCGAATCGGACTCGCGCGTGCGCAACTCCAGGCGGTCCCCGTTGACCTTGAGCAGCCACGTGGTGGTGTAACCAGCCGGCACCTGGCTGACAAACCTGACCACGCCGATCTCCGGCACCTTGTTGCGGTCGGCGATCGCCACGTTGGCCCACGGCTGCGGGCTCGTCTGGTTCAGCGTTGCTTCGCGTCCGTCGACAGTGAATGACGTTGCGCGCCAGACCCCGTCGAGGGTTGAGGTCGGAGTGTGATAGACGGTGAACAACACGGCACCCCGCGCGGCGGTGAACACCAGCATCATCCCGGCGACGCCGAACTTGGCGGCCACGCCGGTTCGCCGTAGCCAACCTTTGTCCGCGCCGAGCGGTAGCCAGGGCTCGACCGGGCGAGTCTCGCCGCGATTGAACACCACGCGCGCCAGGTTCGACCAGTACGGCACCGTGATACCTACTGCTACCAACAATAATTCGCCGACAGCCAGCTTGACCGGCACATCGTAAGCCATGTTCAGGATGAACACCTGCGCCATGGCCATCACCGACCCGAGCGCCCCCAGCAGCTGCGTACGGTTCCACAGCAGCAGCACTCCCGACACCACTTCCACCAGCCCGGTCGCAACCGAGTACGGCTCAGAGGCCGCCATGAAGCCCCACAGTGTCTCGAACAGGCTGGTATCGCCCACCAACCGCAGCTGGTGATACGGCAGCGCCATGAACCCCATCTGCACGGGAATCACCTTGCCCAGCCCGTAGAGGATCATGACCACCGCTAAGCCGAAGCGCGCGAAGACAATCAGCGATGCGGCCAGACGCCGGTACTCCGAACGCCGCCGATCCATGACCGTCCACACCGCGGCAATTGGCAGTGCCACCACGATCCAACCGAGATGCAAACACCAGAACCACAACAAGTCTGAGCCGGCCGACTTGGTGATCTCGACGCCGCGACCGCGAATCAGGTAGCTGCCGATCTGGGCGAGCAGCCAGATCCCCGATTGGAGTGGATACCGGCCCGCATTGTTGAGCACCACATTGACATCCACTGTGACCAGCAGGATCACACCACCTGTGACCAAAAGCATTCCAGCACCCACGATGAAAAGCAGTCGGAAACCCAACTGCTGAAGCCACGTCCACTGCGGCGCGGCTCCGGCCGGATCGGGTGTTTCAGCGGTCGCAACCGACGAGCGCGCGGCGGTAGTCACGGCAGAGTCCTTTCCAAAGACGGCACGTGATACCGACGATTAGCTCGCCGCGGGCGCATGGAAAACGATTGGGACGCTGAGTGGTCCGCGGATGGCTGGCGTATCGCGCCAGGTGACGGGGTCGAGCAGTTCGGGCTTGCGGGTCAGGACCTGACGCAAGGCCGCCGTGATTTCCAGTCTCGCCAGCGCTGCACCGAGGCAGTAGTGGGCTCCGTAGCCGAATGCCAGGGGCGCGGGCCCGCCGCGGTCTGGGTGCAGCTGGTCGGGGTGATCGAAGACGGTCGGATCGCGGTTGGCGGCCGCGACGATCACAAGGGCCTGCTGGCCGGCCGCGATTACCGAGCCGTCCACGTGCTGGTCCTGGGTGGCGGTGCGGGCGGTGGCTTGTACTGGCCCGTCGAGACGTAGCAGTTCGGTGAGCACCTCCGGGTCGGTTGGGTCGAGGGTGTCAATTTGTCGGTGGCCGTCCGCCATGGGTTCCAAGAGCCGAATCATGGCTGTACCCAACAGGTTTGCGGTGGTCTCGTGGCCAGCGACCGCGATGAGGATTGCAGTGATGACGACGTCGTCGAGCTGCAGTGCTGGGGCGGCGGCGATGAAGCTGAGTAGATCTTCGCCGGGGTGTGCTCGGCGATCCGCGGCTAGTGGCAAGAATTCGGCGACCATTGCCGCAAAGGCCGCCGCGCCGGCGTTGATTTCCTCAGAGTCGGCCAGTGCGCCGAGCATACGGATGATCGCCGGTGACTCTGCGCGTAGCAGTTCGGCCGTGCCGGGATCCAGACCTAACCACTCCGCTGCCACGGTCAGCGGCAGCGGCAGAGCGACCTCGCTCATGAAGTCCAATGGAGCGCCCGCCGTGGGATAGTCGATCACGTTCTGGGCAATGGCCTGGACGCCGTCGGTCAGGCCGGCGATGAAAGCCGGTGTGAACACATCACGCACCGAGTCCCGCAGACGACGGTGGTTGGCCCCGTCGGTGAGCAGCATGGACCGGTCGATCATTTCCGAACCCAAGGCATCTATCGCTGCTCGTGTGTTCGGGTTTGCCCGTGGATCACTGGTCCATCCCGGTTCGCCCAGCACTTGTCGGGCCGCGTGGTAGCCGACTACCAGCCAGGCGTGTGCGGTGTCGTCCCACACCACGTTGCCGTCGCGACGACACCGCTCGTAAAACGGGTAGGGGTCTGCAGGATCCCACGGAAGCCGCGCCGTAGTCGTGGTCTCAGGTGTGTTCATCGGGCATCCAGCCCAAAAGGCAGGCCGCGCTTGCGCACCCACGCGACGTGCTCTTTACCCAGCGGTGTAATCGGCTCGGCCGCACCATCAAGGTCGTCGATCAGGGCGCGAATGTGAACGGTTCCACGCAACGCTGCGCATATTGTGTTGACGCTGAGATTGATCCGGGTCGTGAACACCAAGTCTTGGGGGACCGACATGCGACGGACCAGGTGATCTGGCGACCGGACGTCAATGAACGCACGAATCGCCCGCTGGGCGGTGTCTGGCAAATAGGTGACTGGTTGCGGCGCAAGCAGTTCAAAGAAAATTTCGGCATACCACCGGTACGCCTCCTCGGTGGTAATGGTGGAGTCAATCGTGAAAAACCCGATTGCGATCATCAAGTCGCGTACGTCGTGCTTGCGGCCCTCCGCCATCGCCCGAGCCACCGCGATTACATTGCGGCGTAGCGATTCGGGGAGGACCTTGACGCAGCCAAAGTCAAGGAACCCGACTTGGCCGTCGGGAAGGAACCGGTAGTTGCCCGGATGCGGATCGGCGTGAAATAAGCTCGAGTGCCGATAATTACCCGCAACAAATCGCCAAATCACCTCGCTCCAGGTGTTCTTGAGCCCTTGGTCAGCCTGCTGGGCTGCAGCCCAGTCCATGCCGTCGAGGTAGGACATCGTCAATACCCGATCACCGGACGCCTCGGGAATGACCTCGGGGATGCGGATGAACGGGTGATCGCGGTAGAGCCGGCTGAATGAGGTGATGGTGGCGGCTTCGTGCCGGTAGTCGATTTCCTCGGATATGCGCGCGGCGATCTCCCGCGTCGCCGACCGCAAATCAGGGATGGTGGTACCTGACGTCGAAGCCGCGAATCGATAGAACGTGGTCAACAATTCGGTGTTGGCCAGATCGTCGCGGATCGCTTCTGCCACACCGGGATACTGGATCTTCACGGCGACCTCGCGGCCGTCCGGCAGCACCGCATAGTGGACCTGGCCGATGGAGGCCGCCGCCATAGGCTCATCGCTGAATTTGGCGAACAACTCCTCGACGCTTTGCCCTAAATCGGCCTGCAGGACTTCTCTGGCGAGCTGTGGATCCATCGGTGGCGCATCAGCCTGCAGCCGGGTCAACGCTTTCTGGTAGGGCGACAGTTCGCCATTGCCAACGGCACTGGAGTCAACCATCGAGAAGATTTGCCCGGCCTTCATCAGCACGCCCTTGGAGTGTCCGAGCAGCTGGGCATAACGCTCGGCGGTGCGCTCATGAAAGCGATCCACCGCCCCGGCACTGCCGGCCTTCTCCCGCAGTCCGGCCACAATTCGTCCGCCGGCAGCGCGCGCGGTGAACCCCGCCAGCGGCATGGTGCGCCGGACTCGACCCTGCGGGAGGGGATTTTCCGTGCTCGGCATCAGGATCTCCTAGCAGCGTGTCGACCGGTGCGCTAAAGTAATCTCTGCCTGATATTAAGAGCTCACTTTGGAGTCGTCAATGCCGTCAGCGCCCACACGAGATCGGTTGGTCACCGAGGCCATGCGCCTCTTCGGCGAACAGGGCTTCCAAGCGACAAGCGTCACCCAGATCGAAGCCGCCGCAGGCCTGGCACCGGGCTCTGGAGCGCTCTACCACCACTTCAAGTCCAAGGAAGCGCTCCTCGAGGCAGGCATCGACCGCCAACTCGACCGACGCCGTGCGATGCACGACATCCGCACGCTCTTCGCCGGCCTTGGTGATCTGCGCATCGAACTGACCATGCTCGGCCGCTACGTCCTCACAGTGCTCGACGAAGAAACTCAGCTCCTCCAAATCACCGCGCGCACACCACCAGAGCAATCCCCGCGGCTCAACAGTGCTTACGCCGCTCTTATCGAAGGCCTCTACGCCGAAGTCGCCGACTGGGTCGACGGCTGGGCCCCGAAAGCGAGCCATCAGGACGTTAAGACGATCGCAGCTATCGGCGTAGATGCACTGCTGGGCAAGCAGTCGACAAACACCGTCTTCCGCGTGCCTGCGACGGATACAGACGATGAGCGCTACATCGCCGGGTGGACAGCGATGCTGGCCCGCCACATCGAGTCGCTCAGGACGACGTCCTAACCCCAGCCAGTCTTATGTCGAAACGATGGGCCACTCGTTTGAAGCTGAGTTACATTTTCGCGAGTACACACCTTGGCAGCAGGTTATGTACTTTTAAGTTCGCCGCATATAGACAGCAGGGTGCTCAAATGCTTCCGACACTCGGTTTTTGGCATCTCGACGCCGGATCCAAAAAACCGAAATTCAGTTCGGCATCGCCGATTAGACATCGACGTATCTGCACGTGTTATCCAAGACGCGAGGGGCACCCACATGGCAGACCAAGAACCGAATATCGGGCGTTACCAGGCACGACCCGATTACGAGCTTTACGAGGCGCGTCGTTTACCCAGTCTCTTTGTGTGCAGCGATTGCGGTTCAGTCGTCCATAACATGAAAATCCACGACGCTTGGCATCGCGGGATCGCTGGGCGGCGCTCGCAAGCTACCGATGGTGAGCTCGCCGACAGCCCACCACGATCTGCACGGCGAGCCTGAATAACAAGCGTAGAACCGGCGGGAGAACGGCGGGGGAGCCGTGCCCGGTCCGCGTCGCTGGGCCGAGCGGTGCTCTGGCTCGCCGTCTATGACCGCGGCGTAAGTTCGTTCGGAGCTACGAAGACGCCGACCGCCTGCGCCACTCACGTGGTTCGTCATACGACCCCGCCGGGCGAGGAGGTCATCCGCAACTTGACCCGCAACTACAGCAAGACTGAGAGGAAGCCCATGAGAACGATCGCATACCGCTACCCGGCAGTCGTCGGCCTGGCCGCCGTCGCGCTGATTACCGCCGTCGGCTGCAGTAATGGCAAGAGCGTCGATGCGTCGGCACCGCCTCACGTCGCGGTGAGCGCCACCTCCACGTCCAAATCCCCAGCGCAGCCCACCGAGGTAAAGCTCATCGGGGAGCGCGACATCGAGGTAACTCTCACCGGCCCGATCGCTGCCAAGTACTCGACGGCAACCGAGGACCAGAAGAAGGCTCTCGGCAAGCCGCTGACGGGCGACCGGAACGCGGGAACACGCGACAGCGGCCTGGTATTCCAGCAGTTCCAGGGTGGCGTGATCACCGCCAAGAACGACGAGGCCGGCACGCCCGCATATATCACTTTGGGGAAGATCCGGGAGGCCTGGAATGTCCCACGCGATCCCGATGGCGTGCCTGCGGTCACGGGCACAAACGGTTCGGCAGGTCCGCTGGGCTTTCCCACCAGCGATGTGAACACCGTCAGTGATTTGCTCGTGTCGAATTTCGAGCACGGCAAGATCGAGTTCAATCCGAAGACCGGGCAGGTCGGGGTGACGGTAAATGGCCAAACTGTACCGTCCGGGCTGTAGCCCGAATCAGGCGTTCATCGACCGTGTAGGCGAGTCGCTAGCTTTTCCAGACGACCTTGTCCGTGCCTCCGGCGTCCCGGTAGACGACACTGTCGGGGTTCGTACCGTTGCGCACGTCGAAGTAAATGCGCCCCGTGACGGGGGTGCCCAAGGGGAGGGGCCCCTCAGGAAGGCCGTCGGTCTGGTTGCCCTTCAGCACCGCGAACGTGGAGCTGTTGACGGCCCGGGCGTTGAAGTCGGCAATGTTCGGAGTGGCGTTGCCGCTCACACCTTTGGCCGTGACGTCGGAGTACCACACGCCGTCGTTGTGGCCGCTGGGCTGCAGGTTGCTCACGGTGTAGTCGATAGTGCCACCATTACTGGAAAGCTCGGCCATCTGGCCGAATTGCAGCACTTGCGGATCGGCGAATGCCGGCGTCGCCGCGAGGATTCCGGCTGCCGCCAATACAGCCGTTGCTGCCGTTGTTTTCGATGCAATGTGTGAGAACGCCACGACGGGCTCCCTTCGTGAGGTGCCGGCTATCCAGGAGCGGCAACTTCCTTGAGGTCTATCCAAAGCCCGAAATTTCAAACCCAACGTTTGCTGAATAGCGCTTGCCGATACTGCTCGTTTGTTCCGCTAACCCAGAGAGCCATTCTTGTGTACTTCTGGCATCGCTGAGAAGGGTGCATCACGCGAGATGTACCGCATCCCGCGCATCAGTGAGACGCCCCTCACCGGCAATCGTGGCCGGCGTGGTCATCGTCATCGTCGGGCTGTGCAAAATTGGTCGGCGCCAAACCATGTGGTTCTTTCTCTTTGGCGGCGTCCTTGCCTGGTCGCGGGCACGGTGACTACGGGTCATGATCACCGACTGCTTCGGATTCGGCGGACGCAGCGCGGCGTTGGTATTCGGCGCGCTGTGATCACCCCTTGACCAGTGTGAACTGCCCCAACTCGCTGATTCCCCGGGCGAAGAAGTCGCTGCAGCCCCGCAGATACTTGTTGTACCGCTGGTAGACCTCCTCGGAGGTCGCGGCGACCGCGGCGTCGTGGTGGGCTTCCAGTGCCGAGGCCCACAAGTCGAGCGTGCGGACGTAGTGCTCGTCCAAAAGTTCCTTCTGCTCGACCGCGAACCCCGCGTCCCGCGACAGGTTGACGATGTCCTCGTCGCACGGCACCGACCCGCCCGGGAAGATCTCCTTGGCGATGAACCGCATAAACCGCAGATCGGTCATCGTGATGGGAATGCCCATTTCTGGCCAGCGCTTCAGCGGGTGGCCGAGAATCGCCTGCAACACCATCCGTCCGCCGCTGGGCAGCATCTTGCTGCACGCCTGGAAGAACGGCGCGTACCGCTCCTGGGGAAACGCCTCGATGGCCTCGATGCTGACGATTCGGTCGACGGATTCGTCGAACTGCTCCCAGCCGCGCAACAACACGCGGCGCGAGTGCGCGGAGTCCACCCGATCCAGCAGCTTCTGGGCGAACCTGCACTGGTTCTTGGACAGCGTCAGGCCAACGACGTTGACGTCGTACTTCTCGACTGCACGCTTCATCACCGAGCCCCACCCGCATCCGACGTCGAGCAGCGTCATGCCGGGTTTCAGGTCCAGCTTGCCCAAAGCCAGATCGATCTTGGCGAGCTGCGCTTCCTCCAGCGACATGTCGTCGCGGGCGAAGTACGCGCAGCTATAGGTGCGGGACGGGTCCTGGAAGGTTCCGAAGAAATCGTCGGAGAGGTCGTAGTGCGCCTGAACCTCTTCGAAGTGCGGCTCCATCGCCGTCGCTGATTCTGTCTCGTCCGCCGCTTTCACAGCCGTCTCCACGCCGCTCCGCCATTGCTTAACATGCGCAATAACGCTACGCCATCGGAACCAACCCTGCCTTCACGCAAATGAATTGGCAGACTTCCGATTCGAT
Organism: Mycobacterium senriense; assembly: GCF_019668465.1. Lineage (NCBI taxonomy): Bacteria > Bacillati > Actinomycetota > Actinomycetes > Mycobacteriales > Mycobacteriaceae > Mycobacterium > Mycobacterium senriense. Next base: position 4,351,025 of record NZ_AP024828.1, on the reverse strand, counting down.
CGCCTAATCGTTTTTTGCCGCCCGGGTGGGTCCTTGTCGGTGCGATCGAGGACGCAAACTGTCAGTCCACGGCGAGCGAGCATGGTGGCCAGGGGCGAGCCGGCGTCCTTTCACCGGACGGTCAGGATTACCGGGCCGCGGTCGACCGTGTCTACGCCGATGATCCCAACTGCGACGAAGAGGTCGACGCCGAATTAGGCACCCTGGCCAGGAGACTAGCTTTGACGTTGTCACGCGGGGACGTGCGCAGCCGTGAGCAGAAGCACGCGCTGAAACCGGTTGGGGTGCTTTAGTTGTAGTCATTTGCCGCCCGACCACCCAGCCCGCACCGTGTAGGGCCGCGTCAACGGTCGTAGCGGTCGATCTCCTTGGCGGTTTTACGGATATAGGTGATCGTGTCGCCGGTGAGAATGTCATCGACCCCCGCTGCTTCAAGGCTCGTTTCTAGCCCGTCAGCAATGTCGTTCAAGAGTGCAACCAGATCAGTGGGCGGTGGCTCGAGGAGCTTGCGTCGTTGGGTGGCGATCCTTTCCGCCAGATCCTTGCGTCCATTTTCAAGGGCCGTTTTCTCGTCTTCTTCTAGATATTGCAGGACGGCTGCTAGCTCATCGTTTTCGTCGGTCATGGTGGGAATGCTAGGCCAGAAGCGCCGGATCGCGTTTGCGCAGTTGTTCAACGGCGCTGTGTTGTCCGCGTGGGTTCGGTCAAGTTGATGTAGACGGCATTGACGTTGAATTAGCGGCCGCCCGTGACACCCCGGGCAGTTGGGCTGCCTGCGGTCGTCCTAACGTGCCGGCTGAATGGAAAGACTCGTTTGCTCGATCCCGCCGTATTCGTTTCCGCCGTATCCCGCCCGCCAAATAGCCGCCGGGTCGGTCAAAATCCAAGCAGGGGACAGAGTGTCATCTCTCCGGCAGCTCGGCGAACCGCTTCTGACACCGGTCGTACCAGCTCATCGACTTCGGGTGGCGCCAGCGGGCCTTCATGTCGTCGACAGAAGGCGTCTGCACAGACTGATGGCTCAAAGACCGATCAGCTGCGCTAGACGTTCGCGGTGCACCTCAGCCTCCCCTAGCAACAACGGGCTAGACCGCGCCCCCTTGAGGTACAGGTGCGCGGACAATTCCCACGTGAATCCCATCCCGCCGTGGATTGGATCATCTGGTGGGGGCGCAAGGGAGTGGACACCCGGGCCATGGCGATCGTGGCGATCGGGTTCCCTTGTGTCACAACCACGAACTCGCCCAACCTGCCGCTTAGCGGCGCCACGCAATCATTTCCTTGTGCTGACTGAAGTCATAGCCGTCGTCGGTGGGATGGATCTCGGTGGTGAACAGGGTGACGCCTTCGGCGGCGTAGGCGTTGCCGTCGATGCCTGGCAACCAGCCAACGGAGCGTTGGATGTCGGCCGGCGATTCCGTTTCCCTCGTCGATTCGGCCGGCGGCGGGCCTGCACGTCGTCGCTGTCGATGATCGTGACGGTGCCGTCGTACCAGCGGCGGCCACCTTGACGCACACGCGGATTCGCGCTGAGGCTCTTGACGTAGCCACCTCGGCGACTGTGTCAGATTACGTACCCCAAAGCGTTCCCGCCGCACTGCTCCGGGTGGCCGCGCTAATCTCCCCGGTCCCCTCCATTGCCCTTGCCGTGTCCTTTACCAGGGCCGTGCCATGGCGGGGCGGGAGGCTGTTGCGTCGGCGGCGGGTGTGGTGGTAGCTCGGCGTTACCAACGGGGACCGGCGCCGTCGTGCTGGTGGTCGTGGCCGGTTCTCCGGGAGCGTGCGAGGACGACGCATCAAGCGCGAGGGCCAGCGGGACAAGGATCAGTACCGCCAAGACCGCCAGGACGCTCAGCACCTTTCTCCTGCGGCTTGTCGTCGAAGAGACCAGTGCCGGGGAAAAAGTGTTCGTGGGCGGGTCGGGAACCGGCACTTCCAGCAACTTGGTGACCGGGTACGGCGGCGGGGCGACCGGGATGGCTGCGGCCGCGGTATGACGGTGGTGCAGCCCGTCGCGCATCTCCTCTGCACTAACGAACCGCTGGCGCGGGTCGTGCGCCATCGCGCGTTCGATCAGCATGATCAGGCCGGGTTCGACGTCGGGTCGCAGTTCGGCCAGCTTCGGCGGCCGTCCGTGCAGAATGGCACCGGCGAGTTCCGCCATATTTTCTTGTGGGAACGGGCGATGCCCGGCGAGTGCTTCATAGCCCACGACGCCCACCGCGTAAAGATCGTCAGCAACACACGCAGGCGCACCGGCGAGTCGCTCGGGGCTCAGATAAGCAACGGTGCCGAGAATGTGGCCGGTCAGCGTCTTGGTGGCTTCTGGAGTCTTGGCAATCCCGAAGTCTGCAACCTTCATGGTCGCGCCGCCCGGGCCAAGCAGGATGTTTCCGGGCTTGATGTCGCGATGCAAGATGGCGGCGCGGTGTGCCTCAGTCAGCGCGGCCAGGACGTTGTCGAGCATGGCGTGGACCCGCTGCTGTGACAGTGGGCCATGGCACACCTCGTCAGCCAGGGTTCCACCGGGCAACCGCTCCATGACGATGAACGGCCTGCCGTCATGCTCGCCGCTATCGTAGACAGCGACGATATTCGGGTGGTTGAGTGCCGCGGCCGCGTGGGCCTCCGCGTCAAATCGGTTTCGCATGCCGCTTTGGGCGCTCACGGCCGGGTGGAGGAGCTTGATCGCGACCGGTCGGCGCAGTCGGGTATCCCAGCCGTCATAAACCTCGGCCATGCCACCACGACCCAGCCTGCCGCGCACCTCGTAGCGGCCGGCGAGCAACACGCGGGTGTCCATTCGCCCTGCTAACTTCGCGCCCCTGCGGTCACAATTGTGGGCGTCGTGTACCCGAACAGCGGCGGCTCAAAACGCTCCCGTGCTCGACACAGGTAGAGCGAGCGCACAGGCGCGCACATTTGCTCGGCCTGCGGTTTGCGATGGCAGGGCGCCTTGTGCATCGTGCTGGCCCCTTCCGAAGGGGCAAGACATAGGCAGGGATGGGCAACGAAGATCGATCACTGGCATGGCCTATGGGCCACCACCGCCAGCCACCGAGGGCCGTGCGAACCTGCTATGAAAGCGCTTGGCGCGCAGTGTGATAACGAACAAGCTGAGGTTTACTGGTAACCCGGCATATTCGGTTTTTGCATATTGCTCCGGCACGACGTCGCCGGGGGAGAGGACGGGCCGGCGTTGCAATTGGCAATTCGTAACCCTTTAACACATCACCTGACGGAGATCACGGCACACCAGGGCGCCGAAAGATTATCGGCCATAAGCCTTCTCACGCAGTGGGTCGAGGTGTGCGATCTGGTTAAAGCGAAGGAAGCTGGTCAGCTCGACATACCCTGTAACTGAGGACATCGGCTCACTCTATGTAGGACGTCGGGGTCTGGAACCAACCGCTAGCTGCGTTGACAAGATCTCAAACGCAGTGCGGGAGCACGACTGTGTGCTGTGACTGTTAAGGATCGTTACCGCAATCGTGATCTCGCACTTGTATCTTCGGATATACGAGAAGGCCGAAGCTTTCGACCTTCAATAGCGCCTATCGGCGTCCGCAAGCCTGGGGGCTGACATGACCACTGCAACCGCCGCGCACGACCCAGTCGAGACAGACGCGGCTCACGGGCATGACGATGTCCTTTTGGCGGTCGCAAAACTGAACGCGATGGCCTGTCGAGGGGACACCATTCTCGCCGAATTGAAGCCGCGCTGGCGACTCACGGAAGAAGAGATCGTGCGCGCGGCGATCACGGTGATTTTAGTAGCCCTCTTGGCGGTGATCGGCGTCGCCACGGGCGCGATCTTGACAATGGGTTAGCAGCGGATTCGGCGCGTCGCCTTAAGCCACACGAGAGAATTCGGGCAGACCGCACTAAACTCATCGGCATGGCCGAGTAGTTTGAAAGGTGCTGCAGCACAACGTATGTAGATGTGCAGAAAGCCCCGAAAAATCGAGGCTAAACGTGTATTAACGTGCCAGATCACACAGTGCGCCGTCGAAGCGGGCACGCGCCTCATGGATATCGGAATAACGGGTGTCGGCCCAATCGATGAGGCTCGCCATCGGCTCGAGGAGGGATTCGCCCAGCGGGGAGAGGCGATATTCAACGCTCGGCGGCTTGGTCGGAAAGACATGGCGGGTGATCAGTCCGTCTCGCTCCAAATCGCGCAGCGTCTGGGTGAGCATGCGCTTGGAGATGTCGCGAATAGCTCGGTGAAGCTCGCTGAAGCGCTGGGGTCGCGCCGCAAGGGTCATGATCATGAGGATGCTCCACTTGTCGCCAATGCGGTCGAGCACGTCGCGCACCGGGCAATACACGGGTCCTACCGACTCGGCGTCGTCGGATTGGTATCGGCTGAAACGCTCGATCGCGCTCACTGCGGAGTTCACGGAGTTCATACGGGTTCCCTTGATCTCACCTGGTTACAAATAACTGCCTCCTTACGGCGCAGCCTCAGGGTCCATATATTAGACCTGGTCTAGAAGATAGACCAGGTCTAACACGTAGACCATCGTGCGTTAGGAGAGAATGCATGAAGATTCTGGTTTTGGGGGCAACCGGCGCAACCGGTCGACTGATCGTCCGCGACGCCACGGCCAGCGGTCACTACGTAGTGGCGCTGGTCCGTGCGAAGGCGCGCTCTGATCTGCCGGGCGCCGAGGTGATCGAGGGCGATGTCCGCGACGAGGGGACCCTCGCGCGCGCGTTGGACGGCTGCGATGCCGTCGTCAGCGCGTT